>PBAX01000029.1 GCA_002716385.1 Phycisphaerae bacterium | reverse complement strand
TCCGGGGTGGCGTGCATCGGGGTGAGGATCGGACGGGTGACCAATGGGCGATACTGGACTCGAACCAGTGACTTCTTCGGTGTAAACGAAGCGCTCTAGCCAACTGAGCTAATCGCCCGGCTGTGCGTAGGGTAGCGGCTTCCGCCTCCGGCGTGCTCAGATTCGGGAGCAGGTCGCGTCCAGCCACCGTTCCGAGGGGAGTGCCCACGGTCGGAACTTCTCGAGGATGCCCGAATCCTCGCTGCTGAACAGGGCCCGCTGGATTCCCAGGGCCGATGCCGCAGGGCTGTCGATCAAGTGGGAGGAGTCGTTGGCGCTCATCTGGAAGAGCACCCGCATCTCGTATTCACGCTGGCTGTTTCGGTCGAGGGTGCGGTTGAGATTGTTGAGGGTGTCCACCCAGGTGATCACATGGATGCCGTGGGACGGACCGTCCTTGAGCAGCTCGGCGAAGATCGCGTCCGCGCTGGCCGTGGCGTCCGGATCCGGAGCGGAGAAGCTGAAGTCGTCCTCGGGCCGGCGGAGGTCCCGCAGGCGATGCAGGGCGTGGGTGAAGAGCATGACGCGCGGGCCGTCCGTCGAGCCCGCGCTTCGTCGGGCGTTGAGCAGGCCCCCGAGTCGTTGCATGGCCTCATCGACGTCCCGGTGGGTGCCGGCGTGCGTGACATGGGGGAGACGCGACGTCATCGCGGCGAGCCGGCCCTGCTGCGGCGAATCGCCCGGCAGCGCGTCCAGCACATGGAGTTCGAGGCCGTCGTGGGGACACTGGGTCGCCATGGCCAGCATCATGGATTCCAGCATGGCGGTCACCGTCTCCTCCCGTTGTCCCACGAGGAGGAGATTGCTTCCGCTGTGCGTCTGGAAGTTGGCGGTGGTGGGGGCCTTGATCGCGATGGCGTCGCCCAGCCAGGCGTCGATGGTCAACGGTGCCCGGTCCGTCGTGCCGCGTTCGAGCTGCTGCTGGAGCTCGGTGCACCGCTCGAGGTCGGCCGGCACGTTGCCTTCGAAGACGAACGGCTCGCTTCGGGCCGGGGGCTGTTCCCGGTGGCGCTGCCGGATGCGGTCGAGGCATTCGTCGCGAACTTCGTCGTCGAGCCAGCAGACCTGGAAGGGGTTGTTGCCTTCGATCTTGCCTCCGGCGTCGTTGTAGATGGCTTCACCGGGCCGGGTCAGCAGGCGGGCGGCGGCGTTCTCCTCGCTCAGGATGAGATAGGAGTCGGCCTCGGTGCACTGCAGCGCGATTCGGACTCCCATCTGGCCGAGGGTGCTGCGGGCCAGCGAATAGGCCCCGTCCAGCGTCTGCGAGCCGAGCAGCGCATGGACTCCGAACGCGCGACCCTGCCGCACGATCCGGTCGAGCAGCAGCGACGCCTCCTGGGACAGCTTGTCGTCGTCGACGAACAGTTCCTGGAATTCGTCCACCACGAGCAGGATCCTGGGCATGGGGCCGTCGTGTTTCTCGCGGCACCCTCGGATGTCCTGCACTCCGAGTTCGCGGTACAGGTCGCCGCGGATCTTGAGTTCCTGGTCGATGCGCTGCAGCACGCTCAGTCCGAACTCGCGATCGCTCTCGATCGCGATGACCCTCGCGTGGGGCAGTCCGCGGTCCGCGTAGGTCTTGAACTCCACACCCTTCTTGAAGTCGACCAGGTAGAACTCGATCTCGTCGGGGCTGTACCACATCGCGAGATTCGTGATTAGCACGTGCAGCAGCGTCGACTTGCCCGATCCGGTCTTGCCCGCCACGAGTGCGTGCTGCGAGGTTCCGCGTCCGAGCACCAGTTGTTGCTGTCGGGTGGCGCCCGACTGGCCGATCGAGACCCGCAGGTCCGAAGCGGTCGACAGGCTCCACAGATCCGATTCGTCGGGCGTGATGACCGAGAAGGGGACCTCCACCCGATGGGACCGTTCGGCGGCGTGGCCGGCGGCCTGGACCAGGGTGGTCAGCAGCGCGTCCTCCGGGGGCGCTTCGAGCGACAGCGGCAGATCCTGGAGCGAAGGCTCGGCGTTGACCAGTTGCTCCTTCTCGAATCGCAGCACGGTACTGGTGTGGACCAGGTCCTCCCGGTGGATGTCGCGGGGGAAGCTCTGACGGGTATCGCAGGCCATCAATGTGTAGACCCCGCAGCGGGCTCCCGTCTGGGCGATGCTGGTCAGTCGCTGCCCGGCGTTCTCGGTCAGGTTCGCGGGGAGATCCGCCATCACCAGGAAGTGGTAGGGCTCGGCGATCTCGCCGGCGGCGGTGTTGTACTCGTCGATGGTTTCGTATTCGTTGCGGAGATAGGTCTGGATGACATTCTCCATGTGTTCGGTGAGATCGTTGAGCTGCTGCTCGATGTGGCGGGGATCGGTCCAGATCTTCTCGATCATCGGCAGTTCGTCATGGTCCGCGAGGTGCATGAAGCCCGCGAAGCTCTGCCCCAGTCCCACGGGATCGATCACCGTGAACCGCGCCTTTCCGGGGGGCAGCGACATCAGCAGGCGAAGCATGGTGTTCTGCAGGGTGGCGATGGCATCGTCCCGCCCCTGTTCCCCGTATTCGATGAAGAGCGAGGCGGCGCGGGGGAGATCGAGCATCGCGGGCAGTTCGATGGTGGCCGGGAGCGGGCAGTTCAGTGCTTCGCTGGTCGGAAGGGGGCCGAACATCGTCTCGAGCTCGATCCGAAAGACTCCGTAGGGCACCAGACCGTTGAACCCGGTGCCCGGTGTCCACGCTGCCCATGACGGGTCCTCCCAGGGGGCGGCTCCGCAGGCTTCGAAGTCGGAGCGAATCCGGTCGTAGCTGCTGCGAAGGGACGCCATGCCGCTGGACCATTCGTCGCACAGGGTCTGCATCGCCTCGTCCCGCTCGCGTCGGGCCGACCTGGTTGCGTCCTCCCAGGAGGATTCCAGTTGCTGCCGCAGGCGTGCATCCTCGTCCGCGATGCCGGCCCGCTCGGTGGCGTCGTGTTCCTCCTCCTCGCGATGCTTCTCGGCGTGCCGCTCCTCGATGCGTTTCAGGAGGCTCTGGTAGTTCTCATCCAGCTTCTCGTGCCGCCGGTCGCGTCGTGGGGACACCTGTTCGATCTTGGGTGCGAAGTTCTCGCGGGCCTCGCGGATCTCGCGGTCCCGACGGTCGCGGTGCGAGTCCTCCTCGGTCCGGCACTGCTCCTCCCCGCGGTTTCGAATCGCGAGAATCGAGTGTTCGACCTGTCGGATCTCATCGGCGAACCGCCGGCTCAGGTGGGAATACGAACGTGTGGCGACGCGTCGCAGGAGCAGGAGTGCACCGGTGCCCAGCACGAGTCCGGCGGCGAGGAACCACATGCTGGAGATCGCCCGGTCGGCGACGGCGGTCGCGGTGTCCAGGGACAGGACGGAGAAGCTCACCCCCCAGCCGACCAGACCGATCAGGATGCACAGCACGATCGGCACCGCGCCGATGAAGAAGCGGGGGAGGATCAGCCGGTGGAGTTCGTCGAGGACCGACTCCGCCTCGTCCATCTCGGTACGGAGCGTCTGCAGAGCCGCGTCGGGATCCGGATCGACCTCGGAGTCCAGTGGATGTTCGGACGGTCTGGTTACCGGTTGCTTGCAGCGCAGACGGAAGGCTTCGGATCGTTCGAGCAGGGATGCGACCCGTTCTTCCGCGCGTTCGAGTTCCTTGTTGGTGAGCTGCAGCCGCTTCTGGGGTTCGCTGCCCACGGCTTCGAAGACGCTTTCCGCGAGCCATTCCTGTTCCTGGAGACCGGCGCGGGCCTCCTTGCGCATGCGAAGGGCCTCCGCCTCGATCTCCTCCTTGCGGTCCTCGTACTGTCGGGCGGCGTGGTCGATTCGCTCGGTCCGCTGGGCGTCGATCGAGGCCACGGCGACCTCGTGCTGGCGGACGTGCTCCTCCAGCCGGGATGCGGTCTGAACGGCCAGCTCCTCCCGCTGTGTTTCCCGCTGCCGGTCCGCCCCGGCGGTGCTCCGCTGGAAGGTCTTCAGGACCTCCTCCTCCGTCGTCGCGGACCGCTCGATCAGTGAACGCAGCGATGCCACGAGTTCGGCCAGTCGGTGTGGATATCGTTCGTCCTGCATGCGGAAGTCAGCCTCTGGGGGATTCGGCTCGAGTATAGAGGTCCGGCCGGTTCATTCACAGTCCCGCTGGGCCCGGCAGATCACCTCGTGCATGGCGTCCATCGCCTCGCTCGCGCGGGTGACGGCCCGCTCGAGCTGCTCGAGGTATTCGACCTGGAGTCGCCGGCTGACGGGATCGTTCCATTCCTCGGCGGTCCGGTCCCATCGTGCGATCAGGTCACGTGTCTCCTTCTGGAGCTTCGACCTCGTCGAGGGGAGGCTCATGCACATCTCCTTCCGCAGGGTTGGATCGTCGTCGACGCGGAGTCGCTTCGAGGGGGTGTTCGGGTTCGGGCAGCTTCGGCGGGGGGCTCGATGCGTACGCCTCGAGGTGTTCGACCAGCTTGGCCAGCCAGGTGGCGGCGCGGTTGAGATCCCCCTCGACGGCCCGGTCGAGCTGATTGAGGTGGCCCTTGAAGATCATGCCCTCCCGATCGAGTTCGTGCGACCATCGCTTGATCGCCCGCAGCTTCTCCTCGCATTCCTCGAGGTTCGCCTTGGCCTTGCGCAGTGCGCGCTGCTGGTCCACGAACGTCGTGGGGTGGGCGTCGGGCCGGCTGATCTTGGCCCGCTCCAGATCGCTTCTGGCGTTCGCCAGGAGCTGCCGGCACTTCTTCTGTCGCATCGACCAGTGGTGGTGCTGGGTCTCGTCGATCCACCGCTGGACGCGCAGCACGTCGGTGTGGGCTTCGGAGATGGTGGTGCGGGCCGAATCGATGTAGGTCTTCAGCCGGGCCCTGAAGTCCGCGATGGTGTTGATGGACTTGACGTTCGCCCGGTCGGCCATGCATGGAATCCTGGGTACGCGGTGGGTGATCAGCGCTGCTGGAGGTAGTCCTCGGCCCGCTGGGCCTTGCGGAGCAGGAACGGGATGTGCTCCTTGGTCGCGACCTGGAACCGGGCCAGGACCCGCATCGCCTGCTCAAACTCGTCCATGAACTTGCGGTGCTCCTGGTCCTTCCAGGTCTGTCCCAACGTGTGGCACCGGGTGTTGATCACGTTCATCTGGGTGTTCAGTTCCTCGGTGAACCGCTTCAGATCGGTTGCGAACTTCCGCAATTCGTTTGGGTCGACAATTGCCTTGGCCATGGGGGCTGCTCCTTGAACCGCACGATTCAATGATAGTCACCGGGATGGCGAGTTGGCAGTTTCCTGCTCTTCGGCAGCGGGATCCGCGGGTGGGGTCGGCTGGGGGCGGAACAGGCGGCGGTACTCACCCCTGATTTCTCCGACCACTTCCCCCCGGACGGTCACGTACTTGGCAGCGGCGATCTCGAGGTCGCCCATGATGACCGCGCCGGGCAGAATGGTGAGTTCCTTGCCGAGGAAGGCCACGTTGCCGCGGAAGATGCCGTCGAGCACCGCATCGGCGGAGGAGACGGCGATGTCGGCGTCCGCGCCTCCCAGTACCTGAGCCGAATCGACGGCGCGGAAGTAGGTGGGGGTGGTGGGGGTGGAGTCGGTGACCAGGGCGACGCCCGTACCCTGCACAAGGGTGTAGCCGGCGTCGAGGGCGGTGCGTTCGAACGTGCTGACCGCGGACCATGCGCTCAGCATCGGCCAGACCGTGAAAAGCACGACCACGCCCACGATGGCGGCCATGACCAGGCAGCCGGAACGATTGCTGCTGCCGTCGGATTGCGGTGGGTTGGGTCGGGTCACGGGACTTGCGTCTTCCTGGAGCTGGCTCCACGCCGGCGGGTTCGCACCAGCCACTGGTTGCACGCGTAGAGCAGGATCACGATCGCGGGGATGGCCAGCCACCCCCAGAAGTTCCAGGCGGCCGGGACCGCCTCGCCGGCGATCAGCGTCGCCGACAGTCGACCCGTATCATCGCCGAGTTGGACCGAGACGTCGACCTGCCATCGTCCGCCCGCGGGCAGGTCCAGCAGGGCGGCGTAGAGCAGTTTGTTCGTCGCCTGCTCCCGGGTGGCCTCGACGAGCATGGTGGTGGACTGGCCGTCCAGCGGTCGCAGCATGAGATTCACGTCGGCATCCAGTACGGCTTCATCCGATTGCGGTCGCTGCAGCAGGACCGACAGGTCGATCGGGCCGGCCCGAAACGGTGTCGGGGACGAGAAGAGGGTGATGGTCCAGGGACCCTCGCCGCCGGATGCCCGCACGACCCCTCCGTCGCCCATGGCCCGGGGTGCGCCGGGCAGCAGCAGCATCAGCAGCAGCAAGGCCAGGAATAGGAGGGGTGTCGTTCGCATGTCAGGGGAGAAGCGTGCCCCGCATCTGCATGGGTTGGAAGATGATCCAGATGCCGAGCACGAACAGGCCGATCCCGATGAGACACCACGGAAGCACGACGGCCAGTTCCCGCCTGGCGCCCCGTACGAACTGGCGGGCGATGCGGTATTGGATGAAGAGGCTGAGCAGCAGTCCGAGGTCCAGCAGCAGGATCTCCAGCGGAAGCAGCCAGGAGGGCATGGGGCCACAGCAGGACATGGCCCAGATCGGCTCGCCGAACACGGTGGTGCCGAGGTCCTCGAACACCCGCTGGAAGGCAGGGACGATCGTGCCCCAGCTGGTCACGAAGTGGAACAGCATGTGGACCAGCCACATCGCGAAGCCCAGAGGGGCGAAGCCGAGGGTCATGCGCACCACGATGGTCCGGAAGTCGACGGTCCGTCCCGTGACCGCTCGGCTGCAGAGTCCCGCCAGGGGAAGCAGTGCGAGGGGGGCGACGACCGCAATGGCAAGGAAGCACCACGTCGCGATCCAGAAGATTGAATCATGCTGCAGCGACGAGGCCCATGCGACCTGCCGATCGAGGACGGGCCCCACCATGCCGATTGCATTGGCGAACGCTCCGAACACGAGGACCGCCACCAGCGCGCCGAGGTCCCAGCGCTTCGAGAGCCGTCCGACGGACGAGCGAACGGGATCCATGATGAGGTCCCGGCCCGGCGGGGTGGCGAGAATTCCGATGTTGTCGTTGGGACATGCCCTGACGCAGTCGAGACAGAACGTGCAGTCCATGTTTCCGATCTTGCGGGGTTGGAACAGGTCGAGTTCGCATCCGCGAAGCGACGGGTCACCCGGCCGGCCGGAGATGCAGTCGTGCGTGCTGCACGACGAACAGGTGGATTCGTTCCGCACCCGCACCTCGTGGGGCGAGGCCGTCGATTGCACGAAGTGGAACTGTCCGATGGGACAGATGTACTTGCAGAAGCTCGCTCCGCGGAAGAACGAATCCACCACCGTCGCGGCCAGGAAGTAGGCGATGATGACCCAGGCGGTCAACCAGGGGCTGTCCCAGAGTCCGAGGACCTCGTAGGTCCAGAGGAAGAGGATCAGCAGGGCGACGGCAATCCATTTCGATCGCAGCCACCGTGGCCACGGTCGCGTGGGCTTGAAGATGCGCTTGCCCAGTTCCCGCGGAAGCATGAAGGGGCAGCCGGCGCAGAAGATGTTTCCCGCCAGCAGGAGTCCCAGCACCACGATGCCACGCCAGTGGGTCCAGGGCAGGACGCCGGCCAGATTCATCGGGCTCAGGTCCGGGCCCAGCAGGCCGTCCAGCACCACGGCCACGGCCAGCAGCAGGAGGATCCACTGGATCGTCCTGCGAAATGCCAGCGAGGAGAGCACGGGCCCCAATCCTCGGATCCGGAGCAGATCCCGTTCCTCCCTTGACGCCGTCGGAACCGGCGGCGGGGACTCGAGCAGCGGCAGGGCCACGCTTCGGAACACGGCATCGGGCACCGGGGGAAGGGGCGGCCCCCCGATCGCGGCGAGTCTGTATTCCTCGGGCGCGACCAGTCTGGGGTGCAGGAGCGAACGCAGGATCACGGCCACGGGAAAGAGGAAGATGATCGATCCCGGAACCCACATGATCGCGCCGGCGACCGACTGGTCCTCCAACGCGGTCATCGAGACGATGCGGGGCGCGGTCCGGTACGTCTCGTAGATGGGGGTCTCGTAGAAGGAGAAGAAGGCCGAGAACACGGTGTTCTGGATGTCGGCCAGCAGCAGGTACGGAATCATCGCCCAGCGCGGCCACGGGCTCCGGCTCGGCCAGGGTTCGATCACCGGCCACCAGAACAGAAGGGCCGTGCCCAGGAAGAGCACGTGCTCGATCTTGTGCCACGTGGGATCCTGCAGGGCGAGTTCGTACAGGACGGGGACATGCCATGCCCAGGTGGCCACGGTGAAGGCGGTCAGTGCAAAGACCGGATGGGTGAGGCCGTGGAAGATACGCCGCAGAGCGGGCCAGGCGATGAAGGGGCCGATCCAGTGCCTGCGCACGGCCCTGGGAAGTCCCATCAGCAGCGGCATGCCCGGCAGGCCCAGCAGCAGCAGCGGCGGGGCGACCATCATGATCAGGATGTGCTGCGTCATGTGGACCGACAGCAGCAGGTTGCCGAGCGTGTCCAGGGGGGAGGCGAGGGCCAGCCAGAGCGTCGCCAGGCCGAGTTGGAAGCTGGCCAGCCGACGTCGGGTGAACCGCTCCGGCATCCGATTCCGCATGAATCGCCAGCCGGTGAGGTAGACCCAGCCGGTCAGCAGCAGGGGGAACCACAGCAGCGGGTCGAGATTCCACGACGAGAAGATGGCCTGGACGAATGGGTCCATGCCGTCATGGTACGGGGTCAGCCCTGCTAAGGGGTGCGATCAGAAATCAACGGGGGGGTCCGGATCCGTGGTGGCCCGCGGGGTGTTGGACTCCCGTGCGATGGGCTCGTGCTCCCAGTCCGGGTGCATGGTCATCAGGAACGCGGTCACGGCCGTCACCTCCTGGGGACTGAGGTGCATTCCGTAGGCCGGCATGTTGCCGCCTCCCTGGACCACCTGTCGGATCAGTTCATCGCGGGTCAGGCGGGTTGCAACGTCGTCGAGTTCGGGGCCGCGCCGTCCGCCCCGGCCATCGAGCGAGTGGCAGTTGCGGCACTGCTTGTTCTGGATGACCATCGCGCCCTGCAGTTCCAGCGGCGACCGGTTCTTCACGTACTCCACCGGGGTCGGGATGCCGCTCCAGGCGTTCATGATGGGCGACCACGGGGCCACGTAGGCGAGATAGCTGAGCACTCCGAGCGTCATGAGGATGAAGAGCACGGTGATCGTCGAGAAGGGCCTTCGCCGCCAATGCTTCTCCCCGTCTCCACTGATGAAGGGCAGCAGGATCAGGACCGCGGCGGCGAGGACCGGGAATCCGATGATCAGGAAGGTCTCCATGTACGGCGGCAGCAGTGCGAGAGCGGCGAACACGCTCATGAACCAGAAGTCCGGTTGCGGTGACGTGTGGATCAGCGTCGGGTCGGGCTCGCCGTTGGGTCCGGCCGGGCCGAAGAAGGCCGCGCCGAAGAAGACGAGGAAGATGACGATGCTGCACGCGATCATGTCGCGTCCCGCGGCATTGGGGAAGAATGGCATGCCGCGCTTGTGCACTTCGCGTTCGTACTTCTCGCGGTAGGTCTTCTTGTCGACCAGGTAGCCGGGCGTCGGCTCCTCGTTGATGCCGCACTTGATCACCAGCAGGAGGTGCGCGCCGATCAGGAGGAACAGGGTGCCCGGGAGCACGAAGACATGCAGGGCGAAGAACCGCGACAGCGCCTCGCCTCCGATGATGGGGCCACCCAGCACGAAGTAGACCAGTTCGGGGCCGATGAACGGAACGCGTCCGGCCATGGCCATGCCCACGCCCAGTCCCCAGTAGGCGTCCTGGTCCCAGCGCAGCACCTGTCCGGTGAATCCCATTCCCAGCGTGCAGACGAACAGCAGCACGCCGACGATCCACGTGAGTTCGCGTGGGTACTTGAACGCTCCGTAGAAGAACACCTGCAGCATGTGGATCGTCATGGAGGCGATCATCAGATGCGAACCCCAGACGTGCATGCCGCGGAGGAACCATCCCATCTGGTGGCTGTAGTTCAGGTATTCGAGGCTTGCGTAGGCCTCGTCCGCCGAGGGGACGTACACCAGGGAGAGGCAGATGCCCGTCACGATCTGGAGCATGAAGCAGGTTAGGGTCACGCTGCCGAACACGTACCACCACTTGGCCGAGCGCGGCACGGTGTGCGTCATCGCCGGCCCCAGGACCTCTTCGAGTCGGAGTCGCTCTTCGAACCAGTTGAGAATCGGATTCTTCATGGGTTCATTCCATCGTGCGGATGGATCAGGTTGGCTCCTGGAGGGTGGGGAGACGGCCGGCGAGGATGCGCAGCTTGCCCTTGGCGGCCGCATCCTGGTCGACCTCGTACGTGTAGAGTCCGCGGGGGGGTGGGCCCGCGGCGTGGGAGCCGTCGGCGTAGTACACGCCCCCGTGGCAGGGGCACATGAACAGATTCGATTCGGGGAACCATCGGACCGGGCAGCCCAGGTGGGTGCAGTTGATGGCGAACACGGTGAACGTGCCGTTCTCCTCCCGGCGCACCCAGCAGGGGATGTCGGCGGTGTAGCCGTCCCATGTCACGTCGAACTTGGCGGGGTTGCGGAACTGGGCCAGTCGTGTCTGACCCTTGGGGTAGGAATCGACTTCGCCGGGCACCAGTTCGACCCACGCCTGCCAGGCATTCCGCTTGAAGGACGCGAACACGTAGCCGATGATCGGAAGGGTGACCAGGAATCCGACCGTGGCCATCATTCCGGCCCCGAGCCAGAACAGCAGCCCGCGGCGGGACGGTTCCGGTCCGTCTCCTTCTCCGAGCATGCGGAGGTCGGGGGCTTCCTTGTAGTCGAAGTTCTCGGGCATCGGTCAGTCCGTGTCTCGGGGGTCGGTCAGTGAGGGGAAGGGGGCACCGGGGAACTCCACACGGTGCGAGGTCAGGAAGGCGACGAGGTCGGAGATCTTCTGGTCGTCGAGCGGAGCGAGCCCGGCCCGGTGGCGATGCTCGATGCCGTTGATGGTTCCGTTCCAGTCGGGCATGCCCAGATCCAGGCGTCCGCAGATGATGGCCGACCGGAGCGCCTGGTCGCTGGTCATCGCGAGGAAGGAAGAGTCGACGACCGAACCGGCGACGGCACCGCCACCGCCGTCGGGTCCGTGGCAGGCGCTGCAGTACGTGGTGAAGAGCCCGCGTCCGCGCTCGACGCTGCCGACCGTCGTGCTGATCAGGGAGGGGGGAGTCAGGGAGGATGAATCCGCCATCGGTCCCCAGGCCCTTCGGATGCCGTCGAGGACCTCGTGCACCTGGGTGTCGGTCAGCCCGCCACCGTTGGCGATGGAGAATGCGGGCATCAGCGTGTGTGTCACACCGTCGTTCGTGATCTTCAGGAGGTACTCGTCGGATGCGAGGGCGAGGTACAGCGGGTCGTTGAGCGGGCGGGCCGCACCGAGCTGGCCGTTTGCCCCGTGGCAGCCCGAACAGTTGTTGCGGTAGAGGGTGTTGAACGAGTGGACATCGGCGGGAATCACCGGCTCCTCCTCGCGGGTGGGCTTGCCGGGCATCCAGTCGCAGGCGCCGGTGGACAGCAGCAGCAGCACGCTGGCGGCTCGAAGGGGGAAGCGAATCATCCGTCGCCTCCCATCTCCCGGATTCCGGGCGATTCCATGCCGGTCCGCTCGAGCATCGACCAGTTCTGCATGGTTCCGATCCGTTCGCTGCGCGAGACCACGAACCAGCACGCGAGACCGAATGCAACCTGCGATCCGATGAACCACCACCAGTTGATCTGCTGGTTGAGCAGCGGATTGATGATGTCCAGGGATGCCCACGCCAGTCCGGTCCAGATGAGAGGGACCGCGACCGCGGCGAAGCCCAGTCGGAACCGGGGAATCATGGGAAGGATCACGCCGTAGAGCAGTCCGATCATGAGCGACATGCAGGCGTGAATCACCAGACCGAGGACGAATGCGGCGGTATGCCACTGGGCGAGCTGGGTGGCGTTCTCGTGCGCGAAGTCCGGCAGCACCGTGGCTCCCAGGATGTTGACCGGATACCAGATGCTTGACTGATCGACCCATCCCCAGACGCCGGCCACGATCGCCATGGCGATGCCACCGGCGATTCCTCCCTTGACGCCGGCCCCGTAGGGATGGATCTCCAGGGGGATCCGGGCGCGGTGCGGGCTCTCGGCAGTCATGAGATGGGCGACGCCGCCCGGGCTCACCTCGATCGTGGGGCGTCGGCCGTCGATGGGGAGGCATTCCTTCCGGTTGTCGGGCAGGACCTCGTGCCACCATCGGATGGCTCCGACGATGCCGAGGACGAATCCCACGATGCTCACGGCCCAGTTCGTCACGATGCCTGCGAAGATCAGCGTCACCCCGAAGGCGCAGACGAACGGCGCCGAGGTGGGGGCGGGCAGTTCGATGCCTTCGCGGTTCGGATTCGTTCGGTCTTCGGAGGTCATGGTGTGGGGAAAGTCAGTGTCCGATGATGTAGACGATGGTGAAGACGACGATCCAGATGCCGTCGACGAAGTGCCAGTACCAGGAGAGCAGCTCGACCTTCTCGGTGTGCCGCTGGTGCATCTTCCCAAGGCAGGTCAGCACGAAGACCAGCGAGAGTAGGAAGAGCCCGATGGTGACGTGGGCCGCATGGAAGCCGACCACGGTGTAGAAGCCGGAGCCGAACAGGTTGGTGCGGATCGTGAAGCCCTGCTCGGCGATCAATCCGTACCACTCGAAGCCGGTTCCCACTAGGAACTCGAGGCCGAACAGGATGGTCAGCAGCCACCACACGGCGAAGGCCTTGATGTTGCCGCGGGCCAGCTGCCGAACCGCAAGCGTGATCCAGATCGAGCTGGTGAGCAGAAAGATCGAGTTGAACACGACCTTCAGGGGGGCGACGGAGACGTCGAGCATCTCGGCCGGGGTGGGGGTGCCCACCGGGTCCTTGCCGATGTAGAACAGGTACACGGCCAGCAGCGTGCCGAAGAAGGTGATCTCCGAGGCGATCAGGCACAGCATGCCGCACTTGCCGGAGTTCAGTGTCTGCGGCAGGGCGTCGGGAGGGGTCGGAGCGCCCACGGGTTGTGCATTGAGGGTGCTCATGGACTACTCGTACTTCCAATCGGGGTCGTCGGGATGCTTGATGTCCCAGAGCGGGCGGCGGCTGTAGACCTCGGGTATCTCCTCGAAGTTGTAGTCCGGCGGCGGGGAGGCGGTGGACCATTCGAGCGTCCAGGCGTCCCAGGGGTCCGCTCCGGCCTCACGGCCCTTGCGCAGCGAATGGATCACGTTCCAGACGAAGAAGGCGACTCCGGCGATCTGCACCAGGACCCCGATGGAGGACAGCAGGTTCCAGAGGTCCCAGCCGCGGTCCGCGTGGTAGGTGTAGATGCGTCGCGGCATGCCCAGCATGCCCGACACGTGCATGGGGCCGAACGTCAGGTTGAAGCCCAGGAAGAGCAGCCAGAACTGCCACTTGCCAAGCGCCTCGTTCATCATCCGCCCTGTCACCTTCGGGAACCAGTAGTAGATGGCCGCGAAGATCGAAAACACCAGTCCGCCAAACAGGACGTAGTGGAAGTGGCCGACCACGAAGTAGGAGTCGCTGACCTGCCAGTCGAACGGAACCACGGAGAGCATGATGCCGGTGAGTCCTCCGATGAGGAAGAGGGCGAGGAACCCCGTCGAGAACAGCATCGGGGTGTCGAACCGGATCTTGCCGCCGACCATGGTGCCCACCCAGTTGAACATCTTGATCCCGGTGGGGATGGCGATCAGCATCGTCGAGCCCATGAAGATGGTGTTGACCATCGGGCTGAGTCCCAGGGCGAAAAGGTGGTGGACCCAGACTCCGAGGCTGATGAAGCCGATGGACACCGTCGCTGCCACCATCAGCGGATATCCGAATATGACCTTGCGGCAGAAGACGGGGATGATCTCCGATACGTAGGCGAAGGCGGGCAGGATGAGGATGTAGACCTCGGGGTGGCCGAAGAACCAGAACAGGTTCTGCCACAGGATGGCCGACCCGCCGCGCTGCACATCGAAGAAGTGGGCACCCAACAGGCGGTCGAACAGCAGCATGACCTGCGCCGCCGCCAGCGGGGGCATCGCGATCATGATCAGGACCGCATCGATCAGCATCAGCCAGACCAGCAGCGGCATCTTCATCAACGTCATGCCGCGGCAGCGCATGGTCAGGATGGTCGTGATGAGATTGATTCCGGTCGCGATGGATCCGAAGCTGCTGACCAGGAGGCCGAGGATCCAGTAGTCGGTGCTGTGCCCGCGCGAGTAGGTGCGTTCCGTGAGCGGCGCGTAGGCGAACCAGCCGACGTCCGGGGCGGATCCCATTCCGTAGAGCCCCTGGGCGCCGAAGTAGCTGAAGTACAGCAGCAGGCCTCCGAAGAAGAACAACCAGAAGCCGAAGGCGTTCAGTCGGGGGAAGGCGAGGTCGCGGGCTCCAATCTGCAGGGGCACGAAGTAGTTCGCGACGCCGAGGAGGATCGGCATGCCGACCAGGAAGACCATCGTCGTCCCGTGCATGGTGAACAGGCGGTTGAAGTCGCTGGGGGACAGTAGCGTGCTGCCGGGCACGGCAAGCTGCCATCGCATCATGGTGGCTTCGAGTCCGCCGATCAGAAAGAAGATCAGGCCGGTCGTCACGTACATCACACCCAGCTTCTTGTGGTCGGCGGTCGCGATCCACTCGTGCATCCGGCCCAGGAAGGTGGGCTTGATGCGGGTCGGATTGCCGGGATGATCGAGGGTGGTCATGGCTACTTCAGGGTCAGGAGGTACTTGACGATCTCATCGACACCGTTCTGATCGAGCTTCATGGAGGGCATGCGGCAGCCCGGCTTGAGGATCTGGGGGTCGTCGACCCACGAGTGGAGGTTTGCGGGAGTGTTGCGGGCCACGCCCGCTCCGATCACGCTGCGACTCATCAGGTGGGTCAGGTCGGGGGCGAAGGAGCCGTTGGCGACGGTTCCGCGAATGGTGTGGCAGTTGATGCAGGCGGTCCGGAGGAAGAGATCCCTCCCGGTGGCGACCGACATGTCGTGCACTGCGTCCTTCTGCTGGTGGGCGACCCAGGCTTCGAAGTCCTCTTCGGGGTGCACCACGACCGTGATCAGCATGTTCGCATGCTGGGTGCCGCAGTATTCGGCGCACTGGCCCACGTAGGTCCCCGGCATCGTCGGCTCGAGCCACAGATGGTTGATGTGGTTGGGCACCACATCCTTCTTGCCGCCCAGCTGGGGGACCCAGAAGCTGTGGATGACGTCATTGGACTCGAGGGTGAGGTAGATCGAGACGCGTTCGCCGTTGCGGGTCAGGGGCACATGGAGTTCGTTGGCGGTGATGAAGCCGTACTCGGGATAGTCGAACTCCCACCACCACTGGTGTCCGACCACGGTGATCTCCAGGGACCCCTCCGGCGGCGTCGACTTGTCGATTTCAAAGATCGTGCGGGCCGAGACGAGAAACAGCACGAACACGATGAGGGTGGGGACCACCGTCCAGGCCAGTTCGATGGGATTGCTGCCGTAGACCTGGGGGGCTTCGGTCCGGTCGTCCTTGCTGCGGCGATACTTCACGATGCACCAGATGATCAGGGCTTCCATGATCAGGAAGATCCCGGCGCAGATCGCCCAGACCAGCCAGGAGAGGTCCAGGATCAGTTCGGCGGGGACCGAGCGGGGGGCGAACATCGTGGGCGAGGGGGCGGTGCCGCTGTCGCACACCGGGGCGGTCGCCAGGGCATCGGTCGTGGTCAGGGCTGCCAGGATCGCGGGCAGCATGCACCGCGTCAGTGCATTTCGAATTGCCGCCGTACCTCGGCGATGCATTGGCCGTCTCCCCAGCGGCGCCGGGCCTTCCGATGCCGCTGGGATGGAGTGTAGAGGGACGATGAGGTGGCCTGCAACCGCGTCTGCAGCGGTTTTCGGCGGGCCTTCCTGCGACTGGATCTCAACTGTTCACGGCGGTGGGTTCGACCTGCGGCCGTCCGATGCACCGGTAGACGAAGCCCATTGCGGCCATGTCCTCCGGTTCCCACATGTTGCGACCATCGAAGATCAGCGGTGACTTCATGTTGTTTCGAAGTCGCTTCAAATCCGGGGAGCGGAATTCGCTCCATTCCGTGCAGATCACCAGGGCATCCGCCTGCGAAGCGGTGTGGTACAGGTCCCGACCGAACTCCATGGGGATGTCCAGTTCCCGAACGTTGTCCATCGCCACGGGGTCGTAGCCGGTGACCGTGGCTCCGGCCTCCAGCAGGCCGCGGATGATGTCGAGGGCGGGCGCCTCCCGGATGTCGTCGGTTCTGGGCTTGAAGGCAAGGCCCCAGACGCCGATCCGAAGTCCGGAGAGGTCCGGGCCCATCGTGGACAGGATGGTGTCGAGGAACCAGCGGCGTTGTGCCTGGTTGACCTCGTGGACGGCCTCGTTGAGAACGCTGGGGCGATCGACCTTGCGGCCCATCTCGATGACGGCCAACGTGTCCTTCGGAAAGCATGAGCCGCCGTAGCCCAGACCCGCATTGAGGAACTCTCGGCCGATGCGGCGATCGGCGCACATGCCCTCGCGGACCTGGCTGATGTCCGCGCCGTACCGATCACAGAGGATCGCCATTTCGTTGATGAAGGAGATGCGGCAGGCCAGCATGGCGTTCGAGGCGTACTTGATCATCTCGGCGGAAGGGATGTCCATGAAGAGGCATGGATTCGCCTGATTGACGTAGGGGGCGTAGAGGGTCTCCAGCAGTCGCCGCCCGCGATCGTCCTCGACGCCGCAGACGACCCGATCGGGCTTCTGGAAGTCGCTGATGGCGTCGCCTTCCTTGAGGAACTCCGGATTGTCCGCGATCGAGCACGGTGTGCCGGTCCGCTCGCGAATCAGATCTCCGACCCGCTGGGTGGTGCCCACCGGAACGGTGGACTTCACCACGATCAGGGGGTGGTCGGAGGGCAGGTGCTCCTCGAGGGCCGATGCGATGTCCAGAGCGACCCGTTCCACCGCCGAGATGTCGGACGAGCCGTCGGCGCCGGTGGGCGTCCCCACGCAGATGAAGATCACCTGTGCATCGCGGTATGCATCCGCCGGTTCGCCGGTGAAGCGCAGGCGTCCCGCCTGGGCATTGCGGTTCATCAGTTCGGTCAGGCCCGGCTCGAAGATCGGGCACTCGCCGCGACGCAGTATCTCGACGCGCTTCGCATCGAGGTCCAGGCAGGTCACTTCGTTGCCGGTGTTGGCCAGGCAGGTACCGGTCACCAGTCCGACGTATCCGCTTCCGACGATTGTCACGCGCATGATCGATGCTCCTTGTCCAGAGATCCCGCCGCGGTCCCGGTGGACCGTTCGAACGCGATCAGGCGACGCTTGAGTTCCAGTGCACTGCCGCCCGGGGTGGTGCTGCCCGCGAATCCGCCGATTCCGGAGCCGGACGCCACGACGCGGTGGCAGGGGGTGAGGATCGGGACGGGATTGGCCCGCATGGCGCCGCCGGCGGCTCGGGCGGCCCGAGGATGTCCGGCCATGGCAGCCAGTTCGGAGTAGGTCCGGATCGTTCCGGGTCGGATGCGGCGGCAGGCCTGCCAGCAGGCCCGATAGAAGGGAGGGCCGGGAGGCAACGGCAGCTCGAGTTGCTGCAGCGCGGCGGTATCGCCGTCGAAGAACTCCGAGATCGCCGTGGCGATGGCCGGCAGGCACGTGGGGGACCAACTGCTCTGGGCCGGCCAGGGGCTGTCCACATGGTCGGGCCATGCCGTCGCAAGTGTGCCATCGGAGCGACGGCCCAGGAGGAAGTCGCCGATGTGCGTCGGGATTCGGCGCCAGGCCAGCATGGAAGGATTGTATCTGGTCCGCCGTCACGTGGTTTCCGCCGGGTTCCGGGGTACCATGTAGACATGACACAGGTATCCCACCCTATGAACAATCTCGACCGGATGTCCCAGAACCTGCTGCAGCTTCTCGAGCAGCAGGATCCGGACGTGGCACGACTCCTCGCCGATGAGGCGGGCCGCCAGGAGACGACGCTCGAGCTTATCGCATCGGAGAACCATGTCAGCAGTGCCGTCATGCACGCTGCCGGTTCGTGGCTTACCAACAAGTACGCCGAAGGCTATCCCGGTAAGCGCTACTACGGAGGTTGTGAGTTCCACGATCAGATCGAGGACCTCGCCCGCGATCGCGCCAAGGAGCTCTTTGGATGCGGCTTCGCCAACGTGCAGCCCCACAGCGGAGCTAATGCGAACGTCGCTGCGTTCATGGCCATGTGCAAGCCCGGGGACCGCATTCTCTCGCTGCCCATCAAGTCGGGCGGGCACCTGAGTCACGGGCTCAAGCCCAACTTCTCCGGAACCTTCTACGACATCGTCGAGTACGACCTGGATCCAGAGACCGAACTGCTGGACTACGACGAGATCGGGCGCATCGCCCGCGAGACGAAGCCGAACATGATCATCTGTGGTTTCTCCGCCTATCCGCGGACCATCGACTTCGAGGCGTTCCGCCGCATCGCCGACGAGGTGGGCGCAGTGCTCATGGCGGACATCGCCCACATCGCGGGTCTGGTCGCGGCGGGCGTGCATCCTTCGCCCCTGCCCCATGCCCACGTCGTCACGACGACGACGCACAAGACCCTGCGCGGCCCCCGGGGCGGGTTGGTGCTGACCAACGACGAGGAAGTGGCCAAGCTGGTTGATCGCAAGGTCTTCCCGGGTTCGCAGGGGGGGCCCTTGATGCACATCATCGCGGCCAAGGCCGTGGCATTCGGCGAGGCCCTTGATCCTTCCTTCAAGACGTACTCGGCGCAGGTCGTGGCCAATGCCCGTGCCCTGGCCTCTGCTCTCGTCGGGCGCGGCTACCGACTCTGCAGCGGCGGAACCGACAACCATCTCATGCTGGTCGATCTGCAGCCGCGTGACGCCGCTCTGACCGGGGCCGATGCGGAGCGCTGGTTGGAGTCCGCGGGAATCATCACGAACAAGAACGGTATTCCCAACGATCCTCGTCCGCCGATGGTGACCAGCGGTCTCCGGCTGGGTGCGTCCGCCTTGACGACCCGCGGCTTCGACGAGGACGCCATGGTCGAAGTGGCCGAGCTGCTCGATCGGGTGATGGGGTCCCAGGGGGACGAGTCCACCTGCCGGACCGTTCGCGAGGAAGTCCGTGCCCTCTGCAGTCGGTATCCGCTCCCTCACTGAAGCTGACGCATCCCCTCGTACACCGCCACGCACACGGAGGTGGCGAGGTTGAGGCTGCGCGCCTCGGGTCGCATCGGCAGCGTCACCCGGCTCTCCGGTCCCCATCTGCGAACGACCTCGTGGTGCACCCGATCCGGTACGCCTCCCGTTTCCTGTCCGAACAGCAGATAGTCGCCCGGCTGGAAGTCCGACTCCCAGTGCGGGCGGTCGACTCCGGTCGTGTAGAGCCGCAGTCGTTCGGGCCGTTCCCGATCGAGAAAGGTGTCCCACGAATCGTGTTCACGCCAATCGAGGTGGTTCCAATAGTCGAGCCCGGCCCGCCTTCTGGCCTTTTCGTCCAGATCGAAGCCGAGGGGGTGGATCAGATGCAGCCGGCATCCCGCGGCCACCGCGGTGCGACCGATGTTTCCGGTGTTGTTGGGAATCTGCGGTGCGAGCAGCACGATGTGCATGAGTGGTTCGTTCATGGGAAATGCGGGCTCACACGGGTGTGGGGGGCCTAGAGTTGGTGAAATCCATTGATTATTCTATTTGAGTCCGTGCCCTAGGGAAGAAGGGCGGTTCAGTCCAGGAGAAAGGGAAGCCATGCCGAAGTACACCACCGATCAGATCCGTAATATCGCACTCCTGGGGGCTTCCGGCGCGGGCAAGACGACGCTGGTCGAATCCATGCTCGTCGAGGACAAGAAGATCCCCCGGGCGGGGCGGGTCGAGGATGGGAGTACGGTGTGCGACTTCGACGATCTCGAGAAGGAACTCGAGCACAGCGTCGACAGTGCCCTGGTGAACCTCGATCATGCCGGGTGCCATCTCAATCTGATCGACACCCCCGGGCGGGCCGACTTCTTCGGGAAGTCCATCGGGGCGATCGCCGCGGTCGAGACGGTGGTGGTGGTGGTCGATGCGGGGGCCGGCATCCAGCCGATCACGCGTCGGGCCATGACCCGTTCCGCCGAGCACGGGGTGCCCACGGCGATCGTGATCAACAAAATCGACGACACCGGAGATCTGGCGGGGATGCTGAGCTCCATTCAGGAGGCGTTCGGAAGCAACTGCGTCCCCATCAACGTGCCCTCGGGCGGCGGCACCTCGGTGGCCCGCTGCTTCCTGTCCGGCGATGGTGAATGCGATCTGGGTGACATGTCCGACTTCCACACCGCCATCATCGACCAGGTGGTGGAGACCGACGAGCAGCTCATGGAGCAGTATTTGGAGCAGGGTGAGGTCGACGGGGCCTCCCTGCTGGCACCGTTCAAGCAGGCCATGATCGATCGGCATCTGATTCCGGTGATGTTCACCAGTGCCCGCGAGGGCATCGGGGTCGTTGAGCTTCTCGATCAGATCGCCGAACTCTTTCCCAGTCCGGTGGATGGAAATCGTGCGACCTTCGTTCGCGGTTCCGGCGACGCTCGCGAGGAGATCAAGGCCTCCCAGAACGCGGGAGACGGTCTCCTGGCCCATGTGTTCAAGGTCGCATCGGATCCCTTTGTCGGGAAGCTGGGCTACATCCGCGTACACCAGGGGGTGCTCAAGGGCGGTGAGAGCCCGCGCCTCGACGATGAACGCAAGCCGGTACGCGTCTCGAGCGTCATGAAGATGCAGGGGCGTGAATCATCCGACCTCGATTCGATCATCGCCGGCGACATCGGCGTCGTCTCGAAGATCGACGAGCTGCACTACGGCAGCATCCTGCACAACGAATCGGGGAACCCCATGGTCCTCAAGACCATTCCCCAACCCAAGCCGATGTTCGGGCTGGCGATCGAGGTGACCTCCAAGGGGGCCGAAGGAAAGCTCAGCGAGGCCATCTCCAAGATGATCGCCGAAGACCAGACGCTCGAGATGGAGCGGATCGCCGCCACCCACGAAACCGTGCTGCGTGGTCTCGGCGAACTTCATCTCCGCACAAAGCTCAAGATGCTGGAGGACCGCTACGGCGTCGGAATCGACACCCGTCCCCCGAAGGTGGCCTACAAGGAGACGATCTCGGGCAAGGCGGAGGGGCACCATCGGCACAAGAAGCAGACCGGTGGATCCGGGCAGTTCGGGGAGGTCTACCTGCGGGTGGAGCCTGCCGACCTCGAGGATGCCGACATGGTCAACGGACTGGTCTTCGCCGACGAGACGTTCGGCGGCAGCGTGCCAAAGCAGTTCCTGCCCGCGATCGAGAAGGGAGTTCGCCAGGTCATGGAATCCGGCGCCGTCGCCGGATACCCGCTGCAGAACGTCCGGGTTGCCGTGTACGACGGCAAGCATCATCCGGTTGATTCGAAGGAGATCGCCTTCGTGACCGCGGGCAAGAAGGCCTTCGTCGATGCGGTCAACAAGGCCACTCCGGTCCTTCTCGAGCCCTTCGTCAAGATGGAGATCACGGTGCCCTCGGACATGATCGGAGACATCTCCTCCGATCTCGCCGGTCGCCGGGCCAGGATCCAGGGGACCGATGTGCTGCCGGGGAATCTGGCCGTGATGTACGCCGAGGCTCCGTTGTCGGAGGTGATGAGCTACTCCAACCAGCTCAAGTCGATCACCGCCGGGGCAGGGAGCTATTCGATGGAGTATTCGCACGACGAGAACACGCCTCCGAACGTGCAGGCGGACGTCATCAAGGCCTATCAGCCCGTGGCGGACGTGGACTGATTCCGAGTCCCCGGCTCCAACCGTCTATACTGCCGGCATGAGGTGCCGTCCCACCGTACCCGTCCTGTTCGCCTCCACCGCGCTTGCGGGGGGATGCGTCACGGACGACTTCCGCGATCTGGGTGAGGTCTTCACGCCCAAGACTCCGCGCCAAGCGGCGTTGGAGGCCTTGGATCCGTACAACCCGGATCTGAGGCGCGAGGGTGTGGTGCTTCTTGCCAATGCGCCCTTCGGCGGAGCCGACATCTACCTGGACATGTACCGGGACTACGTTGAGAACGAGACCGATCCGCTGGTGCGTGCGGCGGCAATCACCGCCCTGGGACGTCACGGGCGTCCGAGCGATGCGGTCCTGATCGTCCCCTGGCTGGATTCCGGGGTCACCGAGAGTCAGAACGTCCGCTGGACAGCCGCCAAGGCGCTGCAGCGACTCCACAATCCGGAGGTGGTCGCGCCCATGCTCAAGGTCGTCACTTCGACCGATGACGACGGCGAGGTCAAGGCGGCGGTGGCAACGGCATTGGGGCAGTACCCCGAGGACAATGTCTTCCAGGCGCTGCTGGTCGCTCTGGATGATCGTCGGCTGTCGGTGAACCTCAACGCCGCCGAATCCCTGTTCCTCCTGACCGGGGAGTCGTGGGGCACGGATCGTGTGGCCTGGTCGCGCTGGTACGAAGGGCTCGACAAGCCCTCGATGGCCTTCGAGGGCCGGCAGGCGTACCTCTATCCGACCTACGAACGGGACAAGGTCTGGTTCGAGTACATCGCCTTCTGGCTTCATCAGACGAGGGAACAGCCCTCGTCCCCGGCGGGCCTCGTTCCCGAGACGCAGCGCAGGACCTGGTCGGATTCCGAGGAACCCGACGCCGGCTCCTGAACCCGCGGGGTTCGCTACCCTGTGCGTCCCGTGTCCAGCAACGATTCACAGAACAAGAGCAAGGACGGTCAGATCCGCTCCGGTCGTCTCGTCGGCAAGTCGCTGCCGCTGATGATCTGGATCCTGGCCATGCCGGCGCTGATCCAGCAGTTCATGGCGGCGCTGGTCGGACTGTTCGACAAGATCCTGGCCGGAGCGCTGCCCGAATCGATCGTGGTGGCGAGTCTGGACGGACTGGGGGTGGGATCCTACGTGGGGTGGCTGATCGGCATCGCCATGGCCGGCATCGGCATCGGCGGGCAGGCCCTCATCGCCCGGGCGATGGGCTCGGGTGATTCCGATCAGTCTCATTCGGCGTTGGGGCAGGCGCTGAGCATCAGTTTCGCCTGGGGGATGCTCTTCGGGGCCGCGATGTGGTTCCTTGCGCCCTTGCTGGCGGATCTCGCCCTGCTGGACGAGCAGCAGCAGGCACGCGTCTTCTGCATCCAGTACGTCCGAATCATCGCCTGCGGCCTGCCGTTCTTCGGAATCATGATGGTCGGCGGCATGTGCATGCACGGAGCGGGTGAATCACTGGTTCCCTCGGTCATCGCCGTTCTGGTCAACGTGGTGAACGTCGTCTGTTCGTGGCTGCTGTCCGGCGCGGACCTCGCCTGGCTGGGTTTGGAAGGTGTGACCAGTCCATTGGGGCTCGATCTTCACGTGGCCGGCATCGCATGGGGATCGACCATCAGCTTCGCCTGCGGTGCGCTGCTGACGGTGCTGGCCCTGACCCGGGGAATCAAGGATCTGCAGCTGCATTGGCATCGGTTGCGGTTCCAGTCCCAGATGGCGTGGCGGGTGGTGCGCATCGGCATTCCCAACTTCTTCGAAGGCCTGTCCATGTGGATGGCGAATCTGGTCGTCCTCTGGTTCATCGGCATGGTGGCCTCCTTCGAGATCGCCCGCGACGTGCTGGCCGGATCCTCGGACGATTCCACCGAACTGGCCGAGGCCGGGCAGGGACTCCAGGGTGCCCACATCATCGCCGTGCAGTGGGAAGCGTTCAGTTTCATGCCCGGGTTCGCCATCGGCATCGCGGCCGGCGCGATCGCCGGTCAGTTCCTCGGCGCGGGCAATCTGGCCATGGCCCGCAAGGCGGTCTGGACCTGCGTCGGAATCGGCGTGGTGATCATGGGCCTGATGGGGCTGGTCTTCACCTTCTTCGGTTCCGCCCTGACGTCCGTCATCAGCGACGAGCCGGTCTACATGGAGACGGTACCCAAGCTGCTGATCATCTGCGGGGTGACCCAGGTGTTCTTCGCGATCTCGATGGTCACGCGTCAGGCCCTGCGCGGCGTGGGCGATACCACCTGGGTGTTCATCATCACGACCTGTTCCAGCTACCTGGTCCGACTGCCGGCGGCCTGGTTGTTCGGTGTCAAGCTGGAGATGGGGCTGGTGGGAATCTGGATCGCCCTGTGCGGCGAACTGGTCGTGCGATCCATGCTGTTCCTGGCCCGATTCGTCCACGGCGGTTGGGCCAAGCGGGAACTCTAGACGCCCTGCGAGAGCCGCTCCCCGAGAATCGCCGGCAGCCCCGCCTCGATGGTTTCCGTTCTCGTCTGGTCGATGTCGTATTCGACCCGATGCACGGTGAAGGTGCCGGCTTCGGTGTCCAGCAGGGCGCAGCTCGCACGGGGATCGTTGTCGCGGGGTTGTCCGACCGCGCCTGGATTGCAGAGGCAGCGGTGTCCCTCGGGCAGCGGGACCGGCTGGCCGGAGACCGGAATGTGCATACGGATCGCCTCGGGGGGGCAGAAGTCCTCCGCGACGATGTCCGTCGGCACCGTGAAGACGCGGGGCACGTGGGTGTGTCCGACCAGCCCGATCGGTGTCCGGAGCGCCGCCAGGGCCTCGGACGCGGTGAGCAGGTCGAGCACGTAGGCCGTCTCGTCTTCCACCGGAGTGTCGTGGACGCAGGTCACGCCGTCGGTGCCGGTCTCCATGGACTTCATATGGAGCAGCACGTCGATGTCGCGTGGGGACAGCTGCTCACGTGTCCACTCGATGGCCGCCCACGCGATGGGATTGAACCTCGTCTGGGCGTCCTGCATGAAGACGGCTTCGTCGTGGTTTCCCCGCACCAGCAGGTCGCAGTAGGTCAGGGCGAGATCGAGGCAGCGGGCCGGAGCCGGCCCGTAGCCGACGATGTCGCCGAGGCAGTACAGCTCGTCGACGCCGAGGCGGCCGAGCTGGTTGAGGACGGCCATGAAGGCGTTCGCATTGCCGTGGATGTCCGAAACCACTCCGATGCGGGCCATGGCGATCGCTCTCCGGTTGCGGTCACTCGCTGGTGGTTTCGCCCTGATCCGTGGAGGTGTCCAGGGCCGATTCCTCGACGGGGGGTGCGGGGTCGTCGGTCGGCTTCTGGGCCGCCTCCTGCTGCTTGACCCGGGAGATCTTCGACTTGTCGGGAGCGAGGATCATGGTCATGCGGCGACCGGCCATGCGGGCCGGAGTCTCGACCTTGCTGATGTCCTCGAGGGTCTCCGTCACGTGCTTCATTCGCTCGTGGCCGCGTTCGCGATGAAGCATCTCGCGACCCCGGAAGTTCTGGACGATCTGGACCTTGTGCCCCTCCATCAGGAACTTGCGGGCCTGGTTCAGCCGAATCTCGATGTCGTGGGGATCGATCTTCATGGATCGACCCAGCCGCACTTCCTTCATCTCCGCCGTCTTGGAGCGGGCGCGATTGGCCTTCTCCTTCTTTGACTGCTCGTAGCGGTACTTGCCGAAATCTAGGATCCGGCAGACCGGCGGGTCGCTGTCGGGGGACACCTCGACCAGATCGAGATCCACTTCGCGGGCGCGGGCGAGGGCGTCCTCGGTCTTGACGATCCCGATCATGTTCTCGTTCTCATCGATGAGGCGAACGGGGGATTTCCGGATGTGCTCGTTGGTACGCGGCAGATTCCGGACGGCGTCCTGGGGACGGAAGTAGCGTCGACGTGCGATGGCGAAGGCTCCTCTCAGGCGGCGAGTCGGTCTCGCATCATCGGGGACCGTCCCCGGCGAGGCGATCGGGCTCGTCGCGTGGTGGCTCGTTGCTGTGCTGTTGAGCGGGGGGCAGGGGTGACCGTCGGGATGATCATGCTTCGGGTCGGATCGACCGTCGGAGGATGGCATCGAGCACTCGGGTCGTGTCGATGGACGCGTGGCGATCGGTCATCCGTGGTGTTCCTGCTCCTGATGTCCCGGGACGTGCTTCGGCACGCCCTCGATGCGGGATTGACAGCCTACCACCGGGAAGGGGGGCGCGGCAAGAACGGACCGGGAAACCGGATCCGACTCAGTCCGCGTCGCCGAACAGTTCACCGGTGACGGTGCGTCGGCCGCGCGTAGTGATCTCGGCCTGCAGCGTCTCCAGAAGGGTGTCCAGAGGTGCCGCTCCGAGGTCCTTCTGGATGCCGTGCGCACGGACGCTCACCGCCTGCTGCTCCTGGTCTCGCGGACCCACGATGAAGAGGTACGGGATCTTCATCTCGGCGGCGGTCCGGATGCGGGCCTGGAGGCGTTCGTTGGAGTCGTCGAGTTCGGCCCGGACCCCGAGGTCCAGCAGCCGGTTGAACACCGTCGTGGCGTACTCGGAGGTCTTCTCGGAGACCGGCAGCACGCGGACCTGCTCGGGGGCCAGCCAGGTGGGGAAGGCGCCCGCGAAGTGTTCGATCAGCACGCCGATGAACCGTTCCCAGGATCCGAACGGCGCGCGATGGATCATGACGGGGCGGTGGGGTCGGTTGTCCGGTCCGATGTAGGACAGGTCGAACCGCTCCGGAAGGTTGTAGTCCACCTGGATGGTGCCCAGCTGCCATTCGCGGCCGATCACGTCCCGAACCACGAAGTCGATCTTCGGCCCGTAGAAGGCAGCCTCTCCGGCTTCCTCGGTGAAGGGCACTCCGAGCGAGGCCGCGGCGTCCCGGCAGGCCTGTTCGGCCTTGTCCCAGTTGGACGGATCGCCGACGTACTTCGAGCTGTCGGGATCGCGCAGCCCCACCCGCACGCGGTAGTCGGTCATGTCGAGGGCGCCGAAGATGATCTTGACCAGTTCGAGGCAGCCGGCGACCTCCTCGGCCACCTGGTCCTCCGTCACGAAGAGGTGCGCGTCGTCCTGGGTGAATCCGCGCACGCGGGTCATGCCCCCGATCTCGCCCGACTGCTCCCATCGGTAGACGGTCCCGAATTCATTGAGTCGGAGGGGGAGATCCCGGTAGCTCCTCGCTTCGCTGGCGTAGATCTCCACGTGGTGGGGGCAGATCATCGGTCGCAGCAGGTAGCCGTCGATCTCGCCGTCCTGCATTCGCCGTGAGAGTTCGTCGCAGGAGACGCCCTCCTCGGCCAGGCGTCGCAGCTGGTCGCTGTCGATGAGCGGCGGGTACTGGCTGTCCTGGTAGTAGGGGTAGTGACCCGAGGTGCGGTAGAGGTCCAGCTTCCCGATGTGGGGCGTGAAGACCTCGTGGTACCCCTGCCGGCGAAGTTCGGTCCGGATGAAGGCTTGGAGCGAATCGCGAATCACCGCTCCTCGCGGCGTCCAGAGGATCAGGCCCGCGCCGACGGTTTCGTCGATCGCGAAGAGCTTGAGTTGTCGTCCCAGCACCCGGTGGTCACGGCGACGAGCCTCCTCGAGGTGTTCGAGGTGCTTCTTCAGGCCGGCTTCGTCGAAGAATGCGGTGCCGTAGACCCGGGTCAGTCGATCCGAGTCCGCATCGCCGTGCCAGTAGCTGGAGGCGACGGACATCACCTTGCAGGCGCCGATCCGACCCGTGGACGGGATGTGCGGTCCGCGGCATAGATCCTCCCAGTCGGTGCCCGGCGTTCCGGTGGCGTACCAGCTCAGTTCCGTCGATCCCGCGTCCAGGGCACGCTGGGCGTTGTCGATCTTGTACTTGCTGCCTTCGGATTCGAGCTTCTCCATGCCGGCGTCGTGCGACAGCTCGTAGCGGGTGAAGGCTCGATTCTCGTCGATGATCGACTGCATCTCCCGTTCGATCGCCTCAAAGTCCTCTTCGCGAATCGGACGGTCCTCGGGGACCGCCATGTCGTAGTAGAAGCCCTGTTCGAGCGGGGGGCCGTAGACCAGCTGCACGCCGGGGATGACCCGTTGGATCGCTTCCGCCATCACGTGCGCTGCACTGTGTCGAAGCATCAGCAGTGCCTCGGGGTCCGGCTCCTGTCCCTTGCGGGGAGCAGTGAGAAGCTGCAGCGAGGCATCGTGGGTGATGGGGCAGGTCAGGTCCGCCAGTGTGCCGTCGATCTTCGCGGCAATGGCCGCCTTGGCGAGGCCGGGGCCGATCTCGGCGGCGACCTCGGCCGGAGTCACCGGCTGGTCGAAGTCCTTGGTAGTTCCGTCGGGTAGTGCGATGCGTGGCATGTGGCTCTTCGATCGTCAAGGGGTGAGGTGGGGGTGCGGTACGCAGGATATCCCGGGAACGGCCGTGCGTCGATCGTTGCAAAGTCGGCCCGCTCATGCGAGACTGCATTCTCGGGCGTGCAAGGAGGTGTGCCGGTGCTCTGTCCACGATGCGGCGCTGACAATGACAAGGTGATCGACAGTCGCTCGTCGGACGGCGGAGCGGTCATCCGACGTCGCCGCGAATGCCTCGAATGCGGCATGCGATTCACCACCTACGAGCAGATTCGATCGTCGGACCGCCTGATGGTGGTCAAGAAGGACGGATCGCGGGTCATCTTCAATCGTGCCAACGTGATGCGCGGAATCGTGGCCGCCTGCGGGAAGCGGCCCGTGTCCGAGGATGCCAAGGAAGCCGTCTGCGAGGGGGTCGAGGCGGAGCTGCACCGGGATTTCGACCGCGAGGTGCCCAGCGTCGAGATCGGTCGACGGGTCGCGGCGCGGCTGCGCGAGATCGATCAGATCGCCTACATCCGGTACGCGAGTGAGTACTACGCATTCCGGGATCTCGACGACCTGGTCGACGAGGTCACGCAACTTCAGTCCCGAACCCAGCCGGGGCCGAACCAGAGTTCGCTCTTCGAGGAGAAGTAGCGGCTACTTCTTGACGAGTGCGCCGCGGAGTTCCTCGGTCGCGTAGAGGATCCGCAGGCATTCCTGACACACTTCCACGACGTTCCCGTCCGCCATGATGGTGTTGACGAGATTGAACGGCAGCGAGAAGTTGCAGCAGCTGCAGGCGTACTCCAGTCGGCGGCGATCGATCTCCTCCAGGGGAGCCATCGAGTCGCCGTCGAAGTCGTCGGCGGCCTGGTCGAAGATGGCGAGGGTCTCCTCGCTGACCACGGATGCCTTCAGGGCCCGCTCCGCCTCGAGTACCGAGAGCTGGTCGGCGACCTCGGCGGTCCGTTCGTCGAGTTCGATTCGGGCGGCGTCGCGGACCTTGGTGCGTTCCGCGATGCGTTCCTCGACGCCGGCGATCTTCGCGGTGAGTCCTTCGGCCGCTTCGAGCTCGGACAGAGCGCGGTCGTCGAGCTGCCCCTTGGACTCCTTGAGGTTGTTGATCTCCTCGAGGATCGCGTTGTACTGCTTCGTGGTGGAGGAGTTCTTCAGTTCCTCCCGGAGCTTGTTCGTCCGTTCGTCCACGCTGCCGGCTTCGGTCTCGAGGTTGGCCACGGTCGCCTGGGCCAGCTTCGAGCGGTGTTCGAGGTCGCTTCGTTCGGCATCGAGCTCGGCGAGCTGCCGTTCCTGGGCATCAAGGTAGAGCTGGGCATTCTCGACGCGTGATCGGATGCCCCGGGTCTGTTTGTCGACCATGTGCAATGCCAGCAGATCTTCGATGGCGGTCATCAGCGACTCCTGAACTAGAACCTGACCAATCAGTGTATCAAGTGGATCGCCCAAGCCAACACAAGAACCGGTGAAGATTCACATCAGATGAGTTGCAGCAGCCACCATGCAACCGGAGCCACGAACAGGGGCGAGTCGAGGACGTCCATCATGCCCCCGAGGCCGGGAAGCAGTTCGGAACTGTCCTTCAGGCCGGCATCCCGTTTCATCAGGCTCATCACGAGATCCCCGGCCTGTCCGCAGAGTCCGATGACGAATCCCATGAGCAGCGCGATCCACGTCGGAATCTGGGGTTCGGACGGCAGCCAGGCGGCGCTCAGTGCGGACAGTCCCCACGCCGTGCCCACCGCGGCGAGCAGGCCGCCGGCGAGCCCCTCCCATGTCTTGCCGGGGCTGAGCCACGGGATCAGCTTGCGGCGTCCGATCGAGCAGCCGGTGAAGTAGGCCCCCGTGTCGCACATCTTGACGATGGCGATCACGCCGATGATCCACCACACCGAATGATCGATCTGGATGAGCATGAAGAAGCCGAGGAAGACGCCGAGGTAGACGGTGAATCCGGTCGTGATCAGGGCGGTCATGACCGCTCCTTCGGTGCGTCGGCCCAGGCTGGCGATCCAGAGGGCGGCGAAGAAGCAGGCGGCCAGCACCGTCGCGAGCATGCCGATCGCCATCTTTGGGTCGTTGCACAGGCCTCCCAGCCACATCGCGTACAGGGACAGGATGCCGAAGCAGGTGATGAGCGCCGGGATTCCACGCAGGTCCGTTCGTCCGCTGCAGGCGGATGCCACCGCGGCCAGTTCCTTCGAAGCCAGCGCGATCACCAGCGAGCAGATCAGGAACAGGATCGCTCCGGGGGGCACGGTCTCGATCCCCAGGCTGCTCATCGGCCAGAAGAACGAGAGCGACGTCCTCCAGTGGAGGGTTCCGACGTATTCGTCCAGGAATGCGAGTCCCAGCAGGGCGACGACGAGCAGGGGACCGGTGATGAGTCTCTTGGAGAGCATGGTGCGAGCTCAGTACAGGGGGACGGTGTCGTCGATCTCGTTCGACCATCGGTCGATGCCGCCGTGCATGGATCGGACGTCGGCGAAGCCGAGGTGCCGCAGCAGGCGGGTGATGATGAGGGAACGCGAGCCGTGGTGGCAGTAGACGATGATGGACCGGTCTCGCCAGGGTTCCAGTTCCTCGGTTCGGATGCTCATCTCCTGCAGGGGGATCAGTACGGAAGGTTCAATACGGGCCAGTTCGTGCTCCGCCGGGGTCCGGCAGTCGAGCAGCAGGAACTCCTCGTCCGATCCGAGGCGGGCGTGGACGTCCCGGGGTTCGATCTCGAGGGGAATCGGATTGGAAGCGGGTTCGGTCATGCGGTGCATCGTCTTCCGGGCAGCGTACCTGTTCGGGCGGGGAACTTCATTCCGGCAGGACCGCAAGCCGCTCGAGGGCCTCGAGAGCCACCTCCTCCTCGAATCCCCGCCGGGCCAGAAGGCCGAGGAGTCTTCTCGCCCGGGTCTCCGGTGGAAGGTCCGAGAGGCGGGGCAGACGCTGCGCGGCCAACTGGACCGCCAGTTCGACGGGCGACGGCTCGTTGACCCGGGAGATCTCGAGGGCCAGTTCCCGCTCGATCCCCTCGGCTTCGAGACGGGCGGCCAGCGCGTCGGGGGCCATGGGTGCGGTGCGGCACCACCGGTCGCGAAGGGCCTCGGCGCAGCGGCGGTCGTTGATCCATCCCCGTTCGATGAAGTCATCCAGCACCGCCCGGACATCGGACGGATCGCCGCCCCGCTCGAGGAGACGTGTCTCGATGTGCCGCCGCGAACGGTCCGTGCGATGCAGCCAGCGCATCGCCATGGCTCGGAGTCGGTCGGAATCTGGTGGATTGGCTTCAGTCATTTCGCGTCATGGATTCCATCGTGTCCCGGACGAGGTCGAACGCATCGGCATCCTCGTTGCGTCGTGCCTCTTCGGCCGCCGCCGTTAGCACCTCGATGGCACCGTCGCGATCCCGGGTGCTGTTGCGGCAGATCGCGAGCGAGATCGAGGCCGGGTGCCATCCCGGATCGATCTCCAGGGCCAGGCACAGCAGGGCGTTCGCCTCCTCGAATCGGCCCTGTTCGAGGTAGAGCGTCCCCAGCTGCGTCAGGGCATCGGGGTCGCTGGGGGCATGTTCGACGCGGTGGCGAAGGTGATCGAGGCGGTCGGGCATTGAATCAAGTCTCCGGGCGCGGTCGAGAGTATGCTTTCCCACATGCACTTCGTAACACATCGTACGCGCTGGGCCCTGCCGGCTCTGCTGGTCCTGGGGGTGTCGGGCTGCATCGAGACCTACAAGCCGGCCAAGTCGCCGCGTCCCCGCACGGAGCAGTTGACCGTCAAGCACCGCAGTGGCGGAACCCATTATCGCATGCTCGTCGACGACGGGGTCTGGTACCAGCTGCTCGGCACGGATCTGCTGGTCCTGGATGCGATGACGGGGCGGGTTTCGTATCGGGAATCGCTGGCCGTACCCGGAACATCCGGGCCGGCGATCGACGTGGTTCGCGACGGCGATGAACTGCTGGTGGTGCTGGAGGACAGCGGTGTCGTGCGGCTCACGCTGGACGATCCGAGGCGGCCCTGGCTCGAGGAAACCACGACCTCGTCCTCGTTGGGAATCCGGCCCCGCGGAATCGTGGTCATCGACGGCGCCCGTCTGGTGTACGGCGACGGCGGCGTGGTCGATCTCGACACCGGCCACCGGCTGGCCGCGGTGGAGGGGGTGGTGACTTCGGTCGACGAGTCGTCCGACGGGCTGGTGTACTGCCTCGATCGTCGGATCCACATGATGGCGGACGACGATTTCGTGGGCTCCGCGAACATCCTGATTGCGCTCCGTGGAACGGCCGACGACGATCCCCGTCGTCATGTGTTCGTCCGCAACGAGCAGAACGGATCCCTCGTCGGCGTCATGGGGGCCGATCTCCGCGAACTGGACACCGAAGCCTGGACCGTCCCGATGCCCGGGACCACGGCCAGCGTGCGGCAGCACGACGATCTGCTGGTGGTCACCTCCAATCTGGGGGTCCGCATCTATCGCATGGGCCCCGACGGACTGAAGTTGAGCGAGGAGGTCGACATCCTCGGCGCTCTGGATGCCATGCTCATCGACGACGAGCAGCTGGTCATGTCGGGGGCCTTCGGTCGGGGGACCTGGCGTCTCGCCGACGGGCTCGATGCGCAGCGTCGCACCTTCTCCATGTACCACCCGGAGCCCGCCGGTCTGCACCGGGCCGTGTCGGACGGTCGGAATTTACTGGCGGATTCCGACCGCGGCATGTGGCTCTACCGGATCGGCCAGGAGACCGCCGCCCAGGTCTCCAGCGACACCATCGAGTTCACGCCCGCTTCGCGCGAAGCGGTGATGCTCGATTGGAACTTCCGCATCGTCGGGGACGGTCGTGAAGTCGAGGTGGAGACGCCGGTGGGAGTGGATCGACTCGTGGCGCCGCGTGACGGACGCTTCCACTGCGTGGTTGCCGCCGACGGCGTGATCTGGCTGGGGCACGATCGCGGCATCATCATGGTCCGCCTTCCTTCCGAAGGACTGCCTCTGCCGCTGGAATGGGAATCGATGTCCCCGGAGGACCGCATGGCGTCGGGCGTCGGGCCCCTGGACGGCATGACGAAGCTCTCGGTGCGGCTCGACGGTCCGGTCTTCTTCATCGAGCCGCTGCTGCTGGGAGGCGGCATCGCCTACGTCAGTGGAGCAGGAGGATTCGGAGTGGTGTCGGAAGAGTTCTGAGTCATGATTCGCGGCAGCAGCCCCAGCGGCTGCAGATGCCGTCGTCCTCGCACCCGCCTCCGCGGGCCTTGCAGACCTTTCGTCCGTGGAAAATCAGCAGGTGGCTCAGGAGGGTCCACTTCCGTCTCGGGAACAACGCCATGAGATCCCGCTCGATGGCCAGTGGCGTACCGCCCTGTGAAAGGTCGAGCCGCTGGCTCAGTCGGGACACGTGGGTGTCCACCACCACACCGAGGTTGATGTCGAACGCGTTTCCGAGCACGACGTTGGCCGTCTTTCTCGCCACCCCCCGCAGTGCGAGCAGCTCCTCCATTGTCCGGGGGACCTCGTCGCCGTGCAGGGTGTGGATCCGCTCCATGGCCTGCTGGACGGACTTGGCCTTGTTTCGGAAGAGCCCGATGCTCGAGATGTGCGGTTCGATGTCCTCCGGCTTCGCGCGGGCGTAGTCGCCCGGGGTGGGGAACGCCGCGAACAGTCCGGGCGTGGCCTTGTTGACGCCGACGTCGGTGGCCTGGGCCGAGAGGATGGTCGCGATCAGCAGCTCGGCCGGCGTCGAGTAGTTCAATTCGCAATGCGCGTCCGGGTAGGCCTTGACCAGTGCGTCGAAGATCCGCGCCGCCCGACGGACCCGCTGTGGATCGACCTCCGGCAGTTTGAACCCCTTCTTCGAAGTCGCGCCCGGTCTGGCGTCCGGTCCGTTCATCGCGTCGGCTCCCGGGGCGTCCGATGGGTGTAGAGCACCGCCAGGGCTCCCAGTCCCAACAGCACGAGGATCAGCGTGCTCTCCATGAGTGTGGAGGCGACCGGATGCATCACATCGAACGCCTTGAAGGCGAGGGCGGTCTCCGCCGCGTCACCGGATCGGGCGGCGGCGTGGTACCGCTGCATCGCCAGGTTGAGGTCGGGCATGACCAGCAGCATGCGGTACCAGAAGCATCCCGCGGCAAGCAGGACCGTGCCGGTCCACGTCCAGCGTGCGATCGGATGGTCGGCGCCGACGCATTTCCACCAGTGGATGCAGACGCTGGCCACGAGCACCGTGGAGAGCAGCACCTGGGCCATGTCCGTGGCGGTGAAGATCGGTTCGGTGACCAGTCCCGCCGCCAGTCGCCCGTGCGAGGCCGGGTCGATGCCACCGTACTCGGGCAGGACCGGTCCGAGTTCCGGCAGCACGGAGAAGACGCCGATGGCGGCCGCCGCGGCGGACAGCATGGAGGCGATCCACAGTGCCGTGGTGCCCCAGGTCGTGATGGACAGCAGGTAGCGTCCGGTCATGGCGTGCCGGCGACGACGGGTTCGCCCTCCACCCAGGTCGATCCGTCCCGCCATCGTTCGCGTTTCCAGATCGGGATGCGTTCCTTGAGCGTGTCGATGAGCCATCGGCACGCGGCGAAGGCGTCGGCACGATGATCGCAGTCGACGCCGATGAAGACGCTGCGTGCTCCGACCGGCACGGAGCCCGTGGAGTGGTGCACGGTGATGGAGTGGCAGGGCCATCGGCCCGCGGCCTCCGATGCCAATTCCTGCATCATCCGGAGGGCCATCGGACGGTACGCCTCGTAGTCGAGCCCTTCGAGCGGTCCGTGTGTCGGGTGGATCTCGGGGCGGGTGACACCCTCGAATGTGCAGACTCCGCCGCCGGCGGCGGGGGCGGGACGGGGCGGGGTCAGCGGACCATCGATCAACTGGACATTCAACTGTGCACGGGCGTCGGCCATGGGCTCATGGTAGCCTCGCGACGTGTCCACGTTCAGTCCCCGTGATCTGTCGCTTGCTCCCACCGTTTCCGCGCTGGGGGGTCCGCCGCGTGCGGCCATCGACCGGATCCGCGCACTGGGGTGCCGCGGGATCCAGCTCGACGCACGGGCTGCGGGGATGCGGCCTTCGGAACTCGGTGAATCCGCACGCCGGGATCTGCTGGCGTGCGTCCGTCGCGGCAATCAAGTGCTCTCCGGGATCGATTTCTGGATTCCGCTGCCGGCCTGGTCGGACACCGCCGTTCAGCAGCGTGCGGTCGACGCCACCCGTGCGACGATCGAACTGGCCGCCGATCTGGAGCGTTGCCCCGTCTCGCTGCTGCTGCCCGATCCCGAGCGACACCCGGAACTGCACGAGGCGGTCCGGCGGCACGCCGAGCGGTTTGCGGTCCCGCTTGCGGACCACACGCCCGGCGCGACGGATGCGGCGTCGGCCTCGGGGGTCGGGGTCGATCCGGTCGGAGCATTCGCCGGGGGAGTCGACCCGGTGGAAGCCGTATCGCGGGCGGGAGACCGACTCGTCTCGGCCCGGCTGGCGGATCTGGACGAGGTCGGCCAGCGCGTCCATGCGGGGCAGGGCCGTCTTGATCTGGTGGGCTACAAGGTGGCGTTGTCCCTTTCGCCGCTGCAGCAGCTCGTGGTGGACCTGCATCACATGTCCGATCCAGTGGCAGCCTTGCAGGCCGCCGCCGGAGCCTGGGATGCTGCCGGACCGACCACCCCCGGATGGTGAGAGGTCGTTCCAGCGGTAGAATGGACGCATGTCGATCTTGCTGCATGGTGTCGATCTGGTCCAAGTCTCCCGCATCGAGGAGATGCTGGAAGCCCACGGGGATCGCTTCACCGCCCGGGTATTCACCGAAGGCGAGCAGGCCTACGCCGAATCCGCGGGGGCCGGGCGGGCCGAGCGGTATGCGGCCCGCTTTGCATGCAAGGAAGCGGTGTTCAAGGTGCTCGGAACCGGTTGGGGGCAGGGCGTGGCGTGGACCGATGTCGACGTCGTTCGAACTGCATCGGGACGCCCCGAACTGCGGGTCGGCGGTGTCGCGTCGGAGCGGGCCCGGGAACTCGGAGTTCAGTCCTGGGTCGTGAGCATCACTCATACCGCCGGGCTCGCGCTCGCCAGCGTCGTTGCGACAGGATCGTAGGAAACAGCCATGAAACGCAGACAGTCGAAGCCGGCGCTCCTGGAACTGTTCAAGACCGAGCAGGGGGACGCCGTCAACACCGGGGCCGATCGTTCGGGGGCGTCCGCCTGGGAGCCCGGCCGCAGCATGCGGGTGACGGCCGGTCATCTGCTGGTAGCCCTGACGGTGGTCATGGTGCTGGTCGTCGTGACCTGGATGATCGCCTTTCGGCAGGGTGAACTGCAGGCCCGCGCTGAACTGGAATCGGTCATCTTCCAGCCCGTCGTCGAGGACCCGGTTCTCGATGCCTCTCCGGCCCCGCAGCCGGTCGAGGTCGTCGCCGGACCATCGTCGGGGCCGGATGACGCCCTGCTGGGTGATCCACGCCAGGCGGGCCTGTTCTACTTCGTCCTGGCGGAAACCCGTCTGGAGGGGGCTCTGAGGCTGGCCCGCTTCTGTCGTGAACTAGGACTTGAAACCTGGGTCATTCCACGTGACAATGCTGGACTGGCTCGTGTCATTGCTCTCCCGGGGGTGGTGACCACGTCCCGATCCGAAGAGGCCTGCCGGGTGCTCGACGAACGGATCGGGGCCATCGGACTCCGTTGGAAGGATTCCGGAGGGACGTCGAGTCTGGAAGATCGGTACCTCGTCCGCTGGGACGGGTGATGAGAGACGAATCACGGAGCGGACCATGAGCCTGCATCGAAGCCTGAAGACGAAGCCCGCCGGACTGAACCAGCACCGAAACGTGCTGCGTCGAAGCGAGCGGATCGAGAAGCTTGCCGAACTCGGCAACTTCGATGGGGAGAGCGATTCGCCGTTCGGACTCGTCAAGGTCGGAAACCGGAAGATGGTCACCAAGAAGAAGACCAAGGCCAAGTCCGACGACGCCGCCGAATCCGATGGCGATTCGGGCTCCGACGACTCCTGATCCCATTTTCAATGTACGCGTTCGGATCCCCCGTTCGGGGGCGTTCTGTCACCGCATCATGTCGGCGATGACCTCGAGTCCGCGGGCCAGCGACTCCTCGTCGGCCGCCATGCTGAGTCGGAAGTGGGTGTCATGCCGGCTGAACACGTTGCCGGGAATGATGATCACGTTGCGACGAATCGCCTCTTCGCAGAACGCCGCCGCACTGCAGTCCAGCTGCGGAGGGACGCGGACGAATGCGTAGAAGGCGCCCCCTGGTTCCGGAAGATCGGTGAGCGGAGACAGCGAGTCCATCACCATCTGGCTGCGGGCGTGGTAGCGGTCGACGATCGGCTGCATGTCGGTGTGGAGGGCGGCGGAGGCGGCGGCCTGGGCCATCGACGGGGCGCAGACGAAGGAATACTGCTGCAATTTGGCCATTTCGGAGATCAGCCAGGAGGGTCCCGCGGCGTATCCCAGTCGCCAGCCGGTGCATCCGTAGGTCTTGCCGAATCCCCGAATCAGAAGCATGTCGTCCGAATGTCTGGCGGGGCTGGGACAGTGGCCGGACGCATCAAGGTGTTCCGGCCAGGTGAAGAGGTCGTAGATCTCGTCGGAGATCAGCATGATTCCGCGGGACCGGCAGAGTTCCGCGAGCTCGCGGAGTTCGTCGTCCGTGAGCACGATGCCGGTGGGATTCGCGGGCGAGTTGACTAGCACGATCTTGGTTCGGTCGGTCAGCAGCGGCTCGACCCGTTCGGCCGTCATTCGAAAGTCGGGATAGGTGTCGCAGAGTCTGATCGTGGCGTTGGTCATCGGACCCAGGGCGGTGTACACCACGAAGTACGGATCCGCGATGACGGCTTCGTCTCCGGGATCGAGCAGGGCCATGAAGGACAGGAGCAAGGCTCCGCTCGTGCCGGACGTGACGATCGCGTCGAGCTCGCCGGACTGCATGTCCCACCCGACGTCACGCTGGATGTGGGTGCGGATGGACGAGAGCAGCTCGGGGTCGCCACTGGTGAGTGTGTAGCCGTTCCGGTCGTTGCGGATTGCATCGATCGCCGCCTGCTTGACCGGTTCGGGTACGGCGAAGTCGGGCTGCCCGATGGAGAGGTTGATCGGATTCTCGAGCTTGGCACCCAGCTGGAATGCCTTGCGGATCCCCGAGACGTCGATGGCATTGACGCGATTTGAAAGCAGATCTTGGCCGGTCACGGCCACAGGGTAGCGAGTCGGAACGGGGCACGATGGCAAAGAAATCCCCGTTGAAGCACAAGGCCTCAACGGGGAGGAGGGGAGAAAGAATTCAGACCGTGTCCTTGGAGACATGATCCGGTTCCCAGCCGATCGGCCAGATGCCGACGGTGGGGCCACAAATTCCCCATCTTCACTCCCAAAGGGGAGCTCAGGTGCTTTCCTGGCCGGTGAACGGGTATGAGACCCCGTCGGAGACCCCCGTGAGCAGTTCCGCCCAGGCGGCCGCCTGCTGGTCTGGATCGTGGAAGTTGACGATGCGATCCACGGCTCCGTTGGCGATCGAAAGCCGTCGTCCGGGGTGTTCAAGGACCTGAAGCAGGGCCGCGGCCCACTCCTCCCCGGAGGTGCCGTCCACGATCACCGCGGTTTCGTCGTCGATCAGCCAGTCCAGTTCCTGCGGGGGCGCGGACAGAATGGCGCGGCCGGCGGCCATGGCTTCCAGGACCAAGGTCCGGACTCGGGTGCCCCGGTGCGGATGCACGATCAGATCGCAGGTCGTCAGCAGGCTTCGCACCTGTGTGGCGTCCGCGATGGTGGAGACATGGTCGAGGAGGCCCCTTGCGTCGGCCTGTCTCCAGGCCTGATGACCGTCGGAGGCGTCGAGTTCCATGCAGATCTGGAGTTCGGGCAGCACGCTCACCACCGGTTCGAGGCCGGCGAGCACTCCCTGCACCACATCCGGATCACCGTCGCAGGCCAGGAGAGCGAGGGTCGGGGCCAGTCCGAGTTCGTCTCGGACGTCCTCGGGCCGCTCGATGCCCGGTCGGATGCACTGCACGAGTTCGCTCCCGACCCGACGGGTGAGCCGGGCGGCCAGCGCCGGAGTGGGCGCGACCCACGCGCCGACATGCTCCATCTTGGCCGAGGCGAGTTTCGTGTCCTCGACGGTCCAGGTCGAGATGACCACGGGGCATTCGATGTGCCGTGCCGTGGCTTCCGCCTCCGGGTGCAGGCCGGTCCCGATGCAAAGCACGATGTCGGGTGGACTTCGGTGCACCTGCGAGGCGAGGGATTGTGCGGCTCGCTGGCGAATCCACAGCGGTCCCGTGGGGGGCATGGTCAGGACCGTTTCGGCACCGAAGCCGTCCTCCCGCAGCCAGTGGAGATCCTCGGGGAGGTCCTGCGGCAGCACCAGACTGCAGGTCGTGTTCCAGTCCCGCTGCAATCGCAGGAGCAGGCCACGGAGCATCGGCCCGTCCTCGCGCATGCGGAGTTCGTCGATGAACAGCATCAGGTGCATGATGGGTCGTCCTGGCTTCGTCGGAGACGCGGAGGATGCAGGGGGTCGAGGGCGGCAGCCATGTCCGCCGCGACCCGGCACGGCCGGCGGGTGGCCAGATCGACGTGCACCCAGAGCGTGGACGCGGTGCACACCACGACGGGGTCATCCTGGGCATTCTGGCCCGGCCGCCAGATGACCGTGTCCCGCCATGACTTGGAGCGTCTGAGGTCCCGGACCCAGGTGGCGAGCACGAGGTGCTCGTCGGCGTGGACCTCGGCCCGGTAGTCGATCTCGTGTCGGGCGACGAACCACATGGTGCCGAGCTCGTGCATGGCGAGACGGCTCCATCCCAGGTGGTCGAGATGCAGTTCGGCCCCGCGATCGAGCCAGCGGACGTATTCGATGTTCGAGATGTGTGCGACGCTGCGACTCTCGCCCGCGGAGCTGGTCTCGATCGAGACCAGCCACGGACGCGGGTGGTCCAGGACGGGGCGCCGGACCGGGAGGTCGGTCAGCGGTTCGAGGAGGGGGGGCTGCTCAGGCATCGCCGGTCTCCTCCGCGGCAGGATCGATCGATCGCAGGTAGTCCCAGGAATAGATGCCGGTGTCGTGGCCGTCGGAGAATCGGATCCGCACCGCGTAGGTGCCCACCAGTTCGGCGTCCACCGCGGTCAGCGGGGCGTCGTTGGTGGCGGAAGTCGGTAGGACGGCCAGTGGATTCCGTTCCAGTTCCTCCCGGAGCTCACGGGCTTCGGCCGAGGGCGAATGTCGTCTGAGGTGGGCGATTGGATAGATGCTGCGGCGACCGTCGGTCCAGTGCACGACCAGTCCGAGGGATCGGTCCAGTTCAAGGTGTCGTGGTGGCGCGGCCATGCTGGCCCGATTGTACCCGTGACACCCGCCCCGGCGGGTATGATGTGCATTCGGAGGACCAGCCCTTGATCGAGACGGCCACGGCAACCACGCATCCCGCAGATCGGCTCATCCGGGCCGTGCAGGACCGTCGTACGCCAGTCTGCGTGGGAATCGATCCCGTTCTGGAGCGACTGCCCTCCGCGGTGGTGGGGGCAACCGCCATCGAGTCGATCGAACGGTTCACCATGGAGCTTCTGGACGCGATCTCCGGACTGGTGCCCTGCGTCAAGTTCCAGTCCGCCTGCTACGAGCGGTACGGTGCCGACGGAGTGCGCACGCTGGAGACGTGCATGAACCGTGCCCGCGCTCTCGATCTGCACATCGTGTTCGACGCCAAGCGGGGGGACATCGGTCTCAGCAATGGACACTATGCGGCCGCATTCCATCGGACGGATGCCGACTGGATCACGCTCAACGGCTACCTGGGCATCGAATCGCTCGATCCCTACCTGGCCGACGGGCATGGCGCATTCGTTCTGGTGCGGACCTCGAATCCCGAAGGGACCGTCTTCCAGGACGGTCTGCTGTCGGACGGTCGTACCGTGGCCGATTCGCTCGCTGATCTGGTGGTGGAAACCGACGGCCGGCACGTCGGTTCGTCCGGCTACAGCAGTCTCGGTGTGGTCGTGGGCGCAACTCAGGGTGGCGCCCACCGGCGTCTCCGTGATCGAATGGGTCGCCAGATCTTCCTCGTGCCGGGCTACGGTGCGCAGGGGGCGGGACTCGACGACGTCCTCGAACTCTTCCACGCCGACGGACTCGGGGCGGTCATCACCGCTTCGCGCAGCATCATCTACGCCGCCGCTGCGGAGGATCCGTCGTGGGCCGCCGCGGCGGCGGATGCCGCCGGCACCATGGCGGATGAACTCGGTCGGGCGGTTGGATTGCGGACCGGATGAAGCTTCACATCGACAAGTCGAGTCTGGTCGTCCTGCTGTGCTTCGGACTGGTGGTTGCCGCGCTGATCGTGCTGCTGCCGATGACCGCACCGAAGGTGCTGGTGCTGCTGGGCATCATGCTGCTGCTTCTGGTCGCCGCCAGTCTCCGGTCGTTCGACGGCAAGCGGGTCGCGGTGCTGGGATGCTTCGTCGTGGTGCTGCTGCTGCCCGTGATCTTCCGGGGCGATGCCGGCCCCGAGTCCAGCGCCGATCGCACGCTGGTGGTGATTACGCCGCACAACGAACAGATCCGCACCGAGTTCGCCCGGGGCTTCGAGGCCTGGCACCTGGATCGGTACGGGGAACCGGTCAGCGTGGCCTGGAACGTGCCCGGGGGCACGAGCGAAATCCGCCGCATGCTCCTGGCCCAGTTCTCATCCGCCATCAAGGAGAACCGTCCCCCGGGCGGCGACGCCGATCTCGTGTTCGGTGGAGGCTCGTACGAGCACGGTGTCCTCAAGCGCGGCGTATCGGTGGACACCCCCGAGGGGACGGTCGAACAGCCAATCTCGGCTCCCGGGGACATCGACGAGCAATTCCTGGTGGGCATCTACGGACAGCGCATGATCGCCGACAAGCCGCTCTGGGACCCGGACCAGTACTGGTACGGCACCGCGCTTTCGGCGTTCGGTCTGGTCTACAACCGGGACGTGCTGCGACGACTGGACCTGCCCGAGCCCCGGACCTGGGATGCGATGATCGATCCGCGGCTGCGGACCTGGATCGCACTGGTGAATCCGAACCAGTCCGGGTCCATCACCACCGCCTTCGAGACCATCCTGCAGCGCCGGGGCTGGGCTCCGGGTTGGGAGATTCTGCGTCGGGCATCCGCCAATGCCCGCGACTTCTCCGCCAGTTCCCTCAAGGCGCCCACGGACGTGAGCCACGGTGACGCGGCCGTCGGCGTCTGCATCGACTTCTTCGGACGCTACCAGTCGCAGGCCATCGAGGATCACGGGGGAGGTGACCGGATCGGCTACGTGGATCCCAAGGGGGACACCATGGTGGATCCGGATCCGATCTCTCTGCTGCACAATGCACCCGATCCCGAACTGGCCCAGCGTTTCATCCGGTTCGTCCTCGAGGTACCGGGCCAGTCGCTCTGGCAGTTCCAGCCCGATGCGGGCGCGAGCGACGTTCTCGGGCCCCGGGAGTTCGCACTGCGGCGGCTGCCGGTGAACCGGAGGCTGTACGCCGACTACGCCGAACGCATGATCGACGACATCGATCCCTACCAGGAAGCGCAGATGCCCGAGCATCCCGATCGGGCCATGCGGGCCTTCATCGCGCCCATGTTTGGTGCGATGGCCATGGACAACCACGATCTGCTGGTGGCCGCCTGGACGGCGATCGTCGAGCATCCCGCCTATCCGGCGACGACGGGACTGGTGACCGCCGACATGGTGGACGATCCGGTCCTGCGGGAGATGCTCACGGCCTTCGACGCGATGCCCGATGTCGTCGGTCCCGACGGTGGTCGGATCGGACTCGATACGGCGGAGGCACGCGGCGTCGTGAAGTACGGGTGGCTTCGTGGGGGCTGGGAGTCCAAGGGGCTGTGGCCTCAGGACGCCGAGCCCGAACGCGTTCTGCGGCAGGCATTCCGCGACTTCTTCGCGGGCCAGTACCAGCGCGTCGTCGAGCTGGCGAGCGGGGAGCAGGCCGGTGACCGCTGACTTCGTTCCCTGCACCGACGCGGACTCGGAGCATTTTCGGACCGCGATCATCGCGACGCTCGGCCCCGCGTCGTGGGAGGAATCACAGCTGGAGCGTCTGATTGACGCGGGAGCGACCGTCTTCCGGTTGAACTTCAGTCACGGCGACGAGGCGTCGCACGCCCGGACGCTCCAGCGGATTCGTGCGGTTTCGAAGCGTCTCGGCGTGCCCATCGGCGTGCTGGGCGACCTGCCGGGACCGAAGATCCGACTGACGGATGTTCCCCAGGGCGGCATCGAGCTGCAGACCGGTGGCCGGGTGGTGTTCGTCCGCGGGCTCGACCGGGCCGAAGTGGGCGACGACGAGATCCGGCTGGGATGCACGATCGACAACATCGTGGGTGATGTGCAGGTCGGGCACCGTGTGCTCATCGACGACGGGCTCGTTCGTCTGGTGGCGCGGTGCCTCGAGGGTGATCGGCTCGTCTGCGAGGTCGAGGTGCCCGGTCGCATCAGTTCGCACAAAGGGGTCAATCTTCCGGACACGGATCTCGACATCGAGATGCCGACGGATCGTGATCGCCGCTTCGCGTCCTGGGCGATCGAACACGGTCTGGACTGGGTGGCGATGAGTTTCGTTCGCGGCGCCGACGATGTGCGTTCGCTCGATGCACACCTTCGATCCTGCGCGGGCACCGAAGGCCGCCCCATTCCGATCATCGCCAAGATGGAGGTGCCGCAGGCGATCGAGCAGGCTCGCTTGATCGTGGACGAGGTGGATGCCGTCATGGTGGCCCGGGGAGATCTCGGAGTGGAGATGGACCTCGCGCTCGTCCCCTCGATCCAGAAGCATCTTCTGGCCGTGGCTCGTGACGCGCGGATTCCGTGCATCGTCGCGACGCAGATGCTGCAGTCGATGGTCGAGTCGCCGGCCCCGACCCGGGCGGAAGCCAGTGACGTCGCCAACGCCATCTTCGACGGCGCCGATGCGGTGATGCTCTCGGGTGAGACCGCGGTGGGGGCCTGGCCGGTCGAATCCGTCGAGACCATGCATCGGATCTGCCGCATCACCGAATCGACCATGCGCTCGCTTTCGATCACCACCGGTGGAGATCTGGAAGCGGCGGCGTCCGTGGACATGGGGCCGCTCGAGGCGCTGGTCGATGCGGCCTGGACCGCGGCCCTGGCCTGCGACGCCTCCTGTCTCGTCGTCCCCTCCCGCAGCGGGGTGCACGCCCGACATCTCAGTCGCAACACCTTCCATCTTCCGGTGCTGTCGCTCGCGGACGATGCCCGCGTGGTCCGCCGCATGCTGCTGCTGCGCGGCGTGACGCCCGTTCAGGTGGAGCGCATGCCCGATCGGGCTTCGCTGGTGTCCGTCGCCGACGGGCTCGTCCGACAGCACGGGTGGGCCAAGGACGGCGAGACCATCGTCGTGGTGGCCCGGGACGACGAGGTCGACTCCGGAGCACGGATCATCGTGCATCGAATAGGCGAAGGAGGATTCTGATGCGTGCGATCGTATTGTCCATTGGCGATGAACTTCTCTGCGGCGACTGCGTCGATACGAACTCCTCCTGGCTCTGCGGCCGCTTCGCCGAACGCGGCGTGCAGGTCTGCGAAGTGCTCCAGATTCCGGACGACCGGGAGCGGATCGCGCATGCCTTCCGCTCCGCGTCGGGTCGGTGCGAGGTGATCGTGTCCACCGGCGGTCTGGGACCCACTCCGGACGATCTGACCTCCGCGGCACTGGCCGACGCGGTAGGCGACGAACTGGTCCGTGACGAGACGGCGGTCGGATGGATTCGGGATCGCCTCGTCTCGCGTGGACACGGCATGATCGATTCGCAGGCCACCATGGGGGATCGGCCGACGTCCGCGGTGCTGCTGCGGAACGCCAACGGCACGGCGCCCATCGTGCACCGTGCGGACGAGATCTGTCGGGTGTGGTGCCTGCCCGGTCCGCCGGTGGAGATGCGACCCGCCTTCGAACAGTACATCGCACCGGAGCTTCCACCGGGCCGGTCCCTGGCCTCGCAGGAGGTCCGCTGCTGCGGAATCATCGAAGCCGATGCCGCGGCGCTCCTTGGCGAACTCATCGATCGGGATCGAACGCTGCCCGTGGGTACGCGGGTCAGCCGTGGCAGTTTCATCGCCACAGTCCACGAGGAGGGCCCCGAGTCGGATGCCCTTCTCGCCGACGTGGCGGCGCGCCTTGCCCCCTGGGCCTACGGTGGAAACGACGAGGGTCCGCAGCACGATGTCGCACGCATGCTTCTGGCGGCGAACCAGACGCTGGCGACGGCGGAATCGTGCACGGGTGGCTGGATTGGTGCCTCGATCGTCGATGTGCCCGGTTCGAGCCGCTGGTACCGAGGTGGGGTCGTCTCCTATTCGAACGAGCTCAAGCACCGCTGGCTCGACGTACCAATGACGCGTTTCGAGGCCGAAGGGCCCGGAGCCGTATCGGGCGAGGTCGCACGCGACATGGCCGTGGGAATCCGGGCCACGACCGGCAGCGACTGGGGGGTTTCCGTCACGGGGGTCGCCGGTCCCGACGGCGGAACGGAGCGGAAGCCGGTGGGGACCGTCTGGATCGGGATCTCATCCGACACTGCGGACGTCGCACGCCAGTTCCGTTTTCCCGGCGACCGCACCGCGGTGCGTCGTCGGGCTGTCGCCTACGCGATGCAGTGTCTCCGCTTCGCGATGCTGGAGACCTCGGCGCCACTCGCCCTGGAGGTCGGGTCGTGAGCCGGGTCTGGATCGGTCTTGGAAGCAACCTCGGCGATCGGCTGGCAAACATTCTCGAAGGTCTCGAACGTCTCGACGCCTCGGACGGAGTGGGGGTGCACCGGGTGAGTACCATCATCGAGACGGTTCCGGTGGGCGTGCGCAATCATCGGGCCTACCTGAACGCGGCGGCGGAACTCGAGGTCGAACTTGGCGTGGAGGAAATGGTCGAGCGTTGTCTCGAGATCGAACGCGGCCTCGGTCGCGAACGGGTGGAAGACGGAACGGGGCCCGAGCCCCGCTCGCTGGATCTCGATGTGCTTCTGTTCGGAGACCGGGTCGTGGATCGACCCGGCGTGCAGGTGCCGCATCCGCGGATGCAGGACCGTGCGTTCGTGCTGGTGCCAATGGTCGAGCTGCGTCCCGAGCTCGTGCATCCGGTCCTGGGGCGGACCATGCAGGAACTTCTCGAACACGAAATAGAACGATTCGGGCCGGTGGAACAGCGGTGTGCTATCCTCAAGCCTGGGACGCTGCTGTCCGACGAATCGGCCGGCGGTCCCGCCGGGCTGACGCCCAATTGAACCCCGATCGGAGAAATCGATGAACCGCTCCTGGAAGATGATGTCGCTTGCCCTGGGTGTGTGTGGTGCCGCGGGCCTGTCCCCACTGCAGGCTTCGGCCGCCGATCAGGAGCAGATCGACGCTCTGATGCAACAGGTCACGAAGGCCTACGAGACGCCCAAGGCGTTCTCCAACTCGTCCACGATGACCATCTCCTTCTCCGGCGAGAAGATGGAGGAGCAGATCTCGTCGATATTCGGGGCCGACGGATCGATCGAACTCCGGCTGCCCAACGTGGTCATCACGGTGGTCGACGGCTACTTCTACGCCGAGATCGCAGGCGTCGAGGACACCTACCTCAAGCGTCCGATCGGATCGGGGCTGGTCAAGACCGTGACCGACGTGTTCGGTGGTTCCGAGATCATCCCCTTCGATTACCGGCTTCGTTCGGGAATGGCCGACGGCTGGATCGAATCCATGACCTTCGGCCTGATGCCGCAGCCGAAGATCACCTCGGTGGGGACGGGCAAGAACGCGGACGGTGCGGATTCGACGGTGATCGAGGTGTCCGGTCCGCAGGGGGAGATGAAGATCTTCGTGGATCCCGTCACGCATCTGGTGACTGGAGCCGACGCCCAGATCAGTCCGGACCAGGGGCCCGAGGCCATGAGTGCCCGGGTGAGCATGAAGATGCTGGCGAGGGGCTACGACGCGTTGCCAAAGAAGATCAGCTTCGACCCCGGGACCCGCAAGGCGGTGGATTCGATCGAGGAGCTCCTGCCGGCCCAGCCGGAACCCAAGAGCGTCACCGGGAAGATGGCTCCCGACTTCACCCTGCCGCAGTACGCGGGGGAAGAGGTCACGCTTTCGAAGCTGCGCGGCAAGATCGTCGTCATCGACTTCTGGGCCACCTGGTGCGGCCCCTGTCGCCGCGGACTGCCGCTCCTGCAGCAGTTCTCCGACTGGGCGGCCAAGAACACCGACGATGTCGTGGTCTACGCCGTGAACGTCTGGGAGCGGGGTGAGAACATGGAGGATGTGGTGCAGATGGTGGGCGACTTCTGGAGCCAGAACAAGTACACCATGCCGACGCTCATCTCCATGACCGACAAGATCACCCGCGACTACGGCGTGAACGGAATTCCCGTCACCGTGGTCATCGACAAGGATGGCCGCATCGCGAAGATGCACAGCGGCTTCTCGCCCAAGCTGTTCGACGAATTGAAGGCCGAGGTCGAGCAACTCCGGGACGCCAGTTGATCCGTTTTCTGGCTGGTGCGGTCCTGGTGCTCGGTCTGGCAGGGGGCGACCGCACCCGGTTAGTCGATGTGCAATCCGAGCTGGCCGAAGCGGGCGCGGTCCGCATCGAATCCTCGATGGTGCTCGAGACCTCCTACCTGGGGCGGGTCGAACGAAGTCGACCGTTGGAGGCCGTCTACGTCGTCGCTCCGGCCGACGAGGACGGGCCCCGGGCCATGCTGCGGATGAACGGCTATCGCACCTCCGTCGACGGCGATGCGGTGCATATCGCCCACGAAGATGTCCATGATGCCTACGTACGGCTGCCGAAGGCGAAGTCGCCATTGAAGGCCGTCCGGGATGCCTTCCGCTCGCTACCGGATCCGATGCTCGATCTGGTGCTCGACGAGGCGTGGCCCGCTGCGGCCGGATCGGTCGTGGACTCGCGTGACGGGGAGATCGTTCTCTCGCTCGGGGCGTTCGACCGGCTCACCCTGCTGACCGACGAGACCGGGCGGGTGGTGCAGGCGATCCACGATCGTCGTGACGATCCGGGGCTTCCTGAGGGCATGCGTCTGCGCACGACCTGGGCCTACGCCTGGGCGCCGCTGCCGCCGGACGAGGCCGATGCCGCCATCCGCTTCGATCGTTCGCAACGACAGCGTCTCGACGATGTCGCCGCCCTTGCGGTCGCCGCCGAAGTCGCACCGCAGGCCGACTCGACACCGTCCGGCCCGACGCCTCGCCTCGAACTGTCCGCGCTGGACGGGACGATGGTCCGGCTCGAGGATCTGCGTGGGCAGGTCGTGGTGCTGGACTTCTGGGCGACCTGGTGTGCACCGTGCCGTCGCGCCTTGCGGTCGATGCAGGGGCTGGCCCGCGAGTACGAGCGCACCGACTCGCCCGTCCGATTCTTGGCCGTCAACGTCCGGGAGCGTGGTGCCGCAGATTCCCTGCTGGACCGTGTGGCCCGCTTCACCCGTGCGAACGATCTGGAACTCGAGATCCTCCTCGACCGTTCGGGTGTCGTTGCCGACGAATGGAGCATCAGCTCGATTCCCGTGACGATCGTGATCGATGCCGATGGTGGAGTGGTCCAACGCTGGGACGGATTCGGTGCCGGCACGGCCGAAGCGGTCCGTGCGGAGATCGATCGCCTGCTCGCCGAAATGACGCGGGGTTGATTCAGCCTCCGGCGGAGGTGATTCGCGACGGATCGATCCGATCCACCAGTTGCAGCACGATTCGCTCGTGCATGGCCTTGGCCTCGCGCGGGCGGTTGGTCGGGGAGTTGACCAGGATGCTGAAGCACAGTCGCCGTCCGTCGTCGGTCATGACGTACCCGCTGAGGGTGCAGATGCGATTGAGATAGCCGGACTTGGCCTTGATCGAGATCCCCTCCAGGTTGCGGCCACGGGTGGTGAATCGCTTGCGCAGCGTTCCCTCCCCGGGTTCAGGAAGGGATTCGATGAACATCTGGTCATCGGCATCGTCCGGGTCCATGTCCGCGAGCCATGTGGCGAGCGTGGCGGCGCTCAGCCGGTTCTCGCGGCTCATGCCGGAGCCGTCGGCCACGTGCAGCGACGCATCGGGACGGGGGAGAGCGTCCTGCACCGCATGGCGGATCACGGTGCCGCCGTTGTCCCATCCTCCGGAGGAACGCGTGTAGTGGGCTCCGAGTCGCTTGAGGATCGCCTCGGCGTACAGATTGTGGCTCTTCGAGTTGCATCGCTCGAGCACCTGGGCCAGCGGCGTCATCACGACCGGGCCGAGGGTCTGGCCCTGGAAATCGGGATCGCCCGCATTGGCGAGCCGCACCCGGCCGACCCGGACGCCCCGTTTGGCGAGCCGGTGTGCGAGGTAGCGTCCGAACAGCGTCGGCATGTCGTGAACGGTGGCCTCGTACTTCATGGACGAGGTGATGTTTCCGCGGCAGGTGAACCGGTTAGTGCCGTCGGGTCGAATGGCGGCGAAGGACTGCTTCGATCGCTGCGTGTTGTTCGTGAGCTGGTTCTTGATCTCCAGAAAGTCGTAGGCGGGACTGATCCGGCTGATGTCGACCGTTCCCCGGGCCGGCTTCGGGTTGAAGTAGAGGGTGTTCGTGTGGAAGTTGAGTCCGGACACTTCCGCGCAGTACCAGTTGATGAGCTGTTCACGGGGCCAGGAAGCGTGCGTGAACTCCCGGTCGAAGATTCGGTCGTCGATCACGAGTTCGTCAACGTGGTCGATGTCGGCCGCGACGACGGCGTCGACCCACAGGTCGACCAATGATTCGGGATCGAGCGGCCGGCCCTGGGCATCCTGCATGCGCGCAAGGAGGACCGGATCGCCGAAGGCGGGGTCACCGTCGCCGACGACGACCAGACGATCGCCGTCGCGGAGCAGTCGCGTTCGGAAGCGGAAGTCGGAGCCCAGCAGCCGGGCGGCGACTCCGCTGGTGAGCAGCTTCATGTTGCTGGCCGGGACCCGGGGCGTGGAGGCGTTGATGTCGACCAGACGGCGTCCGGTCTCGGCGTCGATCACGCAGACACTGACGTCCTCGAGCTCGAATCCGGCCCGACGAACGGCCAGTTCGGCGTCCCCCTGGAGGGATCCGCTTGCAGTGGACAGGCCGCCCAGCAGGGTGGCGGCGAGGATTGCCAGGGGGGGGAATCGGAAATGACGGCTGGTCGGCATCGTGGCCCTCCATGGCTGCGATGAAATCGGACCCCTTGGATATCGGCTGCCCGCCGAGGCGGCCTGCAAGGATCGGTCCGTTGCCTCCGCAGGGTACCATGGTGCATCGATGGCACGAAACGTTCCAACCGGTGATTCTGGGGAGAGAATCGAGGCCCTGCGAAAGCGGCTCGACGAGGCGAATCGTGCCTACTACGTCGATGCGGATCCCCTCATGTCGGATCTGGACTACGACCGCCAACTGGCCGAGCTGGCGGCACTCGAGGCGGCCCATCCCGAGCACGCCAGCGAGGACTCTCCCACCCGTCGCGTCGGGGGCGAGCCGGTCGACGCATTCAGTTCCGTCGAACACACGCTCCCGATGCAGTCGATCGACAATTCCTACGATCCCGCCGACATCTCGGCCTGGTACGCGCGGGTGCTCCGGGGGCTGGAACTCGCGGAGGACGGGGGCGGCCCGCCTCTGTGCTGCGATCCGAAGATCGACGGTGTCGCGATCAGTCTTCGCTACGAATCCGGACGTCTCGTGCAGGCCATCACCCGGGGGGACGGTCGGCGGGGCGACGACGTCACGGCCCAGGTCCGGGCCATCCGGGCCGTTCCTCTTCGCCTGCATGCGGAGTCTCCGCCTGCGGTCCTCGAGATTCGCGGTGAGATCTACATGACCAACGCGGTCTTCGAGCGGATCAACCGCGAGCGGGCCGCCCGGGACGAGCCGCTGTTCGCCAATGCCAGGAATGTCACCGCAGGAACGCTCAAGAGCCTCGACCCCGCCGTGGTGGCCGAGCGGAGCCTCTGCTTCTGTGCGCACGGACGAGGGGTCGTGGACGGGTTGGGCGACGCGACCTACAGCGGCTTCGTCGGATCGATCCGAAGCATGGGAGTGCCGGTCTCGCCGGATCTTCGGGTGGTGGATGGATTGGGCGAGCTGCTGGTGCACGTCGAGGCGTTCCGTTCGCAGCGGGCCGAGCTCGGCTACGGAGTGGACGGCATGGTGGTCCGTGTGGATTCGTTCGCGCTGCAGGAGCGGCTGGGAACGACAAGCAAGGCGCCGCGCTGGTGCGTCGCGTTCAAGTACCCCGCCGATCAGGGGGAGACCACCCTGGAGTCGGTCGCCTGGCAGGTCGGAAAGGGCGGCACGCTCACGCCGCGGGCCACGATGGAACCGGTGGAACTGGCCGGAACCACGGTTCGCCATGCGACATTGCACAACATCGAGGAGATCCGGCGCAAGGACATCCGGGTCGGTGACCGGGTCGTGGTGGAGAAGGCGGGGGAGATCATTCCACAGGTCGTGGAGGTCCGCCTGAACGATCGTCCGTCGGATGCCGTGCCCATCGAGCCGCCCTCGGAGTGTCCGGCCTGCGGCGGAGAGGTTGGCCAGGAGGGGCCGAAGCTCTTCTGTCTCAGTCCGGAATGTCCGGCCCAGCTGCGTGAACGGATCGCCTGGTTCGCCGGTCGGAATCAAATGGGCATCGACGGTCTGGGTGACCGGATCGTGGATCAGCTCGTCGAGCAGGGGCTGGTTCGTCATCTGGCCGATCTGTACGCCCTGACCATCGAACAGCTCGCGGCGTTGGAGGGGTTGGGAACGAAGTCCGCCACGTCACTGGTCGGGGCGATTGATGCGTCCCGGGACCGGGGGCTCGGACGTGTACTGGCTTCCATCGGCATCCGTCAGATCGGACAATCCGCCGCCCGCACGCTGGCCAGGTCCTTTCCGGACATGGATGCATTGATGGCCGCGGAACGCGAAGCGTTGGAGGAACTGCCCGATTTCGGCGCAATCACCGCGGGCATCCTCCACGAGACGCTGCACTCGCCCCGCGGGCGGGAACTGGTGGAGCGTCTCGAGTCCGCCGGAGTCCGCATGACCAGCGATCAGTACGGGGATGCCTCCACGGGCGAAGGCCGGTTCGCGGGATTGACCATGGTTCTGACCGGAACCATGCAGCACGGCACCCGACCCGAGCTGGCCCGTCGACTGGAGGCCATGGGGGCCACCGTCGCATCCTCCGTTTCGCGCAAGACGTCCGTACTCATCGCGGGCGAGAAGGCCGGGTCGAAGCTCAGGAAGGCGAATGACCTCGGGGTCGAGGTCTGGGACGAGAAACGTCTGCTGGAGGAACTTGGAAGCGGCTGATCGAGTCGCTAGCCTGTGGACATGGGACAGATTGCACTCGGTTTCCGGAGTCTGATGATTCGTCTGGCGATCTTCTTCGTCATGGCGATCCTGCTGGCGTGGGCCCTGGGCGGGACCTTGTGGCCGCGTCCGGTCACCGCTCCCGCCATGTCCATCGATGCCGGAGGGGTCGTCTGGAACTGGAACGTCCGAATCTCGTCCTACACCGAGCCCGGTCTGACCTGGATTCTCTCCGCGGAGGGCGGTGATGCGTCGTACGGAGGCTGGCTGGCGGCTGCGGGGTTCGTCGAGGGGGCCGACGGATTCTTCACGGCGGGGCAGCATCCGCAGGAGGGATGGCAGGTCATCCGCCTCGAGGACGACGGCCGCTACGAGGTCGTCTCGAAGGTGGCATCGAGGTTGGATGCGGAGTCCGATCTCGTGGAGCGCCGTCCGGTCCGCGACTGATCAATCGACGATGAGCACGATCATCAGGATTGCCAGTCCGATCCGGTACCAGCCGAAGGCGGCCAGTCCGTGACGGTTCAGGTAGCCGACCAGCCACGAGATGGCGGCGGCGGCGGCGATGGTCGCGGTGACCAGTCCGACCACGATCGGCAGGACGCCGAGCGTCTCGAACAGATTCGGGCCGTCTTCGCTCAGGTTCCTGAGCAGCTTGTAGACGCAGGCGCCGCCGAGGGTGGGGAGGCCGAGGAGGAAGCTGAACTCCGCCGCCTGCACGGGTCGGAGTCCGCACAGCATGCCGGCGACGATCGTGACCATGGATCGACTGGTGCCGGGAATCATCGCGAGGCATTGCACCAGGCCGATGATGAACGCGGACCGAATCGGAAGTTCCGTGATCTCGTCGGGTCCGGAGGGATCGCTCTTCCGTCGCGGTCCGCGGCCGACGATGATCATGAGCACGCCGCCCGCCGCCAGGGCGATCACGACGGGCACGGGGGCCATCAGGACCGATTCGATGGTCTTGTCCAGGAGAATGCCCAGCACCGCGGCGGGCAGGAATGCGATCAGGATCGCAATCACGAGTCGGCGTCCCGCGGGATTCGAGCCGGCGATGCCGGACAGCATCTGCTTCACGCGATTGGCGTAGAGCCCCAGCACGGCGAGGATGGCGCCGCCCTGGATCACGATCATGAAGGTGTCCACCGCCCGTTCGACCTCGGGGTCCTGATCGAGTCCCAGCAGCCACTGGGTGAGGATCAGGTGCCCCGTTGAGCTCACCGGCAGGTATTCGGTGATGCCCTCGACGAGTCCAAGGATGATGGCTTCCAGGATGTTCATGGTCGGAGAGCCCGGTGCAGGGGGTATTTGTGGACAGATCCTTATCGGCCAGAATCGCTCTCGCCTTCGGGAATACGGCGGTATAGGATGATCCGATCGTGACCTCCACCCAGATTTCCAATCGGTTCCAGCAGCACGGCATTCGCCACACCCGGCGGCGGGAGGCCGTCTACCGTGCCCTGTGTGCGACCCGCAGTCATCCGACGGCGGAGGAACTGCGGGCCATGGTGCTCCGGGATGACTGCACGCTCAGTCTCGCGACGATCTACAGCACCCTCGATCTGTTCTGCCGCCAGGGGATCGTCCGGCGAATGTCGATGCAGGGAAGAGCGGATCGGTTCGATTCGACGACCGCCAACCACCTCCATCTGCGTCTCGAGGACACGGGAGAGGTGGTCGACGTTCCGGACGATGTTTCCCGTCGCATTCTCGAATCCGTTGATCCCGCGATCCTACGTAGTCTGGAAAGGGACATGGGGGTCGAGGTGGATGAGATCGAGTTCAGCCTCGTCGGTCGCAGGCGGACTGAGCCGGTCGGACTCGCCACATGATCAACGTCGCCCTGGTGGGCCTCCGGGCCAGTGGAAAGTCCACCGTCGCATCGCTGCTTGCTCCCTCCCTGGAACTGGTGCCGGTCGACACCGACGCGCTGGTTGCGGACCGGTTCCCGGAGGCCACGGTTGCGGACATCTGGCGAAAGCACGGGGAATCGGCCTGGCGAACGGTCGAGGTCGAGGTGGCTTCTTCGGTGCTGGCCGAACTCGGACAGGTCGTCTCCATGGGAGGCGGGATGCCCATCGTCCCGGCGGTATTCGATGCGATGCGACGCGAGCAGGAGGCCGATCGTCTGATGGTGGCCTATCTCGACGTCGCTCCCGAGATCCTCGAGTCGAGGATGCAATCGGACCTTGGAGATCGTCCCGGGCTGCACGGTGATTCCCCCGTGGCCGAAATCGGACGGGTGCACGAGGAGCGTGATCCGGTCTATCGCTCGCTCGCGGATGTGGTCTGTGTGGTCGGGGGAGAGGAAGCTGCGCACGACACAGCAGCTCGCCTGCTGGCCATGCTCGTCGATTGAGGGATGTGAACGGGGATCAACTGGGGGTGAGGCGGCGCTTCATGCGTCGCTTGCGGTTGATCATCTTTCGGCCCAGGCGGGTCTTCATCCGGGCGCGGAACCCGAATTGGCGGGCTCGCTTGCGCTTGCTGACTCGTCTTGGATAATGCATCGCCATGGGTCTGTCCTCGTCTCCCTGCCGGAGCTTCCCGGGACTGGGAAACCAAAGGCCTGAAGGGGGAGCATGATACCGAAAAACCCATTTCAGTCCAGTCGGGGGTCGAAATCGGCCCTCAGGGACGTATGATCGGGGTGGCTTCGAGCCGGAATAGCGGGTTCTCCAGTCTGCTGCCCACGCCCAAACGGTCAGTCGTCTGAAGTCTCCGCTCGATACGGAACCTGAATCAGTGGGTCCCAGGGGGCCCGGGGGTGTTGTCGAGCATGGAATCAGTGAACCAAAATGCTCTGTCGGAGGCCATCGGCTATCGGTTCCGGGATCCGGAGATCGTACGCCAGGCCATGTCCCATGCGTCCGGAACGGAGCACCGCCTTCACAGCAACGAACGTCTGGAGTTTCTGGGCGATGCCATCCTCGGAATGGTGGTCTGCGAGTACATCTACCGCAGCTTCCCGGGCATCCTCGAAGGGGAGATGACCAAGATCAAGTCGATGGTCGTGAGCCGACAGGTCTGTGCCGAGGTGGCCGAGGAACTCGGCCTCAAATCGCATCTCTCTCTCGGCAAGGGTATGAGCGCCCGTTCGGAGGTCCCGTCCTCCGTCGGGGCCGCGGCCTTCGAGGCGATCATCGGAGCCATCTACATCGATGGTGGGCTCGAGGCGGTCAGCGGTTTCATCCTCTCGCGGTTGGAGTCACGGATCCATCAGGCGGAGGAGTCCGGGCACCACGAGAACTTCAAGTCAGTCCTCCAGCAGCACGTGCAGCGGGTGTTCGGAGTCACGCCGGTCTACAGCATCCTCGACGAGCAGGGGCCGGATCATGCGAAGTGCTTCGAGGTCGCGGTCGAAATCGACGGCAACCGCTACGAATCGTGCTGGGGCTCGAGCAAGAAACGGGCGGAACAGGAGGCGGCCCTCATTGCGCTCATCGCTCTGGGCTGCGCGGAGCGTGGTGATGACGGACGGGTGGTGATCCGTTCCGGCGGTTGATCAGCCGCCGATCCACAGCACCATGAGGCCCGCGGTCACCGCCGCGCACGCGGCGGCTCCGGCCCACAGCAGTCCGTGGTACCGGGCGGTATCCTGCAGCCGGACTAGATTGAGGGTGGGGGCCGCGTCTTGAATTGGACGGCCGTTCCGGGCGTGATCCTGGGCAATCGCGATGATCAGCGACGCATCGAACGTACGCATTCCCATCCTGGCCGCCTGATCGATGAGCCGGGATCGCTGGTCCGGTGTGAGCGGCCCTTCCTGCAGTTGCGAGTAGGCGTGGGAGGCCAGTTGCCAACGGGGGTCCAGGTCCGGAAGCTGGATGCCCGCCGCGGCGATGTTCTCCCGTTCGACTTCGGAACGTTCGCTGCTGAGGGTCCATGCCTCGACCGCCACGGGATCATGTTGCCCGACGAGTCGCATGGTGTGCGGTAGATGAGTCATCGCCTGATCCCCGGAACGTCCTCTGGTCTGCATTCGGAACCTACTGATGAATACGAGTCCCGCGAGGTCAAAGTTCGCGCGGAGCCGATTCCGGTTCCGGTTGTGCGTTCTGTCGGGGTTGTGGCGGATCAGCGGCGGGTGGGCAGTACCTGACGTGTGCTGCCGTCCGGTCCCTGCAGGCGGACCTGCCCGGACTCACCGGCGTCGCTGCCGATGCTCACAACGGGCAGTCCACGTTCATTCTGGACCGACAGGGTCCCACCGCGACGCTCCGAGGCGCTGCCGGCGGTGATCACGGGTACACCGGTGCGGTTCATGAGGTTGAGAATCCCGCCGTCGTTGGTTCCCGCCAGAGCGCAGACCGTCTTTCCGAACTCCGAGAGCAGAGCGAGGGTGGCGCCCGCCTTGGATCCGGTCTGGAGACTGGCCAGCAGATGCCCGGAGCGGTCGAGCATGTCCAGTCGTCCGTTGCCGTCCAGGTCGCTGCGGAGGATGCCCACCGGTTCGCCATCGGGGGAGGACACCTGGCAGGAGCCGCCTCCGGTCGAACGCAGTGTGGTCCGGGCCGCGATCATCCCCCGGCGATTCACGAGATCCACGACCGGCATCTCGGAGGTTGCTCCGGATGCCAGCCGGAGCTGTCCCGATTCGGATTCCAGCAACAGCATGGTGCCTGCGGAGGTGTCGTTGGTGATCGATGCGGAGGTGCCCGTCGCGGGAGCGGTCACGTCGATCGCCGGTCGGCCCGGAGCGGAGTCGAGGCTGATCGACGAGCCGTCGGTCGAACGTGGCAGTTGCAGACTGCCGCCAACCGGAGTGCTCTCGGCCGAGACTGCAACCTGGCCGGTGTGGTCCAGCAGTGACCAGCTTGCGCCGTGGTCGAGCATGCCGGCGTGGAAGCCGTTCCGACCGTCCAGGGTGCGGAGGTGCAGCTGTCCTCCGTTCGCATCGCCGCTGAGCAGCACCGTCTCCCGGTCGGAACCGCCGTAGACGGCAAGTCGTCCGGACTGGTCGGAGGACTCGATTCGGGCCGTGCGGCCGCCATCGTTGTTCCAGGTGCTGAGGGTGCCACCGGATTCCGCGGCCCACGCGCCGGCCACGGAGTTGCCGGAGATGTTCCAGATCGCTAGGTCGCCCCCGAAGGCATTGCTTCCCAGCCGGGCGACGTTGTTCTTGCGGTTGTTCCACACATCCAGCTGGCCACCCGAGGCGCCCGACGATGCGGCGAGCATCACCTCGCCTGCGTCGTTCACGATTTCCAGACGTTTGACCTGGATGGAGTCGAACTTCATGAAGTCGGCGCCCGCCAGCAGCAGGGCTGCGGGAGCGGCCACGAATGCCGCGGTCAGGACGAATCGGTGGCGGAGGAGCTGCCGTTCCCGTCGTGCAAGGCGCTGTTCGAGGGCGGCGAGTCGGTCTTCGATCTGATTCGGCGTGGTCATGATGTGATCTCCATTGGGGCCGGGGCCCGGTTGTACCACAGGAGCGCCGGCCTGTCGGCCGCAGGGAAGCAGAGGTTGGGACTTCACCCGCCCGGCGGCTGGTGAGCGGCCTTGGGTGGGATCTGGGACCACCCGGCGGTGTAGAGGTCGCTGGGGGCCGCGAGGTATCCGGGGTATCCGGAGCGGGCCGATTCGACCCGGGTGGGATCGATCTCCACCAGCGCGACGGGATCGGTCGTCTCGACCAGCACCTCGCCGTCCGGTGCAACCGCGAACGACGGTCCGCCGATCAGGACGCCGTCCTCCGGGGCGGGACGGTTGACCGTGAGCACATAGGTGCAGCTGGTCAACGCATTGGCGATGAGCACCGGGCGCCATTTCCACCACGTGGCCAGTTCGGTCGACCTGGGCGCGAGGATGCAGTGGGCGCCCTGGGCGGCGAGCAGATAGGAGCCGGTGGGTCGATTCACATCACTGCAGATCTGCACGCCCAGTCGCATGCCGAATGCCTCGACGGGTGCCGGCGGGCGGGTATCCGCTTCGTAGTGGCTTGACTCCCAGAATCCCGGCTCCTCGGGAATGTGGATCTTGCAGTAGCTGTAGAGATGCGTGCCCCGGGCATCCAGCAGGATGCAGGTGTTTAGTCTCCGCCCGTCCTCCTCCCGGACGATCATGCTGCCCAGCAGTCCGATGCCGACCTCGCGTGCGAGTTCGGCCTGCATGGTGTGCAGGGGGCCTCCGGGTGGTTCGGCGTGCTCGTCCTTCGCTTCCTTGGTGGAAGGCGCCCACGGCAGCGTTGCGATCTCGGGGAGAACGGCCAGAGCCGCACCGGCCTCCCTCGCTTCGATGAGACGGGTTCTCAGTCGATCCCGGGCATCGTCGCCGAAGAACACATCGCTGATCAGAGCCACGGTGATGGGGGTGCTAGTCATTGGGCGGAATCATATCGGGGTGGCCCCCGCGATGCACGTTCGCGGTGCATGCGGCGAAAACGAGACTCGATCTCGATTGTCAATCGAAACCGTTTCTCAGCGGTTTCCGCGCCGTTTGAAGTCATTATGTAGTCGATGGGAGACCGGGTGCGTCGGTTGATCGACGCCCCGGTTTCTCATCAGGGCTCTATCGAAGGAGATGTCGAATGATCCATGTGAACGAGGGCCAATGCGGGCTCTGCGCCCATTACGGCGAGCACCACTCGGATGACATGCTGGTGCAGATTCGAATCGACGGGACTGCTCCCGAGGGATACATCAACGAGTGCGGCCATCCCGCAGTCGAAGGTCTGCACCTTCGGACGCCCGCCAACGGAGCGTGCGACGGCTTCAAGGCTGCCTGATTCTCCGCATCTCATCGAACGTCTGCGACCCGGCTCCGGCCGGGTCGTTCTTTTACATGACGATGGATGAGAAGCCGCAGTCGACGTAGAGCACCTGTCCGGTCACGCCGGTCGAGAGGTCGCTGAGCAGGAACACGGCGGCATCACCGACTTCACGTCCCTCGACGTTGCGTCGCATGGGGGCACGTTCGGCGACGACGTCCATGATCTGGCCGAATCCACCGACCGCCATCGCGGACATGGTCCGGAAGGGGCCGCCGGAGATCGCGTTGCACCGGATGTTCTTGGGGCCCAGATCGCTGGCGAGGTAGCGGGTGGTCGACTCCAGGGCGGACTTGGCGACTCCCATCACGTTGTAGCCGGGGGCGGCCTTCTCGGCGCCGTAGTAGCTGATGGCGATCATCGAACCGCCCTCGCTCATCAACGGTGCGGCGCGATCCGCCATCGCGGCGAAGGTGTACGCGCTGATGTCGCAGGCCTGGGTGAAGACCTCGCGGGGGGTGGACAGGAACAGGCCCTCCTTCAGCCAGTCCTTGTCGGCGAAGGCGATCGAGTGCACGATGAAGTCCAGTTCGCCGACATCCGACTTGACGGCGTCGAAGACGGCGTCGAGCTGTTCGTCCGACGAGGCGTCCAGCGGACGCAGCCAGGGGTCCTCGGCCCCCAGCGATTCGCAGGCCTTGCGGACCCTCCGCTCCATCTTCTCGCCGGGCAGGTGCGTGAACAGGCACTGCGCTCCTTCGCGAAGAAGCGATTCGGCGATGAAGTATGCATAGCTTCGCTCGTTGGCGATGCCGACGATCAGTCCCTTTTTGCCGTCCATGAGGCCCATGGGATCTCCTTCGTGTCGTTGGGAGTCGAATCCGCTACGTCGGAATCATGGCAGCAAGCGGATCGGCTTGCAAGCCGGAGCCTCGAGCAGGTGATCGACGGTGGCTTCGTCAACACGCGCGGAGGGATTCGAACCCCCAACCCTCGGTTCCGAAGACCGATGCTCTATCCAATTGAGCTACGCGCGCAGTGGAGACCCAAAGTGTATCCGAAGCCACAGACGCATGCCGGGGGTCAGGCCCGGGTCGGCAGGTCGGGGTGAAACCGCCAAGGGCGGTGTGCAGCGAGGTCCTGCGGAGGTACGAGCGTGTCCCGGATCGTGTGGACCAGGGTCGGGATGCCGTGACCGGTCGTCGCGGAGACCACCACGTCGGCATCCGCACGGGGTGATCGGTCGGCCTTCGTTGCGATCCGGAGGTCGGGAGCCCGGGGAAGGTCCGGCCAGTCGTGTTCGGCGTCGGCGGCGGCAATGAGCAGATGGGCTTCCGTCACCAGTCGCCGGGCCAGTTCGACGGCCTGCTCCTCGACCGGGTCGTCGGTGGTCCGTATTCCCGGTGTGTCGAACCAGTGGACGACGAGTCCGGCGCACTCGACCTCCGCGGTCACGAAGTCGCGGGTCGTGCCCGGCGTATCGCTGGTGATCACCCGGTCACGGCCCGCCAGGGTGTTCAGGAGGGTGCTCTTGCCGACGTTCGGTTCGCCGACGACCACGACGCGGGGGGGCGTGAGAAGGTGGTCCAGCCGTCGCGACCGGGCATCGTCCTCCGGAGTCCACGCCCCGCCGGCGCGCCAGTAAGCCGGTTGGGCCAAAAGAAGATCGACGGCCAGGGGGGACGCCGCGGTGGCGAGCACGGAGAGCATCGCCGACTCGATCGCATCGCCCGCTTCCGGCCAGTCGGCGTCTCGCTCGTCGGCGGATCCGATGCCGCGTTCGCCCAGCCAGGCGAGCAGTCGCTGCTGAACTCTGGGCCCCCCGTGCGGCATGATCTGAGCGGTGGTCTCGTTGATCCGCACCACCATGCAGTCGTCGATTCCGCCGGGGCTGGCGAGTCTGGCGGAGCCCGCCGGCCAGTGTTCGTGGTTGGACATGGCGCCGAGAATGCGGTCGAGTTCCCCCTCCAGTTGGAGGATCGCGATCGCGCCGGGGGCGGACGATGTGAGGGGGCGTACGACCGTCATGCCGAAGGTCAGTCGTCTCCGCCGTCGGCCGAGAGCACCTGGCGGGCGGTGGTGGTGATCCCCACCAGAGTCAGGTTGGGCACGATGCGGTCGATGAGTTCGTCGTCGGCGAACAGCATCTCCGCATCGCCGCCGGTGGCGATGACCATGGGGTAGGCTCCGTACCGCAACGCGTAGAGTTCGACGAGTTGGCGCACGGAGCCCCGGATGCCGTGGTAGACGCCGTGCAGCATGGCCTGGGCGGTGGACCGTCCGAACGGGTCGTCGTCGGGACGCATGAAATCGAGTTCGGGCAGGGCGTCGGAGCCCCGGTGCATCGCATCCAGCTGCATGGTCGCTCCGGGAGTGATCGCGCCGCCGTGGAAGGTTCCTGCGCCGTCGACGAAGTCGATCGTGATGCAGGTTCCGGCGTCGACCACCACGCAGGCCTGCTTGGCGGTGTTCCATGCCGCTGCGGCATTCAGCAGACGATCGACGCCCGTGAGGGTCTCGGGATCCAGTTCCTCCGCGATGGGGATGGGAAGGTCGCGTCCGATGCGGTACGGAGCTTCGGAGAGCTGGTCGGTCAGGGTCGAAGCGAGCTTGTCGGCGATCGGGTCGTTCACCGAAGCCAGCAGCACAGCCCGGGGACTCGTGTCCGGCAGGTAGGACCACCAGGTCACCACCTGGTCGATGATGCCGGCGTGATCCTCGTTGGAGAGACTGGTCACGTCGGTCAACTCGCCCGAGACGGAGCGGCCCATCTGGGTCCGGGTGTTGCCGACGTTCATCGCGATGAGATTGATTGATTCGGACATTGGATTTGCAGTGTATGGGAAGCCGGGGAGGCGTGGCCGATTCAATGCCGTCCGGGTATCCTTCTCTCCCATGAGCGAAGCGGTGACCGCGAACATCCTCGACGGACGCGAACTGGCCGAAGAGGTGCGCCGGGGTCTGGCCGGCCGCATCGCGGCGCTGGCCGACGAGGGTCGTCCGGTCCGTCTCGACGCGGTCATCAGCGGCGGAAACGATGCCGGATCGGTCTACGCGGCCAGTCAGGCCCGGACCTGCGGCCAGATGGGGATCGAGTACCGCCTGCACGAACTGCCCGAGGACGTGACGCAGCAGCAACTGCTCAACGTGGTCGCCGATCTCAACGACGCGAAGGATGTGCATGCGATCATGGTCCACATGCCGTTGCCCGATGGCATCGATCCGGATGTGGTCCAGTCCTTCATCCACCCCGACAAGGATGTGGAAGGCGTCAATCCGGCCAACATCGGAAACGTCATCTACGGCCGTCGCAGTCTCCTGCCGTGCACCGCACTGGCGGTCATGACCATGATCGAATCGACCGGGGTGCCCATCAAGGGTCGCATGGCGGTCTGCGTCGGCGCAAGCCGAATCGTCGGCCGTCCCGTCGCGGTGCTGCTGATGCAGGCCGAGGCCACCGTCGTCTCGACGAACGTCCATACGCCGGATCTGGCCTCGATGACCCGCCAGGCGGACATCGTCGTCTCGGCGGCGGGCGTTCCGTCGTTGGTGACGGGTGACATGATCCGGCCCGGTGCGGTGGTGATCGATGTGGGCATCAACCGAATCAAGGATCCGTCAACGGGCAAGGCCCGCACGGTCGGCGACGTTGATCTGGACACCGTGTCCCGGGTCGCCGCCTGGGCGTCACCGGTGCCCGGAGGGGTCGGCCCCGTGACGGTCGCCATGCTGCTTCGAAACACCGTCGAGGCGGCGGAACGTTCGGTCTGAAGTCCGGCTCAACCGAAGAGTCGGTGGGCCGCTTCCTGGTATCGCTCCAGCGTGGTCGAAAGGATCTCTTCCGGCAGCGGGGGGCCCGGAGGGGTCTTGTCCCAGTTGCCGGCCTCGACGAGTGTCAGCAGGTAGTTACGTACGTACTGCTTGTCGAAGCTGTCCTGGTCGCGGCCGATCTCGTAATCCTCGGCGGGCCAGAACCTCGAGCTGTCGGGGGTCAGGATCTCGTCGATGAGCAGCAGCTCATCGGTGCGGTTTCCGTCCTCGTCGAGGGCCCAGCCGAACTCGAACTTGGTGTCGGCGAGGATGATGCCTCGTTCGGCGGCGTAGTCGCGGCCCCACGAGTAGATACGGAGCGAGATGTCGCGGAGGTGCTCCATCACGTCGCGTCCGGCGATCTCGCAGGCCCGATCGAAGTCGATGTTCTCGTCGTGTCCCTCGACGGCCTTGGTGGCCGGAGTGAAGATGGGTTCGTCGAGTCGCTGGCACTGCTGAAGGCCGTCGGGAAGCTTGATGCCGCAGACGGATCCGTTGTTCTTGTACTCGCTCCAGCCGGAGCCGGTGATGCAGCCGCGGACCACGAACTCGACGGGAATGACCTCGGCGGCGCGGCCGAGCATCATGCGGCCTTCGCACTGCGGGTAGTGGGAGGGATCGAGTCCCGGAACATCCTCCGGTCGAACGCTCAGGAGGTGGTCCTTGATGATCCCCTGTTCGCGCACCATCCGGAACCATTCGGTGCTGATCCGGGTGAGTTCGCAGCCCTTGCCGGGGACGGGGTCGGGCAGCACGACATCGAACGCGCTGATGCGGTCCGACGCGATGATGAGCACGGCCGGGGGGCGTCCTTCGGCGGCAGGGACCTCGTAGATGTCACGGACCTTGCCTTGCCGGCGGCCGGGAAGGGGAAGGTCGGTTTCACGAACGGCGTGGTGGGTGGTGGTCATGGGTGGGATCCTTCTGGTTTTCATCACTCTATCCGATCCGGACGGCCCATGAAACCTTGCGAAACGGCCCGGTGTCGTCACAATGGCGAAGGCTCATTGACCGGCCGAGCCGAACCCCGATGATCCGCCGGTTTCGGACCTCCACCTGCCCATGCTTCGATTTTCGGTCTACGATCAAGACGGCCCCGCCAGGGAGTGGTCGCTGCACCACGCCTGTCTCGTCGATCAGGATGATCGGGTCATTCCGGGCACGATCCGCTTTCGCGACGGGTGCATCGAGTGTTCCGTCAGCAGCCAGCGAGCGATCGGCCTCCGCCTGCTCTATGACACCGGCAAAATGGGAAGTCTGGCCATCCAGACCTGCCTGCTGCCCCATCGTGACCGTCCGTACCAGTTGTCGGTGGAACTGGCCCGGCACCGGATCGCCACCTTCCTCGTCAAGAGCGAGGAATGGCAGATGCTGGATCTGAGCATGGAGCATCCGGCGATGCGGCAGTGGGAAGAGGCTCGGCAGGCCTTGACCAAGGCACTCGTCGCCCGTGATCCGGCCGTGGCCGAGGAGCACGCCCGGCACGCCTTGACGCTGGGCATCGAGGCGTCGGAGCGGCTCGCCCTCGCCCACGCCGAGATTCTCCTGCACCGTCGCTATCTCAAGCGGCCGGCGTCCTCCGGCACTCTGGGGATCCGTCTTGACCCATCCAAGAAGGGAAAGGCCCTCGAGGAGCTGATCCAGTCGCAGTTCGACCTGCTGGTCATGCCGCTGCCCTGGTCCAGACTGGCACCCCGGCAGGGGCAGTACGACTGGAGTGACAGCGATCGCTGGATGGGTTGGGCCCAGGACAACGGAGTGAAGGTCGTGGCCGGTCCGTTGCTGGACATGAATGCCGGAGGCCTCCCGCAGTGGGTCTACCAGGGTGGATCCCTCGACTACGAACGCCTCAGCGATTTGGCATACGAGCACGTTTCCATGGTGCTGCAACGCTACGGTGACGTGGTGGGCATGTACAACATCGCATCCGGGATCAATACCAACGAACTCTGTTCGCTGGATCGCAAGCAGATGACCGATCTCACACGCACCCTCGCGGTCCTGATTCGTCAGGGGCGACGCGGGCGTCGGGTCATGGTCGAGCTCTCGCAGCCCTGGGGCGAGTTCATGGGGCGAAACGATCAGTCGCTGGCACCGCTGGTCTACCTCGAGCAGCTGATCCAGGAGGGGGTTCGTCTGGATGCGGTGGGCGTCCAGCTTCTGATGGGAGACGGGCAGGGGGGTATGGTCAGCCGGGACCTGATGGAAGTGTCGCGGCTGCTCGACCGGTTCTTCCTGCTCGAGCTTCCGATCATCCTGTCCAACGTCGGTGCGCCCAGTGAGCAGATCGGGGCTGCGGGAGGGTGGTGGCATTCACAGTGGTCGCCGTCCCGTCAGGCATCCTGGGCGACGAAGATCTTCCCGCTGGCCCTGTCCAAGCCGTACATCGAGTCGTTCTTCTGGTCGGACTTCTTCGATCATGAAGGCACGATGCCGCCCCGGTCGGGGTTGCTGTCCGAGGAGGGGCGGTCCAAGCCCGTCCTGCAGAAGCTGCTCGGAGTCCGCAAGCGATTCCGGCAGCCGCTGGGCCCGCTCAAGCTTCCTCCCAAGTCCGGCGGCAGTGCGGATTGAGCCGCCGGCTGGTCGAGTTCCTCCTGTGGATCGTGCTGTCGGGATCGCTCGTTTTCCTGATGCAGTCACGTGCCCGGGTTGCCTGGCCGGAGCCGGGCCCCGGAGCGGCGACCTCCGCCTGGAGGATCGATCTGGCCACGGCGGGCCGGGCCGAACTGGAAATGCTGCCGGGCATTGGTCCGGTGCGATCACGCGCTATCATTGAACTGCGTTCGCTCCGCCCCGGGATCGACGTGCAGGATCTGGCGTTGGTGTCCGGCATCGGGCCGATGACGATTCGTCGCCTCATTGAATCGGGACTGATTCGTCGCACCGGGGGCGACGATCGAAGGCCATGAGCAAGATCGAATCACATCATGCGTGGCTCGACCCGATCGAGCGGGAACCCGCGCTGGCGGCGCTCGATGCGGCCATGCTCGAGGGAGGCGTGGTCCGGGCGACCGGGCGGTGCGGCTTCAGCACGGTGCTCATCACGGCCCTGTTGCATCGCCGGCGTCCCGCCACCCGGGTGCTGATGGTCGCCCACCTCGACGACGCCGACGACGCGACGGAAACCCTCCGTTCCCTGGGCGTGGATGCGGTCCGGTTTCCCGCGATGGAACGGTTGCCGGGAGACCGGTCCTTCCGCACGGATCTGCTGGTCGATCGCATTGCGGTGTCGGATCTGCTGGCGGAAGACCGGAGCCGGCCGCGGGTCATCGTGGCGCCCGTGCACGCGTTGATGCAGTCCCTGCCCACGAGCGAGTCCCTGGCCCGCGGGTACCGGGTGTACCGAGTGGGCGACCGCTGCGATCGGGAGGAGCTCGTCACCTTCCTGATCGATGGAGGGTACCAGCGGGTCACGGCGATCGAGGAGCCGGGCGAGTTCGCCTTGCGGGGCGACATTCTCGATGTGTTTCCACGGGGATCGGTGCCTTCCCGGATCGACCTCGACGACGATTCGATCGAGGCCATCTGGACCATCGAACTCGACACCATGGGCTCGCAGGAACGTCTGGAGCGGTTGGATCTCCTGTGCGAGCGGGCGACGGATGTCGTGGATGGATCGGGTGGACATCTGATCGACCGGCTCGGCGCGGGCTGCGAGCTGGTGGTGGACGACCTGGCCGAAGTCACCGAGCAGGGACGGAACTACCTCTACCGACTCGACGACCAGCAGGGCATACTCAGCGTGGAGGACGTCTTCGCGGCGGCCTCGGATCGTCTCCACTGTGTGGCCACGGTGGTCGATGCGTCGTCGGGAGAAGCGGAGGACACGATCGAGCTTCCGGTGGGGCGGAACCAGCCGTTCGCTCAGGACGTGCGGGAAGCCGTTTCCGATCTGCTGGAACGCGCGACGGAGGACGAGGTGATCGTGTGCTGTCGTACCCGCGGCGACTCCAGCCGTTTCGACGAACTCCTGCGGGGGTGTTCCGGGGGGGAGGAGCCTCCGGGGATCTGGAACGTCCGTCTGGACCTGCCGCACGGCTTCCATTGGCGGGCGGCGTCCGGGCGATCGTACGCGATGCTCGCCTACGACGAGTTCGTGAACCGGGTGCATCTGCGCCGGCGGACCCAGGCCAATCTCGAGGCCCGCCCGATGGATGCCTTCGTCGACGTGGAGCCCGGTGATTTCGTGGTCCACCGGGATCATGGCATCGCCTCGTTCGTGGGGCTCCAGGTGATGGCCCGGGGCGACGGTCCCGAGGAGGAGTTCCTGACCCTGGAGTTCGCCAGGAACGCGCGGCTGCATGTCCCGGTGGTCGACATCGAACTGGTGCAGAAGTACATCGGGGCATTCACCGGAGAGCCCGACCGGTCCGTCCTGGGCGGCGCCGCCTGGGCGCGACGCAAGGACAAGGCGGCGGATTCGGTCCGTGAGCTGGCCCAGCAGATGCTGGAGCTCCAGGCCGCCCGCAAGGCACTCGAGGGCACGGCATTTCCGGCCGACACCACCTGGCAGCGGGAGTTCGAAGCGTCCTTCCCCTGGGACGAGACCGAGGATCAGCTTTCGGCGATCCGTGCCGTCAAGCAGGACATGGAGTCCTCCCGGCCGATGGACCGGCTGCTCTGCGGGGACGTCGGATTCGGGAAGACCGAAGTCGCCATCCGGGCGACATTCAAGGCGATCGAGTCCGGGAGGCAGGTGGCCCTTCTGGTGCCGACCACGGTGCTGGCGGAGCAGCACGGTCGGACCATCCGGGACCGGCTGGCGGGATACCCGTTCCGCGTCGAGTCGTTGAGTCGATTCCGCAACCCGGCTGAGCAGCGCGAGATCCTCGAGGCGGTCGCGGCGGGGCAGGTCGACGTGCTCGTGGGGACGCACCGTCTGCTCAGCAACGATGTCCTGTTCCGGGATCTCGGTCTGGTGGTGATCGACGAGGAGCAGCGGTTCGGTGTGGAGCACAAGCAGAAGCTGCTGCGGCTCCGCTCCACGGTGGACGTGCTCACCATGACCGCGACGCCGATCCCCCGCACGCTGCACATGTCGATGCTGGGCCTTCGAGACATCTCGTCCCTGACCTCCGCGCCGCAGGATCGACGGGCCGTGGTCACCGAGCTCATGCCCTGGAACGACGACCGCATCCGCGACGCGCTGCGACATGAGCTCGCTCGTCAGGGCCAGGCGTTCGTGGTGCACAACCGGGTGCGTGATCTGGATGACGTGGCCCAGACGATTCGCCGTTTGGTACCGGACGCCCGGGTCGTGGTTGCGCACGGACAGATGCGTCCCGCCCAGCTCGAACAGGTGATGTACGACTTCATCAACGGCGGGGCGGACATTCTCGTCAGCACCAGCATCATCGAGTCCGGCATCGACATCCCCACGGCGAACACGATCATCATCGACGAGGCGGATCTCCACGGCCTGGCCGATCTGCATCAGCTCCGCGGTCGCGTGGGCCGGTTCCGCCATCGCGCCTACTGCTACCTGGTGCTGCCCCAGACCCGCGTCACCTCGGAGGTGGCGATGCGGCGGCTCCAGGCGGTCGAGGGATTCTCCATGCTGGGGGCTGGATTCCGCATCGCCCTGCGCGATCTCGAGATCCGAGGAGCGGGCAACCTGCTCGGGGCCGAGCAGTCGGGGCACATCGCCGCCGTGGGCTACGAGTTGTACTGCCGCCTCCTGGAACAAGCCGTGCAGCAGCACGAGCGGTTGCAGGCGGGCGACGGATCGCCGTTGCCCGATCCCACCGCAACAACCATCGACCTCGGCCTCGGAGGCATCGTGCCCGAGGCCTACGTTCCTTCGCCCGTTCGTCGGATGGATGTCTACCGTCGACTGTTCCGCTGCGAGGACGAGCAGTCCCTCGATGCGGTCGTGGACGACATCGTCAGTGCCTACGGCCCGATTCCCACGCCGGTCCGTCGTCTGATTGGCCTGGCCCGCATCCGGGTGCTCGCCATGGGGCACGGGATTCGCTCCATGCGGCGTCGTGAACTCGATGTCATCGTCCGGGCCGCGCGTCCCGAAGCGCTTCAGGCGGTCCTCGCGGGTCTGCCGGGACGGGTTCGACTGGTGCAGACCGGGGGGCGGGCGGGAACCGGCGGGGGAGGCGTGCCCGAGATCTACTGGCGGCCCGAGGACGGCTTCGAGGACCTTGACGAGGTGGTCTCCCTGCTCTGCGGCACCCTCGCTGCGGGGTGAGGCTCCAGTTGTGGAGGCCCCGTCGGGGGCTGACCGATGCAGGAGAAGGAGCACGACGTCGCCGGAGGCGACGGGGACGTGCGTCCCGGCTCCATGGTCCGCCGTCATCCCGGAGGGGTGCCGGCCATAAGACGGATCCATGTTCGATGCTCACCGAAAAGCAACGAGACGTTCTCTCCTCCACCCGTGAATCCGTGACGCACAAGTTCTCGGTCAACGGCTATGAGGGCTATCTGACGATTGGACTGTTCGACGACGGGCAGCCCGGTGAGATCTTTATGAAGATCGCGAAGGAAGGTTCGACGTTGTCGGGACTCATCCAGGGATTCTGCCGTTCGTTCTCGATCGCCCTTCAGTACGGTCTGACCGTCGACGATGCCGTGGCCCGTTTCAAGGGCATGCGGTTCGATCCGGCCGGTGCGACGTCCAACCCGCGCATCCCCCAGGCATCTAGCATTCTGGACTACGTCGCGCGCTACCTCGAAGATCAGTTCGGTGAAGCCGCCCGCGACAACGTGGCCTGAGCCAGGCCATCCACCCGGAAATGACAGCGAGCCCCCGGGGGGCTCGCTGTCGTCTGCAGGATGCATGTCGTGTCAGTCCGCGGCCGGAGCCTCGGAGGATTCGGTCTGTTCGGTGCCCTCGGTGCCCTCGGTCCCCTCGGTGCCGGTCTCGTCGCCGGTCGATTCGGCAGCCTCTCCGGCGGCAGCCGCGGGCTCCTTGATGATGAGGTTTCCTTCGTCGTCGAACTCCATCTCCTCGCGTGCCTCCAGCGGCTGATCCGGCTCGACCACCACGGTGATCTCGGTCCGGAGGTCCTTGTCGAACTGAATGGGCACCGGATAGGTGCCGACGCGGCGAATCGCGGCCGCCAGGCGGACGGAACGTGCTCCGACATCCAGTCCGTTGGTCTGCAGGGCATCGCAGATGTCCCGCTGGGTCACGGATCCGTAGAGCACTCCCTGGTCGTTGCAGCTCCGGGTCATGGTCAGGGTGACCTCGACCATGCGTTCGAGCAGTTCCTCGCGGGCCGAGCGGAGCGAGGCCAGCTCGGCCAGAGCCACGGCCCGGTCCTCCTCAAGCATTGCGACGCGGGATGCGGTGGGGACTTCGGCGAAGCCGTGGGGGATCAGGTAGTTGCGTGCGTAGCCGCGCTTCACGCGGACGACGTCCCCGACGATGCCGAGGTGTTCGATGTTCTTCAGCAGAAGCAGTTCGATGTGACGTGCCATGGTGTCGCTGTCCTTTCGGGAAAGTTGAGGAGTCCGCGGGCGTGCGGACCCCAGCGATCTGGATTGTCGACCCCGGTGGGGTCAGAACGGAATCTCGTCCTCCGGGACGGATTGGGGGGCCGCGGACGTCTGGGTGGGTGCGTCGCCTCCACCGCCGCGGCTGTCGATGAATTGGAAGTTCTCGATGACGACCTTCAGCTTGGATCGGTTGTTGCCGTCGCGATCCTGCCACTGGTCGAGCTTCAGTCGGCCCTCGATGAAGACCGGGCGGCCCTTGCGCAGGTACTGCCCCATGACCTCGGCGGTCCGGCCCCAGGCTTCGCAGTCGACGAAGGTGGTCTCCTCGCGTGTCTCATCGTTGGCCCGGTACTGGCGATTGACCGCCAGGCCGACGTTGGCCACGGACATGTTGCTCGGGGTCTTCTTCAGTTCGACGTCGCGGGTCAGGTTTCCCATCAGGAAGACCTTGTTCAGGTTGCCGGCCATCTTTCTACTCCCTCCTTGGGTGGGTCGTTGGGGTATCTCGTTGATGTCCCTCGGCGACCATGGTAGCCGAAGGGCGGTGCTCGATCCGGAGCGATGCGGATCAGTTCTCCTGGGGCGTTTCCTCGGCTGCGGGTGCTTCCTCGGTGGCCGTGGCCGTCTCCGCGGGTGCCTCCGTGGCCTCGGATCCGCCGCCGATGGTCACCGTCGAGGCGCCGTCGCCCGAATCGGACGTGGTCGAGTCCTGCTCGCTTCGCAGCTTGATCTCGTCGGCGAGGGCCTCCCGGCCTTCGGCGGCTTCGATGTCCTCGGTGTTGAGGTGATCGGCGCGGATGACCAGGGATCGGAGCAGCTGCTCGGACAGGTTGCAGCTCCGTTCGAGGTCCGCGACCCGGGACGGTTCGCAGCGGAAGAACGTCAGGAAGTACACGCCTCGCTTGTTGCCCTTGATCTCGTAGGCCAGACGGCGATCGTCCCACTTCTTGAAGCTCACGACCTCGGCATCCGCCCGCTTGAGCAGGGCCATGACGTGGTCGGTCGCCGACTGGAGATCGGAGATCGTGTTCTGGGGAAAGAGGAACATGCCCTCGTACATTCGCTTGGTGTTGTCGCTCATTGGAATCCTCTTCATCGATCCGCCGCGGCCGCGGGTGGCTCAGGCGGGGTTGTATTCGTTCATGGTGCGTGTGGCTCCTTCGAGGATCCAGCACGCGGTGGCGTCCGCCGCCCGATCGCAGGCGGCGTCGATGGTGTCCTGTTCGTCGGGCCGGAACCGTTCCAGCACGTGTTTCTCGAGGGGCTGCCCGGGTCGGGGAGCATCGATCCCGATGCGCAGCCTGCTCCATGCATCCGTGCCGAGGTGGGACGAGATGTTCTCGAGGCCGTTGTGACCGCCGCTGCCGCCTTCGGTGCGAAGTCGGAGCGAACCGCAGGGAAGCGCCGCGTCGTCGACGATCACCAGCAGGTCGTCCGCCGGCGTCATCTTGTAGAAGCGCATCGCCTCGGCGACCGATTCGCCGGAGCGGTTCACGTAAGTGGTCGGCTTCAGGAGCATGATCTTCTCGTCCCCGTCCATGGCTTCGATCGTGGATCCGTGGAAGCGGCTTCTGGCCACTTCGCCGGGAGCAAGGCGGCGCGCAAGGCGGTCGAGCACCTCGAATCCGACGTTGTGTCGGGTGCGGTCGTATTCGACGCCCGGGTTGCCGATGCCCACGATCAGCTTCATGGAAGGTTCCTTTCCGCGGTGATCAGCCGTCGCTGTCACCGTCTCCTTCGGCGTCATCGTCGCCCTTGTCCTTGCTGATGACCTCCGGTTCGGCGCCATCGGCATCGACTCCGGCCTCCTCGCCCTCGGCCTCCTCCTCCTTGACGAAGGTGATGTGCACGATGTGCTTCTCCGCCTCGAGGGTGGGGGTCACGCCGGCGGGCAGTTCGAGGTCGCCCACGGAGAGCACCTCGCCCATCTCGGTGATGTCGACGCGGATCTCGTTGGGGATGTCGCTGACCTTGCATTCCACCTCGATCTCGGTTCGGACGACCTCGAGCATGGCGCCGGCCTCGCCGGCGAGCTTCGGTGTGCCGAAGGTGGTGACCGGTACGTTGACGGTGACGACTTGATCGAGGTTCACGCGGGTGAAGTCGATGTGGATGACGTTGTCGCCGAGGTACCCGAACTGGAGATCCTTCACCAGGCAGGTCTCGTTGCTGCCGCCGACGGCGAGGTTCATGACCCGAGCGCCGTCGTGGAGATGCCGGAGGATCTCCTTCTCGTCCAGGCTGATGGACGTGGGGGCGTCGCCCTGTCCGTAGATGACGCCGGGGAGACGGCCGGCCTTGCGGAGCCGCTTGGCGAACCGCGTGCCGGTGCGCTCGCGCAGCTCGGTCTCGAGGGTGATGGTGTCGTTGCTCATCTGATGCTCTCTTTCGTCTTCTGTACGCCGCTCCGAACATTCGGAGGCGGAGTCGGTTTCATCGCTTGGTGCCGGTTCCCCGCTGGAATAGCGCGGAAACGGACATGTCATGGTGGATCCGGTGGACGGCTTCGCCGAGCAGGGAGGCCACACTGAGGGTGACGAGCTTGTCCCGGATGGGGTCGAGTCGTCCGTCGTCGGGAATCGAGTCCGTCACGACGATTCTGGAGATCGGTGAGTCGGCGAGCCGCTCGAAGGCAAGCCCGACCAGCACGGGATGCGAGGCGGCGGCGATCACCGATCGCGCTCCCCGGTCCATGACCAGCTTGGCGGCCTCGCAGATCGTGCCCGCGGTGGAGATCATGTCGTCGACCATCAGGACCGTACGGCCCTTGACGTCGCCGATGAGGTTCTTCGATGCGACCTTCATGCCGGATTCCCGCCGCTTGTCGATGATGGCCAGGTCCGCGTCCAGCGCGCTGGCGTAGGCGTTGGCCACCTTCACGTTGCCGACGTCCGGCGAGACGATGACCAGGTCCTCCATCTCCTCGCGAATGGTCTTGAAGTAGTCGCAGAAGACCGTGGCGGCGGAGAGGTGGTCCACCGGAATGTCGAAGAATCCCTGGATCTGGGCCGCGTGGAGGTCCATGGTCAGCACGCGGTTGGCGCCGGCGGCGACGACCAGGTTGGCGACCAGCTTGGCGGTGATCGGCGTGCGGCCCGCGTCCTTCCGGTCCTGACGGGCGTAGCCGAAGTAGGGGACCACCGCCGTGATCCGCTTGGCCGATGCCCGACGGAGGCAGTCGATGTAGATCAGCAGTTCCATCAGGTTCGCGTTCACGGGGGCGCAGGTCGACTGGACCACGAAGCAGTCCCGGCCGCGGACGTCCTCCTCGACCCGCACGATCAGCTCGCCGTCCGGGAAGAGCTCGGTCTGTCCCTGTCCGATCGGCAGCATCAGGTGCTGGCACATCTCGTCCGTCAGCTTGGCGCTGGCGCGTCCGGCGAAGATCTTCAGGTGATCGCGGTCGACGGCACTCATGGTGTGGCCTCCGTGGCTGCGGTCCGGTGTCGGCTGCGGAGGATCGCATCGACCTCCGCCAGCTGGTCTGGGGTGTTGATGGACAGGACGTCCTCCGCCGGCACGGCGTCGACGACCTCGACGGTCGATTCGGCGGCATGAAGCATCGCGGGCACCTCGGTGAGGTAGTACTCGCCGGTGACGGAGTCCGGCAGCAGGGTCGAAAGGCACTCGAAGAGGGCACCGGCATCGAAGCAGGCGTAGCTGGGATAGACCTCGTGGATCGCCAGTACGGCTTCGGAGGCGTTCTTGTGCTCGACGATGGCTTCGAACCGTCCCTCCCCGTCCCGAACGATTCGCCCGTATCCCGTCGGATCCTCGATGTTCGAGGTGGCCAGGGTGGCCGACGCGGAGGCGGTGCGATGGGTTCGCAGCAGGGTGTCGATGGTCTCGGAACGGATGAGCGGGCCGTCGCCGGCCAGGACCACGAGGTCCCCGTCGAAGGACTCGAGGGCATCGCGGCAGCACAGTACGGCGTGGCCGGTACCCAGCTGTTCGTGCTGCTCGACGAACTCGATGGCCGCATCACCCTCGAACAGCGAACGGACGTGGTCCGCCCGGTAGCCGACCACCAGCAGCACTCGCTGCACTCCGGAGTTCCGCAGGGCGTCGACGACCCAGTTGACCATGGGGCGGTCGGCGACCTCGAAGGCCACCTTCGGCAGGTCTCCTCCCATGCGCGTTCCCTTGCCGGCGGCCAGGACGATGGCGGCGACGGGTCGGTCGGATTGTGGTTCGGAGGTGGTCATGCTTGCTGTTGCCGTGAAACTGGCCCGCCAAGACTCGAACTTGGAATGCCTGGACCAAAACCAGGTGTGTTACCAATTACACCACGGGCCATGGTGCGGGGTATGAATGAAGGTCGGGTGGGGCCGGGTGGATGGTTCCTCGTTCCGCGTCATGGTGGGCACGATCCGTGCCCGGTTGCCTGTCGCGGAAAGTGGAATCACGCTCGGGGGCGCTCCACTGCCGCGGCTGAAAGTTCCCGGAGCTGGAATACCCGTCAACCGCGACCTGGGTACCCCATGCGGCGCCACGTACGTGTCACCGACGGCTCCTCAAAGGGAAACGAGGATTGTAGATCCAGACGGGGAAGGGGGCAAGGGTCCGCCTTCCGAGGCCTCAATAAGGGATGTCGTCATCGTCCGCGGGAGGCGGATCGGGTGTCTTGGGGGGGGTTGGCGGGGCCGGGGCTGGGGCGGGGGTCTTGGGCGCCGGGGCCGGGGGACTCGGTGAGGGAGGCGGCGGGGCGGCCGGAGCAGCGGGGGCTGTGGTCTTGGTGATGGTTCCCGGTGAGCCGATGTCCGGCTTGGTGAAGACCCCACCGGGATTGCAGGCACGGGCGCCGTGGACCCCAGCCTTCGACTGGGACCAGGCGGTCCCGACGTTCATCGAGGCATGGGACGGGCTCGGCATGTAGATGCTGGATCCGTTTCTGGAGCGTGGTGGCCAGCCATTGCCAATCTGGTAGTTGGCCTTGGCGACGACCGAGCCATTTTCGTCGAGGAGAGTCAGGACTTCATCGTCGGCGGTGGCTTTATTGGCGAGGGACCCCCAGCTGACGGGGATGATCAGGAAATCGGGTTCTGCATCCGGGTCATCGGTCCAGGCCTTTCGAAACTCGTCGGCTGACGTCGCATCACCGTTGATGAGGACCGCCACCTGTCCGGGGTCGAGGGACTCGTCGAAGGTGCCCCAGCCGGCAACGTCCTCGTCGTCGAGCCTCCAGCCCTTCATCGTCACCTTGCTCGACGACAGGTTGGCGATCTCCACCCATTCGGCTTCCCCGGATCGTTCGGGGGATGCAGGGTCGTACATGATCTCGGTGATCACGACACTCGATTCGGAACCGACGGCAAGAAGCAGGATGGAGAGGGAAATCATGGTGTCTGCACCCTACCGCGCTGCGGGGTTGAAAGCCACGTATGCTTCCATGCAGACGACCTTTCGCCTCATGTCCCACGATTCATCGCATCCCGAGCCACTCTCCCCGGAACTTGTCCTCGAGGGATACGCCCGCGGCATCTTCCCGATGGCGGACCCCGTGGATGGTTCCATGGGGTGGTACAGCCCGGATCCACGGGCGGTGCTTCCATTGGATGCCGTTCACGTTCCCCGCTCACTGGCGCGGACCGTCCGATCGGGACGGTTCCGCATCACTGTGGATCTGGCCTTCGAGGAGGTCATCCGGGCCTGTGCAGCGCCCCGGATCGACGAACCCGAATCCTGGATCGATGAACGCATCATCGAGGTCTTCACCCGTCTGCATCGGCTCGGATGGGGGCATTCGTTCGAGGCGTGGTCGGGCGATGAGCTGGTGGCGGGGCTCTACGGCGTGGCGGTCGGGGGGGCCTTCTTCGGGGAATCCATGTTCAGCGACCCGGTTCGGGGGCGGGACGGATCCAAGGTCTGCCTCGTCCATCTGGTCGATCATCTGAGGCGATGCGACTTCCGGCTGCTGGACGTCCAGTTCACCACCGGGCATCTGGAGCGGTTCGGCTGCATCGAACTGGACCGGGCGGAGTTCCTGGCCCGGTTGCATCGGGCCGTTTCGGAGGGGCCGCGGTGGCGTCCTTTCGCCGACGATTCCTGCGATTCCTCCACTTGAAATACCGAGAAAACATGCATGGATCGTGCGTGAGGGGTATCCTCACACGAGGTACGGACGACCTCGAACCACGCTGCAGCCACGGATGGCCATGCCACGCACCAGACGAAATCGAATGACGATGTTCCAGAGCCGGGTGGTGGTGCTCGGTCTGTGCGTCGTGGTGGTGAATGTCGTGCTGCTGCTGCAGCTGGTGCGGCTGGCCGTGGTCGACGGATCGCGGCACGCGGTCCTGGCCGAGTCGAGACTGCATGAGCAGTCGTGGCTGCCGACCTGGCGAGGCAGCATTCTCGATCGTTCCGGGCGGGTGCTCGCCCACGACGAACCCGCCTACGACGTGGCGTTCTCCTACGATGCGATCACCGGTGCGTGGATTCGTCAGCAGGCGGTCCGTGCGGCCCGACGTGCGGCCGGAGATGCGGCCTGGTCCGCGGCGTCCCCTTCGCAGCGCGAACAGCTGATCGCCGGAGAGCATCGAGTCGTGCAACGCGAACTCGAGGCCTTCTGGGAGGACGTCGAAACGTCCGCCTCCCTCGAGCCCGGCGAACTCGACGAACGCCGCAACGACGTGCTGGCCACCGTCCAGCACATGGCCGCCGTGGTCTGGGAGCAGCAGCGTCGGAGGCACGAAGCCCGGTACTCGGGGGAGGAGCACGGTCCGACGTTCCGCCCCCGACCGATTGCGGAACAGGAGGCGTTCCACGTGCTGCTGCCCGCGGTCGACGACGAGACAGCGATCACCTTCCGAGCGATGGAGGCCCGGCTCCCCGAACTCGTTCAGGTCAGGCACGCCCGGCACCGGGTGAACCCGCACGCACGGGATCAGGTGGAAGTCGACCGGTCGACTCTGCCGCGCGGCCTGCGAAGTCCGACGCCGGCCACGGTTCCGGTCGAAGGCGTCGCCGGTCATCTGCTGGGCGGCGTGCGTCGCCCGGTCTGGGAGGAGGATGTGGCCCGGCGTCCCTTCCGTGACGTGGAAACGGGGGTCGTCGATCGCGGGGGATATCTCCTCGACGACGAGGTCGGTTCCGGAGGGCTGGAGCAGGGGTGGGAGGAGCATCTTCGGGGCGTCCGCGGCTCGGTCCGGAGTCGCCGGGACACGGGCGAGGAGACCAGGCTGGAGCAGGAGCCCGGACGGGATCTGCAGACGACGATCGACATCGAGCTCCAGGGCCGGATCGAAGCGGTGCTTTCGGATGCCGTGGGCCTGCTCAATGTGCAGCCCTGGCACGGCACCACCCGCCTGGACCAGGGGCGGCCGTTGAACGGCTCGGTGGTCGTGCTCGAGATCGAAACCGGCGAGGTGCTGGCCTCGGTCTCCGTGCCGTCGCGATCCGCCGCCATGGAGATGACGGCGGTCGAGCGTGAAATCCGGCAGCCGTGGGCCGATCGTGCACTGGAGGCGGTGTATCCGCCCGGATCAATCATCAAGCCGCTGGTGCTGGCCGCGGCATCCGTCGAGGGTGAATGCGGTGCCGGTACCACGATCGAATGCAACGGACACCACTTTCCGGGGCAGCCCGGGATCGCCCGTTGCTGGATCTACCGGCCCCGCAACAACCATGCGGTGCACGGACCGCTGCAGCCGGCGGAGGCCTTGGCGAGATCCTGCAACTGCTACTTCTACGAACTGGGGGATCGACTGGGACTCGACCGGATCGTCGACTGGTACGAGTACTTCGGTCTCGGTCGAAGGCTCGAGCCGGGCCTTGCCCCCCTCGGGAGCGTCGCCGAGGGAGTCTCCGGTCGGGGGCATCTGCCGAATGCGCAGCAGCGTGATGCGTTGCGGCGTCGCGGAGAGGATCGCTTCGAGTCCGTCATGCTGTCCATCGGCCAGGGCGGTGTCAGCTGGACTGTGCTGCAAGCCGCCAATGCCTACGCCATCCTGGCCCGCGGAGGTCGCCGACTGCCGCCGACGTTCATCCGCGGCCTGCGGACATCGCCCCCGGGACCCGATGTGCGTTTCGACGACTCGATCGTCGACGCCATCCTCGAAGGATTGAACGATGCCGTCACCGAGTCGTGGGGAACGGGCAGCCGCCTCAAGTACGGGCCGGGTGACTACGAGCCGATCTTCAACGTCGATCCCATCCGGGTCTGGGGCAAGACCGGCACGGCCCAGGCGCCGCCGCTGGTGACGGACGTCGACGGAGACGGGGCGATCGAGCCCGGAGAACGAATCGATGAACTGCACCACGCGTGGTTCGTCGGACTGGCCGGTGACGTCACCCCCCGGTACGCAGTGGCTGTCTTGGTCGAGCACGGAGGCAGCGGGGGCCGCGTCGCGGGTCCGATCGCAAACCAGGTCATCCACGCCCTGCAACGAACGGGGCATCTCGGCGTCGGGGAGGTGGCTCGGTGAGCAGGGCGGTTACCAACTGGTCCGCCACGGGACGCCGCGCGTCTTCGACGTCGGTGCTGCGGCGCATCGCCACGCTGCTGCGGCCCAATCCCGGCTGGATCTGCTTTGCGAGTGCGATGGCCTTGTCGTTGCTGGGGGTGGCTGCCATCGACCTGTCGGCTCCGGGCATGGCGACGCGGCACATGGTCTTTCTCTGCCTGGGGGTGTTCGCCGCGCTGCTGGCCGCCGGTCCGCGTCCCGATTTCTACCGGCGATGGGCCTGGCCCATGGCGGTGCTGGTGCTGGCCATGCTGGTACTGCTGCTGATTCCCTTCGTACCGGAGGCGATCGTCCGTCCCCGCAACGGAGCCCGAAGATGGATTTCGCTGGTGGTCACGGATCTCCAGCCGTCCGAACTGGCCAAGATCGTGTTCATGCTGGTGCTGGCCGCCTCCCTGCGGTTCCGTCGGACCCACCGGAGTTTCCGCGGACTGCTGCCTACGCTGCTGATCGCCCTGGTACCGATGGGGCTGATCCTCATGGAGCCGGATCTGGGCACAGCGCTGCTCTTCCTGCCGACCTTGATGGCGATGCTGGTCGCGGCGGGGGCGAGGTACGTCGATCTCTTCAAGATCATGCTCGTGGGCCTGGTGCTCGCTTCGGCCATGCTTCCCATGCTGCGTCCCCACCAGCGGGCTCGGATCATGGCTCTCGTCGCCCAGGTCCAGGGGGATGACCGCTACGAGAACGACATCGGCTACCAGGGGGCCAGGTCGATGACCCTCATCGGCGCGGGCGGGATGGAGGGGCACGAGACGGAGCACGCCTCGATGCTGCTGAGGTACAACCACCTTCCCGAACGACACAACGACATGATCTTCACGGTCATCTGCGCCCGGTGGGGACTGTGGGGCGCCGCGGCGACCTGGGGTGCCTACCTGCTGCTGCTTCTGGGCGGACTGCTGGTCGCGGTGCGGAGCACCGATCCGTTCGGTCGGCTCGTTGCGGTGGGCATCTCGATCATGGTGATGACGCAGATGCTGATCAATTCCGGCATGTGCCTCGGACTGTTTCCGATCACGGGAATGACGCTCCCGTTCGTCAGCTACGGGGGCTCAAGTCTCGTAGTCAACTGGATCATGATCGGACTGCTGCTGTCGATCGCCCGCTCTCCGCATCGCACGGTCTGGCGTGAACCCTTCCAGTTCTCGAACTCGGAGCTGTAGGCATGGTCGACATCCCTTCCGATTTTCGTCGTGCACTCCGGGAGCAGCATCTCGAGCTCGAGCCCGATGAGTTGGAGCGGTTGGCCCGGTACCTGGACCTCCTCTACGAAGCCAACGCCACGACAAACCTCACTGCGGTCCGCGATCCCCGGGAGGCCTGGAACCGGCATCTGCTGGACAGCCTCAGCCTGCTGCCCCTGATCCGTTCGGTGGGCGCCCGCCGCGTGCTGGATCTGGGCAGCGGCGGCGGCCTGCCCGGTATTCCGCTGGCGGTGACCATGCCCGACATCGAGTTCATGCTTCTGGAAGCTACGGGCAAGAAGGCCGCCTTCCTGGAGTCCACGGCGCGGGAGCTGGGTCTCGACAACGTGGTCGTACTCGACGAGCGGGCCGAGACCATCGGAGAACCGGGCTGCGTGCACCGCGGGGGATGGGATCTCGTGACGGCACGGGCCGTGGGGGCCATGAACGTACTGCTGGAACTGTCCATTCCGCTGCTGGTCGAGGGTGGTGTCCTGCTGGCCATCAAGGGTGAGCGGGCCGGAGCCGAACTGGAGGTGGCATCCGAAGCCCTGCGGGTGCTCAAGTGTCGTGTGGTCGAGCGTCGCCGAACGCCCACCGGAACCATCGTGGTCGTGGAGAAGACCGATCGGACGCCGCCCGATTATCCGCGGCGCCCCGGGGAGCCCAAGCGGCAGCCCATCGGCGGACGCGGCTGATGCAGTTCGATCCGGCCGAAGTCTTCGGTGATGCGGGGCCGATCGCGTCCCGGCTCGAGGGCTGGGAAGCGCGTCCGGGCCAGATCGAGATGGCCCAGTCGATCCGCGGGGCGATGGAGTCCCGAAGTCAGGTTCTGGTCGAGGCCGGAACCGGTCTGGGCAAGTCGTTCGCGTATCTGGTGCCGGCCATCGAACGGGTGGTCGACCATCATGAACGGGTGGTGGTGGTCACCCACACCATCACGCTGCAGGAGCAGTTGATGGATCGGGACATCCCGTTTCTCAACTCGGTCCTTCCCGGGCAGTGCCGGCCGGCGCTGGTCAAAGGCAGGGGGAACTACCTCAGTCGCCGCCGACTCGAGCTGGCCATCAAACGGGAGCATTCGCTAGTCGACGGTGAACCGGCGCGGCGTTCGTTGCGCACGATCGAGGAGTGGGCCCGCACCACCGACGACGGCACCATCGCAACGCTTCCGGTGCTCGAGCGGCGCGGCGTCTGGGATCTCGCCCAGAGCGATTCGGGCAATTGCCTGGGGCGCCGGTGTCCCACCTACGACACCTGCTTCTTCCAGAACGCCCGCAAGGAGATGGAGCGATCGGATCTGCTGGTCTGCAATCACGCTCTGTTCTTCTCGGATCTCGCCCTGCGGATCGTGGGGGCATCGCTGCTTCCGAGGTACGACCACGTCATCTTCGACGAGGCCCACGCCATCGAGGACGTGGCCTCGGAGCATTTCGGTCTCACCGTCTCGGAGCGCGGCGTCGAGCACCTGCTCGGCCGTCTCTGGCAGCCGAGGCAGCGCAAGGGGCTGCTCGGGGTGCTGCTGGGCCACGAACTGGCGGGTGGCCTGGTCGCCGAATGTATTCAGGCGGTCGAGGCTGCGCGGACCGCTTCCGACGCGTTCTTCTCGATGCTGCTGGACTGGCACCGCGTGCACGGCCGGTCCAACGGGCGGATCGCCGAGCCGGGGATCGTGGCCAATCCGCTGACGCCCGCGATGGATGCGGTCTCCAGGGGGCTCGATCTGTTGAAGGCGCGTCTGGGGGACGAGGCCGACGTCGCCGAACTCTCGGGCTACGCGGAGCGGGCGGGGGACCTGGCGATGGGTGTCGCACGCCTGCTCGGCCAGGACATTCCCGGCGCGGTGTACTGGATCGACGGGACGGAGCAGACCCGTGACGCCGCCGGGCGGGTCCGGGGTCCGCGTCCCAGCCTGCGGTGCATGGTGGTCGAAGTCGCACCGCTGCTGCGGGAGCATCTCTTCTCCTCGGGAACCTCGATCGTCATGACGTCCGCCACGCTGGCCACCTCCGAAGCGCCGCTGGACGGCCTCGACGAGTCGCGCAGCGGATTCAACCACATCCGCACCCGGTTGGGATGCGACGAGGCTCCGGCCCTCCAGGTGAACAGCCCGTTCCAGTACGACCGGCAGATGCGGGTGTACGTCGACCGCTCCATGCCGGCGCCGTCGGCACCGGGGCATCTGGATGCGCTGGTGAATCGCATCGTCGAGTTGGTGGAGCGGACCCACGGAGGAGCGTTCGTCCTCTTCACGAGCTTTCGGATGCTCCACGCCGTGGCGGATGCCGCGGGCGAGACGCTGTCGGCGGTGGGGCCGCTCTTCGTGCAGGGGCGAGACGGGCCGCCGGGACGCATCATCGAGCAGTTCCGTCTCGACGAACGGTCCGTCCTGCTGGGTACGACGAGCTTCTGGCAGGGGGTCGACGTCCGGGGCCGCGGCCTCCGCAACGTCATCATCACCCGGCTGCCGTTCGAGGTTCCCGATCGCCCCATCGTCCAGGCCCGCACCGAGCGCATCGAGGCGCGGGGTGGGTCCGCATTCGGGGAGGACCAGCTGCCGCGGGCGGTGATCCGGTTCCGGCAGGGGATCGGTCGTCTGATCCGGTCCGCCGGGGACGAGGGCATCGTGAGCGTGCTCGATCCGCGCATCATCACCAAGGGCTACGGGCGACGCTTCCAGCAAGCGATTCCCGAGGGGGTCGTGATCGAGGATCTCGGTTTCGACTACGGCGACTGCTAATATCAGTCTTTCAGGAGTCCATCATGCTTGCATCAGTATTCAAGGCCTACGACGTCCGAGCCGTGCATCCCGAACCGTTGAGCGTGGATGTCGCCCGCAGCATCGGCATGGGGGCGGGAGCCTTCTTCCGTGAGCAGGTCGGCGACCGGGCGAAGCCGCCGCGAATCGCAGTGGGGTACGACATGCGTCTGTCCTCCCCGTCGTTGGTGGCGGCTCTGGAGGAGGGGCTCCGTACCCGTGGCTGCGATGTGGTGCAGGTCGGCTTGGTGGACACGCCGTTCATCGCCTTCGCCGTCAACCATCTCGAGTGCGACGGCGGAATCCAGACCACCGCCTCCCACAATCCGGCCCAGTACAACGGTTTCAAGATGTGCTCGGCCCACGCCAAGCCCATCGGTGAATCGACGGGGCTGCTCCGGATCCGGGAGCTGGCCGAGGCTGCGCAGGGCGAAGCGGCGGATCCCGTCGGCGCCCGCGAGGAGATCGACCTCTGGGACGCCTATCGCGAGCACGTGTTTCGGTTTCTCGATCCGGGGTTCCTCGACGGAACGAAGCAGATCAAGGTCGCCGTCGATGCCTCCAACGGCATGGCGGGCACGATGGTGCCGCGGCTGTTCGACGGGGGGGAGGGGATCGAGATGGTCCGGTTGAACTTCGAGAACGACACCGGGGTGTTCGTCCACGAGCCGAATCCGCTCGTGGAGGCGAATCTGCAGCCGGTCCGTGATGCCGTCGTGGCCGAGGGTGCGGATCTCGGCATCTGCTTCGACGGTGATGCGGATCGCTGCATGGTGGTGGACGAACGCGGCGGAATCATCGGATGCGATCTGCTCACCGCCTGGTTGTGCGGCCGCTTCCTCGAGCGCGAACCCGGGGCGTCGATCGTCTACGACCTTCGTTCGAGCCATTGCGTCCAGGATGCGGTCCGCGCCGCGGGGGGCACCCCGGTGCGTTCCCGGGTGGGGCACGTGTTCATGAAGCAGGTGCTGGCCGAGCACCAGGGGCCGTTCGCGGGCGAACTCTCGGGGCACTTCTACTTCCGGGACAACTGGTACGCCGATTCCGGAGCGATGGCCTTCGCCCTCGTGCTCAGCGAACTGGTGGCGGCGGGCCGCCCCCTCAGCGAACTGATCACGCCGCATCGCAGCCGGGTCCAGTCGGGGGAGATCAACTTCGAGGTCGACGACAAGCCGGCGGCAATGGAGCGTCTCCGGGCGGCCTACCCCGAGGCGGAGGTCGACGAACTGGACGGCGTGACCGTGGTGCTGCCGGACTGGTGGTGCAACGTCCGGGCCAGCAACACGGAGCCGCTGCTGCGGTTGAATCTCGAGGGGCCCGACTCCGCAACGGTCGACGCCCGCGTCGAGGAGGTCTCCTCGCTGCTGGGCACCCGGGTGGATCATTGATCACATCGGCATAGATTTGCCGATCCAGTACCCTGTTGCCCGAATGAGTGACATCGACGTACAGCATGAGGCCGCTTCACAGCCGCGTACCGCGGCCAAGGTATTCTGCTGGCTGGCCAGTCTTATCATCGCCGGTTGGCTCCTTGTGCACGTGGCCGGGGGCCGGCACCATGCCGAACACCACGGCGGTCACCACGATGCGCACCACGTGGAGGCGGACCATGCCCACGAGACGGACCTCGAGGTAATCGAGGACCATTCCACGCATGAGCCCACGGCCCCGCCGCTGTGGGGACTGGGCATCATCCCGTTCATCATCATTCTGGGTTCGATCGCGGTGCTGCCGCTGCTGAAGTCGACCGAGCACTGGTGGGAGAGCAATCTCAGCCGCTACCTCGTCGCCCTCGTCGTGGGCCTGTCCACCATCGTCTACTACTGGCTGACGCACGGGCCGGGGGCCATCGGAGGTGTTCTGGATCACGCGATCCTCATCGAATACATCCCATTCATCGTGCTCCTGTTCAGCCTCTACGTGATCAGCGGCGGCATCCAGCTGGTGGGGGATCTGCCCGCCACGCCGCGGACGAACGTGACCTACATCGCCGTTGGTGCCCTGATCGCCAGCTTCATCGGGACCACCGGAGCCAGCATGCTGCTGATCCGTCCGATCCTGCGGACCAACCGGCAGCGGAAGTACAAGGTGCACACCATCGTCATGTTCATCTTCCTGGTGAGCAACATCGGTGGAGCCCTGCTTCCCATCGGCGACCCCCCGCTGTTCCTCGGGTACCTCAGTGGTGTGCCCTTCTTCTGGACGCTGGGGCTGTGGCCGCAGTGGCTGGCGACGAATCTGGTCCTGCTGGTCATCTACTGGGTCTGGGACACCGTCATGTACAGGCGCGAGTCGGAGGCCGCCACGGCCTTCGACGGGGTCGACGTCGAGCCGCTGCGGCTTCGCGGGTCCCTGAATCTCCTCTGGCTGCTCTGCGTGATCCTCTGCGTGGCCTTCGTCAATCCCGACAACCCGCTGCCCGGAACCGACTGGTATCCGTTCGAGTTCTTCCGCGAGCTCATCATGCTGGCGTTGGTGGGGCTGTCCCTGATCCTGACCCGCCGGTCGGTGCGCGAGGGGAACCAGTTCAACTACCACGCCATCCTCGAGGTCGCGGCGCTGTTCATCGGAATCTTCATCGCCATGCAGGTTCCGATCGAGGTGCTCAAGGCCCACGGCGCCGCGATCACCAGCGAACTCAATCAGCCCTGGATGTACTTCTGGATGACGGGCATCCTCTCCAGCGTGCTCGACAACGCGCCGACCTACCTGGTGTTCTTCAACCTGGCCCAGACGGGTGCGGTGCCCGAGGGCACGGAGCTGGTGCAGCTCGGAGGTGGCGGGGAGATTCCGGTGCACCTGCTTGTCGCGATCAGTCTGGGGTCCGTCTTCATGGGCGCGATGACCTACATCGGCAACGGGCCCAACTTCATGGTCAAGGCGATCGCCGAACACGGCGGCGTCCGGATGCCCAGCTTCATCGGCTACGTCTTCAAGTACAGCCTGCCGGTGCTCGTTCCCGTCTTCATCGTGATGGTCCTGGTGTTCATGATCCTCTGACCCGGTCCTGCTAGGATGGGGGGATGGACATCACCGTGAACGGAGAAGCGATGCAGCTCGAGTCGCCGCTGGCGATCGACGGTCTGCTGGAGCAGCTCGGTCTTTCGGACCGCCCCTGCGCCGTCGAGGTCAACCGGGCCCTGGTGACCCGCGACGCCCACCGCACCACCGCGCTCACGGACGGAGATGTCGTCGAGATCGTCACCCTCGTGGGGGGCGGTTGAACGTCCCCGCTGGAACCACGCCATGACCACCGCTTGCTCGAATCCGACCATCGAACCGCTGACCTTGGGACCCTTCACGCTCAACAGCCGGTTGATCGTGGGCACCGGGAAGTACGAGACGTGGGACATCATGCGTGAAGCGCTCGCCTCGTCCGGTGCGGATGCGATCACGGTCGCGGTCCGCCGTGAGCGGCTGCTCGACGCCGAAGGCCGCTCGCTGCTCGATGCGATCGATCTCGATCGCTACACCGTGCTGCCCAACACCGCCGGGTGCTTCAGCGCCGAGGACGCGGTGCGTGTGGCCCGGCTGGGACGCGAGCTGCTGTCGCAACTGGACAATCCGGGCAAGGACTGGGTCAAGCTCGAGGTGCTCGGAGACAAGGCGACCCTGCTGCCGGATCCGGTCGGAACCCTCGAAGCCTGCCGTGAACTGGTGGCCGACGGCTTCACCGTGCTGTGCTACAGCTCGGACGATCCGATCATGGCCACCCGGCTGCGTGATGCCGGCGCGGCCAGCGTCATGCCTGCGGGCAGCCCCATCGGAACGGGACGCGGCATTGCGAATCCCGAGGCCATCGCGATCATCCGCGATCTGCTGAAGAATCCCGAGCACGGAGGGGATCCCGCCTATCCGCTCATCGTGGATGCCGGTGTCGGGACGCCCAGCGACGTCACCCTGGCCATGGAGCTGGGAGTCGACGGTGTCCTGCTCAACACGGGCATCGCCCACGCCACGGAGCCGGTTCGGATGGCGGCCGCGATGAGGCAGGCCTGCGAGGCCGGCTACCACGGCTACCGTGCCGGTCGGATCGGCCGCAAGCTCTACGCGTCGGCGTCCAGTCCCTGGACCGGCATGGTGTCGACCATTCCCGGCGAGTAGCGGGACGCGATCTCATCCAGAAGCCACCGTGCGAAGATCTCCTTGCGCTGGCCGGTGGGAGCTTTGGTGGTGCCGGACGCATCGATGAGCATCGCATCGACGGTTTCGGAGTCCATGGTCTCCAGTGGATTCGCGACAATGGCATCCAGGTGCTTCCGCTCCAGCTTGGCGCGTGCGGCCTGCTCCATGCGATCACGCGGTTCCAGGGCGAAGCCGACCCGGACCTGTCCGGGGCGGGTGATCGCATCGAGGGAGGCCACCACATCCTCCGTCGGTTCCAGGTCGAGGCTGGTCGCCCCCTCGCGACGCAGCTTCCCGTCGTGCCGTCGGGCGGGCCGGTGGTCGCATACCGCGGCGGCCATGATGAGGAGATCGTGGCCGGGCCAGTGTTCGTGGAGCAGGGCGGACAGATCGGCGGTGGTTTCGAACCGTACCGGTTCCGCATTGGGATCATGGTGAGTCGTGATGGGGCCCAGCAGGAGGGTGGTCGGCCAGCCCAGGGCACGTCCGGCGGCGGCCAGGGCCAATCCCATGCGTCCGGAGGATCGGTTGGAAAGGAAGCGGACCGAGTCCAGCGGCTCCCGGGTGGGGCCGGCGGTGATCAGAAGGCGGGGCATGGGCTCGGAAGGGGGCATTGGAAGGGCCTAGAGTGTAGGAGTCGCACCGGCGACGCCGATGATGTGCGGCCTTGTCATAGAATGGCTGCACGGCAATACTACGCGTTCTCCCCCGGCTGCACCGCAGCGGGGCCTCTCTACGATCCATTCCCCTCCGGAAGACGGCAGCACCCATGGCCAAACGCCCCCGCAAGAAGCGACTCAAGCTCGGCGAGATCCTCGTCCGGGATGGTGTGGTGGCTGCGGAACAGATCGAGAAGGGCGTTGCAATCGCGTCCGGCTCGGGCAAGCGTCTCGGGGAATCGCTGGTCGAGGCGGGATTCTGTCAGGAAGGCCAGGTGGCCAAGGCCCTGGCCGAGCAGTTCGGAATGGACTTCAACGCGTTGTCCTCCGAAGCCGAGCTCTCCGAGATCGATCTGTCGGCCGTGCCCGACGACATCGTCCGCAAGCATCTGATCCTGCCCTGCGGCCTGGTGCAGGGGCGTCGCAAGCTCATCATCCACGATCCCATGGATCTGGAACTGCTCGACCTGCTTCGATTCCGATTGAACGTCGAGGTGGAGACGGTGCTCGCCGCCCGTGGCGCGATCAAGTCCTACATCGACGACCAGCTCGGCGGAGGATCCATCGTCGCCGAGGAATCCCTGGTGACGGAGTCGATCGACGTGACCGTCGACCGCTCGGTCGACACGTCGGTCGACATCGCGGAGGGCGACACGGCCCCCGTCGTCCGTCTGGTGACCAAGATCATCCAGGAGGCGGTCCGCGGCCGGGCCTCGGACATCCACGTCGAGCCCATGGAGGACCGCGTCGTCCTGCGGTACCGGATCGACGGAGTCTGCCATGTTCGTGACCAGCTGCCCAAGCGGATGCAGTCCGCCCTGCTGGCCAGAATGAAGCTGATGGCCGGGGTCAACATCGCCGAAAAGCGGATTCCCCAGGACGGTCGCATCAAGATGCGGATCGACGAGGCCGAGGTGGATTTCCGTGTCAGCATCTGTCCCGCCTACCACGGCGAATCGGTGGTGCTGCGTATTCTGCGGCCCGACTCGGTCCGCATCGGTCTGCCGAACCTGGGCTTCGAGCCCGACCACCTGGACACCTTCAACAAGATCATCCGCCGGCCCAACGGCATCTTCCTGGTGACCGGGCCGACCGGTTCGGGCAAGACGACGACGTTGTATTCGGCGCTGGATGTGCTGAACCGTCCGGACCGCAAGATCATCACCGCCGAGGATCCGGTGGAGTACAGCTTCACGGGAATCAACCAGTGCCAGGTGCGTGAAAGTATCGGTCTGTCGTTCTCATCGATTCTGCGGTCGATGCTTCGTCAGGCGCCGAACATCGTGCTGATCGGTGAGATCCGGGACCGGGAGGTCGCCGAGATCGCGATCCAGGCTGCCTTGACCGGCCACCTGGTCTTCTCGACGCTGCACACCAACGACGCGCCGTCCGCCATCACCCGTCTGATCGACATGGGCGTCAAGCCCTATCTGGCGGCCAGTTCGATCCAGGCCATCATGGCCCAGCGGCTCATCCGCATGCTCTGCCCCGCCTGCAAGGAGGTCGATCCCGACCCCGATCCCAAGGTGATGCGCCTGGTCGGCGTGGAGCCGGAGGAGGCCGCGGGCAAGGTGCACCGGGCGGTCGGATGCAGCAAGTGCAACCAGGTCGGCTACAAGGGTCGCAAGGCCATTTTCGAGTTCATGCAGATGAACAACGAAATCCGCGAACTGGCCTTCAATCGGGCGGCGATCAGTGAAATCCGGGCCGCGGCCCTGCGGGCCGGGATGCGATCCCTGCTCGACGACGGCCGGGTCAAGCTTCTGCGGGGGGACACCACCGCGGAAGAAGTGTCCAGGTTCGCCCAGGCCGAGGTCCTGATGAACGCCAACATGGACATGGAGTAGTTCTGGGGTGATCTGGGGTTGCTCGGTCGATAGAGCCTTCAGGCGTGTACACTGATCTGATTCCAGTGGATTTGGGAGACGTACGGTATGTCCAGCATTCAGATTGACCGGCTGCTCGACACGGTGATTCGGCAGGGGGCCTCGGACCTTCATCTTTCGGTCGGCCGCAAGCCCACCCTTCGTCTCCACGGTGGTCTGCGCAATCTGGACACCAAGGTCCTCGATGCCGATGACTGCGTGGCGCTGATGAAGTCCATCACGCCCGAGCGGGCCCAGCAGGAGCTCCAGGAGGAGGGCAGTGCCGACTTCGGCTTCGCGTACGGAACCGAGGCCCGCTTCCGGGTGGCCATCTTCCGGCAACGCGGTGACATCTCCCTGACGCTTCGGCTCATTCCCAACGATCTGCTCAGCTTCGACAAGATCGGCCTGCCGCCCATCATGGGTGAGCTGATCCGCCGGCCCCGGGGTCTCTTCATCGTGACCGGTCCGACCGGTTCGGGCAAGACGACCACGCTGGCCTCGATGATCAATCACATCAACCTGACCCTGGATCGGCACGTGATCACGGTCGAGGATCCGATCGAGTACTACCACTACCACAAGAAGTCGATCATCAACCAGCGTGAAGTGGGCGTCGATGTGCCCAGCTTCGCCGAGGCCCTGCGGCGTGCTCTCCGGGCGGATCCGGACGTGATCCTCGTCGGTGAGATGCGGGACCTCGAGACGATCGAAGCCGCCATCCGTGCGGCCGAGACCGGTCACCTGGTCTTTGCGACCCTGCACACCACCGGCGCCGCGGGCACCATCACCCGAATCATCGACGCCTTCCCGACGCAGCAGCAGGCCCAGGTCCGCGTGCAGCTGTCGACCTCGCTGATCGCGGTCCTGTCCCAGGTGCTGCTGGCCCGGGTCGACAAGGTGGGACGCGTCGCGTCCTTCGAGTTCCTCGTCGTCACTCCCGCCATCTCGAACCTGATTCGCGAGAACAAGACCTTCCGGATCGACTCCTCGATCCAGACCGGACGAAAGTTCGGCATGCAGCTGCTGGATGACCATCTCTGGTCGCTCTTCCAGAAGGGCATGATTGCGGCGGACGAGATGATCGACAAGAGTCGTGATCCCGGCGAGCTCACCAATCGGGTGCACCGATCCGGCCAGTCGGTGGGTCGCACCGAGCTCGACAGCGAAGAGCAGGCATCGACCAAGCCGGCGGATTCGTAGCGTCTTTCCCTGGCGCACGGTTCCATTTCACTAAGCCTTTGATTGGCAGACTGATAGCGTTTTTTAGACGCTCCAATGCGGTATTGGGTCCTGCTTCAGGGGGTCGTGGGGGTAGCAGGACGCTGCATCGGATCTCTGCCGCCACATCATTTCATTGCATAATCCATGTGTCGCATGGGTTTATAATGCCTGAAATCATTGTTTGAGGGCCAAATGTCCTGCATTATATCAATGATGGGCTCACCGCCGTTGGCTTCTCTCAAGGGTCTGTTTCCCGGGACCTCGGCGATGCATGTTCGGAGCGTTGCGTCGGATGGCAAAGTCGTCGACTGATAGAAGAGATCGCAAGAGCCGGTCCCGAAGTGGTCGTGGGGGAGATGATCCCGCCGCCGCTCTCAAGGGACGTCGCTTCGGCCGGGTACTCACCAAGTTGGGCAAGATCACCCGGGATCAGGTCCACGAGGCCCTCAAGATCCAGCGTTCCCGACGGGACAAGGGGGAGCGTGATCTGGTCGGAAAGATCCTCCTGGAGATGGGCTACATCGAGGAACTCGACATCCTCGAGGCGCTCGCCGGACAGTCCGGCATGCAGTTCGTCCGCCTCGACGCCGAGGAGCACGACGCGTCCCTGACCGAGCACCTTCCCGCGGAGACCGCGAACACCTACCAGATCGTTCCGGTCGAGTACTCGGAGTCCACCAAGACCCTGACCATCGCGATGAAGTCTCCCGACAACTTCCGGGCCGTCGACGACCTTCGCCTGCTCATGGGATTCACCGTCAAGGCCGTGGTGGCGCCCGAAGCCGAGATCGACGCCGTGCTGGGGAAGCTCTACGCATCGAGCGACGCCAGCATGCTGGACGTGATGTCGGAGCTCGCCGATTCCGACGCCCTGTCCGCCCTCCAGGGGCGGGGTGATTCGGTCGACCTCGAGGATCTCGTGTCGGCTACGGAGGACAACAAGGTCGTTCGGCTGCTCAATCTGGTGCTGCTGCAAGCCATCAAGGACAAGGCCAGTGACATCCACTTCGAGCCCTTCGAAGGCGAGTTCAAGATGCGGTACCGCATCGACGGGGTGCTGTACGAGATGGTGCCGCCACCTCCGCATCTGGCGTTGCCGATCGTCTCCCGCATCAAGGTCATGGCCGATCTCGACATCGCGGAGCGTCGATTGCCCCAGGACGGCCGCATCGAACTGACCGTCAACCAGTTCCCGATCGATCTTCGTGTCTCGGTGCTGCCGACCATGTTCGGCGAGTCCGTCGTGATGCGTGTGCTCGACCGTGGGAACGTGCAGCTCAGCCTCGACAAGGTCGGTTTCCGCGACGACGAAATCGATCTCATGCGGGAGATGATTCGCAAGCCAAACGGGATCGTTCTGCTGACGGGTCCGACCGGCTGCGGAAAGACCACCACGCTCTACGCCTCGCTCAGCGAGCTCAACGAGCCCACGACCAAGATCCTCACCGCCGAGGATCCGGTCGAGTACGACATCGACGGGCTCGTCCAGTGCCAGGTGAATCCGGAGCAGGAGCTGTCCTTCGCCAAGCTGCTCCGCTCCTTCCTGCGTCAGGACCCCGATGTGATCCTCGTGGGCGAGATCCGCGACCTCGAGACCGCTCAGATCGCCGTGCAGGCCTCGTTGACCGGTCACCTGGTCTTCTCCACGCTGCACACCAACGATGCGCCGTCGACGATCATTCGTCTGGTCGACCTCGGGGTCGAGAACTTCCTGCTCACCGCAACCCTGGAGGCGGTCATCGCCCAGCGTCTGGTGCGGAGGATCTGCTCCAAGTGCAAGGAGGAGTACGTCCCCTCGGAGGCCGAGCTCATGGAGCTCGAACTCCGTTCCGCGGACGTCTCCGGACGCACCTTCTTCCGGGGCACGGGGTGCAGCCACTGCAACTCCAGCGGCTACAAGGGACGGCTGGCACTCTTCGAGATGATGGTGCTGGACGATCTCATCCGCGAGATGATCATGTCCCAGGCCTCCACGGCGCTGCTGCGTCAGGAGTCCAGGAAGCGCGGCATGCGCACGCTCCGGGAATCGGGACTGCTGTCGATCTACGACGGTCGGACCACCATCGACGAAGTACTCAGGGAAACCATCAGCGAGGAGGTCTGATCCCAGGGATCAGGACCGTAGGACATGACGACTTACCAGTACGAAGCTCTTGATGCCGGTGGCAAGCCCCAGAAGGGGGTGGTGGACGCCAGCTCCAGCGACGATGCGATCCAGCAGATCCGTTCCCAGGGGTTCTTCCCCACTTCGGTGCGCGAGCAGAAGGTCAAGGGCGGTGACGCCGAGGGCGGCAAGAAGGGCAAGAAGAAGAAGGCGCCCCGGTCGGCCAAGAAGGGCAAGAAGAAGGGCGAGATCAACATCTCCCTGAACATCGGGCCGGTCAAGAAGAAGAAGATCACCCAGTTCACCCGGCAGCTCTCGACCCTGCAGGACGCCGGTCTGCCGCTGCTTCGTTCGCTGCAGATCCTCGAGACGCAGCAGAAGCCCGGTCGCTTCAAGAACATCCTCGGCGACATCGTCGAGGACGTCGAGGCCGGTTCGACCCTGTCGGATTCCATGGCCAAGCACCCCAAGGCCTTCGATCGCCTCTACTCCAAGATGGTGAATGCGGGCGAGATCGGTGGTGTGATCGATCTGATCCTCCAGCGACTGGCCAACTTCATGGAGAAGGCCGAACGACTGAAGGCAAAGATCAAGGGCGCCATGATCTACCCGATCGTGGTCATCATCATCGCGGTGGTGATCGTGACCGGCATCATGTACTTCGTCATTCCGAAGTTCCAGGACATCTTCAACGACTTCGAGGTCGAACTTCCCGGGCTGACCATGTGGCTCATCGACGCCAGCGCCTGGGTCGCGGGCACGATGCCTGGGCAGAACGTGCCGGGGTGGGCGGTGATCGTCGCGTCCCCCTTCCTGATCTTCTCGTTCTTCAAGCTGATCCGGAAGACCAACTTCGGCCGGGCATCGACCGACTGGGTCGTGCTGCGGCTTCCGGTCGTGGGCAACCTGATCGAAAAGACCTCCGTGGCCCGCTTCACCCGCACCCTCGGAACCCTGATCTCCGCCGGTGTGCCGATTCTCGAGGCGATCAACATCACCCGCGAGACGTCGGGCAACTGGGTCTTCGAGCGGGCCCTGGGTCGGGTCCACGATTCGATCCGGGAAGGCGAGACCTTCGCTGAGCCGCTGCGCGAAGCCAAGGTCTGCGATTCGCTCGTGGTCAACATGATCGACGTGGGCGAGGAGACGGGTGACCTGGACGTCATGCTCATGAAGGTCGCGGACAACTACGACGAGGAGGTGGACGTGGCCGTCCAGGCGCTGCTCAGCCTCCTCGAGCCGCTGCTGGTGGTGGTCCTCGGCGGCGTCGTCGGCACCATCGTGCTGGCATTGTTCCTGCCGCTGGTCTCCATGATCGAGTCGGTCTCCAAGTGATGCTCCGGAGGATGCACAGCATGCCCATGCACCGTCATGTCGTACGCGGACGTCCGCAGCCCACCGGCTTCACGCTTGTGGAGCTGGTGGTGGTGATGGGAATCATCGCGCTGCTGGTGTCGGTCCTCGTGATCGCCGTGTCGGGTGCCCGGGAGTCCGCTCGCGTGGCCTCCACCTCGACGACCATGAACTCCATGGTCCAGGGCATGGTCGCCTTCCGCGAGGATGTCGGCTACCTGCCGCCGCTGCTCGACGAGAGCCGATCCCTCATGGAACCGCCTCCGCTGGACGACGGCAACATCTTCGAGCGCATGCAGGGCTTCTACTCAATCACCACCCCGGCCGAATACCTGCTCGGCTACGGCGGGCACGGCATGGACGGCTACGGATGGGACGCCGTCTGCGAGGTCGGAAAGGACTACGGTCCCGCCGGAAGCTCCTCGGCCAGCCTCTCCGACGAATCGGAACGATGGGGCATCCGCAATCCAGGGGCCGACGGGGTCTGGACCTCGACCTACGCCCGGGAGGGGAAGGGGACGCTGTCGGGCCGCGTGGAGCGGTTCGCGGCCGGCAAGGTGTCCGACAACGGTCCGGTGCTCGGCCCCTACATGGCCCTGCCGGGCCGCGGTGTGATCGGCCGGTTGGTCTCGAACAACGGGGTCTGGGACGGCACCAGCATCGATTCGGCCAGTGGCCAGCCCGTGGTCCTCTTCGAAGGCGACGAGGGGTACGATCAGGATCCGTCCCGCGGCGCGCACGTCATCTGCGACGCGTGGGGGACTCCGATCCGCTTCTACCGACTCAACTACCCAGGCGGCAATCCGGCCCAGCGGTATCCCGCGACCAAGCAGCCCTACTGCCCAAGCATGTCGCAGTTCATCGCACTGCGGCCGTGGGACTTCGAACCCGGGTCCTCGACCGAGTTCCTGGTTCCCAGTGGCAACGATCTCTGGGGCGACTACAACTCGACCATGGACGGGGACGGACGGCGGGGCGACAGCCTGACCAGCTTCGAGCTGCAGTCGGGCGAGTTCGCATTCCTGTCCGCCGGGCCCGATCGCCGCATCAACAACTGGCAGCGCAACGATGCGGCCGGCGTGGGCGGCAACGACGGCACGAACTTCAATGACGACTGGCACTACAACTGGGGCACGATTCCCGGCACCAGTCCGCAGTACCCCGTTCCGGAGACCGAGGAGGTCAACCGGGACAACATCGTGGAGGTCGGCTCGTGAACCCGATGCACTCAGTTCGAAGGGCGTGGACGCTCGTGGAGATGATGGTGGTGATCGTGGTGATCAGCGTGCTGGTCGCCCTCTCGCTCAGCATCGGCTCCGCGGTGCTGCAGGGCTCCGAGGTGCAGCGGACCGAGAACGCTCTGGCCCTGCTGGACAGCGCCATGTCGGCCCGCATGGTCGACGACGCGCGCTCGTCGTTCTCCTACGGCTTCGACGGCGACATCGTTCCCCGCTACATGGTCGACCCGGGCGACGCGATCGACGGCGCCTCCGGTGCCTGCGACCGCTGCGACGATCTGGATGCCACGGTGCTCGACTACCGCGAGGGCGGTCTGCCCTCCGAACTCGATCTCCGGTGCCTGATGTGGTCGCAGGTCTCGGGATGCTCGACCTTCGAGACGGACGACGACGTGTACCGGGGTGTGAGCGCTTCCTGCTTCTGGATGCTCCGCAACCATCCCTCGTCGCGGGAGATCATCACTTCGATGGATCCGAGTCTCATCCTGCCCGTGCTGTACCAGCTGGGCAGCGGCGAGGAGGAGCCGGGCATCCTGCCCGTCGACGCCTGGGGCAATCCGATCATCGTGGTGCTGCCGGGACGCGATTGGGACGACCAGCAGGATGGGGGATCGTTCGGCAACTCCAAGCGGCAGGACGATGACCGGACCATTCGCACCAAGGAGGAGCAGCTGCTCGGATCCGCCCTGCAGGGCCGGGCCTACTTCGTGTCGGCCGGTCCCGACGGCAAGTTCGGCAACATCCACAACGACCAGTCCCTCGTGGACGGATACGACCCCGACCCCAGTGACGACGGATTCGACGACGCGCTGGACAACATCTATTCGTACGAGGTGCGCACATGGTGAATCGCGTGTCCAGCACCGTACGATTCCGCGGCTTCACGCTCATCGAGCTGCTGGCGGTCATCGTCATCGTCAGCATCGTGTCGGTCGTGACGCTGGTGGCCTACCGGGCGCTGGTGAGCGATTCCCGGCACTCGGTCGCTGCCAACACGGTCAGCACCGCGCTCGACAACGCTCGGGCCCTGGCCATCGAGCAGCGCAAGCGCACGATGGTCGTGTTCCGTCCGGTCCGCACCGGTACCGAATCACAGCAGATCGCGGTCGTGATCGCCGTCGAGACCGGGGACATCCATCTCAACGAGTATGCCTACTACGAGCTGGAGTTCAGTGTGTATTCGGGGCAGACGGAGTCCCAGATGGGACTGCGGTTCGAACCCGCCAAGGGTGTGAAGCCCCGCCTGCTTCCCGAAGGCATGATGATCGCCGCGCCCGCGTCGAACATCGCCCGCGCCCGGGAGGGGGCCGTGCTCGAGAGCGACACGTGGCTGAGCCAATCCAATCTGGCCCGGATGAAGGGCACCGATTCGGACGAGTCGCCCGGTGTGGTGCTGGGGATCTTCTTCGAGCCCGACGGTTCGATGCGACAGACGTTCCAGGACACCGGTTCGTCGCTGGCGTTCGTCGACTTCAACGGCGACCGCGCCCAGCGGGTGGTCGACCCCGGAGCGGTCGGACAGAACCCCTACCGGGACTGGTGCCTGACCGACACCTGCCGGCCCACCGTCAGCGGGGGCACGGCCGGCGTGCCCGAACCGGGGCAGGACTACGACACCACGCTCGGATTGACGGAGGTCGCCTACAACTCGGACGGTGACGACACCATCGAGGAGGGCACGCTCCTGTACTACGGGCTGGACCGTGACGAGAGCGAGCCGTACGTGCTCGTCGCTCCCTTCTTCGCGATCTTCGACTACCAGGAAGCCGCCGACTACTACGGGGGGCATCTGCCGGATCCCGACTTCGACGACGAGATCCGGTGGGTCGACGCCACGGCCCGGACCGGCGATCTGAGCCGCTTCGCCAAGACGAACGGCCATGTGTACTACTTCAACAAGTTTTCGGGGACGGTGACCAAGTGAACACGAAGCCACGCACCATCGTGCACGGAGATCGTCGCGCCTTCTCGCTGGTCGAGCTGCTCATGGCGATCTTCATCCTCGGCATCGGGATCATCAGCATCGCCACGCTCTTCCCGGCCGGCATCGCCCAGCAGCAGAAGGCGATGGACGACCAGGTCGGGCCTCTGGTCGCCCGCAACGCGATGTCGCTGCTGCGGTCGCGCATTCCCGAAGGCAGCTTCGGCTACGTGGAGATCGATTCACTGAACCCGCCGCCTTGGGACGTGACCTCCGGTGACTTCCCCTGGCTTCGTCCCGCCGTGGTCGTGGGGGGCGCATCCAATGGCCCCGCCGCGGGGGCATTGGACGTCTTCAACACCCACGCCGAATACGGGGTCGACGTGACGACGGTGACCGAGAACGGTTCCGATCCATGGATCGGTCCCGCCCTGACCTCCTACGGCGGCATTCCCTACGCGGGGCATCAGAACGACGATCCCTCGACCATCGTCGACGGCATCCGCGCGCCGCTGGTGGTGATCGAGCAGTCCGAGCGACAGTACCCCAAGTTCGACGATTCCGGTCGTGCGCCCCGCTACTACTGGGACTGCATGTTCCGTCGTGCGGGCGACAAGGTCTTCGTGGCCGTCCTGGTCTACCGGGTCCAGCCGCTGCAGGGGGATCAGCCTCCGTGGGTGGTCCAGGCCGACGCCGGCGGCCGGATCGTCGTACCGTGGTCGCTCGACCTCGAGAGCGGCGACAACGACTACCAGCCGTGGCGGGTGGGGCAGGGCATCGGCTTCCCCGAGGATCGTGCCCAGTGGATCCTTCCCAATGCGGATGCCGGTGACCCCTACGACCCAATGGTCAACGACGATTGCTGGCAATGTCCCGGGCAATGGCTCGTGGACCAGAACGGAATCGTCAATCGGGTGGCCATTGGCCGAACCCGCAAGGACGATCCCACCACCCACGTCGAACTGGCCTTCCCGGTTCCGCCCATGGCGGAGGACTCGGTGCACATCGCGGAGATCGACGCCCTCGGGTTCGCCTACAACGCCCAGCGCCGTGTGCCCCAGACCGGAAGTCTGATCCTTCCCGCCAACGCGCGGAGTGACGGGGACTTCGTCTACTCGCGGGGCATGGTCGTTCCGCCCGACGGAGGGGTGGTCGGTGGTCCCGCGGTGTCTCGGCTGTGGTACGTGCCCACCGGCTTCACCGACGGGGACGGAAACGAATGGAACTTCACTCCCGTCTACATCCTGGTGGAGGAGCTGTGATGCGCATCCATTCGACATCCGATCGTCGCGGGTTCACTCTGACCGAGATTCTGGTGGCCGTCGGTGTGCTGCTGGCCATCGTGGTGATCACGGGCCGCATCTTCAAGGTGGCGACCGACGTGACGTCCACCGGCCAGGCGACCGTGGACATCATGCAGGAGGCCGCCGCCATCGAGGCCCGGATCCGGGAGGACATCGCCAACATGACCGGGGACGGGTTTCTCGTCATCCGTTCCGTCGAGGTCCCCAACGACGTCAACGTCGTGCAGTGGGACCAGGGGGGGCGGCAGGGACAGGAGCCCGGGTTGCTGAATCCGGTGCTCGACGACTCGGCCACCATCCGGTGCGATCAGCTCTGCTTCTTCGTGGATTCACCCACATCCTCCCAGATCATTGGTGAAGGCACCACGGTGGGCAGTCTTCCCAGTGCCCAGTCGCAGACCGCGTTCGTGACCTACGGCCACGGCATCCAGTTGCCGGGCATGCAGCCCTACCACGACATCGACTACCAGTTGGATCCCAATCCCCCCGCGAATCTTCCGCCGGTGGGCTTCGCCCACGATCCCGATCTCGACCAGTTGGAGGCCGATGGCGAGGAACTGGTTCCCTGGCGGTACGACAATCCGGGCCTGGACGAGACCGACTGGCTGCCGACCATCTACACCAACTACCGCGGATCCATCAACTACAACAGCGGCAGCGATCTCGGGGTGCTCTACGAGCAGCAGATCCCCGGGGAAGATGACCGCTACATCAATGCCACCCAGCCCGACGCCCGGCAGTGGATCCTGGCCCGCCACACGATTCTGCTTGCCGACGACGACGAGATGTTTCCGGGCGGTTACAAGAAGCGGCAGTACCTCCGCAACGTACCCTCCGCCCAGACCATTTTTCCCAACGATGCCCGGCCCTGCTTCCCGGGGGCGGCCCAGCTCGACGACGGCAGCTACACACTGAACGCCGATCCGCCCGTGCTCACCTACGGCCGGGTCGACGTGGCCGCGATTCCGATCGACGAGGTCCGGGAGATGGTCCAGACCAGTCGGGCCCGCACCAATCCCCGCGAGAACTTCATGCGGCGGTGCATGCACTACGGAGAGGACGGCGCCTACGACGACCTGCAGGACGTCGATCAGGATGGCGACCTGCTGCCCGAGATGCAAACGCGTGACGTGCTGGAGGGCAATCTCTTCTCGTTGGACGGCAGTCCGTATCTCGATCAGCGATTCTTCATGAAGGACGTGGTCCGGCGTCCCCGCGTGGAGCGGACCGCTCCGAGCATGTCCTCGGTCGATCAGGCCCTGACCAACCACGCCCTGGGTACGAGCTGCTCCTCGTTCTCCGTCGAGTGGACCTACGGGGAAGGCGCCGGCGGCGGATGGGTCGAGAGCCCCGTTGCCGGTCAGGACGACCAGTACTGGTACGGGGTCAACTACTCCGCCGACGATTCCCTGCTGGACGGCACCGGGAACCCGTGGCTGGGCCAGCGGTGGTTCGGTCTGCGGGACATCGAGCGTGGCGTCATGCCCTACGCGGAGTTCTATGCGAACTATCCCCCTGATCTGCAGAACACCCCGACCCCCGTTTCGATGAGTTCGCAGCCCACCGCGGCGGCCTACGCCGTCGATCCCTACGCAATTGATCAGGAATTTCCGACCTTCGGCGGCCAGTCTGCGTACGAGGAGTACTGGGCCACCTTCGGCTACAACCGCGATCGGCCGGCTCTGCCCCTGACTGAGCAGGGGAACGAACTGGTCTTCGAGCGGGATCGGAGCTTCACACCATGGCCGTCGGCCCTGCGCATCACCATGACGATCAACGATCCGCAGGGACGGCTGGAGCAGGGGCAGGTCTACCAGTTCGTGGTCGAGATTCCCGAACAGGCCCGCGGCGGCTTTGCAGGAGGTGCTCGATGAACACCGCGAGAGACATCCCGACCTTCCCGGTGGAACGCCGCGGCAACGCCCTGGTGCTCGTCGCGGGAGCCCTGGTGCTGCTGGTGATCATCGCCTCGGCGTATCTCTCCAGTGCGCAGGGCATCCGCCAGACCGCCAAGGCGCAGCGCCGAACCGTGAATGTCGATGCCGCAGCCGGCGTCATCGCCGAGGACATCGCACGGGAGATCAGCGAGGCATTGTTTGTCCGTGAGATCGATCCCGCCGTGGTCACGACGACGGTGGGGGCCTCCTCCATGGTCCAGTCGCTGCTCAACATCGCACCACTGCCTCCCGAGGTCTCGTCCCGGTTCCTCGAGGACCGTCGGCTGCCCCTGTCGGGGGCCAGCTACTTCGGAGAGTTCGGTGGAAGCCAGGGGCGGTACGAGATCGACCGGAACTTCGCCTGGAACTACGCACCCTACGAAGTCGTTCCCTGGACCAACTGGCCCGACTACGGTGCCGCGTGGCACGGCTTCAACGAACTCGACGTGCTGCCGCCGGGTCCGAACGTGATCCAAGTGTTCGACCCCGAACCCTTGGACGACCTGTTCTCGATCGACAATCCGCCCGGTCAGCCCGGTACCAGCGACACCCGATGGCTGCGTAGTCTGGAACCCCAGCGGATCGCGACCGGAAACTACGACCGCATGGGGCTGAGCCGAGAGACCAACGTCGACGGCTTCTCGCACTACAACCACCTGACCAATCTGGCCCGGCCGGGCAACGACTGGCGGATCTGCCGCGACATCGCCGACGTCACCGGCGTCCGGTCGCCGGTGCACGACGCATTGTCGACCGAGGCCATCATCGATCCCTCGAGCATCGCCGTGGCGGCCCCGGACGGCTTCTTCTACTTCGGCGGTCTCCAGCGTGATCACCACGTTCCCATCGAACAGTGGCTACCGCTGGCTCCATCGGCCGGCGGGATCGCGCTGCGCAACGACGAGTCCGGCACGACCTTCTTCACCACGCCCTCCGAGTTCTGGAGCCGGTGGATCCGCTGGTTCGACTACGCCGGCTACGCCTTCGCCCAGGGGGCGGCCCTCCAGTTCGGCAATGCGGATCTCGTCCCGCCCAACTTCTACGATCTCTCCAACCTCGACGGCGATACGGTCCTCTCCGGCGGCGGCAGCGGCGAGGTGCTGGAGTCGCTCGACGACGGTGCCAACGGCGAACGTCCCGAGGACGAGTTCAGCCGCGGCTCGGCCCGATGGCACGTGTCCCGCGTCCTGACCGACGCCGACGGCGACGGCTTCACCGACTCCTTCTGGTTCCATGTACCCGGGCGCGGCAGCGAGGGGACCATGCAGGTCGTGGGGGTGTCCGTCACCGACAACGGGGGACGGCTCAACGCGAACGCCGCCACCCGGTTCATCAAGTCCGACACGTACTTCACCAACGGCGACCTCCGGGCCCGCACCCGCGGCTGGAGCCCGTCGGATCTGGCCCTGGTCGGACAGAACGCGGCCTGGATCAACGGTAACGACAACGGAGGATGGAAGCGAGACTCGAACGACGACACGTACAACTGGGGTCCGTACACCCACGATTCGTGGAACGTCGGTTTCTTCGATGTGCCCGCCCATTCCACCGGCTTCAGCAACCTGTACGTTGACGTCGGGCTTCCCCAGAGTCCCTACAAGTTGGTCGGCTACTACGACGGCGGCGAGGATGTGATCGATCTGTTCCCGGCGGAGCAGGGGTCCGCGGCGGAGATCTATCCGCTGTGGCAGGCCAAGTACTTCCGCGACGGGACCGGGGGCGATCTCCTCACCGAGACCAGCGTCCAGCTCAACTCGTGGTTCCCCGAGAACAGCGACATCAACTCCCAGGTCAACCGCCTGTTCTTCTTCCGCAACGCCGGAAGCGATCCGTTGAATCCCCGCATGAGCTTCACGCCGTTCACGATGGCCGACGAGATCGAGCTCCGGTCCAGCGAGGGCAACAACCAGCCCTGGCTGATGTCGCGGTTCGAGCGGGCCATGGGCGACTACGGATTCACGGACATCAACAACAGCGACGAGTTCATCCATCCGCTGCGCTCGGCCCGTCATCGGCAGGAGCAGTCCGAACTGGTCGATCAGCTGTCCAACCGGCAGCTGTTCTTCGACAACCGCCGCAAGCTCACGATGTACAACGCGGCCCGCAACGATCTGCTGCCGCCCCATCTGTGGTGGGAGTACCGTGGCAACCGGACCACGGTCTACGATTCCAACGGCGACGTCGATCCGGCCTTCTCCATCCACGGCTACCCGTTGGGACCGCCCGCGGACCTGACGCGCTTCGTCGGGCCCCCGCAGGGGCCGAAGACGGGTCTGGGGTCCGCCCTGGTCGGCACGGCCGGCCGGCAGTGGGCCAATCAGGCGCAGGCGGCGCTGGGCCGGGCCGATGGTGCCTTCGGAAATATCCGCAACAGCACCGGTACGGTCCTGAGGTCGTTCTACGACCAGATGCGGACCAAGCTCGACCTGCGCGAGCACGAGCGGGTGATCGACACCGGGCTGATCTCGGGCGGAACGTCCGCTTACCGGCCGCTGACCTTCTCCGAGCGGCTTCCCTACGCGCTCTACCTCGCTCTTCACAGCGGGGCGATGAATCCCGGTGCGCTGCTGGCGACGAATCCCATCAGTCGAAACCTGTTCGACGATCCTACCGACCCCGCCGACGATCTGGACGCCAGGGAATCCGCCCGGGCGCTTGCGGCCTCCTACGCCGCCAACATTCTGTCCTGGCGGGACCCCGATTCGGATGCACCGCTCTACAGCCAGAACATTCAGAACACCGGCACGATCTACGACGGGACGCGTGACTACGGCCCGGTGCGGGCGCCGATCTTCACCGACGAACTGCTGGATCCCTTCGAGCTCGATCCGGCCTACACCGCCGGCACCGAGGAGCCGGCGTATCTCGGCATGGAGATGCAGCCCTTCATCATGGAGGCCTTCGTCGCCCACGTCGTCAAGCCGTTCAAGCCCGGCGGGCAGCGCGCGGCCGGAACCAACAACGATCGCTACGAATGGGACAACGACGAGGCCGATCGGCTGTTCCTGATGTACTCGGAAGGGGACGAGGATCAGGCCGACATCGTCGCCGCCGGTACCCAGTCCAACGTCGACGAGACCCGCGAGATCCTCGGTGACGAACTGGAGGAGCCGGTGTCCATCGCCGTCGTCCAGATCGCCAACCCCTACGATCGTCCGCTGCCGCTCTTCGGTCGCAACCCCGGTACGGGATTCCTCGATCGTCGGCTGCCGCTCTACAAGGTCTCGCTCTTCGGTCGGGATGTCGTCGTGGACGATCGTCTCGTGCAGATGAGCGAGGAGGGCTACGACAACTCCTACACCTCCGAGTACGCCTACAACAGTGGTTCCGCCCCGTGGAACCTGCCGGCTCGGGCGACCGCGCAGCTGCCCCTCTATCTGCCGCCCGCGACGCCCGAAGCCCCGTTCACCCTCGTTCTGTACGCGACCGGATTCGATCTCGCCGACGTGGATGAGCGGGTCGAACACCTCCGGTGGATCGACTTCCTCGATCTCAACGCCGAGGACCATTTCGCATTCCAGGGGGACGATACCCGCGCCAACAGCAACGGGGTCCTCGACCAGTGGGTCGGGGTCTGGCCGTACGATCCGAGCAATCCGGATCTGGTCCCCTACCAGCCGCACCGCTTCACGCTGCTGCGCGACGAGGACGGCAACGGCGTGGCCGAGCGGGCCATGCCCGAGGAATCGCTGGCCACGACCGACGGCATCCTCGAGATCTTCCCCGGCGATCTGATCTGTCGCGTGGATCTCAATGCGTCGGCCGGCAACGACTGGTCCCTCGACATCGAGGACTTCGACTCGCCCGTCGGAGAGCCCGATGTCACCGAAGGAGTGGCCGTGGCCCTGAAGCGGACCCACTGGCGACTGCTGCGCAATCTGGTCGACAGCGACGGCGACGGGGTGGCGGATCCGAAGTTCACCCAGCTCGGTCCCGGCACCTACGAGTACGTGCACGACGTGGTCGTGGACCGGACGGGGAAGCCGTCCTCCTCGGACGACGAGTTCCACGAAGTCGTGAGCGACGTCCTGCCGCAGGAGCGGATTCCGTCCCTGCTCGAACTCGGTGAGATCGAATCGGTGGTCGAGGTCGGCGGGGGGGGTGGTCCCGGCGGAGGCGGCAACCAGCAGCAGGAGTCCGCCACATTCCCCACCCAGCCGGTCTTCGAGGAACTGGAGGACCGCATCGACAGCGACATCTACGATCTGCTGGTGGCCGGCCAGGATGCCACGGAACGCGCGGCGGTCATGGACCTCCGGGTCCCCGCATTGGCCGACGATACCACCTGGGGCGCCAAGAGCAGTGCCGATTCGCTGCGATGGTGTCAGTGGGCCCGCTACACGCGTGCGTGGGGTGTCGACCCCGACTATCCCTCGGACGCAGCCTCCATCGCCACCAACGTCTCCGAGTTCCCCGGCCCCATCAACCACATGGACCGCTCGGCGCCGCGGTACGTCGTGGGCAAGGGACAGGTGACACGGTCGAAGGGTCGATCGTCGTTCACCGGAGACCCCTCCGCCGGCACGGGGCCGCTCTCCACCGACGAACTCGACGGCACGATCTACGAGGGCATGGAACAGACCGGGGGATCGTTCCAGTCCGGCGGCTCCGCATGCCAGATCCGACTGCTCAATGCCGACCAGCGGACCATCGGTCAGCGCTACTTCTTCGACGGCACCGAAGGGTCGTTCGGCGGATTGCCGACCAACTCCGTGCTGGCCTGGGGGGCGGTCTTCGATGCGGCCTCCGATCCCGACGGCACCCACGGCGAGCCGTGTGCGCCCGGTTCGACCTCCGCGTGCCCGCCCGAACTTCCGCTGCCCGGCCAGCCCTACTGGTCCGCCGGCTCTTCGGCCACATCCTCGGGTTCGCCCTGGATGACCCGGAACTATCGTCTGCCACGCACCATCCTGGGCTTCGGCAACCGCCCGCTGTGGTTGTACTCCTGCCGCAAGCCGACGTTCTTCGACATGGACGGGCCCTTCGTCTCCACCTATTCCAACGGGATCACCAACGCGATCGATCTGCAGAACCCGCAGGTGAGCGACTGGAACGGCACGACCCCGTGGCCGGTCGGCCAGGGCTTCGACTCCGGTGCCGTTCTGCAGTCCCAGACCGGCGCCGGGACGGGGCGTCACATCTTCAATCTCGCCGACAAGGGGTACTACGGCTACGACGGCATCAACGGCCAGCGTGAGCTGATGCCGTACGGGTTCCAGATGCTGCAGAAGGACGGCAACTTCGAGCAGGTCGGTGAAGTGCTCAATGTCATGCTGTACGGGCACGAACTGCTGATGCAGAACGGGCCTCCGAGTGCGACCAGTCCGGTCCTCACCACCCGAACGTTCTCCGAAGCGATGCGGGACCAGTTGGAGCTCGACCTCGGCATCATCGAACAGCCCGTGGCCGCAGAATCCGAGTCGTTGTTCCCCGGTGAGGACGTTCGTGTCAACCGGCTTCCGGTCGACGCCGGCCAGTACGGCCGACACGGCACTGCGGATCGCTACGCCGATGCCGCGGTGGGCAAGGTCGAGTCGCCCGCGGGCACGGACGTCTGGCTGTCCGACATCGGTCACACCGCCCCCGATCTGCCCGCAGCCCAGCGCGTGCTGGATCTGTTCGTCTGTGACGGTCCCGGGAACTGGGACGTCTACCCGGAGCTCGTGAACGGATCCGGGCTCGGATTCAGCGATGGAGTCATCGACTTCCCGGTGCAGGCGTCCAGCGTGCTCCGGTACGACCCCGAGTTCGGCAATGCCGAAGGCTTCTCCGGGCGTCCGACCGGTGGCCTGGTCAACATCAACACCGCGACCGCCGAGGTGATGCGGGCCCTGCCGCACATGTACAAGCTGGTGCACGGGACACCGGACTGGACCAGTCAGGCGGATGGAGGCACGCCTCCGTGGTGGCTGGGAAGCATTCTGGAGTCCGTGGATCGCGAGACGGTCCAGTTCGACGCCAATCCGAGGGTCTCGGTCTCCGAAGCCATCGTTCGCTACCGGGACGCACAGGGAGTCTATGGTTCCGAGAACGGTACGCCCGGAAATCCCGGAGTGGGTCAGACGCGGGCACCGAGCTACCAGGAACGGATCGATGCCGGTCTTGACCAGCGCAGTGGATTCTTCACGGACGTCCACTCACGCGGCACGAACGGATTTGCCGGCATCGGTGAGCTGTTCGCCCTCAACAAGACGACCCGCGACCTCTCGGGGGCGGAACTCGACTGGCTGGCCGTCGACCAGAACGGGACCTCGGCCTTCGAGGGGTTGCACGATGCCTCCGGGCACGACCGCTACGCCGATTCATGGCGGATCGACTTTGCGGCGACCAATCCCTTCACCCGGGAGTACTACCAGCGGAAGCGGTTCAAGGATCGGGCCAGCGGCCTTTCCAGTCCCAATCTGGCTGGTTGGTACAACACCGACCCCGCACTGCTCGGCGCCGACATGCGTGCCTACAACCCCTTGGGCCTGGCCGGAGCCAACGGCCGTGGTGCACCCCGGTACCACTGGATGACCCGTGACGGGAATCAGACGGCCTACGATGACGACGCCGTCGGCCCCTGGGGCGGGGAGGCACCCAAGGTGCTTTCGATCGGTGCGCCGCTCAGTACCGATGTCAATGGTGAGATGTTCCCCAACCGGTTCGAGGGTGGGTCCAACGGACCCTGGTACCCGGCGCCGCTTCCGACGTGGTCCCTGTTCTCGCAGCAGGAGAACTACCGCGGAGGCGACATGGTCGCCGGAGACGCCGAGGAGGCGAATCTGCTCTTCTCGGGAATCTCGAACCTGATCACCACCCGCAGCGATGTCTTCACCGTCCACTTCCGGATCCGGACGTTCTCGCAGAACCCGGAAACCGGGGTGTGGGATGCCACGGACCCGGATGCGATTCTCGATGACAGTCGCTACGTGATGCTCGTGGACCGGAGTCGGGTCGACACCTCCGACGACTCGCCCCGCATCCTCTACGTCCAGAAGGTGTCCAACTGAGTCGATCATTCAACCCAGAATCCGCGCCGCCCCGTTCCGCATGCCGCTGCCACGGCCGGACGGGGCGGTCGCTTTGGGGTCACCGTGCTTCGATGTCCCCGAAGCGACGCTGGCGCCCTGCGAAGTCCCGAATGGCCGTCCGCAGGTCATCTCCGTCGAAATCCGGCCAGTATGCATCGGTCACATGGAGTTCCGAATAGCTGATCTGCCAGAGGAGGTAGTTCGAGATGCGGTGCTCGCCCGAAGTTCGGATCAGCAGGTCAGGATCGGGGATGCCGCGCGTGTACAGGTGGTCCGCGAGCACCGCTTCGGTCACATCGTTCTCGGACAGAACGCCGTCGCGGACCTTGGCCGCGACGTGCCGGGCGGCGCGGGTGATCTCATGCCGTGAGGAGTAGTTGATGGCCAGCACCACGTGGAGACCGCTGCAGTCCGCGGTGGCGTCTTCGGTGAGTTCGATCTCCCGGATGACATCCTCCGCCAGTCCCGCGCGGTCGCCGATGACCTGGAAACGGACATTGTTCCGCAGGAGATCGTCCCGCTCCTTGGGCAGGAACTCAAGCAGCAGTCCCATCAGAGCGTCGACCTCATCGGCCGGACGCTTCCAGTTCTCCATCGAGAACGAATAGAGCGTCAGCGTGCCGATGGAGAGGGCTCCGCACTCCTCAACGATGCGGCGGGCGGCCTGCGCGCCGGCCCGATGGCCCTCCGCCCGGCTTCGGCCGCGTTCGGTGGCCCAGCGTCCGTTGCCGTCCATGATGACTGCGATGTGGCGGGGCCGATCGGCCACCGGAACGTCGAAGTCCGGGGTGCCGTCGGGTTGCGATGTGGGAACGCTTGCGCGGGCCATCAGCACCGGGTCCCTTCGAGCGTCTGGGTGCGTTCGGGGCCCACGCTCACGAGATGGATGGGAATGCCCAGGATCTCCTCGATCCGATCCAGATACCGGATGGCTTCGGGGGGCAGGTCGGCGCGATCCTCGATCGCGTCGATCTCGTCCGCCCAACCCGGCAGTGTCTCCCAGATCGGTTCGGCGTCCAGCAGTCGCCGGGCATCGGGAATGAAGCGATCGGTGATGGAGCCGTCGGGCAGGCGATAGGACGAACAGATCTTGAGCTCATCGAATCCGGACAGCACGTCCAGCAGCATGCACGCGATGCTCGTGGCGCCGCAGATCATGGCGGAATAGCGGACCGCCACCAGGTCGAGCCAGCCGCAGCGGCGGGGGCGTCCCGTGGTGGTTCCGTATTCGTTGCCGCGTTCTCGGATCCGCTCTCCATCGGCGCCGTTGTCCTCGGTCGGGAACGGTCCGGCTCCGACGCGGGTCGTGTAGGCCTTCATGATGCCCACGACGTCGTCGGCGCAGGGGGCCGACAGGCCGGTGCCGGCCGGAATGCCCAGCGTCGAGCAGTTCGAACTGGTCACGTAGGGGAAGGTCCCGTGGTCGATGTCGAGCAGGCAGGCGTTGGCGCCTTCGAAGAGGAGCGAGCGTCCTTCGTTGCGGAGGTCGTGCAGGGCGTAGACGGTGTCGGTGATGTGCTCGCGGAGCTGCTGCCCGTACGCGGCGAAGCGTCCGGCGAGTTCGTGCGGGTCCAGCGGCGGAGCATCGACGCCCAGGGCCGTCAGTTCCCGGCTCCGGATGGCGCAGATCACCTTGAGCCGTTCCAGAAGATGGTCCTCGTCCCGGAGCTCACCCATCCGGATGGCCAGGGAGCGGTGGATCTTGTCGGCGTAGGTCGGTCCGATGCCGCGTTTGGTCGTTCCGATCGACAGGCCGGGGCCGCCTTCGGCGGCGGAGGACAGCACCCGTTCCAGTGCTGCGTCGTGTTCCTTGTGGTAGGGCATCACGACGTGGGCCCGATCGGAGATGAGCAGATTGTCCGGGGTGATGGCGATGCCGCGCTCCCGGATCCCCTCGATCTCCTGCAGGAGCTTCTCGGGGTCGACCACGACGCCGTTGCCGATCACACAGGTCCTTCCGCCGGACAGGATGCCCGAGGGAAGCAGGTGCAATGCATACTTCTCGTCGCCGATCACCACGGTGTGGCCGGCGTTGGCGCCTCCGTTGTAGCGGACGATGACATCGTGCTTGGCGGTCAGGAGATCGACGACCTTGCCCTTGCCTTCGTCGCCCCATTGGAGGCCGACCACTGCGGTATGTCGGGGGGTGCTCACGGCGTGCTGTTCCTCTGGTGGTGGGGTAGGAAGCAGTGGTCATGGTACCACCCTCCGGCGGACGGGGGCCCTGTCCGACGGTGGTCGGGGCTTTTCCCGGACGCTTTCGAAATAGGTGGAAGGTGGTTCAGGGGCGGGTGCATGCACCCGATGAAAGGGGCATCCAGACGGGAGGAACTCGATGACCGATCAGGGAACATTTCGCGTCAAGTGCCCCAATCTCAGCTGCCGCCGACTGCTGGCCATACCGTTGCACGGACGTGGTCAGATGGTGCGTTGCCTGCACTGCTCGACCCAGTTGAAGGTGCCCGAGGGAACGAACCGGTCGGGACGCCGGCCGGCTCGTCAGTCGGCCTGAGCCCCGGAGGCATCCGCGACGCAGGGCGAGTGCTCCAGCCGGAACGTCACCGGGCCGATCGTGACTTCGTCATCCGGGTTGAGGGTGGCCTGCTGGATCGACCGTCCGTTCAGGAGGGTTCCGGTGATCTCATCGAGGTTCACCAGCAGGGCCCGCTGGTTCTCGAGCATGATCTCGCAGTGGGGGCTGGAGACCCGAGGAAGGCTGATTCGGACGTCGCACCGGTCACCCCGGCCGATGGTGGTTCGTCCCTCCCTGACATCGAAGGAGCGATCGACTCCATCGCGGGTCAGCATGATCAGTCGGTAGCCCATTCTGCTCCTCGGACGCGTACGCCCTACCATGTGGCTCGATGGGGCCCAGAGGCCCCGTGGAGTGATCCGATGACCTCAGACGGCCCAGGCGACTCCCGCCTTCAACTCGACCAGTGTACGTCCGTTCCGGATGCGCAGACGGCCGAGGGGCCGGCCGATATCGGTGAGCTGCTGTCTCCGCCACATCGGGTGCACGGCATCTACGTCCACGTTCCGTTCTGCCGTCATCGCTGTCACTACTGCGATTTTTTCACCATTGCGGGCCGTGAGGATTCCTTCGGGGCCTTTGCGGACCGCTTGATCGAAGAGATCTCGGAGGTGGGTGAACGTCTCACCGGGGAGGTTTCGACCGTCTTCGTCGGGGGGGGCACGCCGACCATCCTGCCTCCCGACACCATTCGGCGGGTGATGACGGCCATTCGGGAGCGGCTTCCCTTGGGGATGGATTGTGAATGGACGGTGGAGGCGAATCCCGAAACCATCGATGCGGCGCGTGCCCAGGCCTTGGCGGAGTCCGGGGTCAATCGGATCAGCCTGGGGGCGCAGTCCTTCAATCCCGATCGACTCGAGGCCCTCCAGCGTCAGCATGATCCGGAATCCGTGCCCCGCAGCCTGGATCATTTCCGACGGGCGGGGATCGATCGCTTGAGTCTGGATCTGATCTTCGCGATTCCGGGACAGACGCTGGCGCAGTGGGACGAGGATCTGCAGGCGGCACTCGATCTTGGAATCCAGCATCTGAGCGCATACTCCCTGGTCTACGAGGCCGGTACGCCCCTGACCCGGCGGCGGGATCGCGGCGATGTTCGTCCGGTTTCCAACGAGCTCGAAGCCGACATGTTTGAGCACGCGATCTCCACGCTCGCCGCGCGGGAATTCGAACACTACGAGGTGAGCAACTGGGCGATGCCGCACCAGCAGTGTCGTCACAATCTGGTGTACTGGCGCAACGAGGACTGGTGGCCGATCGGACCGGGGGCGGCGGGGCATGTCGGTGGTACCCGCTGGAAGAATCTGCCCCGACTGGCGTCGTACCTCGAAGGGAACGGCCTGCCGCCGGTCACCGCGGTGGAGCGGCTGGATGAAGACGGTCGCGTCGGGGAGTCGTTCATGATGGGGTTGCGGCTGCTGGAGGGCATGCCCCGCTCACGGGTTGAGGCGCTGCTTCAGCATGGAGACCGGGGGGGCGTGCGCAGCGCTGCGATCGAACGCTGGTTGGAGAGCGGGCATCTGGAGTGGCTGCGGGACCGTCTCCGTTTCACCGCGCAGGGGCTCCTGGTGGCCGATTCGGTCAATCTCGATCTCCTCTGACCGATGCAGATTTCCTCCCCGACTGGCCGATAGCCTGTTGGTCCTCTCTGCTTCGGATGGTGGTTCATGAGCTCTTCAGCGGGATTCAATCGACTGCGGACCCCTGCGGCCTTGTTGCCGCGTGCGGTGTCGATTCGCACCGGGATGCCGGTGCTGCACGGTACCGGTGGTCATGACTTCCGGAGAGCGATGCCGTGAACGACCTGGCCGCCAGTCCGAATCGCGAGCGGATGTGGATCTTCATCTCACTTCTGGCTCTCCTCGTGACGGCGTTGTCGCTCCGGTTCGGGACCGACATCCGATCGCTCGGACCCCAGTTCGACGAACGCTACATCACGGTTCCGATGAACGATCTCATGGAGAACGGCTGGTCGGTGGAAACCGCCATCGACTACCAGGAGACGAAGGGGCCGGCCCTCATCTGGCCCTACGCGGTCTTCGGAAAATGGCTGGGCGGTGACCTCAACGCGCTGCGGCAGGTCTCGTGTCTTTTCTTCGTTCTCAGCGGCATTCCGCTGCTGTTGCTGGCCCTGCGGTGCGGCCTGCGGAATTCCGGATTGCTGCTGGCCATGGTCGGCTTCATGCTTCTGCCCTACGAGCTGGTCTTCTCGCAACTGGTGATGGGCGAGGTGTCCTTCGTCTTCGGGGCTGTATTCCTCTTCCTCGTGGTGCTCTGGGGCATGGGGGGAGGCGCCGGTTCGGATCCGTCGCGCAGCCGGTCGCATCCCGTGGCCGCTCCCGTGCTCTACGGCGTGATCCTGACCCTGCTCCTCTACAGTCGAATCCATGCCGTCGCTCTGGCCGGTGGGGTGTGTCTCGCCATGTGGAGCCGAAGCGGCATTCGGAGCTGGCCATGGTGGCTGGCGTCGATCATTGCCGGTCTTCTCCGGGTGCCGCTGTGGATCCGCTGGGGCGGACTGGTCAGTCCCGACTATCAGAACCTCCACGGCCTGGGCCTTCGCCTGGAAAGCCTGACCTATCTGGGGGCGGCGTTGCTTCCCCTGGTGGGCATCTTCCTCCTGGTGTTCCTGTGGAGGTACCGCTGGTGCCGGTGGTGGCTGCTCTGCCCCCTGGGTGCGTTGCTGGGGTTGGTGCTGGCGATGGTGGCGATGCCTGATCTGACCATTCCCGCCGGCGAGGTGGATCTGTCCCTTCGGCACGACCGGTACCAGGGAGTCATTGCAACCACCGTCCTCATGCTGGGCGGTGGCGGCCCTGCGTCCTCGTTCCTGTTGGGGCTTGCCTGTGTACTCGGGCTGGCTTCACTGGGGGCCTTCGCGGCCCTGGCCTTCGAACTCGATGTCGAGGACGCGGTGGGGCTTCTGGCCCGCATGCAGCTGTGGGCGCTGGTCGCGGGATGCGGCCTGTACATGCTGACCAGAGGGTTCGTCTTCGACCGCTATCTGCTCATCTGGGCGATCGGACTGCCGGTGCTGTGGTGTCGAATGCTGCCCCGCTGGTTGGTAACGGCGCAGTATCTGGCCCTGCTGGTGATCGCAGTGCGACTGGTGGCTGTCTGGCTGATCGGTTGATCAGGGGGTGATGATCCCCGAATCACCGCCGCCCGAGGGGTCGGTGGCCACCCCGCCCGCCTGCTGTTGAGCGACCAGGTCCGACACCTGCACGAACCGGGCCCGCAGCTCGACGATCAGGGTCTCGAGTTCGGTCGACTCCTCCTCCTCGAGGTTGCCCTTGGTCTTCTCCTGGATGACCACCAGCAGATCGATGGCGAAACGGGCACCGTCGAGATCGATGACCACGCCCCGTCCGGAGGGGTCGGGCATGGCACCGAGCCCCATGATGGCCTGGGAGGCCAGAAGGCCGATGAGGCCCTTGAAGTCGGCCGGAGGCAGCGCCCGCGCCTTCTGGGAATCGCCTTCGGTGCTGGAGAGCTTCTCCTTTTCGGCCTGGGCTTCGGCTTTCCAGTCGGTGTCGACCTGGATTTCGGGGGTTTCCTCGGACATGGTGTCCCTCCTGGGAGTTGTTTGGGAAAGGGCAGTACAGCAGTATAGACGCTCGGGTTGTCGATAGAATCCTCAGCGTGCCCATGTCACTGATTCATATCGCAAGTCGATTCGCCGCCGCCCTGGCCGGGGTCGTGCTGGTCGGCTGCTCCGGGGGATCCAGCTGGACCTCGGGAAGCGAATCACTGTCGGTGTCCGACTTCTCAAATCCCAACAACCGTTCAATGGTGCGTCCGGATCAGGAATCGGTGCGGACCGCCATGGTCGACGCCGGCCTGCGCATTCCGCGTCCGGCGGGCCCTTCTCCGGAAGAGCAGGAGATCGACGAGGCCTACGATCTGTCGATCCGTTCCGGCCAGTCCATCGTCGTCGACAGCCTGATCGGCCAGGTCAACGGTCGACCGATCTTCGCCGACGAGATCCTCACTCCCATCATGGACCAGCTGAACGCCGACTACCAGCGGCTTCCTTGGGACCAGTTCCGCGTGTACGTGGTGCAGATGGTCTCGCGGCAGCTGCGTGAGGTGATCTACAACGAACTGTTCCTGTCCGAGGCCCGGGCCGGATTGTCCGAGCAGCAGGAGGGAGGCTTTCTCGCCTGGATGAACGACATGCGTGGCGAGCTGATCATGCAGCGCGGTGGCGTCAGTGCCGAAGCCAATCGCCAGATGCTCGAGCAGGAAGGCAAAACGATCGACGAGTACCTCAAGTTGCAGGAGGAGCAGCAGCTGATCCGGGTGCTCATGAACGAGCGGGTCCAGCCCAATGTGCTGGTCTCTTGGAAGGACGTCCAGCGGGCCTGGGATGCGAGACGATCGCAGTACAACCAGCCCTCCACGGTGACGCTGGGTCGGATCCGACTCCGGACGGAAGGGAACGAGGACACCATCCGTCTTCTCCAGGAGGAGCTGCAGGCCGGCGAACCGTTCGATGTTGTGGCCAGGCAGGCGGGCATGTCCGACGACGGAGTGTGGGAGACGTTCGAACTCGGCACGGACGGCAAGATCGACGAGATCGAGGTGGCCGACTTCTACAAGGAGCATCTGGCCGGACTCGGTCCGGGCGAGACCAGCCAGCCCTTCGTCCGCGGCAGCCGTACGATCTGGGTGTCGGTCCTCGCGGTGAACGAGGGTGTCACCCGTTCGCTCTACGAGCCGTCGATCCAGAGGGCTCTCTACCAGGATGTGTATTCGCGACGACTGAGCTCCGCCCAGGAGGAGTTCGTCGACGGAATCCTCAGCGAGGGCATCTACGATGACCTCCAGGAGATGCAGGACAAGGTGGTCGCCATCGCCATGTCCCGCTTTCTTGCTCGCCGGTGAGCACCGGAATCGGTCGCCGTGGTGAACGCCTTGCGGGACGCTGGTTGCGTCGCCGTGGGTACCGGATGATCGCACGTAATCTCCGTCGTGGACGTCTGGAGGCCGATCTCGTTGCGATCAGCCCCTGCGGCCGTTGCCAGGTGGTGGTGGAGGTCAAGGCGGGAGTAGGCGACATCTGGACGCTCTCCGGTCGGATTGGGCCCGGCAAGCGGCGTCGATTGCGTGCGGTGGCTGCGATGATCCATCGGGCCACGGAATGCCCGCTGCCGATCCGGTTCGATGTGGTTCTGGTGCAACTGGGGCCGGGGCGATCGGTCCGGATCCACCACCTGCCCGGAGCGTTCGAAGCCGACGGATGACCGGTGGATTGTGCGGCGGGGTCGGGGGCGATAGGGTACGTCCCGGTCGATTACAAGGAGAGGACCATGGCCATTCGAACTGGTGACACCGCTTGTGGATTCGAACTTCCCGTACGCCCCGGAGAGACGGTAGACGTCGGCGCCCATCTGGGGACCGACAAGGTCGTCCTGCTCTTCTTCCCGCTTTCGTTCAGCCCCGTCTGCACCGACGAGTTCTGCACGTTCCGGGACGACTGGTCCGCCTACGAGGACCTGGGTGCCAAGGTGTTCGGGATCTGCATCGACAGTCCGTTCGTGACGGCCAAGTTTGCGGAGGAACTCGGGCTTCCATTCCCGCTGCTGAGCGACATGAACCGCGACGTCGCCCGCGAATGGGATGTTCTGCACGATGATCTCTTCGGCATGCGGGATGTCGCCAAACGGTCGGCATTCGTGATCGATGCATCCGGCAAGGTCGTCTACGACTCGGTCAGCGACGATCCAGGGGTGCAGGTCGATTTTGATGCGATCCGTGCCGCGTTGGGTTGATCCGCTTCAGCTTTCCTCGAGTCGACGGTGCTCCGAGATCGTCGTGCCGTCGGTTCCGGTGATGGCGGAAGCGATCCGCTGGGCGTGGACATGGCAGTTCTCGATGTAGACGCGGAACCGGTCCTGGGTTCCGGCCGTCGCCGTTCCCGCCACGTAGAGCCCCGGGACGCTGGTCTCCATCGTCCGCTCATCGAACGTCGGGGCCAGGGTGACGGGATCCAGCGGGAGGTCAAGCTGCCGCATGAGCTGCGGGTCGTGCTCGTATCCGATCATGAGCAGGATGTCGTCGACCTCCAGCGGGATGGGGGCCTCGCCGCTCAGTGAATGGAGGGTGACCTGCTCCCGGTCGATCCGTGCGGGAACGGACTCGGGGTAGGCGGTGATCCGGCCCTCCTCGATCAGCGCGAGCAGCTCCGGGCGGATCCAGTACTTCACGCGTTCGTTGACCTCGGGGCCGCGATGGCTGAGGTGGACGTCCGCGCCGGCCCGCCAGCAGCGGATGGCCGCTTCGCAGGCGCTGTTGCGGCCGCCCACGATGAGCACCCGGCGTCCGTGGTACTGATGGGGGTCTCCGAGATCGTGACGCACGTGGGGAAGCGTCTCCCCCTCGATCCCCAGAGCCCTGGTGCGACCCATGCCGCCCGTGGCCAGTACGAGGGTTCGGGCCGAGAACCGACGTCCCCGCCCGGAACGCTCGGCGACCTCGAGTTCGAATCCGGACGGTGTCGCCCGGGCGTCGCGAACGGTGTGAAAGGTGCGGACGGGAATCGAGAGCGTGTCGACGACTCCCCGGAGGTAGGCGAGGTATTCCTCGCGGTTGGCCTTCTCCTCTGCGAAGGTGGGGCAGCGGATGCCGGCGATCTCCAGTCGATCCGGCGAGGAGAAGAACCTGGTTGCGGGGGGAAACAGGGTCGCGATGGTCGAACCGATGGGGCCCGAGTCCAGTACCAGAGTGGAGTGCTCGTGGGCGAGCAGCCCGGCGGCCGTCTCCAGCCCGATCGGACCGGCGCCGATCACGATGGTGTCGTGGTGTTCCATGTTCGCAGCATAGAATGATGGATGATCCCGGGCATGGTCGATCATGGAATGGGCGTTCCGCAGCGGCAATACCGGGGCCGTCCGATGCGTTCTTGTTCCGGAGGCGCGATGATTCGAATGGGCTTCACAGTGCTGGCGTTGACCATCGCCTCGATCGCTCCGGGGGCGGTTCAGCCGTCATCCGCACCGGCGGCGGAGCTGATCCGTGATCTGGGCCCGCACGCCGCCCCCCGCATCCGGTTCGTCGATACGCCGTTGATCGCCCGTGAGCTGCAACTCGACGATGAACGGCAGGTCATCCTTGATCAGATCGTGCTGGACTACCTGACCTTCGTCGAGCGTGAGACCCGGGCCCTCGCCGAGCGGTTGGCGGCCGCCGACCCCTACGAGGTGTCCACCGATCCGGCTGCAATCCGTCGGGACGAGCTTCGAGGTGCGGTGCGTGATGCACTGTCACGGTCAAGCGAGTCGGATGATGCGGCGAAGGCACTTCGCGAGTCGATGCTGGAGGAGTTGGCGGTCACCGATCCGCCGGGTCCGATTGCATCGCCGCGGACCCGTGAACTGGCATCCTGGGATACGGCGCACGATCAGCAGTGGACGGCACTGGTGGGGGGGATCGACGCGATCCGTGACCGGAGCGAACCCGGGCATTGGGACGCCGTCTTCCGTGCGTTGCGGCGGCGCAACACCCCGTGGCGGCCGGTGCTGCCCGGCGAAGGAGTCGACCTTGCCCGCATCGTCTACGACCACTGGGGGCGCGACAGCGACGTGGCGCGGGCGTGCCACGGGGTGCTGCTCGACTACGCCAAGCTCTACGACGAGATGCTGGCTGGGCGTGATTGGACCATTGCCCGCATCCGTCCTCTGCAACGCGACGCACGGATCATGGGGACCCCCGGCCCGTGGATCGACGGTGCCCGCCGGGAGGCGTCGGCCCGCGGGAGGCTGGCCGAGGTGAACGATCGGTATCTGGAGGTGATTCGCACGTGCATGAATGACGGGGATGCCGAGCGGTTCCGCTCGCTCGCCGATCGAGCCATGTACCCGGAGGTCTTCCGTCCGACCGCCTTTCATCGACTGCTGCGCCATGTCCAACGTCATTCGCAGGATCTCGGGCTGACCCCTGAAGAACTCCGGACACTCGATGAACTCAACGAGGACTACGAGCAATCCCTCGGCCCCCTGCGTGCCGAATGGCTCGAGGTCGCCCGCCGGGCGGAGTCGGAGGCGATCCTGCTCGCGGCCGAATCCGAAGCGATGCTCCGCTGCTACGGCTTCATGGGCCCGGTGCTTCCCGGTCGGGAGGAGATCGTCGGGCGCCCCGCCGTCCTGCGAGAGGGGATTGGTCAACTGGACGAATCGGCGACCGCGTTGGTCTTCGGCCTGCTGGGTGCCGATCGCTTCGGTCGCATACCGCCTTCTGCCTACCAGCCCGAACTGATTGCCGGGCCCGGCTCGTCGACGGCCGAATCGCCCGGAGCATTCCGGGTCGTCTACCTGCGGGGAGCCGGAGACCGGACGGGGCTTGGTGATCGGGACTAGGATGGGCATGAAACGAGGTGACGCGTGTTTCAGATCCGAACCGTAGTGGTATTGCTGGCTATCGCCGTTGCGGCCGCGGATGCGTCCGCACAGCGCCGGGGCGGTCGCGGTTCGGGCCGTGGACGCTCGGTCGACGTCGATGCGGTTCTGATCCCGTCATTGACCGCCTCCGACATCGAATCGGCGGTCCGCTCGATCGAGCTGGATGCCGGTTCGCTTCTCGTGCTCGAGACCGTATTCGAGGACTACGCCATCCAGTTCGCCGACCAGGCCCGCGACATCCGCATCCGCTTGCAGGACGCACGTCCCGTACCCGGCGGTTCGGTGGGCAGCCAGCGACGTGGCGAGGAGGCCATGCAGCAGCAGATCGAGGAGATGCGACGACAGTTGTCGCAGGACATCCGAAACGCCACCACTTCTGAGGAACGCTCGCTGATCCGTGAACAGTACGCCAGGCGCATGGAGGAGCTCTCCAAGCAGCAGGAGGCGGTGGAGGAGATCACCGGTACCGCGGATCGCTGGGGTGACTTCCTGCGCGAGCAGGCGGCAATCCTCCGCGAGTGGATCGAGATCCGCACCGCACTCGAGGACGAATTCGAGGAAGCGGTCCTCGCCGTGCTGGCCGAGGACCAGATCGCCGGATGGGGGCTCGCGCGGGCCGAGATCCGGCGACGGGTCCAGACCCAACGGGGACGGCTCGAGGGGGAACGCATGGATCTCATCGCACTCTTGGACGAGCGGTTGTCCGAGGGAGAGCTTCGCGAAGCGCTGAAGCCGACCATGGAATCGTACGCCCGTCGGCTGAACGACGCTCTGGCGGCCCGCGAGAGATTCGAACTCGAGGCGGCCCCCGTGGTCTCCGAAGTGTTGCAGGCGGGGGACTGGAACCGCATGCGAGCCATCATCGAACAGGAGGCCGCCGTCCGCACCGCCGTTCGCGACGTGAATCTTGCGGTGTTCGACGTGCTCCTCGAATCGCTGCCCGAGCCGCTCCGCGGCGAGTTGGCCGCCGCGGTGCATCGCTCGTTCAACGCCACCGTCTGGGGGAAGGGCCGGTTCGATCGGGCCGTGGATGCGGCCCTCGAGCGGGACGATCTCACCGACGCGGAGCGGTCGGCGGTGATCAGCCTGCGTGAGAACTGTTCGCAGGGGATCGATGCCGTTCGGATTCGACAGGACGCCGCGTTGCGAGCCCAGGCCGCCCCCCGGTGGATCTTCGAGCAGATGCGGCTGTGGTCGGGGGCCTTTCCCGGTGTCCGCTTCGACGAGACCATCGATTCGAATGGCATCAACGGGCTCACCCGGGAGCGTCAGGAAATCGAACAGGAGTGCACCGAGAAGTTGGAGCCCGTGTTGGGTTCCGAGCGGTACGGCGAACTCCCGGGCACCACCCGGGCCCGCGGGCGACGCGATCGCGACGATGGTGGGCGACGAAGCGAGGCGGACCGGCGTCGGGAGGAGTTGTACAAGGAGTTCGACACCAACCGGGACGGTCGACTCGATTCCGACGAACGCCGGGCGATGCGCGACGAGCTGATGCGACGCCAGCGTGACGGACGGTCCTCACCCTAGTTCCGGTGACACCCTTCTCCGGTTGCGGATGTGCTCGTTTCCGAGCTGGCCGCAGGCCGCCATCAGCGACCGCCCCTGGGTGACCCGTCGGTGGACGGTGAGGCCCGCCTCCTGCATGGTCCGCAGGAAGGAATCGACCCGGTCCTCGTCCGGGGCGGGCCAGGGCGAGTCCCGCCGCGGGTTGTAGGGGATGAGATTGATTCGGGCCGGAAGGTCGCCGACCCATTCGGCCAGGCGTGCCGCCGAGGTTGGATCGTCGTTCACCCCCGGGATCAGCACGTATTCCAGGAGCAGCGTCCCGCCGTGCGTCGTGGACCAGTCGGCCAGTGCGTCCCGCAGCTTTCCCATGTTCATCGACCGGTTGAGCGGCATGATCGAGGATCGGGTCTCGTCGTCGGCCGCGTTCACCGACACTGCCAGACGGAGGTTTCGGGTGCCGCTGTCGGTCAGGAAGGCGGACAGGGTGCGAATGCCGTCGATTCGCCCCACGGTGGAGATGGAGATTCTGCGGGATGCCAGCGAGGGCCCCCGGCGGTCGGTCAGGATCCGGATGGCCCCGATCACCGCCTCCACGTTGTCGAGCGGTTCTCCCATCCCCATGAAGACGATGTTCCGGATCTCCTGCTTGAAGTGATGGGTGGCCACGTGCCATTGCAGGAGGATCTCCGCCACGGACAGATTTCGGATGAGTCCCATCTGGGCGGTCTCGCAGAATCGGCATCCCATTGCGCAGCCCACCTGGGACGAGACGCACAGCGTGTTGCGGACCCGCCCGCCCTTGCCGGTCAGGGGGAGGATGACGGACTCGGTCTCGTGGTTGTCGGGGAGTCGGATCAGGAACTTCGTGGTGCCGTCACCGCTGGATACGGACCGGATGGAGGTGGATCGGGCGGCCGCCTCCGGAAGGGCGCCTCGTCTGAAGCAGTCCACCCATTCCGTGCGTGCCGACTGGGCTGACCGGCCGGCCTCCCGGCAGCGTTCTTCCCATTCACGGCAGGTGTACTGCAGCGGGGATTGGGCCACGGAATCGATGATGGGCAGGTCCATAGAACAGCAGCCTAGCAGGCGACCGCCGAAGGGGTGATCGTGGGTACAATGGGGTGACAGGAGGCAGCGTCGGATGACATCGGAAGCCAAGCGAAGAACGGTACTGTTGACCGGCGCAGCGGGGGAGATCGGCCATGGGCTCGTCCATGGTCTCCGCACACACGACGACATCCGCATCATCGCCACGGATCTCAAGGAGATTCCCGAGGGCACCCGGTCGCTCTGCGACGAGGTCCACGTCGGTGACGTCTGCGACGAGGGGCTCATGCAGCAGCTCATCGCGATGCACGAGGTGACCGACATCTACCATCTCGCCGCGCTGCTCTCGACCCGGGCGGAGCATGTGCCCGAGATCGCACACGAGGTCAACGTCGGCGGCACCTGGAACCTGCTGAAGCTCGCGGCGGCCCATTCCGCCTCCCACGGGCGATCCGTCCGCTTCGTGCTGCCCAGCACCATCGCCGTGTACGGCATGGACGGGGCGGAGCACAAGGAGCGTGCCGGTGCCGTCAGCGAGGACGACTGCAATCTTCCCACGACGATGTACGGTGCCAACAAGCTCTACTGCGAACACCTCGGACGCTACTACTCCAACCACTATCGCAGACTGGCGGACGATCGCGGAGCTGCGCTGATCGACTTCCGCAGCCTTCGTCTGCCGGGGGTGATTGCCGCGGAGACCAAGCCCACCGGTGGCACCAGCGACTTCGTTCCCGAGATGATCCACGCCGCGGCATCGGGGCATCCGGGCACGTGTTTCGTGCGGTCCTCCGCCCGGATTCCGTGGATGACCATGCCCGAATGCGTCGACGCCCTGCTTGCGATCGGACGGGCGGATCGATCGAAGCTGTCCCGCTCGGTCTACAACGTGGCGGCCTTCAGCGCGTCCGCCGGTGAGGTGGCCGAGGTGATCAGGACCCACTTCCCGTCGTCGTCCGTCGACTACGCGATCGACGAGAATCGGCAGGACATCGTGGACTCCTGGCCCGCCGACGTCGACTGTTCGCGTGCCGCCTCGGACTGGGGATACCGTCCCCGATGGTCCCTGGAGGAGGCATTCGAACACTACATCGTACCCAGCATCCAGACCCACTACGCCAAGGCCTGAGGACTCGCCATGACCACCGCCACCGACGGATCAACCTGTTTCAAGCAGCGAACCGAGGCCATCCTCTCCGAACTGGACGCCACCGGCCAGCTCAAGCATCTCCAGACGATCGAAGGGGCGATGGGCCCGAGCATCACGCTGCGCGGCTACGGTGAGGTCGACTGCTTCTGTTCGAACAACTACCTCGGACTGGCCAATCATCCGGACGTGGTGACCGCGGGCATCGAGGGGCTGCAGCGGTACGGTGCCGGCACGGCGTCCGTCCGGTTCATCTGCGGAACCTTCGAGCCGCACGAGCGACTGGAGTCGACCATCGCCGAGATGCTCGGAGTCGAGGCCAGCTACACCTTCGTGTCCTGCTGGACGGCGTCGGAGGCATTGTTCCCGACCCTGTGCGATCCGGGCGACATCATCATCTCCGATGCCCTCAACCACGCGTGCATCATCGACGGCATGCGGTTGGCGACGGTGATCAAGAAGGGCGTACAGAAGGCCGTGTACCGGCACTCGGACATGACGGATCTCCGCCGCGTCCTCGAGGAGGCCCGGGCCAGCGAGGCCGTCACGGGCGTGATGTGGGTGGTGACCGACGGGGTGTTCTCGATGGAGGGCGACCTGGGCAATCTCCCCGAGATCCGCGCCCTCTGCGACGAGTTCGGGGCCATGCTCGTGGTCGACGACTCCCACGGAACCGGTGTGATGGGCGAAACGGGCCGTGGCACCCATGAATACTGGGGGATGAAGGGTTCGGACATCGATCTGTTCACCGGTACGCTCGGCAAGGCCCTCGGCGGCGGAGCCGGCGGCTACATCGCGGGATCGCGTGCGGCCATCGATCTGATCGTGCAGCGCGGTCGTCCCACCCTGTTCTCCAATGCATTGCCGGTGACGGTCGCCTGCAGCGCGACCAAGGCCATCGAGATCCTCATGAGCGAACCCGAGCGGGTCGCAAAGCTGCGCAGCAACGTGGCTGCGGCCCGGGCGGGCATCCGCGACGTGGGGTTCGAAGTCCTCGAATCGCCCACCGCGATCTGTCCCATCATCGTGGGGGAGACCGCGACGGCGATCAGCATGAGCAATCGACTGCTGGAAGCCGGCGTCTTCGCAATCGGCTTCGGCTATCCGGTGGTCCCCGAGGGCGAGGCGAGGATCCGGGTCCAGATCTCCGCGGCCCACGAATCCCAGCACATCCATCGGCTGGTCGAGGCGCTCCGGGTCCTCAAGTCCGAGTCCTGATCACGGGCGGACGTCGGCGAATTCCGCGAGCAGGTCCGGCTGCATCTCGTTGCGCCAGTCACCGCCGGTCTTCAGCGCGGAGCCGATGATCAGAGCGTCCGCGTGACGGAACAGGTCGCGGGCCGAGGACGGTGTGACGCCGGAGCCGATGCAGATGGGAAGGTCGACGGCCTGCCGGGCCGTTTCGAGCTCCTCGGAGCGGATCGACGTGCCGGTGGTCTTGCCGGTGAGCACGATGCCGTCGGCGAGGCAGTAGTCCGCGGCGGAGGCGTGATCCCAGGTGTCGCAGTCGGCGGTGATGGCGTGGGAGGAATGCTTCTTCTGGATGTCCGCCATGACGGCGATGTGCTCGGCTCCGATCTCCCGACGGTAGCGGAGCAGCGGGCCGGCATCCGCCACGTCGAAGAGGCCCTCGTCGGCGATCGAGGAGAAGACGAAGCCTTCGGCCCGGATGAACCGCGCTCCGCAGCACAGGGCCACGGACAGGGCCGCCCGGTTGTCACCGGCCAGCACCTGGATGCCCAGCGGGAGCCCGACGGAGTCGGCGATCATGCGGCTGATGACCGACATCGCGGCGACGACCTCCGGTCCCACGTTCCGTCGGAGATAGGGGCGGTCGTGGGTGTTCTCGATCAGGATGGCGTCGAACCCGGCCGCCTTGATGAGATCGGCCTCGTGCATGGCGCGATCGATCACCGCCTGCAATGATTCGCAGCCGGCCGCCGAGCCCGGGAGCGGAAGCAGATGGATCATCCCCACCAGTGCCTTGGGGGCACCGAAGATCTCGGTGGCTCGACGCGTCGCGTTCGGTGTGGTCATCGTCGCTTCCTTCTTCGCGGTGCCAGATGCTCCGACCACCAGTCGAGGATCTGGTGCAGCCGGTGCAGCCGCATGTCCGGGGGGCCGTTGCGGCTCATGCCGTGACTCGTCTCCCGCGGATAGCGGACGAAGACCGACGGGATGCCGCGGATCTGCAGGGCCGCGAAGACCTGCTCGCCCTGTTCGACATTGCACCGCAGGTCGCCCTCGGAGTGGATGATCATCGTGGGGGTCTTCACCCGTCCCATGGTCCGGATGGGGCTGGACTGCCACAACTGGTCCGGGCAGTCCCAGAATGCGCCCGGCCAGTAGGCGTCCGGCTTGTAGACGAAGTCGCTGTTGCCGCCCATGCTGACCAGATTGGACACGCACCGGTCGGTGATGGCTCCGGCGAAGTCGGTGGTATGACCGATGACCCACAGGGTCATGTAGCCGCCGTAGCTTCCGCCCATGACGCCCATGCGGTCGGGGTTGATCGACGGGTGCTGCTGCATGAACTCCTTGACGGCATTGATGTCCTCCCAGTCCTTGCCGCCCCAACTGCCCCGGATGGCCGAGGTGTGGTCGCGTCCGTATCCCTTGCTGCCCCGGGGGTTGCTGTAGACCACCAGGTAGCCGGCGGAGGCGAGTACCTGGAACTCGTGGAAGAAGCATTCTCCGTACTGGGCGTGGGGGCCCCCGTGGATCTCGAGCACGGCCGGATGCCGACGACCGGATCGATGGCCGACCGGCGTCATGACCCAGGTCTGAACGCGGGTCCCGTCGGTGGATCGGACCCACCGCACCGAAGGCTTGCGCACGTGGTGGGAGGCGACCCAGGCGTCGTTGAAGCCGGTGAGACGGCGGGTGGAGACGGAGGTGGCTCCGACCCGACCGACATGGATCTCGGGCGGAGCCGAGGGATCGTCGATCATCATGGCCATCAGCCGTCCGTCCGCGGAGCTGTTCCCCGGGGTGATCACCCTCCGGCCGTCGGTCAGGAACCGCGGGCGGCCGCCCTTGAGGGGGATCGATGCGACGTGCGACTGGCCGTGCCAGCCGATGGCCGCCAGCACCCGCTTCGAATCGGCGGACCATTGGAAGTTCGGATCGAACGAGACGTCGGCACTGTCCGACAGGGCGCACGCCATCAGGCACCAGTCCGTCCCGGCGGTCAGGGCGTGGGGCTTGCGTCCGGTCGCCGAGCATGTCCAGAGTTCGAGGTTCTCGGTGGAATAGCTGCCGTCCTTGCCCTCACGGCCCGCCCACGCAAGGTGTCGGCCGTCCGGTGACCATTTCACCGAGGTCTTCGGGCCGCGAGGAACGGCGTCGAGGTGGGTGATCGAGCCGTCGTCGGCGTCGATGGTGAGCAGTTGGCTGTCCCACGATGCCAGGACGCCCCGGCGATTCCGCACCGAGGTCACGGCCAGTCGCTTCGAGTCGGGGGACCAGTCGAAGGACATCCATCCGATGGTGTCCTTGTCGTACAGGATCCGATGGTCGCCGGTGGCGGTGTCCACGATGCAGAGCTTGTAGCGTTCGGCATTGAAGTAGCCGTCGCCGTCCAGGCGGTACATCGTGTTGTGCAGCACGCGCGGGGGCGGCGTCAGGCCGTGCTCCTTCCGATGGTCGATCGCCTCGCGCGTCCAGTCCTGCTCGCGTTCACGGAAGGTGAAGGCGATCCGTCGGCCGTCGGGGGACCAGTGGAAGGCTCCGATGCTGCCCTGGGGGAGGTGGGTGAGCTGCCGAGCCTCACCGCCGTCGGCCTCGATCACATGGAGTTGCGGGATGTCCTTGTCGCGTGCGGACACGAACGCGATCCGGGAGCCGTCCTTCGACCAGCGGCCGCGGCTGTCCCGCGGGCCGTGCGTGAACGGTTTCGGATCACCCCGTCGGGTGGAGACCGTCCAGAGACTGGTCTCGTACGCGTTCCGATCTCCGATGACCTTGCGGGTGAAGAGCACCCGGCTTCCGTCGGGGCTGACCTGCGGGTCGGAGACGAAGACGAGATCCTTCAGGGACTCGGGGGTGATGCGGGCTCGTTTCGAGCGGGATCTGGCTGCCATGCTGGGCTCCTTGTCGGTCGCGGTCGACTCGCATGATACGATCATGGGCGATCATGGACACCTCCGGAACAGATCGGGACATCGCCCTGCTGGGAGAACTGGTGGCGATCGACACCACCAGCGATCGTTCCAACCGGGACGCCGTCGATCTCGCCTGCCGGGTGCTCGATCATCCCGGTGTGGAGTTGATCCGCATGCCGGTCCACGAGGGCAAGGAGAATCTCGTCGCCATCGCCGGGTCGCTCGACGGCACCGGTCGGGGGCTGCTCCTCTCGGGCCACCTGGACTGCGTTCCGGCCGGTGACGGATGGCGCACGTCCGCCTTCGAACTGCACGAGCGATCCGGTCGGTTGCACGCCCGCGGAGCCTGCGACATGAAAGGGTTCGACGCCATGGCGATCAATCTCGTCCGCGAGGCGGCGGAGCGTGGCTGCACGCATCCGCTGGCCCTGGTGCTCACGTGCGACGAGGAGGTGGGCGGGCACGGGGCCCGGGCACTGTCCCGGGAGTGGCCCGCGGATCGACGCCTTCCGACCGCCACCGTGATCGGGGAGCCGACTTCGATGCGGGTCGTCCGCATGCACAAGGGCTTTCTCAAGATACGTCTGGACATCAACGGGGCCAGTGGGCACACGGGTGATCCGACGGTGGGTCGCAATGCCGTCGCCCCGATGGCCAAGGCGATCGATCGGCTGCAGCAGTTGCGGGACGAACTCCTCGATCTGCGTACGGAAACCAGCGATGCCTTCGGGCCGCTGCCCAGTCCGGTGCTGTCGCTGGTGCGCATCCGCGGTGGAACCGCCTGGAACATGACCCCCGACCACTGCCTCCTGGACATCGGGCTGCGTCTGCTTCCGGATCAGGATCCGCAGGAATGGCTCGCACGTCTCGAGGGCGAGCTCGGACCCGTGCTCGATGGTGAGGAGTGGAGTCTCGAGCTCATCAACGAGACTCCCAGCATGTTGACCGATGCGGATTGCGATCTGCATCGAGCGGCGTGTCGTCTCCTCGGCCAGCACGAGGAGCTCGGGGTGTCGTACGGAACGGACGGCGCGTGGCTGCAGCGGCTCGGGCTCGACTGCATCGTGGTGGGGCCGGGGGACATCTCGGTGGCCCACCAGCCCGACGAGTACATGCCGATCGAGGAATACGCCGCCGGACGTCGGTTCATGGAGTCGCTCATCACGGAGTTCTGCTCATGAACGGTGCACGCGTGCAGGCGGAGCTGACCTGGGTCGACGGTTGCTTCCGGCCCGGCGTCGAGATCGTCATCGGCGAGGCCGGACGATTCGAATCGGTCGTGATGGATTCCGCCGGTCCGCCGACCCACCCCGGCATGGCGGTGCTGCCCGGATTCGTCAATGCGCACAGCCACTCCTTCCAGCGTGGTCTGCGTGGTCGCGGCGAACTGTTCCCCGGAGCGGCGGAGGATTTCTGGACCTGGCGCGAGGCCATGTACGAGCTGGTGGAGTCCATGGACGCCACGCGACTCAGGGAGCTCGCCCGTTCGGCCTTTCGCGAGATGCGTCTTGCCGGCATCACCACGGTCGGGGAGTTCCACTACCTGCATCATCTGGCCGGCGGCGAGCGGTTCGGAGCGGACCGCATCGTGCTCGAGGCCGCCGACGAGGCCGGTATCCGGATCGTGCTTCTCTCCGCCCACTACACCCGCGGGGGATTCGATCGGCCGCTCGCCGGTGGGCAGCGGCACTTCGACACCGTCGGACTCGAGGCCTACTGGGAATCATTCGACCGGCTGTCGTCATCGCTGGCGACGAACCAGAGCCTGGGCGTGGTGGCCCATTCGCTCCGCGCGGTTCCGATGGACGAGGTCGTCGAGCTGCACGCCGAGGCGAACCGCAGGGGGCTGGTCATGCACCTCCACGTCGAGGAGCAGCGGCAGGAGATCGAGGCCTGCCGGTCGGCCACGGGAGCCACGCCCTCCCGTCTGCTGCTCGACCGTCTGCAGCCGGGGCCCGAGTGCACCGCCGTGCACGCGACCCACACCGATCCGGATGATCTTCAGGCGTGGCTCGATCGCGGGTGCGGCATCTGTCTCTGCCCGTTGACGGAAGCCAACCTCGGCGACGGGTTCCCGGACCGCGTCCGGATGCTCGGTCGTCACGAGTCGGTCTCGATCGGATCCGATTCCAACGCCCGCATCTCCATGCTCGAGGAGCTGCGCATGCTCGAACTTTCCCATCGTCTTCACTCGGAGCAGCGCGGTGCCTGGCGCGACGCCGACGGACGGGTCGATCGGGTCCTGCTGGACATGGCCACCACCGGCGGCGCCCGGGCCCTGGGAATCGACGCCGGGCGTATTGCCGCCGGCGCGCTCGCGGATCTGGTACTGGTCGATCTCGGATCGGATTCACTGCAGCATGTGGACCCGGAATCGCTCGGAGCCGGTCTCCTGCTCGGAGCCGACCAGGAGGCGATCGTCGATACCTGCGTGGGTGGTCGGTGGGGTGTTCCGGATCACTGATCGCGGGTATCTGGCACGAGGGCGCCGAGCCGGCGCCGGACCGGTTCGAGCTGGTCCCAGTAGGCCCGGCTGCGACCGATCGAACGTGTGTACATCGGCTGCCTGACCTGATCCCGGCTGAGGGTCTGAGCAATTCGTGTCGAGCGATGGAACTGCATGCAGGCATCGTCCCAGGGCAGCCCGAGGAACTCGAGTACCCGCGCGATTTCGTCCTCGGGATTGCGGGCCAGCGACTCGTAGTCGAGTTCGTGCATGGGAACGATGTCGACGGACCTCCAGTGCTCCATGATCCGGTCGTAGTCCAGGTAGGCCTGGGCGAGGTGCTCGAGGTTCGCGGTGAACGACATCCGGGACGAGAACGAATTTCCGAAGCACGACAGGCAGGTGTCGAGGGGGTCCCGGTTGCAGTGGATGATCCGCGCTCCCGGGAGAATCACCGAGATGAGGCCGATGTTGAGGTAGTTCAGGGGCAGCTTGTCGGTGATGACCTCGGCATCGCCGGCACCGTCGGTGAGCCCCCGCAGGTAGTCGTCGGCGCAGGCGTCGAGGATGTCCGGTCCGGTCTCGGCAATGCATGCGGGATAGGTCAGTTCGGAGCCGGTCGTGGACTGGAGCGTGCCGGCGATCTCGAGCATCTCCGCCCGTTCGCCGGCGGCATGGACGGCCGGGTGCATCGAGATGATCTGCTCCAGCAGCGTCGTTCCGCTGCGGAACATGCCCATGATGAAGACGGGTCTCCGGTCGGTCCGTGTGCTTCTGGGGAGCTGTGCAAGTCGTTCGGTGGAGAAGGTTCCGATGATCGAGTCCGTCAGGCGGGTGTGTTCGTCGGGATTCCAGGTCCGGGAGTAGGGCTCGTTGCCGCGTGCCCACGCCTTGAAGGCCTCGTCGGCCCGGCCGGCGCGATCCAGGGCGTTGCCGATGCGATGATTGACGACCGCCGACTGGCGTGGTGAACGGGGGCTGGCGTCGAGCCACGCCCGGGCGGTCCGTGCGGCCTCGTCCCATCGTTCGAGTCGCATCTGGGTGCGCATCCATGCCGTCAGCACCTGGAAGGGTGCATTGGTGCTGTGGACATGGGGGGTCAGCAGGTTCGCCGCGGCATCCGTGTCTCCCGACGATTCGAGGACCTCCGCCATGCCGGAAATGGCTTCGGCGTTGCCCGGCTGCAGCTCGAGGGAGCGTTCGTAGCATGCCGTCGCGGCCTCGAGCTCGTTGTTGAGACGGTGGATGGTGGCCAGTCTGGCGTGGTTCTTGGCGTTGAAGGGTTGCTGCTCGACCAGACGCTGAGCGGCGTCCGTCTCCATGGGGACGTAGGCCCGGGCGATGATCGAGTCGACCAGTCTGGCGAGCAGTTCCAGATCGTCGGGCCGAAGATCGCTGGCGATCTGGCAGTCCTCGCAGGCCCCATGAAGATCACCGACTCCAAGCCGGATTCGGGACCGCATCACCCGCAGGTCGGTGTTCTCGGGATGGGCTTCGATGCACCGTCCGAGTCGCTCGAGGGCGTCTCCGGTCCGCCCGAGATCCATCAGGGCCTCCGCGTATTCCGTCTCGAGCACGAGGTTGTCCGGGGCGACGGTGAGAGCCCGGTCAATCGTCTCCAGAGCCTTCCGCGGTTGTCCGAGGCGGCGCTGCACTCCGCCGAGTCGCTGGAGGATCTCGGCGTTGTCGGGTGACTGCTTGAGTGCCTTGCGCAGTACGCGTTCGGCCTTGTCCCATTGCTGCAGCTGAAGGTGCTGGCTGGCCTTGGCGAGCAGTTGGTTGAGCTGGGCGGGTGCGGACATGGTCAGGGAGCTCGATCGGGGGTGAGGTCGCCGAGGGCGGCACGGAGGGGAGCCAGATGGTCCCAGTAGGCCCGGCTGCGGTGGATGGACCGCGTGTGCATCGGCTGGCGGACCTGGTCCATGCTCGGTGTCTGGGCGATCCGTTTCGAACGATGGTAGTCGAGGCAGGCCGGATCCCAGTCGAGTCCCGTCCATTCGACGATTCGTCTCGACTGGGCTTCGGGGTTCCCGACGAGGTCCTCGTACACGACATCCAGGACCTCGTACCCGGCGTTGCTCCAATGGTCCATGAGCCGGCGGTACTGGACGTAGGTTCGACCCATCGATTCCAGGTTGCTCGTGAAGGCCAGAGTGGAGGTCATCTGGTTGCTGTAGCAGGACAGGCAGACGTCGAGCGCGTCCCGCCGGCAGTGGAGGATCCGGGCCTGCGGCAGCATGCGGTCGATCAGGCCCACGTTCATGTAGTTCATGGGAAGCTTGTCCGTCACGTGGCTGGCGTCTGCGGCGTCGACGCTGATCCGCTCGAGGTACGTTTGTCCGAGCTTTCGCAAGGCCGCGGGGTCGAGTTCACGGATGTTTCCGGGGTAGGTGCCGGACAGGCTGCGGATGATCGCGGGCAGAGCGGGGCTCTCGCCGACGGCGTGGACGGCGGGGTGGGCGGCGAGCACCTGCTCGAGCAGCGTGGT
>PBAX01000028.1 GCA_002716385.1 Phycisphaerae bacterium | reverse complement strand
TGCCTTCTTGGCCGTGGTCTTCTTCTTGGAGGCAGCCTTCTTGGCCGTGGTCTTCTTCTTGGAGGCAGCCTTCTTGGCCGAGGCCTTCTTCTTGGAGGCTGCCTTCTTGGCCGTGGTCTTCTTCTTGGAAGCAGCCTTCTTGGTCACTTTGTTGCGACGCGAAGCGGTGGCAGAAGTGGCTGATGCCTTCTTCCGACTGGAGGTCTTCTTCTTGGCTGTCTTTTTCTTGGCCACGCCGAATTCGCTATAGCGCCTCAAGGTGTTGTCGAAAAAGCACTTAAGTCGTATTCAGGCCTCCACTGTAAGGCCCCGGAACGACGCAATTTACCGCTCTTCATGGCTCAAGTCAAAATAAGGGGAAACGATGGGGCTGGAAAGGGCCAGAATTGGCTTGCCATGCCTCAACTGGGAATCATCGACCCGATCTGACGGAATTTGTCGTAACGACGATCGACCAACGTCCGGGGATTGAATCTGGTCAACTCGCTGAGTCGGTCGACGATATGCCGCTCGAGGTTCTCCCCAGCCGCTTGTGGGGATCGATGGGCACCGCCTACCGGCTCCATCACAACCTGATCAACCAGCCCATTGCGAAGATTGTCCGCCGCGGTGAGACACAACGAATTGGCTGCCGCGGAATTCGTCTCTTCGTTGGCCTCTTTCCAGAGGATGGCGGCACAACCTTCCGGGCTGATGACCGAATACCAGGCATACTGGAGCATGTCGACACGGTCGGCCACTCCGATTCCCAGCGCACCACCTGATCCACCCTCACCGATCACAATCGACAGAATCGGCGTGTTCAGGCGGCTCATCTCACGCAGATTCACGGCGATGGCCTCGGCCTGCCCCCGCTCTTCCGCCTGCACACCGGGATACGCACCAGGCGTATCGACGAGGGTCACGATCGGAAGGCCGTACTTCTCGGCCAGTTTCATCTTCTTGAGTGCCTTGCGATAACCCTCGGGATGTGCACATCCGAAGTTGCTCGCGATCCGCTCCTCGGTGGTCCGACCCTTCTGATGGCCGACGATGAGCACCTTGAAAGGTCCGATTCGACCCAATCCCGTGACGATGCTTCGATCATCCCCGTACTGGCGATCCCCATGCAATTCACGGAAATCTCGACAGACCATATGTATGTAATCGGGCGTCTGGGGCCTGTTGGGATGACGTGCTATCCGCACGATGTCCCAGGCACTGAGATTGCCGTAGATCTTCTCGAGAAGACGATCGCGATTCTCACGCAGACTGCTGATCTCATCGGTGAGATTGTCAGCGTCAGCTCTTGATTCAAGCGACTCGATCTGCCTCTCCAGCTCGTGGATGGGCGCCTCGAACGGGAGGACCATGGTGTTTGTTGCAGCCATCTGAAGAAAACCTCTCGAACCATTGTAACGTGGTGACGCCCAACAACATGGAAGGAATCCCTATGATGTGGCCAAGCCATGGATAGAAAGAGCATTCAGGTCGGTTTCTTGGGTTGTGGGGAAATGGGGAGCATGCTCCTTGAAGCCGCTCTCCAAGACGGCATTCTCACTGTTGAGAACACTCGTGTCGCCGAGCGGAATCCCGCTCGCCGCGACTCGCTGAAATCACTGGGAATAGATGTGGCTGAATCACCAGATCGCCTGGGAGGCTGTGATCGCATCATCCTCGCGGTCCGCCCACAGCAGTTCGAAGCTGCGGCCGCCGAAGTGGGCTGTTCGAACAGCCCACGGCTGGCGATCTCGATCATGGCTGGTATCGGAAGCCATGCCATCCGCCGATCACTGGGCGAGCAGACAAGAGTCGTCTCCTGCATGCCCAACGCCCCGGTCAAGATCCATCTGGGCGTCACCGCTCTGATGCCCTCCGAGAACAGCACAGAGGACGATCTCGACTTCGCACAGTCGCTGTTCAACACGATCGGTACCACCGAAGTCCTGCCGGAATCGGCGCTCTGGGCTGTGACCGCGGTCAGCGGATCCGGACCAGGCTATGTCGCGCTCGTCGCCGAGGCGATGCTTCAGGAGGCCATCGAACTGGGGCTTGATCCATCCGTTGCCGAGAGACTGATCGCCCGCACGATTGCCGGCACGGGGCAGCTTCTGACTGAGCATGCGGGTGGACCCGAAGCGTTGCGACAGGCGGTCACGACGCCAGGCGGAACAACGGAAGCTGGCATCAATCGAATGCGAGAAATGAAACTGGTGGACGCCATTCGCGGCGGCCTGAAGGCTGCCCATGATCGCGGTGAATCACTGGCTGGCGAAACTCAATAATCGCGGCGAACGAAAATCCACCAGGCAAACATCAGGATCACGAACTCGAACAGCAGGGACTTGCCGATGATCCGAAAGGCAGAGACCGAATTCTCACGCTCCTGAATGCGATCACTCGCGATCTCATGTGGACGCTTGTCTCTGGCCTCCTCCCCTCCCTCACCCCAATCTCCCGAGATGATCTCCTCGAAACTGACTTCATTGTCCTGCTCGACCCATCTGCCCAGCAGACCGATGGTTCTTGACGTTTCGGGCAGAGGCCATCGAATCACATCGAGCGTTATGCTCCAAGGTTTCAACTGGTTCAACGTCTCCCGACGTTCATCAAGCGACTTCTGCTCATTCTCGAGGTTGAGCTCACCCCTCTTGAGCTGTGATTCGTAGTACTCCTTCGCGGAATCCGAACCATCCTGCTGTATCTCCACGAGTTCTTCGCGATATTCCTTCAGATTGCCCTCGGCGGTCTCGACGGACTTCTCGCTCATGCTGACCAGTGTTTCCGTCCGGAACTGGACCATGCTGAGCGTGTCGTCAGCGGTACGAACTCCGAAGGTCATGAACCAGAAGAGCACCGTGAACAGAAGAGCCACCAATGTGGATCTGGTCAACACACCGAAGAAGACGTTCACGCAGAAGAGATAGCTGAAGAAGAGCGTCACCAGAGGAATCGCCAGGAAGATCGTGGCGTTCCATTCACCCACTCTCCAACCGACGACCAGAAAGGCTCCGATGCAGAACAACCCGACCTGAAGGAAGACGAACATCAGACCGCCCAGATACTTCGTGAAGAACATGGTCGTGCGTCGAACCGGCTTTGACATCGTCAGCTCGACGGCGCCCTCCGACAGGAAGGAAGGGAAGATCGACGAGGTCGAGATCAATGCCAGTATCGTGGCGGCCCACCCCAACCAGATGGTGACGATGAAGTAGGAGAAAATGCCGAGGTACAGCGTCTTTGCCCACTTGCTTCCCTCGTAGATGTATTCGCTTTCGACATCCAGAAGACCGAAGAAGAACGTCATCCCCTGTTCATTGAATCCAAAGGAAGCGAATCCCAGGATGACCACCAGAGACAAACCGAGCACGGTCTTGAACAGACGCTGCGCCTTCAGAGCGCGGTAGGAATCGATGAGAATGGCTACTACAGCTGTCATGACTGTGACACCTTGCCCTTGATGGCTCCAGGCGTCGCCGCATCCTCCCCTGTGGAATGAACCGCCCTCATGAACAGCTCTTCAAGCGATTCGCGAACAGGCTGGACGGATTCGATGACAACCCCACTGGACCTGAGATGGTCGATGATCGGCTGGACCTTGTGTGAATCCGCATTGGGGAGAACCAGACGAGAACGATCGGATTCGAGGACACTGACATCCTCTCCAATCGATGCCTCCACTGCGGGCGGAAGATCTCCGTCAACAACGATCTCGTATCGCTTGGAAGCGGATGTCAGATCGTCGATGGTTCCCTCCATCGACACACGTCCCTTGACCATTATGGCAACTCGATTGCAGACCATCTCCAGCTCGCTCAGGAGATGACTGTTGATGAAGATCGTCCGACCCTGATCGCGAAGGCGTATCAGAAGATCCCTGATCTCCATTCGACCGACCGGATCGACACCATCGGTCGGCTCGTCCAGCATGAGGATGCTTGGATCATTCATGAGTGCCTGCGCGATGCCGATTCTCTGCTGCATACCCTTTGAGAATTCGCCGACGCGTTGCTTCTTCCAGTCGCTCATGCCCACCAGCTCGAGCATCTCATCTGTTCGTCTTCTGCGAACGGATCTGGGAACACCCGAAAGCGCCGCGAAGTAGTCGAGGACCTCTCCAGCCCTGAGATGCTTCGGAAATCGATGGTGTTCCGGGAGATAGCCGACCTTCTTCAGCGTGGGCTTGTGTCCCACCGGCTTTCCGAGAATCGAACCCTGCAGCCGGGAAGGCCGGATGACCGTCATGAGAATCTTGACGAGCGTCGACTTGCCGGCCCCGTTGGGTCCCAGCAGACCGAAGACCTCGCCCTCATGCACACGCATGCTCACCCCTCTCAGAGCGTGCACTCGCCGCTTGAAGGTCTTGTGAACATCGTCGACTGAAATCACGGCAGCTGATGCCATCTACGATCCCCTTGTTTCGGCAAGTCTACATCGCCGACTCGCCATGCGGTGGTATGGGTGACTATCCTTATTCCATGCCGAACGGCTTCCAGACACTTCAGGACATGATCCAGGCCATGGATCAGCAAGGCGAAGTTCTGAGAATTCGCGATGCCATATCGCCGATTCTCCAGATCGCGGCCATCGCGGACCTGCACAGCAAGTCCAGAGCACCGAGAGTCAGCGTTGCCGCCGGAAGCTTCGATCCAGACCATGCGGATCGCGGTGGACAGGCCCTGCTGTTCGAAAATGTCGAGGGAAGCGATTTCCCACTCGTGATCAATCTCTTCGGATCCTATTCACGGATGGAGCAGGCGCTTGGTTGTCGTGATGGACTTGGATTCACCGGAATCGCCAACACGCTCGAGAACATCACTGCACCGCGGCCACCAGCGGGAGTTCGGGACATCCTGTCGAGGCTCAATTCCATTCGGCCGATTCTTCGAGCAGGCCCCAAGCTCCGAAGACATGGCGTGTGCCAGGATCGAATCCTGCTGACCGAACGAGGGGAAGTCGATCTGACAAGGCTGCCGATCATCAAGTGCTGGCCATTGGATGGGGACCCTTCCGCCGTTGGATGGAACTGCTCACCCGAGGAGGCTGGAACCGCCCGAGGTGAAGGTCGATACATCACCTTTGCCGGCATCCACACGATTCACGCTCGGGACCGTGGACGCAAGAAACCGCCTTCGCACAACATCGGCATGTATCGAGTCCAGTTGATCGATGAAACCCATGTGGCCATGCACTGGCACCTCCATCATGATGGCGCTGCGCACTGGCGATCCTGGAAGGAGATCGGCGAACCCATGCCCATCGCCATCTGTCTCGGCGGCGAGTCGGTCCTTCCCTATGCCGCGACTTCACCGTTGCCTCCGGGCATCAGCGAACTGCTGATGGCGGGCTTCCTCAATGGTCGTGGCATTCCGATGGTCATGGGACGAACCGTTCCCATACGCGTACCGGCCAATGCCGAAATCGTCATCGAAGGCTACGTTCGAACCGATGCGGGATCCATCGGCTGGGATCCCGACTGCGGGGAACCCCTTGGTGAAGGGGCCGTCGTCGAAGGCCCCTTCGGAGATCACACCGGCTGGTACTCGATGCCTGATCGATACCCGATCGTCGATGTCTCCGCCATGACCCATCGGGAGAACGCGGTGTACCCGACCACCATCGTCGGCATTCCACCTCAGGAGGACTACTACCTAGGCAAGGCCACCGAACGGGTGTTCCTACCTCTGTTAAAGATCCTGGTGCCGGACATCATCGACTACCACCTTCCCATGTTCGGCTGTTTCCACAACTGCGTCTTCGTCTCCATCCGAAAGAGCTACCCACTCCAGGCACGTCGCCTCATGCACGCGATCTGGGGCGCTGGCCAGATGGCCTGGACCAAGATGATCGTCGTGGTCGAGGAGGATGTGAACGTCCATGATGAAAAGGCAGTCATGCGGGCGATGGCGGATCACTGCGATTTCAAACGCGACCTTGAGATAGTGAACGGACCATTGGACATTCTCGACCATGCATCGCCCCGACTCGGTGCCGGACACAAGATCGGATTTGACGCCACCAGTGTCTGGGAAGGCGAAGAGGTCACCGGCATACAGGCCGAGGAACCTGTCCGTGAATCCACAGAACAGATTCGCGCCGCCTTGAACTCGATTGATATCCCGTTCGATGTGCCAGACTGGGGGTCGGGTCGAATCGTCATGCTTGGAGTCGATTCCAATGCCGATGTTCCGGACCATGCGATGAAACTGATCGAGTCCGTCTTCGAGGCGATTCCCGACTGGTCCGGATGCGTGATCGCCATCGACGGCTCGGCGGACATCTCCGATTTCGACATGGCCTTGTTCCACATGACGGCCAACATGGATCCTGGACGAGACCTCGTCTGGAACGGACACCGACTCGGCATCGATGCCACAAGCAAATCAGAGTCACTCAATCGAAACGGCCAACCGACAAGGAAATGGCCGCCCCCGATCAGCATGGACGCCGATACCATCGAATTCGCGAGGCGATACGCACCCGGCAACGCGACGGCAACCAGATGACGCCACTGATCATCACACGTGTTTCAGTGGCCTTCCTGCTCGTGGCATGGTCTTTTCTCGATTATGGATTCGTACGCGGAAGCTATGGCGCCGTCCTCCCGGACTTCTGGAATCTGGTCGTCATCCTGCTGCTCACGCTGCTTCTGATGATTCCATCCCTGGTGTTCCTCCCGCTCTGGATACTCCCGGAACTTCTCCGGAAATGGAAGGCCGGCATTCGTCGATCAAGATGCTGCTGTCCCGAGTGCGGACAAGCACTCGAGAATATCGGGGACATCTGCCTCGAATGCGGACCACTGAATGACCGGAATGGCCCCGACGATCGCTCCCTCTTCCTGAGTTGCCTGACGATCTGGCTGGGATGCTGGCTGGTTGGAAGCATCGCCGGCGAGTCGATCGCCAGACTGGACGAACATCAATTCATCCAATCACAGGAAGGGCAGAGCGATGCCACCCTCTCCCGTGAACGATGGAAACCGTTCTGGGGTTCGCTTCATTGGGATGAACAGACCGCAACAGCACAAGCGACCCTTCATGAGTATTGAGTCAATGGCCAGACCAATCGGCGTTGACCGAAGCGACACGCTCCGGCTTCAGGAAGAAGTAGTACAGCTTGCCTTCGGCATACTGGCCACCAGCGAGGATTTCCGCCGCTGAACCAGTGCCCATGTAGAGATCGGCTCTACCTGGTGCCCGGATGGCACCCCCGGTGTCCTGATCAAGCATGAACTGCCTGAAGGACTTCTCCCCGCCAAAGGTGTTCGTCTTGGTATCCACCAGAACGACGCCGCCACGTGGATAGACGGATTTGTCCGTCGCGATGCTGCGTTCCGTCGTCACGGGAAATCCGAGAGAACCCGCTGGCCAGGTACCGCCGTCGTATTCGCGGAAGAACACGTAGGAATCGTTGTCGAGGATCAGATCTTCCACCTTTTCGGGATGTCTACGATGGAGCCGGCGCACGGTGGACAGGCTCAGACTCTTGGGATCCGCCAGACCGGATTCAACCAGTGAGACACCCAGCCCCTTGTATTCCTGATCGGTCTTGCCGTCGTAGCCGACATATTGAACACTTCCATCGGGCATCCTGATCTTGGCGGAACCGTTCACATGCGCTATGTAGGCCGAAAGCGGATCATCCAGCCAGACCAGTTCGGTGCCCTCGAACATGCCTTGCTCTTCGATCTCTCGCCGCGTGGGCCAGGGCTCGAGTTGCCCATCACGAGTACGCCGACCAAGAGGCTGACCGGTCTTCGGATGCGTTGCCAGATCCGAAGGCCTTCGATACAGGGGCGCATCGTTTCCATCCTCAGCGCTCGACTTGCCATCGAGGATCGGAGAGTAGTAGCCGGTGAAGAGAACCGTGCCTTCGCCATCACAGCCCACGGATTCATAGACATCGAACTCCTGAAGCACCTGACTCCTGAAGTCCTCGGCACTGGTCGAGTTCTCCATGATCTCACGCATCGCCACGACGGAGGCACGTGCACGCTCGTGATCTACGCCACACTGCGGATACCACTCCACGGTGGAAGGCTTGTCGAACCAGGCGATGCTCTCATCCATGGCATCACGCAGAAAGAGATCCCGTTGCTGCCAGGCCGCACTGACGTCGGGCATCCTGTTGGGATCGGTGATCTTCACCAGAGCCGGTTGACCTTCCGGCAACGGGCGGGAGTAGTCCTTGGCCTGAATGTCGGCGCCGACTCCGGTCTGCACCTTCTCCTGCGTACAACCCGACAATCCGACCAGAAGCAGCAGGCTGACCAATCCACTCCACTTGCTCATTTCAATGCCCTCCTTGGTTCAATGGCCTTTCAGGCCCCCTCCAATGGGGCCACAAATGCAGTTTACCCCCCCGAAGACCACTCTGTTTGAAGACTTCAAGGTGTCCCGGCACCCCTGAGCCGATAGAATGAATGCCCAACTAGTTTCCAAGGAGACGTCATGTCCTCGATCATCAATCTTCCACAGCTGCTCGCCATCGGCGGTATCGGCACCATGGAGCTCATCATCATCGTGGTGATCGGCCTCCTGATCTTCGGACGACGCCTCCCGGAAGTCGGCCGGAACGTCGGTCGCAGCCTTGTCGAGTTCAAGAAGGGCGTCAAGGGAATCGAGGACGACATCGACTCGGGATCCAAGACCCAGACCTCCCCGAAACTCACGGATCAATCCGTTGCTCGACACGAGGACGATGTCCAGAAGACCGCCGAGGCCGTTCAGAACAAAAGCGAAAACGCGAGCTGAACCGGTCCCGCGACCCCATGACACCTCAATCCATCGCAGGCTTCCTGGTTCTGGACAAGTCCACTGGAATCAGTTCCATGAAGGCGCTTGCCAGAGTGCGCGTGCTGGCCCGAGATACAGCCAAAGGCGCCAAGAGCGGACACGCCGGAACACTCGACCCCCTCGCATCGGGCGTACTCGTGATCGGCATCGGAAGACCCGCGACAAGACTGCTCTCCAGAATCGTGGGCGCATCGAAGAGGTACCGGACCGAGATCGATCTGTCGGGCTTCACGCCAAGTGATGATCTGGAAAGCGATGTCGAACCGGTCTCCATCGAGACACCGCCGACGCGGGATCACATCCTTTCGACGCTCAGCAGGTTCGAAGGCGACATCATGCAGTCACCACCCGCCTTCAGTGCCATCAAGGTCGATGGCAAGCGTGCCTATCAACTGGCACGGGAGAACAAACTGGATTCCCTCCCGGCCAGACCCACAAGAGTCCATGAACTATCACTCGTCGACTACAGCTGGCCCACCATCACCGTCGACATCCATTGCGGCAAGGGTTTCTATGTCAGATCGCTTGCCCGCGAACTGGGTGGAGCGCTCGGCACCGGTGGCTACTGCCTCTCCATCAGAAGAACCGCGGTCGGACCATTTGATCTTCAGCAGGCTCGAACACTTTCAGCATTGCCCGATTCCATCGAGGAGAGCGATCTCATCGGAATCGAGGATGCCCTGTCGCTGCTCGAATGCGATATCGATGTCAGGGGCGGCGAGCCCGCTTGAGACGGCCAGCACGCCTGAAGCGTTTCTTGCCGCCTCCATTGGAACAATTGAATATGTGGCGGGAGAAACAGAGGTTGGTGGAACGAAAAGATGGCGCCATCGGCAGCCCGGACATCATCAGCCAGAAAACCAGTTCAGTCTCGAAGTTCGACCGTCCAATATGCTTCATTCAGAAAAACCTTCCATTCTTCATATTGCTTGCGACAAATCGAAAGCGCCCGGTCAGGACAATGACGAGGCTCTCTCGGGGAAGTGATCAGATGCAGACCCGCCTCACGAGGCGTACGATTTCCTTTTCGCGTATTGCATCGAACGCATGAACAGACAAGATTGTCCCAGCTGTTCCCCCCACCGCGGGATATCGGGATCACATGGTCGATCGAGAGGTCGGCAACCGGGAATCTTTTACCGCAGTACTGACATCGATTCCGGTCACGCGCGAAGAGATTGCGACGATTGAGACGAACGCTGTAATCGGGCTGACGGTTGCTGGTGGTGACCCTGATGATCCTCGGCGCCGCCACATACCGGCTGGCCGACCTGATCCAATCATGGTCTCCACGCTCGTACTGACGCTGAAGATCGGCGACCTCCAGCCAGGACGAGATGTCGAAGGTTTCATATCTCCCGCCATTGACCGAGATGACCTCGGCGATCTGGCGGAACAGGAGGATGAAGGCCTGACGAACGGAAATGACCCGTATGGCCGTGTAGCCCCGGTTGAGAACCAGAACCGATTCATCGAGTGCTGAGGGATACCCGGCCATCTATCTGACGAAGACCTCCTTCGGAACCTCTCGGGCTGGAATCGCACGCCCGATGGATCTACATCATTTATATCGGTCTGAACGCTCGTAATCAATGCAGAAGATCACACGGAATCGAGTTTGGATTCCGTGTGATCTTGTCGATGAGCGTCTGAAGAGGCCGCACAAACCGACCTTTGGAAGTTTCGGACCCCATGGAGGCCCGTTCACGAATCAGTGATCATGATCGTGGTAGGTGCCGTCCTCGTGGAAATGGCCCTTGGCAGGCTTCACTTCAAGGAGCTCCACATCGAATACGAGCGTGGCATTGGGCGGAATCACTCCACCTGCACCGCGAGCACCGTACCCGAGGGTCGCTGGAATCAGAAGCTTGCGGGTCTCGCCGACCTTCATGGAACCAACACCGACTGTCCAACCTGGAATCACACGGTTCAGAGCGAATTCGATCGGCTCATTGCGATCGACTGATGAATCGAACTTCGTGCCATCCAGGAGATAGCCGGTGTAGTGGACCTTCACCGTGTCGCTGTTGCTCACCGGGGATACGCCCTCGCCGGCCTTGATCGTCCACCACTTCAAACCGTTCTCGTTGGAACCATCGGGGGCACGATCGACCGCCATGCCGGGAAGTTCCTTGGGCTCTACGTCCGTTCTCGTCAACATCTTGCTCTTCTCCATTGCCGCCTTGATTCTGGCGGCTGTCTCCATGGCCTGCTTTTCGTTGGGTGTCATGTCGGAACAGACGCTGGCCTGTTCACCATTGGCAACCGCGATCTTCTCCGCTTCCTTGAAATCGACCTGTTTCACATTCTCGATGACGACCGGGTCGACTGGTGATGTCACATGTGCACCCCCTCGATTCTTCGTGGGGGTGTCACGAATCGCATCGACGACCTTCTGGCCGGCGATCACGTGACCGAACACGGCATAGGCCGCACCATCACCCTGAGGCCGATCGAGAAAAGCGTTGTCCTTCACGTTGATGAAGAACTGGTTGGTGGCCGAATCGGGATTGCCTCCGACCCGAGCCATGGCGATGGTGTAGTTCTCGTTCCTGAGACCGTTCGTCCATTCGTTCTTGATGCCGCTGCTGGTGGGACGCTTCTCGTAGTTCTCGTCGAAACCGCCACCCTGGATCATGAAGTCGCTGATCACCCTGTGAAAGATCGTTCCGTTGTAGTCACCGGCATTGGCGTACTTGAGGAAGTTTGCCGTCGAAATAGGCGCCTGTGTCTTGTTCAGGCGAAGAAGGATGTCACCCTTGTTCGTCGTCATCAGGACGTAGTCCCAGGCCGGTGATGAATCGGAGGGATTCTCAGACGCCTTGGTCTCGGCGGGCTTGGCCGCTTCGGCCTTGTCCTGAGCGCAGGCGAATGTGGACAGACCGAGTAAGGTCATGATGACAATTGAAATCGAGGTAAAGGAGATCAGGGATCGCATGAAGGACTCTCTTCTCTGTTTGACTGATGGCCTCCGAGACCTGATGGATCGGAGATGAAAACTAAATCCGGCCAGACAGGGTAGCCGACCCATCCAACCAAGGCACACGATTCACGATCAATCAGACCATGAATGGGCTAGAACTGGTCGTCACGGCTGATTCGAATGTCCTCGATGGGGATCAAGGGCCCCTGCCCCATTCCCGGGCAGGGTGTCTCACGCTTGGCGGCTTCCCATGCCTGAGGTGATTCGAGATTCTCGGGCCAGAACGGCCAGGTCCGACACTGCTTTGGCCGTGAGCCATACAGGCGACATACGGCCTTGCCCGGCACCTTCTCCCTATCGAGAAAGACGCAGTCCCAGCCATGGCTGGTGAGGGTCTCCTTCAAGGACCATCCATCACGGAGTCTTCGAGCCCAGGTATTCATGAAGTCATCGACTTCCATGCCCAGCTCGGCAGCCATCTCGCGAGCCTCCTGGTCATTGAACCAGACCGCCCCGGGTGGACCGGTGCAGCAGTTCCCGCACTGCGTGCACTGGAAACCGAGACCATTTCGATACCACTCTTTGCTTGAGGAAGACAACTCAATCTCCTCCGATATCAGATTGATCCTGTTCATCGATCTGGAACATGAAGATCTCGGACCTGGGATGACGCGGCGTGACACTGGAGAGTTCCTCGGGCCGATCATCGAAGGCGACCCGGTCAAGCGTGTAGAAATCCCTCAGAACCCATTCGGACGATTCCGCGAGCTGATCCCTGACCATCCGCTCGAGTTCCCGACGGCTGGAGGCGCACGCCCAGAGGACGGCATGTGCGAATCCGTCGGAAAGAACGCCGGACGGCTGCACCAAGACGATCGAATGCCAGAGCGTCCTACCCAGCTCACGACCACCCGCATCGAGGTTGCGATCCTCATCCTCATCGAGAATGAGCGCCCAGTCATGCCTCAACACAAGCAGCAGCTGATCGATGTCGCAGAGAAGGGAAGGATCCTCGACCAGTATCGATCGGGTCTGGATCTGCTCGAATTCGCTCTCAGGCATGTCGAGTGCACCCGACTCCTGCTGGGAGAGTCCATGAGCATGCAGCAGGGCTTCGATTTCGTCACGACGACCCGGTTCGACATGCACCGTCACCCGCTTGTCCTGATCCAGAAAGATCTCCATGAAAGGGGCGTCGGCGTTCACACCAACCGCCAGAGAGGTGTCCTCGAGGAAGATGGTTTCATAGGCATGCCAGGTCTCAAGAAACCGATCACGAGCGATGGGTCGTTCCCCCAGGAAGATGTCCACCGCCCGGAAGGCGTCACGTGACCCCATCTCGATGATCCCCGAGACGCGTTCCGGCAACAGCTTGAAGAGATCGATGAGAAGCGAACACAACCGCCCGTGCGACAACACCACGAAGAACGTGAAGGTGTCGGGCCCTTCATCGCCACCTTCGACCCAATCGAGGCTGTAACCCTCTTGGACAGGTCTGCTTGAAACCGCCTCGATGCCAAGCGGGAATTCGAAACCCTCTTGGATCACACGGCTGATATCACTTCGAATTCGATACGGGGGATTCACGACCGACATCGTATCCGCTCGACGCCCCGGGAAGCCCGATCTGCAAGGCAGACCTATATCGGGCTATCATCGGGCTGCGGATGCTTGAACCACCCTTTTCCGGAGATCACCGCCCTCATGAGTCAACAAAGATCCCAATGGGGCAGCCGTATCGGATTCATCCTGGCAGCATCAGGATCAGCCGTCGGCCTCGGCAATATCTGGAAGTTCCCGTACATCACGGGTGAGAACGGCGGTGGCCTGTTCGTGCTGATCTATCTAGCCTGCATCGTTCTGGTGGGCCTCCCAATTCTCGTTGCCGAGATCATGATTGGCCGGGCCGCACAGGCACAACCCATTCTGGCCTTCCACAAACTGGCAGGTCGACGAACCGGCTGGAGCATCGTGGGCTGGCTCGGTGTACTCAGCGGATTCATCATCGGATCGTTCTACATCGTCGTCGCCGGCTGGGCGATGGACTACACCCTCAAATCCGTCGTCGGCTTCACAAACCCCATGGGGGAACAGGCCGAGACGCAGGCGCTTGTCTACAGAGCAACCGCTTCGGATCAGGAGATGCAGGAACTGGTCGTCGAGAACAGGACCAGATACGAACTTGACCGAGCGGAACGAAACTGGCGGCGACAGTTCTCCCCTTCCACCTGGAGCCATTGGAAGGACTACCAGAGCGCCATCGACGCAAAGGCAGATCCCGTAAAACTGCGGGAACATCCCGAGATTGCAGCTGCAGCAGATCAGGTGCAAGCCGCGCAACCAGAGCTCGAGAAGGCAAGACAGGACATACTCGAAACGAATCAAGCTGCCGTGGGCGCACTCTCCGAAGTTGAACTTCGTGATGAAGCCGAGACGATCAAGCGGCGCACGGTGATTCGCGACCAGGTCACCTCCGTCTTCATGCAGCTGCTGGGGGACGGATGGACCAGCACCTTCTGGGCAGGCTTGTTCATGTTCATCGCGATCATGGTCGTCGCCAACGGAATCAGCTCGGGGATCGAGCGGACCTGCCGAATCCTCATGCCGCTTCTCATACTCTGCATCCTGACCCTCGTGGTCTACGGCTTCTTCCAGACCGGATTCGACCAGGCATTGGCCTTCGTCTTCAAGCCCGACCCGACTTCGCTCGAGCCCAAGAGCGTGCTTGAGGCACTTGGCCACGCCTTCTTCACGCTGTCGCTGGGCATGGGCGCGATGATCACATACGGCTCCTATCAACGCTCCCAATCAGGAGCCCTGGTGGGAGAATCCGTCGCGATTGCCGGACTGGATACCGGCATCGCCCTGCTGGCCTGCATGATGATGTTCCCGATCATCTTTTCCTATGGACAGGATCCGAGCGGTGGCCCCGGCCTGGTCTTCATGAGCATGCCTTTGGCCTTCGCCGAGATGGGTGAAATCGGCATGCTGCTGGGCATCATCTTCTTCGGACTGCTGGTGTTCGCCGCGTTGACCTCCGCCATATCGATCCTTGAAGTCGTCGCCTCCTATCTGATCGATGGCCATGGATGGTCACGACACAAGGCCGTATGGATCATCGGTGGCAGCATCTTCGGATTCGGAATCATCTCAGCCTTCGCCAACAGCGCCGGGTTCAAGATGACCTCATGGCTGCCTGGTTACGGCCAGAGCTTCTTCGACACGATGGATCTGCTGACCAGCAACTGGATGCTGCCTCTGGGCGGTCTGCTGATCGCGATCTATGCCGGCTGGGTTCTGCCAGCCAGGATTCGCAAGAATGAACTTTCCGACCTTTCCGGCGTCGTCGCCGGAGCGTGGTTGTTCCTTGTCCGGTTCGTCGCACCGATTCTCGTGATCATCGTGCTGCTGGACAAGATCGGCCTGATTGACGTGGATGAGATCTCCTTCCACTTGATGCACTGACACCAAACATTGGCAACTGAACCGGAGCGGACATGGACGCATTCAATGAATTCCTTGGAAACATCAACGATGTCATCTGGGCCAACTGGGTCCTGTACACCGTGCTGGGAGTCGGCGTACTGTTCACTCTGTGGACGGGATTCTGCCAGTGGCGAAGCCTCACCCATGGCATCGCCGTAACCACCGGTCGGTACGACGATCCGGATGATCCCGGCGCCATCAATCACTTCCAAGCCCTGTCAGCCGCACTGTCCGCCACCGTCGGTCTGGGCAACATCGCGGGCGTCGCCATCGCCATCGCGCTTGGTGGACCCGGCGCTGTCTTCTGGATGTGGGTGGTCGGTATTGTCGGCATGGCCTTGAAGAGCACAGAAGTCTGCCAATCCATGCTCTACAGGAACATGGACGATCCAGACAATCCTCATGGTGGCCCCATGTTCGTCGTCGCCAAGGGCATGAAGAAATGGGGACTTGGATGGCTGGGAACCATTCTCGGCGTCATCTTCTGCTTCACGCTCCTGATCTCGACCATCACCGGTGGAAACATGTTCCAGGCTTGGAGCGTGGGAGACATCTCGCGTGAAGCATTGGCCATGGAAAAATGGGTGACCGGCATGATCCTTGCGATCGTCGTCGCCATGGTCATCCTTGGTGGGATCAAGCGAATCGGCCAAGTCGCCGGCTTCCTGGTCCCGTTCATGTGTCTGATGTACATCATCACGGCCATCGTCGTCCTGGCGTTCGAAATCGACCAGATCCCCTCCCTGATCGCCCTGATCTTCCGAAGTGCCTTTGAGCCGTCCGAAGCTGGCGGAGCCTTCCTTGGTGGTGCAGCCGGCTACGCCTTCCTCTGGGGAATGAAGCGAGCCTTGTTCTCCAGTGAATCCGGCCAGGGTTCGTCACCAATCGCCCACTCCGCAGCTCGAACCAATGAGCCGGTCAGCGAATCGGTGGTGGCGGGACTCGAACCCTTCATCGACACGATCATCGTCTGCACACTGACCGCCTTGGTCATCCTCTCGACTGGTGCCTTGACCAGAGGTGGTGACGGGGAAGGCCATGACGGTATCTGGGAGGTGCCGCCGACCGTCATCGTTTTGGATGCCACCGAAGCCGATGATGATCCGCATCATTGGATCGTCGGCGAACCCACTTCATTCAGAATAAGCGAGGAAACCGACGACACATCTCTTGCTGGCAAGACCTCTCTTCCGAAAAGAACGACCGAATCACGCAAGATCGACGGCAAGGGCTGGCGGGACGGCGACATGGTGATGGTCGTGGTCGAAGGTGGCGACAAGGTGCACAAGGACACGGAATCGAACCGCGCCATCTTCTACGGAGAGGTCAAGATCCCGGAGGAGGCAGGCCAGGATTCGTACATTCGATGGGAACCGGTCTCGACCAAGGACAGCTCGGTCAGCCACTTCGATCACCTCGTTGAAACCGGTGAACTGAAACTGGCCTTCCCGGGTCTCTACAAGGAATACAAGGGCGCCTCCCTGACCGCCTATGCGATCAACCGGGTCATTCCCGGTCTGGGCACCTGGATGATTCTCATCGCCGCCTGGCTCTTTGCCATCTCGACGATGATCTCATGGAGCTACTACGGCGAACAGGCCATCGTCTTCCTGTTCGGAAGATTTTCCCAAGCCGTGATCCCCTTCTACAAGATCATCTACTGCCTGCTGATCGTGGTCGCGACACTCCCGATCGTGAAGACCACCAAGGAGATCGGCAATCTCTCGGATCTCGGTACCGGCATCATGCTCTGGTCGAACATCCCGATCATGCTGATCTTCGGCGTGGTTGCCATGACCGCGTACCACGGTTATTTCCGACGACTTCGATCTGGTGAAATCAAGCCTTACGACAAGGATTGAAGAAAGCATTGAAGATTGATCCGATCATGCATCGCTGGTGTGTCGCATCCCTGACGGACGCGATTGAAGCCGGCCTGCATGAAGAGGAGAACCGGCTCAAGACGGAGCAATCCGTCTTGGGACTTGATGCCAGGGATGAAGTGACTCTGCATGAGCTACTCGCTTCCACGCTGCATGCCGCCTCCTATGGCGTTCACAGGGAAGTTCGATATCCGAAGGCCAGAAAGCATCGCCGCCGATCCGTCGGCGATCGATGCGATCTCGTGCTCACGCCCGATGGCAGGACACTCGAGGTCCCGGAGACGGCCTCGACACTCTTCGAGGACGAGACGGCCGTCGCGCTCGAAGACGCATTCTGGCTGGAGGTGAAGGTCGTCTCCCAGTTCACCGAGGTAGGCGGCAATCCCGCCTACTCCTCGAACCTCCTTTCCACGGTTCGAGAGGATGTGACCAAACTGAGCATGGACAAGGGCATCCTGCATGCGGGACTGCTCATTCTCCTGTTCACGGCAACAGCCGAGATCGCCGACCATGATCTGGGCATATGGCAGGACAAGTGTCTGGAAAAGGGATTGCCCATCGCTGCACCAACTAGTCGGGTCATCCCGATCAGCGATCGTCTGGGCAACCAGTTCTGCACAGCTCGGATCTATCCGGTCCGCCACTACTAGTCCGCCACGATCTCCATGATGGAATTGGCCGCCTCTCTGGCGAACTCCTTGCCCTGATAGGGCAAGAGGGACTTCTGTATTGCGTCCACCTGTCGACGACGAAGGTCCTCCGACTCAAGCAGCCTGTCGACTTCGGTACAGACCGGACCGCTGCCGCCCCAATGCGGGACGAATTCGGGGACGATGCGATTACCCGCGATCAGATTGGGCAGAAGACGATTCGGCGTCGTCAGGAGAATCCGCCCGCCGATACTTCCAACAGGGCCCGTTCGGTAGACCCCCACCATCGGCCGACCATGACGCATGATGTCAAGTGTGACGGTTCCCGATACGGCCAGGACCAGTTGGGACCAGTGCAAGGCGGCATCTCGCTGACCGACGATGAGCTCTATTGCATCATGTCGACCAAGACAAGCCTGAATGCGACGCTTCCGCTCTTCATCCACAGCCGTCATGGCGATCACCATGTGCGGATGTCGTGCCATCAGAGTTCGAGAGACCTCTCGCATCAACGGGACGTTGCGATCGATCTCCTGATTACGGGATCCGGGCATCAGAAGCAAACGTGGTTCGCCTTCCTGAAAAGAGTCGACCTCAGCCGTCATCGCCGGCATGTCGAGTTCACGGTTGATGGCCGGATGTCCCACGAATCTCGCCGGAATGGAACGCGAGGCGAACCATTCGGGCTCGAACGGAAGCAGGCACAAAACCTGATCGGTGCATTTCCTGAGTTTGCGGGATCGCCATGGAGCCCAGGCCCAGAGTTGCGGTGCCGCCAGATGCACCACACGGACACCTCGTGGATGAAGTGCCTTGCATACCGGAAAATTCGCGGCTGGAGAATCCACGGGGATCAGGCCGTCGGGCCGATGCCTGGAACTCCATTCAAGGATCGCCTTCTGGATACGACGGACCCGACGAACGTGCGCCACGGCCCCCAGCCCCATGGCTGCATGCTCAACCGTGTTTTCATGGAGCTTCGCACCCGCCTCTGCCATCCCCGAGCCACCCCAGGCATGGATGGACAGATCTGGATGCTCAGCACGCAGGCGACGGATCACGCTTGCCGCGAGACGATCACCACTGGGCTCAAAGGCGGTAAAAAGGAGTGTCTTCGTCATATGGGGTACCCGGGACTCCTGTATCGGCTCGTCAGATTCGGATTGTACGACCCTGAATCGAGAGAGGCCGTTACCATGCCGTGCTTTCACTTCCCAGCCCCATCAAGGGGCCTTCATGAGGATCTGGATCAATGATGAAGCGAACCCATGATTGCGGCGAACTCCGCGAGTCACATTCCGGGGATACCGTCGTTCTGGCAGGTTGGGTCAACAACTTTCGCGACCAGGGCAAGGGACTGGCCTTCATCGATCTCAGGGATCGGGGTGGAATCACCCAGGTCGTGTTCAATCTCGAGGACTGCGATGAACAGACGGTTGAGAACGCCCACTCGCTGCGGCGGGAGGATGTCGTCGCGATCAAGGGCGTCGTGCAGCCACGCCAAGGCAAGGCCAACGAGAAACTGGCCACCGGCGGAATCGAAGTGATCGGACAGACGGTCGAGGTCCTGAATAGAACCGACAATCCCCCCATCCTTCCGGATGAACATGATGGCGAGAAGATCTCGGAGGAAGTCCGACTCAAGTATCGATACATCGATCTGCGGCGACCACGCATGCAGGAGATCCTGCGAATACGTCACCTCGTGGCGAGAATCACACGGGAATACTTCGATGAGCACGGCTTCCTCGAGATCGAGACGCCACTGCTGATCAAGAGCACCCCCGAGGGGGCTCGCGACTTCATCGTTCCCTCCAGGATCTATCCCGGGGAGTGGTACGCGCTTCCACAGAGTCCTCAGATCTTCAAGCAGATCCTCATGGTGGCCGGATGCGACCGTTATCTCCAGATCTGCAAGTGCCTCAGAGACGAGGACCCCCGTGCCGATCGTCAGGCCGAATTCACCCAGATTGACCTCGAGATGTCCTTCGTCGAGAGAGATGACATTCTCGATCTTATGGAAGGCTTCATGCGAGCGGTCTTCAAGAAGGTCGTGGATGTGGATCTGGGAGATATCCCGCGAATGCCATGGTCCGAAGCCATGGAGCGATTCGGTTCCGATCGCCCGGATCTCCGCTTCGATCTCGAACTTCAGGATGTATCGGAACTGGCAGCCAGGACCGAATTCCGCGTCTTCACCGAAGCATTGGCCAAGGAGGATGGCGTCGTGAAGGCGATACGCGTTCCCGGAGCCGCCGAATCCTTCTCCAGAAAAGTCACGGACGGCTACAACGAGGTGGCCAGAACCCATGGAGCAGGCGGACTCCCCACCGTGAAGTACACCGCCAATGGATTTGAAACCGGCATCGCCAAGTTCCTTGATGGCATCGGCGAAGAGCTGGTCTCCTTGCTCGGACTTCAACCAGGTGACGCGGTCCTGTTCACCGCCGATACACGTGACATCGCGAACACGGCGCTGGGCGCTGTTCGGCTGGCCGCAGCCGCTGATCTGGATCTGATTCCGGAGGGCAGGCATGATGCGCTGTGGGTGGTCGACTTCCCGATGTTCAAATGGGACGAGGACGGGAAGCGATGGGCCAGTGAACACCATCCGTTCACGGCACCAAGAGCTGATCAACTCGAGATCCTCGAGTCGAATCCGGGCAAATGTCTTTCCGATGGATACGACTTCGTCGTCAACGGCTCGGAAGCCGGCGGTGGTTCCATTCGTATCCACGATCCGAACGTCCAGAAGACCGTGTTCTCCCTGCTCAACCTCTCCGAGGAAGAAGCCAAGAGCAAGTTCGGATTTCTCCTGGATGCGCTTCGATACGGAGCCCCACCACACGGCGGCATCGCCTTCGGGTTGGATCGGCTGGTCATGCTTCTGGCGGGAACCGACAACATCCGGGACGTCATTGCCTTCCCTAAGACCCAGAATGGTGGCGATCTGATGTCTCAGGCACCTGGCCCCGTCGACATGGCTCAGCTTGAGGAACTTCAATTGTCGATCGTCGAGCAGCCCGACTCCGACTGAACAGGCCGGGATCGGGTAGTCTCAGGCCCATGAAGAAGGCCAACCTGCTGACATTGCTGATCATCCTTGGAATGCTTCTGGGCGTTCTGTACGGGCAGTTCATGCTCTATGACGCCGAAAGCCTGATCGACTCCATGCACTGGACGAAGGCCGCTGGCGATCTGGTTCTCATTCGGCCGTTGAAACTGCTGGTCATACCACTCATCTTCTTCAGTGTCGTCGTCGGAATCACTCGAATCGGCGATCCGTCCAAGCTCGGAAAACTTGGCCTTGCCACTCTGGCGTACTACTTCGGCACAATGCTGATAGCCGTCATCATCGGCACCACTCTGGTCACCATCATCCAACCGGGAGATCTACCCGCTGAAGTGCAGGCTCAGGTCGCCGCCGCAGGCGAGACCTCCTTCGATTCCGACACCGTGCTCAAGGGCAAGGTCGAAGGCCAATCCATGGGCGGCGCCTGGAACAACATTCTCAAGCAGGTCATACCATCCAACATCGTCACTGAAATGGCTGCACCGAGACCATTGGGGCTCATCGTCTTCGCCATGGTTCTCGGATTGGCGTTGGCCGCCGGCGGAGAGCGAACCAAACCGGCTCGCGATTTCTTTGATGCCATGTTCGAGGGTCTGATGATCATGATCCAATGGGTGATCTGGCTCACTCCCCTTGGCGTCTTCTTCCTGCTCGCCTGGACGGTCGGCAAGATCGGACTGGCGGAACTCATCGGGCCTCTTGGCAGCTACATGGGTGTCGTCTTCGTCGGTCTGCTGTTCCACATGGTGGTCGTGCTTCCACTGATACTCTGGCTCCTTGGGGGCGTGAACCCCTACGCATTCATGGCGAAGATGAAGCCCGCCCTGCTCACAGCATTTGGAACCGACTCGAGTTCGGCAACCCTGCCGGTCACGATGGAGACCGCCGAACTTGAAGCGGGCTGCTCAAAGCGGGCATCGAACTTCGTGCTACCGCTCGGCTCCACGATCAACATGGATGGGACCGCACTCTACGAAGCGGTTGCCGTGGTGTTCCTGTTCCAGCTCTACGGCATCGATCTGAGCATGTCCCAATTGATCATCGTGGTCATCACCGCCACCCTCGCCGCCGTTGGGGCTGCGGGCATTCCTTCGGCAGGACTCGTCACGATGGTGATCGTGATCTCAGCAGTGAACGGATCGCTCGAGGGCACTGGACTGATGCTTCCGGTTGCCGCCATCGGCGTCATACTCGGCGTCGATCGAATCCTGGACATGTGCAGAACCACGGTCAACGTCTGGGGTGATGCCGTCGGCGCCAGGATCATGACCCGCCTGGCACCGGACGATCCGCAGGAAGTCGCGGACTAGGAAGACTGCTCTGCCAACCACCGCTCGGCATCCAACGCCGCCTGACAGCCCATGCCGGCCGCGGTGATCGCCTGACGATACTCGGAGTCGGCGACATCTCCAGCCGCAAAGACGCCCTCGATGTTGGTGTGGCTGTCCCGACCGGCGAGCTTGATGTACCGGGCATCGTCAAGTTCGACACCACTCCCCTCGAGGAATGACGTAGCCGGCGTATGGCCGATCGCGATGAAGAGACCGTTGATCGCCAGATGACTCTTTTCACCAGTGACGGTGTCTTCAAGATCAACACCCGTAATCGAACTCTCTCCCGTGACATCGGTCACCTTTGAGTTCCAGATGACCTCGGCATTGGGCTCATCCATGAATCGCTTCTGCATCGCCTTGGAAGCTCGGAGCTCGTCACGCCGGTGGATTACATAGACCTTGGATGCAAATTTGGTCAGGTAGTGAGCCTCTTCCATGGCGCTGTCCCCACCCCCCACGACAGCCATCGGCTTGTCACGGAACATGGGCAATGCCCCATCGCAAACGGCACAGGCACTGACACCCCCACCTGATGTTGCTAGACGTAGTTCGTTGTCCAATCCCATCCAGTTGGCGGTCGCACCGGTCGCGATGATGACTGCCCGGGCCTTCACTTCGGTGCCACCGGACGTCTTCATGGTGAATGGACGCGAGGAGAAATCACAGGAGACGATGTCTTCGCCGACAACTCTGGTGCCAAAGCGTTCCGCCTGCTTCTGGAACATCGCCATCATCTCGGGACCAGCGACCCCCTCGGGGAAACCCGGATAGTTCTCGACATCCGTTGTCAGCATCAACTGGCCTCCGGGAAGAACCGGAGCGGGGTCCTGACGAGGCACCCCCACATAGCAGATTGGATTCAGCTGGGCTCTGGCTGCGTAGATCGCAGCCGTCCAGCCTGCCGGACCACTTCCAATGATGACCACTTGCTCGATGTCGGACATCCCGTCGACTCCTGCCTTTACCAAGGTAAACTAGTTTCAGTTGTTCTCATCACGCAGCAGGCTCTTGACCGGAGGCCAGATGACGAGGTCGGCCATGGAATCATCCGCCGCATGAGTCTCACCGACGCCATCCTCCATGTCCTCTCCAATGCTATAGAGAAGACCCATTCCGGCTTTCAGCCAGACACGGTCGATTCCTACGTCCAGAGCCGTACGCTCCTTCAGCAGTCGATAACGGAATGAATCAAGATCGAAGAGGTAATCCTGATAGTGATACGGATCCTTGTCGATGGTTCGTCTCACGTAGGTTCCATAGAGGCCACTGACACGATTATCAACGGAATTTGGATAGAACCCGGTGTCTATCTTGAAACCACAGAGACCCGCCGACATGGCGGTTCCATAGACGGCCACACGAAGATTGTTGCGAATTGAGAACAACGACTTGATGTCATCGATCGAAATGAGCACACCCGCGTATCGCATCGCATTGGCCTTGTCGAACTCGGATTCAATCGACAGGAGTTCCCCGTGATCTCTGAGCCTCCACCGCCGCCACCAGTCATCGTAGATCAACGTGAGACGATCCTGCGATCCTTCCAGCCCGCCATGACGAGTCGCGATCTCACGCCATCGTCTGGCCGCCCCAAGACGAGTCAGAGGCTCATCTTCGGACTGGATGAGCGTAAACATCCGAGTGAAATCCTCAGTATTCACATCACCCGTGTTTCCGTCATAGACCTCGGTGATCATGGCCTGGGCAAGGATGCGATCCCCCTCGGGGATGAGCAATCTCTCGCGATCGGGGCGGAGATAGGGAAGTTCATCCATGGCGATCACTCGATACTGCTCGACGGAGATCTTGTCCTGATACCTCCAGAAGTAGTCCCGCATGTTCGAAAGGGTCTTGTCCAGAAGCGATATGAAGAACGTCTTCTCCTTCAGGAACTCCCTGTCGCAGAACATCCGAAGGACAAAGTTGTTGGCCGCAATTAGTTTGAGGGCCCCATCGACATCGCCGGATTCAAACAGACGATAGGCTTCTGCGGTCGCATAGGCTTGGATGGCATCGATGGCATCGAAATAACCGAAATCCAATGACCGCTTGCTGCCCTCGATTTTGACGTCCACGTACAGCTTCATTCCCGCATAGCTTGCTGGGACCTGATCAAGTCCGTAGGGAAGACCGATGATCACCTTGTCAGAGGCGGCGAGAATCGCCTTGCCCATTCCCGGATTGGCCGCCGCCCAGGCCGAGACCTTGTCCCAACCGTCCATTCCCGGCCAGATGGTCTCCAGATTGAACTGCTTGCCAACAGTGAAGGGCGGCTTGGAAAGTTGCAGATAGGCATCGAACAACAGGGTCCACGCCTTGGATTCCTCCTTGCCTCGTACGGTGTCATCCGCATTCAGGGTCGCCAGGAGATTCTCCTTGTTGACCTCGGTCTTGGCAGCCTGCAGCGGCGTTGCGGAAATCATCACGGAAATGGCAATGGCAACAATCGAGGCACTTCGAAACATGTGTGGACTCCAAAAAACAGTCAGTTCTCAAGTCTATCAGGGAGGCCTGTTCGCCGCTGGGAATCCCCTCCCCCCCCTGTCAACCTATACTTGGCAGCAGATCTCAAGCGTATCGGCGGTTCAATCTGCCGAGAGAAGGATACCCATGAGCCACTCCAGCCCGATATCCACCGCTTCCCAGGACATGCTTCTGGCAAGGCTTCAGGAAACCACTGACGCCCTGGGCAAGCTGACCGAACGGGTACCGGAAATTTCCAAGCTTGGACACACCATTGTTCGGTCCCTTGCCAAGGGGGGCACACTCTTCACGGCAGGTAATGGAGGCTCCGCCGCACAGGCCCTTCATCTCACCGAGGAACTGATCGGTCGGTACAAAAAGACCAGGCCTCCCATCCGTTCCGTCTGCCTCGCCTCCGAAGCCTCCGCCATGACCTGCATAGCCAATGACTTCGGATTTGACGCCGTGTTCGAACGTCCGCTTCGTGGACTGGCCAGACCGGACGATGTTCTCCTGATACTCAGCACTTCAGGCAACAGCAGCAACATCGTCCAGGCGCTGGTCGCCGCCAGAGAGATGAAGATCCCGACCCTCGGGCTGCTTGGTCGCGACGGCGGCACCGCTCTTGAGCATTGCGACCAGGCCATCATCGTGGACGGCGAAAACTCCGCCACGATCCAGGATGCCCATCAGGTGATCATCCATCTTCTGTGCGAGCTCATCGAAAACACCGATTCCGACGGCTGAGACGCCTACCCTGCAATATCCCACGCCCTCAGACGTTTCCCATCAGTCCCGAAAGAAGCAGGAGCAATCCGCTGATGAACAGTACCCAAGCAATACCCGATTCCTGTGAGGCATCATCCAGGAGCGTGCCCGGAATGATCGGCACACTCGTTGTGAGAGTGGTCGTTCCCGCCTGGATTCTCGCGGGTGTACTGCTCAAATTCGGCTCCCGTGATCCAGCCCTGATGCCCAAGCAGTTCCGAGGAATCGCCCATGGCATGAGTCTCGATCTCAAGACGACGCTTGCCATCGTGCTGATCATCGAGATATGCGCCATCGCGGTGATGCTCTTCAACAGGAATTGGTCGCGGCTGACGGCCCTGCTGATGCTCAGCGTGTTCGTGATTGTGCTGGCCATGGAACTGATCACCGGCAACATGACCAACTGTGGCTGCCTAGGGAGCTATTCACCCCCACCATGGGTAATGCTGTTGATCGATTGCGTCCTGCTGCTTCTCGTGATCACGATGAATCCATCACCACTGGGCATGAAGTGCATGACGCGATTGGGCAATATCCAGGCATTCGTCATGGCTGCCGTTGCGTCAACCATCGCGGTGATCTGGGTGCTCGACAAGCCTGTGGTCGCAGGCTCGACATTACCCGCTCCGACGGCCGAGGCCGTCGTCAATGATGGCGACGAATCCATTGTCACCGGCAATATCTCCACCGAAAAGGAAGTCTACGGAGATGCGGCATCAACTGACACCACCCCCGCTCGCGACTGGTATGAACTGGACACAACGGACTGGGTGGGGCAAAACGTCATGGACATCGATCTGGTCAAGTACACGAGAGGACTTCCCGATGATCTTGAACAGGGCGAGCAGTACCTGATCTACTACAGCCGGACGTGCGATCATTGCCAGATGCTTCTGGAATTCCATTTCGGCTTCGGATCACCCGTCCCGACCACGCTTGTCGCGGTTCCCGAAAATCAGGAAGGCTTCGCCACCGAAGGCCTTCTTGAGAATCCTTGCCTGGACTGCCGACTTGCGGAGCTTCCACCCGGTGTCAACTGGATAATGACCCCCCCCGTTGTGATGGCCTTGAGAGATGGAGAAGTCATCTGCGTGAAGGAAGCGGAGGATTCAGATGCCCCGGAATGCCTGCCGTTCCAGTAGAACCTGCCTGATCGGCCGGCTTGTCATATGCTGCTCTCATGAGCCAGAATCTTGAAAACGTACTGACGTGGATCGATGAACACCTTGAGGAATCCCTGGCAAGGGTGGAGGACTTCCTCCGTATTCCGAGTGTGGGAACCGATCCTGCCCATGATGCCGATACCAGACGGGCGGCCGAATTCGCCGGTGAACTACTCCGGGAAATCGACATGGATGCAAAGGTCCATGACACGCCCGGACAACCAATGGTGACGGCATCCGATCCGGGGCCGGGCGATGGATCTCGCATCCTGTACTACGGCCACTACGACGTCCAACCAGCTGATCCACTTGAACTCTGGGACTCCCCTCCATTTGAACCGGTACGCATCGAGACCGAGGAAGGTCCGACGATCGTTGCCCGCGGATCCGCCGACGACAAGGGCCAGCTCATGACGTTCATCGAGGCCTTCCGCGCATGGAAGGCCGTGACCGGAGAACTCCCAACACCAGTCCACGTACTGCTTGAGGGCGAAGAGGAAAGCGGCAGTGACAGTCTGGAACCATTTCTGGAAGAACACGCCGCCTCGCTTGCATCCGAAGTATGCGTCATCAGCGACACCGGCATGTGGGATGCCGAAACACCAGCAATCACGACGCGTCTCAGGGGAATCGTCTACCTGCAGGCAACACTTCATGGTCCGACGCATGATCTTCACTCGGGCATGTACGGCGGCGCCGTCATCAATCCCATCAATGCCTTGACCAGAATCACCGGGCAGCTGCATGATGATGACGGGCAAGTCCAGATCGAGGACTTCTACGAAAATGTCGACGTGGATGAAAAACTCCTCGCCGAATGGCGAGCGCTGGACTTCAACGAGAGTGAATTCCTGGCGACGGCCGGACTCGAACATTCTCTGGGGGAATCCGGACACAGCGTCCTCGAGAGGGTCTGGGCAAGACCCACCTGCGATCTCAACGGCATCTGGTCCGGATACACAGGCCCCGGCGCAAAGACGGTCATCCCCGCTGAAGCGTCCTGCAAAATAAGCTGTCGGACGGTGCCTGGCCAGAATCCTCGAAAGGTCATGGATTCCCTGAAGAAGTTCCTCGAGGATCGCACGCCAACAGGATGCCGCTGGTCATTCGAGGAATATGGATGCAATCCGGGGATCTGCATTCCAACCGAATCCCCATGGCTCGTCTCGGCACGCCAGGCTTTGAACACGGTCTTCGACAATGAATCCGTTCTCGTCGGATGCGGAGGATCGCTCCCCATCGTCGGTTCGTTCCAGTCGATTCTTGGCGTTGATTCGCTTCTGGTCGGTTTCGGATTGGATACGGATCGTGTTCATTCTCCGAACGAACAGTTCTCGATCGCTCGTTTCAGACACGGTGTGAGGAGTCATGCCGCGATGATCGAAGCCTTTGCTTCGGCTCAGAGCTGAGGTCAGGGGAAGCAAGATGGACGTTCTCGTACCATGAACATCGTTATGGCCATGCGATCCATGCTGTTCATATGCCTCCTGCTGGCTGTCATTCCAGCCAATTCGTCGATGGCACAGGACCTCGTCGAGATGAAACTGCTGCAGTTCGGGGCCGGCAACACGTTTCGGCCCGGAGATCCCACTGGGATCGAGATCGAACTGACCAGCAGACTGGATTCCGATCAATCCGTCTGGATCCAGTGGGACCACGAAACCCCTGATGGAGACATCTTCGCCTTCGGCCGAAGTGTCCTGCTCTCCCCGGGCCAACCACGAAGCACCTGGCTCTATGTCCCTCTGCCACCGGACACGAATCTGCAATCGACGGGTCGTATACGGGCGAGGGATATCGAGGATGATCAACCGAGGGATGATATTGGAAGACTTCAATTCCAGGTGATGTCATCGTTGCCGAGACTCGTCCCCAGAGACCAGAGCCTGATCGGGGTGATCGGGACTGATTCAGCGGGGCTGGAAGCCTATGAGGCCGAGTCCCTGTTCCAGAACGATATCGACATCGGAGGTGAAGGAACCACCGTCTCGACACTCTCCGATCCCAGCAAACTGCCTGATCGCTGGACTGGACTTCGTTCATTCGACTCGCTGATCTGGACCGATGGTTCTGCCGAACTCTCTCCATCGCAGGAGAAGGCATTGCTTGAGTGGATACAACGTGGCGGACATCTGATCATCATCCTGCCACAAAGCGGCAATGTCTGGAGTCTGGGTTCGGGCGAGGATGGCCCGCTTGGCGCCATCATGCCCTCGGCCCCACAGCCACGAGACGATGTTCTGATGTACAAGGTCCTGGAGGATCTGGTCAAACATCCACCCCTCCCGGATCTGCAACAGACCATTCCGGCCCAGATATTCCGAAGCGAGGATGGACAATTCGATGCCGCACCATCCGCCGATGGCTGGTATCCGACATGGTCACTCGATGGCATTGGAACAGTGGGTGTGCAACGCCACCATGGAAAGGGGCAGCTGACACTCCTTGGTGTGGATGTGGCTTCCAAGGCGATTCGCGACGCCGCCCTGAGAATCACACCCGGACAGGCCACGATGACCGAGCATGTCCCGGAAGGCGACCTGTTCTGGAATCCGATTCTGGCCAGAAGAATCGACACCCCTCCCAGTCAGGCGATAGATCAACTCAAGGCGTTGAATCGAATCAACCAGAAACGTCCCTCTCAATGGTTGGTGGATGACACGCTGATCCTCGCTGAAATCAGCGACCGCAAGGAATTCGGAAGCATCCTGATGATCGGATTCCTCCTCTTCATCATCTACTGGATTTTCGCCATTCCACTTTCATGGTCGATACTGAAGACGCAGAAGAAGCCCCAGTTGTCCTGGATCATCTTCGTCGTCAACATCGCCGTATTCAGCATCATCGCTTGGGTGACTGTCTGGTTCAATCGACAGAACGATACGAATGTCCGTCATCTGACGGTACTCGACCATGTTCATGGAGAAGATCAGCAGCATGCCGTGAGCTGGATCTCACTCTTTTCCCCCGGCTACGGTGATTATGAAGTGAAGCTCTCTGAAGACGAGACCAATGTGCTGCTCCCATGGGAAGCGATCGATACAGGGTTCGGCCGCTTCCCTGACAGCCGCGAGACAATCGTGGACATCGACGAGCATTCGAACGAATTGACCATTCCAAGTCGAGCCACCACCACACGACTCAGGGCCGATTGGCGTGGCCCGCTCACGGAATCCAACTGGGGCGACATGCTCCGAATGGACAATCAAAGCCCCGTACATGTGATTCGAAATTCCGACGGCGATGCCATCGGGCTGCGTGGAACGGTTGAGAGTCTTCTCCCGGACACGATGGTGAATGGCCAGATCATTCTGGTAGATCGTGCGCAACCCCTTCCTCGTTCACCTGAGATGCTCGATGGAAAATCACAACTATGGGTTCGTCAATCCCATTCCGGAAGAATGGAACGCAAGGGTTGGATCTGGGCGCTTGCCGAGGAACTTCCGCCTGGAGGCACCATTGCGTTGAATCAGCTGAAGTTGAATGACGAAGAGAACGACCTCGAGTCCTCGATTCGGATCCAGTACGGATCGCATTCGAGGAATCTCGGAGGCGGCTTCGAAGCCATGACTCACTCGGATCGGCTTCAGGCGCTGCAGGCATTGAGCACCTACCATCAGCTTCAACCGCCATCATGGATCACCGTCGAAGCGCAGAGGGGACAGATCGGACGCAACTGGTCCATCCTCAAGCGGGAGATCGGCCATGATCTCGATCTGTCCCACTGGATGTCGCGGCCAGTACTGATCATCACGGGCTTTCTGGAAGAGTCCGAACTTCCGCTTCCACTGCTCGTAAACGGCGATCTGGAACTCCAGAGCGAGGGTCTGGTGATGGTTCGCTGGATCATGCCTCTTCCGGAGGAGTAGAACCCCCACCGGACGTTTCCCACAAGGTACGCTGACGAGCGTGGTGATCCCAAGATGGCGATAATCGAAACTGTCAACCTGACCAAGAAGTACGGCGACCTCATGGCGCTGGACAATCTCAACCTCGAGATCGAGGAGGGAACCTGCTACGGTTTCATCGGCCCCAACGGCGCCGGCAAGACCACCACCATCAAGATATTGTCCACTCTGCTGAAACCCAGTTGGGGTGAAGCTCGTGTTGACGGGAAAGTCATTGGCTTTCAGAATCCGATGATTCGACCGGTCATCGGCTACGTCCCGGATTTCATGGGCGCCTACGACGACATGGTCGTCACAGAGTATCTCGATTTCTTCGCCAGCTGCTACGGACTTCATGGCCCCAAGAGGAAAAAGACCGTCTCCGATGTTCTGGATCTCACTGATCTGAACTATAAGTCGAACGCGGAAGTCAACAGCCTCAGCCGCGGAATGAGCCAGCGACTTTCAATCGCACGAGTTCTTCTCCACGATCCCAAGGTTCTCCTTCTGGACGAGCCTGCATCCGGCCTCGATCCAAGAGCACGGGTTGAAATCCGTGAACTTCTCAAGGAACTGCATCGAATGGGCAAGACCATCCTGATCAGCTCCCATATCCTTCATGAGCTGGCTGAACTCTGCGACACGGTGGGCATCATTGAACAGGGCAAGCTGCTCTACTCGGGAAGCGTCACGGACATCATGGAGAAGGCAAATGTCGGACAGCTCGTCCACATCTCCGTGGAGGATCGGATAAAGGATGCGGGACGAATGCTCATGAAGGTCCCTGGAATCAAGAAGGTCGAACTGATACGGGAGAGAGGGGAGCTCATGCTCGAGGTCCTCATGGACAGTAAAGCAAAGACCCCCATCTCCGAACTGGCCAGCCGGCTGGTGGCCCAGGGGTACCAGCTCACTTCATTCCGAACTGCCGAGGTGAATCTCGAAACCGCCTTCATGCGACTCACAAAGGGTCTGGTTGGGTAGAACATGTCTTCCAAAGATGACACAACTCGATTGAACACGACCGCTCTTCTTCTTTGGGATCCGAATCGGCCGGAATCGATGGAGGCCTCCCTCAGAATTGAGAAGGAACTGGGCTCCATGGGTGTCGAGTTCATAAAGGGCGACACCAATTCAACAGAGTCCTTCACGGATCCTCTCGATACCGATGTCGCCATCGTGATCGGCGGAGATGGAACCATGATTGCCCAGGCGAGAAGACTCGTCGACCATGACGTGCCGATGATCGGCGTGAACTGCGGGCGACTTGGATTCCTCGCACCATTCAGTCCAGAAAGCCTGATTTCCCATGCGCAATCCGTTCTGGGTGATGAAAAAACATTGGAACAACGCGTTCTTCTGAAGGTCGAGATCCACGCCGCCGATGGTGGTGCAACACGTGTCATGCGGGCCATGAACGATGGTTTGATAACGGCCGGCGAACCATTCAGAATGATCCGCATGTCGACGAGGATAGATGGCCAGGATGGCCCAGTCCTCTTCGGGGACGGACTCGTGATCGCGACCCCCACCGGATCAACTGGCCACAACGCCTCCACCGGAGGACCGATCGGGGATCCCAGACTCGATGCCTTGATGGTCACCCCCATCGCGGCTCAATCTCTGGCCTTCCGCCCCTTTGCCCTTCATGGTCAATCCACTCTGGAAGCCGTTCTCCATCAGGTGAATGAGGGGACATCCCTTGTACTGGATGGGCAGATCCGGGTACCGCTTGAATCCGGGGACCGAATCACCTTCTCTCGTCATGAGAAGACCGTCGCCTTCGTAGCCTGTCCTGGCCGGCCATTCTGGAGAATTCTCCATGACAAGCTCGGCTGGGCCGCCTCACCGGGCGGATACGGCGGCGATCTCCTCTGAGCGATACCATGACCACCCCATGATTGACCTCAAGCAATTACGCGAGAATCCGGAATACTTCATTCAGGGCGCTGCCGCCAAGAACGTGGATGTGGATATCCCTCGTCTTCTGGTTCTTGATCAGCAGAGACGCGAGCTTCTTCAGGAACAGGAATCCCTGAGGTCCGAGCAGAAGAAGCTTGGCAAGGAAACCGGTCCCATGATCGGGAAACTCAAGGGGGAACTCAAGAAAGCCAGCGAAGCGAATGCCGAATCAATCAGTCGTCAGATTGCGGATCTCGAATCCAGACCGGCCGCATTGAAGCAGCAGATACAGAAACTGGACGAAGCCATCTCCGAGATCGATCCGGAATGGCGAGCCATCCAGCTGAAGGTGCCGCAGCCACCTGATGACGACGTCCCTCGAGGTGATGGATCAGAGGACAACGTCGAGATCAGAAGATGGGCTCCTCCCGGATGGGATTGGGACAAATCATTCGAGGAGAACAGAGGGTTCGCTCCCAGAACCCATCTTGAATTGGTCGATGAGCTAGACCTCGTTGATTTTCCAAGAGGGGTCAAGGTCGCCGGGTCACGGAGCTATGTTCTCAAGGGCGACGGCATGAGGCTTCATCAGGCGATTCTGGCACTTGGCATGCAGCACATCTGTGAATCACATGGATTCCAACCCACCTCCGTCCCCGTGCTGGTGCGGGAACAATCGATGGTCGGAACAGGCTTCTTTCCCGGTGGAATCGAGCAGACCTATCACATTGATGCGGACAGTACCCCGGGACCAGGCCAGGATCTGTACCTGACAGGAACAGGCGAAGTCGGACTCATGGGGTTGCACGCGGATGAGATCGTGGAGTCGGATCAGTTCCCGATTAAATATGCGACCGTCTCCACATGCTTTCGAAGAGAAGCGGGTGCTGCAGGCAAGGACACGGCCGGTCTCTATCGAATCCATCAGTTCGACAAGGTCGAGCAGATCATCATCGACAAGGCCGACGAAGCCACCAGTCGAGTACACCATCAGGCCATGATCGGAATCGTCGAGGAACTGCTGCAATCACTGCAGCTCCCCTATCGCCTGCTTCAGTGCTGCACAGGAGATCTGGGAACGAAGAATGCCGACATGATCGACATTGAATGCTGGATCCCCGGCAGAGGTGACGAGGATGATCAGGGACGTCCCAGTGGAGAGTTCGGCGAGACCCATTCGGCATCAAGACTCTACGACTTCCAGTGCCGCCGCTTGAATCTTCGATATCGTGATGAAGACGGCAAGACGGTCTTCTGTCATTCGTTGAACAACACCGTGGTGGCCAGTCCCCGGATACTCATACCGATCATCGAGATGCATCAACAGGCCGATGGCAGCATCGCCATTCCCGAAGTCCTGCAGCCCTTGATGGGCCATCGGAAGCAGATCAGTCGCTGAATCAGCCTTGAGCCGCATCATGCAATCGCGATTCCGATTCCTTGTCGTAGAGACCCTTCTTGCCGAATCCGGGTCGGGCACCGATTGATTCCGCGGTCTCCTGATGAGGCGCAAGATCCGATATGAGAAGAACTCTGGCGTCAGGAAGCGAGTCCATTCGGGATTGGATGAGATCCAGCCCTGATTCACCCACATCGAATCCTCCATCGAGTATCCGATTCACCAACCACAATACGTCCTCACCTCGGTGATCATCGAGTGATTGCTGATCATTGACTGTATGGATTTCGGAACCAGGAAGGACCCGCTCGACCATGGACTTCAACATGAAGGCATCCGGCGAACAATGACCGACCAGTAGAACTTTCATCATGCATCTCCCTCTTGAATCCTTACCTGCCGGGCATCGACCAGTATCACCAGCCCACCACCGATCTCGTATGTTCTCAGATGCGATCGATGATCGCCTATTCCTTCCGAGGCCGCGACAAGCGACTGTCTTGAGACGGTATCCGAGCCGATCCGACCGGTTGCCAGAATCGCCCTTCTGAGTCCTGTCATCATGACCGCCATCGGAAGCCCCGAAATCTGCTTTCGGTCCCAGCACATCTGCTCCGGCGGCCCGAAGACTGAGGAAACCAGACCTTCAAGCGCTGTGGCGGCCACCGACTGCGCTTCCGCCATGGAAGCCACTCGACCGGCCACACCCGGCCACATGGATTCTAGTACCGGCAGAATCTCCTGACGGAGTCGACCACGTTGAGTACCGACATCCACGTTGCCGGGATCATCACACCAATCCACATCGGCTGCCGTGCAAAGATCTCCGGCGTCATTACGTGATACGCCCAACATGGGTCGGATCAGACTCACGTCACGTTGAAGAAGTCGTCGAGGCGGCATACCGGCCAAACCTGAAGGACCAGCCCCTCGCCCCAACGCCGCGATGATCGTCTCAAGCTGATCTTCCGCATGATGACCGGTGGCCACCAGAGGTGAACGGCAATCGCAAGCGGCCGCGACCAACGCTTCATATCTGACTCGCCTAGCTTCGGCGGCCGTTCCAGTAGGCACCTCCACATGCCTGATCTCCGAAGGGACATCCAGCCGCTTCGCGATCTCCACGACATGATCGGCTTCGGCATCGGCCTCTTCACGCAGGTGATGATGGACATGCACGACTCGAGGGAGAATGGCGCAATCATCCTGCTCACGAAGAACGACCGCCGCGATTAGCAATGCCAGCGAATCACGGCCACCACTGACAGCGAGCACCAGATGTCCAGGATCCTCGCCACCGCATGCGATGCGAAAGCCGCGTCTGATCTCGTGGATCAACGGGTGGCGTCGAGCCGTCAGTGGAATCGGATGCTCTGATTCAGTTTTCGAATCGTTCATCTTCTCACTCGCGAATTGTGGTCAACCATCCGAGGACGGCATGGCAAGCCATTCATCCTTCCAGGTCATGCCGGTTGGAATGGGAATCTCCGATCCAGGCTGGAGCAGACTGGCCACTGGATAGGCGCAGGAATCGATGGCCAACGCAGCGGCTGGACGGTGATTACCGCTGAGTCCGACACCTCCAAACGGAAGTCGACTCGATGCCCCCGCGGTTCCTACGTTCCAGTTGAGACAACCGGTGGACAATTTGGCGAAGCAATGATCGAAATTCGACTGGTCTGCGGTGAAGATCGACGCCGCGAGCCCGTATCGGGTCTGCTGTGCCTGCCGGATGGCTTCATCGAGTGAGCTGACCGTGCAGACCTGCACCAGCGGCCCGAAGATCTCCTCATCATGATCCATGTGAAAACCATCAACCTCGATGATCCCGGCTGAAATAAACCAGCCATCCCGAGGCAATTCGACGGCCGGAACGAGTGAACGTCCGCCACGAGCAATGATCTTCCGCTGTGACTCAAGCACGGCCTCTCTCGCGGATTCCGTTATCAACGGACCCATGAAGGGAGTAACCGGATCGTCGTGGGCCCCGATCAGCAGCGTGCTGGCGGTCGTGCAGAGCGCCGCGAGGAATGAATCCGCGACTTTCTCATGGACGATGATTCTCCGAGTACAGGTGCATCGCTGGCCCGTCGTTGCAAAGGCTGCCCTTGCGCACTCGATGGCTGCCAGCCTGACATCGGCATCCTCATGCACGATTGCGGGATTGTTACCGCCCAGTTCCAGTGCAACGATCCGTCCAGGTGTGTCGAGATTCTGTTCCAGAATCGCACGTCCGACTGGCCAGGATCCCGTGAAGAGGATGCCATCCACACCTTCGCTCATGCACAACCGGCGTGACTCGCCGGCCATTCCATGAACGACATTGAAGACACCTGGAGGCAGACCGGCTTCCTGCATCAGTTCGCCCAATCGCTGACCCACCGCCGGTGCGAGTTCGGATGGCTTGAACACCACCGTGTTCCCAGCAAGCAATGCCGGCACGAACTGTCCATTGGGAAGATGGGCCGGGAAATTGAATGGACCGATGACCGCCATCACGCCATGTGGTCGGTATCGACAGCGACCGGTTCGACCGGTCCCCGCATCCGCCGTCCAGTCCTGAATCCGGTCCATGACCGTGGATTCAAGCGTCAGATCAACCTTGCCTGCGATCGCGGTCGCCTCGATTCTGGCTTCGGGCGATGGCTTGCCGACCTCTCGCCCGATCAATTCGGCCAGTTCATCGACATGCGCAGAAGCCACATCACGCCAACTGCGAAGATGATCGGCACGTTGATCTATGGACAGACCCATCCAGGCGGGCAGTGCGTTCCGAGCCGCGGCAACTGCTTGATCGACGTGACCCCCCGATGGGGCGCCTGACCAGATGACTTCGTTCGGATCGGCTGGATTCCTCGAAATCAACGCCTCACCTGGTATGCCACGACTGGATCCGTCGATCACATCACAAGGTTTCGGAAAGGACACCGAGGTCATGCGCCGACCGATCCATGCGAGACCTGATCCGTTTCGGCAGCAGGCCCTTCCAACGCAGTCACGTGGACCGTCATGCCGGATGTCAGCTTCAACGTATCCATCACCCTGTCGGATACCTTCACGGAGTCTCCATCAAGCAGATACGGACAGCGAACCGCTCTGAAGTCGGCCCCCTTCTGCATGCAGACTATTCCGGTTGGATGTCGATCAGAATCGTCGAGTCCGCCGACCGCTTCACCGCCCCGGGTCGCCTTGACGAGCGGGATCTCGTCGCGTTGAGCCTCCAGATAGGGGCCTCCATCGAACGGATCGACCTCGTCATTGTGATGGAAGCCCAATCGCTCGAGCATCCGCAATGCGGGAACGGCATCCGGACTCACATGACCGATCAGACGACGGGCCTCCGCCGGCAGCAAGGATGCGTAGATCTCGACATCCGGGAACAGCGATGTGATGAATTCCTTGGAGGTACGGCTGAAGGCGTCCGCTTCCTTGTAGGAGAGATTGATGAAACGCCTTCCGAGATGATCCCACAACATGGTGCGCCCATCAGGCGTCAATGTACCCATGATCTCGCCGATGATCTTGTCCGAGAACTCCTGTGGTCGCATACCGATGTATGAGAAACGAACCTTGCTCAGGAGGGAACCCAGTCGATCCGGTGTACCGCGATACGCCGAAGCCAGCACCAGTCCCCCCACCTCGGTGGAGGCTGAGACATCCTGGCAGAGCTGGAGAGTGATCTGCACATGGCCGCTCTGGAGATCGCGGCTGTAATGTTCTCGCTTACGAACCTTCAGGACCAGCCGAGGCAGCTCTTCCGTTCCCTTGCCTGCGATCAGACTTGATGTACCGACCACTTTCCCGGACTCGGGCTCGACCACGGAGAACACGTATTGCCGATCTCGTGGAGGGATCTTTCCTAGGAAGCTTCTTCTGGACTTGACCAGCAGATCGCGCAGCGGCAGCGGATCCGCGGGCAGGTTGTTCGAATAAACGGTCTTGGCGAGCCTGAGAAGCGAATCATGGTCATCCGTGATGGCGTTGCGAACCATGAACATCAGTCAGTCTCCTCAAGCGAATCGGAGACGATCCGCATCGCCTCATGTATGTCGGCCTCCTGCAGAACACCGAGTGGTGGCAGGAATCTCAGATGGAATGGCCCATGTCCACAATAGAAGGCCACTACTCCGGCATCGAACATCCTGTTCAGAAGAGCCTTGATTCTCTGGCCGTCACCACCGTATGGAGTCAATCTCATCATGCATCCCGCCCCTCCGACGACCTCGTCTATCGAACCCTGTTTGGAAGGATCCGACAGAGAGGGAAAATGATGGGGCTTGCTGTCTACCAGTTCCGCCGCCGCTTCACGGAAAGACCGATGCAGTCTGGCATTGCGACCGTCCGAACCATACGCCCCTTCTGACTGGAGTCGCTCGAGCATTCGACGACCCACCTTCAGGGAAGCCGTGCTGCCGATGAACGTTGCACTCAGAAGTCCCGGCTTGGGATTCATCTCCTCGGTGAACAACGTCGCACAGACCTGGGACATCTTTCCGATCGTGACGACATCGGGCTGGAGCCCGAGTTCCTGGAAGCGGAACATCGATTCGGTTCGCCCGAAACTCTGCACCTCATCGAACCAGACCGGAATGCCCGCCTGCTTCGCTCTGATCATCAGTGGCTCGAAGAATTCCCGCGGTGCGACGTTGAAACCACCTTCGCCCTGCAGTGGCTCCAGCACGAGGCAGGCATGCTGTGATGGATATCTCCGTATGGCTTCCTCTATCTGCAGGATGGCCGCCTGCGTGGAGCCTTCCGGATCGTTCGGATCGAAGAACGGGAGGTATTCGACCTCGAGATTCAGGGGTATTCCGACTCTTGCTCCCGCGCTGTCGCCGATCTGGGCCATGGTGGTCGTGCGGCCGGCAAAGCAATGTTCGAACGTCAGTACACGCGGTGCACCACAGGTCTTCTGCATGCAGATCTTCAACGCGTTTTCGTTTGACAAGGCACCCGAATTCGTGAGGAAACAGTGCTTGAGCAGGCGTTCTCCGGTTCCGGCAGCCGCCGTGAGAAGTGTCTCCGAGAAATCGACCGCTTCTCGATTGCAATGGAGATTGCCCTGCATGACGATGTCAGCCGTCGCCGCCATGAGGGTCGTTCGGATGATGTCGAGATCACCATGGCCGAAAGCATGTACACCGATACCGGTGATGAAATCGTATTTGACCGAACCATCGGTCAGCTCGACCAACGCACCCCGGCCAAGCCCGGAACCCATCAACGGAAAGACCAGGCCACGCCCGCGAGCTTCCCCGAATGTCTCGATCAGCGACCGGGCCTCCGCCTGACGATCGGGCTGTGGCGGCCTGACGCCCTCGATCGACTCCTGAGCCCTTCGGATACCGTCGATGATCTGGTCGAGGCCGCCGTGAACCTCGGGTGTATCGATCGCGTGATGCAGCAGTGGTGTGGTTTCAATAGTCATGAACCACAATTGTATTCACTCGCCGCAGTCCGTGAGGAAATACCCTCAGCTTCCTCGATCAAATGCCAATGTGACCCATTCTCCGCGATCAGCACTGCCTCGGCAGGCTTGAAAAGTGCGACTTGCCGGAATCCCGATCATGCAGGCATTGGTCGTCGTGGGCTCGTTGTCCTCGGGCAGCCGATTGATCGAAAGACTTCCCTGAGAGCGATCGGACATGATCGTCTTCAGACGGTCGATGTCGACACGTCCATCCGCCAGCAGCTCGGTCGCTGTTTGAAGACGCTCGCAGCTGCTGGGGGTCGCCGGTTCGACCGAGGATTCGACATGTTCGGCATCCAGACAATGGTTGGTCTGGACGAGGGGCGTATGCTCCAGTGGTCGCGAGACGACCTTGGCCGCCGAGCACTCGAGCTGCATGCCTCCATCGGGATCCGCGTACCAATAGGTATGAGCCGCTGCACGAGGCGCTTCGCTGGCGACGCGAGCAGCCGATGCGAAGTCTCGCTCTCGAAGCGCTCGATGCTGGATGTCGAGATAGCCGACGCCCGGATGGGAACCCCGGACGCGGATGTTGGTCGTGCCGACCCAGAGTCCATGTTCATTCATCCCGATGAGTGTCGGCGTGCCGGCGACCGTCACGCTCCACGTTTCCGGGTCATCCTCGGGCAAACGATGTATGCCGACAACGTATTCCATGTCGCCACGATTCAGATCCCAGGTCTGCCCCAGAATCAACGGCGATCTCGACTGTTCCGGAACCATGAACGCCGTGCAGCCTTCGTCCGAATCGCCGATATGCCGATCTCGCGAAGCGATGTCCCTGACATCGGTGAGATTCGAGACGGAATACAGATCCAGGATCGGGACATCGGCTGCACTGGCCGTGGCAGCTAGTTCCTCATGCCCCTTCTCGTCCCACTGCCGGAGATGCTCAAGGCAACTACGCCCCGCCTCGCGATAGACGGTCAATGCATCCTTGAACCCTCTCTCCTCGAGGAAGCAACGCGCCACATCCAGTCGATGCGACACCAGGGACTGGATACGTCCCCTGAGAGCCTCCCCTATCCCCTCACCCATTTCACGAGGACTCCCCTGAACTGTTATGCACGTCAATTCCATTCCAGCCACATCATTCACGCCGATCAGGCGCCCTCCTTTAGGGGAACGGGAAGCAGACCAACCTGACCGATGTTGACAGGCTGACGGCCCGAGCCTCTCCATTTCACCAGCAACTCACCTCCTGGCTGAGAGACCCTGACGATCGAGGATACTTGCTCACAGCTGGCGAGGGCGGAAACCACCGCCGTCGCACCCGAAGCACAGGCCGATGTCGGGCCCGAACCGCGTTCCCAGGATCTCATTTCAACATGCCCGGGATCCAGTACATGGACCACATGCAGGTTGAGCTCCTGAAGGCCGCGATCATGAAGCCGCTGAACCTCCCCGCCCCACTCGTCTTCATTCGGGACGGACTCCCGGATGAACACACCGTGCTCGTTTCCGAGATCGACATGCAGATGATCGGACTTCGACACGATCTTCGGCGATGGCATTCTTACATGCACGACCGGCTCGTGCG
>PBAX01000027.1 GCA_002716385.1 Phycisphaerae bacterium | reverse complement strand
TCGGCACAGGCTTCAGGCGTCTGGTTGCTGAGGCACTGGCCTGATTCCAGACAGCAGGCTCCGGTGACGATCACGACGCTGCAATCGACTTCATTGCAGAGCGTGTCGGGATACCAGGTGCAGGAACTGCAACCGCAGTTCTCCTCTGGGACCACGAAGCAGGTGTCGCCGACGCAGCAGACGCCGCCGTTCTCATTCGCGGAGCCGAGTGTATCGATGAACTGTTCTCCGGTTCCCGCCGCGTCGAGATAGTTGCCCAGGCCTGAATTCCAGGAGGACGAGAGCTTGCCGTAGATGTCTTCCAGATTGTTGTTGCAGGCGGCTGATCCGCCAAAGAGCTGACCCACGATCCGATGGTCTGGATTGAACAGGGGTGAACCTGATGATCCGGGCTCGGTCGTTCCCAGATCCCAGTCGTTGACGATCCAGTAGTTGCCCTGGGATGAGAGGTTGTTGTAGTCGAAGGAGATTCTTTTCTCCTCAAGATTCGGATGATGAATGCAGACGCCGCCCTGAGGTGTGCTCGTGCGACGATCCCATCCACAGAAGCCCACGTTGTAGTTCGGGTTGGGCGAGTTGTTGAGTTCGACCAGTGTGAAGTCGCTGCTTCCACTGCCGGCTCTGTAGATCGCACCACCGGTGGTGGCCTGATTCAGATTGCCGTTGCCGTTGCCACCGCTTTGATTGCTGTCCGGCTCACGGCAGAACGAGTTTTCGTAGTTCCAGTAGACGACCATCGTCTGATCGTTGTTGGTGCCGAGTCCGCAGTGGTCCGCGGTCAGGAAGTAGGGGGTCTCGTCTCTGTTGGTGTTGTTGATCATGGAACCTGAACAGGCCAGGAATCCGTTGTAGGAATACAGTCCGGCGCAGTCGATTTCGGCTTGCCATGGTTCGCCTTCCGGGCATTTGACATCGACGTTGCAGGCGCCGGATCGACTGTTTCCGAGAAGCTTGGCCGCACCGAAACCGCGATAGCCGACATTGACATTGGTCAGCGCGATTCCGTTCTCGACGGCTTGTCGATCGGCATCGTCGCAGGTGATGGTGATGATGATGTCATCGCCCTGAATGACCGGCAACCAGAGTTCGCCGTGCTCCTCGTTGTCCAATGACGTGTAGGGTCCGAGTGAATCGGTGGCGTCCATGTTCTCGAGAACCAGCTCACCGCTTTCAGGCATCGCCCAGTAGCCAAAGCCGAGGTTCATGTGAGGTACGCCAAAGCTGCCGACTCGCACTTGCCATCGAAGTCTGCCTTCGAGATTTCGATCCCAGGTACCACTGTTCACCGGAGTGATCAAAGTGGTGTGGGGAACAGCAAATCTTGCCGGAAGGCCATCGGCTTCTCTTCGAATGTCGTCCAGCTCGAGAAAATCGAGATCTGGCGATTCGAACTTCGTGACCGGAACAACCAGCTGGGAAATGCCGGCAGGGTCGTTCATGGCAAGTGCATTCGTTGACAGGAAACATATTCCGGCGGCCGTAAGAGCTTTGAACAGCTTGGTGGACATTGGGGATCTCTCTCTGATATCTGGCTTAATTCACCCTTGAGAGGCGTTGTAGGGCCTCCTCCAGCCCTTCAACATACACCTGACTCGGGTCAAATCCTCATGAAACCCGTCGAAATGGGCCTCCAATTAGAGATTTCGAGCAAATTGAAGCTTTGGTTTCCTTCGAATGGGCATGATTGGACCCAAAAGAGACATCCGGCCCCAAATGGGGCCGGATGCGTGGATAAATTGGGTTGATGATTGGCTGGCTCAGCAATCTCCGAAGGCGGCCAGGACAATGAGGATGTCGTCGACATCGACGTCGTTGTCGCCATCGACGTCTCCTTCGCCGTTTCCGCCGAAGTTCCCCAGCACCAGCAGTACATCATCGACATCCGAATCGCCATCGCCATCGGCATCGCCGGGGCAATCCGAGTCGTCGCATTCATCCGGAACACCGTTTCCGTCGGCATCCTGACTGTCGCCGTTGGCGATGTCGCAGGCGTCCGAGACGTTGTTGCCGTTGCAGTCGACGATCGCCTCGTAGTCGAAGCTGTAGTTGGCGGCATCCTGCCAGGTGTTGCCCAGTCCGTCACGGCCCTGGAGCAACGCCTCGATCGAGACGTTGGAATCGAGATCGTTCACGGTCAGCCGTGCGATCAGGACGCCTTCCTGGCTCGAGCAGTCGTTGGAGACGAACGGCAGGGCGTTGCCCTGATCGTCATCCGGGAGGACGTACCACGTGCCGTTGTCGACATCGAGGGTTCCGCCGTTCTCGAACTGGGTCCAGTCGACGCCGACGCTTCCCAGCGCGTTCTCGCCGAACGGCGCACCGGTCTGATCAAGGGCGCCGATGGTCACGCGTGAGTCCCATTCGAGTTCGGGCACGAACGCGTAGAAGTTGGGGTTGATGTCGGTGGAGAGTGGACCACCGTTTGGATTCTGGTAGAAGCCGTTGGTGGCCGAGAGCACCTTGCTCTGTGCGCTGTTGCCGGCGACCGCATCGATGCGGTTTCCAGGCAGCAGGGCCGCCATGATGTCTACGGTCCAGTTGGGACCGATGCCGGGAACGAGGTTCTCGCCCACGATGACATGATGGAACTCGACGTAGTCGCCCACGGCATCGCAGTCGACGAAGTCGCAGCTGGTGTCGTTGCCCTGATAGTCACCGCTTCCAGCGGCACATTCGGCGGCCGTGAGGTCGCTGACGCAGTTGCCGTTGACACAGCAGGCGCCGGTCGGTTCGGGCTGCGGGCAGTTGACGTCGGCACAGGACGAGTCGTCGCCCTGATAGTCGCCATCGGCGTCGGCACAGGCTTCAGGCGTCTGGTTGCTGAGGCACTGGCCTGATTCCAGACAGCAGGCTCCGGTGACGATCACGACGCTGCAATCGACAGTTGCGCAGGTCTGGTCCGGATACCAGGTGCAGGAACTGCAACCGCAGTTCTCCTGTGGTACCACGAAGCACGTGTCGCCGACACAGCATACGCCACCGTTGCCACTGCCGTCATAGGGATTCAGCGTGTCCAGAGTGACGGCATTGCTGCCTGTTGGATCGAGATAGTCCCGGAGTCCGGTCCAGCTCGTGCTCAGTTTTCCGTACACGTCGTTCTGGTCATTGTCGCAGAAGGAACTGCCCCCATAGAGCTGTCCGACGATTCGATAATTCGCATCGTAGAGCGGTGAACCCGAGGAGCCGAAATAGGTTCGTCCTTCGCCCCAGTTCACGATCCAGTAGGGCCCTTGACTGTAGACGGCGTCAACGGACGAGATTCGTTTTTCAGCGGAGTTGGGATGATGGATCCCCGCGCCTTGACTTGGTGTGGAGCTCGAGCGGTTCCAGCCGGAGAAGGTGACCTTGTAGGCTGGATTGGGGGAGTTGTTCAGTCTGATGAGGCAGTAGTCGCTGTTGCTGCCGTTGGCCAGAATCGTGGAGCCACCGGTCGTGACCTGATTCAGATTGCCGTTTCCATTGCCACCGCTGTCGTTGCTGCCGGGTGTTCGGCAATAGCTGTTTTCGAAGTTCCAGTAGACGACGACAGTCTGGTCGTTGCTGGCACTGATGCCGCAGTGGTCCGCGGTCAGGAAGTAGGGGGTTTCGTCCTGGAAGGTGTTGTTGATCATGGCGCCTGTGCAGGCGCCCGAACCACCGATGATGATCAGGCCGACTGAAGGGATCTCGTCACGCCAGTTGTCCCCAAGCGGGCAGATGACGTCGACGTTGCAACTCTCCGAGGTGCCGCGTGTTCCACCATCCGAACCCAATCCTCGGTATCCGACATTGATGTGGGTCAATGTGGTGTTCTCGATGAAGTGATCTCGATCCTCGGCATCCATCGAAACCTCGATGAGCGCCTGATCGGATGGGATCAATGCGGTCCATAGTTCGTTGCTGCTGTTGTTGTCCTCTGCCGTGATGGGGTTCAACACCCAGTCTCCATTTGCCGAGGAGATCCATGCTTCGCCTGAGGCGGGCAGGTTCCATTCCTCGAATCCGAGATTCACGTTCAGGCTTCCTCTCGCATCGATCGAGAGACGCCAGAGCATGCGACCATCGGACATGTGCTCCCACGTGCCGTGGTTGGCAGGTGTCGCCGAGATGGATCGTGAAACAGCGAATCGGCGAGGCCCGATTTCATTGTCTCGCGTGAGATCCTCTCTCTGAAGCTTGTCGTAATCGGGACCATCAACGGAGACGCGATCGACAATCTGCAATGGAAGCTGATTGCCATCGAAACTGGCTGGTCCGCCGGCGGCAAGGCAGGCGGTCGAGGATACGACGCTAGTTGCGGTTGCCAGCAGTACGTACTGGAAGATGCTGTTCTTTCTCATGGAGCCTCTCTTGGTGTCTTGAGGGGGAAATCAGGCACACGGACTGATACTTCATCCTATGTCCAGATTCGTCCAGATCGAGGAGAGGATTCAAAGAAACTGTTGATTGAGGGCCTATTTTCGAGTTCTGGACCCTTCTTGAGCCCTTCTGATGGCACCGTCAGTTCTTGGAGTCGATCAGTTTGTTGCATCGATCGATGAATGCCATCGCATGGTCCTTGTCGCTCATCCCAAGAATCATGAATTGGTTGCTCAGTTCAGATCTCACCATCGGGGCGCTGAGTAGGTTGTCATCCACGAATACCGCAAGCGGCTGATTTAGATGACCGGATGTGAATCGGCTCATTCTTGCGCTCCCGGCGGCATCAAGCGTGATCGTGACGGCGGGTTCCCCCAAATTGTCGGGAGTGTAGGTGGCTTTCTTGATGTCATCCGCTGTGACAATCGCACCTTGCTGTACCCAAATATTGTTCCCGTTGGCAAGCGAGTAGTGCTGCAGGCCGTTCATCTGATGGTTCCATGCCGGCTTGATCGCAAACTCGTAGCCAGCATCATTGGACTGGCATCCGATGAGAAGAAGACAGGCGATTGAGCAGATGATGATTCGTTGGATCATGATTGGCACCTTGGATGTACTGGCTTGGGAATATTGACTGCATCCACTATACGATGAACGCATGACGAGTGAACAGGGCTCATCGAATGTCTGGGCATTGATCACAGGCGCTTCCTCCGGAATCGGGGAGGCGTATGCGTTTTTTCTCGCAGGGCTGGGGCATCCGCTTGTCCTCACGGCTCGCCGCAAGGACCGGCTGGAGTCCGTTGCGAATGAGATACGAACGCGACATGGTGTTGATGTTCTGGTGCGACCATGTGATCTGACGGATCGCGATGCGGTTGAATCGCTTATCACATCGATCGATGTTCCCGTTGGCATACTCATCAACAACGCCGGATATGCCGTACCTGATTTCTTTCTGAGAACTCAATGGTCGGTGGAGCGTGACGTGCTCGAAGTGCTGGGCATCGTTCCCATCCGGCTCGCACATGCTTTTGCGCCCGCAATGCTGGAGAGAGGTTGGGGTCGCATTATCCACGTGTCCTCACTGGCGGCGTTCACGCCGGTGACACCGGGCGGGTACTACGGACCAGCCAAGACCTTCCTCGTCCAGGCGGCTCGAAGTCTGTCCAGAGAAGTCGCCGGCAGTGGCGTACATGTGACGGCCTTGTGCCCCGGATTCACTCGAACCGAGTTCCATGATGTTCTGGGAAATCGGGAATCGGTGGATCGGATGCCGCGATGGATGTGGCAGGAAGCCGGTCCGGTTGTCACGGCCGGATGGAAGGCGGTCGAAAGAGGCAGGGAAGTCTGTGTGCCCGGTGTCGTGAACAAGACGCTCAGGCTGATTTTCATGATCATGCCTGCCTGCTTGAGACGTCGACTGCCATTGAGTCGGATGCCGGGTAATCACGGTCAATCGGATGCTACGGCATCGTCGGATTGACTCCGCTCCCGTGCCAGACTGTTGGCGACACAGGCCAATGTCATGAATGCGGCCAGAATCATCAATGAAAGTCTGAAATCATCCGCCTGTGGTTCCGTATGGCCTCGACTGGCTGCGATCCCATCGACGAGAACGCCGAAGAGCCAGACCATGAGTCCAGCCAGCAGCATCCCGATGCAATTGACGAAGGCTATGGCGGTTCCGGCGGCATCGCGTCTGTTGAGATCGGCTGCCATGGGATAGCCAAGCACATAGGTGCTCACCACAAGGCCCCAGACCGGGAGGATGATCCAGATCCATTCGCTGGCGGATTCGGGAAGCAGGGCCATGGCAAGAGTTCCCAGGGCGGCCGCCAGGCTGCCCATGATGAGGAAGGGTCGTCGCCGACCAGATCGATCCGAAAGCCAGCCGACCAATGGGCAACCCAGGCCGATGCCGGCATAGAACATGGCGTAGAGCTTCGGCGCGTCTTCCGTCGATATGCCTAGCACGACGTGAAGATCGCGTGGCCCCCAGTTCCCGGCGAATGCCAGTGGGAGATACATCAATGCGCAGCCGATGCTGATAAGCCACGTGTCCCGATGCGTCGTGACCGCCTTGAGGCCGGAAAGCACACTGCGCATGCTGTGCGTCGTCTTGCGGCCAACCCGTTGCAGATGCCAGCTTGGCCTTTCGGGAACGGCGATCCAGATGGCGATCGCGAACACGGCACCGAAAATCGCAAGGATCCACATGCCTCGAGACCAGCTTGGTGGAGTGCCAAACATGGCCTCAAGAAGAAACTCGCCTGCGATGGCGCCGGAGAATCCGATTCCAGCCGTCAGCCCCGTCAACATCGCGGCGCGGCGGTGTGGAAACCAGGTCATCGCCACATAGACGGCGCCTATGTAGGCGAAGGCAGATCCGAGACCAAGCAGGAACCGACTGGCCGCCAGGCCAATGGGTGATGAGACACCTGCACCGATGACCAGTCCGATGACGCAGATCAAGGCTGCGGCACACAGAAGTCTTCGCGAGCCGAATCGATCCAGCAATACGCCGACGACGAGTTGCATCGGGGCATAGGCGTAGTAGTAGGCGCCAAGTGCCGCGCCGATGCCACCCGCGGTCAGTTGCATTCGCTGCTCGAGTTCGGGCAGCATCAGGCTGGGCGCAATTCTCAGTATGAACTCGTACAGGAAGAAGAGCGCGGGAACGCTCCAGATGATCCATGCCAGCGGGTGCCCGGGACCAAATGCTTCTACTTTTCGCCATCGCCGAGGCTGATTCGCCATATGGATGACGAGGATACAGGCGTCCAGCCCTGCTTGTATCAGCCGGGATCGGCGGACGTGCCCTGACTGTGGCGGATCAACGTGCGGACTTCCGGCTTGATCCTGTGCAAGGTCGTCTTTCCATCAGGCCAGGTGACCTCGAAGTCGATTGGTTGTCCCCCTCTGGGGACATTGAACGAGGCGGCGGAATCGTGGGCAGATTGAAAGGCCCCTCCGGAATGGATCCATCTGCTTGCCGGGGGTGTGGAGAGGAGACGAATTCGACTGCCTATGCCGTTGCGGTTCGAAACACCGTTTCGATCATCCTCCAGATGAACAACGATCGGCAGGCGTGCAGACGGGGGGCGAGTCTGGTTCTGGATGATTCGAATCGGCCCGTTCAATTCCGCGGTCACCAGATCCATGTCGCCATCGCCGTCCAGATCCCCAAGTGCGCCCGCTCGATCACGACGTGGAATGCCAAGCCAGTTGTCATGTTTTGCCGGTGGCAGGGCTTCGAAGCGATCACCTCGTCTCATCAGGATCTGGGGTGGCTGTTCGTAATGCGAATCCATGGTCTCGATGGTCGCGTTCGGATAGACATGACCATTGAGAATGATGAGATCCTCGAGCCCGTCATAGTCGAGATCGAGAAACGCCGTTGTCCATCCCAGCCATGGTCTGCTCGGCATGCCGAGTCCGTACTGTCGAGTTCGATCCTGCCATCCACCATTGGGCAGGCTTCGGTGCAGCGTATTCGTGTCTGCCGAGAAGTTGGTCGTGAAAAGATCAGGCTTTCCGTCCGAATCCAGATCGCCCACGGCCATACCCATGGTGGCCTGTTCGGAACCATCCATGTTCACGGAAAGTCCGCTGGTGCTTCCGATGTCGACGAGGGCGAGCATCTCATCAGCCGATTCGCTGTGAACCAGGAGATTGTTTGCCATCGAGTCATTGCCGACGATGATGTCCTGTCTGCCGTCTCCGTCGAAATCGATGATGATGACGTTGAGTCCGTAGGCCGCGGGTACGGCTTCCATCATCCCAAGTTGAATGGCGTCATTGAACCCTCCATTGCCATCGTTGATCCACAGCCGATCCGATTGGGGGATCAGTCCCTGCGGTCCGGATAGGACATCCTGCTGCTTGTATCGGGTAGGGGGGGGAGGCGAAGCAGGATCGAATTCCAGGTAGTTCACGACGTAGAGATCAAGATCGCCATCACCGTCGACATCTCCGAACGCAGAGGAGGTGCTCCATGAATCATCCTCCATGCCTGTGCTCTTCGTGACCTCCTCGAAGGTGCCATCACCACGATTTCTCAGCATGGCATTGGGCCCCCAGCAGGTGACGTGCAGATCGATGAAACCATCGCCATCAACATCACCTGCGGCTGCTCCCATGGCCCATCGGTTCAGTTCGATGCCGGCAGAGGAGGTGACGTCGGTGAATTGGATGCGATCATCACGGCTGTCGTTTCGAAACAGTCTGCAGCCCGGGCCATCCTCGGGTGATTCAAGAGTCGCACCATTTGCGATGAACATGTCGGGATCGCCATCGTTGTCGTAGTCGAAGATGGCGATGCCGCCTCCATTGACCTCGAGAATCTGACGCGAAGGGTTCGTGCCGGAGGTGGTTGTGAACGCCACACCTGAATCCCGAGTGACATCCGAAAACGTGATAGTGGGAGGGTGTTCTTCCCGTGAGTGTTCGCATGAGACCATCGCGACGGCCATCAGGATCGGCGTGACGAGATGACATCTGCCCGAGATCATGGTCTGACTCTCGCTTTGGCCATGTGGAACTGTTCCAGCGCCGATCCGGCTTCGTCGCTCCGTCCCTGCATCTCAAGAAGTCTGGAAAGGCGATACCACGCTTCATAATGGTCCGGATGCAGTTCGACGCTTTCCTTGAGCAGCATCGTCGCCTGCGCGATGTCGCCATCGCGATGTTCGACGACTTCGCTGAGCCTGGCCTTGGCCTTCGATACACCCTTGGTGCGATCGGGTCGTTCAGATTGAAGTTCGATCGCTTTGTTCAGGTGGATCTCAGCTCGATCGAGATCCCATTCCTCAATTGACAGAAGTCCCAGTGCGAAGTGCGAATCACCTTCCGATGGATCGAGGCGAAGATGCGTTTCGAATGCCAGGCGGGCAGGTTCCGCGTTTCCCAGGTAGTAGTTGGTCCATCCCTGGAAATGCCAGGCGGGAGGGTACACGGGCTCATGTTCCACAGCCTGGTTGAACCATCTCAATGCCCGGCCGTATCGCTTTTCCTGGTGATAGCTGAGACCCATGAGGAACTCGCCTCGAGCATCTTCAGGATGATCGTTCAGCCATTGGCGTATGCGTACTCTGGCCGGCCCGGTTCGTTCCTCTTCGATGAGCTTGAAATGCTCGCTCAGGGACTCATCAAGAGCCGGAGTCGCTACGGATGCACTCGAATCGGTGGAGGCGGTCCCGGGAGGAGGGTCCGCTGATGGTCTTTCGCATGCATTCACCGACAGTAAAGCGGCAATGACAACCTTTATATGGATCCCGTGAGCGGGTTTTCTGCGAATAGTAATTTGTGTTCTTTTCACGGCTTTCTATAAGTTAGTGTAAGGAAGCACGGTTGCGTCCAGCTTGGAGAGAGGTTTGAAAAATCGGCAATTGGCACCGTTCGGCAAGTCGCTGGCGAAGGTTTTCGCTCTGGCGGTCCTTGTGAATTGGCCCGTCAGCATTCGAGCCGATCTCCAGCCGAGGCCGGGGGATCCGATGCCGGGGCTCTCGACGGATGAACTGGCCAGATTCTACGCCGGGCTGGATGCCTACCAGTTCAATCTGACTCCGGAACAGGGGCTTGGGCCCGTCTTCAACCAGACCAGCTGCGCATCCTGTCACAACAATCCCGTGGGTGGGCCCGGCTCGCAGTTCGTTACACGCTTCGGTCGTTTGGGCAAGAAGGGGGGGTTTGAACCTCTTGATGCATTTGGCGGAAGTCTGCTTCAGGCCCAGAGCATCAATGATGACTGCATCGAGATCATCCCTCCGGAAGCAAACGTGACGACTCTCAGGGTGACCCCGGGGGCTTTGGCCTACGGGCTGATCGAGGCCATCCCCGACAGCGATCTGCTGGCTGTGCGTGATGCCCAGGATCCAGCGGTTCGCGGTGATGCCCACATGGTCGTGCCGCTTGAGGATCCTGGTGGTCCGGAACGGGTCGGTCGATTCGGATGGAAGGCCCAGATTGCAACGGTCGAGTCCTTCAGTGCCGATGCCGCCTTGAATGAGATGGGCATGACGAACGCGATACTGCCCGATGAGATTGCGCCACAGGGCGACAGCAGTCTCATCGATCTTTGTGACGAGGTGGCTGATCCCGAGGATCCGCCGGACGGGGGGCCGGTGACGTTCGTTCAGCGAGTGACCGATTTCCAGCGATATCTCGCACCGCCTCCACAGACGCCTCGTTCAGGCATGTCGGGGGAACTGATATTCGAGCAGGTCGGGTGTTCGGCCTGTCATGTGCCGAGCTACACCACGGCGAATGATCCGAATCTGGAAGCAGCCTTGCGCGATGTCGACATACATCCGTACGGGGATTTCCTTCTGCATGGCATGGGGTTGGCCGGTGACGGCATACAGGATGGGGCTGCAGGTGAGCGACAGCTGCGAACACCACCGCTGTGGGGATTGAGATATCGAGTGCCAATCTGGCACGACGGTCGATTCGCGGATGGCTCCTTCGAGGATCGCGTGACGTATGCGATCTACGAACATGGTCTGCTCGCCAGCCAGGGGATCGACACGGCTCAGGCCTTCGCATCCCTGAGTGCCGCAGACAAGTCGTTGTTGATCCAATTTCTGGATTCGCTTGGTCGAATCGAGTTCGATGCCGATGGTTCCCAACTCGTCGATTGGGACGACGTCTTCGGCAATGACGATGGCGAAGGGATCCAGCAGTGTTTCAATCAACCTTGCACACCCGATGATGCCTGCGCTATTCACGATGTCAATCAGGATGGGATGGTGGATTCAGCGGATCTTCCTCTTTTCATCGAGGCCTTCGACGAGTCGCTCGAGGACTGCGACGGTAACTCGATCTGGGATGTCGTCGAGATCATCCAGAATCCTTCCTTGGACGGTGATTCCGATGGCTCTCTCGATGTCTGCGAGCCTTGTCCCGGGGACGTGGACGGATCGGGCTCTGTCGAGGTCAATGACGTCCTTGCCATGCTGGGGCTTTGGGGGGAATGTGCCGCTCCTTGCCCCGCCGACCTCGATGAGGACGGTGAAGTCGAGGTAGATGATATCCTTGCATTGTTGTCCTTCTGGGGGGATTGTCCCTGAGAAGGTCTCGGCCTTTTCCCTACCGAGAGAGTGAGTGAGCTTGATGAATTTTAAGACAGTCTTCCCGTTCAGGCATCTGGTTGTTCTTTGTTGTCTCTGCGACGTTGCGATGGCAGGCGGTGGCAGTGGTGGCTGGGTCAATTATGCGGATGAGACCAGCAGTCGTCTCTCCGTTGAATCTTCCCTTGGGGAGAACGACACTCAGGAGAAGGACTACATAGTCGGAGATGTCGACAATGATGGTGACGATGATCTGATCGTCGTCCGCAAGGAGCCGTTCACATCCGCAGGCAGAGATATCAACCTGCTGCTCATGAACGAAAACGGCGTCCTCGTCGATCGGACATCCCAGTACGCGACCAGTTCCGATGTGAGTGGTGATCAGGGTTTCCTCACGCCCACCAACGATCGCGATGTCGAGCTCGCCGATCTCAATGGCGATGGCTGGCTCGATATCATCACGGCCCCGACACTGACGGACAATGATTCAAAGCATCTCTCTCATCCAAGGGTCTACATCAATCTGGGAGAGGATGATGGTCAGTGGCTGGGGTTCCGGTACGAAGATGCCCGTATTCCCCAGATGCATCCCACGGCGGGGCCTCGTTTCTGTTCAGTGACGCTCGGCGATCTGGATGCCGATGGGGATACCGATCTGTATTTCGGCGATTACGATTCGGGTCCGACCCAGATCGAGGATTACAACAACAGGCTTCTCATAAACGACGGCAACGGATACTTCACGGATCAGACGCAGGCACGCCTGACATCAGAGATGCGGGAGTCCGCTTTCGGTGCGGCCAGCGTGATCGCGGACATGAACAACGATGGTGCGCTTGATATCGTCAAGCAGACATCGCTCAATCCGCCGCAGCATGTAGCGATCACCTACAACGATGCCTCCAATCAAGGAGTCTTCATCGAGTACGAGATTCAGGATCAACTGGCACCGTACTTTGTCGAAGTGGGGGATCTCAACGGTGATGGAATGCTGGACATGGTCGTCACCGACGATGGCGTCGACTCCTACTACCTCAACACCGGGAACGGATCCGACGGCTACGCGAATTTCAGCTACCGAACCTTCGATTCAATCACCAACGGATTCGGCGGCGATACCTACATCACGGATCTGAACAACGACGGCAATCCGGATGTGATCATCACCGACGTGGATGTCGATATCGCGGGATGCGGTCGGACTACCCACATCTTCCGCAATCGCGGCGATTTTCCGGATGTGACCTTCTCCATAGAGGAGACCGGTATTCCCGAGAACCAACGCAATGGTGTGCACGACGTGGGCATCATCGACATCAACGGGGATGGCTGGAAGGATCTGGTGTTCGGCAAATGCGATGGAACCCAGATCTGGATGAACCAGCCACCCACCGGCATCGTGTTCTCCTATCCGGATGGTCTGCCAGGCTATCTGACGCCCGGTCAGACGACGGACATTCGTTTTCGTCTGGAACTGATCGGTGAAGGCGAGATTCAATCCGACAGCGGTCGGATGTACCTGCAGGTCGATGAGGGCAACTTGATCGAGTTGGCGATAGTCAATCTTGGCAACGACACCTATCAGGCCACCTTGCCCGCTGGTGAATGCACTCAGAAGTACGCCTACTGGTTCGAAGCCGAGATGACATCGGGAGCGATGTATGTGGATCCTTCGGCCGGTGCCGGATCTCCGTATGCGTCACTTGTGGCCAATGGCACGATTCAGGTCCAGCGTGAGGAATTCGAATCGGAGCCCGATCCGGTCTGGACGGTGGAAAACGATCCGACGCTCAGTACAGGGGCATGGGAGCGTGTCGATCCGATCGGCACGATCTACGGGGTGCAGACACCTCAGCCTGAGGATGATGCAACGGCCGGTTCCGACGCAGTGATCTGCTTCATCACCCAGAACGGGACCAATCCGGAATCCCCCGGTGAAGCCGACGTCGACGGAGGGCCCACACGTCTGCTTTCCCCAAGATTCAGTCTTGAGGGAAGTGATGGATCAATTTCATATTCACGCTGGTTCTATGACAGTCAGAACGATGATGTCCTCGAGACCCACCTGAGCAACGACGATGGGTCGACCTGGACCTTCGTCCATTCGACCGGCGGAACGGGACAGTCCTGGGAGACCGCTTCCTTCAACATCGGGGATTATCTGGATCCAACATCGGACATGCGAGTCCGCTTCTCGGTCAAGGACGACTTCGACGCCTCGCTCGTCGAAGCGGGTATCGACAATGTCAGTCTCGAGGTTCTGGATTGTCCGGCCCCATGTCCGGGCGATCTGGATTCATCAGGCGCCATCGATGTCGACGATCTTCTGGAGGTTCTTTCCATCTACGGTACGGATGACGAATCCGGAGATGTGGATGGCAGCGGTCTCGTCGATGTGAATGACGTTCTCGTGATCATCGCGGCCTGGGGCGAATGCTGAGTGTCAATCATTCGATAGGGAACGCTTGATCGAGCTGGATCATCCCGAAAGCCGGCAGACCCTGCAGCTCTATCCTGCAGCAGGATGCTGCGCGGTCTCTTGGCGAGTGGAAGATCGGGAATTCCTTCATCTATCGCAACCACTCGATCGGTTTCTTCGAGAGGAGCACACAGGCGGCTTGCCGTTGCTCTATCCCTGGGCGAACCGGCTTCGTTCGGATCGATGGTCGTTCCAGGGAAGATCAGTCGATCTCAAGGGCATGCCGGGTGTCCATCGAGATGGCAACGGTCTTCCGATGCATGGGCTTCTGCTGAGATGGGCCGACTGGACTTTTTCCAGCGAAGAGAATGCCTGCACGGCATCGATCGAATGGTCTGATCACGAGAGGCTCATGGAGGCATTTCCGTTTTCGCATCGCCTGCAGATCGAATGGTCGCTTGATGGGAAGGGGCTCGCCGTCACCACGAACATAGAGGCCAGAGATGAAGCGGTGCCGATCAGTTTCGGATGGCATCCATATTTCGTGCTGCCTGGTGTTGCACGAGAGGGGGTCACGATGGATCTTCCATCTCTTTTCAGGGTGTCGCTCGATTCGAGAGGGCTGCCGAACGATCATTCGCCGGAACCGATGCCGGCCGCGATCCATGAGCTCTCGCAAAGGGCCTGGGACGACTGTTTCCTCGGCATCCACGATGGCAGTCGCGCCACCATCCGGGGAGGTTCCATCGCCATCGACTTCGAGTTCCTTGAAGGCTGGAAGGCGATGCAGGTCTACTCTCCCGAGGATGCCGATTACGTCTGTCTCGAGCCGATGACAGCCCTGACCGCAGCGTTGTCGGATGGTGATGCCCTGAATTGCATCGAGCCCGGCGAGTCCTTTACTGCCGGATTCCGGCTCAGGGTCGTCGATCGATCCTGAGTCCCATCAACTTCGCCAGGGGCCGCGAATGGCCAGAGTCAGCCCGGGATTCTGGATGTTGACGAACAGCGTCGAGGCATCTGGCGAGAAGGTTGCGCCGGCGAACTCGGAACGGTTCATCGCGTTTCGACCGAACTTGTAGAAGCTCCCCTTGGGTGTGACCCCAAGAAGGAACTGGTCCTCGGACCCGTCCTCGCAGACGATCAGATCACCCCAGGGGGAAACCGTGAGATTGTCCGCATGTTCCACGACTGCGGCATCGTTTGGTTCCGCCAGCAGCGTGAGTTGTCCCCGGGGTGCGATGTTCTCCATCGGTGTTCCTTCGACGAGCGGATCGGCGGGGCGGTATCTCCAGATCTGTCCACGCTGGTTGGCGCCGCCTGTCGTGCAGGCGAAGTAGAGTTCGCCATCACCCATCCACATGCCTTCGCCTCTGGCGAAGATCGCGGCGCCCTTGCCGGCAGCCTGGCTGCGAAGGGAATCGTTCGATGAGTCGACGTCCTCGACGGGAATCCACTGGACCTGTCGCGAGGTTCCCACTGCGAACGGTTGAGGAGATTCCCAGTTTCTAAGGTCATTTCCCGATAGGCCGGAAATCGCCAGCGCCTGAAGCGATCCACCTTCCAGATATCGGCCCCGCACCTTGGGCAGGAACCGATAGAGACAGCCATCGTTGCGGTCCTCGGTCATGTAGACGATGCCTGTTTGCGGATCAACGGCAACCGCTTCATGATTCATTCGTCCCATTGCGATGATGGGTTGTGGTTTGACCAGCCCTGAACCGATCTTCGTGGGAACCTCGAACACATAGCCGTGCGGTTTCGTCCATGGCTTCTCAGGAGCCGGTCCAACGATTGATTCCTCACAGGAAAGCCACGTGCTGTGTGGTGTCGGCCCACCAGCGCAATTGTGCTCCGTCCCGACAAGCGCCAACTCCTGATGAATCAGCTTTCCAGCTTCCTTGCCCTGTCTGGTGTCGTAGAGAAGTCTGGTGCATCCACCACGGGATGGCGATGGGTTTCCATCCACCGTCGAGCCGATGTCATAGATGAGGGAGGGGTCCACTCTGGCGATGGCATCATTGGATCCATCGAAGGGACCAATGCAACGATGACCGGGGGAGATCTCATGGTTTCGAATCAGGATCGTCATGCCGTCGGGTCCCGGGAATGCGGCCATGCCATCATGTTTGCCGGGAACAAGGAAACCATCGTTCATCTGTTCGCCGGCCTTGGAGAGAACCTGATATTCGAATCCTGCCGGTAGATCGATGATCGAGTTCGGATCCGGGATCAGCGGTCCGTAGCCGGGGATCGACTTGTCATGAAGCCATCCGGCTTCCAGTCGGCGTTCAAGCATGAGGCCAAGCCCGGCGAATCCTACGGATGTCGCGAGGGCCTGCTGCACGAACTGTCTTCGGTTTCGGTTTTCTGGATGCATGGCTCGTCTGAAGTATCCCTTGAAACCCGCAGAGGATCTCGTCCAGATCTCATCTATTGGTCAATTCTTCATAATTGGATCAGGTGACAGCTGCTCAGCCCGTTGAATCGGGGCCAAGCAGATCCCGGGTGATCTCCGCTATGGATCGACATCCGCAGAGGGCCATGTCCCGATCGAGTTCACGCTGCATGATGGACCAGACGTCCGAAACGCCTGCTTCCCCAGACTCGGCCAAGCCCCAGAGTATGGGTCGGCCGATGAGCGTGGCGGTTGCGCCGGCAGCCAACGCCTTGATCACGTCCGTTCCACGGCGGATACCGCCATCGACCCATACCTCGCCTCTGTCGCCGACCGCCTCGCAGATGGAGGGGAGCACATCGAAGGTCGCCGGGGACGTGTCGAGTTGTCTGCCGCCATGATTCGAGACCACGACTGCCTGAGCACCGCAGTCGAAGCATCGAACGGCGTCATCGGGTCGGCACAATCCCTTGATCACGATCGGAAGATCGGTCGTTGAACGAAGCCATTCGACATGTTCCCAGTTGAGTGTCGGGTCCTGATGATCGTGGACGAATCCGGACAAACCGGAACCTGCCTCGGAGGAAAAATCCAATGCCGTTTGAGCAGTGAGATTCCGTACGGTGATTCCCGGAGGAAGTGCGAAGTTGTTTCGCTCATCGCGTTCACGATTACCGAGGAGGGGCGCGTCGACCGTCAGGACGATCGCCCTGCATCCGGCGGACTCGACACGTCTGATGAGATCATGGCTGACCATCCGATCCCTGTACATGTAGAGCTGGAAGAAGACGGGGCCTTCCGCCGCCTTCAGCACATCCTCCACGTCAACCGTGGACAGGCTGCTCAGGATCATGGCGGTGCCAGCACGTGTCGTCGCTCGAACGGTGGCCAGTTCACCATCCTCATGCGCCATCTTATGGAACGCGGTCGGTGCCGCCATGACCGGCATGCTCAAATCGTGTCCAAGAACGCTGGTTCGAGTGGAACGTTCGGCTATATCGGTCAGAACTCGGTAATGGAGTCTGGCTCTTCCCCAGGCGGCCTCGTTTTCCGCCAGGGTGATTTCATCATCCGAACCGCCCGAGTAGTAGTCCCAAGCCATTTCGGCGATGTGATTTTTGGCTCTGAAAGCGTATTCTCGAAGATTCAATGGTCTGGAATTGGGCATTCTGGTTGTTCTATCCTTGGAGTTGATCCATCGGGAGGGTAGCCTAACGTTGTGGATCGAGGGGTTCTGGCAACAGGGGCTTGATTCGATACCTCGGGAGAAAGCGCATGATTCGTCACACCACCTCATTGTTGGCTGTATTCGTATTGTCGGTTCCGGCCGCTCAGGCCTCGCTGCTACGTGGGCCGGACTTCATCGAGCCGGGCGACACTGGTTCCTCCCGAAATACCGCCACCGATGTGAAGACCGAGTCCGGCGGCATCGTTTCGACGATCAGTGGGTCCATTGGTGGTGGAGGAGGTCTTCGTGGCCCAGGCGATTTCCAGGATGTCTACAGGATTCGAATCACTGATCCGGCTGCCTTCAAGATCACGTTGAAGAATTCCTCGTTCGACATTCCCGATGCCATGCTCTTCCTGTTCAACGAGAACGGCAATCCGATCATGGCAAGCAACAACTCGAATCCGGACAATCTGGATCCTGTGTTGACCAATGTCAACAATGCCTTCTTCAACCAGCCCGGTATTTTCTATCTGGCGATCACATCCGCGCCATCCGAAGCCAGAATCCAACTCGACAACGGCGAGTCGATCGCCTTGTTCAACCTCCTGAACAACCCGTTCGGAACCGTGGGCCCGGCAGAGGGCACGGCCGACTTCGAATGGACAAGCGAATGGACAGCTGCGAATCCCGAGAACTTCGGCAGCTACATGATGTTGCTCGATGGTGTCTCATCGGTTCCCGCTCCCGCAGGTCTGGCCTTGCTCGGCCTGGGACTGATCGGTGCTCGGCGGCGAAGGCGCGCCTGAAGCCGCAGTGGTTCATCCCATGATCTGATGCGATGTTCATCGCCGGGTATCGGAGTCGTTCCTCACGCGGTCCATCTGTTCGTTCACCATGTCCAGATTTCGCCGCACCGCCTGTCCAAGCGGGGTGCGGGTCGTGCCCAGTGACTCGATCGTCGACCAGACGAGCTGCAGTTCTTGTCGAGCCAGTCCAACATCGCCTTCATGGAAACGAAGCATGGCCTGAAGTCTTCGCATACCCAGCAGATCCATTTCGTGGGCATCGGTTCCATAGATCCTCTGGAGTTCCTCGATGGCCTGTTCGGCCTCCTCCGTTCTTTCCAGACCCATGAGACTCTCCGCCATGATCTCCTTGAGGCTTGTGACCGCGTGCGAGGATGGCTGCAGTCTGGCGATTCTTTCGCGATATGCGGATGTGGCCATCTCGAGCGATTCCGCGAATCGATCCTGTTGGAGTCTCAGTCTGGCCATCATGGCCTGACCATTTGCGATGAGTCGAGGCGAGCCGCCGCGTTGCTTGATCTTCATGGCTTGAAGAAGATCTGCTTCGGCCCCTGCCATGTCGCCGATTGAAAGCTTGGCTTCCGCCAGCGTGTTGAGAATGTTTCCAATACGCCAATCCTGATCGGGGTTGTCGCTGATCTGGCTGAGCAGCTCGATGGCCTGTTGCATCATCGCGATCCCCTCGACCGGTCGAGCGCCTTCGATCAGCAGTACGGCCATCGTGTTGCGTGCATCGGCGAGATTGGCGATGAGCATCCTGCGATCCCCGGATGCGGCCTTCGGAATCGCATCCTCCAGAACCTCTGCGGTCCGCTCGAGTTCACGGGTGGCCTGGTCAGCGAGTCCCATGTCCATGAGAACCACGGCATGATGTCGACTCGTCTTGAGCGTGTCGGGATCATCGTCGCCCAGCTGCGATCTTCGAATGGCGAGCGCCGTTGCGTAATGCCTTCTCGATTCCTCGAGCTGCTTCTGTCTCCAGTGAAGCCGTCCGAGCTCATGATGGATAAGCGCAGCATCGGGGGAGTCCGACAGTCCAGCCTGTGCCAGTGCATCGAGCGATTCATTGAGTGCCGCACTCGCGTCATCGAACTCGCCGATGCTGATGAAATTCGATCCCAGGCTCGTATTGAGTCTTGCGGACAGTTCCGGAAACTCGGCCAGATTGTCGTTGATGATGCCGGACCATCGCTCCATGAGTTCGGCCATGCTGGCGGCCGACATGGGCTGATCGGGGTTCTCGCGATCCATGTTCCCGAGTAGTTGCGTCGCGCTGACAAGCATCCGGTCCGACGTGCGATTGAAGTGATCCGCGCGTTCCCAGAGAATCGTCATGAAGACGGCGAAGCCCGTGAGCACGATCAAGGCGGCCGCCACTCCTGAAACCGGCAGCCAGTGTCTTCGGAGGAATTTTCTGGCGACATACCAGCTGTCGTCTCGACGAGCCTCGATGGCTTCTCCCCGAAGCCAGTGTCTGAGATCCGAAGCAATCGCGGCAGGGGACTGGTATCGTCGATCGGTTTCCTTGTCGAGAGAACGAAGGAGTATGGTCTCGATGTCCTGACTGATCGCGGGATCCAGCTGCCTTGGCGACACGGGGGGTTCATCGACAATCGACTTCACCATCTGCGCAATGGAGCCGGTGACTCGATAGGGACGCTGTTCGAGCAGCATCTCGTAGAGGATCACACCCAATGCGTAGACATCGGTTCTCGTATCGACCAGATCCGGATTGCCCGAAACCTGTTCGGGGGAGGCATAGGCGAACGTACCCATGAATTCACCGGCGGCGGTCATCTCGTATCGGGATTCGGTGATCGGGGATTCCTCGACGGCCTTGGCCAGTCCGAAGTCGAGAATGTGGGGTTGCCCTTCCTTGTCGACGAGTATGTTGGCGGGCTTGAGATCGCGATGGATGATGCCCTTCTGATGTGCGTAGCTCACGGCATCGCAGATCCTGATGAAGAGATCGGCCTGTGCTCGAATGTCCGATGGTCTAGAGGGATGTGTTCCGGAGTCGGCCTGGTACTCGTTCAGCGGTACGCCGTCGACGAACTCCATCGCGAGATAGGCGCTGCCGTCGCTTGTGAGTCCGCTGTCGAAGAGCGTCACGATGTTTGGATGCTTCAGGGACGCGACGACTTCGACTTCCCGTTCGAACCGCATCCGTTGCCGATCGGTCGCGAAGCTTCCCTGAAGCAGGACCTTCAAAGCGACCTGTCGCTTGGCGGCGACTTGCGTCGCCAGAAAGACCGCGCCCTGGGCACCGCGGTCAATCTCACGGATGATGTCGTAGCCCGGAGGGGTGGGGGCATCGAGCATCGAAGATCCGGCCGGGACCTTCTCGCGATGAACGGCAGCCAGTTCTCCCAGAAGGTCGTCATCGGCCTTCAACTGTTCGATTTCTGCCCGAACACCACCGTCGTCCTCCTCCTCTAGCCATTTCAGCACGGCGGGGTCGACGGTCCGTCCCTCGGCGATGTGGTGCATCTCGGCGATGGTCGGTCTTCGGCAGTCGGTCGAAGCTTCGGTGGAGTCGGATTCGGTGGAACCGGTATTCAGACCGATTTCGGTCCGTGCCTTCTCGAGTAGATGTCCGTCGGGATCATGCGTCTTCAACCACGCCATGACTTCTGATTCAACGGTGGCACCGGAGGCGATCCGTCGCAGCTCTTCATCCGAGGGCTGGCGTTCTCCCGGGCGAGTCACATCACATCCTCGTCGTAGAGGGATTCGAGGCTGGCGACGATCTCCCTGAGCTTTGAGGCGACACGACTCTTCGCGAGGTATACATCGTTCTCATTCATCTCGAGTTCCTCTGCGACCTGGGCCGTTGGCAGTTGCTGAAGAGCGACCATTTCAAAGGCCCGCACCGTCTTGTCCGCGATTCGCGTATTGGCCTGAAGCTGATCCAGTGCCTTTCGCAGAATCGTCATTCTCCGCTCGGTATCCCAGGCGGCCTCCATCTCTTCATCGCGGGGGAGATCCACCATGGCGGATTCGCCGCGACTGATCCTGCTGGTGGCTCGCTTTCGATAGACGCCCGCTACACGGAACCGGGCGATGCCCAGCAACCATGATCTCAGCCGACCACGATCGCGATCGTACTTACCTTCACGGTACTCCTTGATGAACTGGACCATCGTCTCCTGAGCCACATCGACGGCATCCGCATCGGGGAGCCCAAGACGTCTCGAGAATCCGAGCAGAATGGGTCGATAGCGATCGTCGAACTCTCTCCACGCGGCTTCGTTGTCCGCATCGTGGAGATTGTTCAGCAGGGCCGTGGTTGTTCGGCTGACTTCTGCCATGCGTTCAGCATACCCACTAGAGGACCTGTTCGGCTCTTGGATAGGAACCAAGCACCTTGAAGGCGGTGCAGAGGGGGCGTGCTTTTTCGATGGCATCCATCATGATCTGATCCTGCTGGTGTGCATCAGCGTCGATGAAGAATGAATAGTTCCAGTTCTCGCGGCCGCTTGGACGCTTGTCGATGTGGCTCAGATTGACGCCAGCGTCCCTGAATACGCCAAGGACGTCGACCAGAGCCCCCGGTTCGTGCGAGGTGGTGAACATGATGCTCGTCCGATCCTGACCGGTCGGCTGGGCAGCTTCACGACCGATCACGAGGAAGCGGGTGATGTTGCCGGGATTGTCCTCGATACCGACGTTCAAGGCGTTGACGCCATGCAGTTTTCCAGCAAGCAATGAGCCTATTGCCGCCATGTCGGAACTGACCGCGGCTTCGATCACACCGGCGGCCGATGAGGCGACGTCGATTCTCTGGGCATCGGGCAGGTTGTTTTCAAGCCATCGACGGCATTGTGCGAAGACCTGAGGCTTGCTGGCCACGCGACGGATCGATTCCATCGGTATGTTCGAGAGCAGGCAGTGCGAGATGCTGATCATGGCTTCCGCGTACACGATGACGTCGTATTCACCGAAGGCATCGAGCGTGTCCGTGATGCTGCCACCGGTCGAGTTCTCATACGGGACAAGTCCGTAGGTGCAGTTGCCGACCTGGACATCCCTGAACACGGCCGGGATATCCTTGAACTCCTTGAATTCCACCGAGGAACCGAAGTGCCGGACGGCGGCGAGGTGACTGAAGGAACCCGAAGGGCCGAGAAATCCGATCGAGACGCCTTGTTCAAGACGAAAGCTGTCGGACATGAGTTCTCGCCAGATGGCCTCGATGGCCCGATCACGAAGGGGGCCCTTGTTGGCGGCCATGACCCGATTGAGGACCTGTCTCTCCCGATGAGGCGCATAGACGGGTGTATCGTCCTCGCGTTTGGATTCGCCCACGGACACGACGATGCTGGCCCGCTCGTTCAGGAGTTCGACCAGCCTGGCATCGATCGCATCAATTCGTTCGCGAAGTTTCTGGAGATCGTTCTGGTCGGTCATGATTTGATTTCCTGATTTCTGGAATCGACTCGGCCTGTTGCGAAGAACACCATGCCGAGTACACCCGATGCCACGACTATGCACAAAGCGGTGAACGCGCCTGAGAAGCCGTCACCTGTCTGAGCGAGCCATCCAGTGATGATCGGACAGGTGACACCTGAAATCGAGAAGAAGGTGACGATGATCCCGGTCGCAGCGGCGGCACGTCTCTTGAAGAGGTCGGCACAGATCGAATAGTACGGACTGTTGGGAGCCATCGAGAATCCGATTGCAAGGGAGATGAACACGACTGCCCAGGTCACGGATTCGACGAAGATTACCGGAATGAAGCAGAGCACCGATAGGAGTTGGCAGATCCAGATCAGGTGAACACGTGCTCTACGTGTGCTGCCGGTCCGGCGCATGAGGGAATCCGATATCCAGCCACCGATCGGCATCAGCAGTATGGCCAGTGCCCATGGCAGCGTGCTGGCGAATCCGACGGAGTCGAGTTTCATGTCCCAGGTCTGCTCGAGGTATCCCGGCAGCCAGGAGAGGCCGAAGAACAGGACCCATCCGAATGCGAAGAAGGACCAGCCGGTGGCCAGCAGGGTCGGATTCATAAGAAGTGACCGAAGCGGGATCCTGTCAACCTCCACGGGAGTTGCATCAGCTTGTCCGGTGGGAGGCTGGCGGTAGAGGAACAGGAACAGGAAGCCGAGGATCGCCCCGAGTATTCCCAGGATTATGAATGACCATCGCCAGCCCACATCGAGAATCAATGGTGCCAGTACGAGGCCGCCGACGAGCAGTGCCAAAGGAACGCCCAGAAGCGAGAACGAGAGTGCTCGTCCGAGTTCACTCGGCTTCATCCAGTCGACAAGCGCTCTGTTCATGGCGGGGAAGTTCACGCCCTCTCCGATTCCCAGCAGGACTCGCAGCGCGATGAACATCCAGAAGATCTCGACGAACCCCTGGAGGATCATCACGATCGACCAGGCGAAGAGACCGATGCTCCAGATGATCTTCACGCCGAAACGATCGAGCAGGAACCCGGAAATGGCGTTCACGCTCAATGTTCCGATGGCGAATGCGGACATCAGCAGTCCGAATGAGGCGTCTTCGATCCGGAGATCGGATTGAATGGGCTTGATCGCGAAGGAGATGACCACCCGATCCAGATAGTTGACCAGCCCTAGGAGAAAGCAGAAGCCGGCTATCACGAAGCGATAACGACTCATCTGATGGGGCTGGGCGGCAAGTTGGGGGGAAGATGTGCTCATTGGGCCTTAATCGGGGTTCAGGTGGAACCAAATCGGTGTTTCAGCAGAATAACCACTATGGAAACCGAGGCTGGGGGTTGCCTGCCCCCCGTTTCGGGTGTCCAATGGTGTGTAGGAGAAGAGGTACCCGACATGTTTGGTTCAATACTCGTGGCTCTGGCCATCTCGATCGGTGCTCCTGGTGAATTCCAGGGGTCTTCGGCTGTTGATCAGCCCGTGCTCGTCGATGGACGGTTGGTCTTTCCTGAAGGGGCTCGGATCCCCAAGTACATGACCGAGAACGAGTTGAGATACCTCGATGGGAACCTGATCACGCCTCCTCGTGGCCAGTCCGCGCCGCCTCTGGGCCCTGTTCGGGGCGCATCCGAATACGAGGAGATGCAGGGGATTCTCCTGGCCTGGGAGGGGTTCTCTTCGACATTGGCACAGATGGCGGCCGCCATCACCACAACCGGAAATGCGGACGTCTACATCGCATGCGATTCGAACTCCGAGGCCAATTCCGCGCGAAATTCCTGCATCTCTGCTGGAGCGGATCCCGATCGCGTCATCACGGTTGTCCGATCCACCAACACGGTCTGGATCCGCGACTACGGACCACGGTACGTCTTCGAAGGGGACTGCCGCGTGATCATCGATCACACCTACAACCGTCCGCGTCCCAGCGACAATGCCTACAACTCGTACTTCGGCTCGGCCTTCAACCATGCGGTCTATGAGATTCCATTGGTTCATGGAGGCGGCAACTACCATCTCAACGGAATCGGCACCAGTGCGGCCACCGAGTTGATCATCAATGAAAATCCCAGCTTGTCCGGTTCGCAGATCATCGAGTATTGGCGTCAGTACCAGAACGTCGAGACCTATCTGCACGACGCCTTCCCCACGTCGGTCGACTACACACAGCACATCGACATGTGGATGCTGATGTGTGGTGACGAACGCATCATCATCAGTGACTGGCCGACGCAGTCGGGCAGTACCCAGGATCAGATCTGCGATGCTGCGGTCGAGTACTACGAGGGACTTGGCTGGGAGGTCTTCCGTACACCGGCCTTTGCACAGGGTGGCACGCATTACACCTACACGAACATGGTGGTCTGCAACGACGTCATCCTGCTGCCCGAGTACAACGACATCTCCAACACCTATGACAATCAGGCGGTGGTCGCCGTGCAGGCCGCCATGCCCGGGCGCGAGGTGGTTCAGATCGTCTGCGACAACCTGGCCTATTCGGCCGGCGTCATGCACTGCATCACGATGCACATGCCCGCCCATGCCGGTGGCATCTATCCCACCACCTGTCTGCAGACTCCTGTGGAAGGGATCGTCGACCCCAATGATTGTCCGCAGATCTCCTACATCAGTGATGATGACGAATTCGACGTCGTATCGGTGGACATCGAGTACTCCACGGATGATGGTGTCACTTGGCAGACGCTGCAGTCGAATCTCGCCCCGCAGGGTGTGGCAACCGTCTGTCTTCCGGACACACCCACCAATCAGGGCCGACTCCGTGTGCTCGCTCGCGATGGAGATGGAAACACAGGTGGCGATGTCAGCGGCCCGATCATCATCGAAGGTGATGGTGTCGAGGGCGATGTCGACGGCGATGGTGATGTCGATGTCAGCGACATTCTCGAGATACTGGCCCAGTGGCTCTGTCAGGGAGATTGCTCCGCGGATGTCAATGGCGATGGCAGCGTCGATGTGGCCGATGTGCTTCTGGCGCTGGCCAACTACAGCCCCTGAGAAACTTCATCCAGAGCTTGCTAGGATTCGGTCATGAACAAACCGAACATGGCGCTCGTCGCAATCGTCTTTGGTGTGCTGTTGATCATGCAGGGGCTCGCCTTCTGGCTGGCAGCTGGATTTGAGGCAGCTCGTTTCACGGCTGCCATACCCGGCTTCTTCGGTGTGGCCTTGCTGCTGCTGGGCATCCTGTCGGCGCTGCTGCCGGCCATTCGAAAGCATCTGATGCATGTGACCATACTGGTGGCGCTTCTGGGAATCGCCGGTGGCATCGTGATGGTCGTCAAGTCGCTTGGTGCCGAGGAAGTTAGCTGGTCCAAGGTCTGGGACCAGGGCTTGCTCGCTTTCCTGTGCGTCGTGTATTTCGGGTACTGCCTGGCCAGCTTCATTCGGGCTCGCCGATCAGCCGAGTGATCCTTCGATGACATACTTCAGAAGCTTGACGACCTGATCAGGTGTTCGAGCGACCGCGTTGGCGGCCGCATCCACTTCCTTGAGTGCATGGTCGTGTTCCTCGGGATGCAGGATGATCATCGGCTTGCCGAGAGCCGCTGCCTGCCCCGCATCGAAGGCGGCGTTCCACTGTCTGTATTGTTCGCCGAACCGTATGACCACGATGTCGGAACGATCGATGAAGGTGCGGGTTCGCATCGCGTTGACCGAGGCGGCCTGGTGATCGGTCCAGAAACTGGAAGCCTCCTCCCCGAGAATCGCCACGCCGCACCGGTCACTTGAACCGTGGTCGGTGACGGGGGAGACGAATTCAACAGGTAGATCAGCTGTTTGGCAGCCGGTGATGATCTGTTCACGCCAGTCGCTGTGGATCTCTCCACCAAGGTAGACGAGCCACTGCTGGCTCACGAGAGTTCCACGATCTCGAAGCGCTTCTCGCCTCGTGGGAGGTCGGCCCGGATGGTCTCGCCAAGTCGTGATTTCATGAGCGCCATACCCAGAGCCGAGGTCGGTGTGACCTCGATGCACTCGGGGTCGAATTCACCGGTCATGTCACCGACCAGCTTGTAGACCTGTTCATCACCTGTATTGACATCCTTGAGCTTGACCGTGGCACCGATGAAGACCATGTTCTCTGGAATCTCGGTGTCGTCGGCCACGATGGCCGTTGCCAGCCGTTCCTCAAGCTGCTTGATCCGGGCCTCGTTCATGCCCTGATCCTCACGAGCGGCATGATATTCGCCGTTTTCCTTCAGATCACCGAGTTCACGGGCTCGTCCAATTCGATCCGAGAGTTCCTTCCGTTGCTTGATGCGGGTGTTCAGCTCGTGTTCGATCTTGTCCTTGTCGTCCTGTGTGATGTAGTCCATGGTTCGTTCTCACGAAACTCCAGATTCGCTCTGCCAGAAATGGCGTGGTTCCGGAGTAAAAATTAAATGGGAAAGTAATCCTAATTCGAGCAGGGGTGGCCTCCTCGACATCGTGCAGGATAGCATCTCCAGCAGGGAGATCCGACGATGAGTGAACGTTCTGACAAACACACCCCCCGTGAGGCCGCTGCAAGGGGGCCCTTGCTTCTTTCTACATGGTCATTTGGAGAAAGGGCCAACGCAGCCGTCTGGCCGGAATTCGCCAGTGGCGGATCAGCTCTGGATGCGGTCGAAGCCGTGACGGTGTTCTGCGATGAGGATCCGGGAATAGATTCCGTCGGATATGGAGGTTTGCCCGATAGGGATGGCCAGATGAGTCTGGATGGTTGCGTCATGCTTTCGCCGGAGCAGTGTGGAAGTGTCTGTGCGGTTCGGAAACATCTTCATCCTGTTCGAATCGCCCGACTCGTCATGGATCGCACTCCACATGTCATGCTCGCGGGTGAAGGTGCGGATGATTTCGCCAATGAACATGGCCTGCCCGAGCAGCCGCTTCTTTCGCCGGACGCTAAGAAGGCGTGGGAGAAACATCAGGCTGAAGGTAAGGACGAGTCCGCGGATGTCAGGCCGGTCGACGGTGATCCGGGCGGCGCGCTCTTCGGCGATGACGAGGAGCGATGGCGAAACAACCACGATACGATCGGCGTGCTTGGCCTGGACGAGCAAGGTGTTCTTGCGGGAGCCTGTTCAACTAGCGGCATGCCATGGAAGGTGCCCGGAAGAGTTGGCGATTCACCGATCATCGGTCATGGCCTGTATGTCGATCCACAAGGCGGCGCGGCCGTGGCAACGGGAACCGGCGAACTCGTCATGGCAATCTGTGGCAGTTTTCTCGCGGTGGAACGCATGAGATCGGGCGCCATGCCCGAAGATGCCATTCGCGAAGTGCTTGAACGCATCGCCTCGCGTTCCGACCTACAGGTCAATCATCAGGTCGCCTTGATCGCCATTCGCCCTGATGGCCACTGGTCGGCCGGCGCGTTGCGTCCTGGATTCCGTCTGGCCTTCAGTGATGGCAGCGGGCATCACACGATGGATCCCGCCTTCGTCCAGTTGCCGGGAACCTGACGTCTCCCTTGGTGTATAGTCGAGTCATGACAGAGCCTGCAGGGATTCGCAAGGCAGAACGTTTTGCCGCCATTGATGTCGGCAGCAACAGCGTGAAGCTTTCAATCGCCGTCCCCGGAACTGATGGACGACCGACCGTCATCGAAACGGCTCGCATCGTCTCCCAGCTCGGACACGGGCAGGCCAAGAACGGGAAACTGGATACCGAATCGATTGAACGGACGGCTGAGGCCATCAAGGAGATGGTCGGGGAGTGCCGTGCCCGGTCCGTAGGAAACATCCGAGCCATCGCAACGGCGGCGGCTCGAGAGGCGGCCAACGGCGATCTTCTTTGCGACAGAGTGAAGTCGCTTTGCGCCCTCGATCTGGAGATCATCTCCGGCGAACGTGAGGCCGAGCTGGCATTCCAGGCGGTGTCTTCCCATCGGATCATCGACAATCATCGAAGCCTGGTGTTCGATACCGGAGGTGGTAGTACCGAGATGGTGATTGCCGATGGCGATCGGATCGTGGATTCCCTCTCATTGCCTTTGGGAGCCTTGCGACTCACTGAGAAGTTCGACGCCTATGGTCGAGTCACCGGCAAGACGGAAGCGGCCATTCGAGCCCATGTTCGCAAGATCATCGAGCAATCGGGATTGAAGATCGGCGAGATCGAGATCGCGGTGGGTACGGGGGGGACCTGCACGGCTCTGGCCTTGTTGGACATCGGCCCACTTCCCATACTACGAAGCGGCAAGCCGCCGGCGGTTCTCCGGGAGAATCACACCATGTCTCGCGAATCGATCGACGAGCTTGTCATCTGGCTTCGCAAGATGGAGGTCGCGGATCGCAAGCGGAAGACTGGGTTGCGCACGAGGCGTGCCGAAATAGTCGTGGCGGGGGCCTGCATCGTGGCGGAGTTGATGGCCATCTTCGAAATGGAGTGGGTTGCGATGCTGGACGTGGGGCTTCGTGATGGGCTGCTTATGGAGATGATGCAGCCCATGGACGGTTCCTGATCGATCAGGCCCGAACTCTCTCGATCAGTGAGCTGGCCAGGGATTCCGCCGCGTGGGGGCCATGCCTGAAGAAGAGAGACGGTTCGACCAGCTCCACTTCATTGACCATGGATTGCGTGCCGTCCTTGAGAATGTCGATTCTCGCATACAGCGGGGCTCTTTGTGATTCGCCGGTCCATTGACGATTCGATATCAGAGTGTTCATCACACCGTTCACGAGTTCCAGCTCGCTGATATCGGGTTGGTAGGGCCGGTCGGTCGCGCCGAAGTCGTCCTGAACACGGTAGTCGCCAGCAACCGGAATCTTCTGGACTGCATGAGTCATCATGCCGTCGATGAAGATGGCCGACCATTCTCCGATCGTCTCGACATCGGGAAGATAGGGCTGCACGAGGGCGGCCTCGTTCTCGAGCAGACTTGCGAGATGATCATCCGCCGCCTGCAGCGTCTCGTCATCCAGATCGAATCGAAAGGTCGCTCTGGCGGTCGCGCCGATGCGAGGTTTGATGAAGCCTCTCTTCCATCGATTCTCGTGAAGGATCGTCTTCAGATCGAATGAATCCCCGGGTTCGAGCCAGTGCGTCGGAATGACGGGAATGCCAGCTTGTTCCAGATCAAGCAGATAGGACTTGCATGTGTTCCATCGGATCGTGTCGAAGGGATTGAAGAGCCGTGTCAGACCAGCCGCTCTTTCGGCCCAATCCACGAATTCATCCCTTCTATGGGCATAGTCCCATGTCGTTCGGATCAGACAGGCATCGTATGCGGACCATTCGACCGAACGGTCAGACCAGCATGCATGATCGAAGTCGACACCATTGGCATGCAACGCTTCATGGAGAGGTCGATCATCGACTTCCCATTCAGGCAGTTCCTCGCAAGTGGCCAGTGCTATTCGCATTATTCGATGATTCTATGCGGTCCACATCGAACGCATGGCATCGTTACACTCTCATCTGCTCATGACGACAAGCTCCAGCATGAAAATCGACCTGCACAACGATTACCCCGGGGGGCGTTCCAAGGCCTGGCTGGCCTGGTCGATGCCGGCACTCTTCTTCCTCTACGAGTTCATGATCCGGGTGTCGCCGGGTGTCATCGAGGGTGATCTGCAGGCTCACTTCAAGGTGGACACGGCCGAAATCGGTTTCACCATGAGTATGTACTACTACGCGTATGCACCGATGCAGCTCGTGGTGGGGTTGTTGCTGGACCGTCTTGGGGGGCGATGGCCGATGGCCATCGCGGCTCTTGTCTGTGCGATGGGCTGCTTCATGTTCGCCGTTGCCGGCGGCATGACCGGACTGGGCACCGCCAGATTCCTGATGGGATTCGGTTCCGCATTCGCCTATGTGGGCACGGTCTATGTCGGATCGATCTGGTTCCCGGGTAGGCGCATCGCCTTGCTCTCGGGTGTGACCGCTGCCCTGGGCATGCTGGGTGCGGTGTCGGCCGAAGCCCTGCTCGGCTTTCTGCTGGAGGAGGTCACCTGGCGTGAAGCCTTCAATCTGTTCGCGCTCATTGCGGTCGCCATCGCGGTTCTGATGTGGATGCTCATACCTCGCAATCCAGTCTGGTACACGGAGCAGGTTCGTCATGCCCGCGACACCCACGGATGCGGATTGCTTTCCGGCATGGCCTGTGTACTTCGAAATCGTCAGACCTGGATGTTGGCGTTGGTGACCGCTCTGGTCTACCTGCCGATCGGAACATTCGCGGCACTCTGGGGTGTGCGGTATCTCGAAGTTGCCATGGGTTTCTCAACGGATGCCTCCGGTCCAGCCGTATCGATGATGTTCGTCGGTCTTGGAGTTGTCGGTCCGTTGATCGGCTGGCTTTCCGATCGTCAGCACCGTCGATCGACCTACTTGCGAATCGGTACTCTGGTTGGGCTGGTCTGTTCAGCCGGTCTGCTCGTGATTCCACAGGACATGCCCTGGTTGGTGTACGTCTTGCTCCTGCTGCTGGGTGGCTCCGCCGGTACGGTCGTCGTGGCGTTTCCCCTGGCGATGGAACACAATCCTCATCACAGTCGTGGTACGGCGATGACCTTCGTGAATTTCACGCAGATGATTCTGGCTGGATTCGGGCAGTGGCTCATCGGCGGCATGCTCGATAGCGGTGCGTCGGCTGGCAAGTCCCTCGAGACGCTTGATGGGACTGATTTCAAGAAGGCCTTTCTCATCCTCCCCGCGGCTCTACTGCTGAGCGTTCTGGTGGCCTGGTTCCTCAGGGATCCTGAAAACAGGGTTGAGGAGCAAAACGCAGTGGTCTCTACGCCACTTGCTGATTGACACCGGCCTCTGTCAGTACACAATAGAGGTGTCGTCGAACCAATGATCATCAGGAAGGGATGGCCATTCAATGAGTCTTCAAGTTCGAAGCGTTTGTCTCCTGTCGGCCTTGCTGGCGCCGGTTCTCGGGCTGAATCTGGCGGCAGGGGAATCAAGGTTGAATCCAGTCGATGCCAGACTCGATCGCATCGATGTCATGTCCATCGAACTTCGTCCCTCCGACGCGGATCTTCCGGTCGTCGTCAATCGGACTTCGATGGACCGAAGCTGTCCTCCTGAAGTTCTGGCCCATACGGATTCCGATTTCGGTACCGGTCAGTACACAGTGCAGGCGGGATTCGAGCAGGGGGAAAGCGCCGGTGTTTCCTTCGTGATGCCGCCTCAGGCCTTTCCGCTGAAATTCGAGAGTGCACAGATCCTCTTCGCCACCTTCAATGCGACCGTCCAGACCACGACGGAGTGGTCGGTGCTCGTGTATTCAGGCACGCCCGACAATGGATCGCTCGTGGCCCAGTACTCGTCAGACGGACAGATCCTTCCCCATCTGGTCATGCCTCCCGGTACGACCGGCACCATCATCCAGTTCAGCATCGCTGCGGATGATCCGGAACAGATCTTCATTCAGGACAATGGTTCCCAGACATTCACCGTGGCCTTTCGAATCGACTCGCATCATTCACCGGGCAATCCGTGTCTGGAACCACCAGCAGAGAGCCAGAACGCCTTTCCGACAACCGACATCAGCGGGCTCGCATCGCCGGCGGGCAACTGGATCGAGCTTGTCGATGGTGCATTCTGCATCTGCGGCAATACTTGGTCGACTTTCCAGGCGTTGCCCGGCATCTGCACTCCAAGTGGAGATTGGGTGATGAATGCAACCGTCACGCCATTCAACTGTGGAGAGTCCGAAGGTGCCTGCTGCAAACTGGATGGAACCTGCCTGGAAACGACCGAACTGCAGTGCGATGCCCTGTCGGGCGTCTTCCAGGGTGAACTCACAACCTGCGCGGATGTCGATTGCCCCGATCCACAGGGTGCCTGCTGCGTTCCCTCGACCGGAGCCTGTGTCGACGGCGTGACCGAGTTGCAGTGCACGGCTTTCAATGGAACCTTCCTGATCGGAAACACCTGTGCCGACGTGGTCTGTTTTCCAGAGGGTGCCTGTTGCACGCTCGAGGGCAACTGTGTTCCGGATGTCAGCCCCGAGGCCTGTGCGGCCTTCGATGGCGAGTTCCAAGGCGATGGCACCAGCTGTGACATCATCGAGTGTCCCGCCCCGGAGGGATGGTGCTGCCCAGATACCGCGGATTGCTTCGAGTTCGATGAGGAGACATGTCTACTCTTCGGAGGCCTCTGGGGTGGTCCTGGATCGAACTGCTCGGATGTCGATGCCTGTGATCCGTCCGATCCGTGTCCGGGTGATCTTGATGGCGATGGAGTGGTTGACGTCGACGACGTGCTCGAGGTCCTCTCCAGCTACGGCAACACGGACGGCAGTGGTGATGCGGATGGAGATGGCGATTCGGACGTCGATGACGTCCTCAAGGTCATCAACGGCTGGGGGCCTTGCTGATCGTCTCCTCGCATTCGGCGAGTCGTTGGCGGGTGAGCCGCAGCGCTTCTTCGGATAGATCGATGCCGGTGGCGTTTCGTCCAGTGTCGGCAGCGGCCACCAGCGTGGTGCCGGATCCACAGAACGGATCGAGCACGTGTCCCGATTCCGGGCAACACGCCTCGATGAGCAGTTTCAGCAAGGCGATTGGTTTCTGCGTCGGCCACCCGGTCCGTTCATGGGCCATGTTGTTGATGGCTGGAATATCCAGTACATCAGTCGCCTTCTTCATCTGGCCCTTGAGTCGTTGACTGGTTGCGGGTACCAGCGGCGGCTTGAAGTGGTAGGACTGGCTTCTTGCATAGAAGAGGATGTCGTCATGTTTCCTGGCGAAGCGCCGAGGTGACGAACCACCAAGTCCATATCTCCAGACAAGCTGGTTGACGAAGGCATCGCGTCCCATCAGTTCATCCAGCGCCAGACGAAGATGGTGGACTTGTCGCCAATCGCAATGAAGCAGGATGATTCCATCTTCATGAAGATGTCGAAGGACGGATTCGAGTCTTGGTCTCATGAAGGCCATGTAGTCTGCCGGATCCTCCAGCAGGTCATCGAACCGAGTGCCATCACGGCCCGCCATCCTCCGTCCGACACCGAAGGGTGGATCCATGTAGACAAGATCCACCTCGAGCGGTTCCAGTTGCTGCAGGACCTCCAGGCAATCACCGTTATGAAGTGTGACAGGCACGTTCGCAATGCTATCGGATGGGTTCAGCGGCGTCTTCTGCGCAGGCCATTGGCCGCGAACATCATGATCACGAGCCCGCCAGGAGCGGGAATGTCGGTGATCGCGAAGTCGAAGTACTGGAAGTCGAGCCCGCCATCCTCTGCAGGATCGAAATCGAAGCTCTGGGCCACTGACCATACGCCACCTTCGCTGGTGAGCAATTGGATCGTGTTGTTGGTGGAAAGCCCGCCTTGCTGGAATTCGTTGAACTGGTAGCTTCCAGTATCACCAACAGCCAGATTGGAAGCGGCCATGGCGGCCGAGTTCACGCCCGATTCCCATTGAAAGAGACCGCTGAGCACGGTCGTATCACCCAGTGGTACGGCATCGAAGCTGCCGCCGGCATCCGCGTTGTATTGCCAACCGGCGGTTCCCGGAACGAATGCCGTTGTCGACACGGCTGTGGTCGGGCCGGAGGAATCGGGTGTTTCAACGCCACCGAGCATCGTCACGATGGTCAGCCCTGCGGCGGTTTCGGTGAGAAACACATTGATCTTGTCCTGGGTTGAAATGCCCTGTGACTGAAGTTCCTCGTTGACACGATTCATGTCATCCAGGGAGAAGGCATTGCCGCTGTTCTCCAGTATGTCGACGAACTCACCAGAGGCGATGTTCACCTCGGTACCATTCCAGGCGACGAATTGAGCCGAGCCCGCTGCAAGGAGCGAACTGCTTGTCAACGCGATGGTTGCGCCAGCAAACCAGTGCCTTGGTGCACTCATGGAGTTTCCTTCTTCCTTCTTCCTCATCAAGCCCTCGTCCCGTGCAGGCCGATTGCTCGAAGGCAAGTATAGTCAAGGGCTTGCAGCTTTCAAGGGAGCGGAAGGACAGGCGTTTTTATAGCTCCAGACGGCCTCAGAGGAGTGGGCTGAGCATTCCAGCGGCATTTCTGGCCAGACGCCTGTACCAAGGGGCATCCAGCCATTTCTGGGCATCGACCTCGACGGAGTCGTTGGCATACGACTTCTGAAGCAGTCTCAATTGGCCGGCGAAGTCGGGGCTCCAGCCGAGCATGTTGGCTTCGAAATTGAGTTCCATGCTGCGTCTGTCCAGATTCGCGGAGCCCACCAGGAAGAGTTGGCGATCCACGGTCAGTGTCTTGGCATGGAGAAGTCCACTGGTGAAATGACGAATCTTCACACCTGCTTCAAGCAGCTGTTCGTAGTGACTTCGGCTGGCCAGTGAGACCAGTCTGGAATCGTTTCGCTGTGGAAGTATCAGGGTGGTATCGACACCACGCCGAGCCGCGGCATGCATCGCTGATTCGGTGGCGACATCGGGAACGAAGTAGGGAGTGGTGAGGATGATCTCCTCGGTCGCGACGTGAAAGCACGACTGGAGCACCAGACTGAAAGTCTCGCTGCCCACTTGCTGGGGTCCGTTCTCGATGATCTGCACATCTGCGCCGTCCTTCTGCACATGTGGAATGGTCTCGAGCATCCGGGTATTCGCTTCACCCGTATCCAGATACCAATCCTCCAGGAAGAGTCTCTGCAGATCATGAACGGCCGGTCCCTGGATCCGAACCATGCAGTCGATCCAGGGTGCGTACTTCGCCTTGGGGGCGAAGGCCGGGTCGGCGATGTTCTGACTCCCCAAATAGCCTGTGGTGTTGTCGATCACGATGATCTTGCGGTGATTGCGCAGGTCGATCCTCGCCGAACCGATGCGCAGGAGACTGGCCGGTAGGGCCTCGACGACCTTGACACCGCAGGCATCCAGCTTGTTGCGGAGGTCGGACTTGAGAAACGCTCTGGATCCGAGCGAGTCCACCAGCAACCGGCAGGTGACACCACGTGCAGCAGCGGCGCAGAGTGCTTCGGCAACCCGCTTCCCGGTCGAGTCGGTTAGGTAGATGTAGGTCAGAAGGTGCACCGTTTCGCTGGCCGAGTCGATGTCATCGTAGAGTCGTTCGAGGAAGTCGGACGTATTGCCTTTCAGTTCGAGATTGTTGCCCCCGACCAGATCTGACTGGCAGAGGTTCTCGGCCAGAGTGAAGACACGGCGATAGGGAGAGGGTGTGGTCGGTTCGATGTCGGCCAGATCGGCCAGGTCCGGATGTTCCACGAAATCGAGCTTCGAGTGCTTGCCCTTCTTGAAATCCCTGTATCGACGGCCCACATAGATGCCGCCCACCATCAGATAGATCAAGGCGCCCAGATAGGGGACCAGAATGATGAAGATCATCCACGCCAGTCGAGTCTCGCTGGTTCCCCTTCTTCTGAGGAGGATGTGCACCAGAAGCACGAAGAAGATCGCGATGTCGACAATGAGCAGTGAATAGAGAATCACCAGATGGGTCATGTCCGCCAGTGTCCTGCCTTGGGCTGTTCAGGGCAACCGCCAGCTCGGGAGATCAACGGCCAGCTTGCCAATGCGATCAGCCATGGGGCCAGCCCGGCGATCCATTCACGACTCGTTGTGTCGTACAGGCCACCGCCAGCGAGATACCACAGGCTGGTCAATGGACTGAATGGAATGGCTGATCGTATGGACTCATCCATGAGAACCAGAATGGGGGAGACGATGGTGAGCATCAGACAGATGAGCATGGAGATGCTTCTAGGCCAGAATCGGGCTCGAGATCTTCCCCATGCCGTGATGACGCCCGCCAACAATCCCCATCCTGTGAGTGTGATCGCGATCAACGCTGTTCTGGAGAACAGCCACGTCGTCACGAAGCCGGATGGCCAGGTGATCAGTTGAGCGGTAATCAGGAGAATGACCGTATGTCTGAGTGTCGTTCGCGGTGGAACGTCACGACTGGTCGAGAGGGCGGCCATCGGCCAGACGACCACGAGTCCGATGGCGGACATGATCAGCATCATCCGCACGCCTGGAAGCCAGGTCTGCGTGGTCGGCAGCATCGGTTGCCTCAGGCCGATCACCATGATCCATGACGCCAGCAGCCAGCAGGAGCCGCAGAACACAAGCAGTCTTTGGATGATGTACGGGGAACCCGATACGGGAACCAGATGGCGTTTCAACGCTTGACCACGAGCGAGGCATCGGTGATGTCGATTTCGCCTGGATGATATTGATCGATTCGCCCGGACAATCGATGGAGTCGATCGAGTCTCGCGATCTTTCGATCAAGCAGGGATTCCATGGCCTTTTCATTGCCCGGTGCGGAGCCCCACACGATGCGGCTGGCATTGTCGCTTATGAGCACGAGGTTGCCGTTGGCCGGATATCTGGAGAGATCGATCGCCTCGACCTGAGTGATCCAGGGTGCGTCCGAGATGTGATGCAGGACTCGAAGGGCGGCCGCCAGATCGCCTCCGCTCCAGATGTCGCCTGGGCGATCTGGTCTTCCGTAGCGAGGGTTCTCGATGGTGACGACATGCACGTTGCCGGCCACACCGCATCCCGGTGGCATGAGTCTTCCGTGAGTATCGATCAGGGCCTGTCCGTTCTGGTCACGTACACGGGCCAGTGGCGTCACGAGCGAGGCGTCGATGACGACTTCCGAGGGGCCGATTCGGCGAACCTGACTGACCTCGTTGAAGAAGCCCGATTCGAGCAGTTCCTCCCGGGTCGCCTGAAGGTCGGCCCGCGAAAGGGGTGTTCCGGTCAGTTGCGTACCGGCCAGTTCACACAGATGGTCCACGATCGTGGGCGCGGCCCAATGCGGTACCTGGCTGAAGGTGACGGTTACGGTGTCGACCGGCTTCTCGACTCGTCTGGCGAGTACCGGGATCAAGGCTGTGAAGCAGATGATGGCGGCCAGAACACCTGTCGTCAGCCATGTGTAGCGACCGGTTCTGGTGGTGGACCATTCCCGGATCGCAGTTGGCGATGCCTTGAGGACTCGTTTCCAGTTCGAGATCGTGCCGCCTGCCTTGTTTGATCTTCTTGGTGCCATGCTCGAACCATCATCGGCTTCCAGGGGCGGGCCCCTTGAGACATGGCCCATTGAGGATGGGATTGGTGGACCTGGTTCAGCTGGTGGGGGCGTCAGCCAACGCCAGCTCGATCAGCGATCGGCACAGTTCGGGCATGGGGAGGCCACTGGCCGCCGCCGCCTTTGGAAGGAGGGATTGCTTCGTGAATCCAGGCATGGTGTTGACTTCGAGCAGCCAGGGATCGTTCTGTGCCAGAAGGAAATCGACTCGGGCCAGATGCCGCACCTTCAGGCCGTTGTAGATCCTGACAGCGGCGTCCTTGAGGGTCCTTTCGATGTCATCATCGAGATCCGGTTCGACCAGATATTGCGTGTCGTCACGCTGATACTTGGCTTCGTAGTCGTAGACGCCTGAAGCGGGCTTGATCTCGATGATCGCGAGTGGGCTGCCATCGATGATGCCCACGGTCAATTCCCGACCGTCGATGAAGGTCTCGGCCATCACGTATTCACCATGGGTCAATACCCGCGAAATGGCCACATCCCGTTCGACGATGGTGTTGGCGATGTGCAGATCGAGACTTGATCCTTCCGCGACGGGCTTGATCACCACCGGGGGTTCGAGCGTGCAGGTGTCCCCTGCCTGCATGTGTTGCCAGTCTGGTGTGGCGATGTCGAGTTCACGCGCGACCAGCTTGGTGCGGTTCTTGTCCATGGCGGCGGCAGCCGCGGTCGAATCGCATCCGATGAATGGTCGCCCATCATGTTCAAGCAGTTGCTGCAATGGGCCACCTTCGCCCCATGGTCCATGAAGGACCGGGAAGAGGACATCGCCCGGAATGTCATCGAGGTGTTCGAGCGGTCGTCTTTCGATCACATGTTCGGTCACCTGATCGAATCCGGCTTCGACTAATGCGGCCGCGACGGATCGACCAGAGGCCAGACTGACATCATGTTCGCCATCCGGGCCGCCCATCAGCACAGTGATCTTCGGTTGGATGCCGCTCATGGCCGAGGTGCCTCGGGATCATCCGACCAGATCACCACTTCCGGCTGCAGCGAGGCGCCGCAGTGCTCATGCACGCGAGTCTGGACCATGGTCATGAGTTTCATGACGTCTCTGGCGGTCGCCTGCGGGGTGGTCGAGATGAAGTTGGCATGACGTGGGCTGACGGTGGCGCCGCCGACGTTGAGTTCCTTCAGTCCGGCTTCGTCGATGAGCTGGCCGGCGGAAACACGTTGGCCGTCGATGACCGGATTGCGGAAGGCGCATCCAGCCGAGTTGTCGGCCATCGGTTGGGAGGCCTTCTTCTTGGCGAAGATCTCACGAACCTTGTTGCGTACCTTCACGGGATCGGTCGGTTCGAGCTGGAGAATCGCCGAGCAGACGATTCCGTTGGGCACACTGCTTTGTCGATAGTCGAAGGTCAGTTCATCACGATTCAGTTCAAGTCTGCGGCCGGTCATGTCGAGCATGCTGATGGATTCGATCACCTGTCCGGTATCGCCGAAGTTACCACCGGCATTCATTCGTATGGCCCCCCCGAGCGTGCCCGGTACTCCGGCCAGCTGGCTGACACCATCAAGCCCGTGCCGAGCGGTTTCATTGACCAGTTGGAAGAGATCACTGCCCGCGGCCACCAGAGCGCGATCGACTTCGCCCTCGCGGTTGTACTTCCGGCTGGTGAAGCAGTCATGATCGAGCTTGATGACGAGTCCTTCGATGCCTGAGTCATCGACCAGAAGATTCGCACCGCCGCCGAGTATGCGGACCGGCACTTCGGTCTGGTGACATCGCGACAGCAGGGTGGCCAGTGCATCCTCGGATCTGGGACGGACGAGCATCGGGGCGTGTCCGCCGATGCCGAACCAGGTCAGGGCGCCGATGGGGGCGTCGAACTCGATGTCGAGATCGAGGCCGCCGACCAGACTGGATCGTGTCGAGTCGATCATGTTCCGTTCGCCATGAAGTCGTGAGCGATGTTCCAGACGGGGCCCGCGCCCATCACCACCACCAGGTCGCCATCCACACATTCCTTCTCCAGATGGGTCGTGATGTCGTCGAACTCGGGAATGTGATTCGCCATCACGCCACGTTCAGAGAGACGCTCGACGAGATCGACGGCGCTGATCCGCTGTTTTTCAGCGAGTGAATCGCGAACGAAATAGATCCGTGGCACTATCACCTCGTCGGCACTGGAGAAGCTCTCAGCGAAGTGATCGAGGAGGAAGCGAGTCCGGCTGTGTTGATGCGGCTGGAAGACGCAGATGAGCCGTTCGGGTTTCTCGGCGAGCCGAAGCGCCTTAAGCGTCTGTTCGATTTCGGTTGGATGATGTCCATAGTCGTCGTAGACCACAACGGACCCGCCATCGGCGGTCTTTCGCTCACCTAAGCGCTGCATTCGACGATCGAGACCGTTGAAGGAGGCCATGGCCTCGGCGGCCTCGTCCCATTCAGCGCCAAGTTGATGAGCAAGGATCACGGCAGCGGCGGCATTGAGGGCGTTGTGTCCACCGGGCATCCGATTCGTCCAGTGAGTCACCCACATGCCTTCACGAAGTATGCCGATACGCAGGACGTTGGCGTCGTAGACCACCTGGTAGTCGGCCTCGGGATGGAAACCGAACGTCGAGACGTGGCAGTTGAGGCTTGGCGTGATGGACTGTCGTCGTGCGCCGTCGTGCGCGATCAGGAGCGAGCCGCCGTCCTCTGCAGGTGGAATGAGCGAGGCGAATTCACGGAAGGCCTCGATGATCGCCTCCAGCGATCCGTAGATGTCCAGATGGTCTTCCTCGATGTTGTTGATCAAGGCGAGGTCAGGTCGGTGATGATGGAAGGAGCGATTGAACTCACAGGCCTCGCAGACGAGGATGCCTGATTCACCTTCATGTGGTCCCTGGGGAACGGTGTCGGCGCCGGTTCGTGAACCACCGCCGATCTGGCTGCAGTTGGCGCCGATGATGAAGCCGGGATCGAGTCCGCACTCGACGAGGATGTGGCAGAGCATGGAGGCGGTGGTGCTCTTTCCGTGGGTGCCGCTGATGGCGATGCTGAGTCGATGTCGTTGCAGCTGGCCCAGTGCTTCGGGATAGCTCAGGACGGGAAGTCCCAGCGTTCGGGCGGCGACGATCTCGGGATGGTCCTCGGCGATGGCGGCCGAGGCGACGACCAGTTCGGTTCCCGCGGGCAGTTCGGTGGGGGCGGGACCGGCATGGACATCGATGCCGTCGGCGATCAGGCCGTCGGTCACGGGCGAGCTGGTCTGATCGGATCCCGTGCACAGGCACTCCCGGGCCATGAGCATTCGGGCAAGGCCGCTCATGCCGCATCCACCGATTCCGACCAGATGGAGGCGTCGGCCGGGTCTCAGATCGATGTCTTCTCGTCCGGTTTCTTGAGCAGCGGTCAAGGTTGGCATCCCTTGAGTGTATCGGGGGGGTGGGGATTCGCGAATGGAAGGCCGGTTTGTCATACACTTCGGTCATGTCAACAGCTCAACACGAGGCAATTCACGCACAACTCCTGATCGTCGAGGACGAGGTCGATCATGCGGAGGTCATGGCCGAGGCGCTTCGGCGTCTGGGTCACGTCTGCACCATCGTCGACGGCGTGACCTCCGCCGAGGAGGAGCTTCGCCTGGGCAGCTTCGACGTGATCGTCACCGATCTGAGCATGGAGAAGCCCGACTCGGGGCTCGAGGTGCTTCGGTATGCCCGCGAGCATCAGCCCGATTCCGAGGTGATCATGGTCACGGCCCATGGAGACGTGGGCACGGCCAAGGCGGCGCTTCAGGGTGGGGCCTACGACTTCATCGAGAAGCCCCTCGATCTGGAGGTCTTCCGTAATCTGGTGAATCGCGCGGTCGAGACGGTCCGGCTTCGTCACAGCAATGTCCGTCTGCAAGGGAAGGTCGACTCGGCCTTCGGGTTCGAGGGCATCATCGGTGACTCCGCCCCGATGCGCAAGGTCATCCAGACCATCAAGCAGGTCGGACCGAGCATGATTCCGGTGTTGATCACCGGCGAGTCCGGGACCGGCAAGGAGCTCATCGCCCGGGCGCTTCACAACCAGTCGCAGCGGGTGGACAAGCGATACGTCGCGTTCAACTGCGCCGGTCAGAGCGAGAGCCTGCTCGAGGATCAGCTCTTCGGTCATGTGAAGGGCGCCTTCACCGGCGCGGAGAAGGATCGCGAGGGCGTGTTCGAGTACGCGGACGACGGCACGCTGTTCCTGGACGAGATCGGCGACATGCCGATGACGATGCAGGCCAAGCTGCTGCGGGTCCTGGAGACGGGCGAGGTCATCCGGTTGGGTACCAACAACGAACATCATGTCGACGTCCGCTTCGTGAGTGCGACCAATCGTGATCTCAAGCATCGAATCGAGACCGAGGAGTTCCGTGAGGATCTCTACTTCCGCATCAACGGTGCGGAGATCCACCTGCCGCCGTTGCGGGAACGTCGAGAGGACATTCCGTTGCTGGTGAATCATGCGGCGGGTCGCTTCGCCAGCGATCAGGGCAAGCCGCAACCGGACTTCACGGAGGCGGCCATGCTCCGGCTGGTCGCCTACAACTGGCCGGGCAACATCCGTCAGCTCTTCAACGTCGTGCAGCGCATGGTGGTGATGGCGACGACGCCGCACATCGATGTGGCCGAGGTTCCCGACGACATACGCATGACCGACGAGGACGAGCATCTGCACATGGGGGCGTTGGCGGGCATCGGTCTCGATCGTCTCGAGAAGGAGGCGATGCGGCAGACGCTGGCGATGACCGGCGGCAACCGCGAGCAGACGGCCGAGCTTCTGGGCATCGGGGAGCGGACGCTCTACCGGAAGCTCAAGGAATACGGGCTCAAGTAGGCTCGGGGATGGTTCTGGCGGGGGAGGCTTGAAAAGGCGGCTTTTCGTATTGAACAGTCGGGTCCGACTCCTCACAATGGATCGAGCTGGAGTCCCCGGGGGAGTCCATCAATTGGGAGAGAGAACCATGCGTATGCGCACTGTGCTGTCGTTGATCCTGTCGGTCTTCGCGATTCAGGGAACTGTCCTGGCGGCCGAGCTGCTTGTGCCTAGTGAGTACCCGTCGATTCAAGCAGCGGTGAATGCCGCGAGCAATGGCGACGACATCATTGTCGAAGCCGGTAGCTACTGGGAAAACATCAACACCAACGGCACGTCAGTCAACATCATTGGCCAGAGCAACTCGACGAGCCCAGGCGATCCAGGAACGATCATCTATGGGGACTTCTTCGGACCAGTCATAACCGTCGATGCCGACTGTTCCTTGAGCAATCTGATCATACGTAACGGATATGCGAATCGCGGTGGTGGTCTGAAAGTCAATGCCAACGGCACTGCGGTTGATGTCGAGATGGATACCTGCTGGATCGAGGAGTGCTACGGATCTCAGGGTGGTGGCATCTATTTCGATGGGGGCCAGACTGGTGGCACACTCGAGATGACGAATTGTCGCATCAGTCGCTGTGTTTCCGAGGATGCGCCCTCGAGCTATGACGAAGGTGGTGGCATCGCCTTCTACAACGGCACGCTGTCGATGACCAACTGCGTGCTCGATCGAAATCGTGCGGCGGACCAGGGGACCAACCAGTTCGGATACGGCGGTGGTCTCTACACCCAGAACTCGCTGGTGAGTGTCGATGGTTGCACCTTCACTCGAAACACCGGCTTCGCGTGGTACATCGAGAACGACTGCACGGCCTTCCTGAACAATTCCCAGTTCGGATGCAACGAGCCGCAGAGCCCGATCTTCGGGAGTTATTCAGGCAAGAACAACGACTTCGACTACAGCTGTCCGGTCTACGTGGCGCAGGATGGTTCGGGGGACTACTTCTACATTCAGGACGCCATCGACTTCGAATCGAGTGGTGTCGAAATCATCATCTCAGGTGATGTCTATTACGAGAATCTCTACATCCCAAGTGACAGGCAGGATCTCACCTTCGTCGGCAGCATGAATGCGAACGGGACCTATACGACTCTGGCAGGAGGCTGGTGGTACGACCCACTGGTGCGATCCGAGGCCAGTGTCAGCTTCAGCGACATGACCTTTGATGGTATCTATCAAGGGAGCGTCTACTCAGATGGTGCAGCCTTCAAGGATGAGAGCGATGGTCTCAATGCCAATGCCACGGATGTGAGTTTCACAAATTGCCAGTTCCGAAACAACAGAGCAAGCAATGGTGGTAGTGGGGCTGATGGCGGGGCCATCCTGAAGAACGGGGGCAGTCTGACGATCGTCGATTGTAGCTTCACAAATAATCAGGCTGACAATGGTTTTCAGACTCGCGGTGGCGCGATCTGCATGAATGCCAACGGCAGTGCCGGTGGCACCTTCACCATGAGCGGCACTGTTCTTGAAGGCAATAACGCCGGATATATAGATTCTGAGGGGAATGAACAATTTGGTTCGGGCGGCGCCATCTGGTTGGACGAATCGATCACGGCGATCATCGACACGTCGACCTTCTCATGCAACCGACCCGACGATATCAACGACGACGCCGTCTGGTCGGGTTCCGGCAACGAGTTTCCGACGTGCGTGTTGATCGTTGCCAGGGATGGCTCGGGGGACTACTGGTATCTTCAGGATGCCATTGATGAAGCGGGTGATGGATACATCATCGAAGTTTCGGCCAATACGTACTATCCGGTCTACATCTACGGCAAGGACATCACGATCGAGGGCACCATCGACGCCGTCAATGGCAACCGGACCACGATCAATGCCCAGTGGTACAACCAGCCGACGATCGAATGTGACAGCAGTGTCACCTTGCGTAATTTGAGTCTGGTCAATGGTGAATCCGATTCCTGGCCAAGATATTCAGGCGGTGGTTTCAACGATATCTCCAGCGGAGACAACATCAATGGAACCGATGTAGTCATGGAGAATGTCTGGATCGAGAACTGCGAGGCGTATCAGAACGGTGGCGGCATCTACAAGAACGGTGGCAGCTTGTCCCTGATCGATTGCCGTCTCGTGAACAACAACGCGACATGGGGCAATGGCGGCGGTCTCTACAACCAAAATGCCACCGTGACGATCGAGAACACCGAGATCAAGCTCAACGGTGGGGGCGGCTGGTACAACGGCGATGGCAGCGTATCGACGCTGGCCAACAGCACGATCACCTGCAACCGTCCGTATCAGGTCAATACGAATGGTACCGGTGTCTTGACCGATCTTGGCGGCAATGATGTCGGCGCCTGCGTCTACACCGTGTGTGCCGATGGCGGCTGCGACTTCACGACGATCCAGGATGCGATCGACTACGCCGAGGATGGCGAGATCATCGAGGTCTGGCCGGGGACGTATCGGGCCGATCCCTGGGACGATCTTGAAACGCCGGTCGTCGACATGATGGGCAAGGCCATCATGCTGCGAAGCCGTGACGGCGCCGAGGTCACCATCATCCATGGTGACGATGAACGACGCGGCATCCTGTGCAACAGCAACGAGAACGCCTCGACCATCATCCAGGGCTTCACGATTCGCGATTGCCGAACGAATTACTTCGATCCGATTCATGGAACTGTTTTGCCTGAATCAGGTGCAGGTCTGCGGTGCAGCTCATCTAGTCCAACTATTGAGAGTTGCATATTTACCGAGAATGTGAATGAAGGTCATTATTTTGATGGAGGCTATTACTACGACATGCCCGATCCATTTAGATCAGGTGGGGGCATGGCAATCATGAATGGGAATGCATCCGTGAACCAATGTCAATTCATTGCCAATATCGCATACGATTCTGGTGGTGGCGCATTTAATCTCAATTCGAGTTCGCAATACTCGAATTGTGTTTTCAAAGGATGTTCATCTTTCAATCAAGGCGCAGCTCTCTCATTCTCGCAATGTAATAGCGTTCTATCTGGTACTGAATTTTCAACAAACGGAACGCAGTATGTCAGTGGCGCGGTATATGGGGACATGAGCGATCTGTATTTTGAAAACTGTATTTTCTCGAGTAATGAAGGAACTGGTTTTACTGGAAGCTACTTCACATTTTCTGACTTTGTTAATTGTGATTTTTCTCGCAATGAAGGATGCGGCATCGGTAATAGTGTCAGTTCCAGTTATGTTCAGGATTCCACCTTCTGTGAAAATGGCTGGAATGGCTTGGATGACATCTGCGGTGCCTGGGTCGATTTCGGGGGCAACGAGTTCCTCGATACCTGTCTGCCGCCGTTCACCTGCTCGGGTGACACCAACCTCGACTACAACGTGGATGTCCTGGACATCCTCTACATCCTGGCGACCTGGGGAACCTCCAACCCGGCCGGCGACATCGATGGCAACGGTCTGGTCGATGTCAACGACGTGCTGACCGTCGTCGGCAACTGGGGGCCCTGCGACGACTGATTCAGACGTGATGAAGGACTTCGTCACGCACACCACACGCCCTGACCAATCTGTCCGCCGCGAGGTCCATACCAGGCCTCGCGGCGTGCTTTTTGATGCCCAAGAGAGGGTTTCCGGTCTTGACCCGGGCCTCAGACCTGCCATCATGGAAGGATGATCACTTCAGCCCTCATCGTCGCCGCCGCCGCCACAACCATGGTTGGCGCTGATTCAGCCACCTGGCAACTCTCCATCGAGACTGCTGGTCAGGATGTCTCCTGGACCAGTCCGACCAACGTTCGGGCCGATGGCGAGCTCTACGACATGTACGCCAGCGTCACCGGCGTCTCGGTTCTGGTCAGCTACTTCGGATTCGAGTTCGGTCCAATTGATGTGTCGGATCAGCTGCCGGATTCATCCTTCGGTGGCCAGCTCGAGGGCCCGTGTCCGATCGATGGCGGGACCACGTCCATCGTCGAACCACCACCGCCGGATCCGATCACATTCGGATTCGATGTCACCCTGCTTCTCGACGAGGAGGGTGAAGGCAGCCTGCTCATGGAGAACATCGTCCTGGGAACCGCCACCACGACGATTCCCATCTTCGGCGAAGTCACGGTTCAGCTCGAGGAGGTCTACGTCGATCTTGAAATCACGGTCGATGTCATCGGTACCTCGTGCGCTACGGACCTCAATGGTGACAACCAGACCAATGTGGACGACATCCTCCAGCTTCTCGGAGCCTACGGCACCAATGATTCGGAATCGGATGTCGATGGCGACGGCGTGGTCGGCGTCAACGATGTGCTGACACTCATCGCGGCCTGGGGACCGTGTTGAGAATCGTCCAGTCCCGCTACACTGGCCGCCATGTCCAGACGAACAATTCAGCTTGATACACCGGTTCACGAGTGGCTCATGGAGAACAGTCTCCGTGAGACGCCCGTGCAGGCTCAGCTCCGCGCCGCCATGGATGGTCACCCGGAGGGGGAGATGCAGACCTCGCCCGAACAGGTGCAGCTGCTGGCCCTGCTACTCAAGACGATGAACGCCCGTCGTGTGATCGAAGTCGGTGTCTTCACCGGTTACAGCGCCATGGGCATGGCCATGGCGCTTCCGGATGATGGTGTGCTGGTCGCCTGCGATCTGAGCCCGGATCACATGGCCGTCGCCCAGTCCTGGTGGGATCGAGCCGGAGTATCCGAACGCATCGAGCCACGCATTGGACCGGCCATTGAATCGCTGGAGGCCATGCTCGCCGACGGGCAGGGTGGTACCTACGACTTCATGTACTTCGACGCCGACAAGGAAGCCTTTCTCGAGTACTACGAACTCGGACTCAAGCTGCTTCGCCCCGGCGGACTGCTGACCTTCGACAACATGCTCAAGGGTGGACGAGTAGCCGATCCTTCAGTGACGGATTCCTCAACGGAGGCGACGCGAGCTCTGGCGAAGAAGCTGCTTGGCGATGATCGCGTTGAATACAGCCTCAATCCGATCGGTGATGGGCTGGCGCTCGCCATGCTGAAGGATCAGGTCCCAGCCTGATTCAATCATCGTCTACCTGTGCGAAGACTTCGCCGTCCATGATCGGACGCGCCGTTCGGATGATGCCGGCGCTGCGAACGCTCCGGTCTTCATTCAGCAGCAGCTTCACATCGACATGCCCGCTTGGATGTTCGATGGTCACGGTTCGAGACTCATCCGTGTCGTGAACCTCGAGATCGGCGGCCACGGAGCCCTCGAGGGTGGAGGCCACCGCGATCGCGATCGCACCGGTGATGGCGTGGGCGGCATGGCAATGGGCCGGGGTGAAGTAGCGAGAGCAGATGCTGCCGCCGTCGGACGGAGCGGAGAGCAGGGCGACCTTGGGAATGACTCGATCAGCGGCATCGCCAAGTCCCATCTTCAATGAAGCCGCTCTTCGTATGGCTTCGATCTTCACGAGCAGTGGATGATCCGCGTCCAGAGTCTCCGGTGATTCATGTCCGGTTTCTCCGACATCATCGGCATGCATGAGGACGACCGGATTGGCGCTGTCGATGCAGGTCACACGGACGCCCTCGATGAGTTCGCTGCTGTTTCCAGTGGGGAGGACCTCGCCGGTCAACGGACCCAGCACGTCGAGAAACTCGAGCATGATGGGGGCCGCGGTTCCCGGCACACCGTCGATGGATGTCTCGCCGTCGAAGCGAATCTCGCCATCTGGTGTCGAGACATGGGCATGGATGCGGCTGTCGGTGTTGATGTTGTGGATCCGGACCAGGGTCTCCGGATCGGTTGGCTCGACAAGTCCTCGCAGAATCGCGAACGGACCTACGCCTGAGAGAATGTTTCCACAGTTGGCCGAGGTATCCACGATGGGTTGATCGACCGATACCTGGGCGAAGAGGTAGTCGACATCGGCATCATCCCGATCCGACGGGGAGATGATCGCGACCTTGCTGGTGAGACTGTCGCCGCCACCCAGCCCGTCGATTTGCCGGGGATCGGGTGAGCCCATGATGCTCAGAAGCAGACGATCACGTTTTTCGATCTCCGAGGGGAGATCGTGTGCCAGAAAATACACACCCTTCGACGTGCCGCCTCTCATTTGCAGGCAAGGAATCGATGTCGTGGCCATGGCTCCGAACCTCCCTTTGGACACGGGCATGCTAGGCGAATTCCGGGTGATGACCAATTGTCGCAAGTCCCTCTTTATTCGAGGTTTGCTACCCGTCTCCGGGGCGGCTACCCTTTACGGGCACGGATGCTGATGGGGGACCCCCGGATCATCCGGAAAGGACCTCATGGCCTCACCTCCCCCGACGATACAAGCCACAGTCGATCCGAAGCCGCCGCAACTCGCGTTGCCGGACACCATCGTTCCCGGGCAGATCATCTGGCCCTATGCGATCGCCATCGGTCTCATCCATCTGCTGGCCCTGACCGCGGTCATCCCCTGGCTGTTCTCATGGACTGGTCTGATCGTCATGATCGCGGGTATCCATGTCTTCGGACAGGGGATCAATCTCTGCTATCACAGGATCCTGACGCATCGAAGCGCCCAGTTGCCGACCTGGCTCGAGCGATTCTTCGTGATTCTGGCCTTGTGCTGCATGGAGGATACGCCGGCCAAGTGGGTGTCGATCCATCGATACCACCACAAGCATTCGGATGAGCAGGATGATCCGCACAGCCCGCTGGTCACCTTCCTCTGGGGCCACATCGGCTGGTTGATCATCCGCAACAAGGCCACCCACAACATCGACACCTACCGCAAGTATGCCAGCGATGTGCTGCGGGATCCGTTCTACATGCGATTGGAAAAGGGCTTCCTGTGGGTCTGGATCTACGTCGCCCACGCCTTCCTTTTCTTCCTGATCGGCTTCGCGATCGGATGGGCGGTGGATGGAACCGCGATGGCCGGTCTGCAGTTCGGATTGAGCCTGTTCGTCTGGGGCGTCCTTGTCAGGACAGTCGTGGTCTGGCACATCACCTGGTCGGTGAACTCGCTCTCCCACATGTTCGGCTACTCCAACTACAAGACCACCGACGAGAGTCGCAACAACTGGCTGGTCGCGTTGATGACCGTCGGCGAAGGCTGGCACAACAATCATCATCATGATCCGGCCAGTGCCTCCAATCAGCATCGCTGGTGGGAGCTGGATGTGACGTGGTGGGAGATTCGACTACTCGAGATGATCGGTCTGGCCAAGAAGGTCAGACGCCCCATGCACACGCGTGAAGAGGGTCACTGAACCATTCCTCGTGCTCTACCCGCGTCGAAAGACTCCAAGAGATTATGATTCCCGTCAGCTTCCCATCATGCTTCCAAGGGGGCGGCGGTATTTCATTCCTGGGTTGACGAGATCGCCATGACCACATCAGACTCCAGAGTACGTCAGGACATTCCGACCCCAGATGCCGCCATCGAGATCCTGATGGCGGGCAACGATCGCTTTGTCGCAGGGTCGACGCTCGATCATGATCACAAGACGACACGGGAGGCGCTCGCTGGCGTCCAGCGTCCCATCGCGATCGTGCTTCGATGTGCGGACTCGCGGACATCGCCTGAACTCATCTTCGATCAGGGAATCGGAGATCTCTTCGTCTGTGCCGTCGCCGGAAACGTCCCGACTTCGGAGCTGGTGGCCAGCATGGAGTACGCGATCTTGGCCTTGGGAACACCATTGATCGTCGTGATGGGACACAGCAGCTGTGGCGCCGTGACGGCCGCCATCAAGACGATCGCCGAGAACACATCGCTTCCGGGCGCCCTGCCGAATCTCATTTCCCAGATCACGCCCGCAGTCAGGGAGATCGAGGACATCAGTGCTGAGACGGCACTCTCCGAGGCGATCGAGATCAATGTCAGGAACGGCGTCGAGCGTCTTCCGGACATGTCGGAGATCATCCATGAAGCGGTCGACGCTGGTCGAGTCAAGATCATCGGTGGCGTCTACGACCTGGCAAGTGGTCGATTCCAACGCACCTCGTGATCAATGACACTCGTCGGTTGATGGCATCATGCGTCGAAGATGATGCTCGAGCAGGTCAGGCCGCCTTCGGCCTTGGCCAGTTCCGAAGCCGGCACGGGACGGACCTTGAAGCCTCTCGACTCTATTCGTGCTCGTGTCTTCACGAATTCCTGGGGGAACAGGACCTCGTCTCCGATGCGAATGGCATTGCAGGCGAATGGTTCATCCGGATCGCACTCGAGTGCTTCGAGACCGTCGAAATGATGGATGTCGACCCAATCCGGATTGAGCAGAAGGACGCCGTCGCCAAGGTATGTGCAGGCTGTCTTGAGATGCAGGGCCGCTCCATGTCGAATCGCCATGACCTCATACCCGTGTGGCTTGAGGTGTGAACGAAGTTCGTCTATGCCGGTTTCGTCGGTTCGAGTCGCGCAGCCCACGTAGACCTTCTTGTCGATCCTGAGTACATCGCCACCTTCGAGTATGCCGGCATCCGAGATGCGAACGATCGCACGATGTTCGGCGAGTGATTCCCCCGTAGAGTCGACTTCGCCTCTTCGGCTGACGGCTCCGGGATTCGTGAGCACGGCCAGTTCGGGCACCACGACCGCCGTGTCCTCGACGAAGACGGCATCCGGCTGATGATCGAGTTGAGGCAGTTCATGCACCTTGCAGCCCATGTCCTTCAGGGCCTGCACATAGGCGTCATGCTGCGAACGAGCGATCTCCAGATCGATCGGCTCGTGTTCCATATGCGTGAGTTCGCAGTCGTTGATGGAGGCGCTGACATTTCGGACGAAGGCGATTGGCATGATGTGGATCCAGAATCCGATGTTGGTCTTTCATGGTAATACGGATGACCACGGAGCGACATCGCACGCCCTCTTGCAGCAGTCCGAGTCAGCACACACCGGATCTTTCAGGGTTCGATCGAGGGTTCAAGCTCGAATCAGCTCATTCGGGATCGACCAGCGTGATCCAGCCGGTTGCGGGGCTGATTCTCAGAGTTCGCTCGTTGGCTTCGTTTCGAAGCGTGAGAAGCCTGGGATCACCCGGCATCTCCAGTCCACCGAGGGCTCCGAACACGAGCATGTTGCCGGCCACTCCGGAGGTCAGGACCTCGACGCCTTCGGCCACCTGTCCCCGGCCCTGACCGAGTCGGATAGAGATAGGCGCACCACTGAACTCGTCGAGCAGGGCTGTGGACGGGGCGTCGGCGTCGACGATCTTCCATCCACCGCCATCGGCATCGAACTGGAGTCCGATTCGTCTATCCGGATGAGCCATGGCCATGACCTGGGCTCTTTCCAGATCGGATTGCAGGATTCCAGCCGCGGCCTTGACGCCGCTCGAGCGTCCATCCTGGATCATCGGAATGACGAACATGGCCATGATCATCAGGATGCCGATGACGAGAACCAGCTCGATGAGGCTGAAGCCTCGGCGACGAGTCCTCAGAAGCGAGATTTCCATCTTCTCCATCCGGTTCATTGCTTGGGCTCCGCACTGGAGAGCGCCGCACTGGCTTCCCAGCTGTCGGTGTCTCCACCATGTACCAGAAGCTGGAGATCGATGGGAACATCACGAACGCTCGGTGAATTCCACCAGGCGTCATCTGCTGCCAGACCGAATCTTGATGCGATGGCATCGCTGCCGGAGGTGGGGGGATCCTCAGCCATGAAGCCCATGCGTTCACGCCATCTTCTGAACTGGCCTCGAAGACGATTCTTGATTCGATCAAGACCACTAGTGCCACTGCTCGAGGCGAGTTTGGTGGCACCCTGACCACTGTCCAGCGCATGGTCATACAGAACCGAAGCATGGTGACGCAGACGGAGATGATCCACGGCCACCCGACCTGCCACGATCGAGTCGTCACGTATGACCATTCGATGTTCTGGTGCCTCGATGATTCCCTTGACGAGCGAATCGCCCGAGATCAGCCAGGGTCTGGAGTCCTCGGGTATGTACCCGGCCGTCGTGATCTGGACATTGGAGGCGTCGAACCAGGACGGAGTTCCATCCTCGCCGAGATCCTCTCCACCGGCATCACCGATGTAGGCGTTCCTCAGTTTCAATTCTCCACCACAGACGAGGTTGAGACTGGCGCCTGGATTCAGGACGATGCTGGCGTTCTCGACCAGCAATGATCCGTGGATCGACAGTGTCGTGTCGCCACTGATCACCAGTGTCGTTCGACTCTGGACTTCGAGTGATTCCATCGAGAGGTTGGCGCCGCTGGGAATCTGGATCGTTGCACCTGAACCCAGTGATATGGATTCGGGATGCGATGACCAGTCCGTACCGGAAGGCCTGAAGTTGCCATTGTCGGTGTCGCCACCGGTGAACATGGGCAGGCTGGCAGGTGATGCGGCGGGGGCGAAGACGGAGGAGGCGGATCTGATTCGAAGACCGGGGATGCCGTCGTTTCGAACCAGTGCAAGGGAGGCACCCTCGGAATGCACGATGGTGGCATCCGCCAGCGTGGCGTTTGAGGCGATGTCGATGCTGCTGGGTCTTTCGGAATCCGTACCGATGAAGAGTCTTCGGCCAAGTGACGACATGGGTGCGTCGGCCCATCGCCCGATGGAGGAGTGGCCCTTCAACTCGAGTCCATCTCCCACCCATACGGCGAAACCGCTGACATCCTGATTGTTGGATGAACCGGTGTTGACCACGGAGGCTATCGCCTCGATGTATTGGGTGAAGTCCTCGACACGCGCCGTAACCTGGATGTGAATCGTGTCCGAACCGGCGACCGGTGGCAGATTTGTCGCCACATCGGTCAGCAGTACATCGATCCGACCTCGGCCGATTTCATGATCATCGAGCAGTCGACCGCCGGAATGCATGGTTCGCCAATCCGAATCGGTCTGCATGATGGCGACGGCCAGTTCCAGTCCGCTTGAAGCGACGGCTCTTGATTGGGCCGCGAGTGTGATGTTCCGGCTCACGGGAGCCGCATTGTCCTGACTGGCCAGCCATCCCAGCGTGAGCGTCGTCGCGGTGGCCATGGATATGAGGACAAGCAGCAGCGCGACACCACGCCGGTCACGGACAGGCTGGTGGGGGGGCGAGATGCGTGTCACTCCGATCAAGTCGATTAGTTCTCCATGTTCTCTGGAATCTGATGAACCCGGATGGATTCCGCGGTATTCGTGTGTTCGATCTGGTCCATCACGGACAGGCTCATCGAAGTCTCGACGAGCGTGGTGTCCAGACTGGAAACCTCATTGCCGGTGAATTCCATCGTGATGATGCCCTCGACGAGTGGAAGCGAACAGCTGAGCCCCCGATCCTGGAATGACTTGAGCACCATCTTCCAGTTGATGTTGGAAGCCGTGGTGTATTCGGTATCGGCCTGGAGCTTCGCGGCCTCGGACCAGTTATCAGGGAAGCACACGAAATGCGATTCGAGTGTATTCGTTTCGTTGTTCAGGACGATCCAGCGTATTTCGGTAGCGTGAACCGTGTTGCCGTCTCGACTGTCCTCCAGCCACAGGGTGACCGCTGTCTGTTCAAGATCCAGAACGCAGTGTGATCTGGCGATGTAGGAGGACAATCGCGATTGTGCGAGTCCCGCTCGAATCAGGCTGCTTCGTGTTCCCTGATTGGTGGTGAGTTCATCGCTGACGGCGGCCATCATCGTTGAGATCGCACCACCGACCATGGCCGTTATGGTCATGGCCAGAACGGTCTCGACGATCGTCATGCCGCGTCGTTTTCGAATTCGATTTTTCGTTCTTGTTTTCATGGTGTTGATGGCTCCGGAATGAAGCGGACTATCTGAGCGAGCGTCTCTCCCGATTCGTTTCTGGCCGTCACCTGAACATCCCGGCCATCGATCCTGACAGCCAGGGACGGAATGTCGTGTCGACTCTCAGCGAGTTCGACGGTGAGTTCCAGCCTTTGATAGTCGTCAGAGAGCCGGACTCCCGAACCCGCCTCTATGGCGCCGGGCATTTCCCGGTATCCCTGCCAGTTGGGAAGATTCAACCAGCCATCGCTGGTGTGGGCCGTCGAGGTGACTCGCGCCATGAGCATTTCCACGGCCAGACCAGCCGACATCGAGAGTCGGGCAACATTGGAGTGCTGTCTGCCAGCCGCCAACGCGGACATGACCGCGGTGACCGTGGCCACAAGCAGTCCTATGGCGATCAACGACTCGAAGAGTGTCAGTCCCCTTCGGGTGGGGCGAGGGACTCTCCCGAGTGCTGGTCCGGGTTTGAAGGAATCGCGGCGTGTCAAGATTGAGCTCCAGTGGCAGATGGTGGAGATGCACCATCCCCGGGCGATTTCTTCGACCATCCAACCACCTTCCTGAATCAAATCATGCCGATTGGCCGATCCGAAGCCCCTCTCAGACCCCTTCAGTCCCTACAACCGGACCTGAGTGAAAAGTGGCCCTGAAGGGCCTCCGAACGGGGGCTGAAAGGGGCCGATCGGGATCCGGTTGGATTTCGAGGGCCCCAACGGGCGATAATGCAACGATGCCGTGGCGGCTTTACCGTTACATCCTCGGTGAACTGCTTCGGCAGGTTCTCCTCACGACCGCGATTCTGGTCACCATCATTGCCTTCGGGGCTGTGATCAAGCCGCTTGCTGGGGACACGATCCTGACGCCGGCTCAGGCGATCAAGTTCGTCGGGCTCGCGATGATCCCGATGCTGCAGTATGCATTGCCGTTTGCGGCGGGCTTTGCCGCCACGCTCACATTGCACCGCTTCGTGACGGACAACGAGATCCTCGCGATGGCGGCCAGTGGCATGAGCTATCGAAGCATCTTCGCGCCGGTCCTCGGATTGGGTCTGGCGATCATGCTGATCATGATCATCCTGACGCAGACGGTCATCCCGAGGTTCTTCGGGCTCATGGCGGCGACGTTGGCCGGCGATGTCAAGCAGTTGATCGCGACCTCGATCGATCGCGGTGTTCCGTTCGAGTTCAACGAACTGCAGATCTACGCCGAGGATTTCGAGGAGGTCGAGAATCCGGAAACTGGAGCGGACGAGCGGTTCCTGCTTCGCAGGGTCGTGGCGTCGAAAATCGATGGACAGGGCATGTCGACGAGTGACGTGACCGCCGCCGGGGCCGTGATCGATCTGTATCATCTCGATCGAGTCTCGCTTCTGAAGCTGGCCATGGAGGACACGGTTGCCTGGGATGCCAGATCCAACAGCCTCCGAGGCTCGCCTCGCATCGAGCCCACTCATGCGATTCCCATTCCACGACCGGACAGGAGCGATCCCGAGCATCTCACCCTGACCGAGCTCAGTGATGCCCGAATGCATCCTGAACGTGCCGTTCTCGTAGAAGATGCTCGAGTTCAGCTGCTCAAGTTTCTCAATGATTTCCAGGTGTCGGGATCGCTCAACGAAAAACTGGCTTCCGAAGGCTTCGTCTCAATCGCCAAGAGTGGTCCCATCAGCCGGCGATACGACATCGAGGCTGACAAGGCATTCGACGGGATGCTGCTCAAGGACGATGGTTCCGGCATCGTCATCACCGAAGTCGTGGACGATCTCCCAAGCCGTCGGTTCACCGCAGGCACGGTTCGACTCGATCGTCAGGAGATGCTGGGCAGCGACACTGGTTTCACACTCGAACTCGGGGATGTCCGGGTTGAATCGCTTGATGTGCCGCTACGTCCAAATCTGCGGGAGAAGCTGGTCATAACCGGACTGGACGCCTCGGGTGATGTTAGGGAACTCGCACGGGACATGCCTCTGGCGGAGGCCATGAACTATGCCCGTCAGGTGCAGTCCCAGTCGGGAATCGTGGCTGCTGGAATCGGATACGTGGAGTTCCGAATCCGTGAGTTGCTGGGTCAGATCGATGCTCAGGTCGTCAGGCGATCCACCTTGTCGGTCACGGCTCTCCTGCTGCTGATGCTGGGTGCGATTCTGGCGGTTCTGCTTCGCAACCTTCCACCGCTTGGTGTCTACATCTGGGCGTTCTTCCCTGCACTGCTTGATCTGATCTTGATCGCCAGTGGCACCGGTATGATCCGCGATGACGATCTCGTAAGTGGAACAATCGTTTCCTGGTCGGGCAACGGCATCCTGCTCATCATGATCCTGTTCATCTATTCACGAGTTTCAAGGAACTGAATGATGACCAGAATCGATCGACACATCGCGATTCGAATGCTCGGGAACTTCGTCCTACTGTTTCTGCTGCTATATCTCTTTGCCGTCGTCATCGACGTCATGTTGAATCTCGACGCTTTTTCCGAGGCGGCCTCCAGATCGCTGCCCGAGGATGCCGGCAGTTTCAGGAGAGTGATGGCGTCAACCATGCTCGCGCTTGGCTATCAACTGCCCCAGCTTTTCCAGTTCTACGCATGGCTTTGGGGGATTCTCGTAATCGGTGCCACCGCCTTCACGATTGCCCAGATGAGTCGGCATCGTGAACTGGTCGCTCTGCTGGCCAGTGGCTGGAATCTCCAGAGAATCACGATCCCGATTCTCGTCGTCACCGGCGGTCTCGGCTGCATCCAGATTCTGAATCAGGAGCTGGTGATGCCACACATGGCGCCTCTGCTGCTGCGAACCCACGAACAGGCCGGGCAGGCGGGTGTCCGATCGTTCCCCATACCGATCACTGTGGATTCGAGCAGACGGCTGCTGCAGGCATCGGATTTCGATCCGATCAACGAGCGACTCACTCAACCCAATTTCATCGAGCGCACGGCCAATGGCCTGGCGGTTCGTCGAATCCGGGCCGAGCACGCGGATTGGGACGAGAATGCGGAAGCATGGATTCTGCACAACGGCATCGCGACCTCGTTGGAGCGGCCTGAGGGTGAAGTGGCTCGTGCAGGAAGACCGGAGGTCATCGAGGCGGTCGAGACGGATTTGTCGCCTCGCTTGCTGCTGATGCGTCGGCATGGTGCATTGGCCGGGATGCTGTCGGTGGCGCAGATCAACACGTTGCTTGATGGTTCGGAGACACGTGAGTCGGATTCCCTGCGGCGAAGTCTGTGGAGCCGATTCGTCATCGTCGCCGTGAATATCCTGATATTGCTGATCGCTCTGCCATTCTTTCTGGATCGCTATCCGGTCGGACTGGTCCAGAGATCAGTCGTCTGCGCCGGTGTCGTCCTGCCGCTCTACATAACCGCTGCGGCCTTCATGCTGGTTCCCATACCCGGGCTGTCTCCGATGGTCAGCGCATTCGTGCCACTGGTCGTGCTGCTTCCACTCGGACTGGCCCGATTCGCCTGGATGCGTACCTGATCATCGTCTGGAGATGACAAGAGTGGCTATCCCGATCGTCACGATCGAAACAGCCGCGGAGAGCCCGATCATGCTCCAGTCGGGAGATCCGGTCAGCGATGTCCGCATGGCGGTGGTGCACCATGTGAGTGGATTGCACCAAGCGACGACTGAAAGCCACGTCGAGGAGCCATCGATCGGAAAGATCGATCCCGAGAGAAGCCACATGGGCATGAAGACGAGATTCATGACACTGTGGAACGAGGAGGCGCTCTGGCATCGCCACGCGAAGGCGAGTCCGATCGCGGACATGGAAAGGCAGGTCATGGCCAGTGAGAACAGGGCCAGCAGGATCCCCTCGAATCCCGTGGACAGCCCGATCAATGGAATGGCTGCCAGCATCACACCGGCTTGAAGAAACGCAACCGTTCCGCCTCCAAGCGATCTCCCCAGAGCGATCGAGCTGCGGGGGGCTGGCGAGACCAGTACCGCCTGAAGCCATCCAGTCTGCCTGTCCTCGATGGTCGAGAGACTGCTGAAGATGGATGAGAAGACTGCGATGAGCGTCATCATTCCTGGCAGCAGCCATGCCGAGAAAGAGATGGATTCATCGGGGGCCACCTGAGGTTCGAGACTGTTTGCGAATCCACTGCCCAACAGAAGCCAGATCAGAACGGATGTCCCGATAGCCGCGACGATCCGTCCAGGTTGCCGGCAGAATCGAATCAACTCCCGTCGCCAGATTATTCCGGTCGAAGTCGTGATGGAGGGGGCTCGGGTGATCATCCAGCAGTCACCGCTTTGGAAAGGCCGACCCCGCTGACCCGGCTGAATACATCCGACAAGGTGGGTTTCATGAGTGCCAGTTCGACTCCTTGCTCGAGGAGATCCTCCACCACAGGATCGGCATGTCCGATGACCGGAAGCGTCCATGCATTGTCGACACGACGCCATCCTTCACCCTCCGGCGGATCGAAGTCGGCTTGATAGACCTTGAGGATCCTTCTGCCGATCATCTCACAGAGATCGGAGGGGGCATCATCCGCGATGCATTTGCCCTCATTCAGCATGATCACTCGGCCGGCTCGTTCCGCTTCCTGGACGAGATGGGTGCTCATGATGATGGTCGTCCTGCCTCTTAAATGGATTCTCGAGAGATGCTCCATGTATTGTTCGCGTGCGATCGGATCAAGACCAGTGGTCGGTTCGTCCAGAAGCAGCAGGGGCGGTCCATGCAGCATGGCCCTGACCAGATCGACCCTTCGGGCGAGACCTCCGGACAGAGTCGACACCCGATCGTCTGCCCGTTCCAAGAGTCCGCCGTCCCCAAGCGCCTGTTTCACAAGATCATGGATTTCGTGTCTGCCGATTCCCTGCAGGCGGCCGAGATCGATCAAGTTCTCCATGACCGTCAGGCGTGGATCCAGCGCCGTTGTCTGGAAGACCACACCGATCAATTGCCTCTGAAGATCGACCAGCTGTCTGCCCATCACCTGGCAATCACCACTGGTCGGGATGGTGCGGCCGGATGCGATGCTCAGGAGTGTCGACTTGCCAGATCCATTCGGTCCCAGAAGAGCGACCCATTCGCCGCTCGGAATCGATAGGTCCAGATGGTCCAGTGCGCGTCGATTGTTCGAGCCGGATTTGTATTCCATGCAGATCGATCGTGTTTGAACAGCAGGGGGACCGCTCTTCGGATCGATGCTCGAATTCTTGGATGTATCAGTCGGCATGCTCAGGGTTCGTCGCGTTTGGGTGCCGTGTCCTGGAATGAGGTCTCTAGTGTGCCATCGAATATACGCATCTTGGGCTGGTTTCTCAGACGATAGGCCTCTTCCTGCATCAACATGCGTTCTTGGGCGATACGGGCTTGTGAGCGGAGACGATTCTCGATTGAATCGTAGGCAGTTCCGTCCGCGGGAATTCTTTCTTCCAGTCGGCCAACCAGATACCGGTCTCCAAGCAGGACGGCATTCGTGTATTCGCCTGGTTCCAGATCGTCGAATGCCTTTCTCAGTGCCAGTGGATAGCTTGGATCGGCCATGCTGAAGGGTTCCAGCAGGCCACCGCGGTCCCGACTTGAGTCGATTGACCAGTCAACGGCGAGTCTCGTGAAATCCCCACCGCTCTGGAGTTCCTGCACGATCATGGCAGCTCTCGAGAAGGAATTCACGACAATGATGCGGGTTCGAAGTTTCGGTCCATGCGTGATCTTCCAGAGCAGTTGCATGGTCTCGACATCGACCTGAACCTTCTCCTGAACCAATGCCCTCAAGGCGGCATTTCTCCAGAGGAGGCCTCGATATCGAACGTCACCCAGTCCCTGTGATGCTCGAACGGCTTCCAGGAGCTGGGTCGCGGTATCCGGATCTTCGTTGAGTTCAAGCAGTAGTCTGTCTTCTTCCGCCTGAATGGCCTCGTCACCGATTTCAATACCCTGCTCGTCCAGTTTCTGCTGGAGTGCTTGCTCCAGTCGAATTTCCCGAAGGACTTCACCACCGGCAGCCTCCAGCAGCCGTTCCCTCATCGCCAGAAGCGTGACGGGATCACGATCGATCGCTGCCAATGGCCTCTCCTCAGCAGGGGTGGATCTGGCCATCGCCTCGGGACGCGTGGAAGGGGCCGTCGGCACCTCAATCGAGCGATTGGGGCTGCAGCCGGCCAGAATCAGGGCCAATGGGATCAGGTACGTGTGGCTCATATACGGATAGGTGACTGAGAACCAGGCTACTTGTCAACCAGCGGGGGTGGAACCGTCATTTCACCCCGATTGAAAATGCTGGCAGGGAATTTGCTTCATGGTCTGCTGGATCCGCTTGAAATGCGGAGAGAATCCAGGAGATCGCTTATGCGAGGCTGTTCAAGCTGGTGTGGCGTGTTTGGAGTCGTGGTCACAATTGCGCTCTGCGCAGGATCTGCCGGTGCGACATCACTTCAGGACCTCATCCGGCTGAGGGGGCATGATCGAGTGGTCCTTCAGGGTCTGGGGATCGTGGTTGGTCTGGACGATACGGGTGACACCTCAAAGGATTCCTTCGTAGCAGTTCGCCCCTATGCCGAATTGCTCGCCAATCTGGGCGACCCAGTCGGTGGACTCAACGAGCTGTCCAAGGCCGGGGCATTCGCGATCGTCATGGTCCAGATGGAGATTCCAGCCGTCGGTGCCATGGATGGAACCCGTCTCGATGTGTCCGTCGACACACTCTTCAATGCCGAAAGTCTCTCTGGAGGAAGACTGGTCTTCTCCCCATTGAGATTGCCTCGCCCTCACAAGGACAATCCTCCGATCATGGCATTCGCCAGCGGTCCCATCATCATCGAAGGTGAGGATCTCACCAGTGGAAGAGTCCGTGGAGGTGGTCAGGTCATACGGGACATCAAACGCAATCCAGTTGATTCGAACGGAAGGCTCCAGCTGGTGATCAAGGATCAGTATGCCGGCTACCCCATGGCGGCCAGAATCTCCGATCTGGTCAATTCGGCCCTCGATTTCAGCGGTGTGGAACATCTCGCAGTGGCTGAGAACGCGGTCAGTGTTCAGGTGATGGTCCCCACATCGGAGCGTACGTCACCAGCTCGTTTCATCGCGGCGCTGATGAGCATTCCCGTAGATCCCTCGTTGATCGAGACGGAAGCAAGAATCGTCGTCAATGAAAAGACGGGAACCATTCTCGTGACCAGTGATGTGGAAATCGGACCGGTCGCCATCTCGCATGCGGGCCTGACCATCACGACCATGACACCGGAGCCAGAGCCTTCGGCATTGGCGCCTCAGATGACACAGAGCACTTGGCTTTCAATCAATGCTGAAAAATCACCGAGGACCGAGACTTCCTCGACTCATCTCAACACGCTTCTGGAGGCTCTGAGGCAGTTCAATGTACCAGTCGCCGATCAGATCGAGATCATCTACGAACTCAAGAGAAGTGGAGCACTGCACGCGGAGATCATTCACGAATGATGACTTCGAGCATCCAGTCAGGCCTCGTCACAACCGGTGCCGACACCACGTCGGTAATGATGGAGCGAGCGCCCGCATTCGCTTCGGCGATCGCTCGAGTCGGTGGTGGTTCGAGGGAGCAGCAGATCAACGAAGCGGCCCAGCAGCTTGTCGCGACGTCGCTGGTTCAGCCGATTCTCGATTCGATGATGAAGTCCCGCTTCCGCGAAGGCCCATTCGCCCCGGGGCCCGTCGAGGAACGCTTCATGCCGCTGCTCAACCGCCACCTTTCCGATCGGATTGTGTCGAGTGCCAATTTCGGACTGGTTGAGTCCTTGACGAACCAATTGACTTCAAGAGCCGGAACAGTGGAGTTGACCGCATGATCGAGGAATCCTTATCAACGCAGGTCGATTCACTCGTGGAGATCCTGGAAGCTCAAGCAGCCGATTTCAGGCGGCTTCTGGATCACATCGGGCAGGGCGAAGCCGCCGTGCGTTCCGCCGACGTGTCGCTTCTGCTCGACATATGTCGTGATGAGAGAGTGATCGCGGCCAGACTTCATGAACTGGAGCGACATCGTGTGAATCAGGTACGGAGACTCAAGGAGGTGCTTGGTCCGGGACTGAAGGACGAACCGGCCTTGCGGACCAGAGATATCTGTCGTCTTCTGCCACAGAGCCTGCAGCAGAGAATCGAACCGGTCGTCGATCAGCTTCGGGTACTCGCGGAGGAAACGGGTCGAAGAAGTTCGGTCCTGCGTGCGGCGGCGACGACGCTCTGTAGACATCTCGGGGGCGTCATTCAGGCGGTCAATTCCAGTCTCGCCAATGGGGCCACGACCTATGGACGACGAGGCCGGATCGACTCGCCTGAGATTCTCAATGCAACGGTTGACATCAGGCGGTAGGAGCGAATGACGATGGTTGAAAAAATGATCTGTGATGGAGTATCGCTATGAGTCTTCATGGGGCCTTTGAGATCGGTCGTTCCGCCTTGCTCACGTCACAGCTGGCCATGCGAGTTGCTGGCAACAACATGGCCAATGCCGTTACGCCCGGATATTCACGTCGTACGATCCACCTGTCTGCACTCAAGGGTGCGGAGGGGCTTGGTCAGGGTGTCACGTTCAGCGCCGCTCGACGCGAGATCGATCTGGCGCTCCAGGCGAGATTCAGGGATGCGATCAGCCGGGAGGCAGGGGCATCGATCGACCAGAAGTTCCTGGGTGCCATCGAGGCTATGCAGAACGAGCTTGGTGACACGGATCTGTCATCCGCTCTGGATGAGTTCTTCAATGCCTTCTCGAATCTCGCCAACACCCCCTCCGATACATCGCTCCGAACACTGATCGTCGAGCGGGGAGCTGCCTTGGCGGGCAAGATCAATGATCTGCGCAGCCAGTACCACGATCTCGGAACCGAGATCTCCACGTCCATCGAGGGTTCGGTCAATCAGGTGAACACTCTACTTGCCAGAATCGCGGAGATTAACGAGCAGATCGTCACCGAAGGCGGTGGCGATGAGACGATGCTGATGGACGAGAGAGAAGTTCTTCTGACCGAATTGTCGCAGTACATGGATGTGGTGGTGATTCATCAGGAGTCCGGAATGGCGGATGTCTTGGTCGATTCGGTACCGGTCGTGCTCGGTATCGAGGCTCGTGGAATCGAAGCCCATTTCGAGAGTTCGACTCATGGGATCTCAGAAGCCAGTATCAGAATCCAGTCGGATGGGACATCTCTTGATGTGGATCAGGGAGTGCTGGGGGGATTGCTTCGACAGCGGTCGGAGACTGTGGTCCCCGCAATTGAATCACTTGAGACCTTCACCCGTGAATTGATTTGGCAGGTCAATCGCCTTCATTCACAGGGGCAGGGACTCTCCGGCTACACCAGTCTGCAGAGTGGTCTCGCGGTCGAAGATACGACCGTCCCGTTGAACCAGCTGCTGGATTTCCCGATTGCCAACGGAAGCTTCACCATCAACCTTCGAGATCCGGAAACCGGCGAGGTCGTGGATGCCTGGAGCATCGATGTCGATGGGGCGACGATGTCGCTTGACGATCTGGCTCAGGCCATCGGAGCGGAGACGAACGGAGCCGTCGAGGTCTCGGTCACGGCCGACGGTCGATTGCAGATCGAGGCCCCTGCCGGACAGGAGGTCGTTCTATCGGAGGACAACGCCGGTGTTCTGGCCGCGCTCGAGATCAACACGTTCTTCAGTGGATCCAGTGCCGCCAAGATCTCGGTTTGCCATGTTATCGAATCGGATGTGAACCTCGTTGCATCGAGTTCCGAGCTCGTTGAAGGATCGGCGGGCACTGCCTTGTTGATCGCCGGTCTTCGGGAATCGAGTGTGGAGGCGCTGGGCAGTCAGAGCCTGACCGCCTTCTGGACGGGTGAAGTCGGAGCATTGGCGGTGAAGACGGGTAGTGCAACGGGGGCCTACGGAGCGGCTGCGATGGTCAGGGATGGATTGTCCGCGCAGGTTCAGTCCGTTTCCGGGGTCTCGATGGATGAGGAGTCCATCAACCTCCTGACGTATGAACGCCAGTATCAGGCGGCAGCGAGATATCTCGAGACGCTTGACGAGACGATCCAGACCCTCTTGTCGATTGTCTGAGTAACGGGAGTAATCAGTTGAACAGCATCCAGCCATCATTTGGACGAACGCCGACACTCCTGCAGTGGCAGCATGCCGCCGCCAGCCTTGGCAGAGGTAACTCTGCACTGGCTCGAGTGCAGTTGCAACTGGCGACCGGACAGGGGTTGCTTCGCCCTTCCGACGATGCGATCGGTGCCGGTGCGATCAGCGCATTGGATGGTCTGCTTGAGGCCCAGCGTCAACGTGGTCGCAATCTCGAACATGGTGAGGCGATGTTGGGTGTCATCGACGGCTCCCTGTCCAATGCCTTTGATCTGGTGCTCGAAGCCAAGGGCATCGGTCTGGAGCAGGCGACCTCGGGGATCGATTCCTCGGAGCGCATGGTTCAGGCTCAGGCAATCGACGCCATTCTCGTCCAGCTCATGGATATCGCCAATACCGCTCATCAGGGAGTCCACCTCTTCGGGGGTTCGGCGACGATGCGCTCGCCCTATGCAGACATCAATGGTCTGATCGAATACATGGGGTACGGTTCCGGTCTGATCACCGATCTGGGGCTGACGTCAGGCGTGCCTTTGACGTTGGGAGGAGAGGAGGCGTTCGGTGCCGTATCTACAAGAGTAGAGGGCTATCGGGATCTCGATCCCGTATTGGATGTGGACACGCCTCTGAGTGAACTCAACGGAGCCACCGGGGAGGGCGTACTGCTTGGTGTCCTCGAGGTTGTGCAGGAGCCCGCCGGCACCGTTTCCCAGCTTGATCTCTCTGGCGCACACACCATCGCCGACGTGATCCAGCGTTTCCAGTCGGAACTGGGTGTCACGCTCCAGATCAATCAGCAGCAAAACGGTCTTTCAGTCGTGTTGCCGGCTGGCGAAGGGATCACCATCCGCGACGTGAACGGTGGTCGAACAGCCCGTGATCTGGGAATTGCGGACGTATACAACGGGCCGGCCGCAGGCAACGGCGACGATCTGGATCGTCGGCTGACAGATGACACGCCCGTTTCGGCATTTGGTTTCCAGCTCGAGACCGTCAGATTCACCAACGGGATGCAGACGATGGATCTGGATCTTTCATCGGCGGAGACGGTCGGTGATATCCGCCGACTCGTCGAGCAGATGGACATGGGTATTCGAATCGAGATCAATGAAGATGGCGACAGGCTCGATGCGGTGAATCTGAGATCAGGAAGCATGATGAGTATCGGCGAATTGCCGGGAAGTCAGACGGCGACGGATCTGGGTATTCGATCCCTCGATAGGGATACGCTGCTGTCCGATTTCAATCGTGGGCAGGGTGTCTCCATACTCGAGGGGAGTGTCGATCCGATGACGGGTGAACTCGATCCAACCCTCGATCAGGACTTCTCCATCACGCTCTCAAATGGCGAGAGCTTCACTGTGGATCTCTCCGGATCCCGGACGGTCGGGGATGTACTGGACAGGATTCGGTTGACGGCTGATCAGGAACTCAGCGATCCGAGCCTCCTGAAGGTCGGCCTCGCGTTCAGGGGGAATGGGATCCGGCTCGAGGACGCCTCCGGAGGTGCCGGCGAGTATCGACTTGAGCCCCTGAACGGCTCGAACGCCCTCGAGGATCTGGGGCTGCTGGTCGATGTCGAAGGCGCAACGATTGTCGGCGAGGATCGCGCAATGGTTGCCGTCGAGGGCCTCTTCACCCATCTGATGGACCTCAGAGACGCTTTGATGGCTGGTGACGTGCCCGGCATATCGATTGCTTCTGATTGGCTTGAAGGTGATCTGGATCGTCTCGGTCTTGTTCAGGCCGAGGTTGGAATTCGAACCAACCGGATCACGGACGCCATGGCCAGGAACGAGGACACGATCATCATGGACGAGCAGCTAAGAAGTGGGATTCTGGATCTGGACTACACGGAGGCCAGCATTCGATACGCCACGCTTCAACAGCAGCTTCAGGCGGGATTGGCGACCGCTGCTCGTTCGGTCTCGATGACACTACTTGACTATCTCTGATTTGCGACACCATCGTGGGTTCAAAGGGCCGGGCCCACGTGATACAGGCAGGATGCCCCGCGGCACAGGACGTGCTGCGAGAGGCCGGTAAGACGGCAGGCCCATCATGGACGGAGGTCCACATGCAGGTTCAGACGACTCGATTCGGAACAGTCGAGGTGGCGGAAGAGAGAGTGCTTACATTTCCATCTGGTTTGCTCGGATTCGCCAGTTACAGGCGATTCGTGCTGTTGCAGCCTGATGAAGAGGGTGTCTTCTACTGGTTGCAGTCCGCCGATACGCCCGAACTGGCATTCGTCGTGACCGATCCATGCCTCTGGGCGGACGAGTATCAGGCGGTCATCCGTCAGGAACAACTGGACATGATGGGAATCAGTGGCATCACTGGAGCCCAGCTGTTCGTGATTGTCAACAAGTACGACGACACGCTGACAGCCAACTTCCAGGGGCCTCTTGTGATCAACCTCTCGAACCAGCAGGGCATGCAGCTCGTGCTGGCGGATCGCAAATGGACCACGAGGCATGAGATCGCCAGGCTGGCTGAAGGTCAGAAGGCGGCAAGTGCCTGACACGTTCCCTGAATCGTCTTGAAACATGTATTCATCGTGAGCGAATGGAGTCGCTCGCCGGTCCCTGCAGGGCAGGGGTCAGATGCCAAGGAAGGAGCCAGGCATGCTCGTATTGTCGAGACATCGTGATGAAGCCATCATGATCGGTGATGATGTTGAAATCACCATCGTAGATATCCGTGGGGACAAGGTTCGAATCGGAGTGAATGCACCGTCCACGATTCCGGTCCACCGTCGAGAGATTTATGACGCCATTCGTGCCGAAAACGAACAGGCCAGTGCGATAGAGGACAATCCGATCGGAATCATCCGGCCGGAGGATCGACCTGCAGCCAAGTCTCCGAAGGGGTCGGAGCCTCGTGGAACCCGCGTCTCAAATCAGGTCCAATAACCAATAGATGATTTTTTCGCGTCGAGACGCCTCATGCAACAGGCGCAGATGATGCGCACATCCTGATTCCAGCTATGGCTGAGGAGGGAATCCGGGACCGGTAACACGAATACAAGGTCGTACTGAATACGCCTCTTCAGGCAACCGATAGAAGGGGCACGTACATCAACGAACCACAAATCGTGTCATTCCTCGAGTGAGGATGAATCTGGAGATCCTGGCATGAGCCCCATCACAACCAACATCGCGGCTTTCATGGCACACAATGCCCTGTCGACTCATAACCAGCGGATGTTTCAAAGCCTCAGGAACCTGAGTACAGGTCTTCGAGTCGAAACAGCGAAGGATGATCCCGGGGGAATGGTGGCGAGCAATGCCCTGCAGTCCGACATGGTCGGTATCGATGCCGCCATGAACTCAATCAATCGTGGTGAACAGATCATCGCGACAGCTGAGGGTGCCATTACCGAGATCAATGAACTTCTGCTTGAACTTCAGGCGATCGTTACGGAATCAGGCACTCAAGGTGGAATTGGCGATACGGAACGAATGGCCAGGCAGGGTGAGATTGATCTCATACTGGAAGCCATCGATCGAATCGCCACAGGTACGGAATTCAACGGAAACAAGCTGCTTGACGGCAATCTCGATTATGAACTCTCGGGTGAAGGACTCAATGACTTCGACTGGGTGCATGTCAACAATGCGAGGCTCGGCACCAGTGGTGAAGGGCTGGACATCCATACGGATGTCCTTGTGGCTGCAGAAAAGGCGCAGGCCGGCATCACGCTCAATGGTGGTGTCCTGAACACTTCGATGGGGCTCTCTGTCACCTTCGAGATCACAGGTCCTGGTGGCGTGCAGCAGTTCACATTCGCCGATGGGACCAACAAACTGGACATGGAGGCTTCGATCAGCACCTTCGCGGAGGAGCTTGGTATCGAAGTCGATCTGTCTTCCAACGACGAATTGATAATCACAACCAGAGACTACGGTTCCAACCAGTTCGTTAACATCAATGCCGTTGAGGTCAACGGTCAGGACAGCAACGGAAACTCATTCGTGAGGTCCTGGGATGGCACGGCCTGGGGATTCGAGGCGGACAACGAACATTCGGACTTCGGCCAGGATGCCCAAATGTTGATCAACGGCCAGGTCGCGAGTGTGCAGGGGCTCGAAGGTCGGGTCGTGGCCAACGGCTTTGATCTCGAAGTTCGGCTCGATGAGTCGGCGAACATCGTGGGTTCAGCCAACTTCAAGATCGTATCCGGCGGAGCGTATTTCGACATCGCCACAGGACCGGGCAGATCCGGCTTGAGTAGTCTGGGTATTCGTTCCCTGACAACCGGATCCATTGGTGGCTTTGACGGCGCATTGAGCGAGTTGAGAACCGGCGGTTCAGCTGCGATCGTCGATGGCGATACGCTCAAGGCTCAGCGGATCATCAATGAATCAGTCCAGGAAGTTTCCAACATACAAGGACGTCTGGGCAGTTTCATGAGATATACACTGGAGTCTGCACGAGATACCCTCGGTACCACGCTCGAACAGATCGCCGCCGCGGATTCGAGTATTCGCGATGCGGATCTGGCATGGGAAACAGCCTCTCTTGCCCGAACACAGTTGCTGTCACAGTCGGCCATGCAGGCCTTGTCGATTGCGAACAGTCATCCAATGCAGGTTCTCAGTCTTCTGAGTCATTCCTGATCATCCCTTCTTACATGTTCTTCGATTAGGAGCTCTCGCCGACAGCGGGAGCTCCTATACTGTTGTCATGCCGCTCTACGAATACAGATGTGAAGAAGATGGTTCGCTTGTGACTTTGCTCAGGTCGATGGCCGAAGCAGATGAGCCTGTCGAGGATCCCGAGGGTCTTGACCGGACCTTCCATCGTGTCCACAGTACCTTTCAGGTCGATGCTCCCACGGCAAGTCAGGGGATCAATGCCCCGTCTTCCAGCGGATGCGGATGCTGTGGTGGAGGCAGTTGCAGCAACTGATCGCGGTCTGGCCTCAAACGGCATCAAGTGCGGTCTCGAGATCCGCCTGTAGATCCCTGCCATCCTCGATACCCACTGAAAGCCGGACAAGGCAGTCATCGATGCCAAGTTCCTCGCGGACAGCGGGATCCACTGAAGCATGAGTCATGATGGCTGGATGATTGACCAGTGATTCCACGCCACCGAGCGACTCGGCAAGTGTGAACACGGACAGGTTCTCGAGGAATCGACGGCAGCCATCCAGATCGGAATCGAGGACGATCGTGATCATGCCACCACCAGCCGGTTCTCCATCAAGCTGCATGATTCTCGATGCAATCGAATGTTGTGGATGCGATTCCAGACCGGGGTAGACGATGCGCGCGACTTTGGAATGATTTTCAAGCCACACCGCGAGATCATGGGCTGTCCGGTTGTGCCGCCGCATACGCAACGCCAGTGTCTTGACGCCTCTGAGCATCAGGAAGGAATCGAACGGTGCCATGACAGAACCAACGGAATTCTGATGGAAACGAAGTGTTTCGGCCATCTCCTTGTCAGCCGTGACCAGAACGCCGCCGACCGAGTCGCTGTGGCCACCCAGATACTTCGTGGCGGAGTGCATCGTGATGTCGAATCCCATCTCGATCGGCCGCTGGAGCATGGGGGAGGCGAACGTGTTGTCACAGGCGGACAATATGCCGCGTTCCCGGCAAATTGCCGCGACGGCTGGAAGGTCGACGACTTTGAGTGTCGGATTGGTGGGGGATTCCACCCATACAAGCTTGGTATCGGACTGGATGGCTTCTTCCAGAGCTCCCGGGACAGTCATGTCCACGGTGGTGAAACGAAGGCCTGCGGATCGTGCACGGACCTTGTTGAAGAGCCTATGCGTTCCTCCATAGAGATCGTCCATGGCGACGACATGATCACCTGCGCTGAGCGTATCGAGTAATGTGGCGATCGCGGCCAAACCACTCGAGAAGGCGAACCCCCCATAGGAGACATCGTCCGCTTCGGAGAGGTTGGAGCCCTCCAGCCTCGCGATGCTTCTTTCGAAGGCATAACGGGTGGGATTGTGACTTCTCGTGTACTCGAATCCCTGATGGACTCCAGGCGACTTCTGAGCATAGGTCGATGTGAGATACACCGGGGGCATGACTGCTCCGGTGGTAGGGCATGGTGTCTGTCCCGCGTGGACGACGGCGGTATCGAGATGATTTGAGGAGTGGCTCACGTTGTTTTCCCTGATCAGCGAAGCAGTTTCTTCCGCAGATAGTTGATGAGGTCGATTCGAGTGATTAGTCCGCAGAAACTGTCGTCTTCCATGACGATCGCAACCTGATCCGATCTGAAGATCGGCAGCAGGTCATCGATGGAATCCTTGGGTGAGACCGTCACCAATCGACTGGTCATGAATTTCGAGACCGGCTCATTGAAGTTTTCCGGATCCTTGGTGACCGCCATGAGGATGTCGGACTCGTCCAGAATGCCCTTTATCGAATCATTCTCGTCGAATACGGCCATCTGGCTGACGTCGTGCAGCTTCATCGCCTTGATGGCCTGCATCAACGGGAGATCTTCACGGATCGTGTAGTCCTCGCCATGCTTGTGCCTTCGTGCGATCAGATCCCTCAGGTTCCCATGTTCCTCCCTTTCGAGGAAGCCCTGATCCATCATCCAGTGGTCATTGAACATCTTGTCCAGATACTTGGCTCCATGGTCGCAAGCGAAGCTCACCACGGTCTTTGGCTCGGTTTGCCGACGACACCAGATCAATGCGGCGGCTAGGAGCGTCCCACTGGATGATCCCGACAGAAGTCCCTGTTTTCGAAGGAGGTCGCGGGCGGCCACAAAGGCATCGCCGTCGGAGACTGCAATCGCTTCGTCGATGACATCCATGTCGGTGATGTCAGGGATGAAATCCTCCCCGATTCCTTCCACCAGCCACGAGCCGGCATCGACTTTTCGATTCTCGTTCACAAGTGGTTCAAGTACGGAACCAACCGGATCGGCCAGCACAATTCTCACATCGGGTTTCTTTTCCTTCAGGTAGCGACCAACGCCGGTGACTGTTCCGCCGGAACCGACGCCAACCACGAAAGCATCGATTTCACCATTCGTCTGTTCCCAGATCTCGGGACCGGTGGTCTCGTAGTGCGCGTCCACATTGGCCTGATTGGAGAACTGGTTGACGTAGTAGGCGCCTCTTTCCGAGGCGATCTTGGCTGCGACTTCCTGATAGTAGTCGGGGTGTCCCTTCTCGACATCCGATCTTGCCATGACGACTTCTGCACCAAGTGCTCGCAGGTGCGCGATCTTCCCTTCGGCCATCTTGTCGGGAACGACCACAGTCACCGAGTACCCTCTTTGTGTTCCGACCAACGCAAGGGCTATGCCGGTGTTGCCGGCAGTGGCCTCGACGATGTGTCCGCCGGGTTTGAGGGCGCCTTCCGATTCGGCGCGATCGATCATCGAGATGGCAATCCGGTCCTTGATCGAGTTCCCGGGGTTCTGTGATTCGAGTTTCAGGAGCAGTCGACATGGCCCCGTGTCTATACGGTTTATCTCCAGCATCGGAGTATTGCCCACGAGTTCAAGGACATCGTGGTAGATGGGAGCGGAGGCTGGCGAATGACTTTTGGATGATGTTGAGGAATTCACGTCTCGAATTGTAGCGATTACCACGAAAAAACGACCGGCCCCTGAGGGCCGGTCGTCCAATCAAATCGTTGTCGCAGAACGTTCAGGATCAGTTGCTGATGACGTCCTGGCACAGATCGCGGCCATTGCTGCCGCCTTCGGTCAGGGCAACAACACTGACGTCCATCCAGTCGGTGGCTGCTTCCTGGAAGTAGCCGTTGTCACCGAATGGGGTGTTACGATTCCACAGACCGCACAGGTTGTCGTCTGAGCCGAACTTGTCCTGATTTGCCTTGGAAACCAGGTTGTCGCACTTGTCAGCCGAGTTGATGTCGAGCATGTCGACGTGGCCATCGTTGAAGACGGTGACCGGTGTGGACCTGAAGGAGTGGTTGTAGAGTGCTGGGTGGCAGCCGCCCCAGTGCCAGCCATCAGGGTTCGTGGTGCTACGCCAGTGGCCGGAGCCCATGCCGTCCCATGTGGGGCTGCATGCTTCGCCGGTCACGTTCTGAAGCCAGTGCTGCTCAGTCAGGTAGGCCTTGAGAGAGGCGTACTTGCTCTGATCAAGCGTAGGTGCCTTGAAGCCGTTGTTGAACGAGCAAGGATCCTTGAATCCGTTGTTTTCACCTGGCTTGTAGGTGAACACCTTGTTGCTCATCATGTTGGCAGGTGAGTAGATGTAGCTGGTCATTGGAATCGCAGGGCTGAAGTCATAGGTGCCAAGCTTGCTGATTCGGAATGAACCGAAGTCTCCACCCCATTCGCCGGAAACGCCTGGGCAGAGGTTGCCCTGGGAGATCTGGCAGTCCTTGACGCCCTCAAGAAGGATCGTGTCCTTTGGAGCGTAGTAGGCCTTGTTGGTGATGTCGTCTTCCATGTACTCGGCGATCTGACGTGCATTCGGATGCATGTGAGTGCCATAGCCCGGAGCGGACTGTGTGGAGGTGGGGCCGCTGGGGAACAGGAGCGGGACGATGTACTCAGGAACGTTGCCGGGGAAGACCACGACACCGCTCTGGGTCTCACCGAACTGGACGCCGGGGCCAGGAGCCCAACCACCGAATGAGTCACCTTCGCCGTAGAGGGCGAACGCGTCTGAATAGCCGGCGATAGCGGCACCAACGGTGTTGCCGTAGCGTGCAAGATCGGAAGGTGCACCGACGAACTGACGACCCTTGTTGGCGGAGTTGTAGTTCTGGTTCGCCATGTAGACGTTACGGATGTTGTTCTTGGATGAGTTGATCATCGCTGCATCGCGTGCACGGCTGAGTGCTGGGAGCAGGATGCCAACGAGAAGCGCGATGATCGAGATGACCACCAACAGCTCCACGAGGGTGAATGCTTTTCTGTTGTTCATTAATGGAATCCTCATTGCGGGTTGCCCCGCGGCTTTTCGACAGTCTCTTCATCAAACTCGGACGTCACACCAGAAGTACGGAAAATCCGCACAACCAGTTCCCAACGATACCTTCACTCGAGCAGAACATGCAATCAAAGAGTGAAAATAGAGGTCGGAACGCCGCAACGAATGGTCTCCCCCTCAGGAGAGGTGCATCGATGCGGAAAAGGTGGACCCTCGATGAAAGAGTGTCACGACAACGATTTGGCAGGTTGAAGACATGGGGCCAGAAACCTGCCTTTGATCTGTGGGTTCAAGAACCCTCTGGCCACCTATAGAATGCCGTGGTTGAGCTGAGAAGACAAGGTTGAAGGCGGTTTTTCTGGTTGAAATCGTGTCCAAGACCGATTTGCAGCCTGAGTCAACCGGCCCGGATTAAGCAGGTTCAAACAAATCTTCAACCATCAAATAGCTTGGAATCGCCCTTGCTGGCCTCAGAAACCCAGTTGCGGCCTTCCGGGGTGATCTGACGCCCCTGCCTTGTACGAGCCATGAAGCCTATCTGAAGAAGGTAGGGCTCGACCACGTCTTCGAGGGTGCCCGGGTCTTCTCCCATCGTGGCCGCGATCGCTTCCAGGCCGGCGGGCCCCCCTTGATAGACCCTGATGAGGGTGGAAAGGTAAGTGCGATCCAGCTTGTCCAGCCCTGCGTCATCGACGCCTTCCAGGGCAAGGGCTTCCATGACGACCTCTGGAGTCAGTTTTCCATTGTGGCGAACCTGGGCGAAATCCCGAACTCGTCGCATCAACCTCAGGCCGATGCGAGGCGTTCCCCTGCTTCGTCTGGCGATTTCATCGATGGCTTCCGTGGGCACACCCTCGATTCCAAGTCTTCCCAGAGCTCTTGCCAGAATCTCGACCAGTTCATCCTGCTGGTAGTAGTCAATTCGATGGGAAAGTCCGAATCGACTTCTCAACGCACCGGTCAGCAGTCCTGCTCTTGTGGTCGCACCGATGAGGGTGAAGGGTTTCAGGTTGTACGTGATGACCTTGGCGTGGATGCCCGAGTCGAGCGTGAAATCGATCTTGAAATCTTCCATGGCCGGGTAGACGTATTCCTCAACGGCAGCCGGCAGTCGATGGATCTCATCGATGAACAGGATGTCGCCCGGCTGCATTCGGGTCAATGTGCCCACCAGATCGCCACCCTTGGTGAGGGCCGGACCAGACGTGACGTAGGCGCGTGTGCCCATCTCGTTGGCGATGATGTGAGCCAACGTGGTCTTCCCAAGGCCCGGGGGGCCGTGCAGCAGCGTGTGCTCCATTGGATCCGACCGCTGTCTGGCGGCATCCAGCGCGATCGTCAGCCTTTCCTTGAGTTCCGGTTGTCCGATGTAGTCACCGAGCGAAGAGGGCCGCATGACACCGGCGGACTCGGCTTCCACCGGGGCATCCAGTGGGTGTGAATCGCGGGAAATGATCCGGTCCTTTGCCATGACGCATCCTTGCAGTCGTTTCAGTCCTGCGGCGAGGCATCGTCGGGCAGTGTGAGCCTGCCGTCTTGCCAGCCAAGTTGCAGTGTACGCTCCCCAGCCATGAATTCGCTCAGTCTTGTGCGAAGGAATTCCCCACGCCACCCCGGCAGCTCAGGAAGCGGCAGGGGCGATTCATGCTCGTGGTCCATGCACCACTGGGCGAAGGGGGCTCTGGATCCCAGTAGCGGAGGCGCCAGGCCGCTGGCCAGCGCCGTGCTGGAGATGGCCGACCAGAGGCTGTCGATCATGACTCTCTGTTCGACGGTCTCATCGGCCAGTCGCGGCTTGGCTGGTGGGAGCTCTGGCATGAAGTCCGACTGGATGGCATCGAGCAGGGCCTGACCATGATGTCGGGCAACATGCTTGGGCATGCCTGGTAGATCAGCCAGTGCCTCGGAGGTGTCTGGCTTCTTCTTCATCAGTCCCATGATGATCTCGTCGGCAATCAGCGATCGGGGTGGTACGTCGTCGCTGCGTGCGGCTTCGTCTCTCGCCTTGACGAGTCGATGAAGCATCGCTCGCTGTGAGGTCTTCATGACACGATTGCGTTGCAGTCGATTGAGCTGTGACGAGTAGTCTGTCTTGAAGGCGTCCGGATCGCAGAGTTGTTCGCATTCATCGTGCATCCAGTCGAGGTGGCCAAGTGATTCGAGTTCATCCTTCATTCTGGACCATGCCAGTGGAAGATATCGAACATCGTCGGCTGCATATCTTCGTTGCATGGCCGAGAGTGGTCTTCTATCCCAGTGTGTAAAGGTCATTCCCTTGCCAAGGGTGGCACCGCATTTCGCGAGAATGAGTCTGTTGAGGGAGCATGGATAGGGAAGACCGGCAAAGCCGGCGGCGATCTGCGTGTCCACGACATTCCGGGCACGAGCGTCCATGAGTCGATACACCGGTTCCAGATCCTGCTGTCCAGCGTGTACGAGTGTCTGCACATCTGGATCCGCGATGAGTTCCCATATGGGATCGAGATCCTCGATGGCCAGAGGGTCCACGAGAAAGAGTTGCTCCGCTGTGGAGAGCTGAATCAGGCAAAGGCGGGGGAAGTAGGTCTCCTCCCCGATGAATTCCGTGTCGTAGGCGAACAGGCCCGCGTTGCGGATATGTTCGATGGCATGCGACAGCTGGCTCTTTTCGGTGATCGGGTCGGGTGTTCCACGGGGGACCATCGGAAGTTCGGGGATATCCCCGGGGTCCAGAGCCTGATCATGAGAGGCCTGATGCTGGCGATCCCTCAGCCTTCGCCGACTTCTGCCTTTCGAGGATTGATCGTTTGATCCCATGGTGTGGGGGCACTGTACCCGGCTCAGGCGTGTGCTGCGTAATGAAGACGAGGCCGTGCTCCCGGGGAGCACGGCCTCGCGTCGATTGCAATGGTGTTGAGGATGGAACTCAGTAGTCCATGTCATCCATGCCGCCACCGGCAGGCTTGTCCTTCTTCTCCTTCAGCTCCGTGATCGCACAGTCTGTTGTCAGGAGGAGGCCCGAGATGCTTGCCGCATTCTGGATGGCAACCCGCTCGACCTTGGTTGGAACGATGACACCTGATTCGACCAGATTCTCGTATTCACGTGTCAATGCGTTGAAGCCGAAATTCGCCTGGCTGTCGTCCTCGATCTTCTGGGCGACGATGGAACCTTCCACTCCGCAGTTCTCGGCGATCTGGCGAATTGGTGCCGAGACCGCGCGGTGCACGATGTCGACGCCGAGCTTCTCGTCGCCCTTGGCCTTCTTGCGAACATTGTCGAGTACCTGACGAGCCCGGATGACCGCGACGCCGCCACCGGGAAGAATGCCCTCCTCTACGGCCGCACGGCAGGCGTGCAGGGCGTCTTCGACGCGTGCCTTCTTCTCCTGCATCTCGACCTCGGTGGCCGCACCGACATTGATCTGGGCGACACCGCCGGCCAGCTTGGCGAGACGCTCCTGAAGCTTCTCGCGGTCGTAGTCGGAGGAAGTGGCCTCAAGCTGGGCACGAATCTGATCGATGCGGCCCTTGACGTCGTTCGACTTCCCGGTGCCTTCGATGATGGTCGTATTGTCCTTGTCGATGGTGACCTTCTTGGCCTTGCCGAGTTCCTTGAGCGTGAGTGTCTCGAGGTCGATGCCGAGTTCCTCCATGATCGCCGTGCCGCCAGTGAGCACGGAAATGTCCTGGAGCATGGCCTTGCGGCGATCGCCGAAGCCCGGTGCCTTGACGGCGGCGACCTTGAGGACGCCTCGAAGTCGGTTGACGACCAGCATCGCCAGCGCCTCGCCGTCGATGTCCTCGGCGACGATCAGCAGGCTCTTGCCACTTTCCGCGACCTTGCCGAGGATCGGGATGAGATCCTTGGCGGAGGAGATCTTCTTCTCGTGAACCAGTACGTAGCAGTCCTCGAGAACGGACTCCATGGCTACGGGATCGGTCACGAAGTGAGGACTGAGGTAGCCCTTGTCGAACTGCATTCCCTCGACGAGTTCAACGGTCGTCTCGAGGCTGGTGCCTTCCTCGACCGTGATCACGCCATCCTTGCCGACCTTGTCCATCGCGGTCGCGATGATGCTGCCGACACCCTTGTCCTGATTGGCCGCACATGTGCCAACCTGAGCGATCTCATTCGAGCTCTTGACGGGATTCGACATCTCCGCGAGTTCCTTGCACATCGCATCCACGGCGAGATCGATGCCTCGCTTCACCATGGTGGCGTTGGCGCCCGCCGTGATGTTCTTGAGGCCTTCCGTGAAGATGGCCTCCGCATACACCGTGGCGGTGGTGGTTCCGTCGCCGGCATCCTTGGATGACTTGGAGGCGACCTCCTTGACCATCTGGGCGCCCATGTTCTCATAGGCATCTTCAAGCTCGACTTCCTTGGCAACCGTCACGCCGTCCTTGGTGACGGTCGGCGCTCCAAAGGACTTCTCGAGCACGACGACTCGGCCGGAGGGACCAAGGGTGGTCTTGACCGCCTTGGCGAGTTTCTGGATACCTCGGAGCATTCGCTCCCTGGCATCGATGTCATAGGCAATCTGTTTAGCAGCCATGTTTCATTCCTTCCTTAGCACGCGGTCTTCGCCGCGGGTGTTCTTCAATCTTCGTGTACGGCCATTGATGACCGTCAAAGTTCATTCTTGACGGTCAGCTGCCGTCTTCCCTTGTCTGCCACATCGCGGAGACGTGACTGGCATCAAGCCAGATTTCGTTCTGGCGAGTCGTGATCCGGATGCCATTGGCACTATGAAGTTCCTCGGCAAGGACCACATTCCGGATCTCCATGTGCTTGGACTGTCCCTGCATGACCAGGTCCAGTTCCTTGGCAGTCCCCTTCATTTCGGTGAGAACTCTCATGATCGGTCCGCGTTCCATCGTGATTCATCTCCATCGGCCTGCATCAGCCTTGGGTGTTCGAGCCTGTCTACGATCAGTCGATGGTGCCGAGGATGTCGTCTTCGGTCATGATCAGATACTCGGCGCCATCGATCTTGATCTCCGTTCCCGCATAGGAGGAGAAGATCACACGATCGCCCTTCTTCACTGTGAATGGAAGATATTCGCCGGTGTCACGATTGAGATTCCCGTTGCCGACAGCCATGATCTTGCCCTCACGGGGCTTGTCCTTGGCGGATTCGGGGAGATAGATTCCCGATTCGGTCCGATCGGCGGCCTCGGATCTCTGGACGATCAGTTTGTCACCAAGTGGTTTGACCTTCATTGCATTGTCTCCTGTGTCTCTTCAGCTCCACGATGTCGCGTGCAAGCGGCATCGTTTGATTTGGTTTGCTATCTGACCATTGGCCCGGGTTGGGGCCAGCCATTTCGATAATGTCTCTGCAGTACGCGTCTGAGTACCTCGAGAAGTGATTCCAGTTCAAGCGGGCGATCCAGAACGGCGAATGCACCCTCTCGCAGCGATTGGGAGAGACTCCTCGCATGTTCACGGGCCGAACCATGTCGTGGCTTGACGACGATGGTCGGTGGAGGGGTCTCCAATCGTTTGAGCAGCTGCAAAAGCTTCGCACCACCACTGCGAGGTCTCGCCGTGATGCCCGTTCGGGCATCGATTGGTATCTCGAGATCGACCACCGCGATATGGACCGGTTCGCGATTGATGATTCGAGCCGCTTCATCACCCGATTCGGCCTGCATGGCCCGGATGCCCATCGGTTCAAGCAGCCGAGGTAGTTGGAGTACGGCCGGCATGTCACGCCATCCTCCATAGGTCAGCAGCAGATTCAGCCTGGGGCTGGAGGTCTCCAGTTCAGGGTCTGAATGGATGTTGTTGGCGTCCCGTGAGATTGACATGGCCCAAGTGTGCTCCTGTCGGCATTGCCGAACAGTTGTTTCAAGGCAAGTTACGTGCCCTGAAGCAACCTCCCAAGGGGCCTTCCCGGCCCCCTGAGGTCCATATCCATCCGATACTGCTGACAAGCCCCCCCCGGAATCGTCCGTTTGCCTGCCATATTGGCGGGGGCTTGCTGCAATGTTGCTGGCGGGAGATACTTCTCGGCCTCAAGGGATCCGCTCACACACAAGGAAATCAGCCATGAGTCAGCCACTCCAACCCAGTCGAGTCAAGGACGTCCTCGCCGGAGATTCAGGCAAGGAAGGTGATCCGGTACGAGTGCGTGGCTGGATCCGTACACGCCGCGATTCCAAGGCCGGTCTTTCCTTCCTCAACGTGCATGATGGCAGTTGCTTCGATCCCATTCAGGTCGTGGCGCCCAACACGCTTGAGAACTACGAGTCGGAGATCCTTCGGTTGACCACGGCCTGCGCCGTCGATGTCGAAGGCACCATCGCCATCTCACAAGGCAAGGGGCAGTCGATCGAGATCCACGCAACAACGGTGACGGTCGTGGGCATGGTCGATGATCCCGATACCTACCCGGTTCCCGCCAAGCGACATACCTTCGAATATCTCCGTGAGGTCGCGCATTTGCGTCCGCGGACAAACACCTTCAGCGCGGTGGCAAGGGTTCGCAACCGGATCTCCGATGCCATTCACCGGTATTTCCAGACCAATGGCTTCTCATGGGTCCACACACCGATCATCACAGGCAGCGATTGCGAAGGTGCCGGAGAGATGTTCCGGGTGTCGACGCTTGATCTGGCCAATGTCCCACGTGATGAGGAGGGGCAGATCGATTTCGGTCAGGATTTCTTCGGGCACGAAACCAATCTCACCGTTTCCGGGCAGTTGAACGTCGAGTCCTACTGCCTTGCCCTTTCGAAGGTCTACACGTTCGGTCCGACGTTCCGTGCCGAGAATTCCAACACATCCCGCCATCTGGCGGAGTTCTGGATGGTCGAGCCCGAGATCGCCTTCGCGGATCTGAACGACGATGCGGATCTGGCCGAGGACTTCCTGAAGTTCATCTTTGCCGATCTGCTCAATGCGCTCCCGGACGACATGGCATTCTTCGACAAGCGGATCGATCCGGGGTGCGTGGAACGGTTGGAGAACTTCACCAAGTCCGCCTTCGAGAGAATGGACTACACGGAAGCGATCAAGCATCTGGAGGCCGCCGTATCGAAGGGGACCAAGTTCGAATTCCCGGTTTCCTGGGGAATGGATCTCCAGTCCGAGCACGAACGCTGGCTCACGGAGAAGCATGTCGGTCGATCGGTGGTCGTGATGAACTATCCAAAGGACATCAAGGCCTTCTACATGCGTCTGAATGACGATGAGAAGACGGTGGCGGCCATGGATGTTCTGGCTCCGGGGATCGGCGAGATCATCGGTGGGGCCCAGCGTGAGGAGAGGCTGGACGTCCTGGATCGCCGCATCGCGGAGATGAATTTGGATCAAGAGGATTACTGGTGGTACCGGGATCTGAGGAAGTACGGAACGGTTCCACATGCCGGATTCGGCCTCGGGCTCGAGCGAACGCTGGCCTATGCCACCGGTATGGCCAATGTCAGGGATCTCATCCCGTTCCCCAGAACCCCTCGAAACGCCAGTTTCTAGAAGGGCAATCGCTCCGGATTTGATTTGGCAGCCGGATCAACCCGCAAATCCTGCGCTTTTTTGGTCCGGTAACGATCTTTCTTCCGGGTTTTCCGACTTTGTCCAGCATAAACGTCCATGGACTCGATTGTCACCTTGGCAACGGTTGTCGTCACGAGGATGCGAAAGCGTGGGCTTTCCACAGACGGCAGGCGGAAGGGTCAATCTGGTCAAGCCCGACTGGGCATCTTAAGGAGCGTAAAGGTGAACTTTGAAGCAATGAAGGAACGGCTGTTTCCAATGTTGGTTACCGGAGACCGGGTGGGGTCTCGAGCAATTGTCGCTGAGGCGATGGATTCGGGCGCATCAGCCGAGGATCTCACGCATGAGTGCTACTGGCCGTTGCTGGACATGATCAACACTCTCTATCGGCAGGACAAGATGGCAAGCCTGGCGCATCATTACTCAACACGCCTGCTCCGCAGTCTGGTAGACCAGGCACAGGCCAACTACAAGCAACAAACGTCAAGAGGACGCAGCATCATGCTCTTCTGTGGCGAGACCGAGGTGGATGATCTGGCCGCGCAGATGGTGGCCGATCTTGCCGAGGCCGATGGATACACCGTCAACTTCGGTGGTGGCGGTGTCAGCTGGGATGAAATCATGAACGAGGTCAACACACGAACACCGGATGTTCTCCTCCTGTTCTCCTCGGCAGCCGTCGACGCCCCGAACATCAGGATTCTCATCGATTCCATCCGCGACATTGGTGCCTGCCCGGGCATGCAGATCGCCGTCGGTGGTGGTGTCTTCAATCGAGCCGAGGGCCTTGCTCAGGAAATCGGCGCCGATCTCTGGGCCAGCACACCTCGCGAGCTGGTGGCATCCCTGACGGCCAATCCCGATCAGCGTGCTACGCCTGATCAGCGAACGGTCGGACGACGTCGTGGAGACGCCATGGCGGCCTGATCGACCAGATCAACACAGACCAGATCCGAAGGGGTGGAATCTCAGATTCCACCCCTTTTCTCATACCATGGGCGTTATCGGTGAATTACCACAGAGGATGCCCGGTTGCCGTATAGGGAGGGGTATCATGTCGGGATCCTGGTTTAACGGGGTTTGCTGACAGTGAGCCCTCTGGAGAAACGAAGATGAATGTCCGCCTATCCGCACTCGCCCTCCTCGCGCTTCTTGCCGTGCTGGTCATGCCTTCACGGACGCTTGCACAGCGTTTTCCGTTCTTCGTGCAGCCGATCAGCGTCAAGGATCTCAAGCCAATGGCTGATGAGCTGAAGCTCTCACCCGATCAGGTCGAGGCCATGATTGGTTTCCATGAAACCTACGGGCAGGACTTCACGAGACTTCAGGAGGGTGAACTGGACGACCTGATCGATCAGGGCATGGCCGTCGCCAAGGACATGAACTGGATGGCGAGGCAGATGGACATACCGCCTCGTCGAGAGATCGAGTCGATCATCAAGGCCGCCGAGGCCGTGTGGACGGCCTTCGAGCGAATCGACAACCGCTTCTTCTCCCAGCTCAGGGGTCTTCTACACGAGGAGCAGTTCGCTGCGATCGAACGAATACAGAATCGCCGTCGTGTCGAAAGCTACCGTTCCGTCCATCTCCGTCTGGCTGAAAGTCTCAACGATGGCGCTGGCGCCAACATCGTCAGTATGCTCAACCGACTCGAGCTCTCCGAACTCGAGCGTGAATCGATCAACGAATCTCTGCAGGCCTATGAAAGGGACATCGTCAAGCAGTGCAGGCGTCTTCAGAAGAGAATCCTTGATGCGACCGCTATTGTGCTCGACGAGGTCGATCGACAGGGCTTCCGCGACATGGACATGATGGAGATGATGACCTACATGTCGGTTCCGGAGCATCAGGATCAGCTCAAGGGCCTCTTCGATGTGCATTCGGTTCCGATTCAGGAGGTTGCCGCCAAGTTGAGTGAAATCAACTGGGAGACCTATCGCAAGATCTATCCGCTGCTTCCCGCGGATGCCGCAATGGATCTCCAGCAACGTTACTTCCGTGAGGTGTACAGGGGTACAAGTGATCAGATCTTCGCCATCAGGGCCTGGATCAAGCGTGCCATGGATCTGCCTTCGGTGGATCCTGCCCAGAAAGCTCAGATGCAGGCCGTGCTTGATGAACTCAACAGCGATTTCGAATCGCTCTCTGTGAAGATCGCGAAGGCCATCGAGGCCAAGCGGACGTACCGGACAATGGCTGTTATGGAAGACAGCGATCTGAGTGAGCACCAACCTGATGTCGATCGCTATTCCGAGCGGGCCGACGACTTGGCCACGAAGGCGGAGGGTCGGGTTCGAATGCTGTTGACCGAGCAGCAGGAGGAGCTGCTCGATGGCGAGGAAGTGGAGAAGTCGGAAAACAACTGGTCAAGATGGGCCAGGGGTGGTGGCGGCAGCAGGAGTCGCAGCAGGGGATCCGGTGGTTCGAGCAGACGTGGTTCATGGGGAGGCTTCCCCGTCGCGGCCATGGAGATGGACCGAGTCAATCGATTTGCCTTGTGGGTCGGTGTCCCCGATGCGGACATGCCGATGATCGAGGTGATCCATGCCGGATACATGAGCGACTACGACACCATGAGCGAGGCCTACGAAACGGCGGTCCAGGAAGCCTATGACGCCATGGAGGATGACGGCGGTCGTGGACGATGGATGAAACGGCGTACAGTTCGTAACGAAGTGACGGATCTCTACCGAGAGAAGCTTCTTGCAAGAGAGGACGCCTTCTTCGAGGAGTTCGAGGTTCTTCTTCCGGACGGCACCGATCCGGAGATCATCGGCACGATTCGTCGGGCTCAGGATCGGGATCGCCTCCGAAGTGGACAGCAGCAGTCAGGCTGGGCGCTTCGTCAGAATCCGGAATCGACGATTGATCTGGCTTCCATCCTTCTCTCGGTCGATCCGGTGGAACTCGACAAGAAGGATCGTCTTCAGCTCGTAGGTCTCATCGCCGACTACGAGGAGCAGATCTCCGCTGACCTCGATCTGCTCAATGAGCAGCTCGAGAAACTCGAGTCCATTCAGGGTCGACTCTGGTCGGGCGAGGAGTACGAACAGGACATTCGCGGGAAGATGGAGTCGCTGCGACAGAAGCGTCAGAAGCAGGTTGGAGAAACAGCCATCCGGCTCACAGTACTCAATCGCGATGCGTTGGAAAGCATGATCGAGGTTCTTCCGGATGACACGGGCTGGTATCTTCAGGAGGAATACGACAAGAACGCCTTCTCGGAAGTATTCAACGATTCAACCGCTGTCGATGACGTCATCGCGGAATCCATTGCTTTGGAAAGTGTCTCGCCTGCCGAGCGGCAGACCATCGAGACCATGGCCATGGATCATCGGATGAAGTACCGTGAATTGACGAATCAGATGCTCGAGCTGGCAAAGACCAGGGCGGCCATTGTCGCCTCCTGGCCTCCTAACGAGGAGATGATGGATGGCTGGATGAAGTTCGAGCAGCTCGAGTACGACCGAGGTGAACTCAATGGTCGAACCAGAGCGAGGCTGCAACTCCTGCTTGGCGATGAAAGAGCCATCGAGGTGAGTGGTCTGATGCCTGAAATGGAAGAGATGCTCGAGGATGAAAGTGAATTGTCGGTTGAGGTGAAGTAGGTGTGGCCTGAGCGGGTACGAACCGTCGCTCTCACGGCTGCCTTGGTCGCCATTCTCCTGCTGCCCGTCTCTGGCTGCGGTTCATCGCAGTCCATCGTCGAGAGGCAAGGTCCTGATGCGACTCTGGCAAGACTTCCTGTCGATGCCACAGATGCAACATGGCCATCGAACGATCTGCGAACGATGGTGGTTCGACCCACCTTCGACGAATCGCCGGCCGGAATAACCAGCTTTGACGGCCGGACAACATTGGCCATTCTCGATCCTGAGAGAGCGACCTGGGTCCTCGGTGCCAGATTGACGGATCAGCAGGGACTCGATCTGACGGATCAGATACAGCAACTGATCGTTCAGGACTCCTTCCTTGAGGATCATGCCCACGCTCTGGAAGTACATCTACTTCGTCAGCCCGAGGATGGGAGTACTTCCATGGACATCGAAGGTGGTCAGTGGCGAGTGCTCACGACTGACGCGTCCAACTCGGGCAGCATCATCCGTTTTGGGGTTGTGAATGCCCACACGGGAGAACTCGTTGGAGAGGCCGCCATGGATCCCATAACCGCACGGGATCTCATGCATCGGCTGGCGGCGGCGATTCGTTCCCCAGGCTCCTGATCGTCAGATCGATTCCCTCCTACTTGGTACGCTTACCGGAAGAGTTCAGAGGAGGTTCTTGAGTGTCTTGCCGACGGTTCATGCTTGTTCTGTCCCTGCTGGTTCCGTTCCTCATCGGAATGGGTGACAGCCCCCAACCCCTGGTCAAGCGCGGTGGTGATGGTGGTGGTGCGGAGACAGTCAGTATTCAACTTGGAAATGGTGTGGTCGGTGTCTGGGATATTCGAACAGGGACATTGCTCAAGGGCTTGATACGGACGCATCAGAGCGATGTATCGCTGGAGCTTGAAGTCGATCCGCCATCCTGGTTCATGCGACAGGGGGAGAACGACCAGAAGATCGTGAGCTATTCATGGCGTGGATATCGAATCGAGGATGGCAATGTGGTGCTCATGCATGAACTGCGATCTCCAACCGGGGAAGTCAGGAACATTCAGGAGCGTCCAGAGTCGACTGTCGGCATCAATGGTCTGCTTGCCATCCGGAGTACCTTCGATTGCATCGATGGCGGGGATGGTTCATCCAGAGTCATCAAGCGGATTCGAACCGGGACTCCGGGCGGCGTGACCATGCCCATTGCGACGAATGGGCATCTGGTTCCACTGGGCTTGAATGACAACTTCCTCGCCGACGTCGTGTTCAGGACTAGCGGCAGCACTCAGGTGACCATCTCCTTCAACGGACACTGGATTGAGAAGTCCTCGAAGGTGGCTTCTGGAAGTGAGGCATCGAAATGATCTGTGCGCTTCTCTGGATTGTCTCATCACTGTTTCTGTCCACTGGCATGGCCACGCCAGGTATCACCATTCGCATATGGGATATTCAGGTCTCGCCCGCCGATCTGCCTCAGCTGGATCCCGGTCAGGCCCCCAACGACATCGCGGTTGTTCCGACGCTCGACCTGAATTCGCCAGCCGATTTTCTTGGCCATGAAAACACCTTCTATCTTCTGGCAGATGCTGATCTGGCCATCAGCGAACCGGGTGTCTACGAATTCCAGTTGAACAGTGACGATGGTTCCGAGCTTTGGATCGCCGGTACACGTGTGATCGACAACGGTGGCTTGCATGCGGCAAAGAAGGTGGAGGGTCGAATCGCGCTTGATGTCGGGCAGCATCCCATTCAGATCAAGTTCTTCCAAGGGACGGTTGATGCGGTTCTTCAGCTTTTCTGGAAGCCGCCACTGCAGACCGACTTCGTGATCGTTCCCGAAACCGCCTTGAAGACCAATCTGCCGACGTCTCTCCCGACTTCGCCCGGACCGAAGTCCATCGTCCGTGAGAAGTCGCCCCGGCTGCCTGGGCATGGCTCGAAGCTGGAGGGCCTTCATTCTGGAATGGATGCCTTGCATTCGGCGTTGCCTGAGCTTGATGGTCACGTCACCGGAATGGCGATGTCGAAGGACGACTCGTTGCTGCTGTTGACGGATCAGGGCAGTCTTTGGCGGGTGACACCTCCCGAGCGGTCCAATGTGAAGGCCTCGATGAAGAGAATCGCGGAAGGGCTTGATGATCCCGGGGGCCTCGTCGTGGCCGATGACGGCATCTGGATCATTCAGCGTGAGGAGCTCACTCGGCTTCGAGATCTGAATGCTGACGGCGTCATTGATGAATACGCCGCCATCTCGACCGGCTGGCCCGTCACCGGGCACGACAGCGGTACCGCGCGTGGTCTGATGCCTGTTGGTGATGATTTTCTCGTGATGCTCACGAAGACCAGCGAGCAGGCCAGTGAACACCGGGGCACGCTTGTTCGCATCTCACGCGATGGGAGCTGGGATCTGGTCGGGGATGGGCTGCTAGAACCGACCGGTTTCTCAAGTGGTTCGGGGCATGGCCCGGCGATCATCGATCAGGCCGCGTCGACTGGCGTTCTGCCAATGATCCCCAATGTTCGGGATCTTTCCGGCCAGGGTGTACGACTGCCCGCAGGTGCCTCGCCTCGGTCAGCCATGTGGTTGGAATCGGGACCATGGAAGGATCAACTTCTCGTGGTGGACGGTGGCGGTCATGGAATCAGAAGAGTTGCCTTCGATCAACACGACAATGGATTCCAGGGGGCTGTCTTCAGAGTGTCCCAGGGACTCGGTGACAGTATCGATCACATCATGGGTGGCCCGGAGGATCAGATCTGGCTGGTATCCCACGATGATCGTGGCCCCCGTCTTAGTCGACTTGAGATGCATCGTCATCTCTTCCAGATGGAATCGATCGAAGCCTACGCGAACGGTCTTCTTGTTCGTTTTTCCGACTCTGTCGAACCGCTGATTGCATCCGAGCCCTCCGCCTGGTTCATCATGATGGAATCCCTGAATGGGGCAAATGGTCGCAATGCCATGGACAGGGTGGTCGTCGATCGTGCGACCGTGCTTGCGGATGGGCGTTCGGTTTTCATCGAGTCGGATGATCTCAATGACGGATCCTTGCTTCATCTCCAGTTGGTCGGCCCATGGTCCAGTCAGGCAGGGCGGCGTCTGCACAGCAACGAAGCCTGGTACACCATGAATGAGGTTCCGTTGCGAAACATGGTGCCTGCTTCGACCCCTCGAATGGATGGACACAATCGTCTCACTCCGATGCAGGAGGCGGAAGGTTGGACGCTTCTGTTCGACGGCGAGTCGATGGATCACTGGCGGGGGTTCGGCAAGGATCATTTTCCGGAGGAATGGACCATCAGGGATGGCCAGCTCATCCGAACCCAGCCGTCCGGTGACATCATCACGCGTGAACAGTTCGACGACTTCGAACTCTCGCTGGATTGGAAGGTCGAGCCCGGTGGCAACAGTGGTGTCTTCTTCAACGTTGCCTCGGATATTGGCAATGCCGTCTACCATACGGGTCCGGAGATGCAGTTGCTGGATAATCAGGGGCATCCCGATGGCGGAAGTCCGCTGACATCCGCCGGATCCAACTATGCCCTGCATCCTCCCCTCTGGGATGTCGCGGCACCGGCGGATTCCTGGAACAGATCCAGGCTTGTTGTCCGCGGAGACGCCGTGGAGCATTGGCTCAACGGTGTCCTGATCGTGGAGTATCGTCTCGGTACACCTGAGTGGCGACGTCGTGTGGAGGACAGCAAGTTCCGTAGCATGCCCCAGTACGGCAGCAGGCAGAGTGGACATATCGCACTGCAGGATCATGGTGAGAAAGTGTCGTTTCGGAACATTCGGATCAGAAGGCTTGAAATGGGGGACTCGGAATGAGCCGTAAATCGTTCTTCAAAGAGAAGGATCGAAAGCTGCCCGACTCGACCTCGGTGGATGATGGCATCGCCGCAGCGGTCTATCGATGTCTGCTGGATCCGATGATCGTGATCGATTCAGATGGGCTGGTGGTCGAATTCAACTCGGCGGCTGAGGATCTCTTCGGATATTCGAGGGAGCAGGTCAAGGGGGAATTGCTGGCGGATCTGATCATTCCCAAGGAGATGCGTGAGGCGCATGCCAATGGGATCAAGCATTTCATGAAGACCGGCGAAGGGCCCGTCATCGGGAAGCGAATCGAAATCGAGGCCATTCGAAAGGATGGCGTCAGATTTCCGGTTGAGCTGGGCGTGGCCCATACCTCGATCGATGAAAAGGAACTGTTTGTTGCGGTGATCCGGGATCTCTCAGCGGAAAAACTGCTCGAGGCGGAGAACGTCAGGGTACGGCGATATCTCGATCTGATCATGGGCAACAGTCCTTCCGTCTTCTATCTGCTCAGTCAGGAACCAGGCGGGGAATCTGTCTTCAAATGGGTCAGCCCGAACATCAAGGAGATCCTCGGGATCGATCCGGACGACTTGATCCTGCAGAAGGTTGAAATGAGCTCGTTGGTCCACGAGAACAACCTCGACCAGGTTCGGGAGTATCAGGATGAAATCTGGGATTCAGGCGAGGGCTCGTTCGAGTATCGCGTCATGACCCCTGATTCGAGATCCTTGTGGGTCCGCGACACTCAGCGGGTTTTGAGCCATGGAGCAGATGACGTCAAGGAGATCGTCGGAACGCTTCAGGACATCACGGAGACGCGTGTCGGTGAAGAGCGGGAGCGGACCCTTCGCCGCGAGCTTGATCATCGAGTGAAGAACAATCTCCAGATCATCCTTGGCGTCTGCGACAAGGCCGCCATCTCCGATGTCCTGGACAAGAATCTGATGGTCGGACTGGCCGCGAGGATTCGATCGATGTCCCTGGTGCACCAGTTGCTGGCAGATGGTGGATGGCGTCCGATTGATCTTGGTGAGGTCATTCGTCAGGGCGTGCTTGGTCTGGCTGGTGAGGAGGCCTGGGCCAAGGTGCGTATGAAGGGGAATGAACTGGCGGTCGGGGTCGATGCGGCGATGACGCTCGGTTCCGTCATCAATGAATTGATAACCAACGCCTCGAAGTACGGTGGTCTGACCCCGGATGGGCAGGGCGTGGACGTTTCCTGGGTCATTCAGGTGCGTGGCGATGACGCCTTCATGAAGCTCGACTGGCAGGAGAGTGTCCCAAGCGGCTCGGAGGCCTCCTTCGACCGTAGAAGCTTCGGTATTCAGTTGATAGAGTCCATGATTCCCTATGAGCTGGACGGAGAAGTCGTCCTTGATGTCGTCGATGGTGGTGTGAGCTTCCAGGCGACGGTGCCGTTGGAAAACTGTACGATCGATATCGGCCGAGTTCGCGGTCGTATTCGTGATGAGGATGTTCACTGATGTCTTCGCAGGATCGAAAATTCAGGATTCTGGTCGTCGAGGACGCCTTTCTGATCGGTATGGATTTGAAGATGTCTCTTGAGCAGATGGGCTACGAGGTCCTTGGTCCGGTGCCCACCTCTGCCAGAGCGTTGGATATCCTGAAGCGTGACGGATGTGACGGTGCGATCCTGGATGTGAGTCTGGGTCGAGAGACATCCGAGTCGGTCGCCGATCAGCTCGTGTCACAGGACATCCCGTTCTTCTTCCTGACTGGGTACAGCAGGAACAACATCAACGATCCTTCTTTGCAGAATCGACCGCTGTACCACAAGCCGATGAACCGCGAGAGTCTTGGACAGGCGGTGGATTCGCATCTCACCAATCATCGAGCGGCCTGATGTCTGGTGGAGCTCATGAGGATGTTCCGCTTGGTCCGGACAACACTCCCTACGACTCGATGGGTGGGGAGGCCCGGGTCCGTCTTCTGGCGGACACGTTCTACGAGGTCATGGATCGCAATCCGGAATTCCAGGGGATCAGGGCACTTCATCCCGATGATCTGGGCACTTCACGTGACAAGTTCTTCCAGTTCCTGAGTGGGTGGCTCGGGGGTCCCCAGCTCTACATCCAGCAACACGGGCATCCTCGCCTGAGAATGCGCCATGCGCCGTTTCCGATTGGTGAATCCGAGCGGGATCAATGGCTCGGTTGCATGGCCGAGGCCATGGATGAAATGAGCATCAGCGGCCAGCTGCGGACGTTCCTGGATGCCAGATTCGCCCAGGTCGCGGATTTCATGCGAAACCGCGGTTGATCACTCCAGATTTCGAACGGCTGGAACCGGTAGTCCGATGGAGTCGGCCAGTTCGATCCCCCAGGTCTCGACAGAGTTGAGGATGGCGATGTCCTCGGCGGTTCTTGAAGGATCCTCGGTCAGTGTTCGCACATGCTTCAGCCAGGCTGGCCAGCCCAGGCTCGATCTTCCTGGTGGTTCGAGCAGTCTCTGTCGAGATCTTTGAAGACAGGCTTGCTGCTCCTCGACATCGAGCGTTTCGGGTGCTTCACGCGCCCGGTACTGCAGCATCAGTGCTTGCAGTCTGGGATCCTCGAAACGTTCGCCAATACTGGCGAGCTTGGAAAGATCGGCTCCGGCGACCTTGTTTCGAAGTCGAACATCCTGATTTGGTGGGAAACCTTCGTACAGCGCTTCCGCGGCATCAACGGCTTCATGATCGAGGGGTCGCCACGCTTCCTGGATGCGGGCTCGTAGGGTCTGGATGGTCGATCGGCTCTTCATGAGAACGGCATCATGGGCACGCCATTGTTCCTCATCCAGTTGAAGAAGATCATGGTCACCTGATTTGAGGACACTGGTCGGTGCCAGGAAGGGTGCCTGGTTGCTCTTGATCTCCTTGAGTGGAAACCTCGATTGCTCACCAAGATCCTCTGCCGAAGTGAACGTTCTTCGGATGATCTCATCGGCGTCTGCGTCAAGGAGTTCCGATGGATCTTCTCGCAGGTCCCAGCAGATGAAGGATCGTTTGTTGACGGGATGGGGGGCGAGCATTCTGAAGGGTGAAGTGCATCCCAGCTTCGCCGGAATCCGGGCGCTTGTATGGACGAACGGTTTGTCGCCCTTGAGTATGTCCTCGGCATTCTCGGTTCTGATCAGCCCCTTGGCCCACTTCCAGAGATCGGGCTGATGCTTTCGAAGCAACGAGGCGATGGCGATGGTGGCTCTGACATCGGCCATCGCATCATGGGCATCACCATGCTCGATGTCATTGGCGGCGGTCAGATCCTCCAATCTGAAGGATGGTGCGCCATCATCTCGAAGCGGCCATTGGATTCCCGAGGGTCGCAGCGCCCGGGCGGCTCTGGCGAGATCGATCAGGTCCCAGGTGCTGCAATCGTTCTTGTAGGTGTGTTCGTATGGATCAAGGAAGTTCCGCCAGAATCCGAACCGGGACACCGTCTCATCGAACCGGGTGGTGTTCCATCCAAGCGATATGGTTCCGGTCGTGTTGAACATTCGATGGATTTCGCCGAAGAAGGCGGCTTCTGTGGAACCTCTGGCGGCCGCCATCTGTGGTGTAATACCCGTCACCAGACAGGCTTCCGGTGCCGGCAGTCGATCACGGGGGGGTTGGCACCACGCGGTCGTCTCATCACCCGCGATCGGATTCAGCTGCTCATCGGTTCTGATGGCGGCGAACTGGCTCGGGCGGCAGATGGAGGGTTCGGCTCCATCGGTCTCGAAATCGTAGAAGAGGAATGACGTCACGGGGGTTGAGAATACCACTCTGGATCATGGGATTCAGCCGCCTGTCGCTGTTGGGGGTATCCTGTCGCCCGATGAGTATCCACCGGCTTGTTATTCCACTTCTACTGTTGCTGATGGCTCGACCGGCCCTCGGTGATTCACTCGTACTTGTGAATGGAGACACCTTGAAAGGTGATGTCTCGTTGCGTCCAGACGGGCGGATCGAGTTGTCACATGGAATTCTGGGAAAGGTTTCGCTGACCTCGACGGATGTAACCGGTGGTCAGATCAAGGTGAATCTGGCGGATGGTTCGGTGGTGTCTGGCTTTCTCGTCGGATGGCAGTCGCCGGTCTGGATCATCAAACCGGAGGATGAAAAACCGGAGAGTCTGATCTTCGACAAGGACGGTGGTATCGAGAAGATGCCGCCGATCGTCGAATCCGGAGCAGCCGTGCCGGATGAAGCCGGTACGGAGCCGGAGGACTCACAGGACACTCAGCGACTCGAGGCAACGACGACCAAAGCCAGTGAGGCCTATGTATCGGCGGCCAAGGATCGAATGAACGAGGCCAAGGCCATCGTCGATGCCGCCACCAAGAAGGCCAAGAAGGAATGGTCCGGCAAGCTTCGTCTGGGAGGGTCATTGTCAAGGGGCACTTCCGACACGGCCAATGTCCTGTTGAATGTCGGGATCAAGCGTGAAGTCGAGGAGTCCAAGACGGAACTCACGGCCTTCTACATCCTCAATACGAAGGGAAGCCAGATCACTCAGAACTGGTTCCAGGGGAGCCTTGATCAGCGATGGAAAGCCTTCGGGCGGAAAAACCGTTGGTCACTCTTCGGAGTGGCGACATTCGACTATCAGGAGCTGGCCGACTGGGAACAGCGGATCAATGCCAACCTGGGTGTCGAGTATCTGGTGGTTGATGCCAAGCGGGCGCCTGGAACAGACTGGTTCCAGAAGTTGAAGTTCACCGGGCGTTTCGCACCGGGCATTCGCAAGGAGTTCGCGGGCGCGAACCCCGATCCGGCACTCGAACTGCTTCTGGGAGGTATCTGGGACATCAAGTTCATGGACAAGTTGAGCTTCAGCGGAAATGCGCAGGTGTTCCCGGACATGACCGACATCGGCGAGTACCGTATGACCGCCAATGCCTCCGTGAAGATGGGGCTCGACATGCTCGAGGGCCTGTCCGTCGGAGTCGATTTCAAATACCAGTTCCAGTCGCAGGTCGGCCCGGGGGAAATCGACTATCTGTTCGTGATCTCGGGATTCGTCGAGTACGACTTCTAGGGTCGTTGGGGAACTCGGTTCTTCCGAGTGCCTTCGTAGAGTTCGAACTGGACGAGCCGGCAGTCGAACTCGCCGTTCTCGAACGGGACACGCTTCACAGGTTTGAGTCCCATGGCACCCGACAGCTCGCGTGAGGTGAAGACCCAGGCATCCCAACCGGCGCAGTTCTGCTTGAGGAAATCACCCATGCGTTTGTAGGTCTGCTTGAGCTGCTCCGGATTGCCGAGTCGCTCGCCGTACTCACCATGAAGGATGATCGTGCCCGGCGTCTCGGGGAGCGGGGTGTCGGCGAAGTCGCCGGTATGGAACTCGAGGAACTGCTCCACGCCTGCCGTCACGGCATTGCGTCGAGCCGCATCGACCGCCATTGGATCGATGTCCGAGACGATGATCGGGGCGGGCGGGGTGTCGGTCCGCAACTTTCTGGCATCGGCACGCTCCTGTTTCCAGGCATCCTCATCGAAGGTGACCAGATGCTTGAGTCCGAAGTTGGAGCGAAGAAGCCCAGGTGCCCGGCCGGTGGCCATGAGTGCCGCTTCGATGGCGATGGTTCCGCTGCCGCACATCGGGACGACGAGCGGTCTGGTGCCGTCGTAACCGGTTTCCATGAGAACGGCTGCCGCGATGGACTCCCGCATCGGGGCCTTGGCGGGCATTCGTCGATAGCCACGGTCACTGAGCTTGCGACCGGAGAGATCCAGAGCGAGTCGACAGTGTTCATCCTTCCAGAACATGTGCACCAGGCTTCGATCGCCCTTTGGTCCTGAATCCGGTCTCCGCTCATGGGCTCTCTGGATTCGATCGACGACGGCGTCCTTGAGTCGAACGTTGGCGAACATGCTGTTCCGGATGGTCTCGTTGCGAACGCTCGATACGATCGTCAGGTATCCGTCCGCCGGGATCACTCGTTCCCAGGGGAGTCCACTGGCACCCTCATAGAGTTCGTCTGCATTCTTGGGATAGAGATCGGCAAACCTCTGAAGGACATGGAACGCTGTCCTCAGATGGAGCACCAGTTTCATGGCGTCGGCCATGCGTCCCTTGATCTCGACACCCGTATGGTCCTTGTTCTCGATGGCATAGCCCAGCGCTTCGATCTCCTTGGCCAGCCAGGGCGCCAGACCGGGAGCGCAGGTGGCACGCAGTATTCGGGTGGGTTCGGTGCTCATTCCGGGTAGGGTACCCCGGCGAGTGGGGCACAAAGGGGGTTCAGGCTGGCATGAGCCGCTTTCTCCTCTGTGTATTCCGGCGGTAATGATCTTGGAGAACTTTGATCTTGATGCTAAACCACTGCCATTAGTGGGGTAGAATGGCCTTGAGGGCCCACGAAGTGGGCTTCGAGGACTCGTCAGCGGTGTCTACTGATCCGCTTCTGTTTGAAGATCTACACCGAGGTTGGACTTGAAAAAGCTACTCCTATTCCTGTCGAGCTTGATTGCGTTTCTGATGATGGAAAGCCATGTCCATGCTCAGGGTGGATGCGTAACGATAGGTGGCGAAGAGGCCTATCAGTACACGCTGGAAAAGATCGCCCGAGGTGGCTGGGATGTGCCAGAGGTTGGCCGGGATGGTCTACCCAAGATCTGCATCCCTATCACCTGCCACATCGTTCGATTCTCGGATGGCAGCGAGGGTATTCCGGAAGAACGTATCGATCTGGCCATCGAGAATCTCAATATTGACTTTGAAAGTGTCAACATGGAGTTCTTTCGAGAAGGTGACTTTGTCTTTCTCGATAGCAACCAGTTTGCTGAGATTGATGTTTTTGGAGGTGAGTGGGAAACGCTTTTTCAACAGAGTCCTGTCGAGGGCACGGTCAACGTGTGGTTTGTGCCTGAGGCTCCAGGCATTTGTGGGCTAGGAACCTTCCCCATCCCTGAGTTTCCCAACCAGGGTATTCTCATGGTCAACGACTGCACGGCGACTGCTTCAAATCGTTCAACCTTCAGTCATGAGTTTGGTCATTACTTCAATCTTTTTCACACCTTTCGTGGTTCCCCGCTTGTTCCGGACAATCCAGGGCCAGAGGAATGTGTCGATGGCAGCAACTGCGAGACGGCTGGCGATCTGATCTGCGACACTAATGCGGATTTTGGTCGCACCTGTAGTAACGGTAATTTTGCGGCCAATGGACAATGTCAGCTAACTTGTAACGAGCTCGACCCCTGTGGTTCTGGTGATTTCTATGATCCACCGCTTCGTAACCTGATGAGTTACACGATCCCGCAGCGTTGCAGGAGTGAATTTACTGCTGAGCAGCTTGCCCGAATGAGAGCGGTTGCGTTGGATGAACGTGTAGATCCAGGCATCCCGGGAAACATCGACTACCCGGATTGCCTTGTTTCTGAAGAGGGGGCTTGTTGCAACATCGAAGAAGGTACTTGCTTCAATGCTGCCAACTCGAGTCTTTGCACGCTCGTCAACAGCAACAATACGTTCATGGGTGCTGGAACAAGTTGTCTCACGCTCGAATGGGGCACCTGCAATGCTCCCGATGGTGAGCAGGGCGCCTGTTGTATCGGTATCGACTGCCTACTAGTTTCGGGATTCGCCGAATGCGTATCTCGTAGTGGTGTCTACTTCGGTAACAACACCAACTGCACTGTCGCCGATTGCGAAGCCATTCCAGGCGGCTGCTGCTTCAGCGACGATTGCCAAGTATTGAGTGAAGACGTCTGCATAGCGAGCGATGGAACGTTCCTCGGACCAAACAGCATCTGCACATCAGGGGCGTGTGAGGACGTAGCGGTCCTTCTTCCGATTCCACAGCTCAATTTGACGCCAATAGATCCAGATTCGGATGTCCCGGACGGCTATCTTGGTAATGCGATTGATCTGGATGATTCACAGCTTCTGATTGGTGCTATGGGGTCGGGAACATCTGATAAACCAAACACAGGAGCGGCCTACGTTCTGGATCTTGATTCGGGGAATGCACCAACACTACTTAGCTTTGGACGCCCCGATGACGATTCAATCTCTCAGATTGGCGACTTCTTCGGATGTGCTCTGGATCAGGATTTTTCAGGCAATTCCGGCGCAGCCATCATTGGTGCCTACAAGCGAGACTACTTCGAGATTCCATACAAGGTCGACGCCGGCATTGCCTACGTCTACACAACCGGTGAGAGTTGGAATAATGATGATGGATATGAGTCACCGGCTCATGTGATCGAGAATCCAACTCGTTCGTCCTACGACTACTTCGGATACGATGTCGCCATCGGACAGTCTCGGGGCGGTTACTCGGCCGTGATTGGCTCGCCTCGTGCCAATTCAACCGGTTCCGACTCGGGTGCCGTCTTCTGGTTTGATGACAGCTCCGAGTGCGCAGGCAGTGCCGAACGAATACCGCTGGAAAACTACTTCCCAGATTCACCCGGTCCGCTGAGCTACTGTGGGCAAGCCGTCGCGATGTGTGTCTCCGGTGTTAAGACATGGGCAGCCATTTCCGCACCTGGGCATGATGATGGCGCAAGCTTGAATGCTGGAACCGTCTATGTTCTCCAGAAACCACTACTAGTGCCTGGCCAGAGTTGTGTACCGCCTTTCGAATTGGCCTCTCAATTCCAGATTTCATCTCCTGACCCTACGCTGTACAAGCAGTTCGGCCGGTCGGTTGATCTGTACGATGACAACGGAACTCCATATCTGATCGTCGGTGCCCTGCTAAGACAGGATCCAAATGACGCCTCGAATCAGGGATCTGGCGTGGCGCTCGTGTACAAATATTCCGGGAATTTTCCTCCCAAGTGGACAAGGATGAATCCGGTACTCGTGCAACTCGACACCCAGCCGCTGTATGACAACTGTGGGGAGTCCGTCACCTTGACACGTCATGATGGAGATCTGCTGGCGATGGTCGGCTGCCCATCTGCTAATGTGGACAGCATGATCTCACCCGGCGCTGTCCTTCTCTTCAAGGAGAATGGTGGCGAATGGGAGTATTCGATGAAGGTGGTTGCCAGAAATCGTCAGCCTGCCGCTTCATTCGGCTATGAGGTCGCGATCGATGATAAGATCGTTGTCGGTGCACCCAATGCCTCCATTGGAGGATCGAGTGGTGGCGTGTACGTGGATGAGCTTCCAAACTCCTTGCTCGCGGATCGCGACTCAAGTCGTGACGAGGTGGTGCCGGTTGATCTGGCAGATCTCGGATCGGAATCCGAGGGTATCGGTCATGCCGATGGCGTGATCGGGCTGGCAGATGTCAGAGCGGTGATCGATATCTGGGGCGTCTGCGATCATGGCTGTGATTACTTCGGCTGCCATGGCGATCTCAACGGCGACTGTCGAGTCGATTCGGCCGATCTTTTGATCGTCCTCTCCAAGTGGAACGACTGATGAGCGCCCAGCTCATGGCATGACCGTCATTCACATCGTCTCAAAAAAAGAAAGGGGAGAAGCCGATGGCTCCTCCCCAATCGGGGCGACACGATTCGAACGTGCGACCTCCTGTTCCCAAAACAGGCGCTCTACCAAGCTGAGCTACGCCCCGTGCAAGCCAAATATTCTAGCGTGTTCGGGGCAAAAGCACGACATGAGCCCATAAGGACAGAACTCAAGGCCTGAGGGGCGGGAAGGGCTTCTGAGGCAGACTTGATGCCCTCCGGGCCTTCAGCTGGTCGAATGGGTGGTACGTCGCCTTCGTGCTCGCCTGAATTTGGGCTGAAGCCACAGCCAGAAGCCACTGAACACGAGCAGGAGGATCGAGATTGGCACGATGGGCATGATCCAGTCGTGGAACCAGTCGGCGAAGAAGGAGCCGTCATGGATCGATTCCAGGAGATCGCTCATGCGGCGATCCGGGCCACTGACGATCTGTGCGGTGATCGCATCGACCTGATACTCGGTGTAGTGATGGCGTGATCGGATCTTGTGCAGTCGTTTCTCGGGGCGGGTGTCGATGCGGTCGATGTCATCCGGGGTCTGGAAGTCAGGATGATCCTGGGCGATGATGGTGGCCACCACCGTCTGGATCGGTGCGAAGTCATCGATGGTCCCCTCCGTGGCGGTGGCCGTAGGGGGTTGGATCCAGTCGAAGTCCTTCTTGATCAGCAGCAGGAAGCCGGTGACCGAGGACATGACCAGCAGAATCGCGATCACAATGCCGGTCCACTTGTGAGTTGTCCAGAAGAACTTGAATGAGCTCATGCGGTATCCATCCGGGGCCTGTTGTGCTGTTGATGTATCGGCATAGCTCACGAGCCATCGCCACAAGGGTTCAGGCATAAAAAAACACCCCGGTATGGTGGCCGGGGTGCGATTTCAATCCCATGTTTGTGATGTTGTCTTGCACTACGGAGTCCAGGCCGCCAACAGAGCCAGAACGTCATTGACCGCCACGATCCCATCACCATCGATATCCGACGAGCAACCTTCGCAGGGACCCCAATCGCCAAGCATGATCAGCAGATCATTCACGTCCACGGTCCCATCACCGTTGACATCCTCGACCAGAAGGCAGTCGCCATCCTGATTGGTGTGTGCGTAGTGCTGTTCACCAGCTGGTACGCACAGTGTCTGGCCATCGGAAAATTTGACCTGTGCATCCGTGTCATCCGGGTTGTAGGCGACATATGTTCTCGTCTGTCCATTGATGAACACGGCCGAGTGGGGTGTGTCGCCAGTGATCGTGGGATCGAGCTGTCCCAGTCCCTCAAGTGCAGAGAGCCAGTGGTAGGTGCGTGCCTTCGAGTCGCCAGCCTCCGGCCAGTAGCCGGCATCCGCGTCGAGGCGTTGGAGCGCCGCTTGAGGATCGGCCAGTGCCAGATACGACCACAGCACATCCTGCCATACCGTCGGTTCTCCACCGTTTCTCTCGAGCAGGTGCTTCCAGCAACGTTCGATGGAATCGATGCGTTGCCCCAGATAGAGCGAGCCGGCGGTGACGGGCAGGATGTTGATGCCGTGGATCTCCTCCGGATTGCCGGTCCACCAGGTCGCATAGTCGGCCCCGCTGTCCCAGACGATGCCGGCGACTGGATGCGGCATCGGTTCCGGGAAGATCTCCTGATCGACATCGAACCAGTACCGCTCGATCGCGTGAGTCTCCGCCGACATGAGGAAGAGCCCGAGATCGCGAATCTCATCCTGACCGGTCTCGGCGCCCCAGTTGACGACCGCGGCGGCGAAGTTCATCGCCTCGGATGACGATTCCTGATTGTTGCCCGCGGCGAAGCCGGCATGTCCGGACGCGTAGGAGTATCCGACATAGGGTTCCATGTGCCGAAGGAAACAGAAGCGGTCATCCTCGCGATCCCAGTTGGCCGCATCCTTGATGAGCAGATTGATCATTCCGCCCCAGACATTCTGACTGGCCCACTCCTGATCGAAACGCGCGATCACCGAAGCCGCCATGATGAAGTAGCCGTAATGGAAATGATGGTCGTTGAGCTCGGTATCAGCCCCGTATGAGGCGGGGTACCCGATCAGCGTCGACCAGATCGGATCATGGGCGAAGAAACGATCCGTCTGTCCGCCGCCTCCATAGTCGAAGGTGAACCAGTCAATCGAACAGATGTCCTCCGTGTAGGGCGTATCGCAGGTGATGTAGACATCGTGGACACCCTCCAGAACAGAAGGATCGGAGGTCGACAGACCGATGGCCAGTTCAGTCCAGCTGTTCCAGCCACCGGTATTGCCGACGCCCGCTTCGGCGATCACCGGTCCAGTCGGTGAATCGAGCCGAATGGAAACAAGCCCGCTCCCGAAGGTTCCGGACGCCAGGCGAATCAGTGCTCGCAGTGGCAGATCGGCTGCGAATTCGATCGATGAAAGGCGTATCCAGTCGCCACCACCGATACCCGTGACCGCCTGACCATCGGCGCCCTCGACATCGTCGATCGCCGCACCATTGATGTCGGTGGCGAATTCCGCCTGCAGACGATCCGAGGAGGCCAGATCATCATCACTGCTGCCGCCGGCGGCCGAGAGCCAACGCTCCAGCTGCGACTTCATGGTGTCGATGAGCTGGACTCGATAGGTCTCGTTGCCGAGTTGATCGGCAATCAAGGCAAGCTGGGCATGTCGACCGATGGCCTTGCCGAACCAGTAGGTGTCACCGGGGAAATTGTCGTCCTCGAAGACGTCGGCCACCAGATTGTCCAGTCGGTTGGTATCCACAGTTCCGATGTCGGGAAGAAGCGGGAGGATCGGCGGGCAGGGGATCGCCACCGTGAATTGGCTGGTATCGGCCAATGTCATCTCGCCTCGTGCGGTGATGTAGCTGCCGAATGTCTCGACAGGCTCGGTGAGATGGTCAAGCTGATGGCCATACAGGCAGACCAGGGGGGGCTTGGTTGAATTCGTTATAAACGAATAGGTGGTGTCCATGGTGCGAGCCACTGGATTCCATTGCCAGTCGACTCTGGTGTCCTCGACGGCGATCAGGGCTCGATCGGCAAAGTGATCGATCGTCGCGGCCTCGTCATTGGGCAGCAGGGCGACTGTGATCAGATCAGCTCCAGATGCCAGGAATGTAGTGTTCTCCTGAACCCAGTCGATGCCCTCGGGGGCAAAGAGTCCCCACGTGGCATTGGCGCATTGCAGGATGACTCGATTGCCGTCGATGACGATGTCGCTGGCACCACCCGAGTCGGGGTTGATGGTGATGGATGGTGTTCCATCGACAGCCTGTAGCTGGACGGTCGGCAGACCTCGTCCGAAGGTCGTCAGCATGGAACGGATTCCATCGTTCCAGGCCGCGGTGACGGTCCAGTCCCCGGCATGGTCGACTCGCACGTCGGGTGCCTGCAGATTCTGGACACCGATCGTCAAGGCATGCTGCGAAGATGTGAAGTGGTAGCCGTAGCCGGCACCGGTGGCAAAGGCCGTATTCGCATGCCCGATCTTCAGGCCGTCACTGCTGGCCTGGAGAGAAAGGGGGTGGGCATGCATGATCTGCCCGAAGCTGTTTCCGGGATAGCGTTCCCAGACAAGCGAGGACCACCATGTATTGGTTGGCACCGGACCGATGAAGTCATCGGTCACTCGTGGTTGCACGGCTGATCCATTCGTATCGGCAGGGCCGGAAGCACCGTTGGGCACAGCGGTGAAGTAGGAACCCGAGCCGATCGATTCAACCGATGGATCGGCCATGACAGCAGCACTCATGAGAGTGATGCAGAGCAGCTTGCTGGTGAACGACATGTGGTGAACTCCCTCCGGTGGCATTGAGATAGCTGCACGGACTCTGTTTCGGCAGCGTTAAATGCGAAATCGAATAGAAGAGGTTCATTTAAAGTTGTTTAAAACGATTGCAGCCTGCGCATTGCCTACAAGCTAAGCCATTCATTCATTCGTTTAATTGTGAATATCGGGAGGCCACAATGACAGCGGGAGGCCACTTCTGACCTCCCGTATCCTTGGTTCGGATGTGATCGGGTATCCGATTCCCCCCTCAAGGACTCGTCTTCGACCAGAGCCGAAGGATGCCTCTCACATGCTCGATTCACAATAGCCTTTCAGTTCTCGGGTGGAATCAAAACTTTCGGAATTCAACTGATATTGGAACGTGATCCGGTTCGACGTGGATTGGGGCCGGCTTCCATGCCTTCAGCGTCTGGCAGGTTGCCGGCGGCTCGACACGCCGCCTCCATAGGCGCCCAGATCCAGCAGGACCGCTATGAGTATCACGATGATTCCCGCCCCCGAGCTAGGGCCAGCCTCAAATGTATGGGCCCATGCGTAGGCCAGCGTCGTCAAGGGCAGGAAAATCAAACCAAGCAGTGGCAAGGCCATGTTGGCATAGGCCTGATCAATGAACGGTTTGTCCAGCAGCCACACGAGGACAAGTGTGATTCTTGGGAAGACAAGTGAGAAGATCGCTACGAGGCAGCACATCCTGGATCAATCCCAGCGAAAGACGCCTTTTTTCCACGCATAGATGTAGGCGACGATGGAGGTGAGTATGAAGAAGAGGATTCGGCCGAAGAACAGCGTCGCTTCCTCGCTCATGGGTTCCATCTGTGTGAAATCTACTGCCCATGGATACAGGAAGATGATTTCCACATCGAATACCAGAAAGGTCATGGCCAGTACGTAGAACCTGATGTTGAATCGCTTCCGGGCGGTGCCGATGGGCGCCATGCCGGATTCGTAGGTCAGATCCTTCCGGTCACCATGTCGAGTCGGTCCAAGGAGATGCGTGCCGACCAGATTCACGACTCCGAAGATGATCGCCATCACCACGATCAACGCTACCGGCAGGTAGCTGCTGAGTTCAGCCAGAATGAGCGGCGGGTGAGTGGCCATGGTGAGAAATTCTAGTTGATCCGCACCTTGATTGCCCCATGCAGATGCTCCAGACGTCATATGGGCAGAAAAAATCCCTGGGGCGGTGGTGGGTCCACCCCAGGGAGGAGGGAAGAGAAGAAGAAGCGGTTTGAGGCTTCCTTGCGAAAGCCACGCCTCTCCTAAGGTGCCAAGGTCAGTGGGCGAGGATTCGCCCCAGGGAGCACGGACGGGGAGCCATGTTGATGGGAACGAGTCCCATCGACGGCGAACACGTCCTGTGTCCGCGATGGATCAACCGAATTCCTTTCAGTCGATCCGGGATCGGAACTTCCATGATCCGCATCCCCTCCTGGAATTCCAGCCGACCCTTGGCCAACCGACTGGGCATCCATGATTCTTTCGAGCCTCCAATCAGCTGCAACCCATCGAGTTGCCGCAGTTCATGCACTTGTAGCAAGTGCCGTTTCGTACAGTGATCGATCCGCAGACATCACACGGCGGCGCATCGCCCATGAGTGTTGCGGTGGCTTGACTCAAGCCATCCTTCGTTTCCGTCGATGCCTCGGGATCCTCCGACGAAACCACACCCGATGGCAGACCGGTCTTCTCCGGGTCTGCGGACATGGATGTCGAATCCGTCCCATGGGCAGAGTCTGTCTTCACCCGGCCTGTACGGGCCTCGATGCCGCGTGTGGCATCGTCCGTAAGTCGTCGGCCAGACGGCATCGATTCCGTCGAGCCATTCGTCTCTGAGCGTGTCTGTGAGCATGCATCGTCCTCCTTGACTTGCTGCAACTCATCCTTGATCTGTGTAGTTCGTGACGCGGTTGTCGTTTCCCGATCGCGACTGGCGCCGGGTCTCTTTGGTGCATTGGCCTCTCTGAATCCCGGGATGAACTCCATGCCCAGCCAGCGGAAGATGTAGTCCACGAGGCTCTTGGCAAACGGGATCTCACGATTGGTCGTCATGCCCTGTGGTTCAAATCGCTGATGGGCGAACTTTGTCACGAGGCTCTCGACCGGTACGCCGTACTGAAGCGCGACACTGATGGCGGTTCCGAGACTGTCCATGAGGCCGCCGATGGTCGAGCCTTCCTTCGACATGGTGATGAAGAGCTCGCCGGGTGTCCGATCCTCGTACATGCCGACTGTGAGGTAGCCCTCGTGGCCAGCCACATTGAAGTGGTGCGTGATGCTTCTGCGAGTGTCGGGTAGTCGACGACGCATGGGACGTTCGATGATCCGTTCCACGATTCGTTCGACGTAGTTGACATCCTCACCGGGCTCGTTGGACATCACGACAGCGGCTTCGGCAACGCTTTCACCGACTTCGTCACGAGCGGCTTCGAGATCGGCGGTGTCCTCTTCCTCGTCGAGCATGGCATCGTCAGACTTGGAGTTCAGAGGCTGTGAAAGCTTGCATCCATCGCGATAGAGGGCGTTGGCCTTCAGTCCCAGCTCCCAGGAGAGATGGTAGGCGGAGGCGATGTCGGCCTCGTCGGCTTCGTTTGGAAGATTGATCGTCTTCGAGATGGCGCCCGAGATGAACGGCTGGGCCGCCGCCATCATGCGGATATGGCCGTCCGGTGCGATGAATCGCTTGCCGTTGGGGCCGCATGTGTTGGCACAATCGAATACCGGAAGATGTTCGTCCTTCAGTCCCGGCGCGCCTTCGATGGTCTGGGTTCCACAGACGAGCGTGTTCAACTCGCGAATGACGTTGTTCTCGAGTCCGAGTACCTTGAGGCCATTGAAGTTCATGTCGGCACGCGCCGCTTCGATGTCGGTGATGCCACAGGCCTGAAGCACGGCTTCCGGCATGCTCCATGCCGTGAAGGCATAGGCCAGATCGAATACGGATGGGAGCTGTCCCATGACTTCGGCGAGGTCGTCTGCCGTGTAGCCCTTGTCGGTGAGGAAGTCGCGGAAGGTGTTGTGGGGACCTTCCCACGCATCCGGCATGGGGACCTCGAGTTCGAGTGCGCCCATGACCCAGTTGAGGATACGACTGGTCTCGTCCTCGTTGTATCCCAATGCGATCAACGCGGGATGCAGCGACTGGTTGGCGATCTTGAAGTAGCCACCGCCAGCGAGCTTCTTGAACTTCGTCAGAGCGAAGTCGGGTTCCACGCCGGTGGTATCGCAATCCATCAGGAGGCCGATGGTGCCAGTCGGGGCGATGACGGTGACCTGTGCATTCCTGTATCCGCTCATCTCGCCCAGCGAGAGTGCCTCGTCCCATGTCGCCATGGCACGAATGGAAAGATCATCCGAGTTGGCGATGGAGCGATCCTCTGACGTGAGGATGTGATGGTTGACCGGGACTGGAGGGATATCCAGCAGTTCCCATGTGGCGGCTTCGCGTGGTTCGCCATGTGCCGCACGGCGATGGTTTCGGATGACGCGAAGCATCGAGTCCGCGTTGTCCTCAAATCCCGGGAATGGTCCATGCTCGGAGGCCATCTTGGCACTCATGGCATACGAGCGGCCAGTGAGGATCGAGGTGACCGCTCCACAGATGGCTCTGGACTCCTCCGAGTCGTAGGGGATGCCTGCCTGCATGAGCATGGCGCCGAGGTTGGCATAGCCCAGCCCGAGTGTTCGGTAGCGATAGCTCTTCTCGGCGATCGACTGCGACGGGAACGCAGCCATCAGGACCGAGATCTCCAGCACGATCGTCCAGATGTCGATGGCATGTTCAAAGCCCTGAACATCGAAGCTCCGCTTGGTGGAGTCGTAGAACTTCATCAAGTTGATGGAGGCCAGATTGCAGGCCGTGTCATCGAGGAACATGTATTCGCTGCATGGGTTCGAGGCGTTGATGCGGCCGCTTGCCGGGCAGGTGTGCCACTGGTTGATGGTCGTGTCGAACTGAAGGCCGGGATCCGCGCACTGCCAGGCAGCTCGACAGATTTGGTCCCACAGGCCTCGAGCACTGATTTCCCTGGCGACGGCGCCATCGGTTCGATTGATCAGTTGCCACGGCTCGTCATTGGCGACGGCTTCCATGAATTCATTGCTCAGGCGGACCGAGTTGTTGGAGTTCTGCCCGCTGACAGTCTGGTAGCTCTCGCCGTTGAAGTCGTAGTCCAGCGTGAGTCCGAGTTCCTGAGCAAGTTCCTGCTGTGCCGGGCTCAGATGCTTCATGCCCTCCACCAGCGAGGCGACCTTCAGTTCTTCGCGAACCTTCCAGTTCACGAAGTTCTCGATGTCGGGATGGTCGGCGTCGAGGCACACCATCTTGGCGGCCCGTCGAGTCGTTCCACCGGACTTGATGGCACCAGCAGCCCGATCACCGATCTTGAGGAAGCTCATGAGTCCAGAGCTGCGACCACCTCCGGAGAGCGGTTCGTTCTCGCCACGGATGTGGGAGAAGTTGGTTCCGGTGCCGGAGCCGTACTTGAACAGTCGTGCTTCCCTGGTCCAGAGGTCCATGATGCCACCGGGTTGGACCAGATCGTCATCGACGTGCTGGATGAAGCAGGCGTGTGGCTGTGGATGGGAATAGGCATCCTGAGCCGGCATGGCCTGTCCAGTCGACGGATCATTGACGAAGTGACCTTGGGCAGGACCGGAGATGCCGTAGGCCCAGTGAAGTCCGGTGTTGAACCATTGGGGGCTGTTGGGGGCAGCAGCCTGATGGAGCATCATCCAGCACAGTTCGTCGTAGAAGGTCTGGGCATCCTGTGGAGTGTCGAAGTATCCATGCTTCTCGCCCCATGCCCGCCAGCAGCCGGCCAGTCGATGGATGACCTGCTTGGCAGATCGTTCCGGCCCCGTCGCCGTCTGGCCATCGGCATCCATGATCGGGGTGCCCGTTTCATCGACCTGGGGTACGCCCGCTTTGCGGAAATACTTGCTGACCATGATGTCGGTGGCCAGCTGGCTCCAGTTCTTTGGGATCCACGCATCGTTCATCTCGAATACGAGCGAACCGTCCGCGTTGGTTATGCGGCTGGAACGGCGTTCCCATTCGACACTGGTGAAAACATCTTCATTCGGCTTGGTAAATCTACGGGTGATCTGCATGTCTTATTCCGGCCTTCCGTGGCACTGTTTTTCCGTGGCTTCGATCAGTCTCTGATCTGTTCAATTGATGGTTGTTTCGTCTCTCGTATCTGACACCATTGGGGACGCTGGTTAGTCCAGCATCTTCGGGAGTGTCAATCCCTCCTGATCCTGGTACTTGCCCTGCCGGTCGGCATAGCTCGTGCGACAGACCTGGTTGGCACGAAGGAAGATCATCTGGGCGATTCCCTCGTTCGCGTAGACCTTCGCTGGGAGTGGGGTGGTGTTGCTGATCTCGAGTGTGACCTTGCCTCGCCACTCGGGCTCCAGCGGGGTGACGTTCACGACCAGTCCGCAACGTGCATAGGTGCTCTTTCCGACACAGATCGCCAGGACGTCGCGTGGAACCTCGATCCATTCCACGGTAGCGGCCAGAGCAAAACTGTTTGGAGGAATGATGACGTGATCAGCGCCGGTCTTGCTGGTGTCGACCTCGACGAAGAGATCGTCGGTGAAACGCTTGGGATCGACAATCGCAACGCCACCAGATGTGGTGTTGGTGAAGATCTTGAAATGCGTTCCGACACGAACGTCGTACCCGTAGCTCGATACGCCGAATGAAACCACGCCTTCGCCACGCTGCGATTCTTGAATAGGTTCTATTCGAACATCATCAAGGATCTGCTGGTCACTAAGTACGGTCATCGGTCTCTTCCTCCAATACTCCAGCGGAGAGCTGGTTTTCATTTCCTGACTCGATCCCCACCGGATCCCTTCAGGTCATGCATTCACATTCATCTTTGAATGCTGTGAATGTTCAATTCAGTTATGGCTGCGTCGATGTTCCTTTGCACCAATCAGGTTTACGACAGGTCTCCCGCCCACAGCCGACAAGTCCCCCTGCAAGGGTCGGGAAGGGCATCAAGGTCGCTCAAATACCCATTAAAACCGGTTGCCTCACAGGGGTCGTATCGTACTACTACATCTTGTGGCTGCAACAATCGCAGGCACACAATCTTGTGATTCGGTTAAAATGACCCCTTAGTGCCGCTCTGAAAGGGCTTTACGAGCCTATTTTCATAAACCTGAACCGGTGCCAAATAGGTGGAAAACCTGTCTGATGGGTCTTTTAACGGGGTTTTTTCTGAATTTCAGCCCCATATCTAGGGCCTGATACCATCAAGGGACATGCTTTGGAGGCCTGAATGACACTTCTGGATGGTTTGACCGACGCCCAGTCAGCGGCTGTTTCGACGCATGAGGGCCCTTTGTTGGTTCTGGCAGGGCCCGGCTCCGGCAAGACGATGGTCGTGACACGACGGATTGCGCATCTGGTCGCCTCCGGGGTCGATCCCGCGGGCATTCTGGCGCTCACCTTCACGAACAAGGCCGCCAGGCAGATGCGTGAACGTGTCGAGCAACTGCTTGGTGAGGAAGTCACCGGTGGCATGCAGGTCAGTACGTTCCATGCGTTCTGCGCACGTCAGTTGAGAATCTGGTCGGATGCCGCCGGTGTATCACCGAACTACTCGATCTGGGACACCTCCGATCAGCGCGATGCCGCCAAGCGTGCGGTCGTCGATGCGGGATTGAGCACTTCCAACTGGCCGCCGGCATCGGTTCTCTCGGTCATCTCCTCGGCGAAGAACAAGTTGCAGAATGCCGCTGCATTTGAAGCGGACGCGATGGATTTCAACGATCGCATGATCGCCAAGGTGTACACCCGCTACGAGGCGCTTCTTCGTGAAAACGATGCCATGGATTTCGACGATCTTCTTCGTCATGTGGCGCATCTCCTTCGTGATGATGAAGACGTGCGTGCTTCATTCGCACGCCGATGGCAGTACATCCTGGTCGATGAATATCAGGACACCAACTTCGCGCAGTTCGTGATCGCCTCCGGGCTGGCCAAGGGGCACCGGAACATCTGCGTGGTGGGTGATCCGGATCAATCGATCTATCGATGGCGTGGCGCCGACATTCGGAACATCCTCGACTTCGAGGCCCACTATCCCGATGCCAAGGTCGTGCATCTGGGGCGAAACTTCAGAAGTACGGGACACATCGTCAAGGCTGCCGCAGGTCTGGTCTCCCACAACCAATCGCATCGCCACAAGGATCTGCATACCGAGATGGAGGACGGTGCCATCGTCGAATTCCGCACCTGTCCCGATGAGCACGTCGAGGCGGACACCATCGTGGAGCACTTCCGGACGGCTTCGGAGGCGGGGCGACCCTGGCGGGAGATGGCGGTTCTGTACCGCGTGAATAGCTTCAGTCGTGTCCTTGAGGATGCATTTCGAAGATCCTCGATTCCGCACGTGGTGGCTCGTGGCACGGCCTTCTACGAACGCCGTGAAGTCAAGGATGCCCTTGCCTATCTCAGATTGATCCTCAATCCCAACGATGAGATTGCCCTGAGGCGGATCATCAATGTTCCCACACGGGGAATCGGCAAGACCACGCTTGATCGTCTTGATGCGCATGCACGCGCGAACGGTATCCGGTTTGGCGAAGCGTTGCGGCAGCCACATGCGGTCCCCACGCTGACAGATCGCGCACGCAAGGCCTTGGGCCGATTCAGCGAGATGGTCAACGGATGGCTCGAGGCGATGGAGGGCTCGTTGCTCGGACTCGATCTGGCGGATCTGGTCTCGATGGTGCTGCGCGACTCGGGTCTTGAGTCATCGCTGGTCGATTCCGAGGATGGCGAGGATCGCATCGAGAACCTGGCGGAACTGGTCAGTGCCGCAGCGGATCTCCAGATCGAACCGGATGAAGATGGTTCATTGCCGGATGTGAGAAGACAGCTGGCGCATTGGCTTGAATCGATCGCGTTGGTCAGCGATGCCGATGCCGTGGATCCGGAGAACGGATCCGTCACGCTCATGTCGCTGCATGCCGCCAAGGGTCTGGAATTCGACGTCGTCGCCATCGCCGGTCTTGAGCAGGGGGTGCTTCCCCACATGCGATCGATCAGCGATCCAGAGGCTCTGGAGGAGGAGCGGCGACTGTGTTACGTGGGCATGACCCGAGCCCGACGTGATCTGCTGATGACTCGTGCGATGATGCGGACCCAGCGTGGCATTCGCGATCGAACCATGGGGAGCGTCTTCATCGACGAGATCCCGGCGGATCACATCTCCTGTGGTCAGCCGGAAGCGTCATGGGGGCAGACCATGTCCACGCCACCCGAGGACTTCGATTACGCGGCCGCTGCCAGAGAGTTCAAGCTGGGCGATCAGGTGGAACATCCACGCTTCGGGCTCGGGCGCATCAAGCGATTGATGTCTAGGCCTCGTGGACTCACCGCCACCATCGATTTCGACGAGTACGGGCCACGAACACTACTGGTCGCGCATGCGGGACTCGTGCCGGTCGGCAATGATCTCGAGGACACGGCCTGTTGATCCGCAGGCCATGGATGTAAGCATGTCAAGCCTTGTTCCTTCGAAACCGATTCTCGATCAATGCCTGCTGGCAGGTTTCGCGGCAGCCGGAGTCGCGGTGGCCGAATCCAGCAGGCATGAAGCAAGCCTCAACTCATGGCTGGAATCCGGTCAGCATGGAGAGATGGGTTGGCTCGAGCGGAATGTCGATGTCCGACTCGATCCACGGCAGCTGGTGCCCGATGCACGCAGCGTGATCGTCGTGGCGGATCGATACGACGGTTCGCCTGATGCGGACCTGCCACCCCGATCCGGTCGCATCGCCAGATATGCCAGAGGTCGCGACTATCACACTCACATGAAGAAACGCCTGCATCAGGTATCCGATCAACTGCAGTCGATGCATCCGGACGAAGTCTTTCGCGCGTGTGTGGACACGGCCCCCATTCTTGAGCGTGAAGTGGCTGCGGGGGCGGGGCTGGGCGGTATCGGCAAGCACACGTTGCTGATCGAGCCCTCGGTCGGTTCATGGCTGCTGCTTGGGGAAGTCGTCACGACGCTCGGTATCGAACCGACGGGGACGGGGCAGCGGGTCGATCCATGCGGTACCTGCACGAGATGCATCGATGCGTGTCCGACCGATGCGATCACGCCCTGGTCCGTGGATGCCACACGATGTGTAAGCTATCTCACCATCGAGCATCGTTCGGACATCGATTCCTCGCTGCATTCTGGAATAGGGGACTGGATCTTCGGTTGCGACATCTGTCAGGAGGTCTGTCCCCACAACCAGCCGACCCGTCTGACCAGTTCCACGCCGACGCATGAGGCCTATGCCCCTCGTACCTCGGGAAGGGACGACTCGGGGGCGTCATTCGATGTTCGGTCAGTGCTCGACTGGACGGAGGAGGATCGCCGAGAGGCCTTCACGACCTCGTCGATGAAAAGAGCCAAGCTTGACATGATCCGACGAAACGCGGTCATCGTCGCGGGCAATTATCTGAATGCCGTGGAAGATGAGGATCTGAGGAGTCGATTGATCGAGATAGCCGGCGATGAAACGGAGCCGCCGCTCGTCAGGCAGGCTGCGATCGAGATCACTGAGCGGACTCGAGAATCTCGTTGAGAGGCTTGATGGCCTCGTCAAGTTCGCTCTGGGGTTTAATCTTGCCCAACTTGATGTCGTTGGTGATCTTTTCGATGCTTGAATTCAAGCTCGAGAAGTCGATTTGAGGCTCGTTTCCAAGTCCAAGCCCAGAATCGGAATCCCCGTCGATGAACCACTTGCCATCGACCTTGATCAGCGCCACTGAGTCACTTTGCTCCATTCCCGCGAATGAAGACGTGACCGTGACACTCCCCCTGTCTCCATTTTCGGTGGGGTTGGAAAGCCTGACGCTCTTCATGATCTGGGTCATCATCTGATCCATTCCGCCGCTTAACCCGCTCAACGAAGCCGTCATGCCGAGTGTTCCGCTCAGTTTGAGGGATTTCACCTTTGCGGCATCATCCAGTTTTTCCACAAGATCCATAAACCGTTCCTGATCCTCGATTGAGTTACTCGCAGGATCGCTGAAGTAGGTGACTTTCGCCATGTTTTGCTTGATGGTGCTGGCCTGAGCATTCCTGAGCATCATGTTGATGCCTGAGACGAGCGAATCCACCGATGGATACCCTGTGGCATCGGTGCTGGTGGGTTTGGACGAGGTCGATCGTGCGGATGGGGCGGAACGCTTCGGATCGATCGCCATCCGCTTGGTCGACTCGACCTTTTCGCCGGCCAAAAAGGCCTTGGCGGCTTCCATGTTGGTTCGTGTCTCGTTGATCAGCTTGGACTGGGCGCCCGATTCAAGCGACTGGTCGATGAATTTGACCGTCTTCTCGGCGATCGCGTCGCGTCGCTTGGTGGCCTCCTCGGCCTGCAGTTTCCAGGCATCCCGATTGCCCAGATCATCGTTCATCGAGAGCATGTTGAGGATTCGGATCCATTCATCCAGACCACGTACCTGCATCAAGCCCAGATCTGCTTGTGCGAGTTGGATCTGAGCCTTCAGTCGCGTCTGGGTTTCACGGCCCAGTCTTCCATCACTCTTGCCACCCTTGCGTGCATACGTTGCTGCCGACGCGAGCTTTTTCTCAGCCTCCTGATAGTCCGTCTGCAAATCGTTGTAGCGATCCGCCATGTCGTTGCTGAGCTCGGTGATCTTGGCGTCCATCTCCTGCAGGGACGCTCGGCCCTTGGCGGCGGAGTCGGCCATCTGACGAGACAGTGTCTGTAGATCGTCCTGAGCGGCGTCGATTTCAGCCAGCATTCCCTCGAGATCCGCCTGTGAGCGATCCATCATCTCCTTGGCAGGTTGCTGAACCAGCTCAAGCGAGAGTTCCCTCCGCATCATCTCAGCTTCGATGCGATCGGCCTGCCGCTCGAGGTCGATGGCCTGTTGGATGATGTCGAATCGATTGACCGGATCGGCCATCGCTGCTTCCTCGCGAAGTCGATTGGCCTGTCGATGTAGTTTCAGCACTTCCTCATCGGACCTCTGCAGAGATTGCACGCTTTCAACCACAGGTGCATCAATCTGATTCGCCTGGTTGCGAAGTTGCTCGATCTGGGATCGAATCTGTTCACGCCGTTCATTCAGCTGGGGCGTGTTGACGGGACCGGAGACCTTCTCACGAGCAGCCGAGAAGGTGGCGAGTCGTTCCGATGCAAATGCCATGGCACGAAGGCGGACCAGATCATGGCGAAGGCCGATCTCCGCCTTCTCGATGTCGCCCATTTTAAGGACGGCCTCGTGCATCTGGATTGAGGCGAGCAATCGATCCCGAGTGGCCATCTGCTTGTCGGTTCCACCCTTGATGGCTTGAAGGGAAAGCGAGACCTTGTTGAGATCAGCGCTGGAGTCAGCCAGAAAAGCGAGATCGGCAGCTGCCTTGAGCTGGTTGGCTACTGTCAGGCGGTTTGCCGCATCGGCATCATCGCACCCCGTAGTCGTCAGGAAGGGGCAGGCGATCAGGCACAAGGCGGCAATTCGAATGAAGTGAAATCTCATGGAATCTCCTCACGGGTATCGAGTCGAGGAGTGTATCCGATGGCAGCCAGCGGCATCTTCTGGATCGAGGCTCTATCTGGTTTCCTGAGGGGTTTCGGCCGGTATTGGCGGCAGATCGACCTGTTCCGGGGGTGACCATGGGGTGTAGGCCACCGGCCAGTCCTTGTGATGATGGCTCATCATTCCATCGACCCACTCCTGATAGGCCCTTTTCAAGGTACGGGCACCAGGTGTGAAGATGGGTTTCCAGCCGTTGACCTCGGGATGGGGCATGGTGGCCTTCTGGCGAGGAAGGGCGTACTGGTAGAGGAGGGACTTCTCCGGTTCGGACCAGTCAAGCATCCGATGTCCATCGATTTCCAGTCTGTTCAGCGTCAACAGATTGCTGGCTCTGACCTGATCATCAAGTCGTGACATTTGATGTAGACGGAATCGGCCAGCCCGCTCGGGAGGCCCTCCGTGACAAGCCCGCGAGCCACATCTGTTCAACAGCCAGTTGTCGTGGATGCGTTTGCGAAAGTTCTTGAGACTGTCCGGTTCCGTGAGGACTTCGACCTCGTTGTAGAGGTTCCGGGCTCGAAGCTGGAACATGATCTCGAGAATGTCCTGTGGCGGGTAGTCCAACATTGCCTTCCGGGATTTCTCATCTGATGGAATCAGTGAACTGGCGCCGTATTGATCGATCAAGGCCTCGATGGTCGATTTAGGAATCCGCATCTTCGGCGGATTCTCCAGATCGATTTCATAGACACGAATAAGGTTCACATCGGATTCCGTGACGAGCGGAGGCATGGGGGATTGTTCATCCTGTTCATCTCCTTCGGAGGAACCTGCTTTCTCGGAATCCTCCCGGATCGCAAGACTCGCTTCCACTTTCCGGAGCTCCCTCATCGCCAACGCGGACTGATGTCTTTCAATTAGCTGGTTGAGTTCGTCCCGTGCTTCAACCAGTTTGTCCTGCCTGATGAGCCATTTGCAGAATTCCAGATGTTCCTTTGGATCATCCGTGTCCAACCGGCTTCGTATCCACGCCAGTTCCTCTTCGAAGCTGGGGAGGATCTTGACGAGCCGGACCTGCTCACGCGGATATCGATGCAGTGTGTTGTAGATTCGGAGATGGACGGCATCGAACGAATCGAGTTCAAGCATGCCTTCCTTTCTCGAGCCGTCGTTCAGGAGCACCGCGGCATGGACTGGTTCCTCCACATCGTGCAATCTCGCGATGGTGATAAGGAGGGACTTGTCGAACCGATCTTCGGTTCCGTCGATTTTGCGGATCCGAATCATCTCGCTGTCCTCCTCCAGCACATGGCCGGAAAAAGAGCGGAGTCTCGATGAGTAGACGATCACTCTCGGAAGGGGAGCCCGCTCCCCGGTTTCAGAGCCGTTGCTGTTCGAAACGGTTGTCGCTGGCTCGCTGGAATTGCTGTTCGCAGTGGGGGCGTCATTAGATGATGAGGTTTCACCTTCGCCAAGAAAGATCACGGCGGCCAAAAGCAGGACGCACTGGACAATCACTTCTTTTTGCCACGGGATTCATGGATGATCGTGCTGAGAATTCCCGTCTGCCTGAGAAGATCGGCAATCCGATCACTCTGGTCCAGATTCGAAGCATCCACCTCTGCCGCCAGGGTATCCCGTTCCTGTTCAAGCCTCAGGAAATCGAGTGCCATGCCGCAGATGGTGTCCGGCGGCATCTTCTCGAGTGCGCTGATGCCCTCTCGATAGACAAGTCTGGCTGCCAGTGACTTGGCTGCCATCCATCGCAGATAGGCCTGGGGGATGTTGTCGTGCAGGCGATCCTCCGCAACCTCCAGCAGAGACTGGGGAAGGTGCTCATGGATCACCTGTCGCATCAGCTGGAGGTTTTCGCCGGTGAGTTCGTTGATCACCGGTTCGATGGCATCCGCGGTTCGGATGACGGCTCGGCTTAGTCGGATGCTCATCTCCGGGAGTATGACATCCTCATTCTGCTGGAGCAGTCGAACCAGAAGCTGGGCCTCACGCCGGGCGAAGGACTGGAGCTTTGTGATGACTTCCTTGACGAAGTTCGGCTTGATGCCGAGGAATTCGTCGGTGGACAACAGCATGCTGGAGATGATCTCGTAGCTCGAGCAGATGACGCCGCACTTGTTGGCCGATGAATCCTTGAAGATCAAGGTGCCCAGTGCGGAAAGCTCCGCTCGGGCGGTCGGCGTCAGGAACAGGTTGGCTCCCTCGACGACAATCTGGCTCGATGGTGTTCCGTCCTGAGTGAGGAACTCCCGCCAGTTTCGTTCGTGGATGGTCGCCGGGCGACCACCGCAGGGAACGAACGCGTCGGCGACGACCCTGTTGTGGAGGGTGTTTCTGAGTCGGACGCCATCGGGTTCATCCAGACTTGTGATTCGTCCGGAACTCTTGAGTCGACTGCTGTCGTATTCGGCGATCGGCAGGCCCATCTCAACAAGCCTGAGCAGTTCCTCGTGCTCGAGGCCATCAGGACATTCACCCGAACCGCTGCCATCCGCGATGCCCACGAACTTGACGTTCTTGCCGAAGTCCCGGACAAGTATCTTGATGAGGTTTCCGCCGACATCGCCATCGGGGCCACCTGTGATCTTGACGGAGAAGCTCTGTTCTCTGGGATCGATCCCCATGGCCTTCAGCCCGACCTCGAGAAACACAGCGACGCCTTCCGACGTGACGCCGTATTCCTTGTGGTTGATTCCAGCACCAGGCTTCGAGCTCATCAATGCCGTTGGTACGGGGTACTGCCGTCTCTGTGCTCGATCGACGATCCAGTCGATCAGCTCCGGGGTGATGTTCTCGTCAGGACCCAGATAGAGCAGTTCCTTCTCGCCCAGTCGATCGACGATCTTCTTGCGTGTCTTCTCGCAGGGCGTGATCAGATCAAGGAGGGAGTCGACGAATCCCTTGACGGCCCGATCCACCCGGGCACCCGGTTCGACCAGAACCGCGGCCTTGGATCCACCTTCCGGGATGTCCTTGTTCTTGAGCTGCTGTGCATGCGCCAGTCCATAGGCCTCATCGTAGAGACGTTCCTTCTCACGGGCGTGCTGGGCCTGGCTGCGGGGAGTGATGGCTCGGATGCCGCCTCTGGCGATGTCCCGGAACCTGACGTGGAATCCACTGGAGGCGCGGCCGTGTACGAAGAACACGCCGAAGGGGATCTCGGGTCGATCTTCACAGGCCAGAAAGTTCGGATCCAGCCGCATCGCCAGTGCATAGCGATCCTCGACGTAGATGTTCGTCTTCAGCACCATGCTGGTGGCAGTGAGCATCGCGTTCAGGATGGTTCTGGCATCCTCGAGATCGACTTCATCCTCGAAACGTTCGCGAATCGCCGTGGTTCGACTCTCGAACACGGAATCATCGAGCGGGTGCTCCGGGTTGAAGCGATCCAGATACAGGTCGCAGACCGTCTTGGACAGCTCGATGTTGTCCTCGGCCAGTCTTCGGATTCGTTCCGCTGTGAACGCGTAGCGATTCATTTTGAGCAGCTTCTGGTGCACCAGATCGCAAAGCGCCTCGTGCAATTCGGCATGCGTCAGATCGATGTTCTCGTGTCGACCACTGAGTTCGATGCAGCGATGATGGACCCATTTGATCCGGTGCAGGTCGTGTCTGACCTGTGCCCAGAGCTTGCTGTCCTTGTCGATGGGGCCGTCTGGTCCCTGAACGACGAATCCGAGCACGCTGATCATCCCCTTGGGGCCGTCATTGATGCTGTCGAGATAGGCTCGATGGATGTTGATGCCGGAACGGCTCAGACGTGCGGCGACGCGTTCGAGCATGGTGCGGCGAGTGCTGTTGCCGACCGCCATGGAGATGCGGCTCTGGTTGGGATCGAGCTCCTCGGCTTCAAGTTCGATGGCGGTTCCATCGGTACCCGTGATCTTCTGGTACATCGACCAATGCTTTGACAATCTCATCGGTGTCAGTGTTAGCACGTAGTCGGCAGTACATTTGCACAGGAAGTCGGTGATGTCCGCTTCAGTCCAGTCAAGGTCCTTCTGGCTGGCGGCGTACTCGACAAGTTCACGTCTCTTGGCCTGCTGATCCGGATCATCCAGATTGCATGGGGGGTTCTCTCCGAACTCGAAGGTGTCCAGGACGAGACTGCCATCGATCGCGGTGTGGATCTTCGCGGCCCGGAGCGGTTGGTCGACGGGTAGTTCGGCGACCAGTTCAGCCAGGACACCCGGATAGTCCAGTGGTCGCATCGATGTCCACTGTGATCCGTCTTCGCTTCGAAGCGTCATCTCGATGGGACGCCCCGATGCCCGGGCTGCAATGATGGCCCGAAGGTGCACGAGCCTCGTCTCTTCATCGGTGTCCTGGAAGTAGACGACCGGCATGTGCTCCATGAACCAAGGCACGACCTGCTCGGACTGGGCCCGCAGGCTGTCCGTCACGAGATCGACGACCATCTCGGGTTTCTGGGGCTCGTCGGAGGTGGGGGACGCGGAATTGGTCTTGCCATCAGCCATCGCGGAAGTGTATCCGCCCCCCCGAAGCCCATGCAATCAGATTGTCCACCAGAGGGCACAAAGTTCGTAGAAAGCCGTTGCCGACGAGCCGTCCGGAGCCTGTTAGTCTCCCCGGATGCCAACTTCCATGTCCATAGGCATGTTTGACGGTCTCCATCTGGGGCACAGGGCGATTATCGACCAGGCTCGTGATCTGTCGGGTCCCGACGGTTCGGTTGTCGTCGTCACCTTCGAACCTTCGCCGGCGGTGATTCTCAATCCATCCAGTGTCCCGCCTCGCTTGATGACCGCGCATCAGCGTGAACGGGCCTTGCTGGAAGCGGGCGTTGACGAGGTCGTGATCTTGGAGCCAACGGCCGCTCGCCTTGGAATGTCGCCGGTGGCGTTCATCGAGGAGATGGTCGATCGAATTCATCCGGATCACATAATCGAAGGTTCCGACTTTCGATTCGGTGTCGCTCGATCAGGAGATATGGGGTTGCTCAGATCGGAAGGTGTTCGACTTGACTTTGAGGTTCATGAGGCGAAGGAAGTGGAGGCGACCCTGCCGGATGGTTCGCGAGTGCCTGCCCGAAGTTCGACGATCAGGGGGATGCTGCTTGACGGAAATGTCGAAGCGGCGGCCTGTCTGCTGAATCAACCATGGCAGGTGGAAGGTCAGGTCATCCAGGGGGCGCAACGGGGACGCGAGATCGGATGTCCCACCGCCAATCTCGATCTTGGTGAACTGCTCTGTCCGGCAGATGGGGTTTATGCGGGAATAGCCACGCTGGAATCAGGCGACGAGTACATGGCTGCCATCAGTATCGGGACGAATCCCACCTTTGAGGATGGTGGCAGGTCATTCGAGGTCCATCTTCTTGATTTCCAGGGGCAGGTCGGCGACTACGGATGGACTCTGCGGGTTGGCCTGAGGCATCGTCTTCGTGACCAGATCGTCTACGAATCGATCGATGAGCTTGTCGAGGCGATCGAAGGGGACCTTCGCGACATCCGTTCGCTGCTGAGCGTGTAGAGTCTTCATCAAGATGTTCACTTACGAATCCAACTGCGACCTCAAGACGATTGCCCAGCGGATCTCCGAATCGAAGCGGATCGTCGTCACAACCCATGCCAAGCCCGACGGTGATGCGATGGGGTCCGTGCTTGCTTTCAAGCGAGCGCTTGAACCACGCATTGAGGTGGACATTCTTCTGATGGGTCCGGTGACCGCGTCCATGCGGGCTGTGGCGGGCGAGACACCCTGGTTGAACGCCGAGCAGCAGATGCCACCATCCGGTGAGGATCTTGTGCTTATGGTCGACACCGGCGCCTTCAGTCAGGTGTCCCTGATCGATGAGTGGCTGCGCGAACGACATGATCATGTGATCGTCATCGACCACCATGCTTCCGGTGATGACACCGGGGCGTTTCGATACGTGGATCCGACAGCGGCGTCCGCGACCATGCTCGTGCTGCAGGTTCTTGATGCCATGGATATCGAGATCCAGGGTGGTCAGGCAAGCGTTGCAGAGGCGTTGTTCTGCGGGCTCGCAACCGACACGGGCTGGTTCCGTCACAGCAATGCGGATGCTCGCGCCTTCTCAGTAGCCTCGCGGCTGCTGGAACTCGACATCGATCGTGATGGTCTCTTTCGCTCGATCGAGGAGACGGCTCGCCCCAGCAGGATCGCGCTTCAGGCGATCGCCATGAATTCACTCGAGTATGTCCTTGGCGGCCGCGGCTCGATCATGCAGCTGGGGCCCGAGGATTTCCAGAGGACATCGGCCAATTCGGGCGAACTGGCGGGCACGGTAAACATTCCTATGGTCATCATGGAAGTCGAATTCTCGATACTGCTGTACAGCGAAACAGGTCTCGAGACCAAGGCCAGTTTTCGATCGAAGCCGCCACGGCACCAAGGTGGCCCGTTCGTGAATGTCAGTGAACTGGCCGGTCGACTCGGAGGTGGCGGGCATGTGCATGCCTCCGGTGCCAGGATTGCCGGTGGCCTTGAAGAGGCTCGGCAGAAGATCCAGGCTGTCATCGATGAGCTGGAGATCGGTGAATGAGCCAGTCTTCGGGAAGAGGTTGGATCATTCTGGGCATCATCCTCGTTCTCGTCTCGATTGCATCTGTGGTGACCGGGGTAGCCTGGTCGGTCGCACGCTTCGATCTCAAGCAGGTCGTCATGCCGGGCGGTCATGACTTCGAGATGGAAGCGCCCGGCACCATGTACATCTCATATGAACCGGTCTCGAGCTTCGATGGGGAGTTCCTGGCATCCCCTGAAGTCCCGACGATGAACCTGGTGTTGCGGTCGAGTCGAGATGGTCATGAAGTCGACATCCAGAGGAATCCCATGGTGAAGGCCTCGTACTCCATGGGTACCAGACGTGGGTTCTACATCGGCTCCGCGGAGCTCGATGCAGGCCCATGGCAGCTGATTGGAAGCCCGGGTGATGACACGAATGGTCGCGAGGTCTTCGCGATTGGTCGTTCCTCGATAGCTTCAATCGTCACGCCGATCATCTTCGCAGGCATCGTCGCCGCATTGACCGGACCTCTGGGGCTGGGCTGTCTGGTCATAGGGATCGTCAGACGGCTTAAAAACCGTTCTCCGGCAAGAGAACTGCCTCGAGTTGATTCCCCTGAGTAGAATCAGACATGTCGGATCTCCGTGGAGCAGACATGGACTCGAAGGATCAACGTGACATCGCAAGCCTGATACGAGGTGTACAACGCCGCCAACGCCTGAACCGGGGTTTGGCATGGCTGGTCATGGCCTGCTGGTGGCTGGGCTTGGTGGCCTTGACCTTGTCGATCGTCGATCGTTTCGGGGCTCAGCCCTGGGTTCCCTGGTCGCTTGTGATCGCGCTCTGTGTCGTCACGGCTCTGGGTGTCGGTGCAGCCGGCTTGCTGAGATGCCGATTGCATGAACTGGAGACCGCTCGACAGGTCGATGGGCGTCTCGGGCTCAAGGATCGTCTTTCTTCGGCGGTCGCCTGTCGTGGAAACGAAGATCCGTTTTCCGTTGCCGTCATCGATGACGCAGGCAAGGTCGCGGCTTCGTCGCAGACGCGTGAATCCGCTCGTCGTCGCTTCCCCGTCAGGCCGCCAGCCTTCTGGTGGGCATCACCATTGCTCTTCCTGCTGGCGGTCCTCTTCACGATGTTCGGTCAGTGGGATCTGGTTTCCGAGGAAGGCCAGACCCGGGAGGTGAATCTCGTCGAGGTTCGAAGGCAGGCATCCGAATCGCTCGAGGCGACGATGGATGTGATCAAGGAGGATTCCAGATTGTCCGAGGCCATGACCGAGGCCCTCGAGGAAATGGATACCGAGACGACGGCATCGTTGGAAAACAAGGATGATGAACAGGCCATTCGACGCGAGGCGTTGAAGCGAGTGACGCTTCTCAACCAACAGCTCGAGAAGATTCTCGAGGGTCCTGAAGGCAAGGCGATGGAGACCATCGAGGATTCCCTTGGTGCGCTCAAGGCAGCCGACGATTCGCCGGTGCAGGAGTTCGTGGAGGCCTTGTCGAAATCCGAATTCGACAAAGCCGCGGAGGCGTTCTCTCGGTTGGAGGAGAAGATCGAATCAGGGGAGATGACAGCTCAGGAACGTCAGCAGGCTGCGGACGATCTTGAGAAACTGGCGGAACAGCTTGATGAGATGTCCTCGGACCGCCAGTCGATGGAGGATGCGCTCAGGCAGGCCGGTCTGGATCCGGATGTGGCTGCAGATCCCGAGGCGATGAAGGAAGCGATCGACCAAGCCGACGAGCTCAACGAATCCCAGAAGCAATCCCTTCAGGAGATGGCGGATTCGAAGGAGCAGGCGAGCAAGCTGCTCAAGGATCTGGCGCAGGCATCCGACCAGGCATGCAAGCAATGCAGCTCGGGGGGTGACAAGAAGGGTGACAGTGAGGGTGAGAAGTCGAAGTCTTCGCCGGGTTCCTCGAGCCAGGGGCAGAAGACGCTTGACGAGCTGGGTCAGCTCAAAAAGATGCTCGATCAGGCAAAGTCCGCTCAGAAGTCGTGTGAATCGCAGTGCCAGAAGCTCGGGCAGGGGCTGGCTTCCCAGAAAGCGCTCAACAAGCCGGGACTTGGTCAGGATGGCATGGGGACTTCGGCAGGTGTGCAGGAAACCGAGACCGGCATGGTCAGGAAAAATGACGCGGGTGAGATCGTCGATGGTCCGGTCGTGTCTCGCACCAAGGTTGAGCAGGATCAGGAGATCGGCGAGTCGAAGATGACACTCAAGCAGGCGCAGCAGGCTGCCCGTGAAGGTTTCGATGAGGCGATGGAGGACAATACGCTCCCGAGGCAGTACCACGATGCCTTGAAGCACTACTTCGCCGATCCGGATGCGGTCGATGAGGCGGTCAAGTCGGATGCGGGCAAGGAAGCTTCGAAACCAACCCAGGAGCAGTCGGATGAGCCGAGCAAGCCACAGTCCGGTCAGGAAGCTGATAAGACGTAGTATTCTCCTCGCCTTTCTGTTTCATGCCGCGATTCTGCCCGGTTGCAAACAGGATGCGCAGCCGGTCGTCGTCTACGTGTCGGCGGACGAGTATGTGGCCAGACCAATTCTCGAGGCGTTCACGAAAGAGACTGGGATTCCGGTTCTGATGGTCGGGGATACCGAGGCGACCAAGACCACGGGACTGGTGGAGAGGATCCGGGCCGAGCGGGACAATGCGATTGCCGATGTCTTCTGGTCTTCAGAGGCATTCATGACCATTCAGTTGGCCAACGAGGGGCTGTTGGCAGCGCATGAATCCGACACGGTCGATGCATGGGAAGCAACATGGAAGGATCCGGGCCATCGCTGGTTCGGTTTTTCGCCGCGGCCACGAGTTCTCGTATTCGATCCCGAGAGGATGTCCCCGGCCTCGATTCCCGATTCCCTTCAGGAACTGGTTGAACCGGAATGGAGTGGCCAGATCGTCATGGCGGATCCGCGGTTCGGCACAACTGGTGGTCAACTGGCTGCATTGCGAAGCTGGTATCTGCAGAATGGCGATGAAGTGGGATACGAGACATGGGTGGCCGGTCTGGTTGCCAATGATGTCGACATTCTTCCTGGTGGCAATGCCGCCGTGGTGGAGGAGGTGCAGTCCGGACGTGCCATGATCGGTCTGACGGATGCCGATGACGTGAGAGCGGCGAATCGACTTGGTGCCCAACTGGTCATGAAGGCGGTGGGGCCGGTCGAATCGGTGGGCACATTCATGATGCCCAACACGGTGGCGATCGTGACGGGTTCGAGCAATCCCGATGCGGGGAAGCTGGTCGATTTCCTTCTTTCCGACACGGTTGCCAGAGCTTTGGCCGAGTCCGTTTCGGGCAACATCCCCATCAAGCCTGAAATCGCCCGCGAGTATCCAGAACTGTCGGTTTCCCAACCCATGAAGACCGATCTCAATCACGCGGCGGAAAACTATGTCATCGCGGTGAATGCAATCATCGAGGCGATCGAAACGAGGAGACGGGATGATCCGTCGTAGCCTGGCCGCAACGTCGATCATTCTTGGCCTTCTGGTCGTCTGGCTGCCGGCGTTCGGGCTGGTGGTGCGTGGGTTCGCATCAGGGGAACCGTCGGCGTTCGAAGGCGCCTTGTTGAACGATCCATTGGAACTGTCGTTGAGGACGCTTGTCTGGTCGATCGGAGTGGCGGTCGGGGCGGTCGCCTTGGGATGGATTCCCGGTCGAATGCTTGGTGCCTGCATGCACTCCAATCGATCAAGGGGTCTGTCCGGGTCCTTTCGTCGGTATGTGCTGCTCGCGTTGATTCTTCTGCCCCTTCTCGTTCCCTCGTACGCCTTGTTCTACGCATGGTGGCAGACCTGGCCATCGGGCAGTTGGTTGTTCGGTTGGCTCGAGTCGATGGATGCCATAGGTCTGGGGAGACAAGTGACGCTGGGCGTCGCGCTGGTGTCATGGTCATGGCCACTGGTGAGCTTGTGTGTGGCGCCGGCCGCGGCCACGTGGCCGAGTGTTCGCACTGATCAACTCAGATCCGACGGTGCAGGACACTGGCAACGGATTTGGGCAAGATGGCATCATGAGCGAGGTGGTCTTCTGCTTGGATTGTTGCTGGTCGCGGTTCTCGTCTTCGGAAACATAATCAGCTTCGATCTTGCCGGAGTCTTCACGGTCGGCAACGAGTTGCGGTCGCTGACGGCTGTCAATGCACCGGTGTCAGCAATGTTCTGGCTGATTCTTCCAGCCGCCATCATGGCGTGCATCGGTGCCGTCGTCGCCTGGTGGGCGTTGGGTCGACCGGTAGACGACGCGTCACCAGGAGATCATCGCATCGGTATCGGCCCCGTCGCATTCATGTCGTGTGTCTGTGCTCTGACGACGCTGCTGCCGAATCTTCTCGTCTTCCTGAATCTAGACAGGGGTTTTCCTCTTCTCTGGCAAGCGCACGGTCCGGCGCTGTTGCGGGATACCGCCCGCTGCTTCCTGGTCGGACTTCTGGTCGCTCTGGTCTATCTTGGTTTGATTGGATTGCTTCGTAGCCAGCGTCGCGCAGTGAGGGCGATGGTCGGAGCCCTGTCGATCACGTGGATCATCTGCCTGTTCGTTCCAGGATCACTCGTGGCCACGGCGGTGATCGCCGCCGTGAACATATGTCCCGGTGCCGGCTTCCGAATCTGGCTGCTTGGCAGTGGCGTCGCCCTTCAGATGGCATGGCTGGCCAAGTTCGGTGGTCTCGCCGCACTGGGAGCCAGATGGGTCGTCAGTTCGGAGCCAGCCGCACTGAGAGATCTTTCCCGCATGCAGTCGGGTACGTGGTTGGCGGATGGTCCAAGAACATGGTTGGTGGCGCTGGGAATCGGTGCTATCGGCACGCTGCTTGCCATGGGGGAGATCCCCGTCTCGATGAGATTGTCACCACCTTCTGTTTCACCGCCCGTGAGCGTGACGCTTCTGAACGCCATGCACTACCAGAGGCCGGAAACGGTCATCGCTGTGCTTGCCCTGTTGCTGATCTCGGGTTGGATCGTGGCGATCGGGCTCGCGGTCATCGGTCGGGTGCTCCGTGGATTCCGAATACAGTCGATGCTCTGTCTCGCCTTGATGTTGATTCCACCGATGCTGGTTCCGGGATGTTCGGAAACCTCGCCTGAAACCGATCGTCTCAATGTGCATTCGATCGTGGGTGGACCGGGTCGCTCGGAGGGATCATTCGACTATCCGCGTGCCATGGCCGTCGATCAGCGATCGGGCGACATCTACACGGTTGAGAAATCCGGTCGTGTTCAACATCTCGATGCCAAGGGGCGACCGCTGAACTCTTGGCAGATGCCGCGCATCGAACGCGGGAGACCCACTGGAATCAGTGTGGCGCCCGACGGGACTGTCTGGGTGGCGGATACTCATGAACACCGAATCATGATCTACGATCGCAACGGGACATTGATTCGTTCATTCGGAGAGTACGGAACCGGTGACGGTGAATTCATCTATCCAACGGACATCGCATTCGGACCTGATGATCTGGTGTACGTATCCGAGTACGGAGGGAATGATCGCATACAGGTGTTCGATGCGGATGGGAGCTGGGTACGGGCTATCGGCGGTCCTGGTTCACAGCCGGGGCAGTTTGATCGTCCCCAGTCGTTGGCGATCTCCAATGACGGTGAGGAACTGTTCGTGGCTGATGCGAGAAACAGAAGGATCCAGCGAGTACACCTGCCCTCATCCGCCATCGAGGTCGTTCACCAGGGCGGTATCGATCAGATCGTCCAGGTTCCGTTTGGAATCGACGTGTCGCCCTTGGGCCAATTGATCGTCAGCGACACAGGTTCACATCGAATCATCTGGCTGGAACCATCTGGAGCGGTTGTGGGGCATGCGGGAGGATGGGGATGGGGTGATGGGCAGTTGCGTGATCCATGGGCGGTCAGTTGGATTGACGGAGCGTTCCTGACTCTTGACAGCGGTAATAACCGAATCCTGAAGATCGTTCCCGATCAGGGTGGTCGATGAGGGGAATGGCGGACAGGATCATGGGTATGATCAGCTATCACCTGACCGATCTCCATTGAATGCAGGCGATTCGTGCCGATCTACTTCGAACAATCCGGCTGGCTTCTTCTGGCGTTTCTACTGATCCCATGCTGGTGGTGGCTTGGTCGCAGTCGCGAGGCCTTTTCTCCTCGTCGATGGTGGTTCATCGGCATCACCCGAAGCCTTCTCATCATGGTGCTGGCCATTGCGATGGCGGAGCCTGTCTTCGAGGATCGCTCCGATGGGCTTACGGTGGCGGTCATCGTGGATCGAAGCCGCTCCATTCCGAGAAGGCAGATGGAGCGGGCCGTGTCATGGTTGGAGGAGGCAGCCGAGGGGCCGGGGCGTGAGCCCGATGACCGATTGGCCGTGATCCAGTTCGGCCGTGACGCTGTTCCGACCGCGATGCCCGATCCTGCATCGGTCATCAGTCTCGGGAATGGTCCTGCTGATGTGACGGAATCATCACTGTCTCGAGCAATCGAACTGGCGAAGGGGCTGCTGCCAAGGGATACTGCCAATCGCATCGTGCTCATCAGTGACGGCAATGAGACGATCGGAAATCTTCTGGAAACGGCTGAGCTTGCGCGTGAAAGCGGTCTCCCGATCGATGTGCTTCCAATCCGATACGCCTATGAGGATGAAGTCCTCTTCGATCGACTGATCGCTCCTTCACGCGCGCGGGTCGGGCAGTCGATCGAACTGAGGTTGGTGCTTCGAAGTCGTGGACCGTCCAACGGGCGACTGGTTCTGGAAAGTGACGGAGTACTGGTCGATCTGAACGGTGATGAACCCGGACATGCCATGCCGTTGAGTCTTCAGGGGGGAGTCCATGTTGAACGTCTGACGGTGGATGCGACTTCTACCGGTCCACTGCAGTTCAAAGCCAGCTATGAACCATCCATACCGGGCGCCGATAGGATAAGCACGAACAACACGGCATCCGCAGTGACGTTCGTTTCTGGATCCGGCTCCATACTCATCGTCGAAACAGGAGAAGGTGCCGGTGAAGCCCTCCAGCAGGCGTTCGAAGGCGTCGGCATACGAGCCCTACGCACCGTGCCCGCCGGTCTCACAGGTGGAGTCGTCGGGTTGCTCGGCTTCGATGCCATTGTTCTGGCAGGCGTGCCGCGATGGGACTTCAACGAGTCTCAGGTCAAGGATCTTCACGCCTATGTGCAGGACACGGGTGGTGGACTGTTGATGTCGGGTGGTCCGGAAGGTTTCGGAGCCGGAGGCTGGATCGGTTCGAATCTGGCACCGGCCATTCCGGTGCAGATGGATCCGCCCGCCGAGCGGCAGCTCGTCAAGGGCGCCTTGGCCCTGATCGTCCATTCCTGCGAGATGCCGCAGGGGAACTACTGGGGTCAGCGGGTGGCGGAGGAGGCCATCGAGACGCTCAACGCTTCTGATGAGGTTGGCATCATCGAGAAGGGGGGTGGTGGCGCGAAGTGGGTGCTGCCCATGCAGGAGGTCGGTGATCGACAAGCGGCGTTGTCGGCGGCTCGCAAACTGAGATTCGGCGACATGCAGTTCTTCACGCCTTCCATGGAGAAGGCCTTGGAGGGATTGCTTGCGGTCGAGGCCGGTCAACGTCATGCCATCATCATCTCGGATGGCGATCCTCAATCACCTCCGGTTTCACTGATCGATCAATACATCGAGAACAAGGTGACCTGCACGACCGTCATGGTCGGGGGCCATGGAAACAACCCCATGCATGCCGCTCTGATGGAACGCATCGCGACCATGACCGGCGGATCCTTCTACAAGGTGGAGGATCCCAATGAGCTGCCCCAGATTTTCATCAAGGAAGCCAGGGTTGTCAGTCGCTCTCTGATTCAGGAGGGCCGTTTCGATACTCGAGTGTCCGATGCCGCGTCCGGTCCGATGCAGGGCACCGTGACTGTGCCGTCGATCGATGGATACGTGCTGACCGCGGCCAGGCCATCGCTTGCGCAGGTCGGCATCGTTGTCGAGAGCGGTGACTATCAGGATCCACTGTACGCCTGGTGGAACTATGGTTTGGGGCGGGTCGTCGCCTTCACGAGTGATCTGAACGGTCTGTGGACCAGTTCATGGCTTTCATGGGCTCGATTCTCGAGCTTCTGGGAACAGACCATCCGTTGGGTGATGCGATCCTCATCACAGACTGATTTCAGCTTGAACATCCTCGATGAAGGTGGTGGTCGATTCGTGGTCGAGATGGAGGCAGTCGATTCTGACGTTGCCTTCATGAATTTCGTTGAGACCAAGGCGAAGGTCATTCTTCCCGGCGGTGATTCGGTGCCGTTGGATCTGCAGCAGGTCGGGCCCGGTCGCTATAGAGGCGACTTCCAGCAGAAGCAGGCGGGCACCTCGGTCGTGAATGTGAACTTCGCGGGGCGTGATTCGGATGGCGAGTTGATCGATGGCAACATTCAGGCGGCGGTGAGTCGGGCCTACTCCGATGAGTATCGTGATCTCGTCGACAATGCCGGGCTGCTTGAACGAGTGGCGGAACGGACCGGTGGCCGTGTACTCGAGATCGATGATCAACTGCCGGGCGACCTGTTCGATCGCGAATCACTCGTGATGCCATCGACGGCACGAGTGGCCTGGAACATGCTGTCGATTCTCGCGGCCCTGCTGCTGCTGCTTGACGTCGGATTCCGGAGACTGGCCGTCGATCCCGATCGTGTTCGGGAAGCCTTGACTCGTGTCTCCGAACCACGGAAGGAAGGAAGTGCGGCGTCCATCTCCGCCTGGCAGCGAAGCAAGAAGGCTGCCAAAAGACAGGCGGTGGACGTCGGTAGGAAGAGAGGCGGTGCGTCGACGCAGGAGCAGTCCACCCCGGCGACATCCGGAGTTGAGACGCCCGATCCGCCGACGCTCCGTCCATCCCCTCCGGCCGAGGAGCCGCCGGGCGATGACATGGCGAGTCGTCTGAAGGCCGCCAAGAATCGAGCGAGGAAGGAACGACTTGGTGATCTTGATGATGGAGACGAATCATGAGTTCACCCGTCCTTGAGTGGGATCCGACCGATCTCGAGAGTGTTCGCGATGCCTGTGAGCAGGCACGTCGAGGGTTCGGGATGCTCCGTGCCGAGATCGGTCGAATCATCGTCGGACAGCAGCGAGTCATTGACGAAACGCTCGTGGCCATATTCGCCGGTGGGCATGTTCTGCTCGAGGGTGTTCCGGGACTGGGCAAGACGCTTCTTGTGAAGACCATCGCCGAGGCGTTGGATCTGGAGTTTGCGAGAATCCAGTTCACACCAGATGTGATGCCCGCTGATGTGACCGGTACGACCGTCGTCGTCGAAAATCCCGGCACCTCATCCAGAGACATCATCTTCAGGCCCGGGCCGATCTTCCATCAACTGGTTCTGGCGGATGAGATCAACAGGGCCACCCCGAAGAGCCAGTCGGCGCTCCTTGAAGCCATGCAGGAACGTACGGTCACGGCCGATGGGGAGACGCGCCCACTGCCTGAGCCGTTCTTCGTCCTGGCGACTCAGAATCCGGTCGAGCAGGAGGGCACCTATTCGTTGCCGGAGGCCCAGTTGGATCGTTTTCTGTTCAAGGTCGAGGTGCCTGATGTGGATCGCGATGATCTGAACGAGATATTGTCCAGGACGACCGGTCAGGAGGAGTCGCATGCCAGACAGCGGCTCGATGGCAGGTTCCTGATGTCTGCCCGAAAACTCATGCGGGATGCCATCGTGGCGCCGCATGTTCAGGACTACGCTATCCGACTCGTGCTGGCAACGCATCCGAGTAGTGCGTTCTTTCCGGAGTCCATGCGCAGATACGTGCAGCTGGGCGTCAGTCCCAGAGGTGCCCAGTCGCTGATCTCGGCGGCCAAGGTGCTCGCGGTCGCGGATGGTCGCTTCGCGGCATCCACGGAGGATATCCGTCGCGTCGCGCCCGCGGCGCTGCGTCACAGAATCGGCTTGACGTTCGAGGCCGGTACAGATGGCCGCCGAGGAACGGATGTCATCGAGATGCTTCTGGCCGATGTGCCCGTCGAGATTCCAGTTGAATCCGGAGGAGGGACCGTCGCATGAGCGCCTATGGAGAAGGTGAATCCCCCAGTACGGTCGAGGATCTGCTCGGTGGTGCCCTGATGTCTAGATTGAATCGTCTGGATGTCCTCTCCCGGAAGGTGTTCAGCGGGAAGATCCATGGTGAGCGTCGAAGTCGTCGGCGTGGTCAGAGTGTGGACTTCGCTGACTATCGACCGTACACCGCCGGGGATGATCTGCGATTCGTCGACTGGAACATCTACGCGCGACTTGAAACGCTCTTCCTCAAGCTCTTCATGGAGGAGGAGGACCTGTCGCTCGCGATCGCGGTGGATACGAGTCCTTCTATGGATTGGGGCGGACCCAACAAGCTCGGTTTCTGCAAGCGACTGGCGATGTCCCTGGGCTACATCGGTCTGGTGAATCAGCACCGTGTGAGCCTGTTCGGTTTCGACGGTGATGGCGTCAAGCAGTTGAATTCGATTCGTGGCCGGAGCCGAACACGCGAAATGGCCAGCTGGCTCATCGATCTCTCGGTGGGTTCTTCCCAGGGTCTCGAAGCCGGAATGAAGTCGATCGCTCAGGGGCGGCGTGGTCGCGGCGTTCTGGTCGTGCTCTCGGATTTCCTCGAGCCCGATGGGTATGACGCCGGGCTTCGATATCTCACAGGCAGTGGGGACGATGTCTTCTGCCTCCAGATACTGGCACCCGATGAACTTGATCCAGCTTCCCGGGGACTTTCCGGTGATGTCAGGCTTCGAGACGTGGAGACAGGTCAAGACTGCGAGATCACGGTCACGCCTGCGTTGCTCAGGCGATACCGGGAGAATCTGGAGTCCTATTGCGAGGGTCTTCGTGAGTGGTGCACAAGACGGGGGATCGGGAACCTGTCCATCGGCACCGATGTCGACATGGAAGTCCTGCTTGTGGAATATCTTCGAAGACAGGGGCTACTCCAATGAGCCTCCTGACACCATGGACCGGATTCTTTCTTCTTGTGGGCGTCGTGCCGCCATTGCTGCTGATGTACTTCCTGAAGCTGCGACGCCGAACGCTTCCGATTTCAAGCACACTGCTCTGGTTCACCTCGACGGAGGACCTGCAGGCCAACTCCCCGTTTCAGCGACTTAGGCGAAACCTTCTGCTTCTTCTACAGCTCATTGTCCTGCTGCTGCTCGTACTGGCTGTCATGCAGCCTCGTATGGAAGGAAGAAGTGGGGCCGGCGGACGAACCGTGCTTCTGATCGATCGCTCGGGCTCGATGACAGCGACAGATGGGGACGAGAATGGACGTTCACGTCTCGAGATCGCCAAGCAACTCGCTCGAGAAGCGGTCGATCGTCTGCATCCCGGCGGTCTTTTCTCCAGTGGTGACGGTGAGACGATGATCGTCTCCTTCGGTGAGGATGCAGACATCCTTCAGCCCTTCACCGATTCACGGGTCCAGCTTCTTGATGCCATCGATCGGATCGAAGTCTCGCACGGGCGAAGCTTCATCGAAGAGGCGTTGCAGCTGGCTCGGGTGTATTCAATCAACACTAATCCCGACGATCCTGACGTTCCACAGCTGAGGCCGGCAACGCTTGAACTCTTCAGTGATGGCCAGCTTCAGGATCTGGATGCGCAAGTGCTAAGAGGAGAGACCCTCACCTATCACCGCATTGGAAGCGATCGCACCCGTAACATGGCGGTCATGCAGCTTGCCGCGGAACGCCCATGGGATCGGCCGGCGTCCGTCGAGGTGTTCGCGTCTATTGGAAACTTCCGAATGGAGCGGTCGACCATCGACGTGCAGCTGTCGGTCGACGGGCAGGTCAGATCGATTCAGGAACTCGAGGTTCCGGCCGCCACTTCCGATGGCCCGGGCCGACGTAGTCTCGTGTTTTCCCCGTTCGAGCTGGCAAGGGGGGCCGTCATCGAAGTGGCTCTCATCGGAGAGGATGAGCTGGCGGTTGATGACAGCGCTGTGCTCGTCGTTCCGCCGCAAAGAAAGCTCAATGTCGTGATTGTCAGTGACGGTCGGCAACTCCTGCCGAGGATCCTCGGCGGCTTCGGTCTCGAACAGGTGGATTTCTACACGCCGCAACAGTGGCGGGAACGCCAGTCGGAACTGAAGTGGGATGTCGTCGTCTTCGACAATGTCTCGCTTGATTCGATACCGGGTGTGCCCACTCTCTCGATCGGTCGCGCGCCGAAGACTGATCTGATCAGATCCTACGGTCTGCAGCGGGAATCTCAGGTTGCGTTGGAAGCGGAGTCTCGTCACCCCGTCATGCAGCATGTCGATACCGGTTCCTTGTTCGTCCAGGAGACAGAGGCCTTGCAGCCGGATGGTTCGGTCGATGTGCTGCTGTCGGGAACCAGGAACCCGCTCGTCATGTCATGGGAGGAGGGCCGCGTCCCCAATGTTCATGTCGCCTTCGATCCGGTGCAGTCCAATTGGCCATATGAGCCCGGATTCGTGGCCTTCCTCTACAACACCATCGACTGGCTCGGACACAGCAACGCTGCGGTGGTCGAGGGTCAGTCGGATCTTGGGGAGATGATCAGGTTCATCGTCCCGGGTGGATTGGAAGCAGTGACGCTGCGGCGTCCGGATGGTTCCGCTCGAAATCTGCTGGTGGACTCGGACGGAATGGCCGGTTGGGGGCCGCTGATGCTGTCGGGCTTGCACGTTCTGGAAGTAGAGGACTCGATTGGATCCGTTCAATACAGATCAGTCCGATTCCCAGCTGAGCAGGAGTCTGCGATAGCAGCTGTGGATTCCATCATTCTCGGGCAGGAACAGATTGAGGCGACGGACGGTGGCGCCAGGGGATATGTCCCACTCTGGCCATGGGCGATCGGAGCGGCCCTGATCATGCTGATGTGCGAGTGGTGGATCTGGAATGCGAGAGTGGGTGGGCAGCGGCCGTCGATGATCATGCAACGTTCGCAATCCAGTTGAGTCTCGATGCTACACTTCCCCCCGCAAGCATCAATTTCAGAAGTGAGGAAGGCATACCAATGGCGACGCTCGAGGAACGAATTGCACAGTACGAGAACATGGCCGAGGCCGATCCCGACAACGAGATGGCGCATTTCAGTCTTGGCTCGGCATATCTCAAGGCCGGTCGTGCAGCTGAAGCAGCCGTGAGTCTGGAACGATGCATCGAATTGAACGAGGACATGAGCAAGGCCTGGCAGCTCTGCGGCGAAGCCTTGATCGAAGCGGGATGGTCCGACAAGGCCGTGGTCACACTTGAGAAGGGGTACGTGATAGCCGCTTCGAAGGGCGATCTCCTCCCAAGGGACGCCATGGCCGAGTTGCTCAAGAGCATCGGTCGTCAGCCGCCCGAACTGGATGGTGAAGCATCGAACACTCCAGAAGTCCCGGAGGGTTCATTCATCTGCAAGCAGACGGGTCGTGCCGGAACCGAGCTCGCTGGGCCTCCTTTCAAGGGGCCTGTGGGCGAGTGGATCTCGCAGAACATCTCCGCTGAGACCTGGAGCGAGTGGGTCGGTCATGGAACCAAGGTGATCAACGAGTTGCGGCTGGATCTTTCCAAGGACGAGGATTCCGCCACCTATGACCAGCACATGTGCGAGTTTCTGGGTGTTCCCGAGGAAATCACGGCTCAGGGCTGAAGCCCCGTATGATCTCACTCATGTCTGATCTGTCAGTCACGATTGCCGGAGTCGAATTGGGCAGTCCACTCGTGGCGGCTGCCGGCGCCGCAGGCTGTGGACCTGAACTGCTCGATGTCGTTCCCAGTGGAACGTTCGGTGCGATTACGACCAAGTCGATCACGCCCGAGTGTCGTGATGGTCATCCACCATGGCGGCTCATCGAGTTGCCTACCGGAATGCTCAATGCCGTCGGGCTTGCCAATCCCGGGTTGGATTCGTTCATGACGGACGTTGTGCCGCATCTGCATTCGAATGGGCCCGTGTTCATCGGTTCCATGGCGGGGCACTCCATTGACGACTACGTCGCAGTCGCCAGGGCATTTGATTCGGTTCCAGGTCTTCCACTGGTCGAAGCGAACATGTCATGCCCGAACACAGGGACCGGTCGTCAGTTCACTGATGACCCAATCGCGATGCGAGAAGCCGTTGCCGCGATCAAGTCCGAACTCAAGCAGACGCCATTGCTGGTGAAGCTTCCATTGGAGATGGCGCCCGGCTATCCGATTGCGATGGCGGCCGTCGAGGGCGGGGCCGACGCCCTGACCTTCATCAACACGGTTCCCGCCATGTCGATTGATGTGGATACTCGTCGGCCGAGATTGTCGAATACGGCGGGGGGCCTCAGTGGGCCGGCGGTTCATCAACTGGCGGTGCGGATGGTGGCTGGTGTCCATGCCTGCTTCGATGGGGGGTCATGTCCACCAATCATCGGGCTTGGCGGCGTCACTCGATGGAGCGATGCGGCGGAACTCATTCTGGCAGGAGCATCCGCGGTCGGTCTTGGTACGGCGCTCTTCGCCGATCCACGACTCTCGGTCCGCATCGTCCGCGGTCTCGAGCGTTGGGTTCGAAAGCAGGGTGTCGCGGGGCTGTCGGAACTCACCGGTGCGGTTCAGTCCGAGCCCGTGATTCCCGGTTGATCCGATACGAGTTCACGGAAGGCATCTCCACGTGCTTCATAATGCGGGAACTGGTCCCAGGAGGCGCAGCCCGGGCTCAGTAGAAGAATGTCGTCCGCCTGCATTCTGGGCAACGCAGTCCGTACGGCCGTCCGGAGGTCCCCGCACTCGTGTGCATTCGATCCGGCGGAGGCGGCAATCGATGATCCGGTGGTCCCAATCGTGTAGACCCCGGCGAGTCGAGGGGAGATCGTTCCTATCAAATTCAGGGAGATGCCCTTGTCGTAGCCGCCTGCGATCAGATGTATGCGCGAGTAGTTCGGCGCGAATGCATTGATCGCGAGCAGAGTCGATTCGGGTGTCGTCGATTTGGAGTCGTTGAAGAAACGCCCATCGGTTCCGATCGCCTCGAGTCGATGGGGAAGGCCCGGAAAATCGGCCAGTCCTCGAGCGGCATCTCCCGGCTCGATTCCTGTGGCGGTTGAAACGGCCATTACGGCAAGATGCGCGTTGTCCTGATTGTGTCGGCCAGGGATCTTCAATGGAATGGGTGTGGCTCTCGAGGCTATGTGTTCGCCTCGAAGGCAGATTTCCCCGGGCAATTGATCACGGGTGATCTGCTCCTTGCACATGACGTAGTTTTCCTCGTCGCCATGCCAGTCCAGATGATTGGGCGATATGTTGGTGATGACCGCTGTTCCGGGCGACCATCCGCCGCCGTCTCCGGCATCTTCGTGAAGCCACCAGAGCATCGCGCTGGATATCTCCAGAACGATCCACGCGTCCGATGACATCCCCTTGAGATCGTTCAGCAAGCTGCCACCGATGTTTCCACCGAGATACGACTCGAGCCGGTTCCGTTTGAGGGAGTGATGGATCATGGAGGCGGTTGTTGATTTTCCATTCGTACCGGTGACCCCGATGACTCTGGTTCGATCGAGGTGACGCACGAGTAGGGAGAGCTCGGTTGTGATCGGTTTGCCGTTGGAGCGGGCCAGATTCAGAAATGAATTGTCCCAGGGTCTGGGTACGGCCGGGTTGGCCACGACAAGATCTGTTTCGATGAAGTCCTTTTCCACATGGCCGCCCAGTCGCAGGCTGATCTGTCCGGATGAGATGGCATCCTCGAGTTGTTCCAGGGGCTGGGACAGATCCTCCTCGGAACCCAGATCCGTCAGAATCACGGAGCAGTCCTGCTCCAGAAGCCAGCGGGTCACCCCGAGGCCGCCTCCGAAGCGTCCAAGTCCCATCACGGTGCATCGAGTTCCCTTGTCCGGAATCATTCTCCGAGTGTATGACGTGATGGCTTGCTACGGATTACCATTCCATTCCAGAGCCCACTGGAGAACATGCCAGGAGTCCCATGCAGCAGGAAAACGAACCACAATCCGAGCGGTCTCAGGGAGGTCCAGCTAACTGGTCGCCTTCCAGGTTATCGAGTCTCGCGGTCGTGGCGATGGTTCTCGCCTGTCTGCCATGCCCTCCGGTGAGTCTGCTTGGGGCGGTGCTTGGTCTGATGGCCTTGAGTCGAATCAAGCAATCCAATGGTTCGATGACGGGTGTTCGTCTGGCGAGGATCTCCATCGTGGTGGGAGTCGCGATGAGTCTGATCAGCGTCATTCTTCTGAGCCTGTTCCAGTCCCATGTGGAACGTGGTCAGGAGGAGGGGATTTCGAAAGCCGTCCACACCTTCGTGGTCCAGTCGATGAACAACAATGCGGCCGGTGCCTTGGCATATTGGGATCTGCAGGGGCATCCCATTACGGTCGAGCAGGTCGAGGATTTCGGGCAGGATGTGGCCAAGCGTTTCGGTTCCTTCAAGTCACTTCGAGTCGGCAAGATCAATCCCGCGGCCGACATGTCTCTTCTGAAGGCCGGTCTGGATGCCTGGCTGATATTCGAATTCGATTCAGGAACCCGCAATGGTTCCGGTAGCTTCCTTCTGGTTCCCAAGATGGGCACATTTACCCTCGGAGTCAGAATCCGCGGATTGAATATCGATGATCCTGAAGGAGCCGTCTCGATTCCACCCAAACCTGAGCCCGTGAATACGAACGCCACGGCATCCGAACCGGTGGAATCATGACAAGCGACAAGGCCGGTACCTGGAGCCCCTGGGCACTGGTTGCGCTGGCTTGTTCAGTGGGGCTCTGCCCGGCTGTGACAATGCTCGGCGTGGTCTTTGGCCTCATCGCTGTTCGAGACGTCAAGCTTCGGGCTCGTCGTGGTTTACGTGTTGCGATTGCCGCCATTGTCATCGCACTGCTTGTCACACCGCTCACCACCATCTTGTTGATGTGGTGGAATAACTCTGTCCGCGAGCCCATGCTTCATGGACCGGTGGCTGGGCTGCAGGCCGCTCAGGATGGTGACGTTCGGCCGCTCTTGGGCCAATTCGAGGAAGGGGAGGCCTCAGCCAAGGAGGCTTCGGACTTCGTACGACAGATGACGGCTCGATTTGGAACGCTCGATTCGATATCGCAGGATCCTGATCGCGAGGCGGTCTGGAGCCCCGACGGCTGGTCCATTTCAGTACCCTACGTGTTGAAATTCAGCAGAGAGATCGTCAAGGGTGAGGGGTACTTCGTCATTCTCAGAATGGATGGCGGTCAGCGAGAGCCGGTTTTCCGATTCTCCTGGATTCGGATTGGAAAGAATCCTTCTCTGTTTTTCCCGGAGTCCGCTCGAGAATCGGTGGAGTCAGGTACTGAGGGGCGTGATGGCAACCAAGGATGAATTCGTCATTGAGATTGAGGATCTCGTCAAGAGATTCGGAGGCCAGACGGTTCTCGATGGCATCAACCTCAAGATCCGCCCCGGGGAAACCATGGTCATCATGGGTGGTTCGGGCTGCGGTAAGTCAACGCTGCTCAGGCACATGGTCGGTTCGCTTCATCCTGATGAAGGTCGGGTGAAGCTCTTTGGAAATGTGCTGGCCGACATGACCGAAGCGGAGCTCGACGAGACTCGCAAGCAGTTCGGGATCCTCTTCCAGTCCGGAGCTTTGTTCCAATCGCTTTCGGTTGGTGACAATGTCTCCCTAATTCTTGAGGAACACACGGATCTGGATGCGGCGATCATCGACTTCATGGTCAAGATCAAGCTGGAACTGGTGGATCTCAGGGAGGCGGCTCACAAGTTTCCTGCCCAGATCAGCGGCGGTATGAAGAAGCGTGCCGGCTTGGCCAGAGCACTGGCATTGGATCCCAAGATTCTCTTCTACGACGAGCCGAGCGCGGGACTGGATCCCGTCACCTCGGCATCGATCGATCGATTGATCATAGATCTGACCAGAAAGCTGGGAGTCGCCAGTGTGGTGGTCACTCATGAGATGGATTCCGCATTCGAGATAGCCGACCGTATGGCGATGCTCCACAAGGGCCGGGTGCTCATGCTGGACGATAGGGAAGCCTTCGAAAAGCTTCGTGACTGGCCTCAGGATCGGCTGGGGGAGCTGGATGAGGATCACATGTTGATTCGTCAGTTCCTGCGTGGTGATGCCGAGGGTCCGCTTACGGAGGAGACGGATGGTGAAAGCAGCTACGCTGCTGATCTGCTCGGCATCGACAACAGCAAGCTGACAGGGGGTCGTTCGATCCAGACGACTCGTCGAGTTCCGATTCCAGGGAAAAGCAATGGTTTCTTCAGGCGTCTGATTTCAGGCGGCTCTCGAAAATCAAGAAAGCAAGGACAGAACAAGCCATGAGTAACGAGTCCCTACGACAGGCCAACAACGTCAAGGCTGGTGTCTTTGTCACGATCGCACTGCTCATCGGCCTGTTCGTGATCTTTCTTCTCGGAGACATGTGGAACATGTTCTTCGGACCCTCCATGAACTCCTATCGAACGTCCTACGCGTTGGTCGAGGGGGTGTCCTATCTGCAAAAGGGATCCGAAGTTCGTGTGGGCGGCATCAAGACCGGTGTCGTCGAAAAGGTCTCCTTCGAGATGGACGGGAACAAGCCTGTCGAGATGATTCAGGTCTCCTTCTCTCTTCCAGAGGATCTGCTGCTCTATTCCAACGCGGTTGCAGTGGTCAAGAGCGGTCTGATCAGCGCCGACTCCTACATCTCGATTTCCTCGCTCGGCTTCGACGAAGCCAATCGTCCTCGTGACGAGACCGGGGTCGCTGGCTCTTTGCTGAAATCAGGAGACGAATTCAAGGGAACAAATGCAGGTGGAATGCTGGCTTCGTTCCTCGGGCCGGACGCCTCGGCGGACGTCACTTCATTCCTGGATTCGCTCAGCCAGATCTCCAGAAAGATGAAACAGGAGGGGTATGTGCTCAAGTGGGTTCTCGGGGCGCCAAGTGCCCGGGAAGTGCAGGACGTCATTCGGAATCTGGATGATGTGATGGCTGATTTCCAGCAGAAGTGGAAGCGTCAGTGGTCCAGCCAGGTTTCTAGCATTCTCATCAACGTGAATGCCTCCATGACCAACATCAACGAGATCATCGAACGCAATGACCAGTCCATAGACGAGATCGTGGCCAATGTGCGATCGATCACGGAGACCGCCGAGACCGAATGGTCACCGAAGCTCACGGCCATCTTCTCCGACGGCAAGAAGACCCTTTCGGATCTTCAGGAGGTGATCGAAGACGTCCGAGTCCGTTCGCCCATCATGCTGGACAATCTCGGCGATTCACTGGCCAACCTGAATGTCGGATCTCAGCAGTTGACGCGAGCCATCGCGGAGGTCTCCTCCAGCCCATGGCGATTGCTCTACAGACCGACCGACAAGGAATACTCCAACGAGCTGCTCTATGAGGCGGCACGCAATTTCTCGTTCGGCACGGCTGATCTCAAGGCGGCCACCGGATCCATGCGGAGACTGATGGATGCCAGAGGCGACGAACTCACTGCACAGGACGAGGACTTCATGCTGATCCGTCGGAACCTTCTGGACAGCTACCAGCGTTATCAGCGTGCACAGCAGCAGTTGATGGAGATCCTTCGGGGCGAGGAGACCGTATCTGACGATGGTTCCGCCAAGGATGATTCAGGTGGTTCGTGAATCGGCCCTGTCTGATCAACTCACTTGATGATCCAAGGGTCGATGCCTTCCGTGATGTGAGGGATCGGGATCTTCGAGGTCGCGACGGGTTCTTCATGGCTGAATCGGAACTGGTACTGAGGCGTTTGCTTCGGCAGCCTGAGCGTTTGCATTCGCTTCTTGTCTCACGCGAGAAATGGGGTCGTCTTGAATCGGAACTTCGGGATCTGCCGGATTCGATTCCGATCTACGTGGCTGATCTGGACGTCATCGGAGAGGTCGCTGGTTTTCACGTTCATCGTGGTGTGCTGGCCCTCGGCCACCGGCCGGATGCCCGGGAGTTGTCGATGACGCATGTCTTGGAAGGGCTGGATCGATCCAGGCCGCGGACGCTGCTTCTGGCCACCGGGATCACGAACGTGGACAACATGGGCTCGCTCTTCAGGAATGCGGCGGCTTTCGGAATCGACGCGATCATTCTCGATGGCACGTGTTGTGATCCGCTCTACAGAAAATCGATTCGCGTCTCGATGGGGCATGTGCTTGGTGTCCCCTGGGCTGTGACGGAGGATTGGATCGGTTCACTGGGGGAGCTGAAGGATCGATGGGGGGTTCATCTGGTTGCCGCCGAGTGCGACGAACGTAGTCGATGTGTTTCGGTTTTTCCGTTTCCTGAGCACGTCGCTTTGATAGTGGGGGCCGAAGGGGCCGGACTCGACGAAGGGACGCGCTCGATCTGCGATTCGATCGTGGAGATTCCAATGGCCAGAGAGGTACCTTCGTTGAATGTCGCGACCGCCGCTGCCATATTCATGTGGGAGCGGCGTCGATCATCGCTTGTCGAGAAATGATCAGGTAACCGGAGTACCGGTGGAACAGTCGGACTCGGCAGAACGGGCTTCCTCCGCATCCACATCGAAGCGTTCGATATCCGCACCGAGTGCGTTGAGCTGATCTTCCAGTCTCGAATAACCGCGATCAAGGTGATAGATCCTCGAGATCGTAGTGGTGCCTTCTGCTGCCAGACCGGCCAGCACCAGACTGGCGGAGCCACGCAGATCACTTGCCATGACGGGAGCACCCACCAGACGATTGACACCCTGGACGACCACGGTTCCACCTTGGCGATACACCAATGCGCCCATTCTGGTCAGTTCGGAGACATGCAGGAAACGATCGGGGAAGATCTTCTCGGTCACGATGCTGTTGCCGTCGGCGAAGCACAGCAGCGTCATCATCTGGGCCTGGATGTCCGTGGGGAAGCCGGGGTAGGGCTGGGTCGTGAACAAGGCGGGTTTCAGCCGACGTTCACTGGTGACCTTGACCGTGCATCGCCCGGCGGGCTCGAGCGGATCGAGTCTTTCCAGTCGTACGCCGGTTGCCTGGAGCCTATCAACCACGGCCAGCAGGTGATCCATCGGGAAGTCCTCGATGGTGACATCGCCATTTGTGATGGCGGACGCGATCGCCAGTGTTGCGGCAACGATTCGATCTGGCATGACCTGATGGTCGCAGCCGTAGAGTTCGGTGCAGCCGCGAATGGTGATTCGGGGTGTGCCTGCGCCGCTGATCGAAGCGCCCATGCTGTTGAGCATCACGGCGAGATCCTGGATCTCCGGTTCGCAGGCGGCCGACTCGATGATCGTGACGCCTTCGGCCCGAGTGGCTGCGCACATGACGTTTGCGGTTCCAAGAACGGTTGAACCGAACGGGCCTCCGAGGAAGATGGTGCCTCCCTTGAGTCGATCCGCTCTGGCGACGATGTCGCCGCCATCGAGTTCTATCTTGGCGCCGAGCGCCTCAAGGCCACGCAGGTGCAGATCGACGGGGCGATCGCCGATGGCGCATCCGCCCGGCATCGCCACTCTGGCCTGTCCATATCTCGCCAGCAGGGGGCCCAGAACACAGATGCTCGCTCGCATCGTCTTGACGATGTCGTACCGAGCGTGCCAGGAACCGTCATCGCTGGTCTCCAGCCGAAGATCGGAGCCGTCATGTTCGACCTTGCAGCCAAGTTCCTTCATCAGCCGGACCATGTTGTCGATGTCGGACAACCGTGGCAGATTGCGCAGTTGAACCGGGCCTTTCGCCATCAAGGCGGCGGCCATCTGGGGCAAGGCTGCGTTTTTCGATCCATCGACGCGAATGCGGCCGCTCAATCGCTTGCCGCCTGTGATCCTGAAGCCATCCATTGCGCGTGCTTCCAATCCCTTGGAGTTCTCTAGTGAAACTGCCGGAATAACCCGACGACCTTCGGCAAACCAGTTCCTTCTGGCTGCTGGTTGCCCCGATCCTACCTTGATCCACGCCTGATTGCGCGAGGGAAATCTAGGCTTGCCCCCCTTGTCGGTACAACCCGCAAGACGCCGGCCTTTTTCAGTGCCTTCGTCAATTCATGCCACATCTCTCCATCTTCTGAATCGTAGCTTGAGGTAGTTGGATTCCTTTCGTGTCCCCTTTGCTGGAGGATTGCCCATGCATCCTGCCCTGAATGCGTTCGTAGTCGTTTCCCTTCTCGTGCCAATGGAGGCCTGCCTTCTGCCCGTACAGGCGGAGGAGGATCCTCCCGCCACCCTTGAATTGACGGGCGTCATCCGTGATTTCAAGGAACGCAGCGTCCAGGGGGGGCATCCCGATTTCGAGCGTCAGCCTGACGGTGGTTTCGGTCATTACTGCGGCAACGTCGCCGCTCAGCTCGGCGAGGACGGCAAGCCGGTGTACACAGGCGAGGGCTACTACGTACGTCGACAGTGGAGGGATTCCAAGGGGCGTCCCATCTGCTGGTCCGTCTACGACCGCACGCTCGGGGATCGTCGAGGTCGCAAGGGCGGATCGGACAGCGGCGCCATCGAGTCGGGGCCTTCTTTCGAGTTGTGGTATCGGGATGTGCCGGGCGTCAATATCTCGAAGCCCCTGACTCTGGCCTTCAACAGGCAGGCCGACGGCAGTTACGTATTCGATGACAAGACCGATCCCGTCTACAGCGAGAAGGGGGGCTTCTTCCCAATCGACGACCAGTTGTTCGGGAACTCCCCTGGCCCGATCGATCGCAATTTCCACTTCACATTCGAACTGCACACGCAGTTCACGTACAACGCCGACCAGGAAAACCTGTTTCGGTTCACAGGGGACGATGATGTATGGGTCTTCATCAACGGCCAGCTCGTGATTGACATAGGCGGTGTCCACTCTGCCGTGGACCAGACCATAGATCTGGATCGTCTTGGTCTCGAGGATGGCGAGACCTATACCCTCGACTTCTTCTTCGCTGAAAGGCATCGGACAGAATCGAATTTCCGCATCGTGACCAATCTCGAGCTGGAAACCAGCAAGGTGCCTCCGATGACGGCCGCGTACGACTGATTTGGTTGTAAACCAAGCTTGCGCATCGATTCATGACTGGATGGACAGGTGAAAATCTGTCCATCCGGTCTTTCATCCTGCCTTGGCACTGTCCTTGTCGTTCAGCTCTTCTATACTCAGGCCCGTCATGTCGGAACCCGAATTTCCAGAAGTCCAGATGCATCTTGTTCGCCCCAGGACGCCAGTCACGGGGACGATCGTCGAGTCGACTCCCTGTCTGAACGGCCGTTCCGCGAGTTTCGTCAGGCACATAGCCGTCGATGTCTCGGGTACTCCTCTGGCCGGAAACTTCCATGCAGGGCAGGCATTCGGTGTCATCCCTCCCGGAGAGGAGCCTTCCGGAAAGCCTCATTCCGTTCGTCTCTACTCGATCGCCTCCCCCTCCTGGGGCGAGGACGGGCAGGGGCAGATCATCTCGACAACATGCAAGCGGCTCATCGACGAGAACAGCTCCGGTGATGCCGATGAGCATGAACTCTTCCTTGGTGTGTGCAGCAACTACCTGTGCGATCGAGCCGTGGGTGACCAGATCCAGGTCACTGGTCCCGCAGGCAAGCGATTCGTCCTGCCCGTGGATCGAGATCATCATGACTATCTATTCGTGGCGACCGGCACTGGAATCGCGCCATTCCGTGGAATGGTGAAGGAGCTTCTCGAGCATCCCGATGGTCCTTCCAGAAGCGAGATACATCTCGTGATGGGGGCGCCCTACGGAACCGATCTCATGTATCACGACTGGTTCAAGTCTCTCGAAGAGACTCATTCCGGGTTCCACTATCACACCGTCGTCAGCCGTCCTGAAAGCGGTGACCGCCAGTATGTCGATCGATACATAACCAACGCGGGGGGTGCATTGCATGAGCTGCTTGCCAGAGACAGGGCGTTGTTGTACCTGTGCGGGATCGAAGGCATGCAGAACGGGTTGTATCGTCTGCTGGAGGAGCTTGGGGTCGCGGATGAGTATCTTGTGATGCCCGAGGAGATGGAGAAGATTGTCAATGCCGAGCCCGATCAGTTGCGGAAGATCCGCCCCAGGGCCCGGTGCATGGTAGAGGTCTACTAGACATGGAATTGCTAACCAGCGTCGTTGCGAACATCCAGGTCCATCTCTGCTCGCTGTTCGCGATGGTCGAACCTGCGAGCAATGTGAACGGTTCGAAGGCGAAGTTCGTTGAACACAGTTCCGTGGGGCTCGTGAGAGCCTTCGGCGAGAGCTCCATGAAGCGGTATCTGGAGAACTGGTTCAACTGGATCCACTCAATGCTCACAGGGTGGGGTGTGAAGGATCAGGTGGCGGACTGGTTGACATGGGTGGTCTTCGGCGCCGGCATTCTGGTCGCCTGCATCCTGCTCAATTACATCGCGAAGCTCGCCATCAAGGCCTTCGTCAATCCTCGGCTTCTCAAGCATGATTCGAACTGGTCGGATGCGATCGCGAAGAGTGGGGTCATACTCCGGCTCTCGCATTTCATTCCGTTGTTGCTGCTCGCGGTCTGTCTTCCACTGCTGTTTTCGGAGGCGTGGCAGGAACGGCTGCTGCCCTTCCTGACACTCTATGGCCTGTGGGTCGTACTCATCGTCGGCTATGCACTCATCGAACTTGGTGGCGACCTCTATCAGGCCCAGAAGGGGGAGGATCGCTCTGCCATCCTCGGGTTGATTCAGGCGTGCAAGCTGATCATCACGCTCATCGCCATCATTCTTGGCTTGAGCATCATGTTCTCCAAGTCGCCCGTCTATTTCCTCTCGGGAATAGGCGCCTTCATGGCGATCTTCCTACTGATCTTCAAAGACACCCTCCTCGGTCTAGTCGCCGGTCTCCAGCTGGGTGCCAACGACATGGTCCGGGTCGGTGACTGGATCGCCATTCCCGGCACGGAGGTCGATGGCGATGTAGTCGAACTGAGCCTCACCACGGTTCAGGTCTCCAACTGGGATCGGACCATCGCCATGGTTCCCGCCTACGACCTGTTCCAGAAGCCGTTCATCAACTGGCGTGGCATGTCCGATTCAGGGGGCCGGCGAATCAAGCGATCCATCAACATCGATATCTCGACGATCCAGTTCGCCACCGGGGAGATGCTCGACAAGTGGGGCCGCATCAAGCTGCTTGAGCCGTATCTCCAACGCAAGCAGAGTGAGATCCTGGAATGGAACAAGGAACAGGGGGTCGATTCAGGCGAGGACTTCAATGCCAGAAGACAGACCAACATCGGCGCGTTCCGCGCCTACATAGAGGCCTACCTCCGCAATCACCCCAAGATCCATCAGACTGACTTCACCTTCCTCGTCAGGCAGCTTCAGCCAACCTCCGAAGGTCTGCCCGTGGAGGTCTACGTCTTCACCAATGACAATCGCTGGGTCGAATACGAGGGGATCCAGTCGGACATCTTCGATCACCTGCTCGCGGTGGTTCCATACTTCGATCTTGAAGTGCACGAGTTGCCGAGCGGCAGCGATGTTCGAAATGCCGAATCCCAAGCCGCCGCGGCGGCGGCCGTCATAGCGGCTCAATCCTCCTGACGTTCCTCGGGCGGATCGTCGTTGGGAGGTGTCGCGGGTCCCTGCGCCTTGAGCAGTGACCACACGAGCCATCCCACGGCGGCCATGCCCACACCGGTGATGAGCCAGCTGATCATGTCCTATCAGCCATCAGCCTGATCGGACTGGATTCGCTTGCCGAGTTCCTCCACGGCCACCTCTAGCTGGCGATCCTTGCCTTCCGCCTCATCAGCGGGTGTTCTCTGCACCCGGATATCTGGCACGGCGCCTCTGGCTTCCATGTCGGTGCCATCGGGCAATCGCCATCCACGGAATGGTCTGCGAACTCTGGAGCCATCTATGAGCCTGAAGCTTCCGGTGGAGATCACGCCCCCGTAGGTCTCTTCGCCCACGACCGTGCCGCGGTCTGTGTTCTGGATGGCATGGGTGAAGATCTCCGCATTCGAGAATGAATGCTCGTTCGCCAGCACCACGATCGGCTTTGACCATGCGTAGATGAGTCGTCGGTCGCGTGGGTAGGCTTCCTTGGGGGCATCCTCCCAGGCCACGCCTCGAGGAATCGTGGAGGCATGGACAGGGGCCGTCAACGACGCGAGCAGGACATCGGTCGTCCAGCCACCACCATTGTTCCGTACGTCGATCACCAGTCCATCCTTGCCATGTGCGGCGGCATACAGCTGGTGTTCGAATTGATGGACCGACGGCATGTTCATGCTGCGGATATGGAGGTAGCCCAGTTTTCCATCGCTGAGTTCATCGACCATCTCGCGGTTTCGTCTGAGCTCATCCTGATAGGCCAATCCATTCCAGGCCGACCAGGAAATCGGTTCGATGAGCATCGTGTGATCCTCGCCATCACGACTGATCTCGAGAATGGTCTCCTTGTTTCGTGTCCCATTCATCGCCTTGGAAAGGTCGATGGAGGGATCCTCGTCCCGGGATTCCGAGAAGGTGATGTCATTCACGCCGAGGATGATGTCGCCGACCAGCAGCTCCGATTCGGGATGGGCGGCGGGTGATTTCTCCAGGACCTCGGTCACCTCGTATCCACCGGGGACCGGCCTTGTCGAGATTCCCAGATATCCGATCGGATCCACCGAGGTCGAGAAGCCGCCGCCACCGTAGATGCCCGTATGCGAGGCGTCTACTTCACCAAAGAGCATGTCGACCACTCGATTGAAGGCCTGTGGGGTGCGGGTCGTCATCGCGAGTTCGCGATAGCGATCGGTGGTGGCGTCCCAGTCGAGGCCCTTCATGTCCGGATGGTAGAACCACCGTCCGAACAGACGAGAGGTCTCATCGAACTTCTGAGCCTGTTCCTCGGACATCATGATCTCCGCATCGGCATCGATGCCGATCGTCTTCGAAGATCCGCCCTTCATGGGCATCGTCTTGGCATTGCCACCGCTGATGTAGCTGATGGTCTTGCCTGTAGGGATCATGCGCAGGTCACCGACGGATCCCGTCGTGAGCCTCTTGCGGCCTTCGCCCATGGCATCGACCTTGTAGAGCCCCTGTGTTCCATCGATGTCGGCAGTGAAGAGGATGGCATCGCCTCCCGGCGAGAGCAGCAGGTCGTCTTCGCCACCTTCAAAGCTCGTCAGGCGATCAGCACGATTCCAGGCAGTGTCGAGATTGCTGAACTCGAGGGCATCGGAGGGCTCGTGTTCCTCTTCCAGATCGACGATGTCCAGAATCTTCTTCTTGCCGGCTGCCTTCGCGGTCTCCTCGAAATGCTTTGTGCGTTCCCAATCACTGAGACCCGCAAGGGTTTCATCGAGAAAGATCCTGTAGACGTCATAGGCATTGCTGCCACCGATCTGGTTGCGATCGCTTCGGAAGATCACCACCTTGCCGTCGTCGCTCATCCTGGGTGATTCGTCCAGGTCCGGATGTCTGGTCAGATTCGTGGCGCCTTCCGGATCATTCACGTCCATGAGCCAGATGTCGCTGTTGAAATCGAGATCAAGCTTGGCGTAGATGATGTGGCGAGAGTCCGAGGCCCACTGGATCTCAGGGGGCCACCACTCGTTCATGAGCAGGCGATCCTCGCCAGTTGCCAGATCAAGCAGATGGACGTCTCCTCTGTCCCTCATGTAGATGAGGTAGCGGCCATCGGGCGACGGCATCGGATGGTGATTGGCATGTTCGTTGACGACAACCGGTGCGATCTCGAATCGAAGCGCCTCCGCCCACCGCTTGCCGGATTCGTTCTTCTTGTCCTTCTTTTCCTTCTTCTCGTCCTCATCGTCGCCTGCTTCCGAGGCCCCATCGGCATCGGTGGACTCATCCACGCTTTCGCTGGACGCCTTGGTGGCATTCTGGTTCGAGGACTCCTCGGTCTGCTCGTTTACGGTTTCATCCGAGGATTCGTCCTTTGGCTTCTCGGTGTCGCCTTCTCCTGTTCCTTCACCTTCCGTTTCGCCATCAGCTTCTTCCTCCGGTTCGAGGTCGGCTCTTGAGAGGGTGACGGTCGCGGCCCAGATGCCTTCGTGGCCGGATCGATCCGAGGTGAAGTAGAGCTTGTCGCCATCAGGCGAGAAGCTGATCCAGCGATCTCTTGCATGATCAGCGGTGATGAGCTTGGTTGGGTGATCATCCTCGACGTTCCTCACCAGAAGCTGTCCACGAGCCACGACGGCCATGGCTTCGCCGCTGGGATGCAGCACGGCTTCATCGACCTCGTTGTCCAGGCGTTGGGTGCGGGTGCTTGGTCTGGACTGATCAGGGTTGACTCTCAGGTCGATTCTGGTGGTGGGGTTGCCGCTCTGATCCAGATTTACCCGGTGCAGTTGATCCCATTCGGCGAATACGGCGGTGGATCCGTCTCCTGAAACCGCCAGATCACGAATGCCATGTCCGATGGTCGTCTGGTCATTCGCCGGTGTACGGGAGGTGATCTGAACAAGGGAATCCTCACCGGCGCCAGCTGGAAGCCGCCAGAGATTGTTCTGTCCATCTCGTGAGGAGATGAAGAGGACATCGCCGTTGGGCAGTGGGAATGCATGGCTGTCATTCGCCTTGCCTTCGGTCAGTCTTGTGAAGCTGCCGTCCGCCAGATTCATCGACCAGATGTCCTGATTGCTGCTGCCTCGGTAGCGAGGTCTTTCCATGGGGGCGCCGCCTCTCGAGAAGACAAGCTGGTTGTCCGTCATCCGCGGCGCATCCCCCTTGGCGGAAGTCAATGGCACGATAGCTCCGCCATCGAGCGGTGCCCGGTACATGCCGCTTTCCCGAAACAGGGATGGTTCCCGGTAGCCCCAGAACAGGATCGATTCGCCATCAGGCGTGAACCCGGAGAGGTACTGGTTGCGATCACTCGTCACGACCCTTCGAATAGGTCCAGTCGGAACAAGACGTTGTCCTCGCATCTCGACTGGCATGACGTGGATGCTGGTGGCGCCATTGCGATTGGATTCGAATGCGAGAAGTCCGCCATCCGGAGAGAAGCTGCTGCGGAGCTCGGAGGATTCGTTTGATGTCAATCTCTCCGCATGCCCGCCACCGGTTGGAACCGACCATAGATCGCCACCAAGCGAAAAGACCGTCATCGAGCCGTCAGGCGACAACGATGGGTACTGGGGAAAGCCTGATGTGGGAGATGCCTGAGCGGCATTGAAGCCGAGGAGGAGGCAGGAGAGGGTGAGCAGCAGCCTAATCATGAATCGAGTTCCTTCTAGAAGTGCCAGGGGCTTGATGGGCCATGTACTGTATATGGCACTCGCCTCCGAGATGGGAATCGAGCACGCCCGGGATGGATAGGGGCTCAGGGGCCGTTCTGAAGGGTTCGGATTCCTTGTTGGCATGACCTCGGGCCCAAACTGCCCAAATTACCCTTCTTTTCATGCCTATTATCGGGGCCATTTTTAAAATATCTCGTTAATGGCCTTAAAAACAGGGGTTTCATGAACTTTAAAGAGTTTCGGATATCGAGGATGAAAAGTCTTGACCCGACCTTAATAGGCTGGCAATCTGTAAATAACTGCTAAATCCGTATCGGGATTTTCGGTCCTTGGTTCTAGCAGTGAGGAAGAGAGATAGAGGGGAGATGAGTAAATCCCTTTTTAGTGATCAGGTTCCGATGTACCGCGCGACCAACGGCTTCGCTGTTGTTGGGTGCTCTGGGCCTGTGTTGCATGCAAGCCTGTGTCGATAATTCTGGACGAGGGAGTTCAGAAGGCAGGCGAAACCATGGTGTGTCCAATCCGGTAATCGACTCGGATAGTCAGGACAAATTTAGGATCCTTTGAGGAGGAGAAATTATGAAAATGCAAACGCTTACAGTTGCTAGCGTTGCAACAGTGACAGCATTGGCTGCTGGTCTCGCCATGGGCGAAACCGTCACCATTGATCTGGCTGGTATCAACAGCAACGACAATTTTGGTAGCGGAACGAATGAAACATCTGTCTTCGATTCACTCGTTGGTGTCACCATCACGGGTATCGGTTGGGACAACGTTGTCGGCAATGGTGATGACACCGGCGTCACTTGGGGCAACGAGATGACTATGGCAGTGGTTGATGCAAATGACCTCAATGGTGTATTCATCAGCTTCTTCCCATCCGAGGGAAGTGGTACTGCTGGTGGCGTATGGGGTCCTGCTTCAAGCGGTGGCCTTATCGACCTTGGCGCTCAGGGACTCGAGTTCACCACCGGTTCAGGCGGACTCCTTGTTGAGTTCTTCGAGTCATACAACGATGTTGATGGTACTGATGCTCACTACGAGTCCGGCACCGTCACGATCGAATACGCCGTTCCAGCTCCAGGCGCTCTGGCCCTTCTGGGTCTCGCCGGAATCGCTGGCCGTCGTCGTCGACGCGCCTGATAAGTGTGATTGGGACCTTGGAGGACTCTCCATCCTCTGATTCACGTCCCTGGCACACTGATTCGATATCTTCCCACACCCCCTCGTCTTTCAGGCGAGGGGGTGTCTTTTTTGGATGACTTGTATCGGTGGCTGCTTAACTCCTGTCAATTCAGGAGTTCGCGCACTGCCTTTGTGATGGTCCGGATAACACCAGCCGATACAAGCCGAACCCGAGGCACCTTGGGGGATTCAGCGTGACCCGGTCGTTATTCGAGGTAGGATGATGTGCTGTTTATGGCGAGTCTCGTCAAGTGTCCATCTCGAATGGTCGATGGCTTGACTTCAGGAACTCGGACGGATTTACCCAGTGGATTCATAGACCAAAGAAGAGGAATTCAATGTCTCAGAAGCGAATCGTGGTTGGTGGTGGTGGCGGTTTTATCGGGGGACATCTCGTCGGTTCACTGCTCGCCCAGGGTCACTCGGTCCGCAGCGTCGACATCAAGTCGACTGACAACTGGTACCAGGTCCATCCGGATGCCGACAATGTCGTCGCCGATCTCTCCAGGCTGGAAAACTCTGAAGCTGCCTGCGAGGGCATGGACGAGGTCTATCAGCTGGCGGCCGACATGGGTGGCATGGGTTTCATCGAGAACAACAAGGCCCTCTGCATGTTGACCGTGCTCACCAGTACCCACATGCTCACAGCCGCGCGTGACAAGGGTGTCAAGCGTTTCTTCTATTCCTCCTCCGCCTGCGTCTACAACGCGGACAAGCAGAAGAGCGAGGATGTCGTGCCTCTCAAGGAAGAGGATGCCTATCCCGCCATGCCAGAGGACGGCTATGGTTGGGAGAAGCTCTTCACGGAACGCATGTGCCGTCACTTCAAGGAGGACTTCGGTCTGGAATGTCGGGTCGCTCGCTACCACAACGTCTATGGCCCGGAAGGAACATGGGATGGTGGTCGCGAGAAGGCGCCCGCAGCCATCTGCCGGAAGGTCATCCATGCCAAGCACACAGGCGATCATTCGATCGAGATCTGGGGCGATGGTCTCCAGACCCGCTCATTCATGTACATCGACGATTGTGTCAAGGGCACCCAGGACATCCTCAACAGCGACATCCTGGAACCCATGAACCTGGGATCCGATGAACTGACGACCATCAATGGTCTCGTCGACATCGTCGAGGATATCGCCGGCATCAAGCTGGAACGCACGCACAAGCTGGATGCGCCGAAGGGTGTAAACGGTCGGAACTCGGACAACACCATGATCATGGACAGACTTGGCTGGGCACCCTCCATCAAGCTGCGTGACGGCATGGAGCGTACCTATCGCTGGATCCATGACGAGTACATGGCCAAGCACGGCTGAGTCCTTGTCGGTTGACCATGAGTCCGTTCAAGACGCTTGCTGGTTGATGGAAAGGCCACATGAGCAGGACTGAACGCAAACCCAGATTGCTCGTTCTGAGTCAGGTGTATCCTCCGGATCCTGCCAGTGTTGGTCAGCACATGGGCGACGCCGCGGAGGAGATGGTTCGACGTGGTTGGGATGTCAAGGTGCTGACCTCGGCACGAGGCTACGACGATTCGTCCATCCGCTATGAAAGCCATGAGGATCGCAATGGAGTCGATGTCCGAAGGTTGCCACTGAGTTCCTTCGGGAAGCGGCACTTCCTGCTCAGGGCGCTGGCAGCCATTCTCTTCATGCTTCAGACGATCGTCCGCGGCCTCTTCGCTGGAAAATCGGATGTGCTTCTGGTCAGCACCAGTCCTCCGATGTGCATCGTCGCCGCTCTGGTGATCCGCATGTTCCGCCGCACATCGATCAAGTTCTGGGTGATGGACATCAATCCCGATCAGCTCATTGCGCTCGGTGCGATCAAGCCCACCTCTTTCTCGGCGAGGATCATGGACTTCTTCAATCGCTGGATCCTCCGGAAGGCGGACGATGTGATCGTTCTGGATCGATTCATGGGCGACTCGATGATGAAGAAGCTGGACGTGAGATCCAAGCTGCACACGATGCCGCCCTGGCCTCATGAGGACCATCTCGAGACGGTGCCGCGTGATGAGAACCCTTTCCGCAAGGAACACGGTCTCCAGGACAAGTTCGTGTTCATGTACAGCGGAAACCACGCCATCGGTCTTCCGCTCAAGACGTTCCTCGATGCGGCGGTCACCTTCAAGGACGATCCGAAGATCGTCTTCCTCTTCGTTGGTGGGGGTGTCAGGAAGAAGGAGGTCGAGGAGGCGATCGCGACCCATGATCTCAAGAACATGATCAGCCTCCCGTACCAGCCGATCGAGAATCTTCGCTATTCATTGTCCACCGCCGATGTCCATCTGGTCGGAGTCGGAGACGACATGGTCGGTGTGGTCCATCCATGCAAGATCTACGGGGCGATGGCTGTTGGAAGACCGATTCTCCTCCTTGGTCCGGATCCCTGTCATGTCTCCGATCTGGTTCATCAAAACAACATCGGATGGCACATCGGGATCGGTGACTACGAGAAGGCCAAGCATGTCATACGTGAGATAGCGGACACGCCAAGGCCCGAACTCGATGCGATGGGCGAGCGTTCCTTGCAGGCGGTTCGCGACCAGTTGTCCAAGGATCGTCTGTGCGGGATGTTCTGCGATGTCCTTGAAGGCAAGGCCTGACCAACTCGGCTATCTTCGGTTCAAGGTGAACCGTTGGAGTGGATTCCATGACTCTTGAGACACCATCACATGCCATGCTCACGAGCCCTCATTCTCTGAGGAGCAAGCTCGTTCGCGTTGTCTGGGGTGTGGTCTACGTCCTGCTCTTCAGATACAGCCCGAGGCCCATGCATGCCTGGCGGAATATTCTGCTCAGGCTCTTCGGTGCCAGGATTCATCGGACGTCACGCGTATATCCACGTGCCAAGGTCTGGCTTCCCAGCAATCTGATCATGGGTCCATACGCCTGTCTTGGAAATGATTGCGAGTGCTACAACGTCACGACGATCACGATCGGGGAATGGACGACCGTCAGTCAGTATGCCTATCTCTGTGGCGCAACCCACGACCACGAGCAGATCGAGTTCCCATTGATTCCAAAGCCCATAACACTGGGTAGGCGAGTATGGATCGCCGCGGATGCATTCGTTGCGCCGGGCGTGACGATCGGTGATGGAACCGTGGTGGGGGCTCGTTCCTCGGTATTCAAGGACCTTCCCGCATGGCAGATCTGCATGGGCTCTCCAGCCAAGCCGTTGAAGCCACGTGGCCTGGGACCTTCGGACTTCGGATACGACGAATCCCCGGATGGAGACTGATTGATGTGTCGCTGGCTCGCGTATTGTGGGAAACCGATTCCGATGAGCGGGCTTCTGTCCGATCCAGAGCATTCACTGCTGCAGCAATCGCGTCAGGCCATACAGACCCAGTACACCGTCAACGGCGATGGGGTGGGGGTCGGTTGGTATTCGGGCGATTCCATCGAGCCAGGCCTGTATCGGGATACAAGAGCGGCCTGGAACGACGAGAACGTGGAGAGTCTGAGTCGGCATGTCCATTCCGGTCTGTTCCTCGCGCATGTGCGGGCGGTGACCCGAGGCTCGGTCGGACGTGTCAACACACATCCATTCCGGATGGGCAGATGGTTGTTCCAGCACAACGGTGACGTCGGTGGATGGGACAAGCTTCACAAGGACATCGATCAGCTGATTGATCCCGAGTTCTACTGCCAGCGCAAGGGGCAGACGGATTCCGAGACGCTCTTCGCGTTGGCGATGACTCGAGGTCTGCAGGATGATCCGGCCTCGGCCATCAACGAGATGATCCGTGAGGTGGAGTCGCTTCGCAGCCGACACGATGTCGACGATCCTTTCCGCATGAGCATCGCTGTGAGTGACGGGGAGTCGCTCTGGGCGGCTCGATACAGCAGCAATGGAGATACGCCGACGCTCTACTGGGGCCAGGGCTTGTCGCTGGCCAGCGCCGATGGTGAGATCTTCCGTCTCCATGAGCACTCCACCGTGGTCGTATCCGAACCGCTCGACAAGGAGCAGCACAGCTGGGAGACCGTGCCGGACAGCAGCCTGCTGCATGTGGCCGATGGCGTGCTTTCGGTCTCACCGCTTCAGCCTTGATGATTCTCCAGCTTGGCTCCCGTGGTGATGGATGCCTGCTAGCATCAGGTGGATGTCTGCAGGATTTCCAATGAATGAGTCCGACCAGAAGAAGTGTGCCTGGAATGTCAGGTGGTATCCCCGCTATGCATTTCTTTCGGATGCCTACTTCTGGCTGCCTGTTTTCTTCCTGTACTTCAGTGAGATTCTCACGCTTGATGAAGTCCTTCTTCTGGAGATGGTCTACTACGTCGGCGTCTACGTCATGGAGGTGCCCAGCGGCTGGTTCTCCGACCGTTTCGGTCGTCGAATAACGATGTTGCTGGCTGCGGTCATACTCGCCATCTCGTATGGGATGATATTCGCAGGCAGCAGTTTTCTGGTCTTCGCCATCGCCCAGTTCCTCAAGGCGGCCGGCATCTCATTCAAGAGTGGTACCGAGACGGCCTTCCATTTCGATTCGCTCAAGGCCATCGGCCTCGAGGACGAGTTCGGAAGACGTGAGGCTCGTGTGGCCCGCAATCGTTTCCTCGGGGGAGCGGCAGCGGCGCTCATCGGGGGTCTGGTTGCCATCTGGACGCTGCAGATGGCCTACCTCGTGGCCTGCATCTTCGCGATTTTCATGATCGTGCTCGTCTACAGATTCTTTGAGCCACCTGTCGAGGAGAGCGAGACGCACGCCAATCCGATCAGGGAATTCGTCCGTTGTCTGGGATATCTGAAGCAGCCGGTCCTCATGTGCATCCTGCTTTTCTTCATTCTGATGACGATTCTGAATCATGTTCCCTACGAGTTCTTCCAGCCGTACATCGGTTGTTCACTCGAGTCCTACCAGTGGGGTGAGCAGGCCACGCCGTTGGTCAGTGGGATCCATGTGACACTCACGCTTCTCGTCGCCTCCGCGTTCGGCGCCTGGAGCATCAGGATCCGGGATCGGATCGGTCTCTGGTGGACGTTGCTTTCCGCCGCTGTTCTCCAGACGCTCATCATCACCGTGATGGCCTGGGTACTGGCACCGATCATCCTCGTCCTGCTGCTGGCGCGTTCGGTTCCGCGAGCGTTGATGGCGCCGGTGATCAACGCCGCCGTCACGGGCCGAGTCGAGCGAAAGCATCGAGCCACCTATCTATCCATGCAGAGTCTGGCTGGTCGATTGTCATTCGCGGGCATGCTGCTGCTCCTGACATCCGTCGTTCCTGCCGATGAGCATGCGACCTGGGGGAGTCTTTCCACCGCGCTTCGATTGAGTTCGTGGATAGCCATCGGTGGCACCGTGATCGTCCTTCTGGTGGCGCTGGCACGATTCCGAAAAGACGGTACCGGCGAATTGACCACCTGATCTTCGAGGATCAAAGATCGATGGCAAGTCTGGATCGAATCTCCGCCTGGTCCAATCCGGCTATCTGGATGATCTTGTCGCGGGAGGCATGGCCACTCGTCATGGTCAGTTGTCCACGCGAGATGCCCAGCTGTTCGCAGAGCACTCTGATGATGGCTTGATTCGCCATGCCCCCTTCCGGCGGGGCGGTGATGCGAATCTTGAGCTGGTCACCCAGAAGGCCTGCGATGGCATCACATGAGGCTCCCGGGACGGCCTAGACTCGAAGCAGCAACCGGTCCTCATGTGTGCTGAGCCAGTTCGACATGATCGGCAGACTACCGGTTCTTTCGGAGGTTGGTTGGTGGCTGGTACACTCGGTTCGTGCTTCTGAAACATGAACTCGATGCCATCCGATTTGAGAACCTGGCGGATACCGTTCTGGCTGAACGTATCTTTCAGGACACCATTCCACTCGATGTCCAAGCGCTTCAGACCCAGGATCATCTCCAGCCGTCGCAGTTGGATCCGGGAGGATTCAGGCCTGTGGAGATCGGCTGGCGATGGGGGCCAGTGTGGTCGACGACCTGGTTCCGGATCACGGCGAACATACCGGCCCACTTCAAGGGCAGGACGCTGGCGATTCAATTCTCGAGTGGTACGGAAGCGACCTTCTGGCATGACGGGTCGCCATGGCACGGACTTGACGAGAACCGTGATCTGGTGCGTCTGGATCCGAGCATGCTTGGATCGGACAGTCTGGAATTCCTGATTGAAGCGGCCTGCACGCTTCCGCTTGGGGCCAGCACGTTCTGGTGGGATCACCCCGAAGTTCAGGCACGTTGGCGGGAACCCAATCCGGGTCGACTGGAATCGGCATCACTGGTCGTGCTCGATGAGTCGGCCTGGCGGTTGAAGGAAGTCTGGGATTTCGCCAGGCGTCTCCTGCTGGCTTTGCCTCCTGAGAGCGATGCATCGGCGCGTTTGCTCGAAGGCATGCATCATCTGGCGCCCACGCTGGGAATGGACGAGCCGAAGGCGATTCAAGCATCACTCGAAGCACTGCTTCGGACAGGGGGGGCGTCGGCTGGCGGTCCCTGTATCGCCACCGGGCACGCCCATATCGATACGGCCTGGCTCTGGCCCATATCGGAAACGCGTCGCAAGTGTCTTCGCTCCTTCTCCACGATGCTGAGATTGATGGAGCGATATGACGAATTCCGTTTTCTGTGCAGCCAGACGCAGCAGTATGCCTGGATCGAGGAGGATTCGCCCGAGCTCTTCAACCAGATACGCAAACGGGTTCATGAAGGTCGCTGGGAACCGGGTGGCGCCATGTGGGTCGAACCCGACTGCAACGTCCCGTCGGGTGAATCGTTGATTCGCCAGATTCTTCATGGCACCAGCTGGTGGTCCGATCGATTCGGGGATTCCGCGACTCAGCGGCATCTCTATCTTCCGGACACATTCGGTTTCCCCGCATCACTTCCACAGATCATCCGCCTTGCCGGGTTGGACACCTTCATCACCAACAAGATCTCATGGTGCGAGACCAATCGTTTCCCGCATGTGACCTTCAACTGGAAGGGGATTGATGGAACCGAGGTCCTCTCCCATCTGACACCGGGGCACAACTACAACTCGCCGATCTATCCGAGCGACGTGCTGGCGGGTCAGGGGATATTGATGCAGCAGCCACGCCCTCGACCGGACGCCTGGCTGCAGCCTTTCGGGTACGGCGACGGTGGTGGAGGGCCGACCGATTCCATGATCGAACGCATCGGTCATTCCGGGGACTGCATGGGGCTGCCTCCCGTCGAACATGGAAGGACGGACGATTTCTGCCAGCTGCTCCATGAACAGTCGGAAGGTTCGGGACTGCCCGTCTGGGACGGCGATCTCTATCTGGAATTGCACCGCGGGACCTACACGAGCCAGTCCTGGTTGAAGATGGCCAATCGTGTGGCGGAGGATGATCTTCGCACCATCGAGATGCTGGGCGTCGGTCCGTCTGAAGGTGTTGATCCGGGCATGGTCAGGGAGGCCTTGGATGAGACTTGGAAGCTGGTTCTCCTGAATCAGTTCCACGACATTCTGCCCGGATCATCCATCAATCAGGTCTATGAGGACGCCCGTTCGCAGTATGACCGCATCGAAGCAACCTGTACGGCCCAGTTCGACGATGTGTCGGGCCATTGGCGCGAGACGCTGGGTGGAGGCGAGATCTTCTTCAACCCATCCAGCATCGAGCGGTCGGAAGTCGTCGATGTCGACGGATCCCCGGAATGGATCTCGAATGTTCCGGCCATCGGTGCGAAGGTCGTTGATTCGAGCCAGGCGGTTTCGAATCCCGAACCGGTCGTCGTGAATGATCTGCATCTGCAGAACGGGCTTGTGGAAGTGTCACTGGATCAGGTCGGTCGGGTGACACATCTGGCCTGTGCGGGAGCCAGCCGTTCCGTCAACTCGGCTGATCCACTTGGGCAGTTGATGCTCTACGAGGATCGGCCGCGGCGTTGGGAGGCATGGGACATCGATTCCGATTACGTCGAGACCGGTCGTCCCATCGAATCACCGGCCGAGATCGAACTGGTGGAGAATCATCCGCTACGAGCCGTTGTCGAGTTCAGACGCGCCTTGGGCGAGCGTAGTCGTCTGGTCCAACGCTACGTTCTGAAAGCCGGCTCACCTCGAATCGATGTCGAGTACCTCGTCGATTGGCAGGAGGACCAGATGCTTCTGCGGCTGTCATGTCCCACGGCGATACGGGCCCGTGCTGGCACCGTGGGAATACAGTTCGGTGTGCAGGAACGTCCAACCCATCGCAACACCTCATGGGAAGCGGCTCGATTCGAATTCCCCGGACACAGATTCATGGATCTCTCCGAACCGGGGCGGGGATTGGCCGTTCTCGATGATGGACGGTACGGGCGTTCCTTCGATGGAGGCACGATGGGGCTGTCTCTTCTGAGAGCACCTCGAATGCCAGATCCCGAAGCGGACCGTGGAATGCATCGTTTCACCGTCTCCTACATGCCGCATGGTGGCGACTGGCGTGAGGCGGGCGTCTGGGCGGAAGCGGAATCCCTGTGTCGCCCGTTGAAGCGGCTGGGGGCCGGTGCCGGAAGTCGCTCTTCGATGGCTCCGTTCAGCTGGCGTCTGGATGGTGCCGCGCATGTCGAGATCGCGGCCTACAAGCCTTCCGAGCATGGGGACCAACGTGTGCTGAGAATGGTCGAGGTGCATGGGGGTGCGGGGGACATCGAGATCGAATGGGCGAAGGCGCCTTCCAGTGTCAGAGCGGTTGATCTCCACGAGTCGACGCCGATCAACATGGAGATGGCGCATGATAGAAACCGGACGCGAGTGGCGGTCAGGCCGTTTCAGATCGTGACTCTTCTGGTTGACCACTCATGACGATGAACTGGATCGACTGGCTGATCGTGATTCTGCTGCTCGTGGTGCTGACGATCATGAGCATCCGAACCAATCGCTATGCAAGAAGTGTCTCGGGATTCCTGGCGGCCAATCGATGCGCCGGCCGTTATCTGATCACGATCGCCTACGGGATGGCCCAGCTGGGCGTCATTTCGCTGGTGTGGTTCTGGCAACAGAACTACGACGTGGGGTTCACATCGATCTGGTGGGGTTTCATGGAAGGCCCCGCGCTCATCCTGATCGCGCTGACCGGATGGGTCGTGTATCGCTTCCGTCAGACACGAGCCATGACGATGGCCCAGTTCTTCGAGATCCGTTACAGCCGCAACTTCAGGGTGTTCGCCGGTCTCGTCGCCTTCATATCGGGCATCATCAACTACGGGATATTCCCCGCGGTCGCCGCCCGCTTCTTCATGCATCTGTGTGGCCTGCCCGAGGACATCACGATCATCGGAGTCGAGCTGGGGATGTTCCCGCTGCTGATGGCGATGCTGCTGGGAACGGCATTGCTGTTCGTGTTCCTGGGTGGGCAGATCGCCGTCATGGTCACCGACTTCATCCAGGGATCCTTCGGGAACATCGTGTTCCTCGTCGTGATCTTCTTTCTCCTCTTCCACTTCGGATGGGACCGCATCTCGGCCGCCATGCTCGAGGCCCCTCCCGGACGGTCGATGGTCGATCCATTCGACCTGGGCAAGGAGGAGAATTTCAACATCTGGTACTGGGTCATCAGCGTCATCGTCCTCTTCTACGGGATGCTCGGTTGGCAGGGGACCAGCGGGTACAACGCTTCCGCCCTGAATGCGCATGAAGCCAAGATGTCGAACATCCTCAATGGCTGGCGATTCAGGGTGCTGATGCTCATCACCATCGTGCTTCCGGTCTGCATCAAGGTCATGATGACCGACCCTGCACATGCGGATCAGGCGGTCATGATCCAGTCGGTCATCGATCAGCAGCCCACGGCGGCGCTCGGCGCGGAGATACGAACACCTGTCGCCACCTCCATGGCCTTGCCGGCGGGTCTTCTTGGATTGATGTGCGCCGCCATGCTTGGGGCCTTCATCAGCACGAACGACACCTATCTGCATGCCTGGGGCACCATCTTCGTCCAGGACGTGATTCTTCCATTCCGAAAGAAGCCGTTGTCGCCCAAGGCGCATCTCTGGATACTCCGGTTGTCCATCCTAGGAGTGGCCATATTCGCCTTCTTCTTCAGCCTGCTCTACACGCCGACGCAGTACATCGCGATGTTCCTGGCCATCACCGGCGCCATCTTCGTGGGTGGGGCGGGTTCGGCCATCATCGGCGGTCTGTACTGGAAGCGGGGGACGACGGCTGCAGCCTGGACGGCGATGCTGGCCGGGATGACGTTGAGCGGATTCGGAATCGTCGTCAAGCAGTTGCCGGATGCGGATTACTGGTCGGGTTCCGTGATCACGATTTCGGATGACCAGGGGAATCGAATCGTCAGGTCCACTCTGCATGAATCCGACCTTGAGATCGCGGCGGACAAATGGCCTGTCATCGGTGAGACTGATGGACGATGGGGGATCACCTCCATGAGCTTCCAGGATGGGGACTGGAAACGCTACGACTCGGCTCCGGTTTCCGTATTGGACTTCAAGATCGTGGATGCGAATGAAACGCATGCACAAGTCCATCGACTCTCGACCGATTCCGATTCGGTCGAGTTCAGTCTTGGAGGCGCCAACTGGTCTGCTCGTCTGCTGCAGCAGGACAGGACCGTCCTTTCCCCGTTTCTCGATCTCTGCCAGTACGTCTCCACTCATGTGACCGGTCAGGTCATGACGTTCTGGTCGATACTCGTGGCGGTCCTTCTCTACATCCTGGTTTCACTCCTGGGTCCCAGACGGGAGTTCAACATGGATCGACTGCTCCATAGAGGCCAGTACGCCATCGAGGGTGAGGCTGTTGACGATGAAGGGCCGAGGACCTGGCTGGAGAAGCTTGGATTCGACCGCGAATTCACCACTGCTGATCGATGGGTGACCGCCGTCACGCTGGCCTGGCCGATCTTCTGGACCATCGTCTTCATCGTCCTGACCACATGGCGTCTTGCCGGGAACGAGATAGATGCCGAGACCTGGGCAGGCTGGTGGAAGTGGTGGACCTGGTGCACGCTGGGGGCAGCCGTCATCGTCGTGGTCTGGTTCACGATCGGGGGGGCACTCGATGTACGCAATCTCTTCAGAAGGCTTCGCTCCTACGAGGCGAATGCGTTGGATGATGGTCGTGTCGTCGAACATCGAAATGCGGATGAAGCCGACACCGAACCACGTGGGTGAGAGGGTCCGGGAATGTCGTGTTGTGGCCGTACGCTCCGACAGGCTGCTATGCTGACCATGCAGGAGTCATTGGCATGCCAGGTTTCGAGTTAAATCGTTTCGTCAACGCCGGCATCGATCGCGTCTTCGAGGTCTTCACGGATATCGAGGGTTCGCTTTCGCGTTGCAATGGCATCACCTGCATCGAGTTGGTGACACTGGGGCCCATCGACAAGGGGACCATCTTCAAGGAGACCCGGCAGGTCTACAGCCGTGAAACGACGGAGACGCTGGAGTTCACCGAGTTCGAGCCACCATCCCATTGGGCGATCACGGGCGTATCCTGCGGCGCTCGATTCACCACCAGATTCGTCCTCCAACCCGAGGGTGAAGGGACCCGTCTGATTGTGAGCGTCAACGTGAAACCTCTGAATCCGATCGCCTGGTTCATGAGTCTTCTGGCTCCGTTGTTGAACGGGACCATAAAACGAGCCATCAATCAGGATCTGGACACATTGGCGAGCATGGCGGACGGAACCTGGACGGAGTCCGAAGACGGAGAAGGCCAGTCCTCCGATTGACGGTCCTGTCCGAAGTCAGAAGATCACTTCCACCATCACATATCCGACCACGGCATCATCAAGCTGGCTTGGATCGCCACCGCTTGGAGTGCCGAGAAACTGGATGCCGGGTTGCATCGAAAGCCATGGTGTGAGCTGGAAGCGATAGAACGCCTCGATCGCCGTTTCTGCGCCACCGGTGGGCCCGGGCCCTCCGGATGCGGTGGTGGACTGCCAGGTTCCGATGTTGTCGCTGAACGACGTCCACATGCCCATGAGTCCCATCGCATCCATGGGTCTGCCGGGGATCACGCCAGTGGCACTCAATCCACCCATCAGGGACCACTGCACCGGGTTCTTGTCCGGGTCGCTCCAGCCGAACTGCCCAAAGCCGATCAGTCCACCTCCCTGCGAGGCGAATGTCTTGCTCGGTGCCCAGAGTGCCTGATTGAAGCTCAGATAGGCGCCGGGAACATTTTCGACCCCCGGGCCATCATCGAGCGTTCCACCGGTCTGGCTTCTTCCGGTCTGGATCCACCCTCCTGCAGAGAGGGCACCAGGCAATTCCGTTTCACCCAGTTGCCAGTTGATGGCCCATTCACTTATCAGGAACCAATGTCCCTGATTGTTGAAGAAGGTTGCCGGACCTCGTCCTCCGGGTTGGGCTGATGGGGTGTAGACCGGCTGGCCCAGCGAGTTGCGGGTCATGTTCAAACCGCCATAGGAACCATCGAACCAGCCGAATGAGCCGATGAGATCGTCCGTCACGTTCACGATCATCGTCAGGGCGGTCGCTTCCTGTGGGAAGGTGGCGAAATAGGGGTTCAGAGTCGAGGTGTAGCCCGCACCGCTGTAGAGGAAGCCGCCCGAGCCCGGGATGTTGGAAAAGATGTTGTTGGCATCCTGCTTCCCGAAGGCGACATTCAGAAGGTCATCGAAGAGGTGCTGGGAGTAGTAGAGCTGCGATATCTGGTTGACCGACGCATCATCGGGAAAGTTGCCGTTTGCACCGGTGTAGTTGCTTACGGGGTCGAAATTCCCCGTTATCTCGAATGCGTTGTTGTACCAGCCCCAGTTCTGATAGTTCAGGAAGAAGATGCCGTCTTCAAGGCCGAACAATCTGTCCGTATCGACCGTCAGCGATGCACTAGCAAGACCACCACCGAAGAATCCGGTATCCGATCCGCCTTCAAAGTTGTACTCCAGGAAGGACGTGTAGACGCCTTCGATGTAGACACCCTTGTCCTGCAGCGTGGTTCGGATGCCAAGCCAATCTCCACTGAGGCCGCTTGAGTCGAATGGCCATCCGGACCAGTCGCCTCTTGTCAGATTGATCTGTCCGACTGATGGTGAGAAGAGGGGATTGGGTCGATTTCTCCTGTCCTGGGTGCCATGGAGGGCCGTCTTCTTCAAGGCGAAGGCGTTTTCCTGCAGTCTGCTGCCGGTGGGGGTGGATTGGCCATCAACCGCTGGTGCGGCCGCCTCGGCTCTGGCTGGCTTGTCTATGGCCAGTGGTTTTTCATCGGGGGGGTCGGTGGATGGCGACTTGTCGACAGCAGGGGTTGCCGGTTCAGCTCTTCCCGGCTTGTCTATTTCCAGAGGTTTATCACCGGGAAGGTCGTTGGGATTCGTCGCATCTGCCCGGATGCTCGATGATCCGATCAGCAGGGAGAGCAGGATGTGGCACCATAAGGACGGCATGCAGGTAGTGTATCCATCATGCAGACTCCCGATAGGTACGCAAATACATCTCGAGCTTCAGACGGTTCCCCCGTGCGTTCAGTGCTCCTGACCGGATTCGTCATGTGCCTGATGATGCTTGGCAGTTGTGCATCTCCGAAGGCGGGGCGATTGCCGGAATCCTCGACTCGGCTCATGGAACTGGATGCCGGTTACGTCATCCTGCGGGAGCTCCTTGCCGATGAATCGAATCTTGATTCCATCCTCCTGATCAAGTCGACAAGCGATTCAACGGAATCGCTGCTCAGGGACATAGCGGAGGCATCTACCGACATGCTGAGGCAGCTCGATCGCATGGCGGAGCGCAATCCTGAATTGACGATGGCCTTCAATGGTCTGCCGCAGGTCGAGGTGCTGGTGCGCGATGCGATCGCATCACGGACCGGGATGCAGCTGCTCTCGGCCAATGAAGATGACTTTGAATATCTGGTCCTCATCACTCAGGACAGTGCGATGTCCTATGGGATGCATCTTTCGGATGCACTTGCAGACATGGAACCGGATGCCGGGGTGGCCGGGCAATTCAAGCAGATGTCCGAGAGAATGTCGGACTTGCACAATCGTGTGAAGGAACGGCTCAAGTCCCTCTGCGATGACGGCTCTGATTGATCAGCGAGTCATGTCCGGGTTTTTCTGATCTTCTTCCGGAAACGGATCCAGGGGAACAGGGCGAATCAGGACATTGGTGAATTCCACTTCATTTCCATGGCTCTGCAGTCCAATTGGTCCTGACATGGGAACACCAGGCAGGGTCGCCTCCTCGATCACGGTCTTCCCGTTCAGGACGACGGTGAGCTTGTCTCCACGCATCCTGATGAAGTAGCGATTCCACTCGCCGACCGGGTTGTCCGCGTTGACCCTGGGTGTGCACTTTTGTCGGACCTCCGGGCTCATCGACTGATCGGTTCGATAGCCCCAGACTTCTCCGCTTCCGACCGACCAGCACCACAGATTGACCTGCGATTTGCTGCTGCCTCGGAGGAAAATGCCGCTGTCGCGTTCGAGCACGGTCGTCGTGACCGGCTTTCCTTCCTCGTCGAGCGATTCCCGCCCATCGGGCAGGATCACGGGGCGTTCCATTTCTCCCTGATGGTCGTCCGTCCATCTCCAGTCGACGACGAGGTCGAAGTTCTCGTACGACTCCTTCGTCCAGAGATCGCCTCCCTTGCCGTTGTGGAAAATACGACCACCTCGTGCGTCCCAGTTGGATTCGTTTTCCTTGGGTTTCTTCCAGTCGTCCAGATCAAGACCATTGAAGATCGGCTTGAAACCAGTGGCCTCGTTTGAACTCTCCGCCCAAGGGCTCGCTTCGGTGGGTAGTTCACTGATGATGATGTTCTTGAAGTCGATGGGAGAGCCTTCCGCCTCCAGACAGATGTAGCCCCGTCGAGGGTTGCAGTCGAAGCCGCCACTGACCACGGCACCATTGACCGCGAGTGTCACGCGGCCATCGATGCATTCGACTCGATAGTGGTTCCATTCACCGGCACCCTTGGTGCGGGCTTCGCTGGGCAGGCATCTGGCCCAGCCGGCCGGATGGGGTCGGTCCGGTGTCATCACGGCTCCCCAGATCGAGAAGATGTCCCCTTCGCTGGTGTAGTTGGGAGTCTCCGTTCCGATCATCACCTGGACTTCAATGGCGCGCGTGAACGGAGTGCCCACGGCAGGCAGGGCATCAGCCCAGACGAAAAGTCCGGCATTGCCCTTGGGCGACTCGTGTCTCCATTCGAATTCAAGAATGAAGTTCTCGTACACCTTGTCTGTTCTCAGAAGACACACTGGTTTGCCCGTGCATCGAATCATGCCCGATTCCGCCCGCCACGTGGAGTCGGCTCCGTTCATGTTGACCCAGCCGGAGAGGTTCGTTCCATTGAACAATGGCCTGAAGGTTGGTTCGACTGTTCCAGTGAGGGCGACGATGGTTGTGAGTAGAAGATTGATCATGGCAAGATCCTAGCTGCTGGCAGTCACGTTTGGCGGGTACGGAACGTATGATTTCATGAGATCAAAGGTCAGAGGAGTCTCATGAATGGAAGCTAATCAGGGCAAGTTGGCGATTCTGGTGGGTGGGGGTCCTGCGCCTGGCATCAATTCGGTGGTGGCCGCCGCGACCATCAGGGCCTGTCTGGAAGGCGTCGACGTTTTGGGTGTCCGTGATGGCTTCTCCCATCTCATGAGGGGTGAGGTCTCCGCCATCACGCCAATGACGATCGATCGCGTCAGCCGCATCCATTTCCGTGGTGGTTCCGCTCTGGGTACCTCTCGTGCCAATCCCACTCGTGACCCTGACGCGTTGAACACCACGATCGACACCCTGCGTGGGCTCGGTGTCGACAAGGTTCTAACGATCGGTGGGGATGACACCGCATTTTCAGCACGGGCGTTGACCGAGTCCTCCGGAATCAGAGTCGTTCATGTTCCGAAGACGATCGACAACGATCTCGATCTGCCTCCCAACATCGACACCTTCGGGTATCAGACGGCCCGTCACGTCGGTGTTGGCCTGATACAGAATCTCATGGTCGATGCCAAGTCGACCTCTCGCTGGTATTTCGTGATAGCCATGGGACGCAAGGCGGGGCATCTGGCGTTGGGAATGGGTAAGGCGGCAGGCGCCACATTGACCTTGATTCCAGAGGAGTTCGGAAACGAGCCGGTTTCAATCAATCGATTGGTGGACATCCTCGCTGGTGCGGTCATCAAGCGGCAGGCTGATGGGCGCAGGGACGGCGTCGCGGTCATCGCCGAAGGTGTCTGCCTGGGCATCGATGAATCGGATCTGGCGGACATCGGTTCGATCGAGCATGACGATCATGGGCATCTCAGATTGGCGGAAGTGGATATCGGTCGTGTGCTCCGACATCGTGTCCGGGACGAATTGAAATCCATGGGAGTGGATGTCACGATCGTATCGAAGGACATTGGATATGAGTTGAGGAGTGCGGATCCTATTCCATACGACATGGAGTACACCCGGGATCTCGGTTATTGCGGAGCGAAATACCTGATGGAAGGTGGCACTGGGATCATGGTCTCGATGCAGGAAGGGCGATTCGTTCCAATCCCCTTCGACCAGCTCATGGATCCCGAGACGGGGCGCATGCGTGTCCGGATGGTCGATATCCATTCGACCAGATATGCCATTGCTCGTCGATACATGATCAGGCTCCGGCAGGACGACTTCCATTCTCCGGAGATGGTCGAGCGGCTTGCCGCGACCTCCCATCTGGATGTGGATGCGTTCCAGAATCGATTCGAGGCGGTCTGCGACCAGGAGCTGCCACCCCTGCATCTGGACTCAGGTCAGGCCTGAGCCGCACCCATCGGATTTCTTCGCGGATAGTGTGAGCCTGAAGCAGACATTGCCGATAGATCCGACTTCCCGGCGGCTCCCGCCCTGAATGGAGGTTGGCTCATGCGTCACTGGACACGTTCGTTCCCAGGTCTGGCTCTGCTGGCAGTCCTGACCATGGGCCTGGTTCCTCCGGCAGAGGGAGCCCTTCTCCTGTTCGACGACGAACTGGCATTCACAGAGGCGATCGAAGGATTCGATCTGGAGTTGGACGAGTTCACTGATCTCATCGACGGCTACTATGCGAGCCCCATCAGGCGGTGGGTGGACGATCCATCCGAATACTCCCTCTCATCGACCAGTGTCGTCGGTCTGAGTGCCATGTCCAGTCAGGTGACGACGGTGCTTCCGAAGTCGATGATAAGCCTGCAATCGGAGACGGGGCTCTTCAGGGCGATGGGGGCGAACTTCGGCATTACGGATTTCATGGGAACTCCGATCACCGGCCAGATTCGGATCCAGCTTCAGGATGGTGAGTCATTCACATGGGATGTGGAAGACGGATCCACCTTCGTCGGTGTCGTGGGTGTGGAGGAGCCCGTCCTATCGCTGACGGTGGGGGCCGTCGCCAATGCGCCGCTGGTAACGGTGGGTGGTGTGCTCATCGCTGCCGTACCGAGTCCCGCCGCTTGGCCTTTGGTGCTTCTGCCCGTGGCGGGCCTGTCCAGACGTCGTCGGATCTGATCGGAAGCGCATCCTGATAGAATCCATGTCGAGCCACCAGCTGGTTCGGAGGAGTCTTCAGATCATGCGAATTCACATCGGTCACCTTGCCGGAGTCGTTCTTCTCGTCGGAGTTCTTGTTTCCGGACTCGCCGCGGCTTTCAGCCAATCCACCAGCACTCAAGCGGATGCCGAGGTCTTCCGAATCGATCCGGTTCACTCGATGGTCCTGTTTCGTGTCCATCATCAGGGGGCCGGTCAGTTCTGGGGTCGTTTCAACGATGTCAATGGAACGGTGCTGTATCCACGTGATGATTCCGCTGCTCCGAAATTCGATATCGAAGTTGCTGTGGCAAGCGTCGACACCGGGACGACCAAGCTGGACCGAACCCTGATGTCACCCGACTTCTTCAATGGCAAGGAGCATCCGACCATGTCGTTCAAGAGCAACTCGGCGGAGCGTGCAGGCGAACGTGTCTGGAAGGTCAACGGTGATCTGATGATGCTTGGAAAGAACAAACCGGTAACGGCCATGGTCGAGGTGACTGGCGTACGGGGCAATCCAGTGGTCGCCAAGGCCGGCTGGGAGGCGTTGTTCACGATCAAGCGATCTGATTTCGGGATGGACTGGGGCGTGGAGAATCAGAGTCTGGGTGATGAGGTTCGATTGGTGATCGGTCTCGAGGGCGAGTCTGGACCTCCAGTCAAGGATTAGGAGCACGTCATGTCCTTTGGGCAGATTCTCTTCGCGATCGGTTTGCCGGCTATGGTTGGTGCCATCCTCATCGTTCCGGCCTGGTTGGTGCCCCGCATTCGAAGGCTTTCGGGATTGACCGGTTCTGCCTTGGGCGTTGCTCTGGGCATGGCGCTCGTGGTGGCCTTCATGGCGGAAGCGGGCATCCCATCGCTCCCGCCTGACCAGAAGTGGCACATGTTGCCGATCCTCACCTGTGGAATCGTGATTCTTTGTCCAGTCGTGGCCATTGTCGATGGCAGTGGTGAGATGGGGCGTTGGCTCATCAGCATCGCCTCTGGTGGAATCATCGGTTGGTTCGCGGTCTTTCCCGGGCTGGATCTGCTCGGACAGATTCTGCTTGGCGTCTGGGTTGGCATCTCCTTCATGGTCATTTCATGGGTTTCCCACAGGAGGCGTGGCGTCACCGTCACATTGTCGATCACACTTGTCTTCGCTGCGCTATCGATCCTGTGCATGCAGGCCCATTTCATCACCCTGACACTCATAGCCGGGGCGCTTTCCGCCACGTCCGGGATCGGATTCGTCACGGCCTTCATCAGCGAGCGATGGGGGCCCGAGGTTCCAGTCGGATCACCGGTCTTTCCTGAGGATGAATCGGAGCTTCCCAGTCGAAGTCTGGCCATTGGATGGGGAGGCGCCTTCGCGGTGGCTTCCATCATTCCTCTCGTCGCCTTCTGCGGTTGGGCCTACAACGTCGGGGATGTCACCTGGCTTCATTGGGGGCTCGTTGCCGGTGCACCTTTGATGCTCGGCATCGGAGAACTTCCCGGCTTGCATCACAGAGAGGGCTTCTGGTGGTTCCTCGTCCGTGTCGGATTGGTGGCGCTGCCCATCGTGCTCGCGTTGACATTGTTCTTCACCGGGGCGGGGCTCGGTGCCGATTCCGACACCGGTGGCGACGGCATCGACTACATGCACTACATGGATCAGAGTTGATTCAAACGGCCGACACACGGTCCACACGATCTGACAGGAGAAGATCATGCTTCCCTCATTTCTTGTTCTTGTCATGAGCCTGGCTTCCGGTCCCGCCACTCGACCGAACATCCTTCTGATCTACAGTGACGACCATTCGGCGGAAGCCGTCGGGGCCTATGGATCACGCATCAACGAGACGCCTCATCTGGACAGCCTCGCCAGTGAAGGCATGGTCTTCGAGAATGCCTTCTGCACGAACGGAATCTGCGCGCCGGCACGCGCAGTCGTGTTGACGGGGGTGCACAGCCATCTCAATGGCGTCAGGGACAACGGAGGTCGGCTCGATCAGGAGCGTATCACCTTCCCTCGTCTGCTCCAGGCGGACGGTTACAACACCGCCCTCATCGGCAAGTGGCATCTCAAGGACAACCCCGTCGGGTTCGATCACTGGGAGGTGCTGCCGGGGCAGGGGCACTATTACTCGCCGGACTTCGTGACCGAGGAAGGGACCGTTCGGGAAGAGGGGTATGTGACCGATCTGACGGTAGATAAATCCATCGACTGGCTGGCGAACCAGTGGGATCGTGACAAGCCCTTTCTGCTGATGTGTCAGAACAAGGCGCCGCACCGTGGATGGATGCCGGGTCCCGATCATCTGACTCGTTATGACGGAACGGTCGTTCCGGAGCCCGCCACCCTTTTCGACGACTGGGCAGGTCGTAGTCAGGCGGCTGCGAATCAGGAGATGACGATCGATCGTCATCTTTATGAGTACTACGATCTGAAGGTCCCGCCTCTGGATCGTTCGGTTGAACTTGTCGGGCCGGATCGGTGGATGGATGGAATTCTGGCGAGGATGACACCCTCGCAAAGGAAGGCCTGGGACGAGGCCTACGGTCCTCGAAACAAGGCTTTCAGGCAGTCCGATCCTGATGGCGATGATCTGCACAGATGGAAGTATCAACGCTATATCAAGGACTATCTGCGTTGCATCGCCTCCGTGGACGACAACACCGGTCGGCTCGTGGATTGGCTGGAGGAGAATGGTCTGGCTGAGAACACGATCGTCGTCTACACGTCGGACCAGGGTTTCTTCCTGGGCGAGCATGGCTGGTACGACAAGCGATTCATGTACGAGCCATCCTTGCGGAGTCCGTTGATCGTTCGCTGGCCCGGTGTCATCGAGCCCGGTTCCAGAAACAGCCATCTGGTTCAGAATCTGGATCTGGCACCTACCTTTCTGGCGATGGCGGGTGTCGATACGCCTTCCGAAATGCAGGGCAGCAGTCTGGTGCCGTTGATGCAGGGGCAAAGCCCCGATGATTGGCGGGAATCGATCTACTATGAATACTTCGAGAAGGGGATCCACGCCGTCGAGCCCCACTACGGCGTGCGGACGGATCGCTTCAAGCTGATTCACTTTCCAGCGTTGGATGAATGGGAACTCTTCGATCTGGAGCAGGATCCGGACGAAGTGATCAATCTCTCGGGAGATCCGGACCATGCAGCGAAGGAGGCCGAACTCAGGACCGAATTGGAGCGGCTCAGGATTCACTACAAGGTTCCCGAGGCCGTCGATCCAGTTCAGTCCAGTCGCTGATCGGTCGTCTCTCGTCGAGTGACTCTGAGAAAGGTCCCGTATTCGGTGCCGCCTGTTCCCTGGGCCGAGGGGTCTCCCTGCTGGGTGATGTATCTGGCGGTGATGGCCATGTGGTCTCGACGGAAGGCGTCCAGCGCATCAATGGCCTTGTCATAGGATCGCCGGGCCTGTTCCGTGATCGCCGACTCTCGAAGCGTCGTGCCGTTCTCGAACCATTCGATGAAGGAGCGATGCGACGGAGGCATGTAGTCCCTCATGGCATCGAGGAAATAGGCAGAGCGTTCGTCCTGATGCGTGATTCCCATGGCCGCATCGATTGCCTGCAGAAGCGAGCTTTGAGCGGCACTGCCACCGAACAGTCGGACAGGCTTCGAGTGGACCTGATCGTAGATGATGCCCTCTTCCGGCCAGCCCGAGAGATATGGCCGGACGGATTGATAGAAGACGGGTGGACGGCAACGCTCCTCCATGCGATTGAGCATTGCCCTGATGCGTTCGATGATTGTCGTCACCGCGTCAAGGCAGGAAGCAACGCCCGAAGCATCCCCTGAATCGACGGCAAGCCGTGTTTCCACCAGCGTGGGAATCAGTGATGCGCCGATGGCCTCGATGGAAACCGTGACCAGATAGAACCAGTCCTCATCGGAACCACCGGCGAATCTGGCCATGGTTCGCAAGGTCTCGGGTCTGGTGAGGTCGTCTCCTTCGAGGAATCCCCAGTTGTCCAGCACGATCGAGGCATGGGAGACGATCATGGGTCTTCCGAGTCTGTCTGAGACCTGTTTCCATGGAAGACTGATGCAGGCGGGAATCCGGTGGTCGCTCAACGGTCCGCATTGGACATAGCCGCTGCCGATCACCGACAGCAGCAACATGGCTCTTCGGGTTGCGCCATCATCGTCAAGAAGCCCGGAGGCATCCAGCGTCGGCATCGCGAGGATCGACTCTCGAGGATTCGAATCACCAGTGTCGAAGATCCGGGCGGTCTGTTCCCAGACCCGATGGGAGTCCGGGAGCGCATCGATCGGGTCGATGGCCGGGAGGAAGCCCCTTGTGGGATCAACGTCATGGGTTGCCAGGACTTCCAACGTGTTCATTGGCGTTTCAGACACCCTCTTTGACGGTGTATCGGAACTCTCTCGCCATGCCGGCGGCCAGGTGATACAGATTGTGGCAGTGGAAGAACCAGTTCCCGGGATTGTCGGCTGTGAACTCGAATCGGGTCGTCTCCCCTGGATATGAAATCACGGTGTCCTTCATGGGAAGATCAGGGGAATCCCAGTCGAAGCCTTCGGGTACGACACGGAAGAAGTGTCCATGCAGATGCATGGGGTGTGCCATCTTCGTCTTGTTGGGCATGATGATCCGGACGCGGTCGCCACGCTCGATTTCCAGGACGGAGGCGTCTGGGTTGGGTACATAGGCTTCCTTGAAGAATTCACCGCCCATGGACCAGAGGTAGTTCTTCATGTCGCCACCCAGATCCAGCTTGAACGTCTTCACCGGTCCTTCAGGAAGCGTCGTCCTGTAGGGGGAGCGTAGCATGTCGTATGTGAGCAGTTTCTTTCCGAAGCCGTTGTTCGGCTGCGCCATCTTCTTGTTGGAATTGGTCCGGACGGTACCGATCGCGGAGTGTGGTGTGCCCAGACCGGCGGCCTGCAGTTCCCAGGCGCCTTCTTCCTTGACATCGATGAGGACGTCGTATCGCTCACCCGGCCCAAGGATGAAATTGTCCACCTCGAACGGGACACAGGGTTGGCTGTCGGCGGCGATGACCGTCATCTTATGACCCGCGAGTTGCACTCGGAAGAAGGTCGAGGTGGCGGCATCGATGATTCGCAGTCGTATTCGCTCGCCGGGCTTGGCATCGAATGTTGGGCCCGCCTTCGCGGGCATTCCATTCATGAGCATCCCGGGTGGATAGACATCGACATCCCAGGACTTCCCGTTCACGACATGCAATCGATCGGCGGGCCACCGGTCGCCGGGCCCCAGCCCCGGTCGAGCGACTCCATTCCGGATCTGGGGAATCATCTGATAGGGGGAGGTGTTGATCCAATCCTGCAGAAACACGACGTAGTCCCGATCGACTGGATGTCTCTCCACAAGTGGTTCGATGATCATTGGACCTGCGAGACCCTGTTGTTCCTGCAGGCCCACATGTGAGTGGTACCAGTACGTTCCATTCTGTCGAATCGGATATTCGTAGAAGATGGAGTTGCCCGGCTCGATCGGCGCCTGCGTGATCTCGGGAACACCGTCCTGAAGATTCGGGACCAGCATTCCATGCCAGTGGATCGTCGTCGGTTCCATCAGTCGGTTGTTGACGAGCACCCTGAAATTCTCCCCCTCCTTGAATCGCATTTCGGTACCGGGAAGGAGGCCATTGGTGAGAACTGCCGGATATGGATCGCCATCCTTGGAGCCGAGCGGATTGACGGTCTTGTTGACGACGTTGAGTATGTAATCGGGTTCGACCTGTCCAGGCGGGCTTGTCTGGCTGGGTCGAGGCACATCCTTCTCTTTCATGGACGCGGCCAACGCGGCACCTCCAAATGGAAGAAGGGATGCGGCTGCAATGACCCCGCGTCTTGTCGTTGGTACGGAGGCGGATGCAGAGAGGTCGTCGTTCATAGTTGATGGCTCCTGTGGCTTTCATTCTATACAGGAGCCGGACGTTTTGATTTCATCCACTATCACGGGTATTCGGCGACTTCGATGGTCAATGCGGTTTGATGCGAATCCACGGTCTATACTTCGGAATCATGCTTGAAATGCCTTCGCATACCTCCCAGTGCTTCAGCCCACCATCGGCCTTCGTGGTTGGTTCGTGCTCCGGGAGGTTTCCATGACGATCCTGATGATGTGCTTGTTGGCGCTTGCGGCGCCGTTGGAGATTCCGGTTGGCAAGCCAGGGATCAGCATGTCGGATCTGGTTCGATCATGGGCCTGGGTAGATCGTTCGTTGTCATCGCAGGAGCGGAATCTGGAGGAACGCCGTTCGGTTTCGCGAAGACTGGATGCCATGACGCAGCTGTTCTTCCGCAACGACATCGGATCGGTCGCCGGCTTCATGGATGAACTGGCCCTGGAGAGCATGCTTGATGGCGAGCCGATGGACTCGCATCGAGTCGCTGCCGCGTTGCTTCTGACGATGGGTGATCGTGATGGCCGGCCTTTCATCAAGGCCCGTTGGCGGTATCGGCCACCTTCAACGGAGCAGCCGGTTCCATTCACTCTCGTGCTGACCCCGACTCGAGGACAATCGCATGAACTCGATATGACGCTCAAGTCGGGTCAGGGTAGATGGCTGCTCTGCATGGAGGAGGATGGTCTGGATTCCATCCCTCGAGATGTGACCATGGATCTTCACATGAAGTTGGCAGACGACATCATGATTCCCCAGGGGCGATGGGAACGCACGACGGAGCCGTTCTCCGAAGCAAGGCGTCGATATCTCGGGGCACTGGAGTCGATACAGGACGGGCATTCGAAGCTGATGTTCCGCAGCCGGGCCGCAAGACTCGTCGATCGTGTGCCATCAATGGACATCACCGGGCATGTACTGGATCGAAACAAACTGCGTCGGGAGCTGGCAATTGAACTGGAGTCGTTGTCGAGAGGCGATGATCCGTATCGAAATCGAGGTGGGGATATCTGGTACGAGCTGCGTCCGGAGTCAGGGCGGCTGCCCATGCGGCTGCATGTTCCTGAGCAGGTGGTCAGTGGATCACAGCCAGTACCGTTGTTGATCGCCTTGCATGGTGCCGGTGGCAACGAGCACTTCTTCATGGACGGTTGTGGCAATGGGGCCATCGCAAGACTCGCTGAGAAACATGGGATCATCGTGGCTTGCCCATCCACCTACGTCATGGCTTCCTCGATGGAGCCGCTTGACACGCTGATCGAGGAACTCAGTGCCAGGTATCCGATTGATGAGGATCGGATCTATCTGCTGGGACATTCGCTTGGTGGCATGGCGGCCATGGGACTGGCGGCTGCCAGGCCGGACATGATCGATGGGGTGGTGGCCATTGCAGGGGGGGCACCGTTTCCCAGATCGGCCGACTTTCCGCCTGTGCTCGCCATTGCAGCGGAGCGTGACTTCATCGTGTCTGGTGACATGATCGAGTCGTCAGCAAAGGCCGCGAAGGCCGCTGGTGCACCGATCACTCCTCGGCGGCCTGATGGAACAGGACACCTGACGGTTGTGATGGATGTCCTTCCCGAGAGTGTTGAGTGGCTGCTGGATCTTCCACCTCGTCCTTCGTCTGACGGTCACTGATCGACGCCTCTATACTCCACATCAATGCTCGAGTCCCTCCAGTATCTGCTGCTTCAGGTCCGCAAGCCCGGGGATCCCATGGCGTCGCACGAACTGCGTTGCTTTGCCAAGCATCTGAGATGCCCCGAATCCAATATCCGAATTCACGATCTGATCGCCGGTCAGCCCGCCATGGAACTCATTCATGGAGTCGATGCCGTGTTGCTGGGTGGGAGCGGAGATTTTTCCGTGGTGACCGGTGGACCGTGGCTGGATCCCGCGTTGGAGACGATGAGATATCTGCATGACAATTCAAGACCGACGTTTGCTTCATGCTGGGGGTTTCAGGCATTCAGTGTGGCCCTTGGAGGCGAAGTGGTGACGGACCTTGAGAGGGCGGAAGTGGGGAGCTTTGATCTGGAGCTCACGGAAGCCGGCATGGAGGATCCGGTATTCAGTTCACTTGGTCGGAACTTCTGTGCCCAGATGGGTCATCAGGACATCGTCGAGAAGCTTCCCGAGGGGGCGACGTGCCTGAGCTTCTCGAAGCAGGTTGCGAATCAGGCCTTCGTTTTTCCGGGCAAGCCCATCTATGGCACCCAGTTTCATCCCGAGCTGGATCTTTCCACCTTGCTGGATCGCCTGAGGACCTATCCCGCCTACATCAAGTCCATAACCGGTCTGGAATACGACGATTTCGTGGAACAAAGATGCCGCGAATCGCATGCCACGGAAGGGCTTCTCGAGTGCTTCGCACGTCATGTCGCCGCGATCTCGGCGGATACGTAGATTTCTGTCGCCTGCTGATGCAATGAATGCGTCATTGGTTCGTTAGCCATAGAAGCAAACGAAAACCAAGGAGCCTTCCTGATGATGCATCGATTCAATGCTCTTGTATGTCTGCCACTGGTCCTTGGAGGGATGGCACCTGTCCACTCCCAGGATTCAAACATCATTGCAATGGACTCGGCCCCGACCCGAGTGACGGCGTATCGAGGTCGTGCCTGGATTGAAAGGGCGGTTTCGGCGAATCTCCAGCCGGGAATCCATACGCTGGTGTTCAATGATCTGCCGGCCAGATGGCAGCCGGAGACCATTCAGGCGAGTGTCTCGGGTGATGCGAATGTGCTGGCCATCGACACGAGCACTCGTCAAGTTTCCTCGGGCACTGGCGATCTCAAGAATTTGCAGGATGAGGTCGAATCGGCCAGAAGTGATCTGCAGTCTGCAAGAGATCAATTGACGGTACTTGAGGCTTCCATCGGTTTCCATGAGACCATGATGAAAAAGGCGTCTGCGGCTGCCGGCGAATATCTCGGGACGGATGGATTCGACATCACTTCGGTGAAAAGCCAGTCGGAATACTTTTCAAGCAGTCTTGCCGAACTTCTGGCTCAGATACAGCAAGTGAACGTTCTCATCGGCCAGAAGGAGCGGCAGTTTGAAATAGCCCAATCCCGACTCGATCAGGCTGGTGACAGCACGCGAACGCAGCGAGAAGCAATCGTGGAGTTGATGGTCAATTCAGAGGGGGAGGTCGGGATGACTCTCGGTTATCTGGTCTCCGACGCCAACTGGTCTCCTCGATACGACGTACGAGGGGATCTCAATTCAGGAAAGCTTGCGATGGAGTACGGCGCTCAGATTCATCAGCAGACCGGAGAAGATTGGAATGATGTCGAACTGGTTCTCTCCACGGCAAGACCTTCAAGAGCGTCCAATCCACCATCGATGAGCCCCGTATTCGTCGACATCTATGCGCCGCCTCCTCCGGCTGCAGGGAGGCGTAGAGGGGCCGGCAAGATGGAAGCTGATTCGATGGCGTATGGCGGCATGATTGCCAGCGCGGCCGTTGATGCCCGAGTCCAAGGCGGAGGTTCGTCGGTGACCTTCACGCTACCGCGGAGGACAACCGTCGAGACGAACTCGGAGGCTGCTCAGCGGACACGCATCACCGAGTTCGATACGGATGTCGACTTCGTTCATGTCGCCATGCCGGTGCTGACGGATGAGATCTATCTTCGAGGCCGTTTCCAAAACACAAGCGACTACCAGTTGCTCCCTGGTGAGGCTGGAATCTTCATGGGTGGTGATTATGTCGGCATGGCGCAGATCGGTTCCTCGGCACCCGGATCGGAACTCGAGATGTACTTCGGTGTAGATCCCGCCATGAGTGCCACCAGAACCATGCTCGCGAAGAACACCGGAGAGACCGGTGTATTCGGAGGCTGGCTCAAGACGAGTTATGACTTCGTTCTAAAGATCGAGAACGGGACCGATCGTGAAGCCCGCATCGAATTGTGGGACCGTCGGCCGATTTCCCGCTCCGACGAGATACAGGTCGCGGTTGAGAATCTGAGCATGCCCTTGTCGACCAATCAGAACTATCTCCAGGATGCGTTCCCGCAAGGCCTGATGCGATGGGATCTCGAGGTTGCGGCCGGGAGCGTCGGCAAGAAGTCCTTCGTCGTTAGCTACGACCTCGATGTTGAGCGGAAGGAGGGTGTCCGGATGACACCACTTCCGGATTGATTCGTGGTCTGTTTTCCACTGAATCTCCGCCTGAATATGCTTAATGGGCTCTTCAGACCCCCTTGGACTCGGGATGCTTTTCTTTCCGTGAAAGCATCTCGAAATCCAACATCGAATTGATATGCTTGGGGTTGGATTTCCATCAATTCGAGGGGGAGAAAAATGTCCATCACATTCATTTCAGCCTGGTTGCTTCTTCTTGCGGGCCATGGGGCCGTTCCATCCAATGACGAGTGTGCGAATGCCACCTCGATCTTCTTTGGTTCCACCAATTTCGATACGACCGAAGCCACTGACAGCAATGCACCCATAGACAACTCCCTTTGTCCTGACACGTATCTCGGGACTGTTTCACAGGATGTATGGTTCAGGCTGACGGCCATCGAAAGCGGCGTAGCCATCATCAGTACATGTGATTCCGTTAATTTCGATACGGATCTGATTGCCTATGCGGATTCATGTGGCACTCTCCAGCAGATCGCGTGCAATGGCGATTTCGATGGTTGCGCGGGGTACAGTTCCCGGATGACATTCAATGTCACGATCGGACAGAGTTATCTGGTTCGATTGGGTGGTTGGAACAGTGGTGAATTCGGCATCGGCACCATAAATGTGGGCTATGGCTCTTCAGGAAGCGGCGCCTGCTGTTTCGGCGGCACCTGCTTAGATGGTTATTCGTTGAACCAGTGTGCTCAGGATGGCGGCGAGTATCAGGGTAACGACTCGACATGTTCGGCTGACACCTGTGATGAGCCCGTCGGAGCCTGTTGCTTTGTGGACTGGTGCGATGATGGCATCACGGAGTCCGACTGCTATGACAACTTCGGCAAGTATCAGGGGGACGGTTCCGACTGTTCCTCAGTCACCTGTGATCCGGGCGACTACGGTGCATGTTGCATAGCCTTCGAGTGCTATGACGGCACATCCGAGGAGGATTGCAGTTCGAGTGGTGGCGCCTTCTATCTGGATGACACGTGTCAATTCGATACCTGTGACAACGTCGGCACTTGCTGTGTTGAATACGATTGCTACGAGCAATCTCTGGAGAACGACTGCTACACGCTGGGTGGCGACTTCTACTTCGGAGATACGCCTTGTGACGGAACCAGCCTGTGTGGTGAGCCGGCGTCTGGCGCCTGCTGCTATGGCCCCGGCGACTGCTTTGAGGCCGAGGAGAACGAATGCTACGGCAACGGCGGTGATTTCTATCAGGACGAAAGCTGTGAAACCGCCTGTCCTAGCTATTACGGTGCCTGCTGCTACTTCGACGGCTACTGCGATCAGGTCGAGGAGCAGGAATGCTATGACGGCAACGGCAAGTTCTATCAGGATCAGGACTGCAATGACGTCTGCAACGTCTTGTATGGAGCCTGTTGCACAAGCGACTTCGGCGACTGCCAGTCCTTGACAGAGCAGCAGTGCGACCAACTGGGTGGCGATTATCTTGGCGATGACTACCCCTGCAGCTTCGACGATTGCTATATCGAACCGTACGGAGCCTGTTGTATCAGTGCGAGTGATTGTCAGGACACCACTCAGCAGGAGTGCTTCGACTGGGGCGGCGAGTGGGGAGGCTCGGGAACATACTGTGCCGACTACAGCTGTGGTGAAACAGGTGCCTGTTGTATCAACAAGTACGATTGCTACGAGGAATACGAAGACGAGTGCAGCTGGCAGGGCGGTTCCTTCCAGGGCGAGGGTTCGACCTGCGACGAGTATCCCTGCGGTTCCCCGTACGGGGCGTGTTGTCTGGACGGATCCTGCTACGAGACGGAGGAGCATCTCTGTTATGCCGATGGAGGAAAGTTCCAGGGTCAGTTCACGTTCTGCGATGATTCCACATGCTCGATCACCGGTGCCTGCTGTCTTCCCGATGGCAGTTGTCAGGACTATGAGGAAACGATCTGTCTGAAACTCGATGGCACCTATCAGGGTGATTACGTCGGCTGCAATGCAGTCGACTGCTCCTCCGGACCTGTCTTCGAGAACATGACCTATGTTCCGGTCGGTACCGATCTGGTCACCGGTGTGGGGCCCAACTGGACCGTGGATCTGTATGTGACCGCGCCGGAGAACTGGCGAGTTGATGCGGTTGCCGGCAATTCCGCCAATGAGAAGACCCTCACGGCGTCGGAAGGGTTCTACCAGAACTCCAATGGAGGCCCGTTGTCGACCGATGTCAACCCGAGCTTCTACGAGTTCGACTCCAATCTGGAATGGGACTCGAGGGTGACGATTGGTTCCCTGGACAGTTCCGGTGACCCATGGTCTGAGAATTCACTGAGCAGCGTCGGCATCGACTGGTCCGACTTCGAGTCAGGCACTGGTCTGTCCGTCGACAACGGCACCTGGTATGTCCTGCCTACGGCCGACCAGGGCAATGCCGTACCGATCACGACCTACGACTGCCAGGAGATCCATGGTGTCCTTGTGGGTCGAATCACCGCACTGGGTACTGAATCTGTCGTGAACATGTCGGCATTGGTGGTCGTTCGTGAAGGTGACGATCCCGGTCAGCAGATCCTTGCTTCGGCCAGTGACATACCGCGTACCGAGGTTCGGGATTGCAACGAGAACGGAGTCGCCGACGTCTGTGACATCGCCAACGGAGCGAGTCTCGATTCGGACGGGAACGGTATTCCGGACGAATGCGAGAACAGCTGTGTCGGCGACTTCAACCAGGATGGCCAGACCAACATCGACGACATTCTCCATGTCATCGGTGGCTGGGGTGATCCATATGACGTGGAGGATCTCCTGTCTGTTCTGGACAACTACGGCTGCACTGGCTGAGTGGTAATCGCAACATTCATTCAAGGGCCTGCCCTCACCGGCGGGCCCTTTTTCATTCATGGGAATCTTTGGCTCGATTACCGAGGAGATCGGATATTCCCTGCTGGTTCCGATCCTCGTGGCTGAGTCATGAAGAGGGCGGCGAGTATGACCAGCATCGCGATCAAGTCGGTTGTTCGGATCTGTTCATTGCCCGCACTGATTCCGAGGAGTATTCCAACCAGTGGCACCAGATAGTTCGAAAGTGAGGCGAAGGTCGGACCACTTATCCGTATGAGCTGTATGTAGATGAGAAAGACCGCGCCGCCGCCGAGTGTGGCCAGAAAGGCGATTGACAATCCGCTGGCCCATGTGATGTTCAATGATCCCGGGTTCCCCCAGATCAGCCAGGCGGGCAGTAGCGGCAGTGAAGCCCAGATAAGCAGATCTCTCGAAAGCGGGAGGGGATGGATGTCCCTGACCTTGTTGAGCAGAACGATGCTGATCGCGAAGGCGATGGCGGCCACGAGAATCAGGCCTCCGGAAATCGGATCGAGTGCGGCTTCGGTCTGTGTTCGAAGTCCGAACAGGAGTACCAGGCCCGCGAAGCCGACCAGTACGCCCAGAATGAGACCGACTCGTGGGGATTCCTGCTTGAGAAGAAAGCATGCGAACACGACGGTGAAGAGGGGGGTCGTGCCCAGGAGAATGGCGGCGACGCTGCTCTCGATTTCCTGCTGACCATAGGCGATCAAGAGGGCTGGCAGCCCTGTTTCCATGATCCCGATGATCGCTATGAGCCACCACTGGGAACCCGAGTCTCTCCGAAGTTTCCGAGTGCCCGACCTTGGCAGGAAGATGAGACAGGCGATCGCCATGACGGCGGCTCCCAGGGCCGTCCTGAGGAAGCTGATGTCAAGAGGATCGAGGTCCTCGAGTGCCGTCTTGATGAATATGTACTGGCTTCCCCAGAGGGGTCCAACCAGAAAGAGAAGGGCGTACTTGAGCACGTGTATGGTCGCTCCCGACGGCGGCACGCTTGAGGTCATCAACTGCCTGGGGTTGGCTTTCCACAGTCGAAGGTGACCGGTACAAGACAGAGGAATCGCATCGGCTTGTCCGTATGGTTCCGGAACTGATGAAGCTCGTTCGCAGGCACGAACAACGTATCTCCAGCATCGACCGTTCGGGTCTCTCCGCTGCACTCTGCTTCACAGCTTCCTTCGACGATATAGACCTCGTGCTCGTAGTCATGCTGATGTCTTGGCGTATGTCCGCCGGGCTGGACGACGAAGTGTCTCAACGCGAAGTTCGGGGCCTTGTCCTCCCGTCCGATCATGACCTGCATGGATACATCCTTGGCGCCTTCCATCTCCACCGGCGTGGTCGTTGCAGGATCTGCATGTCGAATCAGCATTGTTGGTCTCCTCGCATGGGGGTCTGAACGCTCGAGCCGCGTGTCGGCCTTGGTGCTTCCTGTTCATGGTAAGGTTCCTGAGCAGGGATCGTCAGGGGATTTCCATTTAACCTTCCATAGGAGATCAGGTCATGCATCTGATCATCGTACTCGTGACTTCATTCATTTTCGGATCCGAACAACCCGGTTTGATTTGGACGAATGGTCGTGATCTGGCCATCGAAGGCCAGGCCTGGCAGGACACCAAGGCCACATGGGATCGTCTTCCAGCCAGAGCAGAAGGGGTTGTTCGCGATCCGGTCTGGGGGAATTCACGACATTCCGCCGGCATGCTGCTGAGGTTCAGATCGGATTCCCCTCGGTTGCATGCGCGTTGGAAACTCACCAGTGATCAGCTTTCCATGCCGCACATGCCGGCGACCGGAGTCAGTGGCCTGGACCTGTACGTGCATGATGGTGATGGGTGGCGATGGACCGCTACCCCTCGTCCCGGCAGTCGTCTGAATGAAATGGAGCTTCTGGCCGATCTGGATGGCCGGATGCGTGATTGGATGCTCTACCTGCCTCTGTACAACGGCATCGAGGCGATCTCCATCGGTACAGTCGAAGGCTCCACCATCGAGCCTCTGCCCCGGCCGGCCAATGACATGCCGCCGATCGTCTTCTACGGAACCTCCATCACCCATGGGGCCTGCGCCTCGCGGCCCGGGATGTGTCATGTCGCGATTCTCGGGCGGGAACTCGACATTGAAGTCGTGAATCTAGGATTCTCCGGCAGTGGCACCATGGATCCGGAGATGGCCGATTTTCTGGGTGAGATCGACGCCTCCATGTACGTGGTGGACTGTCTTCCGAATCTCGATGGTGAGCAAGTCGCTCAACGAGCCGTACCGTTCGTCAAGCGACTGCGTGCACTCCGTCCCGAGACGCCGATTCTTCTCGTGGAGGACAGGACCTGGGGGGATAGTCACATCAATGCGAGTCGCGCGAAGTATCAGACCGAGAACCGTGCGGCGCTTCGGGCGGCCTGGGACGATCTTAAGTCCGAGGGTGTCCCGAATCTCCACTATCTCGAAGGCGATCGACTGCTGTCTGAGGACGGTGACGGGACGGTGGATGGTTCCCATCCAACCGATCTCGGTTTTCGTCATCAGGCGGATGCCTTCAAGGAGGTCATCGTCCCGATACTCAATCCGAAGAACGGTTCACTTTGAATCAGGCTTGCTGGCCGTCTCGATCGGTGCCGGGATATCCAGTGTCTGTGTCGGGAATGCGAAGTCCGCGCCGTGTGCGGCGACGATTTCACCGACCTTGATCATCAACTCCTGCTGGAGATTTGCGGCATCACCGGCGCTGGCACCGGCCTGCGTCAGGCAGGTGATGGCGATGTCCAGGCTTGAATCCCCGAAGTTGTTGAATACGACCCGGAGCAGTCCATCTCCATCAACGTCCGAATGCGACTTCAGAGCGGTCTCGACTTCCTGGACGACCGGTTTGATCTGGTCGAAATCCTGATAGCGAAGCCCGATCACGAACTGGATCTTCCGTTGGCTGATACCGGTGATGTTCTTGATCGCATTCGTCAGGAACATGGAGTTGGGGATGATGATGGGGACCTTATCCCATCCTCTCATCCGGGTCTGGTAGATCCCGATCTTCTCGATCGAGCCTGCGAGATTGTTCACTTCGACGGCTTCACCGACTCTGAACGGTCTTGAGAAGAGGATCATCACGCCACCGAAGAGATTCTTGAAAACATCCTGGAACGCGAATGAGAGTGCGAAGGCGCTGGCTCCACCAAGCGTGAGAATGGCGGTCATGTCCATGCCGTAGGACTGTGCCGCGATCAGGATGGTCATCAACCAGATGAATACGACGAGGAAATTCGCCACGGCATGCACCGCGGTCAGATCCAGCTTGTCCGAGTGCATGGCGATCTCGGCACATTTCTTCTCTATTCGACGAACGGTCCGGACAAGGAACCAGCCAAGGAGTATCAGGATGATCCCGAGCCTGACCTGTGCGATTCGCGTGACCAGGATCGCCGCTTCCGCCTTCGTCGGATCAGGTGCGATCAGCATTCTGGCGACCATCGTGAAGGCCATGGCCCAGATGGCCAGACCCACAGGAAGGGACAGGCTTGATGCCATGATCCCCGTCCATTGGAAGCCGTCTCGATTCATTCGATTGGCATATCTGGCGAGAAGCCATCCAACCACGATATGCAGGATGAAGGCGATTCCAATCACGACCAGGCAGGGGATGAAGACCGATTGCCTGGTATCGATGAAATTCATGAACCAGTCTTGGGCGGCCGACAGACTGCCACTCAGATCGAACTCATCGCTGACGGTCGTGTTGGCATTTGAATTGGTGTTGGCTGGAGTTGTCATGATGGGACATACGGTACCCAGTTCAAGGTCGCCTCGCAGCGTCAGTTGGCGGGCGAAAGCTTGAAGTGGCCAACGAGCCATGTTTCGCCGTTATCGAGCCCGAAAAGCTCGGCACATGCCATGAAGAACATGCGCCATCGCTGGATTTCGCGATCGGAATCGATGCCCGGCCGTCCTTTCAGCAGGGCGGCTATGGCCGTGTCGCGGTTTCGATCCAGTTCTTCCAACCACGCTTCGGCGGTTCGAGCGTAATGCCGGCCATTCCATTCCCAGGTTTCATCGAGCTTGAGATGCTCCGGGAGTCGACCGGGCAGATCGAGCGAAGGCATCTGGCCACCGCTGAAGAAATGTCTGGCCATCCAGTCACCGGTCCCCCGGTCCTCGAAGAAGTAGGGGGTGTCTCTGTGGCAGAACACGTGGATCAGCATTGCGGCATCGTCCCGCATCCACGATCGAACACGTTCGAAGAGCCGCTTCCAGTTGTGCATGTGTTCGAACATCTCGATTGAGACGATTCGATCGAACCGGTCAGTTGTGTCGAATTCGTTCATGTCTGCAGTGATGATCCTGACATTGGTCAGTTCTCTCTGTCTGCAGACTTCCTCGATATGGGCACGCTGGCCGTGGCTGTTGGAGACGGCTGTGATCCGCGATGCGGGATAGTTTTCGGCCATCCAGAGCGTCAGGGATCCCCACCCGCAACCCAGTTCGAGAACGTCCTGCCCATCGGAGAGATCGGCATGCCGGCAGGTGGCCTCGAGTGCTTCGATCTCCGCCTCTTCGAGGGTGGTGGCGTGTTCGAACAGGCAGCTGCTGTACTTCAGTCGTGGGCCCAGACAAAGTTTGAAGAAATCCGCCGGCACCTCGTAGTGCTGTTCATTGGCGGCTTCTGGCACGTTGGCGATGGGTCCATCCGCCATTTTCGCAAGATGGCCTTCGACCCATGCTTCAAGGTCCGGGGCGGACGGGAGATCGCCTTCTCGTCGTCGGCAGAGCTTTCGTATGCCCGCTCGAATGATCGTATCGGGCAGCCAGGCACGTTCAGCCAGTTCCAGACCTATTGAGCCGATCATTCGGATGTCCTCTTACGTGGTGGTAGTGGGATGAAGACGCTGGTTTCTCGCTGGTACTCGAGCCATGCGTCGCCTCTTTTCTTGAGTGCTTCGCGTTCCACATGCGGTATTCCGGTGACTTTGAGAAGGAGCAGCAGCATGAGCAGCATGCCGCCAAGACCGATGTACCAGAGTGGTCCATCCGCAGCCAGCACGGCGAATCCACACCAGATCAACCATTCGAAGAAATAGTTCGGATGCCTGCTCCAGCTCCACAATCCGGATCGACAGATGCGTCCCTTGTTCGATTCCTCGCTGACAAATCGGGCCAACTGATGATCCGAAACGCTCACGCCGATGATGCCCATGACCGAGAGTGTCAGGCCGATCGCCAGAATGGGCGTCGAGGGTGTGTCTCCAGTGGCGGCCGACATGATCGGCAATGCGAAGATGACGGCAGCCAGTGCCTGGAGCATGAAGAAGCCGAGCATGAAAGCTTCGGCTTTCTCGCCCCAGCGTTCCTTCATGGCCACGTACCGACGATCGACGGGATGTCTCCTGAATCGTCTGGCAAGATGAATCCCCAGTCGAAGGCCCCATATGACAATGAGTACAGAGGCTATCGTCCTCCGTGGAAGGCTTCCATCCGCCGAGAGGCAAAGCGCCAGACCTGCACCGGCAGTCGTGAATGCCCAGGCGACATCGACGATCGCGGGAAAGCCCGTTCGTTTCTGCCATGCCCAGAGCGCGGTCATGATGAGAATCGAACAGGCCAGACAGGCAAGGATTGGGATCAGTGGAATCATGGAATGAGATCAAGGTCCAGTTGGGGTATGGGATCGATGTCGGGAAGCGAGGCTGCGTCGGGTCGGTCGTACACCAATTGCACGCTCCGGATGTAGTTCTCGGCGAAACCAGCCTCACAGTAGGCCAGGTAATACTCCCACATCCTGATGAAATCATCATGGAGCCCCAGCGCCCTGACTTCGTCAAGTCCGTCCATGAAGGTGTGACGCCAGAGATTCAGCGTTCGAGCATAGTGAGGCGCCATGTCGTCGCGATGAACAGGTGTGAAGTCCGTCCTTCCCGTGGCGGCCCTGTCCAGAGCCGTGATGGATGGGCAGCAGCTTCCGGGAAAGATGTGGGTTCTGATGAAATCCGTGGTCCTCAGATACCGGCCGTACCGGTCTTCGGGCATTGATATCGCCTGCATGACGAGACGGCCGTTCGGTTTGAGCCTGTCGTTGCATGACTGGAAGAATGCGGGCAGATATCGATGGCCGACTGCTTCGATCATCTCGACCGCCACGATGGCGTCATGGGTTCCCGTCAGCTCACGATAGTCGGTCTCGAGAACGGAGATTCTTCCGTCGAGTCCGGCAGCCGTGATGCGTCTCCTGGCTTCAAGGGCCTGTTCCACCGAGAGGGTGGTGGTGGTCACGCGGCAGCCGATCGTGCTGGCTGCTCGTATCGCCATGCTGCCCCAGCCGGTTCCGATCTCGAGAAGATGGCTGTCCTCATTCAGATCCAGCATCCTGATGAGTCGGTCGAGCTTGTATTCGCTGGCTTCCTGAAGAGTGCTGTCAGGACTCTGGAAGATGCCTGATGAATACGTCATCGTCTCATCCAGGAAGATGCGGAAGAAGTCGTTGCTGAGATCGTAATGGGATCGAATGTTTCGGCGACTTCCACGAAGGGTGTTCGCCCGTTTGAACTGGGAGAGCAGCTCAAGGGGTCGTCGCAGGATCGATTGCCATCCTCCGAGCCCATCTGATTGTTCCAGATTCCGGATCATCAGCCGAAGCAGTGGGACGAGTGTGTCGCAGCTCCACCAACCCTGGATCCAGGCTTCCGCTGCTCCGAGGCTTCCTTGTCGAAGAAGCATGGAATAGAAGCGGTCGTCATGCACGACCAGCCTATGTCCAGGTTGCCCGGTATCGCCACAGGCTCGTTCCCCCTGTCCATCCGTCACGATCAGGTGGCCACCACGGATTCCATCCAGTCTTCCCAGAATCAGCCCACGCGCGATTCGACTGGATGCACCTCCGCTTCCGGTCTTGCGTCGCAGCTTCTGATTGATGAGGTCCTGTTTCATGAACGTGCCGTCGAATCGACTTTCGATGGATGGGGATGAAATGGTACTCGTTTCAACCAGAGTTTCATGGCATTCCAGTAGATGCCGAAGATCACCTTGGCGGTCATGAACGGGTATCGGATCAGCAGGGCCCTCAGGCGACCGGGTGTGATGGCACGTCGTTGCATGACCAGCGTCGCATCGAACACCTTCTCATCCTCCTCGAAGTTCATCATCTGCATGCCCAGTTTCCTTCCGGGCTTGCTCAACTTCCAGTCGTACTCGTGATTCATGGGCATGAACGGGGAGACGTGGAAAGCCTTTGGAAACCTGAATCGCCACATTCTCCGATCCGACTGTGCATCCAGCACGTAGCAGTGTCGCTCGCCCCAGGGGGTGTTGTGGACCTCGGCGATGATCGCGTCCATGCATCCCGTGTCCTTCTGCCAGAGGTAGTAGAAGCTCACCGGGTTCATGACGTAGCCGAAGTAGCGAAGGTGAGTCAGGAGATGGACAGGACCATCCGGCCGTCTGCCTAGCCGTTCCTGGACGAGATCGCGAGCAGCCTGGGCCAGAGGTATGTCCGGATCGCCCATGTGGTCGGATCTCCGGAATCTCGCAGGTGCCACTGAGACACTGGACCACAGTCGGGTTCCCTTGAATGCCGATTCGAGATCCTCAAGATCCAGATACATCATGAACAGCCGGTAGCGCAGGACATGTTCGCGAGGCTTGAACCTCCTGTGCCGAACCATGCCTTCGTATATGCAGCTCTTCATGGTTTCTTGTCGGCAGCTTGAATGCCTGCGGCAGCTCGGCACCCGCTTTGATAGCCGTCCTCATGGAATCCGTAGCCCCAATAGGCGCCACAGTAGCTCAGATTCCGTCGGCCGATCATCTCGTCATGTCGAGTCTGGGCGCTCGCACGCATCGCATGGTAGGTGGGGTGGGAGGTCTCGAATTGAAGCAGGATCCTCGATTCATCGAGTGTTCCATCGTCATTCAATGTCACGAGAAACGGCTCGGGAGAATCCAGCCCCTGAAGACGGCTCATGTCGTAGGTGATGGAGGCGGGTTCGTCTTCATCGCCAAGCAGATAGTTCCAGGATGCTCTGGCGGCGGGCCTGCGAGGCAGTCGCCTCTGATCGGTATGAAGCGTCACGATATTGGAGCTGTACGGGAAGCACTCGAGCAGTTCGGATTCGGTCCGGTCCGGATCCTCCACGAGCGCCAGCGCCTGATCGGCATGGCAAGCCAGAACGGCATGATCGAACGATGTCCATCCCGAGGACTCGATCTTGATATCGACCCCCGTTTCGGTGCGTCTGATTCGCTGGACAGGAGATTGCAGATGGAGTGTGCCATCGAAACCTCTGAGCATCGCCTCCACGTAGCGATCAGAACCCCCAACCAGTGTCTGCCAGACGGGGCGGTTCCTGATCTGGAGCATTCGATGGTTGGTCATGAACTCGATCACGAATCGTGCCGGGAACCGGCCGAAGTCGCCTCTCGAACAGGACCATATGGAGGCGCCGATGGGCAGCAGGTACCGATTTCGAAATGCCTTTCCGTATCCACGAGCGGAAATCCAGTCGTCCAGAGTCAAGGTCTCGTCCCCGCTCGCCAGAAGGGTGCGGGCATCCTTGTGGAAACGAATGATGTCCCGAAGCATCAGATGATGGGCCGGATTCAGGAGGTTCCGCCGACTGGCGAAGAATCCGGAGAGACCGGCTCCCTGATACTCGAATCCGGACCGGGCACATCGTACGGAGAAGCTCATCGTGGTTTCCCGGCGCTGCAGACCGAGTGAATCGAACATGCCGCACAAGCCTGGATAGGTTTCGGTGTTGAAGACCACGAAGCCGGTATCTACGGGCCAGATTCGGCCATGCGATTCGACCGGGATCGTTCGCGTATGTCCACCGGCGTGCGACTGGGATTCGAATACATGAACATCATGATCGCGATCCAGCTGTGTAGCAGCGGTCAGGCCTGCGATGCCACTGCCGATCACAGCGATTCTCATGATTTGCCTGAGTGTTCCGTCGTTGAGGCTGGCCTTCGTCCTCTTTCAAGAACGTGTTCGGGGATCTTCTTCATGTCCCAGATCAGCCCGCACGATCGCATGCCCAGCAGGGTGTACCAGGTCAAGTCGATCTCGTACCAGTAGAAGCCCTGGCGGACGGTCGCGGGATAGTGGTGATGGTTGTTGTGCCAGCCTTCGCCCAGCGTGAGGATGGCCAGAAGAAAGTTGTTCCTTGAATCATCGCCGGTATCGAATCTCTGCTTGCCGTACTGATGAGCCAGTGAATTGATCGTGTAGGTGACGTGGTAGGTGAATACGGTCGAGATGCAGAATCCCCAGACGAGCATCTGCCATGGTCCGGTGCCCAGTCCCGGCGCGAAGGCTTCGAGCAGTGCGCCGAGCCCGAACATAGCCAGTCCCAGGACAATTGGGGGAATCAGGCAGAAACGGTCGAGCCACAGGAGTTCCGGAAAACGGTTCCAGTCACGCGTGTACTGGCTTGGTGTATGAAAGCCACGGTGGGTCAGGAACCATCCGCAATGGCTCTTGAGGAATCCCCTCTGTCTTGGTGAATGCAGATCGTGCTCGGTATCCGATTCATTGTGATGATGCCGATGATGGGCGGCCCACCAGAGCGGTCCTCGCTGGGCAGACGTCGTGCCTATGAACGCCATGACGAACTGGAACCAGCGACTCGTCTTGAACGTCCGATGCGAGAAATAGCGGTGATAGAAGCCGGTGATTGTGAAGATTCGCAGCAGATAGAGGCCGAAGGCGACACCGAAGGCCACCCATGAGAATCCCGTCCATATCACGCCCAGGCAGGCGACATGAAGCAGTATGTAGGGGATGGCGCGAATCCAGTCGATTCGATCCTGCTCATCGGCATCGATCTCGATTCGATTCCGAACCGCCAGACCAGACCAGCATGAAGCTGCCGAGTAGACGCTCTGCAATCTTCGCATGATCCATGGACTGCCGGATGACATGGGTGTGTTCCTGAAGGGGGTCGCTTGAGGGGATCAGTTCATGGATTCTTCAATGGCCTGCTGGATCTTTTCGGACATGGGTTTCACGCTCGATCCGAAGAAGGCCACGGGTTCGCCTTTTCCGTTGACGAGATACTTTCCGAAATTCCATCGCGGCAGAACACCAGTCGCTTCCTCGAGTTGTGCATAGATAGGCGACTGGCCAGGCCCCTGTTTGACCTGGACTTTGGACATCACTGGGAAGGTCGTCTTGTAGTCGACTCGGCAGGTCTGTTCGATGGCCTTCGAGTCACCCGGCTCCTGGCCGCCGAAATCGTTGCAGGGGAATGCGATGACCGAGAACCCCCGGTCCTTCCAGGTCTCCTGTAGTTCCTGCAGTTGCGTGTACTGTGGAGTGAAGCCGCATTGGCTGGCCACGTTGACCACGAGCGTCACCTTGCCACGGTAATCATCGAGTGAGATCCGTTCGCCGGACAGGTTCTCGGCGGAGAGGTCGTAGATGTCGATCTTGCGTTCCTCGGTTGCGGGGGCCTCTTGATTGACTTCCACGACCCGGCGGTCGCAGGCGGTCATGACGATCGGAAGCAGGAAGGCGGTAAAGAGTCTCTTCATGCCGACATGGTAGGTCACTTCGCTGTCGAGGGTTCCTGTTTTTCCCCCGATATCGCATCCTCTGGAGTGGATTCCGTCGGTTTCCCTGAGAGTTGCCGATCCAGAAAATCTAGGACACGTGACTGGATTCCCGTGAATTTAGGCCCTCCATGTCCACCATCTTCGATGGTGATGAGTGTCGTCTCAACGCCTGCTTCTTCGAGCGATTCCTTTAGAAGAGTGGATTGGGCGTAGGGGACCAGGGCGTCATGGGTGCCGTGAATGATCAGAAATGGTGGATCGTCCGGTGAGACGTATGTGATCGGATTGGCCGATTTGGCTAGTTGGGGCACGGTCTGCAGGGGCGCGCCGAGAAGTCTCGATTCCGGTGAATCGGGGGCATCATGTATGAGCTTGGCGCCATCCATCGCCTGGGCATCCATTTTCAGAAGATCCGTCGGGCCGAAGAAGTCGACGACGCAATGAACACGATCATCCACCTTGTGATACACGCCAAGTGTTCCACTCATGAGCTTGTCGCCGCCGGATGTCCCGAGCATGGAGGCGAGATGTCCGCCTGCCGACGCACCTATGACGCCCACTCGATCGGGATCGACTCCGATCTGCCTCGCGTTGCCCTTGAGCCACTTGATGGCTGCCTTGCAATCGTGAATCTGGGCTGGCCAGAGCTCCTCATCGGTGAGCCGATAGCCGATGCTGGCGACCACATATCGATCCGACTGGATCAGTGAGGCCAGTGTGCTGTTCATGGTCCTGTGGCTTCCATGCATCCAGCCTCCACCGTGAACCCAGACAACCAGTGGTAGTGGCGTCTCGGGTGAATGGCCGGTTGGTTGGAAGAGGAGCAACTGATGCCGCGGGTTGGCATCGTCGAGATACTGGATCTGACGTGGTTGTGGCCTTGGGGCTTCCTTGGAGGGTGCCGGGGGCTGGATCAGATTAACCAAGGTCAAGAGTAGAAGTGTGATTGGCAACATTGGAAATACCATCCATGTGATTTTTCAACTTCAATGTGTCTCGGGTGGTAGGGTATCGCATCGAACGGTTTTCCATGGAGGAACTATGCGGCTCTATATCCCATTGCTTGTCACAATGATGCTTTTCGCCTGTCAGAAGCCCGTCGGGCAGGATGGTCGGCCTGTGATTCTCACCAAGAATGATCAGTTGGCACGCCACATCGGTGAGATCGTCACCGTCCAGGGTCTGGTCAGCTCATCCGGGGTCCCTCAGATCATCGGCGTGGACGTCTCTCTGGAGGATCCGTTGATGGTGGGCGCCTATGCAGAGGCCACCGGCGTGCTCTACAGCTGGAGAGTCACGGCCGAATCACATGCGGCGATGCTCGTGATGGGGGACATGGTCGCTGTTCGTGGCCCGGGCACGTACTTCAGTCTGGTCAACCCCGCGTATCTAGCACCTGTGAGGTCGTTCGACGAATCGCCCGTCGGACCGTTGGGTTCGGTACCACCCGATGGCATGGATCAGATGGAGAGTGGCATTGAAATAGATGTCCGCAGGGTTGAAGGCACCTTCCCAGAAGATCTTCCCGTGGATTGATTCATGTCGTCTGCCGGTGCCAACAGTTCGAATGAGCAGATCATCGATCTGTCGCTTCCTCGCCATTGGAACGCCGTGAAATCACCATTGCGGATGGGAATGCTGGAGATCATCACCGCTTCAGGTGGTGTCACGGTACGTGGTCTCGCAGAGGTGCTTGAGATCAAGCCCTCGCTCGCCCATTATCACATCGATGTACTGGTGCGTTCCGGCATCATCAAGCCCACGCAGGTCGCGGGTGAATCCGCACGTACCTTCAGTACGGTCGGCAGAAGACTGGTGGTCGTCTACGACGAAGACTCCAGAACGCAGGCCGGTCGGATGCGTGAGCTGGTCGGCAGGCGCATCGAGCATAGCAGCCGGATGATCCAGTCGCGTCTGCGGGAGCCATCCGTCAAGTCGTTGGCGCACTGGGAATCCCTGACTGCGGTGGAGCACAAGGAAATCTTGAAGCATTTCGACCAGGTAGATCGAATACTCGCTCGGGCTCGACGTCGAAGGCGTCGTCAGGGACTCGATGCGCAGCGAGCCAGCAGCCACGTCCTGTTCGTCGTGGAGACCATCGATCGACCGATGCCGCCGACCCCTCGAGTCGATCTGCGAAACAGGAGTTGAGGGGGGGCTCATGCCGCCACGGTGTCGTCGGATTCGATCGACGGATAGGCATTGGCGAGATCGATGGCCACTCGTGTCGCATCCTTGTGGAGCGATTGCGTCACATGGATGATCTGCTCGATGATGAAGATGAAGGTCTGTGGGCTCATCAAAGGCGTGCCGACGTTCTGGGCGGCCTGTTTCATGTTTACCTTCAGGCTCGAATGTGAGATGCCGAGTTCCTGATCATGAGTGGGTGTCCGTCCCATCCTGATCGCCTGGGAGATCTCCTCGAGTTGTTCGGAGATTCGATTGCGAACATCGTCGAGTCCATCCAGCGAACTGATCAGCGATTCCCCCAGATCCGTATGTGAATATGCCCGACGCAGTGTTCTGGAAAGTCCCAGCAGGGCACGCTGGCTTCTCATCATGTTCTGCAGACACGCTCTTCCCTGTCGAACTCGTTTGTTCTCGAGTTGAGCCAGTGGAAGCGATTGTCTCTGGGCCATGAATCCGGCTGCGATTCGATCCTCGATCTTCTCGTATTCGGATTCAGGCTTTTCCTCTTCCGAGGCGGCCATCGTGAAGAGTGTTCCGAGTTGTTCGACACTGTCCGCCATCTGGAAGCGAAGCTGTCGAGAGGCCCTTATCGGGAATACGAATCTGCTCACCAGCAGAGCAAGTGATACCCCAAGCAGGATGTCAAGGCTTCTCCAGAGAATGACGGATTCGTTCGGACCTCTTGAGGCCAGCAGAATCGTCAGCGTGACGGCGCTGAGCATGCCGACCTGTCGATACTTGGGGTTCTGTGCAATGAAGGTGAAGATCATCACGCCGACGACCAGTGTGATGTCCACGGCCAGCCAGTCGTTGTTCGTCAGGAAGATCACGATAAGGGCCACGATCGTCGCCATGATCGTGGCCACCAGCCTGTAGATCGCACGTTGTATGACACCGCCGACATTGGGCAGCATTGTCATGACGACCACGGTGCTGATGACGATCCATTCCGGATGTTCTATCCATGGCTTGAGGAGCCATGCTAGGCACAGCCCCAGAGCTGTTGCCAGTGCCGTCTTGATTCCATGCACGAACGCATGATTTCGGTACAGATAGGCTTCGAACCGGGCTCTTGATGAACTGGTGGTGTGGGCTTCCATGTTCCCGGGCATCCTTGATCTGACTCAGGCCGGTAGGCCATTTCATGATGGCCATCATCTACATCGGCCCAATGGACATACCAGAGAAAAAAAACGGGGCTCGTCATCATTGACGAACCCCGTTTACTTTCATTCGGATGGCTTCAGATTTCAGCGAACACGACGCCTTCGGGATCCAATCAAAACCAGTCCGATCACCGAAAGCCCGGCAGGTGCCGGGACCTGGATCAGTGGTAGTGATGGATTGATGACGGAGAAATCCTCGTTGAAGCCGTTGTACCAGCCGGAGATCAGTCCATCAGAGAGGAATTCCGATTCGACCCCGCCGCCAGCTGCAGTCCAGTCGATGATGCCGGATCCGGTTGGGGTCGCCAATGAATGGGCCCAGTAGTTGTCCGGATCACCACTCTCCGACATGAAGGAGAAATTATCGATGAATGTTCCGAAATCACCGAAGCTGGTCATTTCAGCTTCGAAGACGGTCTCGGCGGAGAGGGAGTTGATCATGTCAAGTACCGTCTCGGTCCCGCTCCACTGATATCCGAATGCATAGCTTGTTCCGCCGGTGGCTTCGAAGTCGACGACGAAATAGGATGTGTTTTCGCCTTCGCCGACCCAGCTGGTCACATCGAGGGCAAGGCCCTGGCTGTCATCGATGATCAGATCCGCATTCGCGGAAGAAATGCCGGCCAGAATTGCTGCCAGACAAACAGTAATTGATCGCTTCATGAGCGTATTCCCCTTAATCCCGTGCTCGCGGGATGAGTTGAGGAACAGGCAGGTCTTCCGGCTGAAGGCGCTGTTCCGATCGTCTTCCCACCACTGGCGTGGCAGTGACCCTGATCAGAAGCAAAGGCCTCTACGGCGGCGGCACCGCGGTGCATTCTCCGCTTGGAGCAGAGCTGCACACTTCCCTCTTCGCCCGGCCTCGCGAAAACGCTTCGCATCCCGGGAACCCATTCCAGATAAAGAATTTAGCGATTTGAGAGGATCCGGTCAACGGCCTCAAAATCAAATTTCAGCCGGTGAGACGGTTTCTCCAGCCAGCCCCACGGCGACATAGAGGGAGATCTGGTTCTCCCGGATTCGTTTCATGTCTGCGTAGTAGTCGGAGTCGACCTGCATGAGGCGAACCTGATCGAAACCGGCTTCCTCCATGGCCTTTTTCATGATGACTCGGTCATGGCACCACATTCTCAGGTACCGGCTGGAGGCGTTGCCCCAGTCGGGGACATCGTAATGATCGACAACGGTGGAGTCGCTGTTCCAGACGACCAGGCGTCCTCCGGGTCGAAGGAGGCGACGGCATCTCCGGATGACATCGGGCAATTCCTCGGGCAGCACGTGGACCAGTGAGGCCATGCTGAGAATGCCATCGAAGGATTCGGCATCGAACTCTGGATTCCGAAGATCCATCAGCTGGAAGTCCACTTCGGGAAACCGCATTCGGCTACGGTTGATGAACGCTTCACAAAGATCAATGGCGACGACTTCGTGACCGGCCCGTTTCAAGGCGTTGGCATCTATGCCAGGTCCACAACCAAGCTCGAGTATTCGATTCGTCTGAGAAGGCTTGCCCAGCAACTTGCGAATGGATGATCGGAGAATCGGATCATCCTCGACCGTTGCGTAGTAGTCGGCAATGCCCTCGTAGGTGAGTATGGTCTCGGTTGTATGGTCGATCGGCGGTGGCATAGGTGTAGATTGGCTGGCTCTTGTGTGAGGCAGTCTAGGACCTCTCGGGCAGGCCAAGAGCCTCCAGGGCGTTGGCGATTTCAGCGCATGCCGTCTCGCTCAATGATTGCAGTGGGGGACGTGACGAGCCCACCTCGATTCCGTGGAGTGTCGTCGCATGTCTTCCTGCGGGAATTATGCCGTGGTCATGAAGCGCATCGATCATGATGACCGCCTTGTCGTGTTCGACCGTTGCGGCCGCCATGTCGCCGGCGGCGTAGGCCTGCATCATGCGATTGAACAGGCCGGCCGAGTGGTTGTAGGACGCGCCAATCGCACCTTCGACACCAAGTTGAAGTCCAAACAACAGCATCGGATCGCAGGCGAAGAGAACCTGCCCATCTTCTCCACAGGATTCGATGGCCTGTTCCAAAGCCTCCAGATCGCATCGAGTCAGTTTCACGCCGGCAAAGTTCGGTATCGCCTTCTTCACGGCGTTGATGACGAGATTGGGCGAGAAGTCAACATGGGATCGTGCCGGATTGTCGTAGAAGATGAAAGCCCTGCTTCCGGCTGCCTTGGCGATCGGCTTGAGGAAATCAACCAGATCATCCACTGAAGCTGGTGGTATGCACGGGGGGGCCATGGCGGCAATCACCTCGGCACCGGCAGCGGCTGCGGCAGCCGCCATCTCGATGGCTTCCAGCTGACAGGCACTGCCTGCATGGAACATCGGAATGAGATCGTTCTTCCTGGCTTCAGGGCACCATGCCTCGACCAGATCGATTCGTTCCTTCATCGTGAACGAGAGGGATTCACCTGTTGTCCCGCAGATGAAGACGCTGGGGACACCGGTGTTGTTCAGATGCGCTGCATAGTCGGGGATGACATCGAGATTGAGGGAGCCATCATCATTGGTCGGTGTGTAGGCGGCGGCGGACAGACCTTCTAGTAGTTTCATGGTTGATGATTCTACTCGATAGTCTTGCAGGGGGGCCATGATAGAATCGGCTTGCAACAGTCGAAAAGCGACTTGGATTGCGTCTCGTGTGAGAACCGTGATTTCGTGTTACGGAGTATTTCAAGTGAATCTTGTATGGATCGCGTATCTGTTTCTTGCATGTTCGCTCGCCGCAGGCGTCGTTCAGGATCCAACGGATTCAATTGATCGACGAAGAGAGCGTCCGTGGATAGATCTCTCCGATCACGGGGAGTGGAAGCAGGAACCGGGCACGGTGGGGCCGGTGCATCGGGCCACAACGGTTCTCCCAGACGATTCCGTCATTCGTCTCGATTCGAAGACGAACGGTTCAACCAGCATGGTTCATCGGCCGGGTTTCGGCCATCCTCCCACCCGACCTATCCAGCAGCATTCCGTGCTTGATGGGATGATGCTGGACGCATCGTCCTTGCCCGGAGATCGAATCGGTGTCCTGTTCCATGACACTGCCAGTGACAGTCCGACTCATGGTTGTCTGGTGGTCTGGATAGGGACACTTGATGATCTTCTGGCTTCTCGGGAGGGGGAGTACACGGTTGTGCTTGGTGATACGGATTCGGAGATTCCCGTTCGCGGCATTATCCACCGCAATCTCGAGAGCAACGTCTTCAGGGTCAGGGCGGATTTCAACGGCGAAGTCCCACGTCGGTTCCAATCCGTTCTGATGATGAGCGAACTGGACGAACGTGTGCCCTCGCGTGGATACGACATCCCACTGCTCGATCTCGACGGCCGGACCTCGGGCCATGTGGTCGTCGACCGCGAGCCTGGTCAGTACCTTGGCCATCCAACCACGGTATTGCTCGAGGATGGAAGGACCATTCTGTGTGTCTATCCAAAGGGGCATGGCAAGGGCGGAGTCGTCTACAAACGTTCGACTGATGGGGGATTGACCTGGTCAAAGCGACTGCCGACACCGCCCAACTGGGAACAGAGCAGGGAAGTTCCGACCCTGCATCGCGTGATAGATCCCGATACGGGACAGAAGAGACTCATCATGTGGTCTGGACTGTATCCCGCCAGATTGTCCGTCAGCGAAGACGACGGCAACAGTTTCTCACCATTGCGTCCTGTTGGAGACTGGGGAGGAATCGTGGTCATGGGTTTCGTGGAACAGCTCGAGGATGGGCGCTACCTGGCGATGTTCCATGACGATGGTCGTTTCATTTCCCAGAACGGGAAGCAGACCGATCCTGTCACCTTCACCTTGTACCGAACCCTCAGTGAGGATGGTGGCCTCAGTTGGTCATCGCCTGAAGCGATCTGGTCCGGTTGCGACATCCATCTCTGTGAGCCGGGGATCGTCAGATCCCCCGATGGGGACACGTTGGCAATCCTGCTCCGTGAGAATAGTCGTCGTCGGAATTCGCATGTGATGTTCAGTGAGGATGAGGGGCTGACCTGGTCGGCACCGCGGGAGCTTCCGGGATCCCTGACTGGTGACCGTCATACCGCGGTCTATGCGCCAGATGGGCGTCTCTTCATCTCCTTCAGGGATACGACCCATGAGTCGCCTACAAGGGGTGATTGGGTTGCCTGGGTTGGAACCTGGGATGACATCCGCAAGGGTTTGCCGGGTCAGTACCGGATTCGCCTGAAGGACAACAAGCATGCCTGGGACACGGCCTATCCGGGTGTTGAGATCCTTCCTGATGGAACGATAGTCACAACGACCTACGGGCACTGGGACGAGGGCGAGTCGCCCTACATCCGCTCGGTGCGTCTGACCATGGAATCCCTCGACGAGATGGACTCGACGAACCCCTCAACGCATGCGGAATGATTCGAACGTTGTCCGAGCGGAAGTCAGTGGGTTGTCTGTGAGGAATCGGTCCATGGATTCACGACATGGCACATGCGGCCTGTCTTCTCGATGTAATCCTGATGGTAGTCCTCGGCTGCATAGAACTTCTCGGCCGGTTCGACCTCCGTCACAATCGGATCCGGATAAGCCTGCTCGGCGGTGAGTTTCTCGATGAATGCCCGTGCCTGCTTCGCCTGCTCTTCATTGACCGTGTAGATGCCGGAGCGGTACTGGCTGCCGATATCCGGTCCCTGTCTGTTCAGCTGCGTCGGATCATGCATCTTGAAGAAGGCCTCGAGAAGTTCCTCGTAGCTGATCTTGTTCTTGTCGAAGGTCACCTTGACCACCTCGGCGTGTCCGGTGTCCTTGTAGCAGACATCCTTGTAGGTGGGATTGTCCGTCTTGCCCTGCATGTATCCGCTTTCGGAATCGATCACACCGTCGCCCTTCTGGAACCAGTGCTCGACGCCCCAGAAGCAGCCGGCCGCGAAGTAGGCGGTTTCCATCTCTATTGGTCGAGAGGCTTCGGGTACTGGTTCACCTTTCTCGAGAAACACGAGCGCAGCTGAGTTCAGGCAGTGGCGTTCCCCGGTAGGTGGTGGCCCGTCTTCGAATACATGTCCCATGTGGGCGTCACATCGTGCACAGGAGATCTCCGTGCGGACCATTCCATGACTCTTGTCGACAGTCCGTTTGAGATGATCGGGGTCGACTGGCGTGTAGAAGCTTGGCCATCCAGTGCCTGAATCGAACTTGTGGCTCGAGGAGAAGAGTGGAAGTCCGCATACGACACATGCGTAGGTGCCTTCCTTCTTGTTGTCGAGCAGTGTTCCGCAGAATGCGCGTTCCGTACCGTCCTTCTGTGTGATCTTGAAGGCTTCCGGAGAGAGCTTCGCGGCCAGTTCGGCCCTGCGTTGATCACTGATCGGTGTGATGTCATGTCCGCTCTTGGAGTAGACAGGCTTCATCGGTGTCTCCGTTTCGGCTGGAGTTGCGGCCGCTTCCTGGACGGGTCGGTCAAGCCCACCGGCGATGACCAGAATGGCTGAGAGGCCTATGAGTATGGGAATGAGGATTCGCATGCCAAATTCTATCTTCCTGAAAGGCTCATGGTTCTGTTTTTGCTTCGGTTCCCACCGCGGTGTTCTTGAAATCGCTTGGTGGATCCGGATTGCGTTGCGAGAACATCCAGTCCATGGCACCGCGTGGGCCGTAGGCATAGGGCCATGAGCCATGCCCGACACCCGGGAGAACGGTGTAGGCGGGTCTGCCGCCCTCTTTCCGGATGGCGGAGACCATCACACTGCTGGCGCTCTCGGGCACGATCTGATCCTTGTCGCCATGGAACGCCCAGATGGGAAGTTCCACGAGTTTAGGGGCGGTTTGCGGATCGCCACCACCACATATCGGTACGACAGCCGCGAACCAATCAGGATGGCGGGCGGCCAGATCCCAGCTGCCGTACCCACCCATGGACAGACCTGTCAGGTAGATACGTGAGGTATCGATGTTCTCCTCCGAGAGGATCTTCCTGATTGTGTGGATGGCGGCCTTCATGGCCATCGTCTGTTCGGCTGATTCCGGACTGCGGTTGCCGAATGGCGCCCAGGCATCATCTCGAGGGCATTGTGGGGCCAGGACGAAGCAGTCTCTCGTGTTCAGATGGGGGGCATCCAGGAATCGTTCGGGTAGGTAGGTCAACTGCCGTTGATTGTCATTGCCTCTTTCACCAGCGCCATGGAGAAAGATCACGAGGGGGGCGGTTGTATTTCGATTGGCAGGTTTCAGCAAACTATAGGGATAGCTCCTGTTGCCATTCGATGTGGAAAGAACGGTTTCGCCATGTTCATATCGACTGGTGTCGGTGGCGTGGGTCGAGGATGACATCGTGAGTATCGTCAGGAGGGCCGATGAAAGGAGTTTGAGGTACACGTCGTGGGTCCTTGGATGCGTTGGTTCGACTAGAACGACGGCTTTTCAGTCGGGATCTTGTAGAAGCCTCGTCCGGTCGATTCGAGCTCGCCTTTGACGACCAGAACGCGCCAGACATCCGGCGGGAACTGCTCGGGTGGCAGAATCGATTCGAAGGCTGCATCCTTGCCGGTCGACAAGGGGCTTCTTCCAAGTTTGGATTCGTGATCAAGTCGCATGAGCTTGAATCGTTTTCGGAACGCCTTCATCGCATCTCGAAGAACATCGTGGGGGAACTCAGGCAGGATCTCCTCGAGTGGTTCCTCGGCTTCTTCAAGTCCCTGGAGGACATTGATCAGGTGCTCGATGGCGGACAGATCTCTTCCTGCAATCGCGCTGGCCACCTCGTTTGGATCTGCCTTCGCCTTCACGAGCAGTCGCTGGAGTTCTCCCCATCTGGGACCTGTTTCATCAGGCGCCATCTGGGAAAGCATCTCTCTTGCCTCATCGGCCAGCGATTGTGGATCGACTGGGGGAGGCGTGTAGCCGCTTCCTGGCTTCTTCTTGCGTCTCTTACCTTTGGCCATGTGCTCTAGGCTAGCACATTGGTAAGACGGTCTACAAAGCCGTTTTCTCAGCCTTTTCGCCTGATCCGCACTTCATCCTGTCGCATGGGCATCGCATCGATGCAGTCGAAGAAGTCGGCTGGCTCGACCAGCTCACGTCTTCTTTCCTTTACTCGTCCATCCTTGCCCACGAGAAGCACCTGGAACTCGCTCGTTTCGATCTTGAAGTGCCTCTGGATCTCCGCCTGATCCGGGAGTGATTGATCGATCCCGTTGCTTTCTGGTGGATGGATGATGGTCAGGACGAGAAGATCGCGATCCAGAACATCGCCGTCGAGTTGAAGGAAGAGATCCCGCTGTCGAATGACCATGTCCGCTTCGCCTGATATCACGACCATGCGATGTTTCCACTTCTGTTCGTGAAACCAGTTGGATTGCCCGGTATCAGTCATGCTTCTGACTCCCTGACAGGCTGCGATGAATCCAATGAACAATACGAAGATGATACGGGTCATGAGTTTCGACTTCCATTTGCTGCAACGAGTCTTCCGTCCTCGTCGGCCGTGCCCTCGAATGTCTCGCGTGCGTTCTTGAAGGTGTCGATGGCCTGTTGTCTCGACTGCTTCAGGTCCACGATCGGCTTGATGCTGCCTGGTGTTCTGGGGAGCCATTTCCGGATGTACGTCTGGTCGGGGTCCCACGTCTCGGCCTGCCGCTGTGGATTGAAGATCCTGAAGTAGGGGGCGGCATCGGTGCCGGTCGAAGCGGCCCATTGCCATCCACCGTTGTTGCTGGCGAAGTCGTAGTCCACCAGGTGATTGGCGAAGAAGCGTTCTCCAGCTCGCCAGTCGACAAGCAGATTCTTGGTGAGGAACATGGCGGTGATCATCCGGACGCGATTGTGCATCCAGCCGGTCTGCAGCAGTTGATGAATGCCGGCGTCGACGATGTCGATCCCCGTCTCGCCGCTGGTCCAGGCGTCGAGCGGCGCTGGATTCGATTCCCATGGAACCAATTCCGTCCACGGCTGCATGGGCTTGTTCATGGATACCTGGGGGAAGCCCAGCATCACGTGTCTGTAGAACTCTCGCCATATGAGTTCGTTGAGCCAGGTGCTGGGGCCGGCGGGCCATGTGTCGAATTCTGGGCCATGGCTGGCGATCAGTGCATTCAGGCAGGTCGCTGCAGACAGGGCACCGCTGCTCAGCCAGGGAGAGAGGGTGCTGGTTCCCGCGATCGAAGGCGTGTCACGATCCCGGCTGTAGTTGCCGGCGTGGTTCCGGATGAACGTGTCCAGTCTTCGCAGTCCCTCGCGTTCTCCACCAGACCAGAGGCCGCGGCCAGACCAGTCCGGGAAATCAGATGACTGATCGGGTATCGAACATGGTCGTATCCCGATGTCTGCTTGCGGCATGGGTTTGGTCGATTCCGGGAATCCGCGTTCCAGGATGGTTTTCTTCCATGCCTTGCTGAAGGGCGCGAACACGCCGTAGGGAGTTCCCTTGCCCGACCTGATCTCATGGACGGGAATGATCGAGTTTCCATCATGCAGTGTGAATTCGATGTTGTCGGTGGCGAGATGTCCGGCAGTCGTCTCATCGCGTCTCGTCTCGTCGATACCGCAGTCCCTGTTGGCATGTACCTGTTGGCAGCCATATTGCCGGGCGCATGAATGGACCAGTGTGGGAACGTCTTCCTGGATTTGGACCGACCGAGTAAGCAGAGGGACGCCGAGGGACTCGAGCTCATCCTTCAAGGCGGTCAGGCAATCAAGCTGAAAACAGGCCTTCGGTGAGCCCCAGTTGTGAAGCTTCCACTGTCTGGGGGTAATGAAGAACACGGCAATACAGCCGTTGGAGCCGGCATCCATTGCTGCCTTCAAGGAAGGGTTGTCGATCGTTCGAAGATCATTCCTGAACCAGACGAGTGTCTTCATCTATCTACTCCTGAACGATTCGGCTTGCTGGTTGATTGATGCGTTCGGCTTCGAGCTTGATTCCCTTCATCATTCCATTGAATACGATCCCATGAAGTGGTTTCACCGCGTACCAGTAGAGGATCCCGATCAGGCCACGTGGTCTGAACTTGGCGGTCTGGATCAGGATCGATGAGTTGGAATCCTCCGGATCCGAGCAGATGTCGAACTCGAGTGTCGCGACGCCAGGAAGTTTCATTTCAGCGTAAAGACGCAGTTTCTCGCCGGGAATGGCGTCCATGACACGCCAGAAATCCAGTGCATCACCACAGCCGATCTCTCGATTGTCGCGACGTCCTCTTCTCAGTCCCGGCCCGCCTGATATCTGGTCCATGAGGCCGCGAATCCTCCAGAGCCAGTCCGCGGCGTAGTATCCATGTCCACCCCCGATGATCTTGATGGCTTCATACAGATCATCCGCGTTGGCCGAAACGTTCATTTCACGACGATCTACATAGACGTGGCCGCCGGACCAGTCGGGGTCACCCGGTATCGGTCCGGCATCCAGCCATGAGGTCGCCACTTCATTCGTCGACTCGTGCTGGAAAGCGGAATGTATGGCCTCCTGTGGGCTCAGTGTCCTGTGCGGCAGGAGCTCGTCCGAGAGTTTGTTTCGGCAGATCACCGTGTTGGCCAGGCCTTCGGCCAGTGGCCTCGCGATATCGGCACCGACTGGGGTCACCATGTGAATCCAGTACGAACTGAGGCGGGGCGTCAGCACGGGTACCGGCACGACGAGTCTTCGCGGCAGCTTGAGCTCCTTCGCGACGATCTTCATGAGATCGCGATAGGTGAGCACTTCGGAGCCTCCGATATCGATGCTCTGTCCGATGGTCTCTGGTGTGGACAAGCAGGCCTGCAGATAGTGAAGGACGTCGACGATCGAAATGGGCTGGCATTTCGTGCTCACCCATCTTGGTGTCACCATGATGGGGAGTCTTTCCACGAGATATCTGAGGATCTCGAAGGAAGCAGAGCCAGATCCGATGATCATGGCCGCCCTGAGCACGGTCACTGGAACACTGCCGTTGGACAGTGATTCCTCGACGCGTCTTCTTGAGGTGAGATGTTCGCTCAGATTGTTGCCGAGCTCTCCCAGACCACCGAGGTAAATGATCTGTTCGACACCCGCCATTTCAGCGGCTTTCGAGAAGTTCTTGGCCAGGTTCTGGTCGACCTCGTCGTAGTCCGCGCCGGCCGTGATCATGGAGTGGATCAGGTAGTAGGCGACTCTGCATCCCTCGAGGGATTTCGCCAGCTTCTCGACGTCCATCAGGTCGGTTTCGGTCGACTCCAGATTCGGATGGTTGCTCCAGGATCGCCCCTCGAGCTTTCGCGTGTTCCTCACAAGACACTTGACCTTGTAGCCACTGTCCAGAAGCTTCGGTGCCAGTCGTCCTCCGACATAGCCCGTTGCCCCCGTCACTGCGATTGTGTCATTCGTGATGTTCATGTGAGTGTTTCGATCTGAGTGGAGACTCCAGTGAGCGAGCGGCCTCTCTCGATTGGCAGCTCGTCACTGGAGAGGGGGATCAGGCTGATGCCATCTTCCAGCGTGACTGGATTGCTCTTACGCTGAGGGCCTGGTAGATGGCGGCGACACCAACCGTGATGAAGAGTACCTTTGCGAAGGCCGAGTCGTAGCCTCCGAGTACCGTGGACACATAGTCGGCATCGAAGATGCTCCAGATGCCCCAGATGCCCCAGTTGAGGCCACCAATCACGAGTAGTACGGCTGCGAGTACGTCAATTACTTTCATTGTCCAACTCCTTTCGTATCGGGATCAATCATTCGCCCGGCTCTGGTGAACGACCTTTGCACGGAGAGAGTTGTGAAAGGTCGCTCACCGTAGAGCTTTGGGAGGAGGGGAAATCAGTCGCATCTTCCATAGTTCATGATGAGCTGCATGGCATCGTTGACGTCAACGATTCCACTGCCATCGACGTCGGCGAATTGATCGCTCGAGCCATAGCTGTCAAGAAGTGCGAGAATGTCGTTAACACCGGTCTTGCCATCACCAATGATGTCCGTGGCGCACTTCTGTGCATCCAACGTCGCGATGACGCCCAGGGCCGGATTGCCACCGAGCAGGCCAGTTGCCAACACGGTGAAGTTGCGGAAGCCGGTAACCTTGAGTCCGGGTACCGAAAGAGCGACGGTGTCAGTCCCGGCTACTCTGGCTTCCAGATCGTAGGTCCCGCCGGGGACCTCGATGTAGCCGGCGTTTTCGCCGAACTCGACGTCAGCGAAGAGTACTGGGCCACCGTTGGCCAGTGCGATGTCGACGGCAGGAGCGTTTGGCGAGGCGTGAATGAAGCGAATCCGGGCCAGGGCGTCTAGCGCGTTGTCATCCTCGAGCACGATCGGGGTGATGGAGGAGAGAACGTCGGAGGCGATCACTGTGTAGTCCTTGGCCATCAGGTCGAGATCGGCATCGATCACGATGGGATCATCAAGGCCTGCTGGGACCACTTTGACGTTGTATGTGCCTGAATCGACCATCGCGTAGTCGGTCGCTTCGTTGAACGCCAGCTCCGTGATTGCTCTGGTGCCGTTGAGCTTCACATCGACGGCTGGGGCATCTGGTGAAGCGTGGATGACTCGCAGCTTCGCCTTGGGTGCCACGTCGAGGGAAACGGCGACACCGAGTGCTGGTTCCTGATTGAGGAAACCTGATGCCCAGATGCTCACGCCTGTGCCACCTTCGAGGGCGACTCCCGGGAGGCTCAATGCGACGGTGTCAGTCCCAGCCACGCGTGCCTCGAGGTCGTATGTGCCGCCGGGTACTTCTACGTAGCCACCTGACTCACCGAATGCCACGTTGGGGAACAGGATCGGTCCACCAGCGACTGCGATGTCGACGGCTGGCGTGCCTGGTGAGGCGTGGACGAAACGAACTCTCGTGGTTCCGGGAACGCGCACATTTTCATCCTCGAAGATGGCAGCAGTGATCTTGGCCAGAGGATTGATGGCGGCGATGCTGAAGTCGCCATGATTAGGCAGCGTCACATTGGCGTCGATAACGGCTGGACCGGTTGTTCCAGCTGCAACCACCTCTATCTGGTAGTCGCCTGCGGGGAGGTCGGCATAGTCTGTGAATTCGCCAAAGGAGAGATCTGTAAAGGCGGCCTTGCCGTTTACCAGGACGTCAACGGCTGGTGCGTCTGGTGAAAGGTGTGCAACTCGCACGTTTGCACCAAGAGCGGTCGTGGCTGCTGCGAGTGTTGTTGCTGCGGTAAGACAAGTGATGAGTTTCATGTCTTCTGTTTCCTGTATGAGAATTGTGTAAATGAGGGGGAAAAGTGTTTATGAGGAGGTTGTAGTTGGCGCGGAGACCGCCCTGACTCTCCCTTGGCTGGATGGCGGCCCATGTTTCGGGCCTGCCATCCCGCCTTGGGGGATCCTTGAGAAGCGTGAGTTTTCCTGACCTAGAGGGACTCTTGAACCGGAGCTTGGTTCGACTTCTCAGGCAGCTAACGTCTCTTCACGAATCCGCTGCCCAATCGGGCTGGGAGGGGCACAAGTCCCCTCCCGCCCTTCTCCGGGGGAAAGGAGATCGTTGCCTAGTTGGTTCCAACTTCGGCGGTTTTCTGAGGAGGAAGCATCACCGAATCGATCACATGGATCACACCATTGGAGGTGTCCAGATCGGCGGCGATGACCTGTGAGTTGTTTACGAAGACTCCGTCTTTACGTGCGTTGATCGAAGCGGTGGCGCCATTGAGGGTCTTGGCGGTGCCTGCCTTGAGTGCAGCATCGCTGTAGATCCTTCCAGGCACGACGTGATAGGTGAGGACCTCTGCGAGCATGGCCTTGTTCTCGGGCTTGAGGAGTGTCTCTACG
>PBAX01000026.1 GCA_002716385.1 Phycisphaerae bacterium | reverse complement strand
TCGTCGTCATCGTGATCGTCGTCGTCGTGATCATCATCGTGATCGTCGTCGTCGTGATCATCATCGTGATCGTCATCGTGATCATCGTCGTGATCGTCGTCGTGATCGTCGTCGTCGTGATCATCGTCGTCGTGATCATCATCGTGATCATCGTCATCGTGATCATCGTCGTGATCGTCGTCGTCGTGATCATCGTCGTGATCGTCGCCGTGATCGTCGTCGTGATCATGATCGTCATCGTGATCATGATCATCATGGCTACCAATCAGACCAGTGAACAGTGCACCATTCTTGATGCCGATATAGATATCGCCCTCATGCCCTTCGTGGCCATCGTCCCCACCGGACAATGCCCAGCTAGGCAGCCCAATCGTCATGCAGACGGCAAGGCAGAGTATGAAGGTCAGAAATCGGCTCGAAGTTCGAGCACGACTTTTTTCATTGGATGCTGTCATCAAATCCTCTCCTCAAGTCAGTTAAATGAAAGACGTCCAGCTATCTCCGGATCGAATCGATTGCGATCGGGCCGAAGGAAAACATCGCTGAAATACAGTGTCTGAACAGAGCCATCGACGAAACCGTAATTGGCCTTGGCGCTGTTGGTCTTCGCCTCACCGGCGACTACGTTGGTTTGAACATGATTCGCCGCAAGAATGGCCGGCGCACCAGGCATGGCATCGCTGATCCACCAGTTCTCTACATGCACATGGTCCGAGCCGGCAAAGTCACCCGTCGCGACCATGTGCAGAAAATGGACCGTGTTGGCCGGACTCGACACCCGACTCAGACGATCGGCCGCGCTCCTGGGATCAATCGCCGCAGCTGGAGACTTCGTCCTGGACAGATAATTGTTCCACCCGTAGCTGGTTCGGCGATATCGATTCGTAGTCCCCTCGATGGGCATCTCCCAATGGGGACTCGTATCCAAGGGCGATCGAATAATCCCCTTGATGTCGACGTAGGCTCCCAGCGTGTTCAACCAGGCGATCTTCTCATTGGCGAGCCCACCATGGGAGAGACCGGCATCTGCGAACTTCCCCTTCGAATCGACCGCGTACTGATAGTGCGCGGATTGCAGAGATCTGAGGTTGCCAAGATCCGCGGTCACCAGAGACTGATGTGATATCGACTGCATGGACGGGATCAACACCCCGAGCAAAAGAGCCAGAATCACGATGACAGCCATCAACTCGACGAGCGTGAAACCACCGTTGGTCCTGACGCTTGGATCAGCAAATAGTCGACTGCATTTGGATGCCGGCATAATCTGGCTTTCTCTCGGAAAAGTGGCCCGAAGACCCTTTAGAACCCCGGAGATTATCTTTGATGACAACAGGTTGTCAACTGTTAATGACAATAAAATGTCATTAATATGGCCTCCAGACTCGCTATCCACTGCTTTCTGTATAAGCTCATGTCATGACCGCCAAACGCCAGACCAGACAACTCCAGGCCATCCAAGCCGCCTTCGAAACGGCAGGCCGTCCGCTGTCGATCGATGAAATACATGAACTGGCATCCAGGGAAATCAATTCACTGGGACTTCGCACGGTCTACCGAGCCGTCCGCCGACTTCAGGAAGATGGAGTGATCGCCATCGTGAGCGTCCCCGGCGGAAGCGATCGGTATGAACTGGCAAGCGTGGCCTCCGAGCACCACCACCACTTCCATTGCACGGCCTGCGATCGATTCTTCGACATCCATGGATGCCCCGGCGGATTGAACAAGCTGGTACCCAAGGGTTTCAAGCTCGAGCACCATGAACTGACACTCTCGGGCTTGTGCGAGTCCTGCGCCTGAACACGACGATTCCGGTTCCCAACGTCCTATCCATCTGCCTTTTCAAGCTACATGTTCGATAGATACGACTCCGCGATCTCCAGATGATTCTGTCGCTTGGACTCGTCCATCTTGCGAGCCATTGAACACATCATGGCCCAACGGGGATTCTTGCCCAGTTCCTCTGAATGATTCCAGATCCATCGCCAGTACAAGCCATCCCAGATCTTCGTCCAATCCCCGCTGGGATGGTTGCTCATCTTCTTGACGTACGACGATCCCGAGAAATAAGGCTTCGTAGTGATGAGCCCGCCATCAGCATGCTGGCTCATGGCGTAGACGTTGGGGACCATCACCCAGTCGTAGCTGTCCACGAACATCTCCATGAACCAGTTGTAGATCTGATCGGGATGTATCTCGCAGAGAAACATGAATCCGCCCAGAACCATCAGCCGTTCGATGTGGTGACAGTACCCGGTCTTGAGCACTCGCCGAATGACGTCGTCGACCGGATCGATTCCGGTCGTCCCGTGGTAGAAGCTTTCCGGCATATCCCTGACATGCCCCCAGTGATTGCCGGTTCTCATCTCGACACCATGATCGACATACGTGGCTCTCATGAATTCGCGCCAACCGATGATCTGCCGCAGGAAGCCCTCCAATGAATTCAATGGGACCTCGTGCCTGGCCCCATACTTCAAGGCCGCCTTGACGACCTGATCCGGCGTGAGCAGCCCGATGTTGAGCATCGGGGTCAGAACGCCATGCCAAAGCCAGTTCTCGCCCTTGACGATGGCATCCTCATAGTCGCCGAAGAGACCGAATCGTTCCTTGAGAAACACATCCAGCCAACGATCGGCTTCCTCATGACACGTCGGATAATGAAGCCCGTCGAGAGAACCGGGATTGCGCGCATAGCGATCATTCACATGCGAGACCGCTTCATCATCGATGTCGGTTCGATCGACCATCGGAAGGACCGGGATCCCCCCGAGCATCTTCTTCGGAACCTTCTTGCGATTGTCCTCGTCGAAGGACCACTTCCCTCCCACCGGATCGTCACCATCCATGAGCACATCGAGTCTTCTTCTCTGATGCTTGTAGAAGTCGGCCATGAACCATCGCTTTTTGCCTGATCTATACGCCGTGTTCTGCTCACCGGTGTTGATGAACATGGGCGTCTCGAGCACCTCAAGCTCCAGATCATGCTGTTTACACAATCGTCCAAGACGTTTTTCAAGGAGGAAGTCGTGCGGATCGAGCGTCACCAGTTTCCCCACCCCGTCAGAGGCGAAGGACTCGATACTGCAGCCGAGGACATCCTGACCAGGTTCGTGCTCCGCATAGTGGACCTCGAACGAACGCGATGACAGCCATGCCTCGTACTTCTTCATGGAAGCGCGATGCAGCCACAGCTTCTGCTTGTGGAAGGCGACCGGATGATGGGAATCACCGAAGAAAAGACCATCCTCGACAAGAACAACCCCGGACGCAGACCCCTCGAGACCAGGATGATCCCGGAAGAGCTGATGGGGAAAGATGAGCAGACGATCCTTCTTGGACATGTCGAATCCTAAGCCGTCGGCACGGATTCGACATTCATTAAGTAGCGAAATTCGATCAAATTGAACGAATGCAAACTAGCCCTTTATGAGCCCACTCCGTCTGAGCGATCGCTCGAACTGGGACCATCGCTGCTCGACACTTCCTGTGATGCCGATCGACATCCTGACCAGACCTGCCGAGATGCCGGCTGCTGCCAGAGACTCGTCATCCATCTCGCTTGAGGTGGAGCTGGCTGAACAAGACATGAGTGTGTCGAAGTATCCAAGACTGACCGCCATGAATCCGAACCCCTCGATGTTCTGAAGATCCTCCATGAGCCTTTCCGCCACCTCTCGGGATCCCACATCGATCGTCAACAGACCCCCGAATCCATATTCGGATCTTCCAATTCGCATGAACAACTCATGATCAGGATGATTGGAGAGCCCGGGATATGAGACTTCCAGACCCAGCGACTGCAGACGCTCAGCGAAGATCTGGGCGCGACGGGCGTGTTCGACCATTCGTATGTGCAGATGCGGGAGCCTGAGACTGATCGAATGCGCCACCTGAGGATCCATTGTCGGCCCCAGAATCATAAGTGAACCTGTATGCAGATCCATCAATGATGAGACGAATTCCTCGGTTCCGACGATCGCCCCTGCGATGAAATCACTGGCACCGTTTATGAATTTCGTGAGCGAGTGAACGACCACATCGGCACCATGCTCGATCGGCGTGATCGCCAGTGGCGCGAATGTATTGTCGACCATGACCTTGGCCCCGTGTTCATGGGCGATATTCGACAAGGCCGGGAGATCGGGAACTCGGAGCGTCGGATTCGTCAGCGACTCCGTATACAGAACGCGAGTACGATCCGTGAAAGCCGCTCGAACTGCCTCATGATCGGTCATGTCTACGAATGTGGTCGTGATTCCGCACTTGCGAGGGAAGTACTCCGAGAGCATGGCCCATGTTCCGCCATATAGCGTGTCGCTGGCGACGACATGATCACCCTGGTCAAGACAACCCATCAACGCCGCCGAAATGGCGCCAAGACCACTGGCTGCACAGTAGCCGGCATCCGCTCCCTCCATCGCAGCCAGCTGCCGGCCAAGTACGAACACCGTCGGATTGAAGTGGCGTCCGTAGAGAAAACAACCGCCTTCCTCGGGGCCAAGACGCCCCTGGAAGATTTCCGGCATCGTTCCCGCCTCGAGCACCGTGAATGTGGTCGAGGCGGCAATGGACATGTTCACACCACCGTGCTCACCGAACTCGTGCCGAGTCGCTGCCAGACGCTCAACAGGATCTCCGGAAACCCCATCACCACCATTCTGAATCTTCTCAGCCATTGTGTTTCAATCTCTCCGAATAGATGCTCGCTTGCCTGAATGGCTACTCGCCGAATCCCATTGTATGAATCCCAGACATTCACGGATCCCCAGAAGTTGACCTTGCCCCTTGGAGTCGTGCATCAGTATCGCCGGGAGAAGAAGGCATGTTGGATGCCAATCTACCGATCAAAGGCCATCGGATTGAGACCGCTTTCTAGAAGGTCCGCCAGAATATGACGGTTCCGGCATTGACAGGGGCTATACGCTGCAATTCCTACAGTCCTGCTATCTTGGAAGCATCTCATGAATGATGACCATGACCATGATTGGGAAAGAGACGATCAACCGACTCAACGTGAAATGAGTCCGGGACAAAGTCAGTCCCCCGATGAATCGTCTTCATCAAGAATCGGTACAAGACTTGGCCAGTTCACCATAAATCGGGTCATTGGCTCCGGTGGGATGGGCACGGTCTACAAGGCGATGCAGGAAACACCTCGACGCACCGTGGCATTGAAGGTGATGAAATCAGGTCTTACCTCTCCACAGGCGCTGAAGAGATTCCACTATGAAGCCGAGGTCCTTGCTAGACTTCGGCATCCATGCATCGCACAGGTCTATGAAGCCGGGACCGATTCCCATGGAGAGGAGACACCATGGTTCGCCATGGAGTTCCTCGTGGGAGCCAAGCCCATTACGGAATACTGCAGGGACAAGAATCTGGGACTCAAGGAAAAGCTCGAACTCTTCGAGCAGATCTGCGACGGTGCTCATCATGGTCATCAAAAAGGAATCATCCATCGCGACCTCAAGCCCGGCAACATACTGGTGACAAGCCAGGGCAACCCGAAGATCATCGACTTCGGTGTCGCCAGATCGACTGACAGCGACATCGCCATTCATACTCTTCAGACTGATGTCGGGGAAATGGTCGGAACAATCCAATACATGTCGCCGGAGCAATGCCTCGCCGATCCACACGATATCGATGTCCGAAGTGACGTCTATGCGCTCGGTGTGGTGCTCTACGAGCTCCTGACCGATCACAAGCCATACGACGTTTCTGGTCGGGCTCTGCATGAAGCGGCCCGAATGGTCTGTGAAGAGCAGCCTTCCAGACCCAGCACGATCATCCGTGTGATCCGCGGCGACATTGAAACGATCTGCCTCAAGGCACTCGAAAAGGATCGCGACAGGAGATACCAGTCAGCACTTGACCTCCAGCAGGACATCCGGCGCTACCTCGAAGGAGAACCCATCACAGCCCGCAGGCCGACGCTTACATACCAGCTGAAGCTTTTGTACAAACGACATCGAGCTGCGGGAGTTCTGGCGATTGCATTTGGAATTCTGCTCATTGCCAGCACGACACTGCTTGCATGGCTTGCCACAACGCAGGCGGCTGCACTCAAAGAATCCAGACGACAGGCCCTGCGATCCCAGGCGATCATCGATGGCATCACTTCCCTCATTACCCCTCCGGCCTGGGATGGGGTCGAATGGTCAACCGAAACGACATGGAAGGAAGTCCTCGATCATGGCCGAGAAACCCTTGATTGGGGTGTCATTGGCAAACTCGATAGTCCAATGCATGCATTGCACATAGCCTATTTTCGACTGGTACTGGCCAATGGCTATCTCAATTGCAATGCGCCCATTGACGCACTCGCCGTGGCTTCCGGCACAACGGCGGAGTTGTCGAAGTGGTTCAAGCCCGAGGATCCTGAACTTCTTGATGCCAGACTGACCGAGGCCAACATGATGGCCGCAAACGGCCGCATACAAGAGGCTGCGATCATCGGCCGGGAAGTCCTCGAGATCAAGCAACGCAAACTGGGCCTGCACAGCCATGACACGCTTGGAACAGCATGGGAAGTCGCTGCAATGATCGGTGATTTCGGGGACATGGAACAAGCTCGTGAGATATGCGAACAGGCTCTTGGAGAGATTTCCCTCATTCAGTCGGAAAAACGAGGCGACAACAAACAGATAGCCGATCTCGTGTTTCTTCTTAACATGATTCCTCTTGAACAACGATCTCCCTGGATGGACAACCTGTTCAATCTGCTCATTGAAGACTCTGCAGAGCAAAGTCTTGAACTACTACTGGATCTTCTCGAAGAGGAAGCCCTAACCACCCCCCGCATCAAGGCCGCATTGACCACGATGGATGAGGCAAGTGACGCCATTCTTGCGTACGGCGAGAATTCCGAGCTTTCAAGAAGATGGAGAATTCTTCAAAGCCTGTCATTGGAAGGCGATGGCCAGCTTGAAGCAGCCGTCGATGTGTTGCGACAACAATCAGAGATTGATGAACGCACATCGGGACTGGACGACGCCGCCAGGGAATCACTGCATTCGATACTCGAACGCATGCATGATCAGATGGGATTCACCGAAACAGAATCCCCCTGACCATGCTCCTATTCAATACTCACTTGCCACACTCGAATCGATCCAGATTCATGACCTTGTCCCAGGCAGCAACGAAGTCATGCAGAAAGGATGCCTGAGCATCATCCGAACCATAGACTTCCGCCAAGGCACGCAACTCGGAGTTGGAACCGAAGACCAGATCGACGCGAGTCCCCGTCCACTTCAGCACACCAGTGGCCAGATCGCGGCCCTCGAAATGCTGCTCTGTCTTGTCGGTCGCCTCCCAGTGGGTATTCATATCAAGCAGATTCACGAAGAAGTCGTTCGTGAGACTTCCTGGATTGTCAGTGAAGACACCATCGCTGCTTTGCCCATGATTGGCATCCAGAACACGCATGCCTCCGACGAGAACCGTCATCTCGGGTGCCGTCAAGGTCAGCAACTGGGCCCGATCGACCAGAAGTTCTTCAGCAGAACGCGTGAAGCCGTCAGCCAGATAGTTGCGGAAACCATCCGCCTTGAGTTCCAATGGCTCGAACGAATGAGCATCCGTCTGCTCCTGGGTGGCATCAGTTCTACCTGGCGTGAAGGGAACCTCGACCATATGCCCGGCCTGACTCGCCGCTGCTTCGACCGCGGCACAACCACCAAGCACGATTACATCGGCTAGAGAGACCTTGGTCTCACCGGACTTCGCATTGAATGTCGACTGTATCTCCTCGAGCTTGCCCAGGACCGAACTCAGACTGCCGGGATCATTGACTTTCCAGTCCTTCTGTGGAGCCAGTCGGATACGGGCGCCATTGGCCCCACCTCGCTTGTCGCTGCCACGGAAGGTCGATGCCGATGCCCACGCGGTGGAGACCAACTGGGCTATCGAAAGACCTGAATCCATGATGGCCGACTTGAGCGATGCGATATCAGAATCGCCAACCAGCTTGTGATCGACAGCCGGAACCGGATCCTGCCAGATCAACTCCTCGGATGGAACCTCAGGCCCCTTGTATCGAGCGATCGGCCCCATGTCGCGATGCGTCAGCTTGAACCACGCACGCGCAAAGGCGTCGGCGAACTGATCCGGATTCTCATGGAAGCGACGCGAAATCGGTTCATAGATGGGATCCATGCGCATGGCCATGTCGGCCGTCGTCATCCGTGGAGCGATCTTCTTCGAGGCATCCTGCGCACCGGGAACCATGTCGGAGTCGGCGACGTCCTTGGCCTCCCACTGCCAAGCACCACCAGGCCCCTTGATGAGTTCCCACTCGTAGCCGAAGAGCATGTCGAAGTAACCGTTGTCCCACTTGGTTGGATTGGGTGTCCAGGCACCTTCGATTCCACTACTGATGGTGTCCTCACCCACGCCGGTTCCGTAACTGTTCTTCCAACCAAGCCCCTGCTCGGCCATGCAGGCGCCTTCGGGCTCACGTCCGACGTATTCCTGATCCGAGGCCGCACCATGGCACTTGCCGAAGGTATGACCACCAGCGGTCAGCGCCACGGTCTCCTCGTCGTTCATGGCCATGCGGGCGAAGGTCTCGCGTATATCGCGACCTTCGGCAACCGGATCGGGTTCCGCATTGGGACCTTCCGGATTGACGTAGATCAACCCCATCTGAACGGCACCATATGGATTCTCGAGCACTCGATCACCTTCATACCGCTTGTCGCCGAGCCACTGTGTTTCCGTTCCCCAGTCGATGTCCTGCTCAGGCTCCCATATATCCTCCCGGCCACCACCGAAACCGAAGGTCTTGAAACCCATCGATTCGAGCGCACAGTTTCCGGTGAGTATCAAAAGATCGGCCCACGAGATCTTGCGGCCGTACTTCTGCTTGATCGGCCAGAGAAGCCGGCGAGCCTTGTCCAGATTCGCATTGTCGGGCCAGCTGTTGAGCGGAGCGAATCGCTGAGAACCGGAAGAAGCACCACCTCGACCATCGAATGTGCGATAGGTACCGGCGCTGTGCCACGCCATTCGAATGAACAAAGGGCCGTAATGCCCGTAATCTGCCGGCCACCAGGATTGCGAATCCGTCATCAGATCAAAGAGATCCCGCTTGACTGCCTCAAGATCCAGACTCTCGAACTCACTGGAATAGTCGAAGTCCCTCCCCATCGGATCGGACAGGGATGAATTCTGTCGCAATACCCCAAGATCAAGTTGTCCTGGCCACCAATCACGATTGGTCATGACCTTGTGGGCGTGTCCGCCCGCCATCGGGCACTGTGATGCTTCAACTGACATGCTTTCCATCCTCGCTTAAACCGGTATGTGACGTATCGGACACCAGAACACGACACGAGATCTCTCGTGAAGTGACTGATGAATGTCCATTGTATCCCTGTTTTATCCGGCTGTCCCGACGTTCAATAGAGTGCTTTGCAACCCCTCTAAGCCCTGCATTGAAGACGATAAAGCCACCTCAACCGGACAATTGACCGGATGTCTGTAGACGATGATTTCAAGGGTGGGAAAACCGGACGACACCAACTCGTCCTACCCGCCACCAAGTCTATTGAGCAGCAGATTGCGCAAGGCCACACGCTCCTGATCGGTCCGGTCGACTGATTCGAGCCTGAACATTTCGACAACTCGATCGACGTCTCCGTCGGATCGATCAAACCATGAATCGACCAGAGGCTTCATCGCTTTCTGCTTCTCGAGCATGAGATCACGGTCGGCCAGTTGCTTACCGCGTGAACGCGTATCCCAGATACAAACCCCACCCTGATCATCACCTGCAATCAGCATCGATCCGTCAGGGGTGAATTGAAGATTTCTGAGGGAGGCCTCGGAATCAAACAGGGACAGTAGCTCATCACCGGTCCTGGAATCCCATAATCGGATGATGCTCATCTCGCGATCTGCTGCATCGCACAGGGTCGCCAATACATCGCCATCCGGACTGTAGATGATCGTAGTCACGGGCCGATCGTGCGCGACCACCCTGAAAAGCGGAAGAAGATTCGATGAATCCAGTACGGAAATTGTTCCATCCTGGTAGCCAACCGCGATCGATTCACCATCTGGGCTCAAATCAAAGACCCGGGCGAACGTCTTAAGCCGACTCGCAGGATCCTCGAACGGCAACCAATCACCTCCATCGAGATCCCAGACCTTTACACCAGCGTGCCCAAACGAGTCATCAAGCGAATAGAGAATGGAGGAATCAGGACTGAACTGGATTTTCGCATCACCTATGGCGGCTCGCGGCACTGTGAACTTCAAGGAATCGGACCCTAGATCCCACACAAGGGTCTCACTTTCCATACCACCACCATGAACGGCCAGAAGCTCGCCATCCGGACTGTATGCCATGGCGGGAACCAGAGCACTGTCCCCTAAGGAGAAACGGTTCACGATCTTGCCCGTGAGCATGTTCCAGATCTGAACTTGTCCATCGATGTTCACAGCAGCCAGATGAACACCATCCGGGCTGAAGCCGAACTGGACGAAATAGTCCACCATGTCATTACGAAGAGCTGCCACCAGTTCCCCTGATTGGAGACTGCGGACTTCTATCTGCCCCAAATCGCTGTTGCTGACAAGCGTGGAGGAATCCGGGCTGATGGCAATCGTCTTGAATACGCCATCCGAATCCGATATGAATTCGGATATACCTCTGAACGAACTCAGCTTCCAGACCCTGATGACATTTTCACGATCCGTTATCGCCAGATGCTTGCTATCAGGACTTATCCGTATTTGCCGCACGCCAGCCCCTGGTCCACGAAACGTGTTGAGGATCTTCCCCGTGCCAAGATCCCAGGCTCTGATGTGATCCTGCCGCGAAATGGCGATCAGAATCTCGCCTCCCCCACTAAACCGGAGCATCCTGGCGTTACCCATGTCTCCCAGCGCTATGACTGGGATCAATTGCTCATCCATCTTCCCAGACTCGATTATGAGATCGACGTCCAGAAGCCGAACAAGACCATCGATGCAGGCTACTGCCAACCTTCGACCATCCGGGCCGAAGGCCATGGCCGTTGGATAGGAGTCCAGAGGAAGACGCCATGATGCTCGCGAAGCATCTTCCTTCGAGGAGATGGGTTTTTCCGCATCGATATCCATGAACTCGATGAAGAAGTCAGCCTCCCCCGGATCGCCCCTCCCTGAGATGGCGAGGCGTCGACCTTCGGGCGACAGTGCGTAATCTCCCAAGTTCGGACCGTTCTGATCGCCGTACCGTGACACCTCCGCACCTGAATCAACGTCCCATACGACGATCGAATTTTCATTCTTTGCGGAAGCGGCGACTCGCGTCCCATCCTCGCTGAAGACGAATGGCGTGCGACACGAGTCCCCATTCTCGAGTTCCGAGATCGGAACGTCTGAAAATGGATCCATCACCATCATCTTGCGAGTTCTACCGTCGACCACGATCCGAGATGCCTTCATCAACTGCTGATATTCCTCTCGGAGAGAGACCGGTATCTCGACCTCATCACCCGTGATGATGTCCAGTGATTGAAGAGTCGATCCCGAAGACCCCTGAGTTCGAATGATCAATTGAGCACCGTCGGGGCTGAACTCGATATCGCGAACCCGCCGACCGCCGGATGGCCAGATCAAACTGGACTGATCACATGACGCCTTGAGATAACGCCATTCGAACGGCATCTCGTCCGGTGGAAGATCGCCATAGGCGAGACGGGCAACCTCAAGCCGCCTCTGAACCAGCTTGACATCGTTCTGATCGAGCCCCTTGGACGCCGCATAGACATTGCCCAGATACGCCTGACGCAGAGCCTCTTCACTCGCTTTTTCGGCGGCCGACTGGGCCGCACGAGCCTGCTCGGCATGCTGCTCGGCGAGCTGCCGATCCTCGATGGCCTGATCTCTCATCTCGAATGCCTTGGCCTGCCAGTTCATGGCATTTCTCATAAGCGAGAGGGAGATCACCGTCGAGGCGATCAGAAGAATCATAAATGAGCTCGCCAGCACGAAAGCGACCTTGTGCCGAAACGCGAGGCGTTTCAGGTGATACCAGATCGTCGCTCGTCGGGCGGTGATCGGATCACCGGACAGATAGCGATGAATATCCTGTTCCAGAGCCGAGGCTGATTGATATCGGCGCTCGCGTTCCTTCTCAAGCGCCTTCAAGGCAATCGTCTCTACATCCCCACGTAGATGACGATCGATGCTTGATGGCTTCAGCGGCTCTTCCTCACGCACCATTCGAACTGCTTCATGGATGGCGGCCTGCCTGACATCGTAGGGAAGTCGTCCCGTGAGCAGTTCATAGAGAACCATCCCGAGCGCATAGATGTCGCTCCGGGTGTCGATGTCGGTGGGGTCGGAACCACATTGCTCCGGACTCATGTACTGCAGGGTTCCGAGCAACTGACCGACATCGGTCTGCAGTGTGGTCACGGCCAGGTCGCTGTCCGTCGATCTGGCCACCCCGAAGTCGATGATCTTTGGCTGTCCATTCGAATCGACGAGCACGTTGCCCGGCTTGATGTCGCGATGGACAATTCCCTTGAGATGACCATGCTGGATCGCATCGCAGACCTTGCCGAACAGAGCCAGCCGCTCACGTGTCCCAAGCTTCTTCTTGTCGGCGTACTCGGTGATCCTGAGGGCGTTGGGTATGTACTCCATGACGAAGTACGGAACACCACCCGCCCCATCATCATGGGTCCCGGCTTCGTATACCTGCGCGATCCCCGGATGATGGAGACGCGCGAGGGTCTGGGACTCGAATTCGAAACGACGAAGGGCCGAACTGGAGGTGATCCCCTGCTTCATCATCTTGATGGCGACCCGCCGTCGAGGCTGCTCCTGCTGGGCCTCGTAGACGGTCCCCATGCCACCGGATCCGATGACGCGTCTGAGCGTATAGGAACCGATTCGAGTGCCGATGAGATCGGGCAATATGTGGGAATGGGGATCCGATTCAAGGGACGGATCACGATTGACCGTTTCCGCCTCGTCGGAATTCAAGTGATCGGGTTTCTCTGGCTGACCTGCCATCTGAGGAGATTGTACTCAGGACCATCATCGAGACCAGAAACCAGCCCAAATTGAGCTGGAGGATCAGTTCCCGAACGCCAAGACCCGGATAAGCTGATGTATAGGGATCGTTTCAATGTTCTTTATGGAGACCCGAAAACCGTGAACGAAGATCACATGGACTCAGGCCGAAGGCTCAGCTTCTTCGAGTCGACCCTCCAGCAGGCCAACCTCGAATTGTTCAGTAGCACGATCTATTGCTGGGCACGGGGAACGGGACCGGTCGAACTCGATCATGTCCGATCCGCGATGGAACTCATGCATCGGGCCCATCCATTGCTCCGATCGAGAATCGACGGACCCCCCGGTGAATTCCGATTCGTGACGGATGTCCCCTTCAATGATGTTCCACTCGACATGGTCGAAATTGCCCCGGACGCCGATATCAACAGCATCATCGAACCCTGGATGAATGACCCTTTCTCGGGAAAGGCCTACACCTGGGCCGGACGATTCATCCGGGAATCCGGCACGCAACGATGGTGGCTGGCGGTGGCGACGCATCATTCCATAACCGACGGCCATGCGGCCTTGAGCCTGCTGGATCAATGCGGTCGACTGCTCGGAGAAATGGTGGAGGGCCGTACGCCCACTGTCCCCGACTTTCCGATGCCCGATCCGATTGAACATCAACTTGATCCACCAGGCTCCATGGAACATTGGACGAGGATCGGCGAGGGCTGGGCGGAACGAATCGGGGAGATCAGCCACTGGCCGATCAACGAGTCCGCGGAATTCAAGGATCGACGATGCTGCAACACCTATCGAGTGCATGACGAGGCATTCAGCCGTCGACTGGTCGATCGCTGCCATGAGGAACGGACAACCGTCCAGGGCGCATTGGCCTCGGCGGTCGTCATGGGCATCTCTGAACATCTTGGCCATGCCATCGACATCGATACGATCACACCAGTGGATCTCCGAAGATTTTCCGATCTCGACATTCATCCGGATGAAATCGCCTGCAAGGTGATGTGCATCGATACGGGTTCATTCGGAATTTCACAGGACAGCGATCCCTGGGAAGTGGCGAGAGCCTACACCTCCGCCATCGAGCAACAGCTCCAGGAGGCCTACTATCCCCCGCTCGACTTCACATCGGACGACATCACCAGTTCAACCGGAGGCTGGCTGACGTCGGATGGCCGCCACACCCATGGATTCGCCTTGACCAATACCGGGCTGCTGCGGATCAAGGGGAACTACGGCCCTGTTCAGTTCGAGGAGGTCGACGTCACCGCCGCCGTTCGTTTCGGCGGTTTCCCAGTCCTGCTCTCCGTCTATACGTATCGCAACAGACTTCGATGCACCTACACCTGGACGGAGCCGATCCTTTCACATGCCGATGCGCTCTCGCTGGCTGATGCCGTCGAAGAAAGGCTCGCGCAGATGATCCGCTGACACGGAATCACTTCTTGGCATCCTTCTTTGGCTTCTTGGCCGGGAGCCAGCGATCCTTTTCCGCGATCACTCGATTGATGAGTTCCACAGCGGCGGGTTGCCCCTGCGGAACTGGCACATTGGTCGTTACAAGAACCGCATAGCCCTCATCAATATTTGCATTTACATGGGAATACCAACAACCGTTGGATCCATTATGTGTTAACAAAACACTTTTTCCATCCACTACGCCTGCACCCCATCCCATGGCATAAGAATCTCCACTACCTGGCAGCGGCGCATGCAGCACATCGAATTGCGCCTTGTCGAGATATCTGGTCTTGCCGGCCGCACCCTTGAGATGTTGCTGGACATATCGCCCCCAATCTTCCATCGAAGCATGGACCGTTCCAGCAGGACCGATGCTTGGAGGGTTGTCGAATCCGATTGGCTGGGCCCCCTCTGCGCCATAAACATGTCCGTAGATGGCTCGTGGCGGCCTGACGACATCGGCAACGGGTGCCCCGAATCCAGCCGTCCTCATCTTCAATGGACCGAAGACATGCAGCCGCATCAGTTCTTCCCAGGACTTGCCGGTCGCCTGTTCCATGATGGAACCGGCCACGACGTAACCGAGGTTCGAATATTCATATGAACCGACGGGAAACGCCGGCTTCTTGGCAACCTCACGTCTGGCCAATCGGTCACGAACTCTGGGAAGCTCACGCCAGGACTTCTGTTGGGGCCAGTCGTTGACGTCTCTTGGCAATCCTGATCGATGGCCGATCAACTGCTTCAAGGTGACGGGACGAAAGTCCGGATGAACCGCCTCATCACCATAGACATCGGCCAGTGTGACATCCCAACTGAGGACACCTCGGTCGACCAGTCTGGCAGCCAGCGTGCCAGTCATCGACTTGGTGCAGGAACCCAGATGCCATCGATCGTTCAATTGAACCCCATGATCCGGGACATCAGCTCGACGCACACCACAGGTGGCATAGGCATCCAGATCATCGACCGTTATGAAGGCCACTCCCATGGCCGGTACGGAATGCTTGTTTCTGGTTTCAAGAAGCGTGTCGTACAACCACTGTTGGTTCTTGCGATCCTTGCTCTGCATGCCCCCCATGAGACACGACGCGATGACACACAATGCGAGACAGTGAAGCGATAACCTGAACCTGCCCATGACCAAATCCCCCTTGGATCTATTCGACATTCCAAACATGAAATGCGCACATGCGGACGGCATTATGTAGGGGCGGTTTCCATTCATCAAGGTTCTAAAAAGAACAACCCCGTCGGCATGGCCGACGGGGCTGAAAGAAGATCAAACGTGTGTGGGAGAATCAGCGGCGACGTCGTCGACCGGCGAGTCCCGCCATGCCCAGAAGCGCCAGAGCACCAGGTGCTGGAAGGTTGTAGGTGAACATGTCGGTCATGGTCGAGCCATTGCCCCAACCTCCCTGAACACCTTCACCGCCCATGAAGTCGATTGCGGGATCGTTGTCACCACCGCCGGTGGAGATGATGTCGAACTCGAAGCCACCGTAACCTTCACTTGAATTGAGGAAGAACTCAAAAAACCCCCCTGCATCGATGGTCCAGCTCACGGTGTCATTGTCCCAGTCGATTGACTGCTCGACATCGTAGAAATAACCCCAGCCGCCCATGGAATCCCAGCTCATCAGACCAGTGGTACCGCCACCGTTATCGAGCCAG
>PBAX01000025.1 GCA_002716385.1 Phycisphaerae bacterium | reverse complement strand
AGTTGTTTCTTATTAAATAATTTTGATTTGATTTCATAATATCTATGAGAAATATTTTTGTAGTTAGATGTTACACTTTTTGTGAGAGCGTCTACAACTTCACCTTCAACATTATTAGTAAGATTACGAGACTCAACTGGGGATGTATAATTTCTCCATTTATCATTTGTTATTTTATCTTTCGCTAGAGTGTTAGTGATAAAAGTAAATGTTTTAACATTATTTTGAAAAACACTTTCAATGCTCAATGCTGCTTTTTTTCTAATCTCTTCATCATGATCGGATAATAAGTTAAGAGCATCAGAGCTATTATGTTCTTTTCCATTAATTAAAAATTTTAAATCATTTATCTGTTCTTCAAAAAACCTTACCCATGATGAATTGGATGTTAGGTTTTTATCTAAAAAGATTTTCTCACTTTTTTGATCTAATTGATGGTCTTTAAAACGACGTAAATTTATTAACCAATTTTTATATTTTCCTGAACCATTTTTAAAAGCCTCGAAATCATTATCAGAGCTTGAATTTGATGGGTGAATAAATAAGAAAATTGGATCCAAGTAGCCACGACTCAAATAGCCACCCAAATCAAAATGATTGAGGAAGCTGAATTGCGAGTTAAAGAGCGATTAGAAAGCAAAGAATCGAGTCCCCGCTAATTAAGAAAAACGCCCTTTCCTAAGAAAGGACGTTTGATAAAGCGGTGGGGATGGGATTCGAACCCATGAAGAGGACAAGCCCCTTACCGGTTTTCAAGACCGGCGCCTTCAACCGCTCGGCCACCCCACCGGGTGTCTGCTTGGCGATCGTGCGTTGATGGTATTCGCTGGAAGCCGTCTTGTCTTCCATGGCGACTCGTCAATGTGAAAAGCGGCCGCTTCTAGGAGCGACCGCTTTCAATTTGGGCTTGTTGAATCGGGATCCAGAGGATCCTGGGATTCAGTAGCGATCGCGGCGTGGTCCGCCACTCTGTCGCTCTCGGGCCTGATTGACATTGAGCGTACGACCTTCAAGCTCCTTGCCGCCAAGTTCCTCGATAGCCTTGCGGCCGTCGTCTTCGCTCGCCATGGTGACGAATGCGAATCCGCGAGGGCGACCGGTTTCACGGTCGGTGATGATTGCTACCTCCTCAACCGTTCCATGAGCGGCGAAGTGGTCGCGAAGGGTGTCTTCAGTCGTATCGAAATTCAAGTTTCCTACGTAAAGCCTCAAAGCACAATCTCCAAATCAAGTAACAAACAGTTCTTTCGGAACGGTGCTTTGGCAGACTCCCAACACGAAAGGGATTCTTCAGCAGGCCGCTCGCTATCCAGATGCGAATAGGGGTCGGAACCGAGGGGCGGATTGTACAGAAATCAGCCGCTGGTCGAGCCTGTATTCCTCTAAGAGTGGGTAAGTCCGTGACAAGGGCCTATAAAGTGGCCACCAAGGGCTATCAGGCTCGAAAACGCTTGACGCTTCTGGAGATGGTGTGCATTGGACTTCGCTTGATGGAGGTGAAATAGCTCAGTCCGAATCGGACCGGAGCCAGCGGGAGGCCGGCCAGAGATCTGGTTTTTGCGACCAATCCATGCCCTCCAAGTTCATGGGGGAGATCTTTGTAGTGCTTCTTGATCAGGTGTCGAACACCGAACAGCGAGATGAGTTGATCAATTCTGGCAATCTCGAACGAGTCGAGTTTTTCTCCGTATCGATACACCTTGTCTCGACTCAGCCCGCTGGTAGCCGTTGGCGTGTTCGTTCCGGAGCGATTGGTCTCATGTCCCGTGCTTTCCTTGATCCTCTCGCGACCAGTCATTCCTCCCGCGTGGACCTGATTCTCGCTGGTATTGACCTGAGGCACGTTGAGAAGTGATTCGTCGTACGGCTCGCCCAGCCAGTCGCAGAGTTGCTGCACGGTCTGTTCGGGGCGACCTGTGAGATCCTCGTATCGAATGAGTCTGAATCGATCCGGGATCTCCGTCGAAAGACGGTCGGCTATCCGCACGCCCTTGGCCCATGAAAGCGTGAGCCCGAATGCTCGTTCCGCTTCGGGCTTCCGTCTCTTCATGGACGCGGACAGATCCCATGGGTTTCTCATCAGATAGATGAGCCGGCTGCCCGGAATCAGTTCGAGGAGCTCCTCGGCATGGAAGATGTAGGAGGTGGCCTTCTGTCCCCAGGCATGATCGCCCCGATGGGCGACGAACTGGTCCATGGCCTCGCGATAGATTTCGATGCTAGGTCTTCGAGGATCTGCTGTGACAAGCGACGTCACTTTCTGGAGCATCCAGTCATGGTTCTCGGGATCCTCGAACTTCAGTCTGCGAAAGAGTTCCCGGCTCTTCGATTCGGGATCACTCAGGCGATCGATGAGCCTGTGGACCTCGATCATCGAGTTCTCGCCACTTTGCACATACCAGCCCGAGAGGCCTTCCAGAAGAACGGCCATCACCGTGTTGCCGGAATGCTGTCTCCCGGCGATGAACACCGGTCTGGTTGTGCTTGGCGTTGATTCGGACATCTGGCCTCAAGATAGCGGCAGGCATGACGCGTTGCCACCTTGATTGTTAGCATCTTCAACATGCAGTCACCATCAACTCAAGTGCTTGTTGTGGGCGCGGGACCGGTCGGGCTGACCTGTGCTCTGGTGCTCTCTCGTCTTGGAATCAGGGTGAGGATCATCGATGAGCAGCCTTCGAAGGCTTCCTATTCCAAGGCGCTGGTTCTCTGGCGAGGCTCGCTCAAGACGCTGAATCCATTCATCGACATCAGTCGCTTCGAGGCCGGGCACTCCGATGTGCGTGGCGCCAGGCTGAGTTCCAAGAAGGATTCAATCGCACACATGTCGCTCGAGGACGAAGACAGAGGCGTCGTCCCAGGAATCTTCATTCCACAGTACGACACGGAGTCTTGTCTTATCGATGCGCTGCAAGAGCAGGGGATCGAGATCGAACGTGGCTCAAGGTTGGAGTCGTTCTCGCAGTCGGACGATGGAGTGTCGGTTCGAGTGGCGAGTGGCAACGGCGATGAAGACATTCAGGCCAGCTGGTTGATCGGCTGTGATGGCGGCCATTCCACGATACGAAAGACATTGGGCCTGTCCTTCGATGGCCAGTCAAGAGAACATCGCTGGTTGCTTGCGGATGTCGATATCGATCGTCAGGAAGATGAACATGAGCTTCGAATCGTACAGTCCGGCCTTGGAGCTGTAGTTTGCTTTCCAATCTCGGAGAGGCGTTGGCGAATAATCGTCGATGCCGGCGAGGTCGAGGATGGGGTCGACGCAGGGGCTCCGGCAATCGAGGATATCCAGCAGGCCATCGATGATCGGACATCGCTTGGCTGGAGGATCATGGCCGAGCATTGGCTGACTCATTTTCACATCAATGAACGCCAGATCGATTGCTATGTGAATGGACGTGTCCTGTTGGCTGGAGACGCGGCACATGTGCACACTCCGGCAGGCGGGCAAGGCATGAATACGGGAATCCAGGATGCGGTGAACCTGGCATGGAAGCTGTCGATGGTTCTCAGTGATCAGGCGCCGGATTCCCTGATGCAGTCGTATCACGCGGAGCGTCATCCAGTGGGGGCCTACGTCATCAAGGCCTCGAGATTGATGATGAGAGCCGCGATGGACACAAGTCCGTTCGCCATCGGTCTCGGAAAGGTGCTGGCGCCCATCATGACGACGCTGCCGATGATCAGAAAGCGAGCGATGTCGTTTCTAACGGAGGACTTCGTTTCCTATCGGGATGGTCCGTTGGCGGGTGTTCGTTCCGGTTGGACGGGCCATGGTTCCGGGGATGCCTTCCCGGACTTCATGATCAGGATGAACGATGGCGATGATCGGGCAGCAATCCATTTGTTGAAGGAGCCTGGTTTCACGCTCGTCGTCATAGGCGATCCCGATGAGCCAAGGGTGATTGTCGACAGCTTCATCAGGGCCAGTATTGATCTTCATGTTCGAAGGGTGTGCACGGGCGGTGATGCGGAAGACATCGATGGCCGACTGGCGGATGCCTTCGAACTTCCGGCTGGAGGCTACGTTCTAGTTCGACCCGATTCATTCATAGCAGTCGTTTCGAATGACGCTGGGCGAGTGACTGAGTGGCTATCTGTGCTCACTTAAGATCGATGCCTGAATGGAATCTGAACAAGATTCGATCTTGTGGGTTGGTTAGTGAATTTCGTGACAGAGCCATTTGCTGCCAAATTTCCTCTGTACGGCCAGATGGCATTACGGTCTTTTTTCGTATGGCATAGATTCGGGGCATCAGTCCTGCTCTAGGATTCGGTCATGTTTCCCACAGGTACCAATCAGGATCTGTCCCCCGGCCCGCTCTCAGAACGGCTCGAAAGGCATTTGGAGGCGTCTCTGCGAAATCGATCGTTGCGGTGGATGCCGCTGTCTCAGGATGTCGTAGAATGTCTTCACGAGCAGGAGGATTCTCGATGCGAACAAGCACTTGTACTGTTTCAGCCCTGATTCTGGCCACGGCCTGCATTCCAGCCTTGACTGGTTGTCAGGAGCCTGTGTCGACGAAGGGGCTCGATCAGCAGAGAGCCGCCATCGCAGCCGACGGCCAGCTCGCCATGAGGCAGCAGGACGGAACAGTCGGCAATCCTTCCGATGCCGAACTTCAGCAAAATGTCAACATGGTGCAGGATCCATTCGATCCGGACCCTTTCATCGCCCAACGCTCTCAGGAAATCAGCAGCCGTCAGGATGAAGGCACCGAGGTCCCTGATGCGATGGGTGAAGGCATCGGAACGAATCCCATGGAAGTCGATCCATCGGGCGACATAGGACAGCCCTGAGTTCGCGTTCTCGTCTACCAGAGTCGAGCGGCGCCGCGGACGCCACTGCTGTCTCCATGGACGGCCGGCACGATTCGTGTAGACACCGCATCGCTGAAAACCCATTTCGGCAGCAGTAGCGGTACCCGGTCGTAGATCGCCTGAATTCTGTTCAATCCACCGCCGACCACGACGACATCCGGATCCACCACGTTCACGATGATCGCCAGACTGCGTGCGAGCCTGTCAAGCCATTGTTCCAGCAGCTCGGTGCACGCCGGATCATGTTCCATGTCCGTAGCCTGTCGGATATCAAGCCCTATCTCGCGAGCCTGTCTCTCGACGGCGGTCCCACTGAGGAAGGTCTCCAGGCAACCGTGTCTTCCGCAATAGCACAGCGGGCCGGGCAATTCTTGAGGGCCGGGCCATGGAAGCGGGATGTGTCCCCATTCCCCGGCCACAGCATTGGCGCCGACAACCAGCGAACCATCGGCCACCAGACCGCCGCCAACGCCTGTTCCAAGGATGATCCCGAAGACCGTGGAAGCTCCGGAGGCGGCGCCATCGGTCGCTTCGCTCAAGGCGAGGCAATTCGCATCGTTGGCCAGCCGGACATCTCTATCCAGCACTCTGGCCAAGTCCTTTTCCAGAGGTTTGCCGTTTAGGCAGGTCGAATTCGCATTGCGCATCAGTCCGGTCGTGGGAGACAGGCTCCCGGGAACACCGATACCCAGCGGCAACGGGTCCAGTGACGCATCGGATTCGATTCCAAGTACGAGATCCCGTATCGCATCCAGTGTCCCCTGGTAATCCCCAGATGGCGTGGCGGCTCGTGCCGTTGACACGGTCGCGCCACTGGAGTCCAGAAGAGCGGCTTCGATCTTGGTTCCGCCAAGGTCCACGCCCAGGCGATAGGTGGTCTTCATATGGCCCGAGTGTACCCATACTGCTTGAATGCGATTGCTCTGTGAGCCATCACAAGACCTGTTGCCGGGCCTGTCGCATCTGGTGTAAAATACGCGGCTCGCTCGGCCCCGTCGTCTAGCGGCTAGGACGTGAGGTTCTCATCCTTAAAACGGGAGTTCGATTCTCCCCGGGGTCACTTCGAGAAGGAAAGGCGGGAGCCGGTCTCTTACGAGATCGGCTTCCGCTGTTTTTGATCATCGGCGATTCAATCAGCCTGATCGTCTACCCGGGATATGGCGGCCGATGTCGGATCGGAGATATTCACCCTGAGGAGATCCTCGCCACAGATGACCGGCCCTTCGTAGTCCTTTCCGACCATCTCGATCAGACGAGCGGCATCGAAACGTGGTGGTACGAAGTGGGTCAGAATCAGGCATCCGGCATTTGCCTTGGTGGCAATGACTCCGACCTGATCAGCCGTCGCGTGATACGAGGCCACCTGATCGATGGTTTCCTGGGATCTGACGCCTTCACGCGGTTCCATCTCATGTCTGAGAAGCACGTCGTGAACCAGGACATCGCAATCCATCGCGGCTTCGATCAGGGTGTCGCATGGTCCGGTGTCACCACTGATCACGAGATGCTCGTCGCCTTCCCTGAAGGAATATCCGAAGGCCGGAGCCATGGGTCGATGGTCGACCTCGAAGGCATCGATGCTCATGTCTCCGATATCCATGCTGGCACCATGTCCGATTTCGGTGATCTCGACATCAAGGCCTTCGACGGACGGGCGTCTTTCATGCCGGACTCGACCCTCGAGTTCGGGACGCCAGACCTCAAGCAGATTCCCCACGAATTCCTGAGTGCCGGCAGGACCAACGATCTGATGCCCATGAGCCCTTCCCTGGTGCCACGATGAAATGACGAACTGAAAGAGGTCGACGACATGGTCGGAATGAAGATGAGTCAGTAGCAGGAGATCGATCTCTGCCCCGGGGGTGCCGGCGGACAGCAGTCTCTGGGTGACGCCCGATCCGCAGTCGACCAGAACACGGGCGCCATTGTTCGCGCGTATGAGCGAGGCGGGGCCGTATCGGCTTGTGTCGACGGCTGGACAGCCAGTGCCTAGAAGGTGAAGTTGCATCTTCTGGTCATGCTATCACGCACGTACCGATAGAGTTGGGCTGGCCTATTGCGATGGCATCACTTCTGTTTGGGTGGAGATATCAGGGGCTTGGAAACAAGGTTCTCTGGGAAGCCGAATCGAGCTTCTCTTTTCAAGTCCAATTTTTGGTCGTCGTCCAGATGCCTGAATGGTTCATAGACACCAATGTTGTCGATAAGTACTGCAAGATCCTTGGCGGTGACACTGCCATCGTTGTCAAGATCTCGACTTGATTCATCGGACCATTCATCGGCGCCCATGGCCCAGTCCACAATATCCTCTGATAGCCACCTAAAGCGGGCTTCTGAATCGACCGGATCCAATCCGCATCCAAATGTGTTGCCCCCCATGTCATGCCAGCCGATCGGGGAGCCTGCGTAGGCGTCTTTGTGGGAGTTCTCGCAGAAAAGTGTGGTGCCGATTCCGAATCGCCTCTTATCCACTGACCGAGGTGGGGCAAACTCATCGAATTCGACGGGGCTGTTCTCGAGGATCGCGGCCACGGGAGCAAGATTGGAGATGATCTGACTGTCGTTGATGATGGTTATCAGGCTCTCGGCATCGAGTTGAATGGCTGCTGCATACGAGGCAATATTGTCGCGGATGTAGATTCTATTGAGGTTGAGGAACAGGGGGTCAAGAGTGGCATCTCTTGTGCCTGCTACGAACATGGCTGATCCTGTTCGTGAGTTGTTCTGTTTGAATGCAATGTCTGATAGCTCGAGTTCATAACGATGGGCGAGTTCATTCGTCGAAAGGGACATTGCAAATCCACCTCCATGGGTAGAGTGATTCTCGACGAATGTCAGATCGCGAGCGATCATGGACTTTGAATGAAGTTCGTCGTGATCATACGAATCGTGCACGGAGACGTAGAGGCCGCCACCCATGCCGGAGAGTTCATTCTGAAATTGCCTGATATGACGCGTCCCCAATTCCCAATCGCCAACATGGAGCCATGTTCGTGCTCGTGGTATAAAGTCTCGATCCTCATCGGAGAACAGCTCAGTCCAATCTGACATCTTCGTAGTCGTTTCAATCCAAGATCTGCCATCTGCCTGGTTCCTGTTGAACCTGCTGTTGTTCACATGCGCATCATTGGACTTCAGGAATGCGCCACCTCCTGCGCCGCTTGAAACGGTGTTGCCTTCGAAGTCGCAGTTGTCCAATGTGATTGCGCTGTGGATGGGGGCAGGGCCGTGGAGCGTGCTGAAGCTATCGCGATCTCGCAATGTCAGCGGTCGGCCTGAAACCGTGTGGATGCCACCGGGAGTGATCCAGTCGACCTCAGTCACAGTCCAGTACTTGGAATCATCCACGTAGAAGTAGAGGCCTCCTCCGCAGTCGTCGGCATGGTTCTCTTCGAACTTGCTGTTTGTGATCACGGCATTGACACCCCATGCCTGGTGGCCGTGGTATGCGCAGATGCCACCCCCATGCCATTCACTCTCGTTCGCGATAAACGTGCAGTGATCGACCGTCATTGTCAGTGTGTGTGGAACGTGCACTTCGGTTTGATTGTGATCATGTCCATAGATGTACCAGAGTTGCCCCCACAAGAGCCCGGCGCCACCGAATCTGGATGTATTGTTTTGAAACACCGAATTCGACACATCTATGTTGCTATCGCATCTGACGGCGCCATACCAGCCATTATTGTTGCTGAACTGACATCTTTCTATTGCAAGATTAGAAGGTGAATAGTCGTAATCGACGTATCCATTGCGATAAAAACGCTCCACATGGATACAGGATGCGAGATTCGGAATCGGGTCATCCGGATGTCGCATTGATATGCAGGATTCAAATATGCAGTCTCGAACAGTGATTTCACTATCGCTGGCAATAATCGCACCGACGCAGTTTCTGAATGTGATTCCCTCGATCTGAAGTGATGAACCCATGGCTTTTCCATAGATACCGCGAAGTCGATCACGGCCTTCGATGATGGTCGAGGCTGGCCCATGAGAGCTGCGTATCACGATGTCGTCCTGTCTCACGGTCCCTATGTTCGAAGTTATCCAAGAACTCGAGTCGGACACTACCGGATCGTAGATGCCAGGCCCCAGGACGATCTCGTCTCCTGGCCGGGCCATATTCAAGGCCATTTGGATGGAGATGTATTCGCTGGTCTCTCCTGTGGGATCAACTCTGATGATCCTGCCTTGAGTCAGTGGTGTGCTAAGAGAGATGATTGTGATGATGGTCAGGAAAACATGTATTGGTCGCATTTTTGGATCCCGAAGTGGCGTATTTGGTCGATTTGGTGGCTCAGCCCCGTATATGTGCCTTGGATCAGCATGTGAGATGCGAAGTGTGCAATTGATCTCATTCATCGCAAATGACCATGGATGATGGATGAGGCATGAAAAAAGCCCCCAAGTGGGGGCTCTCAATGGCGATGACAGGATTTGAACCTGTGACCTAGGGTTTATGAATCCCTCGCTCTAACCAGGCTGAGCTACATCGCCAGAGGGAATAATCCACCAGTCTACCAGCACTGGCGAAGTTGTTCATCCGCACGGGCTTGGGGTGGCGGAGGAGCTCTGAGTGGGTGGTACGGCGGTATTTGCTGACGGCTCGGGGATCCAGCGAGTGGAGACGTCCTCACGTGTCAGTGATGGATTGCTTCGAAGAATGGCCGCTGCCAGAAGGCCCATGAACATGGGCTGGGGGGTCAGGGGCCTGCTTGTCAGCTCAGGGTGATACTGGGCAGCGACGAAATACGGATGCACCGATCTGGGCAGTTCGAGGAACTGCATGATCGGCTGCTCGGGATGCCGCCCGGAGAATATCAGCCCCGCCTGTTCCAGTTTCTCGATGAAGGATGGGTCGACTTCGAATCGATGGCGGAATCGCTCCCGGACGGAAGTCGATTCGTCGTACAGGAAGCTGGCGAGCGATCCCGGGGTGATCGCGACGTCCTGACCACCGAGTCGCATGGTGCCCCCTAGATCCTCGATGAGCTTCTGGTCGGGCAGCTCGGAAATGACAGGCTGCGCGGCATCGGCGAGGAATTCAGTCGAGTTGGCCTCCGTGAATCCCGCCACATGACGCGCATATTCGATGACCGCCATCTGGAATCCGAGGCATATGCCAAGGAACGGGATCTTGTTCTCGCGGACCCATTGCACACCGTGGATCTTGCCATCGACGCCACGTTCGCCGAAACCGCCGGGAACGATGACCGCATGAAGATTCAGCTCGCTCAGTTCCTTGCCCGGATCGCTGATCTCCGTCGTGTCGATCCACTGGAGGTTTGGCTTGATCGAGAGGTGTGTCGAGGCGTGTTCGATGGCCTTGTCGATCGATGCATAGGCGTCCCGCAATGCCGTGTACTTGCCGAGGATTCCGATGTTCACGTCATGCTGACGAGGTCCGGTGAGCTTCTCGGCGAAAGATTTCCAGTTGCCCCGATGAGTGTCCTCGTGAACGGTGTTCACGCGACTGTGGCAATTCAGGATCGTGAGGATCTCGCGGTCGAGTCCCTGGGCCCGCATCGCTTCGGGGATCGTGTAGATCGAATCGCGATCATGCATGGAGATGACCCGCTGCAGCGGGACGTTCGAGAACATCGACACCTTTTCCCTGACGGTCTCTTCGACGGGGCGTTCCGCGCGACAGGCGATGATGTGGGGCTGGATACCGGACTCCATCAGTCGCTTGATTCCCAGCTGGGCGGCCTTTGACTTCTGTTCTCCGAGCGTGGGGGGGTCCAGCACGTAGGTCAGTGCGACGAAGCAGGCCCGTCCCTGCCCCTCCTCGAAAGCCAGTTCTCGCAACGCCTCGATGTAGAAGCCGTTCTCGTAGTCTCCGACGGTTCCACCGACTTCGATGAAGACCAGATCGGCCGGTCCGCCATCGGGGCCACCGGTCATCGCAAGTTGTCTCAGGCGTCGTTTGACCTCGCCTGTGACGTGGGGAATCATCTGGACATCGCGTCCCAGATAGCCACCTCTTCGTTCGCGATCAAGCACCTCTGTGTAGATCTGTCCGGCGGTCGTGAAGTTCTGGACCGAGAGGTTCTGATCAAGCATTCGCTCGTAGGTACCCAGGTCCATGTCGCATTCGGTGCCGTCATCGAGAACGAACACTTCGCCATGGCGATAGGGGTTCAGTGTTCCACTGTCGACATTGAGATAGCCCTCCAGCTTGACGGGCGCGACGGCTAGTCCCTTGTCCTTGAGGAGCTTGGCCAAGGAAGAGGAGAAGATCCCTTTTCCCAGTCCGCTCATGACGGTGCCGAGCACAGCCACGTAGGACGTCCGGCCAGGCACATAGCCTTCCGGGTGTGGAGAGAAGAACTCTGTAGTTTCTGAAGTCTGGCCGAACTGGCTCAGGAACGATCCAACTCGTGCGTCATGATCCTGATGGGGCATGTCCGAGTGTACCGCGCAGATGGGCTTCGTTTCAATACGGATATCAGGGGTTCGTCCGCCTAAATCGTTCGACGAAGGCCTCGTACTGCTCGGGAGTATCGATTCCCACATGCGAGCAGGCATGGATTCCGACTGCTATCCGGAATCCGTGTTCGAGAATCCTCAGCTGTTCCAGCTTCTCGAGGTTCTCCGACGGGGTCGGCTCGAGCCCCGCGTAGACCGAAAGAAACTCTCTTCGGTAGATATAGAGTCCGACATGTCGGAGTCGATCGGGGTGAGCGTGCCCATCCCGATCAAAGGGGATGGGGGATCTCGAGAAGTACATCGCGCGATTCGACTGGTCGAGAGCGACTTTCACGATGTTGGGATCATTGGGATCATCCGATGACTCCATCGGGGAGGCGATGGTACCCACCTGACAGTCCGGGGCTTGTTCCAGAGCCTGGATTCCGGCCTGGATGACCTCAGGATCTATCTCGGGCTCGTCAGCCTGAATGTTCACGACCAGATCGCAATCGAGCGATTCGACCACCTCGGCAATTCGACTGGTTCCATTGGGATGGTCAGGGCGGGTTCGGCAGGCTTCGAATCCGTGGTCCGTCGCCGCCTGAAGGATCGATTCGGCATCACTGGCAATCAGGACCCTGTCCAGTCGCGTGCAGGCGGCTGCGGCTTTGGCGACATGAATGATGAGCGGAAGGCCGGTTTCGTCAGCGAGCGCCTTGGCGGGAAAACGCACAGATTCCAAGCGGGCCGGAATGATGCCGATCACACCAGACACCAGTCAGGAGATCTCACGATTGAGTTGGTCGATTTCCTTGCGGCGGTCCCGGATGTCTCGATAGCTGATGTCCTTGCGGGCTATCCATGAGCAGATCTCCAGAGCATCTCTGGCGATCTCGGAATCTCGCTCAGCACGGGCATGGGCGATCATCGACACCATGAGGTCGTAGCGAATCTCCAGCTCGAGTTCCTTGTTGCTGGCATCGATCGATTCGATGACTTCCTTGTACTCGGCGATGGCCTCGGAGTGCCATTCCTCCTGAGCGAAGCACTTGCCCAGATAATGGCCCGACATGACTCTGAGCTTCGGCTCGTCCTTCGCCTTCTGGAAGCATTCCATCGCAGTCGGAAGGTCTCCACGACGAAAGGCGACATCACCGAGCTGGTACTTGAGGCCTCTGTCAGTCGGATATTTCTCCGTGCGATCGGCGTATTCGATGGCTTCCAGATCGAGGAGCGCTGCCACCTGCTTCTCATGGCGATCCTTCAAAGCCGGCTTGTCCGCTTCGGAAGCCGACTGCAGTTCATGCTTGATCTTGGCCAACTGGGATCGTGAACGATTGATGGCGATATCGCCGGCGTTCATGCGGAATCGATACTCGCCGGTGTCCTCGTATCCCTTGCGATAGACGCGTTCGGCCTCGTCAAGCGATTTGTCGGATCCCTCTCGCCTCAGGAGCTGGGCATACTTGTTCAGGATGTCCGGCACGTTCGGGCTGGTCTCGTAGGCATGCTTTGCCTTCTCGAGGCTGGACTCGCGTGAACCGCCTGCGCCAGCGAGGGAATCCTCCTGGCTGAGCTCCCTCTGCTTGTCGGCATCCTTGATGAATTCACGGAAGCCGCCTTCCTTGCCGCCGGCCTTCTCGTAGCCGCCCTTGGCCATGGCCCTCTGGGCAGCGAGATCCTTCAGCTCGTCATCAAGCTTCGAATCGGTTGAATCCATCTCCATCGCGATCGTGCCGGCGGCAATGGCGATATCCCATTCGCCACACTCGCCTGCCAGATCCTTGAGCTGGAGCAGATGGGAACGATTCACCTTCTTGCCACGACGGATCAATGTCAGGATCATCGGGCACAGATGGCTGGCCAGGCTGTACTTCTCGCAGTTGATGGCCGCTTCGAGTGCCTTGAGAGCCAAGGCGGATTTCTCAAGCTCACCCGTCCAGGCCAGCATCGCCATGGCCAGTTTGTCGGAGGGATAGGGGCCATCAAGTTGCTTGATGTCCTTGGATGAGATCTTCTTTCCGCCGTTCTTGTGATGCTGCTGACCGACAGCGAGCATGTTCTCCTGAGCGGAGATCGAGTCCGGATCGAATTTCAGGCCGTTGGCGTAGTAGACGAGCGCCGAGGCATATTGGTGGGAGTCCGCCATCGATTTGGCATGGTCAAACCACTTGCTGGCCTTGACCGGATCTGGCTTGAAGGCCTTGAGCTCCTCCTTGGGGGAGGAATCGTCGGATTTCTTTCGAAAGATGGCCACGGAGGTCTTGTATCCAGTTTGGGAGAGGCGATATCCGGTCGAATGAATCGAATAGGTTAACAGATCACATTATGACCCTCCCGGATCAGGGTCAACATGGAGCGGAGATCTGGCCTCGGCAGCCTTGTCTCCCGTACCATGCAGGCCATGGATCCCGATCCTTCAGCTCTGGACATCGTCATTCATCCGGCCCAGATCCTGAGGCAGGCCGCCAAGCCTGTCGAGGCGGTCGATGACGCCGTGAGAGCGGTGATCGAGCGAATGATCGATCTGATGGAGGAATATGAAGGGATCGGGCTAGCGGCACCCCAGGTGGGACTGCCCTGGCGACTGTTCATCACCAGAGACCCGGATGAGGCCAAGCGGGCCGTCGTCTGGATCAATCCGGAACTTGAGGTCCTCGAGCCCGATGCGGAAGCTGCCGAGGAGGGGTGCCTGAGCCTGCCCGGGGTCGTGGTCCATGTGAACAGGCCGCTGTCCATTCGAATCAAGGGGCTCGATGAGAATGGCCAGCCGGCCCAGGCGATCTCATCCGAGCACATCGCCCGAGTCTGGCAGCATGAGAACGATCATCTCGACGGCGTGCTCATCATCGACCGCATGTCCTCCATGGATCGAATACGAAATCGACGAGCGCTACGCGACATGGAAAGAGGTTGAACCGTGCGACTCGGCTTCTTTGGTTCAGGTGCATTTGGCCTTCCGACGCTTGAAGCGATCATGGCGGATCATGAGGTCGTCTTCGTCGTAAGCCAGCCGGACAGGCCCGCGGGTCGACGGCGTCAACTTCGAGCAACGCCCATTTCCGAGCTTGCGATGGAGAGTGGGATCGATCTGCTCAGGCCGGAGAAGCTTGATGCCGCCCAGATCGAGACCATCCGGTCGTTTGAAGTCGATGCCTGGGTCGTGATCGCCTACGGTCTCAAGCTTCCACCGGCACTTCTTGAAGATCGATTCTCCTGCAATCTTCACGGCTCCCTCTTGCCACGATGGCGAGGAGCGGCCCCGATCCAGCGATGTCTCATGGCTGGCGATGAGCAAAGCGGCGTTAGCGTGATCACGCTCGCCTCTGTGATGGACGCGGGCGACATTCTGGCCGAGGTCGCCACCCACATCGATCCTCTCGAGACGGCCGGCGAACTACATGATCGGCTTGCGAAGCTTGGGCCATCCGCCGTTCTGGAGACATTGGCCGCCCATCAGGCGGGAACACTCTCTCCCAGACCGCAGGACGAATCGGAGGTGACCTTCGCCGCCAAACTGTCACGTTCCGAAGCCACCGTGGATCTCTCCCTGCCAGCCGAGCGTGTCCGAGGCCAGGTTCATGGGTTGACTCCGTGGCCGGGGTGCGATGTGCGCATTGGCGATGGGACACTCAGACTGCGACGAGTCCGTGCGCATGACGTCGAGCATCAGGCTCATCCCGGGGCGATTCTGGATTCTGGTCACTTCGCCTGTGGCGTCGGTTCCATAGAGATTCTCGAAGTCCAGCCTGCCGGGGGACGTCCGATGAAGTGGACGGATTGGGTGCGTGGTCATCCGCTTTCCGGAGACGAGAGGATGGATTCTCTATGAAGCGATTCATGCTCACGCTCTGGGATCTGATCAAGGCGCCCGAGGTCCAGGTGCGTGCGCCCGATCGATCACGCCCCGGGCCCGAGCCGCCGAAGCCCGGTGGGGCGAGTGCATCGAAGGGCATGCAGGCCAAGTATGACCAGCTTGTCATCGACATGAAATCCCAGTGGGGTATACGAGTACATCGATGGCGGACATCGACCAGTGGTTGCGCCTGGGAGCTGCGCGATCGTTCGGGTCACGTCGATCGAATGATCGAATCCCCATATCCGAAAGGGCCGATGAGCTGCGCGGTCTTCCTGCATGAGGTCGGCCATCATGCCATCGGCTTCAACCGCTATTCGCCGAGATGTCTCGAGGAGTACATGGCCTGGGACTGGGCGATCAGAATGATGGAATCTCGTCGGCTGAACGTCACGGACAGGGTCCGCAAGCGAATGGACGATGCTGTCCGGTACGCGATCGCCAAGGCGATCAGGCGTGGCCTGAAACAGCTGCCCGAGCCGTTGGTACCATATCTTCCGGATGGCCAGCAGCTCAGGCCAGCAGATCGACGAAGGCGGCGACGGAAACAGGTTGGGTGAATGCCTCCATGCTGGCCGGCGGGATGTCCATATTCGAATCCGGCATGGTCGCCAGTGCCGGAGGGGGATTCACGAGCTGTCGTTCATCCCAATGCGGGTGGGCTGACGCGAGCAACTGGCCCTCGGTCATCGAGTCCGGTTTCTCGTAGACGTGCATCTGAGCACCACTCCCAGGCTGCGGCAGCATGCCGTCAAACAGGTATTCGTATCTATAGAGAAGCCACCAGAGTCCTGGGCTCCATGTGACCTGATCAACCATGCGTGGCGGGATCGCACCTTCTGTGACCACGTTGACACATGGCGAACAGGTGTCGGCGAGTCGACTGGTGTTCAGAGGCATCAGGCTTCCAGCGGCAATGGCATCTATCGTGTTCATGCCTCTGGAGGAGCAAGGGCTGCACCCATGTCTACAGAAGGCGTGATTGGGAGAGCTCTGCCGATAAACAGACGGGGATCGGCTTGCCGAAGCTACTCATCCAGTGGATGATCATCTGTTCGGGCCAATCGGTCTGTGCGAGATGATGCCCAGGATCAACATGAAGGTTTCCTGAAAACATGCGTATCGACGATCTTGATTACGAGCTGCCCGAGGCGCTCATTGCCACACGACCCGTGGAACCTCGGGATTCGGCTCGCATGATGGTGGTGCATCGGGAATCCGGGGCAATCGAGCACCGGCATGTGGGCGACCTCCCGGACTATCTCGATCGGAATGACACCATCGTGCGCAATCGGTCCCGCGTTCTGCCTGCCCGATTCAATGGACATCGTGTCGAAAGCGGTGGATCGGTCTCGGGACTGTTTCTGAATCAGGAGCCCGATGGCCACTGGCTCGTCATGCTCAGGAGCAATGGTCGTCTGCGAGACGGGATTGAAATCAAGCTGGACGATGGAGGACCGGTCCTGACGCTTGTCGATCGCCGTGATGCGCATTGGATCGTTCGCCCCAATGCCTCCGGTTCCGCCGAGGAGATTCTGGGATCCTGCGGATTGACGCCTTTGCCGCCCTACATTCTGAGGGCGCGAGGTTCGGCTGAGCTTCCGGATGAATACGATCGCGAGCGTTACCAGACTATCTACGCGAAGGAAGCTGGTTCGGTGGCGGCGCCTACAGCTGGGCTGCACTTCACGAGTGCGCTTGAGAACCAGCTGAAGGAGATGGGGCTCTCCATCCTGGAAGTCGTGCTTCATGTCGGCCCCGGCACGTTCGCTCCGGTCACGACGGACGAGCTCGACGATCATCCGATGCACGAGGAGTGGTGCCATGTTGACCGCCGGACGATCGGCAGGCTCATGGATCCCGCCCGTTCCGGACGAATAGTCTCCGTGGGCACCACGACCGCAAGAGTGCTGGAGTCGCTTCCGGAGCAGGATTCGGGCCGTGACTGGTCCGGCATGACCGATCTCCTGATTTCGCCGCCGTTCAACTGGAGATTCGTCGATGTCTTGCTGACCAACTTTCACCTGCCCAGGTCGACCCTGCTGGCTCTGGTCGCGGCGAGAATCGGCACGGAGCTCATGCAGACCGCCTACCGGGAAGCCGTCCAGAGGGGCTATCGCTTCTACAGCTATGGAGATGCGATGCTGCTGCTCTGAACAATCGACATTCACGCTTGCATCTATACTTTGAATACCGCAGTAGACGGCCTGGAGCGAAGGAATGCGCTGGGCAAAGCCCATCAAGGAACTTGTTCACGAACTGCCAGTCACGTGTCCGCCGAACATCGGCGACATAGTGATAAGCGATGTCGTCGAGGACACTCGCGATGTCACACCTGGAAGTCTATTCATCGCAAGGCCGGGGGGACGGTTCGATGGACGCGATCTCATTCCGCTCGCCAAGGATGCCGGCGCAGCAGCCGTCCTTACTGACGATTTAGGAAGCATGAAATCGTGCCTGCCAGCCATCGAATCATCCGAGCCCACCGCCCATGGTCTCGTCATAGCCGACCGGCTGTTTGAGCATCCAACTGACAAGTTGTCCGTGATCGCCATCACTGGAACGAACGGCAAGACGACCACCGCCACCTATCTTCAGCACATGATCAGTCCAGCGGCCGGATTGATCGGCTCGATAGAGATCGACGACACGCTTGAACGCACCCCATCCAGACTCACGACGCCCGGGGGACTCCTGCTCAGGAGATCTATGGCGAGAATGCTCGCCAACGGCTGTAGGTATTTGGTCATGGAAGCCAGCAGCCACGGCATAGCACTTGGCCGACTCAACGGTCTCAAGTTGGCAGGCGCCATCATGACCAACCTCTCCGGCGATCATCTTGATTTTCACGGCACGATGGACAGGTATCAGGCTGCCAAGCGAGCCCTCTTCGCCTCCTTGCCGCCCACCGCCTTTGCCGTTCTGAACATGGACGATCCATCTGCCGCCGTGATGGCTGCCTCCACCAGGGCCCGTCTCATCAGGTGTCGGATGAGGAGTGAAGGATTCGCCGATGTTCGTGTCAGTCGGACTTCCGATGGAGGCATTCGGCTCGATGGTCATGACGGGACGGTCGCGGCCCACCTTTCCATGCCGGGCGATCACAACGCGATGAATCTGGCTCAGGCCCATGCCGCCGCCATGGCCATCGGTGCGACACCGTCGACAGACCGTCTATCTACGATGCCAATCCCCAAAGGCCGGCTTGAACCCGTCGATGACGAAGGGATCGGTGCCCGGATCTATGTTGATTTCGCTCATACGGACGAGGCGCTTCAGACCGCCTTGACCGCCCTGAGACCGCTGGTCGACGATGATGGACGTCTGGTGGTCGTCTTCGGTTGCGGAGGCGATCGCGATCGAACCAAGCGACCAAGGATGGGGTCCGTCGCCAGTCGTCTGGCGGATGTCGTCGTGGTCACGTCCGACAATCCTCGAACCGAACGCCCGGGGGACATCATTCGTGATGTGCTTTCCGGTGTTCAGGATGGACGGGCTGTCGAGGTTGAACCCGATCGGGCCGTCGCGATCGAGAAGGCGATCGGCATGCTCGGCGAGGGGGATATCGCCCTCATCGCCGGCAAAGGGCATGAGTCCGTGCAGCTCATCGGAAGCCGGGTGGTTCCATTCGATGATCGGCAGGTGGCCGCCGACATACTGGGGAGGTCTGCCTCCTCATGATGTTCACGCCCGAAGAGATGGCTCGGATAACCGGCGGCGAGTGGATTGGTCCACCGCCCACTCGAGGTCCCGCTTGCATTGGTCACGATACCCGCGAACGTCTTGATGGTGGCGCGTATGTCGCGATCAAGGGGGACGCTCGCGATGGTCATGACTTCATTCAAGAGGCGGGGGAATCAGGCGCCTCGATGGCCATAGTCAAACGTCGGATGGATTCGCCGATTCCATGCCTGAAGGTCCCGTGCACGGTCGAGGCGATCGCTCGCCTAGCCAGTCACTGGCGGGACGTGCTCGCCGGCACTCGCGTCATCGCGATCACTGGAACGGCCGGCAAGACGAGTACGAAGAATCTCCTTCATCATGTTCTTGGGAGCACGCTCACCGGCACGGCCAGTCCGGCTTCATGGAACAACGCCATCGGCGGGCCGATGAGCCTCCTGCGTGCCAGGCAAGGTGACGACTACGTCGTTCTTGAAGTGGGCACCAGCAGTCCGGGGGAGATCGAATCACTCGCTGGCATCATCCGTCCCGATATCGCGATGATCACGCTCATCGGTCACGGGCATCTTGAAGGATTGGCCGATATCGATGGCGTGCGAGCGGAGAAGACCAGCCTGCTCCACCACATCATGCCCGGGGGTCTTGCCATCGTCCATGAGGATGGTCATGCGGTCGATGTCCCGGACGGGGTCGGCCTGCTTCGTCATGGCGTGTCTTCAGACTCGATCCCGAGGCTGATCTCACGAGCCAGTGGCATACTGACGCTTGACGATGGTAGCTGCTTCGAGTTCCCCGTTCCCGGACCTCATCATGCCGTCAATGCGGTGGCGGCAATCACGGCCGCCAGAGCCTGCGGCATGAAGGACTCGGAGATTCATGCCGCTCTGGCGGTGTCGCTGCCCTCGGATGGCAGAGGTGCCATATCGACGCATGGCGGCATCGACTTCATAAACGATGCCTACAACGCCAATCCAGATTCAGTCGCCGCAGCCCTCATGATGTTTCCGGAACTCGAGTCTTCCGGCCGAAGAGTCGTGATCCTCGGTGACATGCTCGAACTGGGGGATCAGTCCACTCGACTTCATCTAGAGCTCCAGTCCGCATTGATGCAGGCCCACATGAAGTCCCCGATCGGTCAGGTTCTGCTCGTGGGCAAGGAGATGGCTGCGTTGCAGAAGTCCCTTGCCTGTGAGAACTTGTTGTCGGCAGAGCATTGGGAGCAACTGGATGATCAGGCGATCCGGGAGATCGGCGATCACCTGACCGTGGGGGACCTCGTTCTGCTCAAGGGTTCCAGAGGGATGAGACTCGAGAGGATTCCCCACTACATCGATTCCATCGAATCGGAAGCTGCACGGGCTTGAAGGTCGATAGAAGGTAACCGGAAGCATGATCTACAACCTTCTTCAATCCTGGCACGACTGGCTTGAATCGTTCGGTGGCTATTCGCTCCTGCAGGTTCTCTACCAGATTGAATTCCGGGCATTCTTTGCCGTCATCCTCTCGTTCTCGATCGTGCTTCTCCTCGGCGAGCGGACGATACGCTGGCTCCTCAAGCAGAAGCTTGGCGATTCCCCGGAGTTCTACAACGCCGATCTCAACCAGCTGATGGCGAGCAAGGCCAACGTGCCCACGATGGGTGGCATTCTCATCGTCTTCTCGATTCTGGTCTCGACCTGCCTCCTCGCCGATATGTTCAACGACTATGTCCACATATCGCTCGTTGTGCTGCTTTGGCTGGCGATCCTCGGTGGGGTCGACGACTGGCTGAAGCTGACCACAGCTCGTCGCAGGCCGGGTGCCCGTGAAGGCCTCTTCGCGTGGGAGAAGTTCCTGTTCCAGATTGGCATCGGTGTCATCGCCGGCATGTATCTCTGGCGGCTGACGGGGGACAGCCAGTCGGCCATGGTTCTTAATCTTCCATTCCAGAGAACCTACGAGCCCGGTACGGAAGGTCTGATTCTCGAGCAGGGTGTGATCGTGCTCACATGGCTGCCATTCGTCGTCATCGCCACCTTGTGGATAGCGGGGACTTCAAATGCCGTGAACATCACGGATGGAATGGATGGGCTCGTGTCTGGACTGATGCTCATCGCGGCGTTGGCGATGATGCTTCTGGCCTATATCGCCGGCTCATCCGGTCGGGCCCAATACATGCTGTTCCCATTCGTGGACGGAAGCGAGGAGCTCATGGTGGTCGCAGGCTCCATCGCCGGCGCCTGTCTGGGATTCCTCTGGTTCAACTGCGCTCCCGCCAGAGTATTCATGGGTGACACGGGGTCGCTTCCACTGGGAGGGCTTCTCGCGTTGATCGCTTGCGCACTTCGTCAGGAGATCATGCTTGTCGTCATCGGGGCGGTGTTCTACTGGGAGCTCCTTAGCGTCATGCTGCAGGTGGCGTATTTTCGCGTGACCGGCGGCAAGCGCATCTTTCGCTGCTCTCCCATTCACCATCATTTCCATCTTGGTGGATGGTCCGAGTCGCAGATCGTCTCGCGTTTCTGGATACTCGGCGTGGTGGCAGTCGTTGTGGCCGCCGTTCTACTGAAGCTCCGCTAGCGATTCACGAAGCCTGCAGCCCGAGCATGGCATCGACATCGAGCTCGGTGCCGGGCACCTTCGGTCTCGAGACGAACTGGTGCTTTCTCAGTAGAAGAACCAGATTCCTGAGGTCCTCCGGAAGTGGAGCCGTGAACGTCATCTCCTCATCCGAGATCGGATGGACGAAGCCCAGCAGACTGGCATGAAGCGCCTGTCTGCCGAGAATCATCGATGACTGGGAAAGCGAGTCGTCCCGACCCGGGCCAAAGAGGTCCCGTCCATGAAGGTGTCGGCCCCCGTAGTAGTCGTCGCCGGCGATCGGCCAGCCCAGATGGGACAGGTGTACACGGATCTGATGGGTTCTTCCTGTTCTCAGCTCGAGCTCGACAAGTGTGTAGTCCTCGTAGCATTCGCGTACACGATAGATCGTGACCGACGGCTTGCCCGTGGAGTCCCATCGAACGGCATAGCGATCACGGATGGTGGGATGCTTGCCCAGTGGGACATCGATCACATCGGTCATCGGCTCGACTCTTCCGTGTACCAGCGCAAGATATCGCTTTCGCGTACGCCTGTTCTCGAATTGACGACCCAGCCGCCAATGGGCCGTGTCCGTCTTGGCGAAGACCATGACCCCTGTCGTGTGGCGATCGAGACGATGAACCACACCTGGCCTGGCCTCTTCGCGTCCGACATCCGAAAGTTCGCCCGATGATCTGTTTCGGCAATGCCAAGCCAGACCATTGACCAGCGTCCCTCTCTGATTGCCTCTGGCGGGATGGACAATGACGTCATCATGCTTGTTCAGAATCAGAAGTTCCCGATCCTCGTACATGATGTTGAGGGCCATCTCGTCGGCGGGCAGGACCGAGCTTGGTGGCGGCGGTATGGCGACCGAGACCTGGTCTCCACGTCGAAGTCTGGTGGATGCCTTGGGTGTGCGGCCATTGACCGTCACCGCCTGCTCGCTAATCAGTCTCTGAAGCGAAGTTCTGCTGAGAAACGGGATCCGGTCGACCAGGTATCTATCCAGCCGCTTGTTGAGATCACGAGAGAGCGTGAAGTCCACGACGATGGCGCCATCGTCGTCAGTGAGTGATTCGTAGAGTTCGTGGAGGCGATCGGCATCGACCTTGCCACCAGCGTTGATCAGGGCCTCGTCACCGGATTCCACCTGATCTGGCAGATCTTCCGGGTGTGCGGTCACGGGCTGACGGGCTGGGCTGATCCGCCTTCATCGCCCTTTGATGGCGCCGTGGGTGAGGGCAGATTGAGAATGTTGTCGCCGGATATGGTGGGGAGTTCGGGTGTCGTGGTGGCAGGCAGTGTCGGCGTCGCCGGTGCCGGTGGATTCGGCAGCGTGATCTCCTGGGCATAGAGGTCGGCGGTGGCGGCACGCTGGTTGGCCTGCTCGGCTAGGAACGGATACCACTCGCCCGATCGGGCGGCGGATTGTTCGTAGTACTTCTTCGCCTGATCAACATCGCCTGTGGACTCGGACAACGCCGCAAGACCATTCAGGGCCGATACGGTCATGATCGTGTCGCCGAATGAGCCATCGTCGGTGTCCACAACCTGCGTGTAGAGCGATTTCGCGTGCTGAAGACCCTTCTCGCGATCCTCCTCGCTCAATGGGGTTCCGTCGTCGATTGTTGAACCGATCGCCAGATTGCTCTGTATTGCCTGAAGGTATGTGTTGGCCGCCTGCAGGCGGGCGAGATTCGCAATCCCATCGATGTCGCCATGGTTCATGGCCACATCCTCGAGTGATGCGGGCATCGAAGCCTCGCTCAGATCGAACCATGCCTGCTCACGTGCTCTGAGCTCGGCTCTCTGAATGTTCACGAGATACATGTAGACGGCGATGCCAACCAGTACAGCCAGCAGGTACCAGGGGCCGCTGGTCTTGATCCAGTTCACAAAGTCCTCGTTGACTCGGCTTTCACCCAGATCCGACTGCTGAACTTGTTGGAGGCGTTCGCGATCCATGTTGATTGGCTCCTGCAGTTCCATGGCCATGAATTGGCTCATGGGACAAGCACCGCATGGTATCGGGGTAGCAGAGGGGGATCAATGCCTAGGAGCCCAATCAGTCTTCCTGAAGGCGATCCAGGGCGCTTGTCAGCTGATTACGGCAGGCTGAGAGGAATTTGGGGTGGCCCTCGGTCTTCATGAAGGCAGGGGCCGTGGAGGCCATCAAGGCTCGGCGAATATCGGCAAGTGTTTCATACGTCTTCTGGACTGAGAGCCCCCGTGCGATTCTGGTCTCGGCCATGGCCTTGACCGGTCTGGTCGCCTCAAGTCTTTCAGGGCGTGCCCAGAGGCGCCTTTCAAGGAAGACCGCATCCTCGATCCAGTGGCCGGGTCTTACTTCGGCCAGATCGATCAAGGTCACCTCGCCGCTTTCGGCGGCCACACGGCTCATGGCATTGGCCAGATGCAGATCTCCATGTATCCAGTGGTCAGCATCACGGGACCTCCATCGTTCTACCATGCTTGGGAGATTTTCCTGGAGCCTGTCCAGCAAGCCGAGCCATCTGGCCTCTTCGGCAATGTGGTTTCGCTTGATGCTTCGGACAGAATTTTCGCACAAGGCATTCCAATCCTCAACCCGTGCTTTCTCCTGATCTACCACGAAGGCGTCCGCCTCCTCATGGAAGCGAGTGACTGCTTCGACTGTCCTTGAGACATGATCGGCGTGCCACCGTTTTCCAAGCGGGCCATATGGAAGCCATTCAATGACGATCCAGGCGAGATCGTAGGATTCCAGACTGCTGCCGGAAGCATAGACATGAGGCACGACCGGCTTGAGATCACCCTGCGGATGCTGAAGCCTTCTCATCCAGAGCAACTCGCGTGCCCTGATTGGAAACTTGACCATGACATCATGCTCGCTTCCATCGCTGGCTCGCCATGTTGCCCGGCCCGTGGCGGCGCCGCCTCGCTGCCAGTCGGCGCGAAACCAGTTGACATCCCCGAGATGACCATTGCATGCTCGATAGAGATGGGGAAGGAGCATGTCCGCCAGCTGGCGGTTGCCTGAATTGCTTTCGTTTCTCATGTCAGGGCGCTCGGCATGACAGCCTTGAGCGTAGCAGGTTGGCATCGTTCTTGTTTCAGAGTTGCCCCTGTCTGCACGACAGCGTAGTGTCCGGCTGATGAACGGCATTCCCAGCTTGCTCGTGGTGGATCTTGACGGCACACTCCTGTGTCCACGTGGCCAGGTGTCCCAAGCCAATCGGGAGTCGCTCGCTGCGGCCCGACGGGTCGGCATCGAAGTGATGATCGCCACGGGCCGGACCCACATGGAATGCATTGGAACGCTGGATGCGATCGGCTACACCGGACCACTTGTCATCGCCAGTGGAGCCGCGTTGGTTGATTGGCCAAGCGGAATGACGTTGCACAGCACGCCTCTTCAGCAAGAAGACACCCTGCTTGCCGCATCAACGTTGCAGTCGCTGGGCCATAGCGTCATGTTGCTGAAGGACAGACATGTCGCCGACGTCGACTACACGATCATAGATTCAGACAGGATGCATCCCACCTCCAGCTGGTGGTTGGATCTGCATGGCGTTCGATGTCGCCATATAGATGATCTTGCTCAGGATGACTCGATCGAATCCACGCTGCGCATCGCGAGTCTTGGAACACCAGAAGAAATGGCGATGGCAGCCGAGGCGATACAGGCCGTGCTTGGCGATCGTGTATTCTGGCGTCACTGGCCAGCCGTTGGCAGGAGCGGAGAGTGCGTTCACATGCTCGAAATCTTCATGCATGGCGTCAACAAGTGGACCATGGTGTCGCAGTATTGCCATGGCTGCGGAATCAACGTCGAAAAAGTCGCCGCCATAGGCGATGGGCTCAATGACATCGAGTTGCTGGCCGGTGCCGGTGTGGGCATTGCCGTTGAGAACGCGGACCAGTCTGTTCTGGCTGTGGCTGATCGGACAACACGATCCCATGATGAGGACGGCGTGGCCCATGCAATCGAACTCCTGATGGATGAAGGGTCATGATGAGCTCCAGCGTGCCTCCGGAACATGCGATCTGGCGACATTCCGGCACGACCACCCTGTCTGCCGCCGAGGCCATTCTGAAAGGCGCACTGGAATGTCTTCCGAGTGTGCAGCGAGTGGTCTATGTGGCATCGCAGGCTACCGCCGACCTCGATGACATACAGTCCAATCCGGACACTTCCGAATTGCTCAGGATGCATCGCATCCGTCTCGATCGGATGGCGGATGCGGGGCGGGCGGCACAGATGGCCTCCTGGGCAGCCCGTCAGGGGCAGCATGTGATCGCTGTCCTCACGGGCCCAACTGTCCCAGCCGCGTTGAGCCTGCTTGAATCCAATTCACGCCCGTTGCCCGAGGGCGCCGCCCTTGGCCTCCTTGTCGAGGATCTGGCGCTGAACAACTCCGCCGTCGACATACGCGGGAGGCTGGCTCGTCGGAACATCCCTGTCCTGGAAGCACGTGATGTCCCGCATCTCAGGGACTCTGTCGAGAATGTCCTGCGGATCAGTCGCTCGGACAAGGGGATGGCGGCTGTCGTTGTGGATCGCAGCGTTCTGCGAAACACCGAGTCCGTGACTCTCCGGGCCAATCGAGGTGAAGAGGATGTAGATGATCCCATGAGGCATCGAAGACGTCGTCGCCCTCGATGGCAGGAAACAGGGGGGCCGCTGAGAATGGCTCGCCGTCTCGAACTCAACTCATGGCGTGCGCTACCCTCACCCGGAGAAGCCATCTCGATCGGTTTCGTGACCGTTGGTCCGGCCGATCGCGCCTTGCGTCACATGGCGATGATCCTCGGCATCTCCGGAAAGGTACCGGCGCTTCATCTCGGCGTTCTTCATCCCATGGATGAGGCGGCCGTGGCCAGAATCCTGAAACGATGCAAGAACGTCGTCGTGCTTGAACCTCGTCCGGGAACCGTCGAACGTGAGGTCCTTCGGATCGCCGAGGATCTCAGAAGCAATGGTGGCAAGCCCGCACTCGTCTGGGGCGAATCGCTGCCACCCGATGAGGACGGCCACTCGGATGGATTTGAATTCCGTGAAGCCCTGCATCCTTCGAGTCTGTTGAGGAAGCTCCAGCATCTTCTTCGGGAATTCGCCACAGACGATGTCATCAGGGAGGAATTCCAGGAGGAGCCGCCGGCGCTTCCCGTGCCTGTGCTCATGGAAAGATTCGGATCAGCCGGTCAGCATGAGGCGGTACGACGACTCGCGACCACCCTGATCGATGCCATCGACAGTGACTCGCCCGATTCTGACGACGTCGAGGCCGTTGAAGGCGAGCCAATGCGGGACCAGTCACCAATCAGACTCTTTCTTGATGGCGAGGCCATGGGGCCCGTCGAAGGCAGGCCTGTGTATGTCGAGACGTTTTCCGGGCCGGCATTCTTCCGACATGGTGCGGCCGCTGTCAGGCAGGCGGCACTGTCCACGGAATCCTGGATCCTGCTTGTTGCACAGCCGCATGGGCCTTCGCGTGTCGACCTCGAAAGGCTGGCACGAGCCGCTGTGCCCGCCGATCATGCGGACCAGATCCACATCAAGCGAGGAACGCTTGCCGAGACAAGTCGACTTCGAAGGATGTTGCGAGAATCCCTCTACGAATCGGGGCTGGTGGTCATCATCATTGATGATGGTCCACCCACCAGGTTCGACGTCAGTTCAATCGAATCGGAAATGGTTCAGGTGGACCGCCAGGGATTCCAGCCGATGCAGAGAATCGTCTGGCCAGCAGACCGGGCCTGTGTCATCAGGCAGCCTCCCATGCTCGCTGAACTTGAAGTCGAGGCCGTACGTCATGCCGCCGCGCTGGAAACGAGAACTAGTCGAGATCCCGTCGTCTGGAGATGGCCTCCCCGACTGGGAGGGCGTGTCAAGTTGCTCGTCGAGCAGGTCGAGGTCCATCGCAGTCGCCCACCTATCAGAACGCTGACCGATCGGGACAGGCGGCTCAAGCCTCCAACGCCCATCCATGCGGATTCGGCATCATGGTCCGTACATATCGCCGGCCTACGAGGCAAGTCTCCCGGACTTGCCGCTCGCGTGCTGCTGATTGCGGGAACCCGGATGGGCTATCACGTCCAGGCAAGGATGCTTCCCGCTCCCATCGGTGCCGGCCGTCGAGCATGGGCCCAGGTCTCCTTCTCCAGACCACGATCGGATGAGGAGGCGGCCACCATTGGTGCCACGATTCCATGGGGGGAGGCCGATCTCCTGCTTTCACTTGATCGTGTGCAGGGCTTGTTGTCAGTCAGTCCCGACGAGTCACTCCGGGTTGCCGCCGCCGGCAGGACTCGTGGCGTGATCAACATCGGCCTGTTTGAAGACCAGATGGATCGAGAGGTCGCATCGCAGTCAACATCGGAGATTGCCAACTACTTCCGCGAACTCCTGCATCCTGAGGGTCAGGTGATTGAGGACTACACCGATCTTTGCAGATGGCGTTTCCATAACGAGCGACTGGCCGATCTCGCCCAGCTTGGAACGGCTTTCCAGATGGGCGCCGTTCCGCTGAGTGCGGACTCTCTTGAATCAGCCCTGCAGGAAATGGAATCAGCTGGCTATGCAAGATCTCTCGAGGCATTCACGCTCGGACGCCATTTTGCCGAGCATTCCAGCGGGCTGCGTCGTCCGGGCGAGGATCCCAACGCCGAGACCGCCGAGCGATTCCTTCGGCGGCAGAAGACCCCGTCCCTGGGCAAGCATCGAATGGGGACACGTGGTCGTTCGGAACGGTTTGCTCGACTTACCCAGCGTGTCTACTACGACATTCCGGATCTGAATGAGACCGAGGCGGGGCGAGAGGCCTATTGCGATCTGGCCGTCGCGCTGCGTCGCTGCGTCACATGGGGGGGTTTTGACTACGCAGAACGATTTGCAGATGCCGTCGTCGCGCTCTACAACGCGGATCGGGCTGACACCGGTCGTGCATTGACCTGCAAGGCGATACTCCCATTGGCTGAAGCTTGCCTGGCCCGGGACTCGATCTATCTGGCATCCATGGTAGTAAGCAGTGAACACAGACGCCACACTCGCCAGCGACTGAATGTGCATCTCGCACGTGGAGATGTCGTGGAGGCTCGTTATCTGACTCGACTTGAACTGACGCTTGCCAGATGGAGGTTCCGGATCGACCTGCGTACGAGCGACTGGCTGGCGAGAATACTGGCGGCCGGCAGGCATGTGCTTCCGACTTCCTGGAGAGCCACCCGGAGAGACCGTCAGGTTCGACGCCTCGTCGAGGAGATTCTGCTGCGTGCCGCCACGGGTGCAGAGGAAGACTATGATCGTTGGCTCAATGCGATGCAGGAACTTCACGACATGGCGCTTGATGGGAGATTGAGAATAATCAATCCTGAACGGTTGAGAGACCTACTTCGAGATCGCCATGATGAGTCAGCCTGAAACCCCGAGTGACCCTATCCGAGGGTTAGCGCCAAGCGCGACGCCCGCCGTTGTCTATGGCGTCATCGCCATCTTCCTGTGCCTGGCCCCGATCATCGGTTTCGTCCTCGGATGGATGGCGTTCTTTCGCTCGCAGCAAGCGGCGATCCAGCTGGAATCTGACGAACGGCTGGAGGGACACGGGCTTCAACGAGCCGGACTGCTACTGGGCATCGCCGCCATGTCTCTTGGCGCCTGCAGCAGCGTGATCTGGTTCGTGATCATGTGCGTGAGTCTGGCTGGGGGCTAGCCCGCTTTGACCGCTGTTCATATCGAAGCTGGCCGCAAGCGGCCGCGATATCCCGACCGCGACTGGCTCGAATCGTCGCTCGCACGCCGTGACGCCTCAGGATTCGCTGGAATTCCCTGACGTCGACGGTCGATGGCCGCTGGTACGGAAGCCCCTTGACTTCGTTGTAGCGGATCAGATTGACGCTTGATCGCAGGGTCGAGGCGATGCGGGCCAGTTGTCTGGCATGTTCCGTGCGGTCATTGACTTCGCGCAGGAGGAGATATTCAAGCGTTATCTCACGCCCGCTGACATCGAACCACTTCTGGCAGGCTGAAAGAAGTTCGTCGACGGTCGAATAGTCCGCCCATGGGATGAGCGATCTCCTGAGTTCATCGTTCGGAGCATGAAGGCTCAATGCCAGCGTCACCGGAAGATCAAACTTGGCGAATCGCCTGATGGCTTTTGGAAGCCCGACGGTTGAGACCGTTATGTGACGGGCCCCGATTCCCATTCCCCAGGAAGCGTTCAGGATTCGTATGGCGCGAGTCACCGCACTCTCGTTCGCGAGAGGTTCGCCCATCCCCATGAACACGATGTTCGTGATTCGATCGACGTCGTCATCCATGGTGAGCCGGAGCACCTGCTCGATTATCTGTCCGGCGGACAAGTTGCCCTCCAGCCCCCCGAGGCCAGAGGCACAGAAGCGGCACCCGACCGGGCAACCCACCTGCGAGGATACGCAGGCCGTCCGCCGTTTCGCGGCGGGAATCATGACTGTTTCGGTCTGTCGAAGTTCGCCCTCTCCGGACATCAGGGGCAGGGAGCCATCCTGAGGCGGATCCCATCCAAGAAGAAGCTTGATGGTCCCATCGGTCGCCTGCTGGAAACGATCAACTCGGCTTCGCAGAATGCGGTAGCTGGACTCGAGCCACTGCCTGTCGGCCTTGGAGACGTTTGTCATCGACTGGAAATCGACAACGTTCTTCTGGTAGATCCAGTTGAAGACCTGCTTGGCAAGATAGCCCGGACGGCCCGCGTCAATGCAGGAGTCACTGAACTCATCAAGTGTCAGATCGAGCAGATGCTTCATGAAAATCAGCCGGCAGCGGAGATGGTGAGATCGACGACCTGCTGATCAATGCCGTGAGATTCGAGGAAGGCCGCCGTCGAGGCGATGTTGTCCATCATGATTCGACGGCCGTCCGGATTGACATCCCGGGAACGCATGAACTTCTTCAGGGTTCCGGGCAGTCCGAAGTCCACGCTTTCGTGGAAGACGTCATGCTGTTCGACTTCGCCATGGTGATTTTGCACCAGATGCAGAACAAGCGACTGGACGAGATCCTCTGGAGCACTGGCGCCTGCCGTCACAAGCACGCGTTCGACGTCCTTGAGCATGTCGCTTGTCAATTCGGTGACATCGTCGATCAGCACCGCGTTCGTTCCCGTTGCGTGTGCGATCTCGGTGAGTCGGAGTGAATTGGAACTGTTCTGACTGCCGACGACCAGCACCAGATCACACTCATGAGCCAGCTGACGCACGGCCCACTGGCGATTGGTCGTTGCATAGCAAACGTCCTCACTCGGTGGACTGTTGACCTCAGGATAGGCGGCCTTGAGCGCATTGATGATCTGGTTGGCATCGTCGAGGCTCAGCGTCGTCTGGGTCAGATAGACCACTTTGCTCGGGTCATCGATCTTGAGATCGGGTATTCCATCGACGGATTCGAGGATCTGGATGGAATCGGGGGCTTCCCCGTAGGTGCCGATGATCTCCTGATGCTGTCGATGCCCGATCAGGACAATCTGCCATCCACGCTTGGCATAGCGAATGGCTTCCGCATGCACCTTGGTGACCAGTGGGCAGGTCGCATCGATGGCGGTCAGGCTTCTGGCCCTGGCTTCTTTTCGAACTTCCGGGCTGACTCCATGGGCACTGAAGACGACGATGGAACCTTCTGGAACCTCATCGATTGACTCGATGAAGATCACGCCTCGGTCCTCGAAACGCTGCACGACGTGCTTGTTATGCACGATCGCGTGATAGACGTAGATGGTGTCGCCTTCCACGACGTCAAGCAGCTGGTCCACCACATCGATGGCCATGTAGACGCCGGCACAGAAGCCGCGAGGATTGGCGAGAATGATCTTCATGGGAGTACTGATAGCCCTTCAGCGGGATTGTAGACGGATCTGACGATACAGTGTGCATCTTTCCATCGGACTGAGGCCATATGAGCGTCCACTCAATCATCGATCAATTGCAGGACTGGGGCCCCGGGCAACGCCCAGGAGCCACCGCGGAGGAGGCTATCGCCTATTGCAGGCGTCTGGCACTTGGTCATTACGAGAATTTCTCGGTGCTCTCGAGGATGGTCCCCGAGCCAATGCGGGAAGGGGCGGCCGTCGTGTACGCCTTCTGCAGATGGGCGGATGATCTGGGTGACGAGATCGGCGATTCCGCGAGAAGTCTGGAGCTTCTGGCATGGTGGAGGGGGGAGCTCGAAGCCTGCTTCCACGGAGAAGGTTTTCATCATCCCGTATTCGTTGCGTTGGCTTCGATACGAGAGCAGTACGACTTGCAGCCCAAGCCCTTTCTGGATCTCATAGACGCCTTCGAACAGGATCAGCGTGTCAGCCGATACGAGACCTGGGATCAGGTGATCGACTATTGCCGAAGAAGCGCGGATCCTGTCGGGCGATTGGTTCTGCGACTCGCCGATCAGGACCACAATTCGGAGACGCTGGTCGCCAGTGATGCCATCTGTACGGCCTTGCAGCTTGCCAATCACTGGCAGGATGCTCGGCGTGATCTCGTCGAAAGAGACCGTATCTACATTCCTGTCGAGTGCCACGCCTCGATCCAATCATTCGAGGACAGATTCCGGTGGACCATCGAGCACGGGCACGCGCCCGATCACCAGTTCCTCGGCGAGTGGAGAGAGATGATGCAATCGATGGTGAAGCGGACCTGGCCCGGGTTTGAGAAGATCTATCCGTTGCTTGATGCCCTCACGCCCGAGCTCAGGCCGATGATCTGGCTCTTTGCAGCCGGTGGGTCGACCATCCTCCGTAAGATCGAGCAGGTCAACTACGAGACCGTTCTTTTCAGACCTCGAATCGGCCTCATCGGAAAACTGGCACTGCTGCTTTCCGCCAAGCGTGCCTCCCGGAGGCCGGCCGCATGAACACGCACTCGGCACTTCAATGCGATCAGTCCGCGATTGATCACTGCAGGCATATCACGAAGCGTGAGGCCCGGAACTTCTACTACGGCCTTCGGCTCCTTCCTGAGCCACAGCGATCATCGCTCTACTGCATCTATGCGTGGATGCGACAGGCCGACGATCTGGCTGATGACGAGGATGGTCTGAATGATCCTCAATCGGCCGCTCGAAATCTCGATCGCTTCAGGGCCAATACACATGAAGCCATTTCAGGAAACCTGCCTTCGAAGGATCCAATGTGGCGGGCTTTCCATGCCATCGTCACGCACTACGCCCTCGACAAGGCGCCATTCGATCAGATGATCGATGGCCAGGTGGCCGATCTCGAGTTCGTTCAGCCGCAGACCATGGCTCAGCTCGAGGACTATTGCCGACAAGTCGCATCAAGCGTCGGGCAGGTCTGCATCCGAATCTGGGGATACGACGATCCATCCGCACGCACTCTGGCCGATCAGAGAGGCCTCGCCTTCCAGTTGACCAACATTCTTCGCGATGTGCGTGAGGATCATGCGAACGGCCGCGTCTATCTTCCGATGGACATGCTTGATTCCTGCGATATTGACATATCGTCTCTGCTTGAATGGTCGGATTCTGATCGTTGCACGCTGCTTGTGAGATCAATCGTCGAGATCGCTGAAACCCATTATCGGGAATCTGCACCGCTGGATTCCATGATCACCGGTTCCTGTCGGCCTACGCTTCAGGCAATGACCGGCATCTACCATGGTCTCCTGAGAAGAATCGATCGCAACCCCGCGGCCATCGCCGGGACTGAACGAGTACGGCTTGGGAGCATTCGAAAGCTCTCCATAGCCCTTGCGGCGCGAGTCAAGGCGACGATCCAATGAGTGGACGGGCACTTGTCATCGGCGGGGGCCTTGCTGGCATATCGGCTGCGGTCAGACTGGCGGATGCCGGTTGGCAGCCGACGCTACTCGAGACGAGAAAGAAGCTCGGAGGCCGAGCCACGAGTTTTCCCGATCAGCGAAGCGGACAGTCGCTGGACAATTGCCAGCATGTCCTGATGGGCTGCTGCACAGCATTGCTTTCACTCTACGAGCGACTGGGCGTCGCCGATCGGATCGAATGGCACGAGGACCTCTTCTGGTGGCGAGAGGATGGGGGCATTGATCTGCTGGCCCCCGGCCGCCTTCCAGCGCCATTCCACACGGCAGCGAGCTTCCTTCGTATGAAGATGATGAATCGACATCAGAAGAAGGAAGTCAGGAGAGCCATGCTGGCCATGCTCAGAGGAGGCCATCGGCTTCGTGCGAAATACGCCGGCAAGACGTTCGGGCAGTTCCTGGAGGCCACCGGCCAAACCGATGAGACTATTCGCCTCTTCTGGGACACGATCATCATCAGTGCCTGCAATCTGCCATCAAGCAGCACGGCCGCTGTTCACGGGATGCAGGTATTCCAGGAAGCCTTCCTTCCTGGTCGCTGGGCTGGAACCATGGGGCTGTCCACTGTGCCACTGGCTGAACTCTACGATCCGGCGGAACAGATACTGATCGATTCGGGCGGCCAACTTCAGCTGGGGTGTTCCGTTCGAGAGATATGCATGGAGGGACGCAAGGCGGTGGGCGTGATGACCGCGGATTCGATGGAGCGAGCCGATGTCGTGGTATCGACCGTTCCGCCAGACAGGCTCGCCAAGCTCATCCCCTCGACGACCCGGGAAACGGATCGTCGCCTTCAGCATCTAGAATCATTTGAATTCAGCCCGATCCTCGGTGTGCATGTCCATTGGCCCGAACCGGTCATGGATCTGCCGCATCTGGTTCTTGCCGGACAACCGGTGCACTGGATCTTCAACAAGGGGGTAGACGCCTCGAATCGGCAGCATCTTCACATGGTGATCAGTGCCGCCGACGACTGGATGGGGCTCGATGAAGACTCGATTCTGGAGCGTGTACGTTCGGTCACGGACAAAGCGCTCCCGAAGACGGCTCGATTGACGCCATGTTCGGTTCGTGCCGTCAAGGAGAAGCGTGCCACATTCTCGGCAACGGCCACCATCGAACCGTGTCGCCCATCGGCCGGACCGAGTCCGATCGGTATCGAGGGTGGTGATCTCGAATCGCTGTATGTGGCGGGCGACTGGTGCGACACCGGTTGGCCGGCGACCATGGAGGGCGCCGTCAGGAGCGGCTATCTCGCCGCATCAGCCATCACCGGAGATGCCTCGGGCATCGAGGAGGTGCCCGCCGGTCGACTTGCTCACTTGCTTGGTGTTGATCGCTGACGAGCCAGATTGGCCTCCAGAAAGGCATAGGTATCCGCCGCTTCATCGATCCGCATCGATGTCGGTTTGCCGGCACCGTGACCGGCTGATCGCTCGACTCGAATCAAGACCGGATCATCGCCCCGGTGGGCATTCTGCAGGGCGGCCGCGAACTTGAACGAATGGCCCGGTACCACGCGGTCATCCGTGTCCGCGGTCGTGACCATGGTCGATGGATAGCTGGTTCCAGGTTCCAGTCGGTGATAGGGCGAATACTCCCAGATGGCCTTGAACTCCTCGGCATCGCGCGGATCACCGTACTCCTTGGTCCACGCGTGTCCGATCGTGAACTCCGGAAAGCGGACCATATCCATCACACCGACCGCTGGAAGACACGCGCCGAACAGTTCGGGACGCTGGGTCATGCAGGCGCCAACGAGCAGGCCTCCGTTGCTTCCGCCTTGAATGCCCAGATTGGCCGGGCTCGTGTACTTGTTGTCGATTAGCCATTCGGCTGCTGCGATGAAATCGTCGAACACATTCTGCTTTCTCGAGAAGGTGCCGGCGTCGTGCCAGGCTTCCCCGAACTCGCCGCCTCCCCTGATATTGGCCACCGCATAGATGTTGCCTCTCTCCATCCAGGTGATTCTGGTCGGCGAGAAGTAGGGGGTGAGCGGGATGTTGAATCCCCCGTAGCCGTAGAGGAGCGTCGGATTGCTGCCGTCGCGCACCAGTCCCTTCTTGTAGCAGAGGAACATGGGCACAAGCGTCCCATCGGCACTCTCGTACCAGACCTGATTCACCACGAAATCATCGGGATCGAAATCGACCTTGGCCTGACGGAGCAGCGTCTGCTGGTTCGTCTTCAGATCGACTCGATAGATGCTCGGTGGCGTCGTGAAGCTGGAGAACGAATAGAAGGTCTCCTCATCATCATGTCGACCACCGAATCCACTGGCCGTTCCGATACCAGGCAGATCGATGGCACCCATGAATCGGCCATCCATTCCATATCGAAGCGGCTTGCTTGAGGCATCCGTGAGATACTGCGCGATGAAGCTGTTGCCGATATGAGAGATGCCACGAAGAGTGGATTCCTGCTCGGGGATGATCTCCCGGATGTTCTTCGGGTCGGCGATGTCGAAGGATACGAGCCTGCCTCTGGGCGAGTCCATGTTCGTCTTGAAGTACATCGTCTCGCCGTCATTGCCGACGAAGGACCAGGCATTGTCGAAGTTGTCTACCAGAGGGACGACCGTCCACTCGTCCTTGGACAGGTCGACGTACGACACCATGTTCGGTTCGCCACCTCGCCAGGTCGAGATGATCAGGTATCGCCCGTCCTCACTGACCGATGGCGAGAACCCCCATCTTGGGTTGGCGGGATCTCGATGCACGAGGACATCCTGGTCCTGACTGGTTCCCGGCACGTGATACCAGAGTTCCTGGTTCTCATTGGCTTCGATCAGCCCTTCGCCCTGCTCGGGTGCTTCATATCGAGCATAAAAGAATCCGCTCCCGTCGGGCCGCCATGCGGTGCCGGAGAACTTGCTCCACTCGATTGAATCCGGGAGATCCTTCCCATTCGCCAGATCCCGGATCTTCCAGGTCTTCCAGTCGGATCCCGCCTTCGAGATGCCGTAGGACATGTACTGCCCGTCCTGACTGAATCCGAGTCCGCTGAGCGCGACAGTTCCGTCGTCAGACCATGTGTTTGGATCCAGGACGACTTCCGGATCGGAATCGAGCGAATCCATTCCGTAGAGGACGTACTGGTTCTGAAGGCCGTCATTGGCGTAGTAGTAGTAGCGATCATCGACCTTGAAGGGAGCTCGATACTTCTCGTAATCCCACAGAGTCTCGATGCGATCCCTGATCTCGTTTCTTTGGGGAATCTCTTCCAGATACTGGAAGGTCACCTTGTTCTGGGCATCTACCCAGTCGGAGACACGATCACTTGTCCTGACATCCTCCTCGAGCCACCGATAGGGATCGGGCACCGGCGTTCCGTGGTAGTCGTCCACCGTCGAGCCACGCGGTGTTTCCGGATAGGACAGCTTGGAATGTCCCGGCTGTGCCAGAAGGAAGCAGGTGATGAGGATCAGTGAGTTCATTGATGGCGCCTTCCGCTTTTCTAATGAGTTTGAGTCATCCCACGATATCGGGGAGATCGAACATGGTATCCGTGAGCACCTCGCGGCCATGCTCCGTGATGAGAACATCTGCCTCGTAGTGAACACTCAGTGAACCGTCCTCCGAATGTATGGGCCATTCGCCTGGCGGGTTGATGATCTCCGCTCGACCTGCATTGAGCATCGGCTCGACGGCGACCAGCAGCCCCGGCTCGAACGTCCGAAAGGCATCGGGCCATTCTCCCTGTCTTCGAGGAACGACATTGGAGATGAATGGGGGGCCGTGAAGCCGACGACCATATCCGTGTCCCCCGAGCCCTCTGACCAGAGTGAAGCCCGCCGACTCGACATGCGCCTCCACCGCCTTGGCCCAATCGATCAATGGTCGTCCTGGCTGCATCGCATCGAGTCCGGCCTCCAGACATTCACGACCGGCACGCATGAGCGCCATGGCCGTATCACTGACGGCCTCGATGCCATAGCTCCAGGCCGCATCGCCTATCCAGCCCTTGTAGCTCACGCCGACGTCGACGGAGAGAACGTCGCCGGGCTCGATCGGCTTGGTGGACATCAGATGCGTTCCGTGCACGACACAGTCGTTGGGCGACAGGCATGAATGACTCGGAAACGGGGGATGGCCCGGAATTCGATATCGAAGGAATGCACTCTTGCAGTCGAGCGAGTCCAAGGTTCGCCCTATGAACGAATCAACATCCGCAAGCGTCTGGCCAGCCTTGAGGTAGTCGACTAGCGCGTGATGCACTTGCGACACCTTGTCTGCGGCCATCGCAGCCGATTCGATGTCACGTTGCTTCTTCAGCAGCATCCGATGGCCTCCAGGCATCTCATTCGGAGTCCTCCTGGCCATCAAGCTCGGCGTCACCGAGGAACTGGATGACTTCACCGCGACAGATGATCAGTGGTGGAGGTGGATTGCCAAACGACCAGCCGAGTTCGCGTTCATCATGACAATCGAAGATCTGCATATCAGCCTGCAGTCCAGCCTCTATTCGTCCATGACTCGATTCGATTCCGAGAACACTGGCGGCATTGCGGGTCGCGGCGGTAATCGCTTCGCTTGGCAACAGGCCGGCACGCCTGCAGGCAAGGGAGATGGTCATGGGCATGCTTGGACTGGGTGCCGAACCGGGGTTGTAGTTCGTCGCGATCGCGATCGCCGCCCCGGCGTCAATCAACTCGCGACCGGGGGCGTACCGCTGGTCAAGACTGAATCCACTGGCTGGGAGAATGACGCCGATCGTGGAGGAATCTCCAAGAAGAGTGATATCTTCAGGCGTGATCGCCTCGAGATGGTCGACGCTTCGTGCGCCCATCTCCACGGCCCGTCTGGTCATGCCAAGTGAATTGAACTGATCGGTGTGTACCCTGATCGGGCAGCCCAGTTCCATGGCGGCACTGAAGAGCCTGGTCGTCTCCTCCACAGACCAGGCGCCTTCTTCGCAATACGCATCACAGCAGATCCCCGGGAACTCCTCCACAACGGCCGGCAGCGTTTCCTGAATGGTGCGGTCGACATAGTCGGGCACGTCCGGGTCCTTGGCATGGGCTCCCAGGAAGGTTCCAAGGATCATCACATCCTGCGATCTGGAGGCGGCATGAATCGCCCTGAGCATCTTGAGTTCATCAGGGGTGGAGAGGCCGTATCCGGTCTTCACTTCCATTGCGGTCGTGCCGAACGTGACCATCCGGCCAAGCCTGGCATTGAGCATCTCGGCGAGCTGTTCGTCGGTCGCTTCCCTGACAGCTCGAACGGTCGACATGATGCCGCCGCCTTGCTTGAGTATCTCGAGATACTCGACACCGCGGAGACCGGCCTCGAATTCATCGAGGCGGCTACCCGCCCAGCAGGCATGCGTATGACAATCGACCCATGCTGGAAGCACAAGGCGGCCTCCAAGATCCAGCACGGTGCCTTCCTCGAGCTCGTCCGGAATGCCTTCGCCGACTTCGGCGATGGTCGATCCGTCGATTCGAACCCAGCCTCTCTCGATGACCCCGAGATCCTGCATGTCGGAACCGCGCAGCGGGCCCTCTCCACCGGCAAGGGTGACCAGTCGGGCATTGATGAGATAGCGAATCGACATGGGTTCGGGTCACCAGTCCTTCATCGGTATCTGGACATCCTGATCACGCGCACAGTCCTTGGCGATGTCGTATCCGGCATCCGCATGGCGGAAGATCCCCATCATTGGATCGTTCGTGAGCACTCGTTTGAGGCGTGCATCCGCTTCCGCCGTTCCATCAGCCACGATCACCTGTCCCGCATGCTGGCTGAATCCGATGCCGACTCCACCGCCGTGATGGAAGGAGACCCAGCTGGCACCACTGGCGATGTTCACCGCGAAGTTCAACAGAGGCCAGTCGCTGACCGCGTCGGTTCCATCAAGCATGCCTTCGGTTTCACGATTGGGTGAGGCGACCGATCCGCAGTCAAGATGATCCCGGCCGATCACGATGGGGGCCTTGACCTTTCCATCCCGAACGAGCTGGTTGAAGAGCAGGCCTGCTCGATCCCGCTCACCCAGGCCAAACCAGCAGATTCGACAAGGAAGTCCCTGATAGGCGACTCGTTCGCCCGCCAGCTTGAGCCAGCGGTGGAGGCTTTCATCCTCGGGGAACAACTCCATCAGGGCTCGGTCGGTGACCGCGATGTCCTCCGGATCGCCTGAAAGCGCCGCCCAACGGAAGGGGCCTCGACCAAGGCAGAATTGAGGACGAATGTAGGCGGGCACGAATCCTGGGAAGTCGAATGCCCGCTTGTAGCCATTGTCCAATGCTCGCTGCCTGATGTTGTTGCCGTAATCGAAGGTCTTGGCACCACGGTCCATCAGCTCGACCATCAGCTCTACATGCCTCGTCATCGATTCGATCGAAGCGGCCACTGCAGCGTCGGGATCCTCACGTCGAAGGGCTTCGGCCTGCGTGCGATCCAGGGTGTGGGGCCAATAGCCTTCCAGACAATCATGTGCGGAGGTCTGATCGGTCAGGGCATCAGGCGTTATCTCCCGCTCGACGAGTCGCTCGAGCATGTGAATGGCATTGCCAAGCCAGCCGATGGAAACGGCTTCGCCGTCAGCACGAGCCTGAACGGCACGATCGATGGCGGCATCGAGGTCCTCGATGATCTCATCGAGATATCGATCATGGACCCGTTTCTCCAGACGTTCCCGGCAGACATCCGCAATCAGGCAGGTGCCCTCGTTCATGGTCACCGAGAGTGGTTGGGCGCCACCCATGCCTCCGCATCCAGCGGTCACGGCAAGCCGTCCTTTGAGCGTTCCTCCGAAGTGCTGGCGAGCACATTCGGCGAAGGTCTCATAGGTTCCCTGGAGAATCCCCTGCGTGCCGATGTAGATCCAGGACCCGGCGGTCATCTGCCCGTACATGATCAGTCCCTTGGCGGCCAGATCGTCGAAATGCTCCTGGGTTGCCCAGTGCGGTACGAGATTCGAGTTCGCGATCATCACACGAGGGGCATCGGGATGCGTCTGGACGATGCCGACCGGTTTTCCGGATTGGACCAGAAGCGTCTGATCGGCCTCGAGTTCCTGGAGCGACTTGATGATGGCATCGAAGGCCTCCCAGGAACGTGCAGCCTGTCCTCTTCCCCCGTAGACGATGAGGTTCTCGGGAACCTCGGCGACTTCCGGATCGAGATTGTTCATGAGCATGCGCATCGCGGCTTCGGCCTGCCAGGTCTTGCAGGAGAGCGTGCTGCCGCGAGGTGCTTTTATGGTTCGTGCTGGACTACTGGTTGCCATCAGGAAATCCTCGAAAAAGACTGTTTCACCATCGTAGTCAGGTCGAGCGGGGAAAGGTGGGTGATCATCCCAGATCGCCACGCTGGATCATGGCTGCCAGCTTCTCTATATCCGGCCCCGGGGGGCGGTCTCCTGTCAGAGGCGGTATCGCCGATCTCACAAGGCCGTGGATGGCCTCGACCTGATCGCCACTGACCAGAGGTCTTTGATGCTCGAGGCCCTCGCTCATGATCAGCAGCTCGATCGCGATGACATCCCGGCAGAGTCGAAGACTCGCCGCGAGCTGATGGGCGGAGGTCGCACCCATGGAGTTGTAGTCCTCGATGCCAGCTGACGTGGGAATGTTGGCGATACTTGCCGGTGTGGCCAGAGTCTGCATCTCATTGCAGCAGGCCGCAGCCGTGTACTGGGCGATCATCAGGCCGCTATGCAGGCCCGGCGATGGACTCATGTAGACGGGGACCTGGTTCTCGGCATCGTGCCCGGAGAGGATCCAGTAGATGCGGCGCTCCGCGATGCCGGCTACATGGCACAAGGCGATGCAGAGCGTGTCCATGGCAATTGCCAGTGGCATGCCGTGGAAGTTGGCCCCACTGAGAATGTCCCCCTCCTCGAATACCAGCGGGTTGTCGGTGACCGCCCCAAGTTCCTGATTGACGACACCCCGGGCATATTCAACGGCATCGAAGGCGGCGCCGAGCACCTGGGGTGTGGCGCGAAGGCAATAGGGGTCCTGTACTCGAGGATCGTCTTCCGCATGACTGGGAAGAATGGTGCTTCCCTCAAGCGCTTCGCGAAGCCTTCTGGCCACATGTTTCTGACCATGCTGGTTGCGTGCTTCATGAATCCGTTCATCGAGCGGTGTTGCCGAACCGAGGCAGGCGTCAATCGCCATCGCGGCGCTGTACATCGCTGCATCGAGTACCCGATCGAAGCTTCTGAGTGTCAAGGCGGCGAAGGAAGCCATCATGTGCGTTCCGTTGATCAGCGCAAGTCCCTCCTTGGCTGCCAGCGTCACGGGCGCAAGCCCGGCGGCCTTGAGGGCTTCGCCACCTGATGTCACATCCTGCCCTCTGCCCTGTGTGGCGAATCCCTCTCCGACCAGAACCAGGCAGAGATGGGACAGTGGGGCGAGATCGCCCGACGCGCCGACGGATCCACGCGACGGAACAACCGGAACAATGTCGGCGTTGAGCAGATCGATCAGGCCCTTGATCACGATTGTTCTCACGCCTGAATGGCCGCGGGTCAGGCTGGCGGCCAGCAGCAGGAGCATTCCACGAACGACTTCTCTGGGAAGCGGCTCACCGACACCGGCCGCATGGGATCTGAGGAGATTGAGCTGGATGTCGGCGACATCGCCCGCGTCGATCTTGTGACGGCACAAGGATCCGAATCCGGTGTTGATCCCGTAGACGGGATCGGGCCCTCCCGCCACATTCTCGATGATCGAACGAGACGAATCGATCGATGCGGCCGCTTCATCACAGAGATGAACCTTCATGCCGTACTGGGCGACGGCATCGACATCGGCAATGGTGAGGGGGCTGCCATCAAGGCACAACGAGCTGTCGGTGGTGTTGTTCACGTCCAAGAGGATACAGGGGCGACTTGCTTACTCGCACGCGGGGCGTTCCAATGGTGGTAACATTTTCAGCACCCGACCGGTAACTGGAGGCAATGGTGTCCATTCGACGTGTTTTTGATCGCATAAAGAGTCTGGACATGCCGGGCGATCCTCCCATCCCCGGAACCCAGGTCTCGATGATGCAGGCCACCACCGACTGGATCCTCTTCATTCTGGCCGTCGGGCTTTCAGGGCTGGCCTTTCTTTCCATCGAGCAGATGCTGCTCTCTCCCAGAGGGGCTTTCGGTCCGACCATTCTCCAGACCACCGATCCGGGCCCGGCCGTCATCTCGATGGTGGCAGCTCTGGTCGTGGTGTTCCTCATCGGGGCATCTGCTGGCAGACTCCTCAGATCCGCCAGCAAGGGACTGGTGGTCATCGGCCTCGGTCTTGCCTGGCTTGCGTGGAGACTCGAGGGCGTCGAGTTCGTGGCCTTCGGTGGAAGCATGAAATGGGTGGCCATCGAGAGCCTTCTGTGGACATTGGTCGTGCTTCTCATGACGACTGGTGTCTATCTCATCTCCGGGCCACTTCCATGCGTCCAGCCCAAGGAAGGGCGGAAGATCTGCGAGAACTGGGCAACAAGCTCATCCGCGGGCTTCTTCATGCTCAGCGGCCTGGCCGTATTGCCGGTCGTCTGGCTGTTCGCACAGTCTCCCATGCGAGGTCAGGCCGTCGCCTCCGTGATCGTCGGCTGTGTCGCCGTGGGCATGATTGGTCGGATGCTGGCGCCCCATGCGCAGCCGCTGCTCTTGATGGTCGCCCCTGTCCTTGCCGGCGCGCTCGCTCAATGGGCCATGAGCTTCATGATTCCATCCAGCGAACTGGCGACCATGTACATGGAGAGATCGTTCCCTCATCTGCTCATTCCGGTTCCGATCGACTGGGCCGCGGGGTCGTTGATAGGGGTCCCCTGGGGTATCTACTTCGGCAATGCCTTCCTGCAGCATGACGACGGAGAGCAGGCTGCCCAGCTGTCGTCATCCTGACCCGGACACTGCCTCGCAATCTCGAATCCTCCTTGTGCTGAGCCAATCAAGGTCTATACCATTGCGACCTGCGACAGCAACGCTGATGTGATGTCCTGCTCGTAGAACCACCTTCATGCCAATCGTCACGGAGAATCGATCATGAGCCCACTTGTCACAAGCAAGTATCCCACGGGATACTGGGCCGGCGTGCTGGGTAACGCCATGTTTCTCCTGGGCATCTTCGGGGTCACCTACGGATGGACGACCATAGAGATCGGCGAGGAGCTCGCGGCCATCTCACAGAATCTCCATGACCATCGGTTCGGCATTGCGGTCGGCAGTGTGGTCAAGACTTTCTCCATTGGCATACTCAATCTCGCTGGTGTCGAAACCGCCGAGAACGCCAAGGACATCATGGACTCGTTCCCGACTCCGCGTTTTCTGGAGATCATGGGCTACATCAGGATCGGCATCTCCGGATCCGCGATGTTCATAGGCGTCTGCTTGGCGGCACGTCAGGCCTGGGCGATCATCGGCGCAGCCGTATGGGCGATCCTGTCGATCGGCTGGTTTGTCTGGGCGACCTTCGAAGCCTGGTCCGTCTTCAATCAGAACATCGACTCGCCACTCTATGGCGATCACACGCCCATCTATGTAGCGGATCTGGTTCTGCATCTCGCTTGGCCCGTCATCCTCTGTGTCTGGCTGCTTCCTGCCTGGGTTCGTGGATCAGGTCGATCATGGAAACAGACTCTCCGTGAGATCAGGCATGATGAAAAGGAGATCGAGCGGGATCTCAAGGAGATCGAGAAGGATCTCGCCTCTTGACTCAGCCGTGCGACTTCTTCCCATGAAGGGGCCCCAGGGCTCTTGCTGTGTGTGATATTGGAGCAACTTCTAACAACACTGTTGACTCGCCCCTCTCACGCAACCATATTGAGGTCGTGCATTTGAAGTCCTCATGAAGTGGTCGGGCTTCTCATTGTGGGTGGGAGTATTCAATCATGTGCTGGGCTATTCAGTTTCGTCGTGTTCTCGTCGCGATCATCACGTTCCTGTTTCTGAGCAATGCGTCGCCGGCCAATGCCGCGGATGGCGTGGGCACCTTCGTCTGGTTCGATTCGGCCGTCTGGAGTGCCGATACCGACTGGTTCGATGGTTCCAATCCACCATGCATCGTGGATGTGCCACCCAGCAGCAACATGAAGTATCTCAAACCGGCCAACACCATTCTGGCTGATGTAGACGGCACCGGATTCAAACAGCTCAGGGAGCTCGCCACGGATTCCCTCGGCATGCCCGCAGGTGCACGCCTGAACAACGGCAACGTGTTCATCATCTCAACATCGCTCGATCCCACTGGGCAAAACGAATTCAGGCCATGGGACAAGCTCGATGTCGGGGATGGCGACGGTCAGGTGCCTTCGTGCTTTGGAACAGTCGATCAGGCCAAGGACATGACCTTCAATGCCTTCCACGGCTTCATCAGCCAGATGATCGCACCAGAATCATCCTCGGATGCGGTGCCAGTCTCGTTGATGTTCAGTTCATTCCGAACGCTTCGCTTCGGCAGGCTTCTTTCGGAAAAGCAGCATGTTGACCATCTCGACACGTCCGGAACGGTGTACTTCGGTGGGCTGACTCAAATGAACGCCACTTCATCAGCGCCGAATCTCGAACCCACGACGACTGATGGGGAGAAGGCTCTGGGCGGAGGGAGATGGAGTGTCAACTGGCCCAAGAACGCCACGACATCGACGGTTGATGACGTCGATATGACACTGAATTTCATCGATCGCTGTCTTGAGTTGGTCGATTACTGCAACAACAACACTTCGCATGACCTCGGAAGCTCACCGAAACTCGATCTGTATCTGGATCTCGAGCTCTTCCAGCTGAACCATGTCGCGCCGAGCAATTCCAACACGACACCCTTCGGGACCCACTATCCGGGAATCGAGAATATTCCCGATCTCTGTCTCAAGAACATGACCTGGTGGGACAAGGAGAATGACCGGGCGGACATCCCGAGCTACTGGATGGTCCCGGCCAATGTCGCCGACGCATTCTGGCGGACATTGAGGATGTGTCGTCACAAGGTCGACACGTACAACGCGCAGCGTCAACCAGGGGACATCGAGCTGACGCTCTCGGTCTGGGTGCAGGAGGCGTACAGATTCTGCTCTCCGAGATTCGCGATACTCGACACGACCGTGTCTGACAGCAGCTGGGAATCGGATCCAAGCCGGGTGGCCGAGGGTTACGGCAAGTTCAACCAGCCCTTCGGGAGCGCTCAGGTCAAGCGGCGAACTGGTGGCACGGATGAATCGCCGGTATACGATTCCGAACCATGGACCTGCGACTGCGCTCGACTCGATCCCTCGGCGGGGCCGGGAGACCACACCTACCAGGCGCATACGCCGACCATCGACGACTTCAACATCAACAACTGCATCTTCCAGTTCGTCGATCGGATCGCCTACGGGACATATCAGTCCGTGCCCGTCGGGCTGGTGCAGCCCAAGGGGACATGGAAGAACCACGAGTTCAGGAACAACACGGCAGTCGATCTCACTGGTGATATCGTGAGCCTTCCACCGCCGGATGCCCACAAGATCCTCCCCGGCATGGGGGTTCCCGCAGGTGGAAAGAACTCCGATAAGAAAATCGACTTCGCCAAGGTGGCCACATTCGCCCCGACGGCGGTCGAGGCCAACGAGACCGGCCTGCTTCCGGATGGCGGATGGATCCTCTATCCACCCGACTTCACGGGCAACGGATCCGAATGGAATCCTCTGTACTACAACCCGATCACGGCATGGCCGCCATTCGCGGCGAACGGCAACGCCACGCCCGACTGGAGTGGCTTCAGTGGCCAGGAGCAATGTGGTGATTACTACGGCGCCTACGACATGCCATGGCAGGGGTGGGCGCCATTCGCAGCCAGAATGCTGAACTCCATCGATCAGTGGGGGCAGCACAATCCAGATGCGGACACCCCGAAGGTCGTCATGACGCTCGAGCTCACGCCACTGGATTCGGACCAGGCTGGATCCGGTTCCGCGGGCGTCTGCTTCAAGAACTCCGTCGGCAACAGATGGGTCTGGGGCGACAATGTGAACGGCACGGACACGACACCCTGCGCCAGTGGCCAGACAACCGCCGGACCCAATCAATGGCCTTCGGCCCTGATCGATCCGTTGTGTCAAGCCGATCGTGTGCTCTACGTCTTCGGTGGCGACTCCTCGGCAACCCTGAGCAGCGGGACCCTTCGAATCGGAGACGCCTGGGGATTCGCGGCAGTCGATCGACTCCTCCAGCAATCGACCGGTCCATCAGGATCGCCGCTCAGCGATCATCTTGATCCCACGACCCCATATGCGATCAACAACCACTTCTCGTATCACTGCCTGCTGACCCATTCCGCCATGAGCGGTTTCTACACGAGCACATCGGCCTACGGCGCCGATTCCGTCACAGGCGAACGTTCGTGCTGGGATCCCTATGCCGGCAAGTTTGGAAGCTGCAGCTGTCCAGCCGCCACGCAGTACGTCTCTGGTGCATCCAATCTGTTCTATAACATGGGAACACCCGGAGATGTGACCGGAGACCACAGAACAGACATCGAGGATGTGCTGGCGGTCATCGACCGCTGGGGCGAGTCATGTCCGTGGCCCTGTGCGTACGACACCGATCTCGATGGCCAGATCAACGTCCATGATCTGCTGTCCACGATCGAGGGCTGGGGCGCCGACTGGAACTGATCCGTTCCTGTCATCCACGAGTCAGGAGCAGTATGATCTGCACTGGAATCGCCGCTGGATCATCCAGTGTGCGCGATTGAGTCTCGTATCGACCACCCTTGACTGCCGAAATCGGCGGGGAATCCAGCCATGTCACTGATCGTCACCGGAACCATCGGTATCGACAACGTTGAAACGCCTACCGGATCCGCCGAGGGCATCCTCGGTGGATCGTGCGCCTACTTCGCAGCCGCTGCCTCCTGCTACACCTCGACTCGAATCGTGGCGGCGGTCGGTGACGACTGGCCGGCGGATCATCGTTCCATGCTCGAATCATTCCCGGGAATCGATCTGGCCGGACTCGAGACACGAGCGGGCTCGAAGACCTTCCGATGGGGCGGCAAGTATCTCGAGAACATGAACGACCGGGAGACGCTCTTCACGGACCTTGGTGTCCTCGAGGAAGCACCTCCAGCCATTCCAGATGCCTTCCAGGACTCGGAGATCGTATTCCTGGCCAATACGCATCCCGGTGTCCAGCGTGGCTTCCTCAAGAGTCTGCCGAATCGGAAGTTCACGGTCGCCGACACGATGGATCTCTGGATCAACATCGCCCGGGATGACCTGGTCGGTCTCCTCGGCGAGATCGACGGAATCGTCATCAACGACTCCGAAGCCCTGCTTCTGACCGAACACCGCAATCCGTTCACCGCCGCCAAGGCCATCATGGAGATGGGGCCGAAGGTCGTCATCATCAAGAAGGGCGAACATGGCGCCGTGCTGGTCACGCCCGAGGGTGTCGCCGTGATTCCGGCCTATCCGGCCGACGAGACCATGGTTGTCGATCCGACCGGCTGCGGAGATTCCTTCGCCGGCGGCTTCATGGGCTACATCGCCTCACGCGGCAGCTGGGAATTCAGCGATCTGCAGGCCGCCATGGCATGGGGGACCGTCAGTGCCAGCTTCACGCTGGGCGCCTTCGCCCTCGAAGGCCTACAGGGTCTGACCATGGAAGGGCTCGAGGAACGCATGGCCAAGTATCAGGCCGCCGCCCGAGTGGGCGATGTCAATTCGATTGTCTGAAAATCAAGTTGGCATTCAGGACCAAGCCGATGCCAGATTGGCTGTCCATGCGGAGTTCGGCACTGTCGCCAGAATGAATCGATTCCAATCAATAACCATCCATCGCAGAAGAGTCCGCCGGTCCAACGGCACCATCAGCCCAGAGCGTTTCTGAGATCGCCGCCATGTTGCTCCAGCAATCTTCTTGATTCATCCCCGCCAAGATCGCTTCTCGCCATCAGGATCGCCACTTTCAGTTCTCCATCGGCCCGCATCAGGAGCTCGTTGGCCGAAGTTCGATCAATAGTGGGACACAGGTCGCAGAGTATTCGAAGGCAGCGATCATGAAGCTTGCTGTTGGTCGCCCTGAGGTCCACCATGAGGCCTTCGTACACCTTGCCGAGCCGCACGAATAGACTCGTGGTGATCGCGTTCAGAGCGATCTTGGTGGCCGTCCCGGCCTTCAGCCGAGTTGATCCCGTCAGCAGTTCCGCCCCCGTATCAAGGTGAATGTGGTGATCCGGACGAACGTTCCTCGGTAATGGAGCACAGGTCAACAGGCCAGTCATGGCACCAAGTCGCGAGGCTTCTTCGACTCCACCAAGAACCCATGGTGTCGTTCCGCCAGCGGCTATTCCGAGGACCGTGTCTGCAGGGCCGACATGATGTGACGCGAGTTCGTCATCAGCACCGGAAGGATCATCTTCGCGTGCCTCGGACGATCGACGCAACGCCGCATCACCTCCGGCAATCAGCCCGACGACCGTCGATGGATCCGAGTTGAAGGTGGGGGGACATTCGGACGCATCCAGAACGCCAAGTCGACCGCTCGTGCCGGCACCGAGATAGAAGAGTCGCCCGCCATTCCTGACTCGAGGTACGAGATCATCGACAAATCGTGTCATCGATTCGCTGGCAGCACATGATGCATTCACCGCATCAAGCTGATCCGACAGCAGGGCATCGACCAGCCGATCATCGGCCAACCGATCGATCGGTTCGGATGCGTGTCGCTGCTCCGTAGCAACATGACTTCGATCGGGTGGCAATGTCATGACGTCAGACTAGCAGAGCACGTGTCGCAAAAAAGAACCGAGGCCGCCCTCATGGGCGACCTCGGTTCAGGAAAGTCATTACACGGAGAAGTCTGGGAGATCAGACCATCTCCTTGAGGCCCTTGAGTGCCGTGAACTTCACGACATTCTTGGCAGGCTTGGCGGCGAACCACTGCTCTTCACCGGTGAAGGGGTTCTTGCCGAAGCGTCGCTTAGTCGCGGGCTTGCGGTGCTTGCGAATCTTGAGAAGTCCAGGAACGGTGAAGGTGCCTGGTCCGCGACGACCAATGTCCTTCTTGATCAGGGAAGACATTGACTCGAAGACGGAGGCGACTTCCTTGCGGGTGAGCCCTGTGTCCTCGGAGATGCTTCCAAAGATCTCGGTCTTGGTACGTGGCTTCATCTCGGTGGATGATGCCTTCTTCTTGGTGGTCTTTTTACGAGTGGTCTTTTTCTTGGCCATTTGAGAATCCTTTCCTCCTCGCCTAACTACCGACTCCCGGTAGCCGTCGGAGCAACCAATTGTTGGTGGACGTTCCACCTTTGATGACGGGAAGGTACTCATGTAATGGGCTTGTGTGCAAGCCGAATTGCCTAGAAATACAGGGTTTTTTGCAGGCCGGCATTTCAATGGTGCGGTTTCGAAAAGGCTCGATAACTTTAAAAAAAACTGCCCGCACCCTGAAGTGCGAGCAGTTTTCCTCGGAAGCGGACAGGGCGGGATTCGAACCCGCGGTAGAGTTTGCACCCTACGCCGGTTTAGCAAACCGGTACCTTCAGCCGCTCGGTCACCTGTCCCAAGGCGGAAAGTGTACCGCGCCAAGCGGATTTGAGATATCCCTTCGGAGCCTTCAATTGTCCTGAAAAGTGGATTTTCACCCTGTTTGAGCGGGTTTTTGAGCACGGCGGCATCTTCCATGTCCATTCGGGAGATCCGCCGGGCCGTGGCTGGATGAGCCGCTGCAGGGTCCTCGGTAGAATCAACGTCGTGCTCAAGATAGACCTCCATACACACATACTTCCCGAGAAGTGGCCGGATCTGGCTGAACGCTACGGATGCGGCGACTGGGTCCGTCTGGAGCACCAGCAATCATGCTCAGCCAAGATGATGGTCGGTGATAATTTTTTTCGCGAGATCGAGTCGAATAGCTGGGATCCAGTGGTTCGACTGTCGGATTGCGACCAGGCAGGCGTCCGCGTCCAGGTCCTCTCCACCGTGCCGATCATGTTCACCTACTGGGCCGAGCCCGAGCACGCCTTGGACCTCTCCATGCTTCTCAACGACCACATGGCCGGCGTGGTCTCGACCTATCCCACCCGATTCGTGGGACTGGGAAACGTTCCCATGCAGTCTCCTGATCTGGCGATCAGGGAACTCGAGCGGTGCGTCAAGGAGCTCGGTATGCCCGGCATACAGATCGGTACGAACATCAACGGAGCCAACCTCGACGATCCAGGCGTGGTCGCGGTGCTCGAAGCCGCTCGCGATCTCGATGCCTCCATATTCGTCCATCCATGGGAGATGCTCGGCAAGGACCGCCATCCCAAGTACTGGCTTCCCTGGCTGGTGGGCATGCCTGCGGAAACCGCGACGGCCATGGCCTCGCTCATGATGGGTGGCGTGCTCGAGAAACTCGAGGGGCTCAGGATCGCCTTTGCCCATGGCGGAGGATCGACTCCATTCACGATCGGTCGGATACAACACGGATTCGATGTCCGTCCCGATCTGTGCGGCATCGACTCGAAGGTCTCGCCCAGGGAACTGCTTCGTCGCTGCTATGTCGATTCACTTGTTCACGATGCCGACACTCTCCAGCTCCTCATCGAGGTGATGGGAGCCGATCGCGTTGCGCTCGGCAGCGACTACCCGTTCCCTCTGGGAGAAGCCGTCCCCGGACAGCTGATCGAATCCATGTCTCTCGACCCGCGTACAAGAGATCGAATCCTCTCGGGAACCGCACTCGAGTTCCTCGGTCTGAACGCGTCCACCTTCCTTGCCGACACCAAAGAGGTTGTCCATGACGATGCTTGATGACGTGTCACAGGATGAAGCGTCCGCCATCGCACTCGATCAGGCCGATCCGCTCTCCTCGCTGAGAGAGGAGTTCAGCATTCCCGCTGGCCCGAATGGCGAACCCGTCCTGTACTTCTGCGGAAACTCCCTCGGGCTTCAACCTCGAAGGGCCGTGGATCATGTGAATGAAGTGATGACCAGCTGGGCCGCCCGTGGTGTCCATGGACACCGGAATGGATCCGCTCCCTGGTATCCCTATCACGAGCATTTCCGAGAGACGGGGGCCCGCCTTGTCGGCGCCCGATCAGGCGAAGTGGTCATGATGAACTCCCTGACGGTGAATCTCCATCTGCTGCTGACCAGCTTCTACCGACCAGAGGGCCAGAGACGACGAATCCTCATGGAATCCCCGGCGTTTCCCTCGGACATCTACTGCCTGCAGAGCCACGTGAAGGCCCGCGGCCTCGACCCTGATGACGTGATAATGGAAGTGGGGCCACGAGACGGAGAGGAGACACTCAGGACATCCGACATCATCGAGACGATCGAGTCGCATGGTGATGAGATCGCCACCGTGATGATGGGCGGACTGAACTTCCTGACCGGCCAGGTTCTCGACATGCCCGCCATCACCGAAGCCGGTCATCGGGCAGGGGCCATGGTCGGATTCGATCTCGCCCATGCGGCCGGCAACATCATCCTCAATCTTCACGATTGGGAGGTCGATTTCGCCGCCTGGTGCTCCTACAAATATCTCAATGCGTCGCCGGGTGCGATCGCTGGAGCCTATGTGCATGAGCGTCATGCTTCCAATCCGGATATCCCAAGGCTCGCAGGCTGGTGGGGCAATGATCCGGACACTCGCTTCCAGATGCATCTTCAGGATCAATTCGTGCCGGTCTCCAATGTCGAGTCCTGGCAGATGAGCAATCCGCCGATACTCGCCATGGCACCCTTGCGAGCATCCCTCGAACTCTTCGACGGGGTCGGCATGGCAGCACTTCGTGAACGCTCATTGAGACTCACCGGCTATCTCCGCTCGATGCTCGAATCGAGGCCGGGACGTCGATATCGGATCATCACCCCCGACGCTGACGACGAGCACGGATGCCAGCTCTCGATAGTGGTCGACGGTGATGCGACCGAGGCCTTCGCCACCATCGAGGAGTGCGGCGTCGTCGCCGACTTCCGGCCTCCCAACGTTGTCAGAATCGCCCCGACACCGATGTACAACAGTTTCCATGACTGCTGGAAGTTCGCGATGCTCATGGGCGACCGATTCGGAACTCCTGATCCATGAGCGAAGGACTCCATGTCGTCATCGGAGGTGCTGGGCTTGCCGGGAGTCTGCTCGCGAGTCTTCTGGCCCAGGATGGCCATCGGGTCTCGGTCTACGAACGTCGTTCCGATCCACGCCGCCGTGGATTCCTCGGTGGCCGTTCGATCAATCTGGCGCTGTCCAACCGCGGCCTCGAGGCGCTTGAGAGGATCGGACTGCGTGAGCACGTCATGGAGACGATGGCCATTCCGATGAAGGGACGGATTCTTCATTCCGCCGAAGGGCAGGAGAGCTTTCATCCGTACAGCTCAGACCCCGCCGAGGCCATCAACTCCGTTTCACGAGGCGACCTGAACCTCCGGCTGCTCGAGCAGGCCGCGAAACATGAGCATGTCACCCTGCATTTCGAGGAACCGATCGTGGATGTCGACTTCCAGTCCGGAGAGGTCACTGTCCAACATGCTCACGACAACGAGACACGGACCATCAAGGCCGATCTCATCGTCGGCGCCGATGGCGCGTATTCCGCGATTCGCAGCGCGATGCAGAGATCGTCCGACAAGGGGGGGTTCGGTTTCAGCCAGTCCTTCATATCCCATGGCTACAAGGAACTGGTGATACCACCGACACCATCCGGGGAGTACGCGATCGATCCCGATGCGCTTCACATCTGGCCTCGTGGCGCCTCAATGATGATCGCGCTGCCCAATACGGACAAGAGCTTCACCTGCACGCTCTTCTGGCCACGCGAAGGTGAAGGCACGAGCTTCCAGTCGCTCGATTCGGCCGATGATCCGACCGAATTCATCAGAGACATCTACCCGGATGCCGTCGATCTCATGCCTACTCTGGTCGAGGACTGTCGGGAGAACCCCGTGGGCAATCTCGTCACGATCTCATGCGATCGCTGGTACTGCGGAGATCACGCCGTCCTCCTCGGCGACGCGGCCCATGCCATCGTCCCGTTCTACGGGCAGGGGATGAATGCCGCCTTCCAGGATTGCCTGGTTCTCCAGAAGCATCTCAGGAAGCACGGGCGTGACATCAAGCAGGCCATACGGGAATTCAGCCGGGAGCAGAAGCCCAACGGCGACGCCATCGCCCAACTGAGCATGGAGAACTTCCTCATCATGAGGGACAAGGTCAATTCGACCATGTTCCGCCTTGTCCAGAAGCTGGAACGCCGGCTGCATCGGGTCATGCCTGCCTACGTCCAGCCCGTGTACAACCTCGTTTCCTTCTCAACCACTCCATACAGCGACATCACCCGTCGCCAGGAACGCCGAAGACAACTTGTCAGGACCGTCCCATTGGTCGTGCTGGCCGTCATCCTGCTCATGGTCGGCTTTCTTGGAGGCATCATAGTCTGAGAGTTAGTAGGTTCCATCCATGCCACCCAAGACAGAACAACTCACCTACGCAAGCTATCTGCATATCGACCAGCTCCTAGATATCCAGCAGCCACGCTCGAACCCGCCGGAGCATGATGAGACACTGTTCATCATCATCCATCAGGTACATGAGCTCTGGTTCAAGCAGATGCTGCATGAACTCGATCTTGCCGGCGCCCGTTTTCGCGAAGGCGATCTGTGGGGCGTCTACAACCTGCTGAAGCGAGTCCGGATGATCCTCAAGACCATCGTCGGACAAGTCGACATCCTCGAGACCATGACTCCGGAGTCCTTCGTCTCGTTCAGGGATCGTCTGGACACCGCATCCGGATTCCAGTCCATGCAGTTCAGGGAAATCGAATTCAGGCTCGGACTCAAGCGTGAAGAGGTGCTCAAGTACATGCCGGAGGGAATGCATGGCCGGGATGTCGCCATGGAACGATTGAAGCAGCCATCCCTCATCGACGACTTCCATTCCTTCCTGGCCAGTCGAGGCGGTGAGTTCCCGTCAGAGGTGCTCGACCGCGACATTGCGCAGCGATATGAGCCCAACGAGTGTGTTCAGGATCTACTGGTGAAGCTTTCGCAGGAATCGCCCGAGATGGTCAACCTCTTCGAACTCATGCTCGATATCGATGAAGGGCTCCAGGAGTGGCGATATCGCCATGTGCAGCTCGTGCGACGAACCATCGGCGGGAAGCATGGAACGGGCGGTTCGCCCGGCGTGAAGTATCTCGAGAGCACGCTCTTCGAACCCGTATTCCCGGATCTCTGGGCCATCCGCCACAGGTTCTAGCGTGACCAGACTGAGCGAGCGAATCTGGTTTCGGGCGATGGCCTGCATTCTGGCGATGTTTTCAGGCACAGGCATCATGGTGGGGCTGTTTGGTCCCCTTCTTCCATCGATGCTGAAGCATGAATGGATCAGCAAATCCCAGGCTGGGTACATCTCAGCCGCCGCATCCATTGGATTGTTCATTGGGGCATTCGCGAGCACGGCCATCGCGAGAAGGCGCAGTCTTGGATTTTCCGCCCGACTCTTTCTCTTGATCGGCCTGGCAAGCCTTGGCCTTTCGGCGATCGACTACGGCCCAATATGGCTTGGTGCCCTGCGATTCCTCTCCGGTGTCTCCACCGCAGCCTCGTCAATAGCCATCACTTCGCTCATCACCCAGGGAGTGAGGGGAAGCGCGAGAGGAGCCCTGATCGGCCTTGTTGGATTTGGAAGCGGATTCGGGCTCATCATCATCAGCATCTTGCTGCCAATGCCATTCGTCGATCTCGTGAGCTCACCGGCCAACGGCTGGATCCTGGCCACGATTCTCACCGCAGTCTGCATCATGATCGCCTGGCCAGGCCTGCATAGCCGAGCGGGGGCGCCTGAATTCCCGAAATTGAAACATGCACATTCCCACCATCGAAAGCAGCTGATTCTCCTGAGTGTCTGCTACGGGCTTATCACCTTCGCCTCCGCTCCCTTCTACATCTACTTCGCCGCCTACATATCCGATCTATTCAAGGTTCCGGCGGAATCAAGCTCGGCCTATTACGCGGTGATAGGAATCGGAATGACCATCGGCGGAATCACCTGCGACTACCTTCTGGTCAGGATCTTCGGCCGATACGTCAGCTTCGTCCTCGCCATTGCCATCGGGCTGGCCTCCACAGTGGCGATTATCCTGAGCAGCACACTCTGGGTCTGCTTGGCCGCAAGCTTGCTGATGGCAATCTCCTTCTCTGGCACAAGTGCACTCAAGACATACAACGTTCTTGAAATTGCCGGGCCTGCCGCTGAAGCGATATGGCTCAAGATCATGAAGATAGTGACTTCCATAACATTTACACTCGGCGCATTCATCTCAGGGGCACTCATGTCAATTGGGCTGGATTACGGGGAATTGTTCACGATTGTCGCGATCACCTTCGCCGTTTCGCTGATCATCTCTATTTTCATGAAGCTGCCTGTTCCCGTAACGGTCCATGTCCATGACACAACTGAGTGACCGAACCTGGTATCGAGTGTTCGCCTGCATGCTCGGCATGCTTGCGTCGATAGGACTCGTGCGATACGCCTATTCGCCCCTGGTCCCTGCGATGATCGACCAAGACTGGCTATCCAGCTCCCAGGTCGGCTATCTGGGCACGGTCAATTTCATCGGCAACTTCATCGGCGCCTTCCTCTGCGCCTGGTTCGCGAAACGCTTCAGCGGAGGAGTCGTATGCCGAGCCGCATTGCTCATAGGCTTCATCAGCGTCGGTCTATCGGCCATCGACTTCGGTCCATGGTGGCTGGCCGGCTGTCGCTTCATGGCTGGGCTCACGGCTGCCGGCGGCATGATCCTCACACCGGCACTGGTCGCCCAGGGCATCCCCGACAAGCAACGTGGCAAACTCATCAGCATCGTCTTCGCCGGTAGTGGACTGGGTGTCATCATCCTGAGTCTGACGCTTCCTTCCGTCGCAGGCGAGGATCCGACCATGGGCTGGCTGTATACAGCCGCCTTGACACTGGTCTGCCTGGTCGTCGCCTGGCCGGGACTCAAGACTCGATCTGGCCGGAATTCCGGAGCCGCTTCCACAGATCATCATCCCATCTATCGGGGACGCCTGATCCTGCTTGGCATCACCTATCTCTTCGCAGCAGCCGCCATCGTTCCGCACTCGATCTACCTGGCTGCGTACATCCATGTCGTGCTCAAGCAGCCACTGAGCTTCAGCATGATGGTCTATGCGATCTACGGTGCCGGCGTCATGCTCGGCGGACCGATCATGGGAGGACTGGTGGGCCGATGGCTGGGCCGCTACATCTCGCTCATTCTCTGCATGGGCATCGGCCTGTCCGCCGCATTGATGATCCTGCTCACGAATGGCGTATGGATGGCTGTCGCCTCCGGATTCGTCCTCGGTATCGCGCAGATGGGGTATGCATCAACCGTCACGCATCGAGTGCTGATGTTGGCGGGGCCCGCGGGGCACATCAAGTGGTGGAGCAGGCTGACCATTCTCTTCAACATCAGCATGGCCGGCGGCGCATTCGCCATGGGCTACATGATCCATGTCGGATGGGGCTATCTGGCCGGCTTCTGGATGGCTGCCGGCTGCTTCGCGGTTTCGATGATCCTCGCGTTCATGGTTACCATTCCCAAGGGAATCAACAGCAGGAGCTGACATGTACGACCTGAGCCCACCAATCACAGAGCAACTGGCCGTCTGGCCCGGCGATACCGCCATGTCCAGAGAGCTTCTCCTGAAAATCGATTCGGGAGACAGCGTGAATCTCAGCACCCTCAGGGCCACCGTGCATCTGGGCTCGCATGCGGACGGGATCAATCACTATGCGGCTGGTGAAGATGGAATCGGAGAACAACCGCTCGAGCACTTCATCGGGCCCTGCCAGGTCGTTCATGTCAAGGCTTCGAAGGGGGAGCGGTATGGAATCGATTCATTGCCACCCGATTTCGAGATGCTTGCTCCACGCATACTGCTGTGCAGCGGCACCTATCCCGACCCGAACATCTTCAACGAGGACTTCGCGGCACCAGATCCTTCGCTCATCGATCATCTTGCTCAACATGGCATGATCACGATCGGCGTCGACACGCCCAGTGTCGATCTGTGCCAATGCAAGGAGCTCCTGAGTCACAACGCCTGTTTGAGAAACGAGGTTCGAATTCTCGAAACCCTTCAGCTGCAGAAGGTTCCGGCAGGCTACTACGAGTTGATCGCACTTCCGTTGAAGCTCATGGGCTTTGACGGATCGCCCGTGAGAGCCATTCTTCGATCACTTCCGGGCCAACCCGGTGGATAGATGCATTCGGCACTGGCCACGCGGTCTCTTCGAGGTATGCTCATGGCATGGGCATGAAGAATCCAGATCAGAAACTTGGCCGTGCGGCAGTCATCGTCGTCGGGCTCTTCATCATCGCCTGCATCGTGCTCCTGATCCTGGCGTTCGTCCTCAACTAGAGGCGACCGGATCTCGTTCGATCAGCAGCTGCAGCGCCTGGGTACCCTTGCGCCCGAGCCCCTCGTTCACCGCCAGTTCATAGAACGCTCGTGCCATCGCCAATGCCTTGAGATCGAGATCCATCGCCGCCGCTTCATCGAAGGCGATCGTGAGATCCTTCAGGAAATGCTCGATGAAGAATCCGGGCTCGAAGTCGCCCTGGAGAATCCTCGGTCCCAGATTGTTGATGCTCCATGAACCGGCTGCGCCACCGCCGACCGATTCGATGACCTTGCCGCCATCCAGTCCGGCGGCGTCCGCATAGCGAAGTCCTTCGCACATCCCCAGCATGCCGCCGGCGATGAGTATCTGATTGACCATCTTGGTGTGCTGCCCCGAACCGGCCGGCCCCTGATGGACAATCGTCTTGCCCATGAGCTCGAAGATCGGCATCGCGGTGGCGACTGCCGGTGTTTCGCCACCAACCATGATCGAGAGCGTTCCGTTCCTCGCCCCGATATCACCTCCACTGACCGGTGCGTCGATCGAGGAGACGCCCTTGGCCGTCGCCGCCTCGGCGATTCGTCGAGCGAGCGAGGGGGGGCTGGTCGTCATGTCGATGATGATCGGCGGGGGTGTATTGGCCGACAGTATTCCAGCATCGCCCAGAAAGACCTCCTCCACATCATGAGGCATGCCGACGATGGCGATGGCCATGTCCATGCCATCGGCAGCTTCGGCCGCGGTATCCGCCCAGCTCGCTCCTCGTTCAAGAAGCGACTCGGCCTTCGACTTCGTACGAGTTGAGATGACGAGCTCATGGCCAGCACCCATGAGATGGCCGGCCATCGAATGCCCCATGACCCCGGTACCAATGAAGGCGATTTTCATGACTCACACTTTCTTCTGTTCAGCCTGTGAAGGCCACTACCTTGACCTCGACCGCGATGGGCGTGGGCAGGCAGTTGATCTCGATGGTGGTCCGGGTCGGATTCGGCTTTCTCTCACCGGCGAAGTATTCGGCATAGACCTTGTTGTATCGCTTGAAGTCGCCATCCATGTCCGTCAGGAACACCAGGACATCCACGATGTCGTTCCAACTGGCCCCGGCATCCTCGAGAATGGTCTTCACGTTGTCGAAGCATGATCGGCACTGAAGCTCGATGTCGTGATCAACGAGCTTGCCGTCGGAATCGAGCGTGACACCCGGAATCTCCTTCGTGCCACGCTGACGAGGCCCGACTCCGGAGAGATACAGGAAGTCGCCGGCACGCTTGGCATGCGGGTAGGCGCCGACCGGCTCAGGGGCTCGTTCACTGGAATGGGTTTGACTGCTCATGACGGAACCGCTCCCTGGGCTGAGCCCTTCATGGTCTTTGTGGCTGTGCAGATCGTCCTCGCTTCGGTGCAGAACCTCAAGGCGTCGTCGCCGCCTTCACGACCGAGTCCGCTGTTCTTGACGCCGCCGAATGGAACCCTGAAGTCTCGCACCAGCCAGCAATTCACCCAGACCGTCCCGGCTTCGATGGCGGGGGCCACACGAGCAGCACGATCGGCATCGGACGTGAAGATCGCCGCCGACAGTCCGTAGTCGGTGGCGTTGGCCAGTTCTACGGCTTCAGCTTCGGTACTGAACGGGATCACGCAGACCACCGGACCGAAGATCTCCTCCTGATTGGTTCTGGCGGTCATGTCCAGACCGGTGATGACCGTGGGCTCCAGGAAGAAGCCGTCACGACAATGATCGGGCAGTCCATCTGGACGACTGCCACCCTGGATGACCTGCCCACCTTCGTCACGGGCTCTCTGGATCATTGCCTCGACACGATCACGATGCTCACTGGATACCAAGGCTCCGAACTGCGTCTCCGACTCGAGCGGATCGCCGATCTTCAAGGCGGCTGCCTGTCGACACAGTCCCTCGACGACTTGTTCGTAGATGTCCTCGTGGACCAGCAGTCGTTCGCCACACAGGCAGATCTCCCCCTGATTGGCGAAGGCGGCTGCCGCTGCGGTGGAGATGGACGGTTCCAGATCGGCATCCTCGAAGATGATCGTCGGGTTCTTGCCGCCCATCTCGAGGGAGACCTTGCGGAAGCTGGCCGCCATCGACTCGGCGATATGCCGTCCGGTCGCGGTTCCTCCGGTGAACGTGACGGCACCGACCCGAGTGTCGTCGACGATCGACTGGCCGACTTCGGGCCCGAGTCCGTGAACGATGTTCAACACACCAGGTGGAAAACGGACGTCCTGAGCAAGCTTGCCAAGCATCCAGGCGGTCACAGGTGTCAGCTCCGAAGGCTTGGCGACCACGGTGTTGCCGGTGGCCAATGCAGGGGCGATCTTCCATGTGAAGAGATAGAGCGGAAGGTTCCAGGGGGAGATCGCCCCGATCACACCGACCGGAACATGCAGCACGTCGTTGACGGCGCGGGATCCCGTCTCGTAGTGCTCATTCTCGAACTCAAGGATCGAACTGGCGAACCAGCGGAGATTGGCGACGGCACGAGGAATATCGACCGTCCGAGCCAATTCGACCGGTTTGCCGTTGTCGATGCTCTCCGCTTCGCTGAACGCCAGCAGATCGGACTCGATGGCGTCGGCCAGCGCATGCATGAGTCGAGATCGCTCGCGAACGGGGGTCGCTCTCCAGGATGAGGCGGCATCGTGAGCCGCCATGATCGCATCACTGGCTGAAATGGTCCTAGGAACGGTTCCGTAGACCTTGCCGGTAGCGGGGGAGATCAAATCAAGGGTGTCATCCGCTGGAACATGTCGCCCATTGATGAGATTGAGAACATCGACCATGTCGACTCCGATCAAAGGGCTGCGAGTCGACCGCCATCGACTGGAATGCTCGCGCCGCAGATGTAGCCGGCATCATCGGATGAGAGGAAGGCGATCAATGCCGCCAGTTCCTCGGGCTTGCCGATACGCCTGGCTGGAATTCCATTGACGATCTGCTGACGAATCTTCTCCGGTGTGGTGCCGGCCTTCTCGGCCTTGCGTTCGAAGATCGACGACAGGCGTCCCGTCTCGGTGAATCCGGGAAGCACGTTGTTGACGGTGATGCCGTCACCGGCCAGTTCATCCGCCAGGGTCCGAGCCCAGTTGCCCATCGCTCCTCTCACCGTGTTGGAGACACCGAGCCCACGAATCGGCATGAGGACCGAGGTCGAGATGATGTTGATGATTCGACCGAACTTCTTCGCCTGCATGCCAGGGACGACCGCCTGGACCAATGCCTGCGAAAGCATGAGATGCGGCTTCATGGCCTCGAGAAAAGAGGCCGGGTCCGCGTCGTAGGCGCGACCTGGCGGGGGACCACCGGAATTGTTCACGAGTATGTCCACCTCGCCACGATCCTCCAGGAACTCGGAGACGCTGCGAGCCGTTCCCTCCCAGTCCGTGAAATCGCCGGCGATCCAGGCATGCTTCTGCTTGAGCGGAACCGGGAGCGTGTCCCGGACTTCAGCCAGCGCATCCGGATTCCGGGCCAGCAAGGTGACATGGGCTCCGTCGGAGGCCAATCGTTCTGCACAGGCGCGACCGATGCCCTGGGTTGAACCGCAGACAATCGCGCGACGTCCTTCTAGTGGGAGAGTCATGGGGCGTACACTAGCAGCCAACCCCACCTGTGGGGGACGGAGTACCCATGAGCAGTCAGGATCAACCCCATCAGATATCCAGAACCCTCCGCTCCTTCGGAGAATCGGTCTTCACCGAGATAAATCGAATGGCCATCCAGACCAACGCGGTGAATCTCAGCCAGGGCTGTCCGGACTTCGATGCGCCGGCCTTCATACGGGAGGCGGCCCAGGAGGCAATTAACTCAGGCAACAACCAGTACGGCCCGATGGGCGGCGCCACCGTTCTGGCGGATGCCATCGTGCATGATGCACGAGACATCATGAAGATGGATATCGACGCCGCATCGGAGGTGACCGTCACATGTGGATGCACGGAAGCCATCGCGGCCTCGATACTCGGGATACTCCATGAGGGTGACGAGGTCATCATCATGGATCCGGCCTACGACTCCTACCGACCATGCCTGGCTCTGGCCAACGTTGCGTCACGATCCGTCACGATGAAGGCCCCTGACTTCGCGCTCGATGCCGCAGCCATCGATGCCGCCTGTTCGGATCGCACTCGCGCCATCATGATCAACACGCCGCACAATCCAACCGGCCGTGTCTTCACTCGCTCGGAACTGGAAGCTCTTGCCGAGGTCTGTCGTCGTCGCGACCTGATCGTCTTCTCAGACGAGGTCTACAACCGGATGGTCTTCGAAGGCGAGCATGTCAGCATCGCCTCCTTGCCCGGCATGGCCGAACGGACCATCACGCTCTGCAGCCTAGGCAAGACCTTCTCGGTGACCGGTTGGAAGATCGGCTGGTCGATCGCACCGCCTCACCTGACAGCCGGCATCAGAGCCGCTCACCAGTTCCTCACCTTCGGTTGTGCCCATCCACTGCAGCACGCAGCGGCCGTTGCCTTGAGGAACAGGGCCGACTACTACGTACAACTCGTCACCAACTATCGACAACGGCGTGACCTGCTCTGCGAAGGTCTTCATCGAGCCGGCTTCTCGTTCAACGCACCAGAAGGTGGATACTTCGTGCTGTGTAATCACGCTCATCTGGGACAACCCGATGATGTGGCGGCCTGTCGATGGCTCATCGAGCACGCGGGCGTCGCGGCGATTCCACCCAGCAGTTTCTACGCGGATCCAACGGAAGGCAGCCAGCTGATGCGATTCGCCTTCTGCAAGCGCATCGAGACGATCGAAGCCGCCCTCGAGCGACTTGGACGCCTGTAGGGGACCGGTCACGATCCGGGGGCGAAGACCTCGGCCAGCGCCGCAAGATCCTTCTTGGCGAGTCCACGTCTCTCGGCTTCCTCGAAGACCATCTTCACCGCATCCTGGAAGACCAGGTTCGTTCCAAGCGACTGGGCAATGGAACGCACCGCTTTCTGCCCTTCGCCCCACGCGTTGATGGACGCCTGCGTCTCTTCCGTGTTGCCGTCCCGGATCGCCTCGATGAGTCTGATCTTCTCATCCGGAATGATCGCGCCGACATTTTCGGTGTGCTGCATGAAGACATCGAGTGGTATGCCTCCTGCCTGGGCAATCGCCACGCCGTTGACGATGCCGATCAGCGACATGCCCACATCAACCATCAGGGCCCGGCTGAGGATCGTCGGCTTCCTGATGTCGTCACCGAGATTCGTCCAGGTCGGGGCAAGCAGGCGAAGAATCGGATCGCACTCTTTCAGCACATCGGCAGGACCCGCCATGAGCAAAGACCCCGTCTCGGTACCAAGATCTCTGGGATAGCACATCACGGCACCGTCCGCGATGCGACCACCGTGTCCTTCGATGAAGGCTGCGTGCGCCTGAACCGTGTCGATCGTTCCTGTTGTCAGCTGGATGATGCACCTTCCATCAAAGCAGTCAGTCAGATCATTGGCATCGATGATGCCCTGCCATGCCGAGTAGTCCGTGAGACAGACGACGACATGTGTGTTGGCCTGAATGGCATCAAGGGGACTGTCGCAGGCGATGGCGCCCTGTGAGACGAGCTCATCGACCTTGGCACGCGATCGATTCCAGACCGAGACCTCGCACCCAGCTGCCAGCAGCGTGCGGGCAATGCCGGATCCCATGGCACCAAGGCCGATGACCGAGACACTCTGTTGTTTTCCGATGTCCTTATTCATGATCAATCGATCCTGTAGATAGGGTGCAGGGCACCATGGATGTCACTGGAAGTCACCGGCTGACCTTCGATGCGGACGTCCAGCCAATCACACAAACTCCAAATGCAATGATGGTCGCGATCGCCATTCGCCACGGGAATGCCGGTGGCACGAGATGGTCCTCGCCGGCGAACCATGGCATCCACCAGTTCCAGGCGAACGGCTGCATCGCCAGCACAGCGAGCATTCCGATGATCAGAGCAAGACAGGCAGAGGTTGCATTCCCTCGAGGCGTGAGCAGAACAGTCGCGAAGACACCAAGCAGGCCGGCATAGGCGAAGATCATCACGTTAAGCGCGAAATTCAGCAGCGTCTCGCCGCTGGCACTCTGCCAGAAGGCGCACAGGATGGCGAAGCCAGTCAAGGCGATCGTCCAACCGAGAATGATCCATCTGGCCAGTCGCGTCTCTTCCTCAGGAGCCATCTGCGATCGATTGTTGGCCGATCTCCATGGCCTCACGATGTCGGAGATCGTGGAGGCGGCCAACGCGTTGAGAGCCGAATCCAGGCTGCTCATGGCGGCGGCGAACAAGCCGGCCATCATCAAGCCGCGAATACCAACTGGAAGATCACGAAGAATGAACAGCAGGAAGACGTCGCGATCACCGGCCGTGTTCATGGGAGGAAGAATGGGACCGTTCTTCTCGACCTCGAGCCAGAGCAGCAAGCCCATGCCCAGAAAGAGGAAGGTCACCGGCCAGCCGATCAGATTGGAGGCGATGCCAGCCCACGCCGCCTTTCTGGGCGAACGACAGGTCAGCAATCTCTGGGCCATGTCCTGATCCGTTCCATAGGCTGCCACAAGAAACAAGGTCATTCCAATCGCCGCTCCCCATACTGTGTAGGGCTTCGACCAAGACCAGGACCAATCAAGCATCTGGAGCTTATTAGCATCCACCAGACGATCCCATGCTTCCGGCGCCGGCATGTCTATCTTGTTCCAGAGAAGAATCAGGCCGATGCCCACCGTTCCGACGAGCACACAGGCCTGCAGGACATCCGTCCAGATCACGGCTCTCACGCCACCGAGCATCGTGTAGGTGCAGGCGACGGCCGCCACCGCGATGATGGCGAAGATCAGGGGGCCCTCCGTCGCCGATCCGAATGCCACCAACGCGAATGGAATCGCCGTCATGAAGAGCCTTGCACCGCTGGCCAGAAGCCGACCAAGCCCGAACATCACGGCCGAACTGGCGCCGGCACCGGCCCCGAATCGCTGACCCACCAGTCCATAGACGCTGGGCGTACCCGCCCTGAAGATGGCGGGCAGGAACATGAATCCGACGATTATGAAGGCGGCCAGTCCAGCAAATTTGAAGGTCAGATATCCAAGGTCTTCACGAAATCCCTGCTGCGGGCCGCCGATGAAGGTCGCCGCCGACAAGGCCGTCGCCAGAGTCGATATCGCGACCGCCCAGACGGGCATCGATCGCCCAGCGAGGAAGAAGTCGTCCCCGGCCTCCTTTTTACGGGACATTGCGGCCCCGACCAGGATGACGATCAGCATGTAGAGACCCACCACAAGCCAATCAAGAACGGCAAATTCACCGGTCTGAGCTTCCGGCGGGAGAGGCTCAAGGGCCATCAGAAGGGGTATTTCAGTCATCGTGGACGACCCTCTTTGGAACCAAGGCTTGAGTGCTGTGCGAGAACCGGTATGATGTGCGATTCCCGATCCGAGGAGGATTTCCCGTGTATGCCATCGTAGAAGACAGTGGAACCCAGATCATCGTCCGTGAAGGCGACGTGTTGGAAGTCGATCTCCGAGGAGAAGACCAGGACGCCATCGTGTTCGATCGCGTGCTTGCGATCAAGAATGATGATGGGCCAGCCAAGCTGGGAACACCCTACATCGACGGCGCTTCGGTCAAGGCCGAAGTCATGGGCGAGATCAAGGGCCCCAAGATCGATGTCATCAAGTTCAAGCGTCGCAAGGGCTACAAGCGGAAGACCGGTCATCGGCAGTCCTACTTGAAGATCAAGATCAACGAGATCACGGGCTGATTCGCGAGTCGGCAAGCAAGCCTCCAAGCTCATACCTATCGCCTTGAACATAGATCACCTGGCCGAATGTGTTGGTCATGTGCTGGTTCACTATGTTTCGAATGCGCTCGACCTCCGTCGTGTCACAAGGGCCCGAAAACGTTCCGGAGAGCTCTGCCGGCGACAGCAGATCGACGAATCCGTCGGTTGCCCGGGTGAGATCAAGGGACGCCTGTTCGATGCTGAGCGTCATGGAGCTGTTGCGGCCTGTGCCGACCGGATAGCCGAATCCGCCACCTTCATAGATCCCGACCTGACCATCGACGATGATGATGTAGCGAATGGAGAGATTCGTGGCCGTCGAGTCGATCGGCGTCCAGCCCGCGCGTGGCTGGAACAGCATCTCGACATGCAGGATCTGCCCGTCGGGGATGGTCTCCTGGGTCAGCTGCTCGGATGGTATGTCCGTCATCCAGACCGAAGTGTCCACATACGGATCCTCGCCACAGACCGAGTGGGCAAACGTCATTGGAATGTAGTTGGCCCTGTTGGAGATTCGAGTGACATCGGCTCCTGTCGAGAAGCCACCCACCCAGTGCCTGGCGGTGTCGATGTAGGCACAGCCGGACAGAAACAAGGCTGCCAGAACAGTCGCAGCCGCCGGGAATCCCATGGGATGTACTCGCCTCAACATGAATTCGATTGTACTCAGGGCCTCAATCTCCCGCTGGCCCTACACTTCCCAAAGTGAAATCAGATCATGAGACAACTCAGGAGCATGGATGGGACCAGCGGTCCCTGCAATCCGATCCCCATGCCGACCCGGAGAAGGCCGCCAGAGTCCAGGCCATGTTCGGCTCCATCGCCCGTCGATACGACCTGAACAACAGGATCCACTCGCTGGGCAGGGATCAGGCCTGGCGAAAGCGTGCGGTCAGGATGGCGTCGGTCGTCCCGGGCGACCACGTTCTCGATGTCGCCTGTGGCACGGGGGACCTGACAGAGGCCTTTGCCAGATCAGGCGCAGCCGTGGTGAAGGGAATCGATTTCACCCCAGAGATGCTCGAGCTTGCCAAGGTCAAGGCGACCAGGCACAGGCGACCCGACGACATCCCTACGCCAGTCTACGAGCAGGGGGACGCGATGAATCTGGATGTGCCTGACGCATCCTTCGACATCGTCTCCATCGCCTTCGGCATCAGGAATGTGACGACGCCGGCCAAGGCCATTGCCGAATTCCATCGCGTCCTTCGTCCGGGCGGCAGGCTTGTGATTCTCGAATTCTGCCAACCCAGATTCGCCCCGATGCGACTCTTCAACGGCTTCTACTGCAAGCGGATCATGCCCATGACGGCCAGCCTGATCGCTCGCGATCGAAGCGGCGCCTATCGCTATCTTCCCAGATCGGTCGAGACCTTCAGTGAGCCCGATCGGCTGGCGGAACTGATGTCGTCCAACGGCTTCCGGGATATCAGGCAGACGCGAATGACACTGGGTATCTGCGCCGCGTCGGTGGGGACCAAGCCGGAATGCTGATGTGATGCCCGCGGGCACGCCGCCTCGCCGTCAACAGGGGCCCCAGCCATCGATGACGATGAGCAGGTCGATCACATCGACGATGCCGTCCTCATTGACATCCGTCGAATCCGATGCCGTCTCCCAGTCCTCTATCACCTCGAGGACATCCTGGACATCTATCCAGAGATCGTCGTTCACATCAGCCTGGCAAACCGTCTCCGGCTTCGAATGCGCGTCGAGATAGTCGAAGAGCACGGCCTTGCCCTCGTCGGTGAACGACGGGAAATGCCGCCCACCGAATATCTCCCAGAGTTCGGCAGAACCTGCCTCGCCGTCATCACATCCCTCATACAGCCATCGACTTGTTTCATCGAAGAAGGTCAGCCAGTCCAGATCGAAGCTGCCACCGAAAGTGGCTTCGGTCGAACAGCCGTTGTGCGAAGCCCAATATTCGATGCTCGTGTTGGCGCCTGGATAGGGGGTCAGGCCGATCAGTCCACCTAGCCAGAAGATGACCGGATCCAGCGTGCCGTGTATCTGGAGGACATGTATTGGCTTCGTCGGATTGCAGAGGGACTCGTCGTACCACATCGCGCCAGAAATACTCACGACCGATGCGAACAGATCCGAATGCTCGCAAGCCATCCTGTGACACATGAATCCGCCATTGGAATGACCGATGAGATGGATGCGACGAGGATCGATGTTGTAGCTGGACTTGATCGATTCCAGCATCGCCATCAGATACCCGACATGATCGGGCCCGTTGCCGAACATGTCGCAGCAAGCGTCAGTCGCATTCCAGTAGAACTCCCCGATGGCGTCCTGGCTCCCGTCTGGCTTGACGAAGATGTACCCACGATCGGCGGCATCATCCTGAAGCGGAAGCAGGATGTTGTACCAGGCGGTTGTCAGCGGCGAATAGCCATGCAGAAAGATGAGCAGCGGCATCGGCTGCTCGGGGTCGTATCCATCCGGCACGTATACCGGAACCTCGTCCGGCGGGATCTGGCCAGGCCAATCCGCATGGACACAGGTCGTCATGATCACCAACGTGGAGATGATTGCGACAAATCGTGGCATGCCTGATTCTAAGGGCACGATGCCCCAGATCAACTCAAACAAATTCATGGGCCGTCGAGACGTACGGAACACATCAGGAGAGGGCCCCATGCCGCTTTTGGCATCACTTTGAGTGTTTCTCGCTTTCACTGCGATTATTGCGTTTTATGCTGGATAAAGAACGTTTCATCGCCTGGAGGGGACATGCAAATGATTGACCACAGACTGTTCACCGTGCTGGCGAAGGCAGTTGCCATCATGCCCGCATTGGCCGCGGCCGATGTCGTCACCAGTTCCTATGTGTCGGGAAGCGAATACGAATTCGAGATTGACGACATGCCCGACTTCGATCAGGTCAGGGATACCCTCGGGGTCGATGACAATGGCGACCCCGGAGGCATGTACTGCGTTCCAACCTCTCTGACCAATCTTCTGGGCTACATCGCAACGCATGGCTACGAGCAAGCCGGTCCAGATGCGGCAGATTGGGAAAACGATGAGGATTACGATCTTGTCACGCTCGTCGTGGCAAACCAGGCATCACTCTGCAATACGGATCCTCTGAATGGTTCGGGTCACGAGGACGCCTTTTTCGCCATCGAGTACTTCCTCAATGCCAGGGTCCCCGGCGTCTTCACGGTCACAGGCAATCTCGCCACCAACACGACCGGGCCGACGCTCAGAAGCATCACCGAGAACAACATCAACGGCGCGATCAGCATGATGGCCTATGGAATCTACGACTCGATCGGCACGGATTTCTGGGACAGGCTCGTGCTGGATCGGAACGGGGGGCATGCGGTCACATTCGCTCGCGGCTTCCGCGATGGCGACGATCGTGAGGTCGGGTACCGCGATCCGGACGACGACAACAACTCCGCCAGCCAATCGGCCTTCACACTGACCGAGTTCGATGTCGAGCCCGTGGAGTTCGTGTCCGCAAGCACGCTGGCCGGCGCCTTCTTCCGGGGCAAGAGAACCGGAAGTCGCATCATGCGGGGCAACACCCGCTATCGAATGATCGACAGCGTCATCCATGTCAGGCCCAGAGGCTGCTACACCTGGGATTCGAGCGAGAACAAGTTCACGATCGTATGGGCAGGCCAGATCGGGGACTACGAACCGGGCACCATCCTGCCAGGCCCGATCGCCAGCGGAATCAACGATCTCACCATCGGACCATTCAACAATTCCCTCTGGTATGCAGATCAGGAGTCCGGCAGCGTGTGGCAAGTCGAGTTGGCCAACCAGAACGCGACTGAATTCGTGCATCCCCATGAAGTGCTGCAACTGGAGTTCGCTCGCGATCATTCGCTCATCTATCTGGGCAAGCAGGAGATATCGAGGATCCATCCTTATGCCGAACCCGGAGAGAACATGCCGCAGCCACAGACGGCCTTTCTTCCCTGGCACCGCGGCTACATCGCCATGGCGATCGACGACATGGACAACACCTGCTGGTTCGCGGACGACCAGGACATCTTCCGAATACCGGCCAATCTCGAGGGAACCCCGAATCAGCTCGAGATGCCGGAACAGTGGCCACAGAATCTGAACATCAGGGATCTCGCCGTGACCGGCATCCCGGAGATGCCCATTTCGATACTCGGTGGTGATGGTCGAGTCATGCTTTGTGCCGTCGGCGGCAATGGGCAACTGATCATGAAGGACCTCGTATGGCTCAATGGGGACATAGCCTCGATACAGTTCAATGATGAACGGGATCTGGTCGCCTACAGCCAGCAGGGAATCCAGATGTTCCGAATGCTCAATGGAGACTGGGCTCCTGTCGAGGACCATCCCTTCAAGGGAAGAGTGTTCTCCGAAAAGGCCGTCATGGCGATGAGCCGTTCCAATTTCGATCCCGAACTGCACACTGGTGAGAAGTGGCGACATGTTCGCGATGTCGTGGGCCCCGCCGCCGATCTCGATGGCAACGGGGTCGTCAACATCGATGACCTGCTGATACTGCTGGGCAACTTCGGCAATCAGGGCGATGGCGATCTCGACGACGATGGCGTCGTGACGATCGACGACCTACTGAGTCTGCTGTCAAGCTGGACCACCTGACCAGGAGGACTCGCGCATGCGACGCATGTTTTCAAAGATGGCCGGAGCCAGCCTCCTGATGACCGCGTCCGTCGCAGCCGCGACCATCAATGTGCTCGGCGACCAGCCGACCATCCAGGATGCCGTCGATGTCGCCGTCAATGGCGATGAAGTGGTGGTTGCACCGGGCACCTGGACTGGAACGGGGGACAACGTGGTCGATTTCCTCGGCAAGGCGATCACCGTGCGTTCCAGCAACGGTCCAGGCGTGACGATCATCGATGGAGAGGGTGCCAGGCGTGGTGTGGCCTTCTCAGGCGGCGAGACAACCGCCTCGATCATCAAGGGGTTCACTGTCCGCAACGGACTCGTGCCGGCCTCGAATGCCAGCAGTGAAGGCGGCGGGATCCGGTGCGCTCCGAATACCTCGGCCGCGATCATCGACTGCACCATCACCGGGAACACCGCCTGGGCGGGTGCAGGCGTGATGCTCCGTGGATCCAACTCGATGTCTGGTTGCACCATCGTGAACAACAACACGCACGACGACACATCAGTGAACAGCTATGGCGGTGGCATCTACTGCCTAGGCAATTCAATGGTCACCAACTGCGAGATCGATTCCAATGGAAGTTATTGGGGTGGTGGCGTCGTCTTCTTCGACTCCGATGCCCAGTTGATCAACTGCACTGTATCCGCAAACAGCAGCGTTCAGGGAGGCGGGCTCTACATTCGCAATCAGTCTCCGACAATCGATGATTGCACGATCGAAGGCAATACGGCCCAGTACGGAGGGGCGGCGTACCTCTTCACTTCATCCAGTCCGGTCTTCACCGACTGCATCATCTCCGACAATTCCGGCAGCAGTTTCGCGGGCGCGATTGCAGCCTACCTGACCGGCCCAGCCGTGCTTCAGAACTGCATCATCAGCCACAACAACAGCTCTGGAAATGGCGGCGGGATCTGGATGCTGCAATCGCAGTCAGTCATGCAGATCGACAACTGTCGGATCACATCCAACAGTTCCGGAGGCTCCGGTGGCGGCGTGTACAGCGACAATGGCCTGGTGGCACTCGTCGAAACACTCGTCTGCGACAACACCCCGAATCAGATCGTCGGCCCGTGGTCAAATAGCGGCGGCAATGAAGTCAGCGAAACCTGCATCATTGGAGCCTGTTGCGATGGGCCCGATTGCAGCCTTATCACACAGCTTGACTGCGAGGCCATCGCGGGAAGCACATGGCTTGGCGGCAACTCGACCTGCGATGACTGCCTCACGATCAACAACGGCGCCTGCTGCCTCAACGAGGAGTTCAGAGGTGCCTCCAACTGCGTCATCACTGACCCGGTCAATTGCGAGGACCTCGTAGGAGACTGGCAGGGGAGTGGCACGGATTGCACCGCATGCGTTCCACCGCCTCAGCCAGGTGCCTGCTGCCTTGTTTCAGGATGCGTTCTGATGTGGCAGGATCCCTGTATCTCGATCGGCGGGGCATGGCTGGGGAACGACTCCAGCTGTGATGACTGCCCGGCATCCGGCGCCTGCTGCCTCTGCGATGGATGTCTGCAGACCTGGGAACTGGACTGCCTCGACGCCGGCGGAAAGTGGCTGGCGAATCAAGCCTGTCAGGATTGTCCGCCAACGGAGGAAACAGGACCGTGCTGCATGGCCAGTGGCTGCATCATGAATGCCACCGAACAGGAGTGCATGGACAATCTGGGTGAATGGCTTGGCGGCAATGGCGACTGTGCCGATTGTCCACAGCCCTGCTTCGGAGATCTCAACGGTGATTGGATCGTCGACATCGACGACCTGCTGATCCTGCTTGGAGCCTACGGCATCTGCCCATGATCGAGACGAGGCATGGCCGCAATGGGGGGGATCATTCGGCCGACTTGCCATTCGTTCCGGATTCGGGCGTGTAGTGAAGCCATGTGGACTCCATCAACTCGACTCCCTGTGGATCGGCCTGCATGAGCTCGCCCTTCACGAAGGGATAGAAGTCGTTGCAGCCGAAGTAGCTCTCAGTGGTCTCCGCGAAGTACTCCATCTGGTTGGTCAGGCCGTAGTGCCTGCGAGGCTTGCCCGAGATATGTAAAACTTCGTCGTAGTCACCTTCGTCGACCTTGTTCCGCCATGCGGCCATGATGGCCGGATCGTCGTAGCCGAAGACCTGATCGTGATAGCCATGCGCCAACTCATGAAGGACCATCCACGGCTGCCCCTTGGTCCACTCAAGGAAGGCCATCGCATTGCCGACCTCGACGCCGCCTTCCTTGTCGGGGTTGTAGCCGTTGGGTATGAGCCAGTCCCTTGAGACGTGATAGCACATGCAGGCAGTCCTGGGCATCTCCAGTTCGACCCAGATCTCGATCTCCCGGATCCGATCAAGGGCCGGCTGCGGCACCTTTCTGGTGATTCGATAGAGGTGATCCTGGATCAGCTGGAGCGTCTCCGACTTCAGAGACGGATTGGCGTCGAGGTCAGGGTTCACCAGAACCGGCCAACCGTGAATCTCGAGCCGCTCATAGTCCCTGGTTGGAGTGTACGGAAGCATCTGCTCAGGACCGTCGTCAGCAGATGAGTCGGCATGTCTGGCCACGGCCAGACCCGTCAGCAACAACCCGGACAATGCCATTGAAATGATCGACGCTGAATGCTTCGTGTGCATGGAAGTCTCCCTGCAGGCTTCTCTGGCTAATCCCCCTGATATCAGGAGTTTTACGTAATGTTCATTATCGGCGACACGGGCTGGCGGGTCTGCCAGGGTGGATTTGGGCAGATTCATTCCCTGAAGTCTGCCAGATCATCTTCCGGCGATTGTCTCCAGATGGTTGTCGAGATTGCCCACTGCCAGCCTCGGGACGCATGGCTCGAGATGCTTCAGAAGGCATTGCTGAACCTCGGCCCTGTCCACTATCGAGCCTTCTGGACTCAGCCCATGCGCCACAGCCGGGGTTATCTCCGGATAGCTCAACCTGTTCGGCAGCCATGGCAGGCATCCGGCCAGCATGGCTTCCACCACGGCGATCCCGAAGAACTCATGCCTTGCCGTCGACAGCACCCAGTCGCACCTCTTCAGATGAGACCAGTATTCCTCGCGACTTTCCACCCAGCCTGCATGATCTATATCGCCGGTGAATTCATCCAGAAACCTATCTAGGGATCTGGGGATCTTCCGATACTGCTCGCCCAGCAGCGTCCACCTGTACCTGCCCGGGGATCTGTGACGCAGATATCTCGCCAGCCGAAGCAATGTGTTTGGCCCCTTGTCGTGCTCCCATCGATGCGGCCAGACGATCCGTGTGATTCCAGTCGCCATCCGCCCACGTCCTGTGTTATCTGCCTCCTGCGTGTTATGTAAAACTCCATTTGGAGGCTCGACAGGTGGCCAGCACACGATTGATTTCTCCGACACCCAGCCACGTACCTGACGAAGCTTTCCATCAGGCGACTTGTCCAGAAGCTCCTCGATCCCTTCGCAAAACGACTCCTGATTCCAGTGACTGTTCCAGATCACCAGATCCGCCGCCGCGAGACTCGTCAAGTTGGTCAAGGCAAATTGATGATCACGACTCTTCTGCATCGAAGTCGTGCTCCTGAATGGATACACAGCCTGGTTCTCATGCATGTAGATCACCAGCGGACAATTCCTCAAACCAACTGGAAGCAACGCCCGCAGGTCCCCCCCCGATACCATCGACGTGACGAATATCACATCGGGCCTCGCATCGAACGCCCCCTGACGCCCAGCCTCCTCGATCAACTCCATGGCCCCTGTTCTCATCCTCCACTTCCATGATCGCCCGGGCCTTGTTATCCATTGCCACCGATGCCTTGAATAGGCACTGAGACTCCTTCTCACTTGTTGATGAGATCCGCCATCAAACCCCTCAAAGCCGAGGATGCTGAGTTGTCCACGTGAACTTTCCATCGAGCTGCGCTGTACACTCCTGATGTGATGACTGAATCAGACCATAACACCGAGACTTCGTCCATCAAGATCCCCGGCGGACTTGACGTCATGATGCCGCTCTGCGCCGTCTTTCGCCGTCATCTCAAGGATCAGGATCTCAAGTACACCCGCGAGCGTGCGGACATCCTCGATCTGATCATGGAGATCGACGATGTGTTCGAAGCCGATTCACTTCTTGACGAAATGAAGAAGCGCGGCCATGGCGCCTCGAAGGCGACTGTCTACCGCACTCTGAAGCTGCTTCAGGACGCCGGCATCATCACTCCGATCATGCTCGATTCCCGTCAGACCTACTACCACCTGGTTTATGGGCGGGATCCATTGAATTTCCTCGTCTGCCTACGCACAGGCAAGAGGATCAGGATCACGGATGATCGAGCACAAGCGCTCGCCAAGTCCATGGCCGAGGAACACGGCTGGCACCCAGCGGCTCACCGCATGGTTATCTACGGCATCTCGCCCGAATCAGAGGAGAAGTAGGGCCACGTTCCTACCTGCTCCCACGCCGACCCAATTCAAACACACGATCGCTGTCTCCAAGGTGCCCCGCGTCCACCGTCAGGACCTCGCCATCCAGCGCATCGTCGACTCTTGACCCCCACTCGACGATCGTGATCGCGTCACCGACACCGGCAAACGAATCCCACCCAATCGAATCCAGATCGGCCGGCCCGTTGATTCGATAGCAGTCGACATGCACGACCCGCAAATTGCCACGAATCTCATACTCATGAGCCAGACCGAAAGTCGGGCTACCGACAAGGCGAGCATCACCTCCAAGCCCGGCAACGATCCCTCTGACCAGAACCGTCTTGCCGCTTCCCAAAGGCCCCTCCAGCACCAGAACATCCCCTGCCTGGAGCTCACCGGACAGGGATTCGCCCAGCTCGATCGTCTCATCCGGCGAAGCCGTCTCTACAACTCGATGTTGCCACCTCGCCTCGGTCATCGGGACTGATGCTCCCACCCAGCACGGCTGATATCACTGAGATCGCCGTTCTGTCTCAGGAGAACATCGGGATCGGACGCGTCGTCCTTGATCTTGAACGCACCGATTCTGGTGACGGCACAATTACCCAACCCCTCCGGCACATCGCCGGATGCCGCGAACAGGAGTTCATAGTCCTCCCCGTCGCCCACGGCCTGCTGGACACCGAATCCCTCCCGGCATGGAAGGCTCTCCGCATCGATGATCACCTGCAGATCGGATCGCTCGACCATATGGGCCGCGTCCCGCCCAAGCCCGTCGCTGATATCGATCATGGCATGCAGACGATTGCCGAGAATGGCCAGAAGCATCGCCGACTCCGCAAGACGCGGTGTGAAGTCCAGATGATGCCGACCTCGCCAGCTGCCACCAAGCTCCCCTGTCACATAGAGTCCATCGCCCGCCTCGGCATCGAATCTGGAAACGACACCGATATCCGACGGCGCACCAACAACAGTCACTGAACAGGTCAATCGGCCATCTGGCTCATGATGCACTGCCAGATCGCCTCCCACCAGAGGTGCATGGTGTTCATCCGCTGCCGATTTCATGGCATCAAAGAGCGCCATGGCTTGACCATCGTTCCATTCCGCGGGAACAACGGCCGAGACAAGCGTCGCCACCGGCCGACCGGCCATGGCGGCCACATCACTGAGACTTCTGCAGACCGCTTTCCTGCCCGCCTCTTCAAGTGAGACCCGGGAAAGATCCACATGAATACCGTCGACAAGTTGATCGACACCAAGCAGCATGCGATCACTGCCGCTGCTTGATTCACCTGGTGCAGATGCCTGAATCAGGGCCAGATCATCCCCGGGGCCTATCAACACTCGATGGTCCCGAGTCGTCTTGCCTGAGCAGATCCGCTTGATGATCTCGAATTCTGTAACACTGTCCTGCATCGTGCACATCATCCCACAGTGCACGAAGAAAGGCCCTGCACCCTCCGCAGGACCTCAAAAAGAAGGTTTCTACACGATTCGTTGAAACCGGCGCCGATCTCGTGCGAATAAATCGATAGTCGAGAATTCCCCTCTCAAACGAACACGAGCCTCCCTCACCAGAGGCTGTTTCAACGATCCATCTGTTTCTTTTCTCCCCTGACGTGCTGACCTCCCCGGTCAGTACGTCACTTTTTGGGCCAGCAACTACCCCCCCACCACGTCCAGAATGACGGCGGCAGTCTTCTCGGATGCACCTCTGAGGCCCTGCATCACGCTTGCAGCCTTTTTGGAGAGGTCATCTCTCTGCTGGGATGATTCGATGAGGGATGCCAGCCTCGAAGACAGGTCCTTCGCATCGCACTGGATGATCGCATTCTCAGCCAACAGCAGTTCGACGATGTCCTTGAAGTCCTCGACGGCAGGACCGACCACGACAGGCTTGCCGAGTCCAGCCGGCTCCGATACGTCGGAGCCATGCAGTGAACCGAAGCTCCTGCCGATGACGACGATGTCGGCAAGCGCATACGCCTGGGACAATTCACCGATTGTGTCGAGAAGATACCGATCTGGATTCGTGCCGAAGACGCCTGTGGAACGTCTGGTGCACCCATGCAGAACCTGAGCAGCCTCATTGAACCACTCTGGCCGCCGTGGAGCACAGAGAAGCTGCACACCGGACGGGACCGCGTCGTGAAGCAACTCATGTTCCCCGGGCGCCGTGGATCCGGCCACGACGAGCAATCGGCCAGAATCGATTCCGAGCTCCGCGCGAAGAGAGTCGCTTCGTGTCAGCTCTGCATTCGCGTTGTCCCATTTGAGGCTGCCGACCACTTTCACGGTGTTCTCAGGAACACCCATCGCGACGAATCGATCGGCGTACTCCTGATTCTGAACAAGCACCTCACCGAGCCTTCGGAAAGATGGCCTGAGGAGGGGACGCACCAAGCGATATCGCCGGAAACTCCGCTCGGATAGACGGCCGTTGATGACGATCACCGGACATCGGACCCTCTGGCATTCCGCCACATAGGTCGGCCACACTTCCAGCTCTACCAGACAGGAGACGGCTGGCCTCATCCTGCGAATGAAACGACGAACAGACCATGAAAGATCGAGTGGATACCGGACCACCTGATGACGGTCGCCGTACAGATCACGAGCCCGCTCGATACCGGTATCGGTCGTTGAGGCGATGACGAGCTCGACGTCGGATTCGATTTCAAGCCGCGCAACCAATGAGCGAATGGCATTCACCTCACCCACTGATACGGCATGAATGAGAATTCTTCTATGTTTTCCGGGATCTGGAAGCGTGGACCCGCATCCAAAGCGAGACAGCCAATCCGTCTTCAACTTTCCCTTCACGAGCATCCTGGTGAACCAGTATGGAGCGGCCAGAATCACTGCAATCAGATATGTGACATCCGTGAGCAATCGCATGGTGTGGCATGCTCCACAAGTCTGGCAGGAACCGCAAACCCAAATGGCCTGAATAGTGCCAGAATCGATCGACAATGCCTTTTTTAATCGATCAAGGGGCACTTTCGATGTTTTTTCATCTAATAACTGGCCCGGACCCCAGTGATCAGGCAATATAAATTGTCCGATATCATGCAAACCGAACGAGGAAAGGTCTTTCTTTTTGGTTTGTACACATGGAATGAACCAGCCTTGAAGCTATGCTAGCTATGCGTCAAATTGGATGACCAACCATGATTGAGCTGCACATTCTTAAGAAGTCAACAGGTGACACGCTTGGGGAATTCGCCATCGGCGATGCCTCCGAGCTGATCATTGGCAGAGACGAGTCCTGTGACGTCAGGATCAACGCGAGAAGCGTCTCCCGAGAGCACTGCTCCATCGAACAGGTCGACGGAGAGATGACTCTCCGTGATCTGGAGTCCACAGGCGGGACGTTCTGTGGAGACGACAGGATCGACCACGTCCGTATCGAGGACGGCCTCGAGATCACGATCGGACCGGCTCTGCTGAAGTTCTACGACGCCGGCATCTAATCAAGGCCGACCAGACGCGATCAACGCATCTGACGCTTCTGCCATTCAAGCTCTTCGATCTGATCTTCAACATAGACCTTCATTATATTGGGACGAAGGTTGAGCACGTTGGCGGCAATGTTCGGATACTGCCTCATGATCACGAGGAATCGCTTTAAGATCTTGATTCGAGTGTTGATACCAGACAAGTCGTTACCCGCGTTCTGAAGCTGATGATTGAGCTCCATCGCCTCTGTGGTGATGCGCTCGCGAGCCTCCACCAGATCCTTGTTCAGTTTTCGCCCGGTACCAGCAAGCTCCCAATCTCCGATCTTGAGAAGTTCGGCGAGTTCCTCCTCGTTCTGAGCGACACCGACAGCCAGATTCCAGTCCACTCCAGTCCTGTAGTCGAAGTAGAGATTCTTGCCGGGCTCCGAGAACATCATCTCTCCACTCTGCTCGGGATCGTTGAACCACTCGATCGAACCGGTTACAGGGTCCTTGGTGGCTGACAGGTAGCTGTCCTCAAGCACGAATGGAACGGCCCAGATAGCGGGCCTGTTCTTTCGACGAAGGAGATTACCTAGATTATTTATCCATCCTTTCACGATCGGCTCGGGAGCAGTCGTGCGACCGATCATGATCGTGATACCGCCCGTGTAGCCGCCCTTCTTGAAGACGATCTCGTCGCAGCAAAGAGCCGTCCATGATGCACAAGAAACGGCCTTCTCGATCCATGCCACCATCCGATGCCGCTTGCATGCATCGAGAATCACGTCGCGGATGATCATGCCCTCGGCGACGGAGCCACCTCCGGAATTGATTTCAAGCACGATGACCTGACCAGGCCCTCGCTCGTCGGCCTGGCGAACGATCTCCTCGATTTCTTCGGGACGGAAATCCAGGCCAACCGTTCCGGTGAGCCGAAGAACAAACAAGCCCTTCTTGTCTGGATCGATCTCTTCATCCGCCGAATCGGCACCGGAGGCCATCTCAGATGATTCCGCCTTGGGCGCCTCCTTCTTAGGATCGGGCTTCTTTACCTCAGGCTTCGACGGCTCCGGATCTGGGGTGGCTTCGATCGCATCAGCATCAACGATTTTCCTGATGGCATCCAGAAAGACGATCTTCTCGCCGGAGGATGTGTCCAGCTTGATGAACTTGGCACCTTGGAGACGGATGTCCACAATCTTGCCGGTGACGGTCTCCGGAGCACGCTTGCCCGACTGGAACGTGATCGTCACATGATCGCCTTGTTGAACACGCGCGGACTCGCGTTCGCCGTCCATGTTTTTGTACGGAACTCTGACGCTCTGTGCCGAAGCGACCGGAGATGCCAAGCAGCATCCAATGATCGAAAAGAGGAGCAGGAGAAATATCTTTGTCTTGTTCATTGATCGTATTCCTGAATCAGTGTTTTCAAGTCAGAGCAGAGAATCAGCTGCCTGCGGGGCCTCTTGGGCCACCGCCGCCACCACCGCCACCAGGACGTCCGCGGCCGGATCGCTTCATCTCCTCGATTTCAAGAAGCAAGATGTCAATACGATCCCTTGAAAGCCCTGTTCGACGTGCAACTTCAGGGTACTTGACCACCAGTGCGCGAACACTCTTCAGCGCCTTTTCAGCCTTTCCGATGGATGACCGGAAGTTCCTGCCCTGAGCACGCCCAAGCCACTTCTGGTACTGCTTCCATTTTTCTTTAGCTCTTGCAAACGCCGCTCTCCACCCCTCATGGTGCTCGTTTACGATCTCGGAAGCCTTCCCCTCGACAAGCACGAACTGCCGCTCGCCAAGAAGAACCATCAGATCCTCGATCGAATCAGCAGTCCCGTCGCTTATGCAGAAATCATCACAGATCCGTGCCGAGAGTCTGGACTCCTGCTCGTCATTGTCGTCAAGCACCGTGTCGTACTTCTCATGATTTCCCATGAGGTATTCACGCCCGTTCATGAAGACGCTCAGAGAGAGTTCAGGCATCGCCATGGCGTTGATCAGTTTGTCTCGGGTGGGATTCCGCGGATCGCAATCGCCGTAGCTGATGATTCGGACAAGATCCTGATAGCTTGCCTGACCGAACTTGGCCTCGACATTGGCATCGCCTGCCGCCCCTCTCGCTCGCATGACCGCAGCGCCCATCTTGCCGATCCCTGCATCTGGTGTCATGTAGAAGTCGCACCAGGACATGCCAAGGGCGGCACTGACTCCAACGGCGTCATGCACCCAGAGAACCTGACGAACGTCGGAGGGAATCTCGTCATCAAACATGATCCGCAAGTCCGCCATCTCTGAAATGGCCGCCAACGAACTTTGCTCCTGACGTTGATCGAACATCTCCCCCTCGAAGATGTCCTGATAGGAATCATCGAAGACGTTGCGTTCATCACTGCTCTCGAGCTCGAAGATGACGATGTCCGGCTTCTGCTCCTTGATGTCCTCGACAACCTCCTCGTAGATACGTGGAACGATGTCCGTGCCCACCTGTCCTCGCATGGGCACGACGTAAACACGCATCGAATTCATGTCCTGATTATTTGTTGCAGCCTTTGATTTTTCACCACCCGCCTCGGCAGCCATGCTGGCAATTGGGCAGATGAAGCTCGCAATGGCCGATGCAAGACAGGCCATAGGCAGTGTTCGCCATGAAGTAGACATCAACGATCCTCCAAATCACAGTATGAATCTCAGGCCGCCCGGGTATTCGCCTAGACGCAAGTATCACCGTCAAGTATAGGCTTTTCACTCAAAAAAACTGCCTAAGGCAAGCTTACAGGGGGCTTCAACTGAAATTGGGGTTTCAGGAGGCGCCCCAGAGGTCACCTGCCAGTTGGAGCGCCTGCTCGAAAGTCCGCACCTGCCCCTCCAACTGGGCGTCATAGACGGCCTCGATGATCTCGGTGAATCTGGGCCCGGCCTGAAATCCCGCATCGATGAGATCCCGGCCTCCCAGCAATGGGTCGGGAGCCAGACCTGTCAGAGCCAGCTGATCGACCGTAGACAACACTTCGCTGGCAAGACCGGGTTCACTGACGGAGACCAACCGGACTGCGGCTTCGAATCGACGTCGTGCCGCGAGCCTCTTCTGGCGGGCCACCGAGGCAACCGACCAATCCGAATGGAGTCGCTCCACGATCTCAAGGACCTCGGACATTGAATCCCGATCCGTATTGGACAGCATCAGCTTGTCTCTCCATCTGTCGGAGAGCTCATGAGGACCGGCCTCCTCTGCCCTGTCCAGTGACCAGGCCGCCAGCACCGTGCCGAAATCGTCTCGGGAAAGGACATCCGGGAGCGATGACAGGAAATCGAAGGACTCCACTTCACGCACGCCCCCCAGCACTGAAGCCGTCAACCCAAGCGACTCGAGCAATCCTCCCGCCGATGACCTGTTTCGATCAAGCAGCATTCGTCGGACCTCTTCGCCGATTCGTTCTCTTGAAATGCCCTCTAGCCGACTGATGTGACCCTTGATCACCGACGCTGTCTCCGCTTCGATCGAAAAGCCCAGACGCGAGGCGAAGCGGACCGCTCTGAGCATGCGAAGATGGTCTTCCCGAAGACGATCCTCGGGCGAACCGATGGCCCGTATCACGCCGGCCTCAAGATCCCGTTCACCCCCATGGAGATCGATCAGTCGACTCGATACGGGATCCCAGTACATTCCGTTGATGGTGAAGTCCCGCCGAGCCGCATCTTCCTCGAGCGTTGCCGTGGACACGTGGTCTGGCCGACGATGATCCGAATACGGCCCCTCGGTCCTGAATGTGGCGACCTGAATCGGCCATGAGCGACGATGGACAAGCATCACACCAAAGAACTCGCCCACGCCGTGCGCCCGCGGGAACACCGCCTGAACCTCTTCCGGTGATGCCGAGGTGGCGATGTCGAAATCATCAGGCTCGATCCCGAGCAGACGATCGCGAACGCAGCCGCCCGCGAAGAATGCCTCGTGACCCGCCGACTGAAGCGATGCCGCAACCTCCGTCGCAGCCTGTTCCAGATTGACTTCCGTGCGACCGCTCAACCGCCTTCCCCAATCTCCTCTTCGGAATGCAGACCGTAGAGAAGAACCTGATGGTGGCTTCCATAGTTCCTGATCTCCGGACCAACCAGGCCAGGCACACCAAGCTCCCCAGCATCCGTTCCGCCCGGACTTCTGAGAACGATGAACCCATCATCCGCCAGCAATGGCGCCACTCGTTCCAGCTGGGCGAGGACACGTGCACGAGTCGCCGCCTGCTCCATCATCTTAAAAGGCGGATCGACGAACACGACATTGAGAGGCCGAGGTGATCTGAGAATGGACACCGAACCAAGGGCATCTCCACAGAGCGTCTCCACCTCGTCGCCGCACCCGAGCGACTCCACATTGGATTTGAGCAATTCATAGATCCCACGATCCTGTTCCACCATGAGGACCTGATCGGCACCACGGCTGGCTGCCTCGAGTCCCATGGTCCCGACACCGGCAAACAGATCCAGAACCTGACCACCCTCGATGTGACCACGAAGGATGTTGAAGACCGACTCCTTCACCCGATGGGCATATGGTCTGGTCGTCGAGCTGTCCACAGGCGTCTGAAGCCGCCTCGATCTATAGTGACCTGAAATTATCTGAAGCATGCCCGAGAGCATCGCCCTGCCTCCGCTTCCCGTCAATGTCGAGACATGATGTCCCCGAATTTCGATCAACTTCCTTCCGCCCTGAGAAAACGCTCATCCCTCGAAAAACTGGGTTCATCCGCGGCACCGGCCCTTCTGGTGCCGCCGGAATCGCCGGGCTCGACTCCACCACCTCTTGTGATCTGGATGCATGGCCGTACCGCCTTCAAGGAGCTGGATCCTGGCCGTTATCTGAGATTCATGAGAGGCGGGATCGCGACATGCGCAGTTGATCTTCCAGGCCATGGCGAACGTTCAGACCCTCGGCTCCAGACATCCGAGCATGTTCTCGAGGTCGTGATTCAGATGGTCGAGGAGATAGATGGAATCCTGAGGGACGCCGTATCCATCCTCGGCTGCGATCCTGATCGAGTAGGTATCGGCGGAATGTCCGCGGGCGGAATGGCCACTCTGGCCAGACTGACGCAGCCCCATCGCTTCAAGGCCGCCTCCGTGGAGGCCACATCGGGAAACTGGTCCTTCCAGACCCAGCAGCCCATGCTCCAATCAAGTCGGACGGATCTGGCGGACGAATGGGACCCGATCGAGCATCTGGACCGATGGCAGGAGATTCCCTTGCAGGCATTTCACTGCAAAGCCGATGAGTGGATCCCCTTCCAGGGACAGGAGACTTTCATCAAAACACTTCGCAATCAGTACAGGAATCCTGAACTTATCGACTGGATGACCTACGATCAGACAGGGACGCTGCATGAACATGTCGGCTTCGGACCTCATGCAGCCGACGTGAAGGAGAGGCAGCGAGACTTCTTCCAATCCAGTCTCGGCATCAATCCGGAGAGGACCTGATCATGACATCCCTTCGAACCGAACCAGATGGAAACGGGAACTTCGGTCCATTCGGTGGACGATATGTCCCGGAGACACTGATCGCCGCACTGGAACAGCTCACCGAGGCGTGGACTGCATCAAAGGAGGATGAGCACTTCCAGAAGCAGTTCAACGGCCTGCTTCGTAACTATGTCGGCCGACCGACCGCCCTTACGCATTGCCCCAATCTCTCATCGCATCTTGGAGGCGCCGCGATCTGGCTCAAGCGAGAGGATCTGGCCCACACCGGGGCACACAAGATCAACAACACCATCGGCCAGGTGCTGCTGGCGATGAGCATGGGCAAACAACGGATCATCGCCGAGACCGGAGCGGGCCAGCATGGCGTCGCCACCGCAACGGCCTGCGCGAGATTCGGCCTCCAATGTGAGGTCTACATGGGTGCCGAGGACGTCAGGAGACAGTCGCTCAACGTATTCCGCATGCGACTGCTCGGCGCAACTGTACATGTGGTCGAGGACGGCTCGCGGACACTCAAGGACGCCACCAACGCCGCCATGCGAGACTGGATGGGATCCGTCGAACATACCCACTACATCATCGGATCCGTAGTGGGACCGCATCCATTTCCCGCTATGGTCCGTGATTTCCAATCGGTGATCGGACGCGAGGCGCGTGAACAGTGCCTTGATTCGATGAGCCGATTGCCATCCTGCGTCGTAGCCTGCGTGGGCGGCGGATCCAATGCCGCAGGAATCTTCCATCCGTTTCTGGAAGACGCCGATGTGGAACTAGTCGGGGTCGAAGCGGGCGGAAGAGGCGAGGGGCAGGGCGATCATGCCGCGCCACTGACTCACGGCTCGCCGGGAGTCCTCCACGGATCGCGAAGCTATGTACTTCAGGATGACGATGGCCAGACGGCCGATGTCCACTCCTGCTCGGCCGGACTCGACTATCCGGGTGTCGGGCCCGAGCATGCCGCATGGCATGAAAGCGGCCGCGTGACCTATACGTCGGTCTCCGACGAGGATGCCTTGACGAGCTTCCGCCTCCTGTCGGAGAAGGAAGGGATCATGCCCGCACTGGAAACATCTCATGCGGTCGCCGCCGCGATTGAAATGGCCAGAGAAAGATCGACCGACGATGTCATCCTCATCAATCTCTCCGGAAGAGGAGACAAGGATGTCACTGAGGCCGAGCGTCTTCTGGAATCACATTCGATGCTGCCAGACCAGTAGGCCTCACCGCGACGAGGCAAGATTGGACTGCTCGCCATAGGCCTTGGCCTGGAGAATGACGAGTGCCGTATGCAGCTGCGGATCTATGCCTTCCGTCAACAACTGGGTGATCTCAGGCGCCTTCCACGGGCCCGACTTAGACTCATCCCAGTCCGATGGCGGATTCTGAAGCTCGGAATCACGCTGGATCTCGATCGATTCGATGATCTGCTCAGGGGTCATGGCCACATTGATGTCAGGCTCCACGCCCCACTCGCTGTGACCAGGCACCTTGTGCACCATTCGACCTGGTGCTATTCCATCAGGCGAGGGCAATCGGTAGTACTGGGTGGTCAACTTCAACTTGGCATTGTCAGTGACTGGATGAACAGTCTGGACGGACCCCTTGCCGAAGCTTCTCGAGCCAACCACGATCGCGGCCTCGTGAGCCTGCAGACAGCCGGCAACGATCTCGCTGGCGCTGGCCGAGCCATTGTTAATCAGTACGACTACGGGAATCCCCGAGAGATAGGCCCGTCTTCTTCTGGCAGTCGCATGGAAACTGGCTTCGCCGAATCGATCCTCGCCGGAGACTATGCGGCCCTGCTCAAGAAAGAGATTGCACACGTTCACGGCCGTCTCAAGCAGGCCGCCTGGATTGTGTCGCAGATCTAGGATCAAGCCAGATGGCATGCCCTGCTCCTCCTGCATGTCGCTGGCCGCTTGCAGAATGTCCCCGTAGGTCTGTTGATCGAAGCCAGTCATGCGGATGTAACCGATGCGCCTTTCCGAATCAATGAACCAATCCCAATCGGGATTACCCTCTTCGTCGACGCCTTCGAATTCCCATCCCTTGACGGTATGCATTCGAATTCGATCACGAGTAATCGTGTATTCACTGATTCCATCCTCACCTTCACGCTGGACACCCAGAGTGACTTCAGTGGCGGCGGGCCCCGTAATCTGCCTCACGGCATCGCGGAGAGACCAGCCCGTGGTCGAGACGCCGTTGACGCTGACGACGATGTCCCCGGAGCGTATGCCCGCCAATGCGGCGGGCTTGCCTTCAAGCGGACTGATGATCCTGATGTCGCCAAGCTCGGACTCCTCGATGTAGACACCCACGCCGATGAACTCGCCCTGCATCTGCCGATCGAAGTCCTCGATGTCGTAAGGCCATATGACTTCGCTGAATCTGTCCAGCTCCTTCATGGCGCCGTCCCCGAACTCCCTCCATAGAACCTCGTTGGGGAGCATGACCGTCTCGGCGTTCAGAAAGGCCACTTCGTCAATGACGGCTCTGGAAAGCTCCCGCTGGCTGACTCCCTCCAGCTCCTCCGAATGCAGGGCGTTGCGGACCATCACCAGACCCTTGATCCACTGCTCGACCTTTTCAGGATCCGAGAGACCTACCAGCGTGTCGTCGATCATGGGTGTGGTGGCAAGTGATTCCAGCGAGAGAAGCCCGCCCTCGATCAATGGCAACCAGCCACCCGAATCGATGTGCTCTCGAGCAGCCGTGTCGAGAATGCTGCGAAGCATGTCGACACGAACACCGGACACCTCCTGCTCCCAACGCCCCGCAAGAGATGGATTGAAGGCCCGGATCTTCGACTCGTCGTCACCTCGCGCCTCTGCACGTTTCCTGTAAAGGCCGTGAAAATCCTCCGGGTCGTATCGACGCAGGATCTGCAACTGGCCTGCGATCTTCTCGTATCTATCCCTGTAGCTCTCGAAACGCTCGACCTGACGCGTGTCCTCGTGAGCGGCCTTGAGCCTGTAGAGAATCTCCTGAGCCTGCATGAGATCGTTGGCCTCGATCAACCCGTCAATCGAACGATCCGCCAGTTCGACGGCACGCTTGACGGACTCGTGCTCAAGCGCCAGATCAAATTGCTGAAGGAGCTCCTGATAGGCAACGGCGTGCTTCAGAGCCTCCGTCAGATCCCCTTCTTCGATCGCCTTGTCCAGAAGCTCTATGGCTTCCTGCTGAGCCTGTTCCATGATCTCGTTTGATGACAAGCATGTCTGGTTCCAACTCTGCAGACATTGGCCGTAAGACTTGGCCGCCTCTGGCGATGTCATTGATGCGGGAGGAAGCTTGATCAGCTTCTGCATGCCGGACTTGTCACCGTCGATACCGGCATCCCATACCTTGTACGCCCATTCATTCAGGGTCAGCTCATGCTGAACTTCCGACGCGGGCGAGTGACTCACGAATGATGCGACAGCGACGACGGCAACTGCCAGGCCAATTCGGCCGAGTCGAGAAGAATCCTGCAAGCGATAAGTCATGTCTGGCATCTTTCGGTGAGTGTTGATTCTATGAACGGAAAAGACGAATCATGCCGGAGCACTCCGGCAGATCCCTCACCCGGGAGAATCGGTCTGAATCAAGGGTCTCTTCAACCAATCCTGAATCCAGACTCAATATTCGTACGAATGGATGGAAAAGCCGGTTCGATATACCTCAATCCAATGGGTCCGATACACTCGAATGATGCTGTTAACAGCTGCAAACATGGCACTTAGTCCCAGCCCGACTGTTCCGCCCACCACCCCAGGACTGGTCTCTGCAGCCATTTTGATCCTGATACTCTCGATGCTGGGCCTGCTGCTTCTGTCGCTTGTGCTGCTCAGAAGCGTCAGACAACTGAAGCCCAGATCTACTCGGAAGAACGAGCCACAGCCGCGACTGGAGGATCCTTGGTTTGAAGCTGGACGTCGCATGGAGATCAAGGATCCGCCTGCAGACATCTAGTCTTCGAACAACCCGCTCTTTGCTATACGCGAGCGAGTCTGCTCCACCTCAATATCCGGAGCATCAAGCATCACGGCCTGCTCCAGCCATGACGCCGCCATCGACTCACGATCTGCGTCTGCCATTGCCTCGGCCGCTCGCAATGCGAATCTCCATGCATCGGCCCGGTAGGCATTGGCCCTGAAGCAATCAGCCCAGGCTTCACCTGCATTGAGAGGCTGGCCGAGGGAATGCCAGCACAACGCTATCTCCGATGCCGCCGATTCCTGGCTCCTCACTTCATCAGGGAGTGCCAGCAGAAGCTCGAGCGCCTCTCGTTCACGACCGGAAAGCCGATGCACACGAGCGATCACAATGCGAACGGCAACCTGATCTCCCGCGATCGCCAGTGCCTTGGAGGCCAGTTCAGCAGCCACCTCATCCCTGCCCTGAGCCTGACAGGCCAACGCCAATGAAGCGAGTGCATGGGACTGATCGGGGTGTGCGTCCAGCACAGACCTCAGAATGGATTCCGCCCTGTCCGGCTGAGTGTCCAAAAGAAGCTGGGCGGCACACAGGCTTGGCTTGGGATTGTCGGGTTCAAGCTCCATTGCCGACATGTAGAGAGACAGCGCCTTCTCATCCAAACCAGCCAGCTGAGCGACTTCCCCCGCACTCTGGCAAAGGCCGCCACTCTTCTCCATGAACCGCAAGGCCTTCTCGTACCAGAGGAAGGAATCCCTGAACTGCTCGCGAGCGGAATCGATCAGGCCCAATTCCCTGAGTTCAATACCTCTCCTGAGCTCCAATCGACCCATCATCTCATAGCCACGCCCGTCATCCGGCGCCTGCTCCATCACTTTGGCGAGGATTGATCTGGCATGAGCCTCGTTTCCGGTAGTGAGATATGATTCCGCCGCCTCCAGGGAATGACGGATCGACTCCCCGATCAACGGGGCCGCCTCCTCATTCGAAGGCTCATCGCTGCATCCACTCAGCAGGCTGGCGGTCACACCAGCGAACATCAGGCAGGCCACGGCTATGATGCGAAACATGTCTACGCCCATCACTGCTCCAGAACTTCCAAGATCATACGATCCTGCGGCAATCGAGCCCAGTATCCGTGATGCCTGGGCCCAGTCGGACCTTGGACATGTCAGCACCCCGCTGCCCGAGGACGCCACTCCATTTTCCGTTCTGCTCCCACCTCCGAATGTGACTTCCATCCTGCATCTGGGCCACGCGCTCAATGCAACGCTGCAGGATGTCATTGTCCGCCATGCCAGGATGAGAGGACTTTCGACGCTCTGGATGCCTGGCACCGATCATGCCGGCATTGCCACACAGACAGCGGTCGAAAGACGACTTCTACAGGACGGGAAGAGACGCAGCGACTACACCAGGGAAGCCTTCATCGAGCTCATTCATGAATGGAAGGACGAATACGGGGCCACCATCCTCTCCCAGCTTCAGGAGCTTGGTGCCTCGTGCGACTGGCCTCGCACACGATTCACTATGGATCCTGTCTGCGCGGCCGCGGTCCGAGAAGCCTTCTTCCAGCTCTTTTCCGAAGGCCTGATCGTTCGTGGAAAACGCCTGGTCAACTGGGACCCCGCCACCCAGACCGCACTGGCCGATGATGAAGTCGAGATGGAAGACGTCAAGGGGCACATGTACTACCTGCGATACCCCTTGGCGGATGGATCAGGGCATGTAACGGTTGCCACCACTCGGCCGGAGACGATGCTTGGAGACACAGGGGTGGCGATCAATCCTCAGGATCCAAGAGCCGCATCGCTCAAGGGCAAATACGTCCGGCTTCCGATCGTTGGCCGGGAGATTCCGATTGTCGAGGACGACTACGTGATCATGCCGGGCCAAGGAGACGACCCGAAGGCGGCTTTCGCGACGGGATTCCTGAAGGTCACGCCAGCCCATGATCCGAACGACTGGGACATCGGCCAACGCCATGATCTCGCTGCGATCAACGTCATGGGACCAGATGCCTCCATCTCCGACAGGCATGGATGGGAGGATGTCTCCGAAGAAGCGAGAGCCCTCATCGGCCTTTCGAGGGAGGAGGCCAGATCCACCATCATCGACTGGTTCCGCGAGCACGACCTCCTCGAGGAGATCCGCGACTACGACCATGCAGTCGGACACAGCTACCGCTCCCATGTTCCGATCGAGCCATACCTGAGCGACCAGTGGTTCGTGCGGGTAACCGACGACAGACTTCGCGGAGAAGCCATGCGGGCGATCGACCCCGAGCAATATGACGGCACACCTCCGCCAAGAGAAACAGGTTCCCGTCAAGGGGATGGCGAGCTCCACTTTTCGCCGCCACGGTATGCACGGTCCTTCCAGCATTGGCATGAAAACCTTCGTGACTGGTGCATCAGTCGCCAGCTCTGGTGGGGGCATCGCATTCCGGTCTGGTCAAGAGTCGTGAAGTTCTCGGAGGCCGGGACACCGCCAGAAGATCTGGGCAACGGCATGACCGATCAGATCGCCTGGTGTCAGGCCCCCTTCTGCGATCGAACTGAAGAGGGGCTTTCGATTCGCCTCCAGATCGATCGAGACAACGAGGAAGTCAGGGTTCTCGCCTGCGTGGGTCGCAACTCGAATGCGATCGAAGAAGCGCTTGAAGCGGCCGGATTTACCCAGGACGAGGATGTTCTCGACACCTGGTTCTCGTCAGCACTCTGGCCGATCTCGACCATGGGCTGGCCGGAACCATCGATCTTCCCGGAGACGGAAGGTCTGCTCGAGGCTTTCAATCCAAGCAGCACCCTTTCGACCGCCAGGGAGATCATCACCTTGTGGGTAAGCCGGATGGTGATGTTCAACCGCTTCTTCCGCGATGGGAGACTCCCCTTCCGTGACGTGTACATCCACCCCATCATCCAGGACGGCTTTGGCCAGAAGATGAGCAAGTCGCTGGGGAACGGTGTCGACCCTCGGGACATCATCGAAAGCCATGGGACCGACGCCCTCCGGTTCATCATGACCCAACTGGCCACCTCAACACAGGATGTCCGACTGCCGCTCGATCTGGTCTGTCCCTACACAGGCAAGACGTTCACCCCCGAGTTCATCACATCGCCGACCGGCCATCAGGTCACGGCACCGATCCAGCAGAGCCCCGGGGATCCCACCAATACCATGGTGACCGTCTACGGACAGCTCAGTGGCCAGGCCAAGGCCAGTGAGGAACAGCCACTTGCCAGAAACTCCTCCAGCAAGTTCGACAGCGGCCGTTCATTCGTCAACAAGTTCTGGAATGCCGCCCGCTTCGCACTGGCACGAAGCGAATCGCCGGGCGAGGTAGGCGATCTCGATTCACTTGGCATCATCGATCGATGGATGCTCTCGCGGATCCATCGAGCCCGAAAGGCCATCGATGCCGCCATCGACGCATATCAGTTCAACACTTGCGCCGAAGCCATCTACGATCTCGTATGGAGGGATTTCTGCGACTGGTATCTGGAATCAATCAAGCCGACCGTCGGCGATGATGCCGCGCAGCGACAGGTTCTCCTTACATCGTTGGATGTCATCTCCAGAATCCTGCATCCCGTCTGCCCATTCGTAACCGAAGCACTCTGGCCGCATGTACAGGCAACCGGCACTCCGGGTCTGCCGGGGCTAGGCATCAGCAGCAGTCAATCCGCAGCCAATGCAAGCTGGCCCCAGACCGACGCTCTCCACGATGAGGAGGCCGAGCGTCAGTTCGAACGGATAAAGGTGATCGTGAATGCCGTCAGACGGGCACGGGCCGATCATGACATCCCTCCTCGAACAAGACTCACACTGGCCATCCCGACATCACTGAAAGACGCCATCGATCCTGTGCGCCCCGCCGTACTCGCCATGTGCACGCTCGAGGAGATAGTTGAACTTGGCGATCAGGATGGAATCCAGGTCCATGTCGATGGCGAAGTCATGCACCTCATGGGCAGCGACGAAGAAGTCGATGTGGAAAGCGAGCGCTCCCGACTCCAGGATCGCATTGCCGAACTCAGGAAATCCATCGGCGCACTCAAGGGACGACTTGACAATCCGGGATATGTCGAGAAGGCCCCCGCCCATCTCGTCGAGGAGACGCGGAAGACACTGGAGCAAAGCGAGTCCGATCTGGCGACGGCAGAGCAAGCACTCGAGGGACTCGATTCATGATGTTCATTAGAACCCTACTCTGCACATCCATGGTGGCCATCGGGCTCTTGTCCGGATGCCAAAAGCCCTCGACTCGAACGGATACGCCGCTTGCCGTGACCGACGACGACCGCTTCAATGGCGATGAAACCATCGTTCGCGACTGGAGCTTTCTGGGTATCGATGGAACCCAGATCCGAACACGTCATTGGGACATCCGCACGACGATGCGAAGCGAGCGATTCAAGCAGATCCTGCCGGCGTTCTATGAAATGGCTCTGGACCAATACCAGAATGCATTTGGAGCCGAACTGCCGCCACCAGACAAGTCGCTCGAGACCTACCTCTTCGCCGATCGGAGACAGTGGAAGAACAAGACCCGCATGATTCTTCCAGACAAGGCGGCTTCCTTCGAAGGCCTTGGGCGTGGCGGATTCACGACGAACGGGATCGCGGTCCTGTACGACATCGATGGATACGGTTGGCATCGCGACACGCTGGCACTGGGCTCCCATGAAGGATGGCACCAGTACGTCCAATCGACGTTCAAGGATCAGCTCCCCGCCTGGCTTGATGAAGGCATCGCCACCACGATGGAAGGTTTTTCATGGCGACGCGGCATCAAGTTCCGGCCAGAGGCGAATCGCGAACGTTGGTCCCGCCTCTGCGACTGTGTGCGCAACAACCGCCTGCTTCCACTCGACAAACTCATGTCGGCACATCCGGAGAATTTCCTCGAGAGCAAGAAGCAGACCCTCCTTGACTATTACGCCCAGATCTGGGCCTTGACCAGATATCTCCAATCCGGCGAGGACGGGGAATACAGGGACAAGGTCGGGAACATCCTTCTGCTGGCAGCCTCCGGCGATCTGTACAGGCAGCTCCTTCGCTCGGAGCAGCTGTCCACAAGACATCGAAAGATGATCGAGAACGAGGGCGATGCAGGCATGGCGATCATGGAAGTCTTCATCGAATCCGATACCACGCAGCTCGCGGAGGACTTCAAGGAATGGTGCTATTCCATGTGCAGAATGGAACGCGGCTAATTCGCCTCAAGCCGCTGCCACCCCCTGCAGGACAGTTTTCATCGTTGGATATACTGAAAAAGCGGGCGAATCGCACCTGCGGACAACCAACATGCTTGACTCGATCACCATCCGGACCGCCAGCAGCGAAGACATCTCCAATCTACAGGAGCTGTTCCGTGCAGGCATCTTCGAAGGCGATGTGAGAATCAACGACACAGGCGCAGACATCGACAATCTCATGGCCGGGTATTTCAGCGACGATGGTCGCAGCAGCTTCTGGGTGGCCGAGTCCCCGGAACAAGTCGTCGGAATGATCGGCGTGCAGTGCGTGGAGGATGATGTGGCGGAAATCCGAAGGCTGCGAGTACATGACAGCTTCAGAAGAAAAGGCATCGGAAAGCAGCTGCTCGACCATGCCGTGAGATTCTGCCGCGGACAGGACTACATGAAGATCGTCCTGGATGTCCGAGTCGAGCGGGACCCGGCCATACATCTCTTCGAGCAAGCCGGCTTCTTCCTGGCGAGGACTCGCGAATCGGGCGGCCACAAGACGCTCGACTTCTATGTCGACCTCTACACGGATCCGACCACTCGGAGATGAGCTGGACGACCCAAAGAAAAAGCAGCACCGCACATGAGGTGCGGCACTGCTTCATCGAGAGCGGGTGAACGGACTCGAACCGTCAACATTCAGCTTGGAAGGCTGACGCTCTACCATTGAGCTACACCCGCATCAGGCGTGACATTCTACACACTCGATCGAAGGACCGCCGATCGTTCCGCCACCCTTCCTCAACAGATAACAGAGATTCCAGAGCAAAAATCGAGCTTCGTGCCACTCCGGCAAGCATTGAGCATGTCCCTCGGGATGGGTAGACTCTTCAACCGATGAGCCCTGAACACTCTCTCGAAGGCGATAGCCAACACCTGCATCCACTCCAGAGATCCTGGAAGCACATCATCCTTCGGATACTGGGGATACTGGTGGCCGTGGGCCTGATCGCACTGGCCTACATCTACCTTCTCGAGCCCTACATGGGTTCGATCGAAGGCTTCGTGAAGTCTCTTGGCTCATGGGGCCCGCTGGCCTTCATCGGCATCTTCTTCATCTGCACCTTCCTGTTCCTGCCTGAATCAATATTCAGCATTGCCGCAGGCACGCTCTTCGGGCTCTGGATGGGCTGGGTGTGGGTGGTTCTCGCCGGCTTCATAACGGCACTGGGCGTCTTCTGGTTCGTGAGACTATGTATCCGCGATCGAATCAATCGGATGATCAAACGACACCCCAAGGCATATGCCGTCGAGGAAGCCATGGGGCAATCCGGATTCAAGATCCTGTTCCTGCTCCGACTGGCCCCTGTGAACTACTCGCTGCTCAACTACATGGGCGCCGTCAGCCCCTGTCGATTCAAACCCTTCATGCTCGCCTGCATAGGGATGATTCCCGGCAATTTCTCAGGGGTGTACATGGGATATGTCGCCAGACACACCTCCGATCTGGCCAGGCACATCCATGAACACGGACGCAGCCTGCCCCAGGGAGACAGCATGGTTCGTGAAATCACGATCTACGGCGGGCTGATCGTGGCCATCGTTGCCAGCGTGGTGGTTGCACGGGTCGCCCTCAAGGCCATCCACAAGGAAACCCTCCATCAGAAGGCCCTGAAGGAGCAGGAAGACCTGTCGCCCGCCTTGGAGGCTTGATAAGTCCATAAACGGCAGTTGATTGAGGCCCCATCCGGGGTTAGGGTTGTATATAGATCCCAAGGGCTATTCTGCCGTGGGGTATCGGAGAGAGACCTAGAGTGGCCCCTGATATGCGTGGCCACTCTTATTGAGAGGTAAAGGGAGACCCTGCTCATGTTTCGCAAGACCCCATTCTGTGCCTTGGCTGTTCTTACATTGTCCGCCAGCAGCCTGGGTCAGGCCCAGTTCGGCTGGGAGCCGTCCGCAGAGCTGATCGAAATTCCAACTCTGGACTTCGAGGCACTGGCAGCGGAGGACATCACACGCGAAGAGAATGGAATGGCGCCACGCTATGCCGTTCCCCATAAGGTGACCGAGGGCCCCGCCTATGGCGGCACCTGGTCCAAGCCTGATGCGGACACATGGCTGTGGGAACTCAGAGTGGCCTCCCCCGACTGCCTGTCGATCAATCTGGCATTCGAGCACTTCATCATGCCTGAGAACGCCGTGATGACCATCAGCTCCCACGACGACCGCTTCTCACTGCGACCATTGACGATGGCCGACAACAATCCGGACAACGAGTACTGGACTCCCCCGGTACCGGACTCCGAGATCAAGATCAGCATCGAGATGGATGCCAAGGTCCGACCAATGGTCGAGAACGGCATCGTGCTCACCAGCATCAACGTGGGCTACCGTGGTTTCTACGACGGCGCCTTCGATGTCGAGGAACGATCCGGCTCATGCAACTATGACGTCGAATGCGACGAGACCGAGGGATGGGAAAATGAAATCCCATGTGTCGCCGTCATTTCCACTGGTGGATCGACCTTCTGCACCGGCTTTATGGTGAACAACCAGCGGAACGATCGCGAACCCCTCTTCATGACCGCGAATCACTGCGGCATCACCTCCGGCAACGCCGCTTCGCTCGTCACGTTCTGGAACTACCAGGATCCCGAAGATGGTCCACTCGACTGCCCAGGCAACAGCATCGACGGCGGGCCCCAGGACCAGTACCTCAGCGGATCGCAGTTCCTGGCCTCCTACTCACCGTCCGATTTCACGATCGTCAGACTGAACCAGTCGCCTCCGCAGGAATGGGAGATCTCCTACTGCGGCTGGAGTGCCGAGGATGTCGTCAGCGAGTATTCCGTCGCCATCCACCATCCAAGCACCGATTACAAGCGATGGTCGATCGACTACGAACCCTCCCAGATCTATGGCTACAACGCACCTGGAGACACCCATCTTCGCATCGTCGACTGGGATCTGGGAACGACGGAACCCGGCTCGTCGGGCTCCCCCCTCTTCGACCAGAACCATCGCGTCGTCGGCCAGCTTCATGGCGGATACGCCGCATGCGGTAACGATCTCGAGGACTGGTATGGGCGAATCGCCGTGTCCTGGAACAACGGCTTGCAGCCCCATCTCGATCCGGACAACACCGGCATCCTCGTCTGCAACACACTTCCGGGTGTCGGCCTGTCCGTCACGCCCGCAGCTGCGACACAGCATGTTGCCACAGCTGGCGGCGCCGATGTCGATCCACTTTCCGTGGCATACACACTGACCAACAACTCTCCAGATCCAATCGACTGGAATGCGACCGTCACGGCAACCGACGGCAATGGTGAATTCATACTCCTTTCAAAGGACTTCGGCGCTGTCAGCCCGGGCGGGACCGACAGCTTCGACGCCACCGTCGACACATCGCTGATCAGCACATGGGAAAATGGCGTCTACACCTGCACTGTAGAGATCGTGGATGAATCGAATGACGTCATCATCAGCCGGGAACACATCCTCGATCTGGGAACAACATTGATCGAGGTTACCCCCGAAGACGACCTGGTCGGCGGCGGCCCAGTTGGCGGACCATTCACCACAACCCAGACCTACACCGTCACAAGCAAGCGTCCGACTGAAACGCAGGTCAAGGTGTCGGCCGAGAACGAAGACTGGGTTACCGTTACGCCCAGCGAGTTCACATTGAATGGCGTCAACGACTCAAGGGATGTTGTTGTGGGATTCAGCACAGCTGCCAATGATCTCCCAGCAGGCATCTACGAGCAGGACATCAACTTCATCAATGAAACCGATCCCGACACCCCGTTCATCATCAGAGGCGTCACGCTGGATGTGGGCCGATATACCTACATCTCCACCGATACGCCCCTAAGCATCGAAGACAACAGTCAGTTCACGAGCACCATCCAGGTACCCGATTCTTACTGTGTGGCAGACGTCGATGTCATCATGGACATCACGCACACCTACATCGGAGACCTCGAGGTCGTGCTGACATCCCCATCGGGCACCAGCGTATTCCTGCACAACCGTTCAGGCGGCGGCAGCGACGACATCTTCACAACCTATGACGATGACGGCGGGGGGACACTCCCTGACGGCCCTGGCCAGCTCGAGGACTACTACACCGAGGCAAGCCCCGGCACATGGTCGCTGCTTGTCAGCGACAATGCCGGCGCCGATGTCGGAACCCTCAATGGCTGGTCACTGAAGATTGCCTCTACTGGCGAGACATGCCCGCCAAGCTGCCAGGACGTCACCGCCGCCACCGACTCCGACACGCCGGTTGAAATCCAGCTGGTCGGCAGTTCAGTCGAAGGCAATCCCCTCGACTACATCATCACTTCACTGCCCAACGACGGCACGCTGAGTGATCCTGATGGCGGCAGCATCACGCCTCCATACACGCTTGCCAACGGCGGAAGTCGCGTGATCTACACACCCGATGCCGGCTATATCGGCTCGAACATGTTCACCTACAGGGTGAATGACGGCAGTCCTTCGGAGGAGGCCATGGTCACGATCGATGTCGGCCAGCTGCCAAATCCCGACAACTGCAGCGATGCCTTCCTTGTCGGCAATGGCAGCTACGACTTCGATACGACGGCCGCCACCACCGACGGTCCATCACATGGCGAATGTCAGTTCGACGGTCAGACGTACTACGACATCTGGTACGAGTACGTCGCCTGCGACGATGGCGACATGGTCGTCAGCACATGCAGCACCGCGGACTACGACACTGACCTCGTGGTCTACTCCAACACCGATTGCGGCAATCTGCAGCTGCTGGGCTGCAATGACGACGGTGACGGCTGTGACAACTACACCTCGTTCCTCACAGTACCGGTTACACGGGACCAGTCCTATCTCATCCGAGTGGGCGGCTGGGACGACGAGAGCTTCGGAACAGGCACGCTGCTCATCGACGGGCCAGAGACTGGCTGCGACGAAGAACCGGAGTGCCCGACCGATCTCGATGGCGACGGCACCACCGGAGTCAACGATGTCCTTCAGCTGATCGGCTCATGGGGCACGCCGGACGGAGACGTCAATGGTGACGGCACCACCGATGTCTCGGACATCCTGCTGATCCTCGACGCCTTTGGCGAGGACTGCTGATCCCCGGAGCGCATGCTCAATTCCTCAAGGGCCTCGGCTTCGTGCCGAGGCCCTTTTTATGTGCCCATGGTGCTACCATGCCCCCTCTCCAACTGACAACGGACGCTCAGTGCATTCGACGTTGCATACGCCAATCGTGCTTCGCCCCAACTCATGACAGAACGAATGCAAGAGAACCAACCCTCACTGAACCAATCCAACGTGTTTCACGACTGGTGGCCTTTGGCGGCCAGTTGGGGCCTGATGGGACTCGAAATGCCCTGCATCAGCGTGGTCGTCGGGCACCTCCCCGAGGCCGAGACGATGCTTGCCGCATTCGGAGGAATCGCGTTCCCGCTGGGACTGCTTGTGGAAGCCCCGATCATCATGATGCTAGCAGCCTCCACGGCGCTGAGCCGCGACTCGGATTCGTTCAGGCGTCTCCAGCGTTTCATGACGACCCTGGCACTGATGCTGACAGCCCTTCATGCATTACTCGCCTTCACCCCGTTGTGGGAGTGGCTCGTCATTCCCGCACTGGACATACCCGCCAGTGTCCAGAATCCTGCGCGTGAGAGCTTTGCCTGGCTTCTTCCATGGACATGGGCCATTGCAGACAGGCGATTCAGACAAGGCCTGCTGATTCATTTCGGCATGAAACAGGTCATCGTCTTCGGCACCGGCATCCGGTTGATCGCGACGATCGGGACGCTGACCATTCTGGCAGCCAACGAGCTGCCGGGTGCCACGGTCGCCTCCGCCTCGCTGTCTATTGGCGTGATTGTCGAAGCAGCCTATGTCCGCTTCCGCAGCCGGCCCGTTGTCAGCGGCCCACTGCGATCATCACCGCCCGCTGAACAGCCGCTGGTCCTCCGCCGACTTCTGAAATTCTATATCCCGCTTGCGCTCACACCCATTCTCATTCTTGCCGCACAACCCATCGGGGCAGCGGGAATGACCCGAATGCCGGAAGCCCTGGAATCTCTCGCGGTCTGGGCGCCGCTAGGTGGCCTGATCTTCCTCTTCCGAAGTTCAGGGATCGCCTACAACGAGGTCGCGATACGACTCAGCGACAGGCCCAACTCCTACGCTCAACTGAAACGATTCGCATGGATAACAGGAGGCCTGTTCTCCATGCTCCTTGTCATTCTGGCCGCCAGCCCACTCTCCAGTTTCTGGTTCAAGGATGTCGTAGGGCTCGATGCCGACTTGGCGGCTCTGGGCACGAAGGCAATCTGGCTGGCCGTGCCGATTCCACTTCTGACCTTCCTCCAATCGCTCTATCAGGGCTTTCTGGTGAATTCCCATCAGACGCGACCCATTACCGAGGCGGTTTCCTGCTATCTGGGGCTCACAATCGCTGGAATGGTCGCTGGAGTGCTCTTCGGAGGCCTTACAGGCCTTTATGTTGCTCTTTTGACCTACTCGGCCGCAAATCTGGGACAAACAGGCTGGTTATATATACGATCAAGGCATCTGCTGAGAATTTCCCCCCTCTCAGATCAATGAACGTACTCATTGAGCCCCATGTTTTCGCCCAGAACCTTGTTTTTAAGTCATTCATCCACGAAACCGGGGTTAGACTGAATCACCACTGCACATTTGCATTCACTAGATATTCGTAGAGAGAGCTTGAAGTATGAACAATAAACGAGCATGGCTCGCCCCACTGGCCGGATCAGCTGTACTGCTGAGCGTTTCCCTCTCACATGGCGGTGAAGATTACTGCGATGTGATCGGACCCGACATCATCACCTACAAGGTCGCCGACGCATTCGGCAGCTGGGACCTGGAATACTATGGAAACAGCGACGGCATCAACGGCTTTGCGTTCGGCACAACCTCCGGCAACCCCGGTGATGCCGAAGTCGAATGGGCACGAAGCGGCGATGGAACCAAGTCGCCAGTCATCGCCCAGAACATCTATCGAATCAAGAACGATCGGTTCGAACAGGTTGGCCTGAGCTGGCTCAAGCATTCCTTCTGTGCCGTCAGCGAAGCCATGTGCAGCTGCCAGAGTACCAGCTGCGCCACGCTTGGAATCGGATGTGCAGATACCTACTGGGCCGATCTCAATGCGGATGCAGAGGCACCGCGATCGGAAATCAATCCCACCACCGGTGACTTCATCTACCCGTTCTTCCAGAGCCCCTGCGGATCCTTCTCCATGAGAGGCAAGCTGCAGATCCGCGATGAAGACAGCAGCCCATCACTCAACCCGGGCGGCATCTACGTCCTCGAAGGCCAGTATGTCGCCGCTAATACCGATGAGCAGTTCAGCCAAGGTGATGAATACGACTACGACCTTCAGTTCAACAACGTCAGCTACCGGTACATGAAGTTCAACTCTTCTACATCCGGGCAACCATCCGGCTCGACAGTCGTCATGACACCTGCCATTCAGGCCTGGGCAGACACCTCCGGTGCGAGCATCACAGAGGTCTGGACGCCGGAAGCTGGCGACGATGTCGGACTCATGCACGTGGGCTATCTCGTTACCGACAACGGCGATGGCACATGGCACTACGAGTACGCCGTCCACAACCAGAACTCCCATCGAGCCGGCCGCCTGTTCAGCGTCCCCGTACCAAGTTCCGCGAACATCACGAATGTCGATTTCCATGCCCCGTTCTATCACTCCTGTGAACTCGTCCAGAACGGCGACTGGGACTATGAAATCGCAGATGGCGCCATCACCTGGAGCACCGATCGAGAGGAAGATAACGAGTGGGCCAACGCCCTCATCTGGTCTTCCGTCTACAACTTCCGCTTCGATGCCAATGTCGGACCAGCGGAGGTAGCGGCAGAACTTGGTTTCTGGAGAATGGGCGACTCGGATGACCCGGACTCGCTTGAAGTAATCGTCAGCGGACCTGAAACCAGCCCGTGCAGCACCGACCTCGATGGCGACGGAAGCATGACGGTCAACGACATCCTCATCATGATCGCGGCATGGGACACCCCTGCTGGCGACATCGATGGCGATGGCACGACCAACATCAACGACATCCTGATCCTTCTCGATGTCTTTGGCCAGGACTGCTGATTCAATCGAATCAGATGATTGATTCCCACCGGGACGCGGCACTAGCCGCGTCCCGGTTTTCTTGCGCCCACATGCTTTGTTCTCGGTTTTTTCGCTTTTTATCGACTTTTGGCAGTAATCTCAGACGACAATCTGAATTGAAGTAGATTTGGATTGACCGCAATTTAGGTGTTGGTCGCAAACGCCATGATTCATCTGCCCTCCAATCCATCCCTAACCCTGCATTCGAAGGCATACATGTACTGGAACAAGCTATGAACAAGAACCGTGGATTCACACTCGTCGAACTGCTCGTTGTCATCGGCATCATCGCCGTGCTTCTGGGCATCCTCCTCCCTGCCCTCTCCGGCGCCCGAGCGGCTGCTCGTCTGGCCGAAGATCAAAAGCGTGGCCAGTCCATGCATCAGGGTTGGACAACATGGGCCGCCCAGAACAAGGGCGAATTCCCAGTTCCTGCAAACGTCGACCGCCAGCCGATCACTGTCGCCGGCGCAACCCAGAACGTTCATGGCCGCGGCACCCCCCGCTATGACCTGAACACCACCGACAACCTGCATGCACTTCTGATCATGGACCGTCAGTACGAGCCACGATCCGTCGTACTCGCATCGGATGTCAATCCAAACGTGTCCGTGTCCAGCTATAACTTCGACAGCTACAGTCCGTACGGCGAAGGCACCGGATCCGGAATCGAAGCCACAGATGGCGACATCCACTGGGACCCCGAGTTCAAGGGCGACCTTCAGGACGAGTGCCACTTCTCATGGACATCCACCGCACTCATCGGCGATCGCGTCAAGCCAGGCAAGGGCTTCTGGTCCATGGCCGGCCGACCTGACGTATGCGTGCTCTCGACCCGTGGACCGATTCGCGGCGAACAGGTCGAAGAGTCGCTCACCTACGAGCAGTACGCTCCACTCGAGCGATATCGCGGAATCATCGTCTACAACGACGCCAGCACCGATGTCACCGACAGCGCCTTCCCTGAGCGAATGACCTATTCCAACAGCTATGGCCAGTGCCCGGACAACCTCTACTGGTTCGACTGCCCGGAAGGATCACCCGAGTGCAACGCATACAAGAACGATTGCCTCAACCTGATCACCACCGAAGTCGAGGACGTCAACCCTTGGAAGGAAAACCCGAACTACGAAGCATCGTGGGACGACTCCGAGTGATTTAGACTTCCGATGTACTACAAATGCCAGCTACAGCTCGCCTCTTCATTGAAAGAGGCGAGCTTTTTATATGGAATGCCATGACATCTTCAATCACAGGGTCATGAAGCCGCGATCTGACCATCAATCCACTCCGCGAAGTCATCCGCGAAAGAATCGAATTGGCCCGGATTGAGAACCGCGACCTGTTCATGGCCATGAACTATCTGGACATTCGCATCCAATTCCACCTCTCCATCGAAGCGAGGAAGATCGGACTCACGATCCATGCATGCTCTGGCATCCTCGATGGCCTGGTCGACAGAACGATTGGCACGGGCCGCCAAGGCCTTCGCGTGCAAAGGCCCCCCCGTCAATCCAGTGAGCATCTGATCCATGCTCAAACTATTGCCAGGCTGCCAATAGTGCCTTGTGAGCGATGGGCCTATTGATTGATTATCAAGCAGGTGACCATCCGATTTGATGAATGCATCCCGAGTCTGCTCGACGCCCATCTGAGCCAGCACATACCCGTGGTAGTAGGCGCTCGCTTCGCCGGAGAGCAGATGGGGAACGGAAAGGACCGGGCGAGGACTGCCATCCTCGATCATTACCAACCTCCGCTCCTCCGAGCGAATCGCGGAAAGAATGCCCTCGGGCGTCAGCTCTTCATCGGGGAGTTCGTAAATGGCCTTTTCCGCATAACAGACAGCCATCATGCACCTGAGCTTCCACGCCTCGTATGGCTGGGACTGCCTGACACCCTCCTCGATTAGTTCGACAGGCATCGGAGCACCGGACGAATCCAATGCATATCGCCGCTGCCAGTCGGCATCCTCCGTGAGACTGTCCAGAAACATCGATTGTATTTCCGCGAAGGCCACGGACGTCGGCGCGAACTCCTGACCAAAGCATGGAGCAGGCATTCGTACGTTGGCGAAGTGCGCCGCATGTCCACCCTCGTGAAACAGCGTCGCCAATGCACGCTCACCAGAGCCCGCCATACCCGGAATCGCGTTGGCCGTGAAATGAATTCTTGCTGGATGGCGGACATCGCCCTCCAGCCAACTGATCTCGGGGCCATGCATGAACCCGTTTTCGTACTTGCCTTTTCGATCAAGCAGATCGAGAACCATTGTCGCATCTTGATACGTGATCCCAAGACCAGCAAAGCTCCTACCCCATCGACGAATACCATCCTGAAATGGAAACCATGGGTCACGCTGCCTCTTCAGATCTCCCTCGGTCTGGTAACGAATGTTCCAAGGGGACAAGGCCGCTCCGTCAAGGATCGAAAGTCCACGACCAGACGACTCGCGTGTAAGCCGCTCCAGCTCATCGAGCCTGTCGAAGATCTCCCGCTTGCTCATACCCTCCACACGTGAGACCTTCCAGTCGTAGTAATCCTCACCGCCAAGCATTCTCCCAAGTCGATTCCTCGCTTTGACCAGATCTATGAACCCGTTCGCGAGAACAAAGTCCTCAATGGATCTCAAGCCATCCCATGCGGCTTTACGAAGCGTTTCATCGGTATTGGTGGTCAGCATCACGCCGAGCCGGACACTGCTTGAGGAATTGAACTCGCCAGATCCATCCAGATAGCCAAGCTTCATTCCAGCCCGCGCCTGGGCGAGATCGCCTTCGAGTTCGATGATTTCAGCCGCCAGCGACCTACCCTCTTCGGATTCAATGGAATTCGCCTTGAATGTCTTCAACCAGCCCTCAATCGCTTGCGAGGACGCCTCATCCAAATCCTGATCCGCTGGCAAGGATTCGATTTCCGTTATTCGTTCCGGGTCCTGAAGCCAGGCCTTGAGCAGGGTTTCTCGCTTATCCAGCTCTGCTCTCGCCTCCTGAGAATCAGTCTCAAGACCCATATAGGACCGCCAGAAAGCATCTTCCTTCTGGGTATGAAGGGTGCAAAAAGTGGCATTCAAACGCTTTATATGAGACTGAATAGCTGGTTCGAGCATGGAATTCATCCTGAATATGGTCTTGGATGGCGTATCTGGAATGGCGTGATTTAATCAAAAAACATGCTTTAAGATAGTGGAATGGCCATTTCAGACTGTCCCAAAGGGGATATGAAGGTACATTAGTTGGATAGATAGAAGTTAATTTAATGGTCCAAGGAACCCTTGGGCTGATCCTGCGAAGTTACACACATGGCTGAACAGCCATTTTCAGATTCCCCATATTTTGGACAACCGACTCATGAACAAGAACCGTGGATTCACACTCGTCGAACTGCTCGTTGTCATCGGCATCATCGCCGTGCTTCTGGGCATCCTCCTCCCTGCCCT
>PBAX01000024.1 GCA_002716385.1 Phycisphaerae bacterium | reverse complement strand
CTGACTGCCGCGACGACAGATGATCTCGAAGAACAACGTCGGGCGGTCCTGCAACGGCATGGTGAACAGCTGGAGGAGATAGCCCTCATCGTCGGCGTCCACCAGGATGCCAAGATCCTTCACGCGGTCGTAGTCCTCCTTGACCGGATTCTGGCCGTGATCAAGCAGCGTCTTCTCGACTCGGTTCCAGACCGTCTCGTAGTAGGTGTCCGGAATCTGAAGGAAGTCGACGCCACGCTGACGCAAGGCATTCACTGAATGAAGCGCATCATTGGTACGCAACGCTAGATGCTGCACACCCGGTGTCATGTCGTGCCACTCGAGGTATTCCTGGATCTGGCTCTTGCGGAGACCTTCGGCAGGTTCGTTGATCGGCATCTTGATCAGATTGTTGCCCGACGCCATGACCTTGGACATCAGGGAGGAATGCTCCGTCGAGATGTCGTGGTCGTCGAAGTGCTTGAACATCTTGAATTCCATGACGTTCTCGTACCACTCGACCCAGTGGTTCATCTTGTTCTCCTCGACATTGCCCACGCAATGATCGACGAACATGAGACCACAGGGGCTCTCGGCGTTCATCTTGTTGATCGCTAACTCGGGAACCTCGCTGAAACCCGGTTCGAGCAGAGCGCCTTCTCGCAATGCCTTGTGGGCATACGCACCAGTACGGCTCACGAAGGAATGCACCACACGACCATAGGTCTTGATGCCCGCGGTCGTCACGCTGCCATGCTCATCGGAAATCGTGCGTGGTTCGTACGCGCTCTCGCCGCCGTTCTTGACGGCCTGCTTCCAGGCGGCTTCGGCATCATCCACGGTGAAGGCGATGTCCTTGACGCCGTCGCCGTAGAGCGAAAGTTCCTGGGCGGCAGGATCGTCCTTGCTCAGAGGCGTCTCCAGTAAGAGGCGAATATTGCCCTGGGTGAGCAGGTACCGACTTCGTTCACGGGAACCTGTGGTCAGGTCGGCCCGCTGGGAGATGGTGAACCCGAAGTTGTACGCGTAGAAGAAGGCTGCTTGCTTGGCATTGCCTACGAAGAACTTCACGTGGTCAACGTCGACAAGGGCCAAGGGGTCGGTGCCCGTCCTTGGGGTGGACGTGTTCGCAGTCGTCATGTCGATGCTCCTGGACTTCCTCAACGCCGGCATCGGCCACATGGGCTCGATGGGGGTCGCGAGGAGATGACGAGTCCCTACATCATACCGTCGTCCGTCTCAGGTCAATAGCGAAGAACGGCATGAACCGGATGAGGAGCCACCAGACGGGCGCCATCGAGGCCCTCGAGCTCGATCAGCACGCTGATGCCCACCAGATTGCCACCCAACTGCTTGATGAGTTTCACGCCAGCCTCGAGCGTTCCACCCGTGGCGATGAGGTCGTCGACCATGAGGACGTTCTGGCCTGACTTGATCGCGTCCCGATGGATCTCCAGCGTGTCGTGCCCATACTCGAGTTCGTAGTCCTGGCTGATCGTGTCGCCCGGAAGCTTGCCCTTCTTTCGAATGGGCACGAAGCCGGCATTCAACGCACGAGCCAACGCTGTTCCGAAGATGAAGCCGCGGGATTCTGCCCCGACCACGATGTCGATGTCCATGGTCCGGAAGGGATTGACCATCATCTCGACCGCCAGCGAAAGCCCGGCCGGATCGCACAGCAGGGGGGTGATGTCCCGGAAGGTGATGCCTTCGGAGGGATAATCGGGAATATCGCGAACAAGCGAACGGAGTTTCTCAAGCATGATCGGTTCCCCTGTGGTGGCCGGGATCGCGGTGGATGGCGTGCAAGTGGTCATGAGGGCAGCTCGGCGATGAAATCCTGCCCCGGGAGGCCATCCCCCGGGTATCATTTACTCGCTTATGACGTCATCAAGGTCCAGCGTCAAGTCGATCGAGGTCGTGGAGCCTCTTGGGGATAGAGTGCTCGTCCGGAAGGACGAGGACCGCAAGGTCACCAAGGTCGGTATCCACCTGCCCGACAAGATGGAGATCCCTACCCTCACCGGCCGGATCGTGGCGATCAGTGCCCAGGTGGAAAACGATGTGGATTACCCCATCCAGCAATACGACAAGGTGCTTTTCAATCCCAAGAGGAGCATTCCGGTCGATTTCGAGGGCGACAATCGTCTCTTCGTGATCCCGGTAGAAGATGTCGTCGCCGTGTTCCGCAAGGAAGACTGAACGTGACCCCCAGACCTCGATCCGTCATGCCGCTGTCGGGCCCCGTGAATGCCACGGTCCAGGTTCCCGGTTCCAAGAGCCTCTCCAACAGAGCCCTGCTTCTGGCCGGCCTGGCCAACGGGACATCGCGATTGACCGGCATCCTCGAATCGGATGACACCAATGCCCTCATGGCCGCACTCGAGACATTCGGCGCCAGCGTCACGCGAGAGGGCGACGTGGTCTCGATCACCGGAGTCGACACGCTCAGGCCCGATCTGGGAACCATCGACATGGGCGCGGGCGGTACACCCGCCCGATTCATGCTCGCCCTGGCCAGCATGACCGAAGGCCCGGTCTCCATCGACGGCTCGCCTCGACTTCGCGAACGACCAATGTCCGAACTCATCGAGATGCTCACCGAGCTGGGCGCTGAAATCGAACCACTCGGCAAACCCGGGCATCTGCCCGTACGTATTCATTCCAGTCGAATGAAGGGGGGGCGACTCGACGTCGCGCCGCAGGCCTCGAGCCAGTTCGTCTCGGCCTTGATGCTCATCGCGCCACGACTCGAGGGTGGCATCGAATTGAACTTCACGGAAGAGCCCACAAGCGAGGCCTACATCAGGCTGACCATCTCGGAGCTCAAGGCCTGGGGCATCGACGTGACCGTGATCGAAGATGCCAACGGGCATGTTCGGAACATCCAGGTGGCGTCGGGTGAGATCAAGGGGATGGATCGGCGCATTCCGGCGGACGCGTCGTCGGCACTCTACTGGGCGTCGCTGGCGACCATCATCCTCGATGCCCGCATCGAACTGCTCGGACTCGATCCCGCCGATGGTCAACCCGATCATCAGGCGATCGCCGCGCTTGAGCGGATCGGTCTCAAGCTTGACATGATCGACGATCGAGTCGTGTGCATGAACTCGGGCCGTCAACATGACGGATGGGGCGATCTCGACGCCTCAATGATGCCCGATGGCGCCATGGCACTGGCCGTCGTCGCCTCCTGTGCGTCCGATGCCACTCGACTGACCGGACTCAAGACCCTTCGAGTGAAGGAATGCGATCGAGTCGATGCGCTGGCGACGGAACTCGCCAAGACCGGCGCCAAGGTCGTCGTCAAAGGCGATGATCTGATCATCAGCCCCCAGAGCGATCTGACCGAGACCGCCACGCCCAGCCAGATCGAGACCTACGACGATCATCGAATGGCGATGGCCTTCGCGATTCTGGGCATGCGGCAGGGGGGAATTTCGATCGAAGACCCCTCCTGCGTGGCCAAAAGCTATCCCGGCTTCTGGGATGACCTTCTCAAGGTGGAGAGCACGGCCGCCAGAAGGGATACTCCCTGAAACCATGAGCGACTTCTGGCATTTCGTGAAGATCATGGCGGCTCACCGCCTGTCCACCGCACTGGCCCTGATATGCGCCGTCATATCCGCCGCCGGTCTGGGAGTGGGGCTGTTGAGTCTGGGGCCGATCCTGGCGCAGGTGCTCGATCCGGTGAAGGGCCGCTCGCTCAAGGTCATGGCCGAGGAAGTCAATGCGGGCGGTGGTTACTGGCAGGTGCCCGACTGGATCGTGGCCGAGCTGCCGACGGATCTCTTCGATGGCGTCGTGCTGATCGTCGTCTGCCTTTCGATCCTGACCGTTCTGGGCGCGACCGCCAACTTCCTGCATCAGTATCTCAGTCAGACGCTCGCGACCAGAACCGTCGCCGACGTTCGAATGCAGCTCTTCGATCGAGTGCTGTCCTTGCCGCTTGGCAGCGTGGTCGTGAAGGGGCCGTCCGAATACGTCGCACGTCTGGTCAAGGATGCCGAAGGCCTGCAGTCCGGACTGGTCGCCGTGCTGGGCAAGTCGGTGGCGCAGATCACCAAGGGGCTGGCCGCTCTGGTCGTCGCCATCATCTTCGACTGGAAGATCGTCATCGCCGCCATCATCGTGGGCCCGATCCTCGCCGTGATTCTCCGGAAACTCGCCAAGAACGTCAGGCGTGGATTCAAGGGCTCGCTTGAAGCCCAGCAGGATCTCCTGAAGCAATCCACCGAGACACTCCAGGGACTGCGTTCGGTGAAGGCCAACACGGCCGAGGAACGCTGTCGCGAACGCTTCCAGGAGATGAACGAACAGGTCGTCAAGCATGAACTTCGGATGCGGATCGCCCGGGCCGTGAGCAGTCCGATCGTGGAGGTGCTGGCCATTCTCGTGCTGGCCGCGCTGGCGGTGATCGCCGCCAAGAACATCATCCGTGGTGATCTTCCATTCGAGGATTTCCTCCTCTCGCTGGGTTCGCTGGCGGTTGCCGGTGCATCGTTCAGGCCGTTGGCAGGCATCATCAACGAGATCAGTGCCGCCGGCGCACCGGCTTCCAGACTTCGAGAAGCCATCGACGACACACCGGAGGATGCCAGGGAACAGGCGGCCACGCTGCCACCGCATGAGAAGAGCATCGCCTTCGAAGGCCTGAACTTCACCTATCCCAATGCCGATCAGCCGGCGCTGGTCGACGTCAATCTCACACTCAATCGCGGTGAACGCGTCGCGGTGGTGGGTCCCAACGGATCGGGCAAGACCACGCTACTGAGCATGCTGCCCCAGTTGCTGGTTCCCGACAGCGGTTGCATACGCATCGATGGCCACGACATCTCACAGGTGACGCTCAAGAGTCTCCGGGCACAGATCGGGGTCGTGACCCAGGAGACCTTCATCACCCACGGGACGATCTCGGAGAACATCGCCTTCGGTGTCGATCAGTCGACTTCCGATGACATACGGCAGGCCGCGGAACTGGCCCATGCTGACACGTTCATCGATCGTCTTCCCAATGGATACGAGACCAGTGTGGCCGAACAGGGGGCCTCGCTCTCGGGTGGTCAGCGGCAACGCATCGCGATCGCCAGAGCGCTGCTGAGAAAGCCGACCATTCTCGTGCTCGACGAAGCGACCAGCCAGATCGACTCGGAATCGGAGGCCGCCATCGCGGACACCATCCGTCAGGTCACCGGACAGTGCACGGTGCTGGTGATCGCCCACCGACTCGCCACCGTCCTCGACTGTCATCGGATCGTCGTCATGGACCACGGGCAGATCATCGATGCGGGAACACACGAGGAGCTGCTGGGCACATGCCCGCTCTATGCACGACTGACCGAGACCCAGTTGCTCCCCAGCGGTGCATGAACATGATCGAGGCGTCCATCACGACTAGGCCTGTGCGGCCGCGACGCTCGATCGTTCCACTGCTCGGGCTCGTGATCGTCGCCGCCGGCTTGTGCGTGCTTCGCTACGCGATCGACCGATCGCCCGAGGGGGAAGTGGGCCTGAGCTGGCCTGCATCCGAATGGGCCAGCTTCCGAATCACCGCCATCATGGCCTGCCTCATCGTCGGCGCGGGACTCGGCATCGCCGGCGCCCTGATGCAGTCGCTGCTGAGAAACCCGCTGGCCTCCCCGTATCTGCTGGGCGTCAGTTCCGGCGCCGGACTCGGTGTCATGGCGGCGATGGCGATCGCTGCAGCCGGAGGACTCGCGTCCGCGGCCACCATCGACTGGTCGCTGCCGGCCATGATCGGCGCGACGGGAGCCCTCTTCGTCGTGTTGGCGCTTGGTCGCCGGAACGGCTGGCCTGATCCGATCACGGTGCTGCTCGCCGGTGTCGTCGTGGCGACGATCTGCGCCGGCGGCATGATGCTTCTTCAGCACATGGTGCCGATGGATGTCCGTGGCCGATTCCTGACCTGGATGATGGGATCGATTCCCGAGATCATGTCACGCACACAACTGTTGATCGCCGGCGTGGCCGTCCTCATCGGAATTGGATGCTCCCTGTACATGGGGCACTGGTTGAACGCCTCGCTGCTCGGCGATGACGAAGCCCAGTCGCTTGGTGTTCCGGTAGGCATGATGCGGCTGGTTCTGCTGGTTCTGGCCGGCATGACGACCGCCGTGACGGTCGCCATCGCCGGTCCCATCGGATTCGTGGGATTGATCGCGCCCCATGTGGCCCGTCGTCTGGTGGGTCCGAACCACCATGTGTTCCTGCCGGCATCGGTACTGGCGGGAATCATCATCGTCGTCGGAGCCGACGTGGCTCGACAGGCCATCGACCTGGGAACCGGTCGCTTGCCCATCGGCGTGCTCACCATCCTGGCCGGTGGCCCCATCTTCCTCTGGTTGCTTCGACGCGAGGTGCACGCCGATGCGAGTTGAGGCGATCAAGGTCGTTCGTTCAGGCAGAGTGATACTCGATGACGTGACCGTCGAGGCTCAGGCCGGTCGCGTAACGGGCGTGCTTGGTCCCAATGCCGCCGGCAAGACGACGCTGCTTCGGACGATGGTCGGACTGATCAAGCCCGACGCGGGTTCGATCCGGCTCGATGGTCGTTCCATCTCGAACATGCGAGCGATGGAGCGAGCGAGAAGAATCGGACTTGTTCCACAACGGTTCCGTTCCGATGTTCCATTCGTCGTCCATGAAGTCGTCTCGATGGGGGCTCGCCAACGAGGAGGCATGGAATCGAATGCGGCAGTCGAACAGGCCATCGATGCCTGCCAGTTGTCGGAACAGGCCAATCGTCCGTTCGCGAATCTCTCGGTCGGGCAACAGCAACGCGTCGTCATCGCCAGAGCCCTTGCTCAGGTGTCTTCGCCCGGCGTCCTGATTCTGGATGAACCGCTGGCCGCACTGGATCTCAAGTACGCCGCCACGATTCTGTCGCTTCTCAAGGCCCGAGCAGCGTGCGGGGATACGGTGATCATGTCGCTGCATGATCTGGGGCTGGCGTCATCGATCTGCGATGAAGCCTGGCTGCTTGATCAGGGGCGTCTGGTCGCGGCCGGCGATCCGTCCCAAGTACTCGCCGAGGATCAGCTGGAAACCGTCTATGGTGCTAAATTCGAGCGGCTCCAGCGATCCGATGGAAGCGACTGGATCATTCCAAAGACCACTTGATCGTGCCGGAGGCTGCCGAGGCCGGTACACTGTTGGCATGGGCGGATGGGAACTCATCATCGCGTTGTTCGGCGGAGCCTGGTACGTCATCAGTGCCATTTCCGCAGCCAATGAGAAGAAGAAGAAGAAGGCCAAGCGAAAGCTGGCCCTCGAAGCCGAGTCCATGTCCTTGGACAAGGACGGCCTGTCATCCCAGGGATCCAAGACAGCGGACAGTCTCATGGAGAAATCCAAGGCTGCCGACATGATCAGTGAGGCGTTGCCGGGAGCCGAGGCCAGTTTCGCCGAACCGATCAACAAGCCCGTCTCCACACCGAATGTGAGCAGCAAGGAAGCGAGCATCATGCGTGACGCTCGCAAGGCCATCCTCGATTCCATGCGGAAGGAACTTGGATTGCCCACTCAGGGGCAGAAGCCACCTCAGCCCAAGCCGCTCAGGGTGCCACCAGTCACACCACCCCCAAAGCCTGTGGCGGCATCACCCGCCAGTCCGGATCGGGAGGCGAGCAGGAAGCCCAGACGCCGGCCCATGGTTCCAAAGCCTGTGCCCGCAGCGTCTGAGCAACCCTCTGGAAAGGCCTTGGCAGCCATGCTCAGGAAGCGATCAGGCCTGAAACAGGCCATGGTCCTCTCCGAGATCTTCCAGCCCCCGGTCAGCCTGAGAGGCCAACATCTCTCCTGACCCCGAGGGAGGCGGTATCCAGACAGGATCGCCGGAGATCGCAGCAGATGGCCACATGATCGCAGCATTGCTATACTCCGCCGCCTCATGACTGATATCGCCACCATGCAGTTGACCCCGCAGCAGATCTCATCTGCTCGTACCCGCCTCACGGCGCTCAGAGCCGAGCTGGTCAAATCCGATCTGCCCGGACTTCTCGTCAACTGCGAGCAGGACATCTGGTACCTGACCGGATTCGTGGGGCACTCGGCCCTTCTCATGGTGACGGCCGATCGAGCAGTGATCATCTGTGATCGTCGATACGAGGAGTTCCTCCAGGCCTGGGATGCCTCCGAGCTCTTCGAGGTCGTGATGGGTGCCAGACATCAACTCGGGCTGGACGTCAAGCGATTGGCTGCCGAGTCGGGCATCGATTGCGTCGGCATACAGGCCGAGAGCATGACGATCGGTTTTCGGGATTCCCTCGCGAAATCGATCGATGGACTCGAACTCAAGCCGACGACCGGTCATGTCGCCAAGCTCCGTCAATGCAAGACGGCTGAAGAGGTGGCCGTGATCGAACGAGCCATCGGCATCCAGCAGGAGGCGTTCAAGAAGACGCTGGCCGAGTTGGTTCCCGGCACCACCGAGGCCCAGATGACCGCTCGTCTCGAATACGAGATGAGATGTCTTGGCGCCGTCGGTGCCAGCTTCGAGCCGATCGTCGGATCCGGCCCGAACAGTTCCGTGATCCACCACATGCCGTGCGATCGACCGATCAACGACGGCATGTTGCTGGTCGACTGGGGGGCGAAGATCGAGGGCTACTGTTCGGATCTGACCAGGACCATGTGCTTCGGGCCGATGCCCGAGCCGATGGAGGAGGTCTATTCGGTCGTTCACGATGCGGTCGAGGCGGCCATCGATGCGTGTCGTCCCGGTGCGGATTGCGCCCGGGTGGATGCGGCTGCCCGTGACCTGATCACCGCAGCCGGCTATGGAGACCAATTCGCCCACGGCCTCGGTCATGGGCTAGGAATGGATGTTCACGAATCGCCGTATTTCAGCAGTCGTTCAGTTGGAACCTGTCTGGAGCCGGGGATGATCATGACCATCGAACCCGGCATCTATCTGCCGGGAATCGGTGGTGTACGAATCGAAGAGGATGTTCTTGTAACTGAAGATGGGTGCCGCGTCCTTTCGACGCTGCCCCGTGATCTGGCTTCGGCCAGCCTTCCATCGTTCACGGTGGGGAGACACTCGAGATGATCGATATTCGCAAACTCAAGGAACTCGTGCGGCTCATGGTCGCCAACGACCTTTCGGAGATTGATCTTCGCGACAGCGAAGAACAGGTCACCATCCACAGGCCCACGGCGTCCGCGGTGCCTCAGGTCACGCAGGCTCCAGTGGCGCCGCCGCCGGTCGCGGCACCCGCGGCAGCACCGGCACCCGCCACCGCGGCCTCTGCGCCGCCTGCACCGGCGGCCGCACCCGAGGCGGACGACACGGCAGGTCTGGTCCCGATCCAGAGTCCGATGGTCGGGACCTTCTACTCGGCCGCGTCGCCCGATGCGGATCCATTCGCCAAGGTCGGCGATACCGTCTCGGCGGGCGACGTCGTCTGTCTCGTCGAAGCCATGAAGATCTTCAACGAGATCAAGGCGGAGAGCGGGGGAACGATCCAGAAGATCCTCGTCTCGAATGGTGATCCGGTCGAGTTCGGCCAGGACATCTTCCTCATCAAGCCAGCTTGATCACAACCAGATCATTGGAGCGAACGCGTGTTTTCACGAATCCTCATAGCCAATCGTGGCGAGATCGCCCTTCGAATCATTCGTGCAGCCAGAGAACTGGGTGTCGAGACGGTCTGCGTCTATTCCGACGCCGACAAGGATGGTCCATGGCTTGAACAGGCCGACAAGACCGTCTGCATCGGACCGGGGCCAGCAGCCGATTCCTATCTTCGCATCGACCGCATCATCGCGGCTGCGGAGACTACGCACGCCGATGCCATACACCCTGGCTACGGGTTCCTCGCCGAGAACGCCCACTTCGCCGAGGTCTGCCAGGATTGCCAGATCTCCTTCATCGGCCCAAGTCCAGAGGCCATGGGCCTGCTTGGAGACAAGGTGTCCTGCCGGGCGATGGCCAAGGAGGCCGGAACCCCGATCTTCCCGGGCAGCCCCGGTGAAATCGAGGAGGAGGACGAGGCCATCTCCGTGGCGGAGACCATCGGTTATCCCGTGATCGTCAAGGCGGCGGCCGGCGGCGGCGGCAGAGGCATGAGAATCGTTCGGGACCAGTCCGAACTGATCGCGGCGCTTGAGTCCGCTCGTCAGGAGGCCCAGGCCGCCTTCGGCAACGGTGCCGTCTACATCGAGAAGTTCCTCGAGTACGCAAGGCACGTGGAGGTCCAGTGTCTGGGGGATCAGCACGGCAATGCGATCCACCTCTACAACCGCGACTGCACGTCGCAGCGTCGGCACCAGAAGCTCATCGAGGAAGGGCCCGCGCCAGGTGTTCCGGATGCGTTGAGGGACGAGGTCTGCGAGTCGGCCGCCAAGCTGATCAGGTCGGCGAAGTACTGCGGCGCCGCAACCTGCGAGTTCCTCATGGACCGCGACAACAACTTCTACATGCTCGAGGTGAATACCCGAATTCAGGTCGAACATCCCGTGACCGAGATGATCACCGGTGTCGATCTTGTGAAGGAGATGATCCGTTGTTCGGCGGGTGAGCCGCTTTCCATCAAGCAGAGCGACGTCCAGCTCAACGGTCACGCCATCGAATGCCGCGTCAATGCGGAGGATCCCGACCGGGGCTTCATGCCTCAGCCCGGAAACGTCGAGCTCTTCAATGCGCCCGGCGGATTCGGCGTTCGAGTCGACAGCCATGTCAGGAGCGGCTATCGGGTTCCGCCCAACTACGATTCCATGATCGCCAAGCTCATCGTCCATGGAAGCGATCGGACCGAGGCCATCGCCAGGATGAGATCGGCCATCGAGGAATTTCAGATCGGTCCGATCAAGACGACGCTTCCGCTGCATCATCATCTGCTTGGGACGCGCGAATTCGTCGAGCACGACTTCGACATCCACTACGTCGAGAGGCTGCTCGAGAAGGAGGAACAGGCATCGGCCTGATCCCGTCGCCTAGTCGATATCCATGCCCTCGATGAATCCCACTTCGACATCGCCGACTCTGAGCGCGTCGAGCGAAGATCCTCGAGTCACCTCGAACAGCAGGACCATCTCGCGTGTGCTTCCACTGGGTGGCTGCGTGCCGACCTGTTCGAGTGTCTTGATGAAGTTGCGACGGTCCAGCTTGACCTCGATGCCGCCGCGTCCCATGTAGTAGAAGCCGATCGGGGCGAAGGTGTTGCCCTTGGTGTCGACGAGTGCGATCTCGGCGTTGGGGCCGATCATCCTGCGGACCTTGTTGAACAGATTGGCCGGGGAATTTCGGCTGACGTCTATGCGGACGATCTTGGTGCCTTCGGTCTGGGCGATCCCCTTGATCTGAAGGCCTCTGTTCACACGGCCGGCGCTTCCGCCCTGCACCTTCATGTAGCCGTTCGTGAGCAGTCCGTTTTCCTCCTCCATGGAGCTGGGCATTTTGTTCTTGCTGATGCCGCGAAGGAAGCGGAGTGTGTTGCCGACGGTGATGGCGTTGGTGATGTCGCCGCCGGGCTCGTCATCGAACTCCTCGCCGGCGCCAAGCGCCCTGGCGCTGGCGATGATCTGCCGGAGATCGCGATCGGTCGATTCCCTGAGATCGATTCTCAGACCCTTGATCTGGATGAACAGGGGTGTGAAGTCTTCGGATACCTCGAAGATGATCTTGGCCGATGCGGTCGACTGTCCAGGGACACTGGTGATGTAGTTGGAGGCATCGTCGAATCGATACAGTCCGGTGGCGGTCAGCTTGCTGTCCTTGGCGATCTCGGAGTCCTGAGTCCAGTAGGTCGGGAAGGCGACTTCCGGTGCGGCGGTGCCCTTCATCTTCCCGACGAGTCTGATCTGGCTCTTCGAGAGCACGAGCTGCTGGCCGAAGTCGCGTGCTTCGGACTTGAATTCCATGGGGACCGTCACCCAGTGCTTGTCCATGAACTCGCTCTTGGCGGGCTGCTTCGCAGATGCGGCACCGTCGGGCATGTAGCCCTGTCCACGCTCCCCGTCGAGGGAGTCTCGAACAAGCGAGGCCTGCATGTACAGGTTCGGGTTGTACTGTTTCAATGGAGTTCCGGAGAAGTCGGGGCGGAGCCCGTTGATGCTGGCGGCTTCATAGAAGCTGCTGGTCAGGTAGTCCACTGGGACCCACAGCTGCGGTCCGACTGGACCGATCTTGCTGTCGCCGATGGTTTCGCGGCCGTATCCCTTGTAGCCCATGAACTCGTAGGGGCGCTGGATGAAGCCCGAGCCGATGATCAGGAGACCAATCGAGAGGATGCCGGAGACGGCGCCGAGGGTAAAGCCGCCGGCCAGTTCGAGCGTTGGATTGACGGCCACATCCTCCTGGGCGATTCGATCAGACGCCACCCTCAGCAATGCGAGCGTGCCGACGAAGATCAGGATGAACGAGATGCCTGAGACGTAATTGTCGAAGCCGCCGAGATTGCCCAGTGCGAAGCCCCATGCGACCACTTCCCAGACGGAGATGGTCAATGCGCCGGCCACGATGACGGCCGCCATGTGGAGCATGCTGCTGAAGAGGCCCTGATTGGACCACCAGTAGGCAATGAGGATGACGCCTATGATGACCAGGAAGTTGAATGCGATATGCATCGGAAGCTCCGTGAGAGGCTCAGCCTGTCGGCTCGCTGCTTGGTTTCGGTGCTGGCTTCTTCTTCTTCTTGTCGCCGGCGAGCACCCGCTTGATTTCTTCGATGGACGTGATTCCCTGCACCGCCTTCTGCATGGCGGCTTCCTGCATGAGGATCATCTTCTCCCGACGGGCCGCTGTCTGGGCGGCCTTGAGATCACCGTCGGCCAGGCATTTCCTGACGTCACTGTTGATCGGCATTACTTCGAAGATGCCGGTGACGCCGAGGTAGCCAGTGCCCTTGCTGACAGGGCAGTCGATGATCTTGTTGCGATCCTCCACCTTGCCACTGGCCTTGTAGAGCTGGGCGCCCTCGGGCAGCCGCAGTCTTCCGGCATCGGCCGGTACGAAGCCGACCTTGCAGTTGTCGCAAAGACGCCTAATGAGTCTCTGGTGGACGACAGCCTTCAGCGGTTCCGTTGCCAGATCGAGATCGCCGACGAGCTGAATCCACTTGCTGATCGCCTCCATCGTGCTTCCGGCGGTCAGGCTGATGTAGATAAGTGGCCCCTTGGACCCCGACTCCGCAGCGATCCTTGCCGTCTCCGAATCGGTGACATCGGTCACCAGCACGACATCGGGATCGCGTCTGAGCATGGACTGGAGTGTCCGGGCGTAATCGACATCGGGGCTCGCAGGATCCCATATCTGCTGGACAGTGCCTTCGAGCGTTGCTTCCTGCTCCAGTTCCAGCGTTCGCACATTGGATGTGTAGGAATCATGGGTGGACATCACGGAGTAGCCGGTGGTGGTCAGCCCTTGGCCCGGAGGAGCAGACAGGAGAACTATTCCATGTCGTGCATGCATCTGGGTCAGTGGATCGAGGATCTCGCGTTGCTTGTCGAGCAGCCCGAGTCCGTCGTAGGGCAGCTTGACCTGCCGAGCACGGTCGACGTCGATTCTCAGGAGCTGTCCCTTGCTGGTGCCTGAAGATGTGATGGTGAGGTCGTAGTGATTCTCGGGGGCCATCACCTTGAACATACCGGTCTGCTTCTGGCGGTTCTCCTCCATGTCCATCCCAGCCATCAGGCGAATCTGATTGAAGAGGTTCACGCCGGACTTGGTGTCCATGTTGTCGATCTTGGAACGGATGGTGTCGATCGTCTTCGTGGCGATGCAGCCACCGGCCGAAAGGCCCAGGTCGAGCCTTGTTGCACGCTCCTCGAGGGCGGGGGCCAGAATCGAATCGAGCGTCAGGAACACCTCGTGACCAGCTTCCTTTTCGGGTGGTATCGCGACCGTATCCTTGTTGGAATCCAGATACTGGAGCGTCACGCTTTTCTGTGCCCGCTTGTTCGCTTTCTTCTCCGCCGCCTCTGGCGACTTCGAGAAAGAGAGCGTGAATTTGTTCTCCTCCGGCACATTGGCGTTTCGAACCTTCCAATAGAAGAGGATCGGTGCCATGAGGACGAGTATTCCGACAGGCCAGCCCACCCAGAAGATCCACCCGAAGATCATCACGCCAAGGCCAATGGTCGCGAACGAGATGAAGGCGATGTTCCACTGGGGGAGATTGAAACGGTAGTACTCGGCGTCGGCCTGGATCTTCGATGCGACCAACCAGGCCCAGGTGACGACCACGCCCCAGATGACCAGAGGTTTCCATGGGCTCAGTAGAAATACCGAGGCATCACTCAGGAGAATGGGGAGATCAATCATCGGTGGGGTACTCGAGGTGGGTTCCTGGTGTGGTCACGTGTCCGTCGGATTCAAATCAACTGATGCCCTTGAGTCGCATCTTCAACTCTTCCGGCTTTGGTGTCGCATCGATCGCGACCTTGTGATGGATCATCTCCTCTTCAACCAGTGCGACGAGGGATGAGGTGAAGTCGATCATGCCTTCCTTCTGGGAACGCTTGATGACTTCAAGAAGCTCGCCTTCGCGGGCTTCGAGAATGAACTTCTGGACGATCGGAGATCCCAGCAGCACTTCCAGTGCAGGAATGCGAGGGATATGGTCATGAAGGGTCGGTAGCAGCTTCTGATAGATGATCGCCCTGATGTTGTACGCCAGAAGCTTGCGGATCTGATGGACCTCGCCCTCATCGAAGAGATCGTAGATGCGACCGAATGTCTGCCAGGCCGATGAGGCATGGATGGTTCCGAAGACAAGGTGGCCGGTCTCGGCGGCCCTGATGGCTGCCTCGAAGGTTTCCTTGTCCCGCATCTCCCCGACCAGAACCACATCGGGATCTTCGCGGACCAGTGCTCGAAGGGCTTCATTGAAGTTCAGGCAGTCGATCCCGATCTCCCGCTGATTGATCGTGGACTTCTCTTCCTTGAAGATGTACTCGATCGGATCCTCGACGGTCACGATGTGGCAGCGACGACGTTCATTGACGTACTGGAGCATCGCGGCAATCGACGTGCTCTTGCCGGATCCGGTCACGCCTGCGAACAGAATCAGGCCATTTGCAGACATGGCCACCGGTCCGAGCACCTCGGGGATGTGCAGCTGCTCGAAGGTCTTGACGTCGGAGGTGATCAGTCGGCAGGCATAGGAGACCTTGCCGCGGGTCATGAAGATGTTGACGCGGAAACGGCGGTCCTCGTCGTATTCGTAGGCGATGTCCATCTGGCCTAGGCGGCAGAAGATCTCGTACTGATGGCTGTCCAGGATGTCCATCGTGATCTGATGGGCACCTTCCCTGGAGAGCATCTCGGTATTGAGTGTCCTCAAGGCGCCTCGCACACGGATTCGTGGAATCGAATCACCCTTGATGTGGATGTCCGAGGCCTCGTGACTGATACAGGCCTTCAGGTAAGACCTGAAAAGCTTCTCGCCTTCGCCTGGCTTGGTACCGGTTGCGTGGTGGACAAGCCGTGGGGCGGTGGATGGATCGATCGTTGGGGCGCTCAAGTGACGGGCTCCTGAATGGGTGGCCTCCACGAGGAGGACCAAATCGGATCAATCACTGTACCAAACCTACCGGTACTTCATGGGGTCGAGGAAGCCTTTAAAGGACTCATTTGGGGGCCATCAAGGGGATTGGCGGGGGTTTCAGAGAGGGGGGGTTCTTGACATCGAGGGCCAAGCTTCGCATCATCTACAGATGGATAGGATAAGACTCCGAGAAGGCATTACCTTCGATGACGTGTTGCTCATTCCTCGTCGCAGCGACGTGGTCCCGGCCGGCACGGATTCATCAACCCGTCTGACGGCTGGTATTACCCTCAATATCCCCTTGATTTCAGCTCCCATGGACACCGTCACGGAGTCCAATCTGGCCATTGCGCTGGCTCAGGAGGGTGGAATCGGGGTCATTCACAAGAACATGCCCCAGGATGTCCAGGCCCGTGAGGTGGCCAAGGTCAAGAGGTCCGAGAACGGGATGATCATCGATCCCGTCACCTTGAGTCCCGAGGACACTGTTTCAAAGGCCATTTCCATGATGGAGCAGCAGAATGTCTCGGGGTTCCCCGTGACCATCGATGGCTCTAGTCGCGGGCAGCTCGCAGGCATCCTGACTCGTCGGGACATCAAGTTCGTCGAAGCGCCCTCGGATCGTGTCGGGGAGGTCATGACTCGTGACAACCTGGTCACGGCCGGAACCGATGTCTCTCTCGAGGCCGCCGAGAGCCTTCTCAATCGTGGTCGAATCGAGAAGTTGCTCCTCACGGATTCCAATGGGTGCCTGGCAGGCCTGATCACCATGCGGGACATCGAGAATCTGAGACGTCATCCTGAAGCCTGCCGTGATCTTCGTGGACGGCTCAGGGTGGGCGCGGCTGTTGGCGTCCACCAACTCGAACGAGTGGCCGCCCTAGTCGAGGCAGAGGTCGATGTGGTTGTCGTGGACACGGCCCATGGTCATTCCGAGAACGTTCTTGAAACCGTTCGCGCCATCAAGGCCAGCTACGACATCGAGGTCATCGCCGGAAACATCGCGACCGGTCAGGCCGCACAGGACCTCATCGATGCGGGTGCGGATGCCGTGAAGGTTGGGATCGGTCCGGGTTCCATCTGCACCACGCGGATCATCAGTGGTGTGGGCGTTCCTCAGCTGACGGCGATCGATGAAGTGGTCAAGGTCGCCACACCACAGGGCATACCGGTCATCGCCGATGGCGGCATTCGTCAGAGCGGTGATATCGCCAAGGCGATCGCCTTCGGCGCCAGTGCCGTAATGCTCGGATCGATGTTCGCCGGCATGGACGAGAGTCCAGGCGAATTGATCCTTCACGGTGGTCGTCGATACAAGTCCTATCGCGGCATGGGCAGTCTGGGCGCCATGGGAGCCGGCTCCGCAGATCGCTACGGCCAAGGGGAGGTCGTCGATACGGGCAAGTTCGTCCCGGAAGGCATCGAGGGTCGTGTTCCCTATCGCGGAAAGCTTGCCGATACGGTCTACCAGCTGGTGGGCGGCCTGCGTGCAGCCATGGGCTATAGCGGTTGCTCCACGATCGAGGAGCTTCGGCATGAGGCCGAGTTCGTTCGAGTCAGCTCGGCGACCGTGATCGAGTCACATCCTCACGACGTCCAGCTCACTCGCGAAGCCCCGAACTACACGGCCTGGCCACAGCACTGACCCGTTGATCATCTCAACTGTGTCGATGCCACCTCGCCATCGATGATGACGCCTGTGCAATGGGTCGTCCATTCGAATGGGTCGCCGTCGTAGAGCGCCAGGTCCGCATCCTTTCCGACCTCAAGTGATCCGACCCTGTCGTCGATTCCCAGGATTCTGGCCGGCACGATGGTGATCATGGCGAGCGCATCATCGAAGCTGCATCCATTGGCGGCTGCCATGCCCGCCTCATACAGGACGATACGGGTGCGTGGCACATAGCTCTCATATCCGCTCTGCATGGCAACCGGAATGCCGGCGTCGATCAGTTTGGAGGCCGTTTCGAAGGAGAGGTTCTCCTGTTCGCCATAGGGGCGAATCATGGTCGGATGGATGAACACGGGTACGCCTGATTCCTTGATGTCGTCCATCATCAGATAGGCCTCCGAGGCGCCATCGAGAACGACGGGGATGCCGAACTCCTCCTGCAGTCTCAGGGCATTGGCGATATCGCGTGCGCGATGGGCATGTACCAGAAGCGGGGTATCGCCGGAGAGGACGCTGGAGAATGCCTCCATCTCCAGATCACGCCTGGGCAGATCCGTCTCGCCATCCATCGTGATGTATTTCGATTGCTGTTCCTGATAGTGGCGAGCATCGAGCAGTTTCTGTCGGAGCATCGCGGAGGCCTTGGCTCGCGTGCCGGGCGAATCGTCACGAAGCGCCGTGTCGCTCATCGAGCAGGCGACCATCGCCATTGGAATGATGACATCCTCCTCGACTCGATTCCCCTTGGTCTTGATGACCATCGTCTGTCCGGGGATCAGGGCTTGCGGAGCATGTCCGGTATGGATCGTGGTCACGCCGAACTCCCGAACCCATTCAATGAGACGTTCCCGTGAGTTGAATGCGTCGATCGCTCGCAACTGCGGCTGGACGGGGCTCGATTCATCGAGCTCGTCACGATCATGGTCAGTGTTGAAGTGCCCGGCGAGACCGACGCAGGTTCGTGCGTCGACAAGACCCGGTGTGATGATCGTGGATCGGACAATCTTCTCATCGCCCATGGGCTTGCAGTCCGCTGATGGTCCGACTTCGACGATCTTACCGTTGCGTATGCGGACATAGCCATCCGAGATGGCGTCGCCTGCCATGGTGTGCACTGTTTCGCCGTAGACGATCAGATCCTGTCCATGCAGCGAATTGGGAAGGTAGAGACAGGCCAGTATCGCGAGGATCAATCTCATCATTCGTGGTGTCCTTCATCGATGCAGCAGAGATATGGTCTCAATGGCTGGCCGGCGCCGGGTCCGCCGACGGCATACAGGCGGTCGGATGGCGAGCTTCGATCGAAGACCTTCCTGCCTTCGACCCATGTCTGCAGGTTGGTCGTATAGATGCTGAAGGGATCGCCATCGAGCAGGATGAAGTCGGCATCCTTGTCTGGTTCCAATGATCCGATGCGATCATCGAGATCGAGCATCATAGCGCCCTTGATCGTTATGCTCTCAAGGGCCGATTGTCGATCCATGCCTGCTCTCATTGCCAATGCAGGCATGCGTCGGAACCAGCGTGAATCCGTGATCAGATCATCGGTATGGAAGGCCACGTCCACTCCGGCGTCGTCGAGAATTCGACCGGTCTCGTAGGAGATGTCGATGGCCTCCTGCTTGCCGCCGGGAGAGTCGACGAGTATCACCGAGCAAGGCGCACCGGCCTCGGCGATCTCATCGGGAATCTTCCATCCATCGCTGACATGATGCAGCACGACGCGGAAGTCGAATTCATCGGCCAGTCTGAGCACGGTCAGGATGTCGTCATGCCGGTGAGTGTGATGATGCACCACTCGTTCGCCCCTGAGTACTTCGCACAAGGCTTCCATCCGGAGATTTCGTTCGGGCATCTTCCCGGGGTCGGCGGCGGCCTCATCCAATTTTCGCTGGTACTCCTGGGCGTCGATGAAAGCCTGTCGGACCAGCGATGCGGACTTGCCTCGGGTGCCTGGGAAAGGCGCATCTCGCTGTGGATTGGTGCCGTTGGCCATCTTCAGTCCGCCCATCGGTCGGTTCTCGTCGTCGAGGATGAGCAGATCTTCGACACGTGTTGCCGGCCGAAGCTTCACATAGGCGGTCTGCCCGGAAGAGAGATGGCCGCTGCCAGGCATGATGTTCAGGCAGGTCAGCCCGCCGGCGACGGCTCGTCTGAATCCGGAATTCTGGATATCGATGGTGTCGAGGATTCGGACATCCGGCTGGATCGGGTCGGATCGATCAGCGCCACCGCCGCCACGACCCTGTATGCCGATGTGGCTGTGCGTGCAGACAAGTCCGGGCATGATCGTCTGCCCGCTGCAGTCATGGATGGTTGGAGGGGCTGCCGATGGCTTCCAATCGGTCATGTCGCCGAATTCGACGATCTTTCCATTGTCGATCAGCAGGAAGCCGTTGGGGATCTCGGTCTGGGTCACCGGAATGATTCGGGCATTGACAAAGACGTGTCTACCGGAATCGGGGGGCGCGGGCTGGTCGGCAGTGATGAACAGACTGGCCAGAAGTGAGATGATCATGGACATGGTGACGCCTTTCAACGGGGTGGTGATTCATCCTACCGTCAGTTTCGTCCGGATTAGAAAGAACATCCGCGGGAGGGTTCGAACCTCCAACCTTCGGCTTCGGAGGCCGACACTCTATCCAGTTGAGCTACGCGGACAGGAGGGCGATTGTATCAAATGGCACTTCGATTCCTTTCGTCGGAATACGCGATGCCATGGTCCAGCAAGTTCATGCGAGGCCTTGGATAAGGCCTCCAAAGGAGCATGGCGAGATGTCAGGCGATTTGGAGGCTCAAATTGAACGTCGGGGGATGGATTGCATTATTCCCCATCATGGTTGGGTTACCATGCCACGATGGTCACTTCGCCAAGCCAGTCCAATTCCTATCGCCCGCCCTTCAAGGGAGAGGTCCTTCGGCTCAGCGCCGTTGCCGGACCACCCCGCGATTCGATCGAGCTGACACGAGCTGGAGGGGTGATCGGCAGAGGATCGACCTGCGAGGTGAAGCTGGTGGATCCGACCGTCTCAAGGAAGCACGCGTCCATTTCCTGTCAGGATGAGAACTGGTTGATCAAGGATCTCGGAGGCGCCAATGGAACGCTGCTGAACGAGGTTCGAATAGAACATCCATCAATCCTGGCGGAGGGCGATCGTATTCGAGTCGGACCATGGGTGCTTCAGGTCGGCGCGATGAATACGACATCAGTGGCGATGAAGACGCTCGATGATGCCGGTGAAAGCGATCGTGTCAGGCGAGTGAGCCCGGCTCAGACGGCATCCCTGGCTCGCCACCGCCTGAATCTCTTCATCGAGTGTGCCGCAAGGATCAATCAGGCTGTCGATGAATCGTCGCTGTGGGATTCCATCATGGCGTCCGCCATCGAGGGAAGTGGATTCGGTCGCTCTGCACTACTTCGAACGGATGCCAACGCGGAGTCCGTGGAGATCATCGCCTATCGAGGCATGGGCGGCGATGATCGTCCCGATGATCTGAGTCGATCCCTGATTAGGGCGGCTGCGGAAGGCGACATGGCCCAGCTCCTGTCGGATGATCAGCCGGCGTACGGCCAGAGTATTGCGGATCTCAACATTCACTCGGCGCTTTGTTGTCCGATCATGGTCGATGAAATCGTGGCGGCCTGCCTGTATCTCGATGCACGAGGCAGTGAGGCCGCGGTCCAGAACGATGCGGCCAGTTTCTGCCAGGCACTGGTCAGAATCGCGGGCCTGGCCATGGCCAACCTTCGTCGACGTGAATTGATCGAACGTCAGCACAAGATGGAATCGGATCTGTCCGCGGCACGCGAGGCCCAGCGGTTCATGCTGCCGGAAAGTCGCGGCACCGTGTCGACCATGCCGTATGCCGTCCAGTTCCAGCCCGGGCGATACGCATCCGGCGATCTCTTCGATGTCATGGCGTTGCCCGACGGCAAGGTCGCGTTCGCGCTGGGGGATGTTTCAGGCAAGGGCATCGGCGCCGCCATCCTCATGGCTGCGGCCCAGTCGCATCTGCACTCCGTCTTGCTTCGCTCCGGAGATCCCACCGAGGCGGTCAATGCGGTCAACTCGTATGTGCTTTCGCATTCGGCTGTCAACAGATTCATCTCGATGTGGGTGGGAGTGCTTGACCCGTCGACGATGGAGATCGTCTACGTCGATGCTGGTCATGGCCACTGGGCGCATTGTCGATCGGATGGTTCTTGCAGAAGCGAACAGATCGCCGCCCATCCACCAGTCGGTATCGATGGTGATACCCAGTTTGATTCACTCGTCCTCAAATGCGATCCTGGCGATCGAATCGTGCTCATGACGGACGGTGTCGTTGAACAGCCCAAGGAAGATCAGGAGCAGTTCGGGATGGAAAGGGCCTTGGAGGTCCTGCGGGGGACCAGAGATCCCCACAGTGACGTCGAGGGCTTGCACAAGGCGGTCTGTGACTTCGCTCAGACGGATCAGCTGGCTGACGACACCACCATCGCCAGCATCATGTTTCCATCGATCTGAATCCTATTTTCACTGTAGAGCGGGCGGCTTGGCCGATGTAGAATGCCTTGTCGATCCATTTCCCGGATCTGGGAGGTATTTGTGCGGCTCCTGAAGTTTTACCAGACCTCGATAGGAAAGAAATACGTCGTAGCCATCTCTGGAGGTGGCCTTTTTCTGTTTCTGGTCGCTCACATGCTTGGAAACATGTGGGTGTATGGGGGGGCCGAGGAAATTGATTCTTATTCTCATCACCTCAGGACGTTCATGGAGGACTTCTTTGGATATGGGGGCTTCCTCTGGGTGGCTCGAATCGGGCTTCTGGTCTTCCTGATCGCCCATGTCGTCACGATCATTCTTCTGGCCAAGCAGAATCGCCGGGCCAAGCCCAAATATCAGCACCGCCACAAGTCGGCCCGGACACTGGCCTCGATGACCATGATGATCAGTGGTCCCCTCATTCTGGTCTATGTCGTCCTTCACATCCTGCAATTCACCACCGGCACGGTCCAGCCGACCTCCTATGAGCAAGGTGCGGTCTATGCGAATCTCTGGAACGCCTTCCAGGTCTGGTGGATCGCGTTGATCTATGTCGTGATGATGGGCTTCATCTGCCTTCATCTCTATCACGGCATCTGGAGCATGTTCCAGTCGTTGGGCATCAACAATCAGGATCGCAATGACTCACTTCGATTGATATCGACAATTTCAGCGGTGGTCATTTTCCTTGGCTTTTCCTCGGTGCCTACCCTTATTTGGAGTGGCGCCCTGCCTGCTCCCGAGGCAACAGAGGCGACCCAGCAGCATGTCATGGTCGAATCAGAGGATCTGATCGCCCAAACCGAAGGTGAGCATCATGAACCTTGAGTCAGGAATTCCAGACGGGCCGCTTGAGCACAAGTGGTCCACGTATCTTGAACATGCCAAGCTCGTGGGCCCCAACAATCGTCGCAAATACGATGTGATCGTTGTCGGAACCGGTCTGGCCGGTGCAGCGGCCGCATCGAGTCTTGCTGCCCAGGGCTACAAGGTGAAGACCTTCTGCTTTCAGGATTCGCCGAGGCGTGCGCACAGCATCGCTGCTCAGGGTGGGATCAATGCCGCGAAGAACTATCGCGAAGACGGCGATACGACCTATCGACTCTTCTATGACACGCAGAAGGGCGGCGACTTTCGTGCACGCGAAGCCAATGTCTATCGTCTGGCTCAACTGAGTACGAACATCATCGATCAGGCCGTCGCTCAGGGCGTTCCATTCGCTCGTGAGTACGGTGGCATGCTCGCCAATCGCTCATTTGGAGGCGTGCTGGTCTCAAGGACCTTCTATTGCAGGGGGCAGACCGGCCAGCAGCTTCTGCTCGGTGCCTATCAGGCTCTTCAGAAGGAGTTGAACACCGGCAATCTCGAGATGCATGCTCGCACCGAGCTGCTCGACGTTGTTGTGATCGATGGCCGAGCACGCGGAATCGTCATTCGGGATCTTGTGACCGGCGAAATCCGCTCCTACGCCGCCGACGCGGTTGTACTTGCAACAGGTGGTTACGTCAGCACCTATTTCCATTCGACTAATGCGGTCAACAGCAACTGCACGGCGATCTGGCGAGCCCACAAGAGAGGGGCCGGATTCGCCAACCCCTGCATGGTTCAGATTCATCCAACCTGCATCCCCAGTACGGCCGACTTCCAGTGCAAGCTCACTCTGATGAGCGAGTCCCTGCGAAACGACGGTCGTTGCTGGGTTCCCAGAAAGAAGGGTGATGACCGTCATCCAGCCCAGATCCCGGAGGAAGACCGGTACTACTACCTCGAGGAGCGGTACCCGAGCTATGGCAATCTCGTTCCTCGAGATGTCGCCTCGAGGAACGCCAAGTACGTGTGCGATGACGGATTCAGTGTCCTTGGCGACCAGGGTCGAGCTGTCTATCTGGATTTCAGCGATGCCATCAAGCGGGAGGGTCGAAAGACCATCAGTGAACGCTATGGCAACCTCTTCGACATGTATCACGAGATCACGGACGAAAGTCCCTACGACAAGCCGATGCGAATCTATCCAGCGCTCCATTACGCCATGGGCGGGCTCTGGGTCGATTACAGCCTGATGACCAACATCCCGGGCCTCTACGCGATCGGGGAGGCCAACTTCTCCGACCACGGCGCCAACAGGCTCGGGGCCAGTTCGTTGATGCAGTGCCTGGCGGATGGCTACTTCATCTTGCCACAGACCATCGGCGACTATCTGCACGATATCTACATGGACAAGGTCGACACTGATCATCCGGCATTCAAACAGCATGAGGATGAGGTTCGAGACGGCATCGCGAGGCTCATGTCCACGAAGGGAACCAGGACACCGCTTTCAATCCATCGCGAGCTCGGTGAATTGATGTGGGAACACTGCGGCATGGCACGCACGGCGGAGGGCCTGAAGACTGCCATGGCCGGAATCGAGCAACTGCAGGACGCATACAAGAACGATCTTCTGGTCCCGGGCACGGCCGATGGTCCGAATCAGGTACTGGAGCGTGCGGGACGGTTGTCCGATTATCTCGAACTTGGGCATCTGATGTGTCGCGACGCGCTTGAGCGAGACGAGTCCTGCGGATGTCATTTCCGTGAAGAGCACCAGACCGAGGATGGGGAAGTGCTTCGCAACGACGAGAAGTTCCAGAACGTCTCCGTCTGGGAGTGGAAGGGCGAAGATAAGCCCGAGACGCTCCACAAGGAAGAGCTTGTTCTTGAGGCCCTGCCACCCACGACTCGGAGTTACAAGTGATGAAATTCACCCTGCATATCTGGAGACAGGAAAACTCAGGGGCCAAGGGGCGCCTTGAACGCCACGAGATCGAGGGCATTTCCGAGGAAATGTCGTTTCTCGAGATGTTGGATCTGCTTAATGAGAATCTGATCAAGAAGGGGCTCGATGCCGTCACCTTCGACAGCGACTGCCGTGAAGGCATCTGCGGCGCGTGCTCGCTTGCCATCAATGGCAGACCGCATGGGCCAGGCAAGGGCTGCACCACCTGTCAGGTGCGGATGCGTTCCTTCAAGGACGGAGACGAGATCTGGATAGAGCCATTCAGGAACGCCTCGTTCCCGGTCGTGAAGGATCTGATGGTCGACCGTTCGTCCCTTGACCGGATCATCCAGTCGGGTGGCTATATCAATGTCCACTCGGGGCCGAAGCCCGAGCCAAATTCAATTCCCGTCTCGCATGTTGTCGCCGAAGAGGCGATGGACGCCTCCGCCTGCATCGGGTGCGGCGCTTGTGTTGCCGCGTGTCCCAACGGCGCAGGAATGCTCTTCACATCTGCCAAGATCGCCCATCTGGGGCTGTTGCCTCAAGGGCAGCCCGAGCGGCACTCCCGCGTCAGGAACATGGTCGAGAAGATGGAGGACGAAGGCATGGGGGCCTGCACCAACCATGCGGAGTGCCAGGACGCCTGCCCGAAGGAGATCAGCATCGCCTTCATCAGTCGAATGAACAAGGACTACGCCAAGTCCTCGCTTGTTGAGCCTGATGTTCGACGAGGGACTCTTTCGAATCAGTAGGACGAGTCCGCGCTAGCCTGTGCTTCCGGGGCCGCATTCTCGATTCGCACTCTGAAGATCATCCGCTTGTCGAACGTCCTGTCGGATGGCTCAACGAAGACCCGCGGGGATACCCTGCCCTCCGTCCATGCGATCGCCCCGGTGACGATGTCCTCGCCCGATTCGACCATTAGAAATCCATCTGAATAGCCTTCCTTGAAGAATCTCATGTAGACGGGGCGTTGTCCGGAGATGGTCATGCGTGCACGGCCGTTGGAATCAGTCTCTCCGATGCTCGCTTCCGGCTGGGGCAGCGGTCCGAACATGGTTCCAGGGCCACCGATGATGGTCGGTTGCATCGTTGGCACGTAGAAGGTGCCTCCATCAGCCCGTATGACGACATCCTTGATCGGAATCATGGTCGTGGCATCCGCGACTTCCACGACGACCGGCATCGGTCTCGAGCCGGCGCACCCGAGGATCAACATGGTCAGTAGTGGGGCCAGATGGCGGATCATGTCTCTCCAATCATGGTTCGCGGGGATGCTTCCCGGGTCATCTGGGATGCCCGGGAAACATCCGCGAAGCGGTGGGGGTGGGATTCGAACCCACGAACGAGGAAACCCCGTTACCGGTTTTCAAGACCGGCGCCTTCAACCGCTCGGCCACCCCACCGGGTG
>PBAX01000023.1 GCA_002716385.1 Phycisphaerae bacterium | reverse complement strand
GAAGAAACAGCCCCGGCAGAACTTCTGCCGGGGCTGCGATGACTTCAGATCCGATGATCCGATCGGGGAACTACGGGCACACCGATCCGTAATTGGACAGCATGGTCAGCAGGTCCTCGATGTCGATGACGCCGTCGTTGTTGGTGTCGCCGGAACAGGAAGCCGAGCAGTCATCGCAACTGCCGCCCTCGCCGAGCCAGTTGCCACCGAGTGCGGTGCAGTCATCGCTGCTCATTGCCGCGCATCCTGAAGACACGCAGCAGGCCGCCGACGAGAATGGAGGATCCGAGCTCACGAGTGTCAGATATGAATCTGTCTGCCAATCGATCCAGATATTCCAGTTGAACGAATTGTTCTCAAGGGTGCAATTGATCAGAGTGGGAATGCTCAAGTAGTACAAGCTGATTCCGCACCCGTTAGAATTGCAGCTGTTTCCTTCGATCAGGCATGTGTTGATCGTGGGGCTGCTGTTGTAGCAGTAGATTCCTCCTCCGTCATTGGCCGTGTTCCCAGAGATCGTGCAGGCATCGACGGTGGAGTTGCTGTTGGTGCACAGGATTCCGCCGCCATTTTGACTGGCGACATTGCTCTTGATCATGCAGCCACTGATGATGGGGGTGTTGGGTACTGGTTTGTTGCTTGCGCAACTGATGCCGCCGCCGCTGTAGGCCGTGTTGTCCGAGATCGTGCAGTTGCTGATTCTGGGGCTACTGGTGTTGCCGAAGCAGTAGATTCCTCCGCCAACGTCAGCTGTATTGTCCGAGATGATGCAATTGTCGATGGTGGGGCTGCTGAAGAGGCAGGAGATACCACCACCACGTTCAGCCGTGTGGCCAATGATGGTGCAGTTGCTGATTGTGGGATGACTGAACTCACAGTGGATGCCGCCGCCATGCAGGAAGCCGTACGTCTGATTTCCGGTTCCCCCGGTCATCATCAGATTCCTGATGATGGTTCCTTCGCCTTCCTGCGAATCACATACGAATACGCTGCCGATTTGCTGGGCGTCGATGGTGGTCACGAGAGATCCATCGTCGTTGAGCGTGCCCTGGATGGTGATTGGTCTGCCGCCGGGGTCAAGATTGGACTCTTTGTAGATCCCTGGTGCGATGTTGATCACGTCGCCATCGGAGGAGGCATCGATCGCACCCTGAATAGTGGCATAGTCCTCAGGAACATTGATCGTGGCCGCGAAGGTTGCGGACGAACCAATGAAAGCCAGTGACAGACCAGCGGTGACAGCAGCGATGCGATTCATGGTTCCCTCTCCTCAAGGTGGAGTCGTGATTCCTTCATCATGTCATATCAGGTGCCTGAATCAAGGAGCTGTATTCCATATAAGAAACACATGTAGAAAACAGCCCCGACAGGGTCTCTGCCGGGGCTGTGGTGGGTTGTCCTGGTTGTCCTAGGGATTGATGCAGTAGGAAAGCCCTTGGTTTACCTCAGTGAAGGTATCGGTTTCGATATTGAGATCGAGTCTGATCCCTTCGCCGAAATTGGAGCTCATCCAAATGAACCAGCAATCATCAATTTCCTGTGAGTCGATTCTGATCCACCGAATGTTGCCCTCGGCGGCAAATGGTGTATCGAATTGAAGAAGAGGAGCTGATAGATTCGAGCCCTCGTAGATTATCTCGGTGTCCAATCTCGATGCGACATGGCTCATGGAGGCGAGAACGGTAGATGGGCGCCCGCTGTCGTCTGATTCATATGCGGTGATGTTGAAGACTGTGTCGAGATCATCGCATGCGAAGTAGGAATCGCCGTCATATCCAAGATTCAGCCCCCAGAATCTTATATTTGAGATTGATTCTGCATTAATGGGGATGTATCGGACATAGGTGAAGTCTGTTGATGAGCCAAACGCATAGAAGGGTGTGCCGGGGCCCGGTGGGACGGCGCCATCATCCCCAGGGCAGCTGACTGGAATGCTTTCGCAATCTCCCCAGCTATCAAGGATGATCAGTACCTCGGACACATCGACGATTCCATCGAGGTTCATGTCGGCCGAGCCGGATTCGCCGAATTGGCTGATAGCTATCAGGAGGTCGTTCACATCGACGATGCCGTTGCGATTTACGTCCGCAATGCATTGGCAGTCGTCCGGTACGAGATCCTGATTGATGTCATCGCTGGAGCCGTCATCGAGATCACATGAATCGAGCTTTCCGTTCAGGTTGCAGTCGAGTGATGGTGCCTGCAGGATTTCGCAGATATCCAGAAGTCCATTGCCGTCACAGTCCGAGAGGTCGTCAAGCACCTGGCAGGAATCGATTGTGCCGTCGCCATCGCAGTCGAACGCCGGATCATTCAGATCGCATTCGTCCGGTATGAGGTTTCCGTTGCAGTCCTCGGCGAATCCCAGTTCGATCTCGTAGTCGTCCGGTATGGAGTTCTGGTTGCAATCCACCTCGCAGTTGTCGGGATGGGTGTCGCCGTCGACATCACTGGCATCACCCGTGAAAATCTCCACGGGGTCCGGTATCCCGTCCTCGTCGCAGTCATACTCGCAGTCGTCTGGTATGTCGTCGTTGTCGACATCCGTTGATTGGCCACTGGAGATATCCACATCATCGGATACGCCATTGCCGTTGCAGTCGTCGCAGTCCGTCCAGAAGAGATTCCATTCATCATCTGTGAATTCGCCACTGATGGCGTCCGGGCTGTTTCCGCAGAATACGGCGTCCTCGATGGTGGGGGTGCCGTCCTGCAGAACAAACACGCCACCACCCAGGTCACTGGCGGTGTTGTTGGAAATGAAGCAGTTCAGGATGTCGAGATTGTCGTCGTAGCAGTAGATCCCGCCGCCACGATTGTCCGCAGTGTTGTTCTCGATTATGGAACCATCGACCGATGATCCGGGATTCGGGTAGTAGAAGAGGCCGCCGCCATCGACCCCAGCCGTGTTGCCAAGGATGTTGCAGTTCTCGATCTTTGCACTGCTGTTGCCATCCGAGAAGATGCCGCCTCCGGAGTTGACGGCATTGTTGTTGGTCGCATTGACATTTTGTAGAAGTACTGAGCTGTTGTCGCCATTGGCGAGGGCGCCTCCATGGAAAGAGGCGATGTTGTCAGAAAGCGTGCTGTCGATCAGCGTGAGATCAGTTTCTTCATAACACCGAATCCCGCCGCCTTCAAATCCCTGATTGCCACTGATTGTGCAGCTTTCGAGTTCAGCACTACTGCTTCTGATGTACAACCCGCCACCATTTGCATTGGATGTGTTGTTCGAGATGAGGCACTCTGAAATGGATAAAGAACTGTACAGGTATGAATCTATCCCACCGCCATGGATTTCAGCCGTATTGCCCAGGATCGTGCACCTGCTGATGATGGGGTTGCTGTCGCTACAGGCGATCCCGCCGCCATATTCAGCCGTGTTGTTCGTGATGGTGCAGTCCCGAATAGTCGGGTTGCTGTTCGTGCAGTGGATTCCTCCGCCGCGATACCCGGTATTGCCGATGATGCTGCAATTCTCGATGATCGCATTGCAATCATCGATTAGGCGAATGGCGCCACCGTCATCAGAGGCGATGTTCTGTTCGAACGTCGAATTAAGGATCGCGATATCACAGCTTTGAGTGCACTTGATCGCGCCGCCTTCATCATTGGAGGTGTTCTGTTCGAATGTGCAGGCGATCAAAACCGGATCGCCATCGACGCAGTAGAGGGCGCCACCGTGAATTGTCGCTTTGTTGTCTAGGAATTTGCAGAATTGAATGGAGGGGCTGGCAAAGTCGGAGAAGATGGCGCCGCCTCTTTGGCCGAGATTGTTGATGAATTCGCAGTTTCGAATCGTGGGACTTGAGCCGATGCAGTGGATCGCTGCCCCTGAAAGGCCGATTGAGTTTTCAATCAGGATATTCTCGATCACCGTCTCTGGACCTTCGCCTGAAGAGCACGTGAAGATCGTGCCGATCTCGAGCTCGCCGTCAATGACTGTCGTCGGTGCGCCACTGGAATCGACCGAGCCGAGGATTCGAATGCGTTTTCCCTGCAGAGACAGGTTGCGCTCGTAGTACGTGCCTGGGGCTATCGCGATCACGTCGTCGTCGACGGACGCCGCGATGGCGTCAAGAATCGTCGGGTAGTCGGCAGGTACGTTGAGCGTCTCGGCGAATGCCGTCCCGGCGAGCATCAGGCTCGCGACAATTGCAGATATGGGTTTCATGAATCCCTTCTCCCGTGATTTTCGTCATGTATTCTGGCGTATCTGTTTGGGAGAATCAATGCCAGTTCTGCGAAGCGGTTCAATATGAAGCATGAACAGCCCCGACAGGTTCTCTGCCGGAGCTGCGGGTTGGTTCATGCGTTGTGTGTCAGGTGGGGGCGTTCACTGACGACGTCGGCCATTGCCGAATAGGCCAGCCAGGCCCATAAGTGCCAGAGCAGCTGGAGCAGGGAGATTGATGTCGGTCTCGCTGAAGTTCTTTACATCGAATAGCCAGCTGCTTCCGTCATCACCATGGGTCTCAAACGAAGGCAAGCCGTAGCTGTAGGTGTCGTTTGGATCCCAAGGGTCGTGGGCGACAATATCAGCCAAGATTAGTTTGGAAAAGCCGGACCACGGTTCGGTGGTTCCGCCGAAATCGAAGGTGATGCTCATGTCCCAGATGTCATTGGAGTCGTCCTGATAGGTTCGGCTAGCAACAACCGTTCCTTCATATATCAGTGACGAGCCAATGTCTGAATCGTAGAAGATGCCTATCGATGTCTCGTAGGTGCCGACCATGTCACCGATGGCATCCACTCCATAGAAGGCTCCCCAGACATAGCCTGCGTCCCCTGACAACCATGGCTCATCGGGATTGTCGTATTCCAGCTCGAACATCACGCTAACGTCGGCTGACGCCGTGAATGTGATGGGCAGCATGATGAGGCCAGCGGCAAGGCGGATTTTCTTCATCTCTCTTCTCCCGGTTTGTTAAACCAGTCATGATTGTCACATGTCCGGGATCGTAAATCAATGATATAGATCGTATTTCATGGTCCATCCGCTTCCTGCCCGGGCTGGATAGGGTTGCGGGAATGAAAAAGGTCGCTCGCGGAATCGAGCAGCCAGCCCTGGCAGGGTCTTTGCCGTGGCTGTGGTGGGGAGTCGGCCAAATGAATGTTGGCTGGCAGAGTGTTTCTGCTGACAAGAAGGTGTTGAAAAGCATCCTGTTATCCGTTTGGTGGTTACATTGATATACCTATGCTTCGTGTCGAGCTGATCGACTCGTTTAATCAAGTAGTGCGGATCCCGACAAGCGATGCATCGATGAATGCTCTGGAAATAGTTTTACTGGCCCTTCTGATTGTCTTTCCATTACTGGACATCGTTCTTGAGAAACATCAGTTCAAGAGCAAGGTCCTGGAGTATCTGAAGCTCTCGATCATGCTATGGGTCGTGACCGCCTTCTTGATCTACGCCTTTTCGATCGGAGCACTTGGTATCAATGCTCCGAATTACATCCCGTCTTCGACTCTGCAAATCACGATGGCAATCGTGATATGTGTCGCGTTGGTGATCTATATGACGTATTCCGCTGTTTCGATAAGCAGAAGCAGCGATATGAAGTCCCAGGTGCAGCGTGCTCTCGAAAAAGGGGCCGGCTCTCTCAATGCGGTGTTGCCGACAACCCGGAGCGAATACGTCGTCTTCGTCATTCTTGTTTCAGTGAGTGCAGGAATTTGCGAGGAGCTCATCTTCCGCTGGTATCTTCTGTATTGGATCGAATCGCATGCGAATTGGATGATCGCCTGCGTGATAAGCAGTCTGGTGTTCGGTCTTTGGCACCTCTACCTTGGCTGGGCGCATGTTGCCAAAAGTGCCGCTGTCGGACTCCTTCTCTGTCTGCTCTATCTGTACTTCGAGAGCATCCTGTTCGTCATCTTCCTGCACATATTCATGGATGTGCATGCTGGAACGGTGGCATTCGTGGCCAGGAGGCCTTCCAGTGATGCGTCGCCTGATCGCTGACGGAGGCGATGCATGTCCCATGGCGCGTTGAAGCTGCCGGGTCTGCGATGGGGTTCGAGTCTCGTGAATACTGCCGCGGCTATGGACAGCTGGTTTCCCAGAGATCGATGATCAGGAGCAGGTCGGCGATATCCGTCCTTCCATCATCATTGGCGTCGCCCGAGTCGGTGTTCCATCCCGAGATGACGAGCAGGAGGTCCTCGATGTCGACCACTTGATTGCCGTCGAGATCGCCTTCGCAATCGTCGGCAGGGCATTCATCGGCCACCGTGTTCCCGCCCGCATCGGCGTAGCCACCGGAGATCTGATTGGCCTCGTTACCACAGATTTGAGAGTTGCTGATGATGGGGTTGCTGTTCCCCAGGCCGGCTATCCCACCGCCGAAGACGCCAGCCGTGTTGCCTGAGATCGTGCAGCCACTGATGATGGGGCTGCCCACGAGGTAGATACCGCCACCGCCATAGTCGGCAGTGTTGCCCGAGATCGTGCAGTTGCTGATGGTGGGAATGCTGAAATAGCTGTAGATCCCACCTCCGCTGTAGGCCGTATTGTCCGAGATCGTGCAGCCGCTGATGATGGGGGTGCTGTTGCGGCAGTGGATCCCGCCGCCATAGTTGTCGTCGCCACCGGTGATCAAGAGGTTCTTGATCAGGGTTCCGTCTCCTTCACCGCTGTCGATCACGAATACGCTGCCATCCTGCTGGGCATCGATGATGGTCGCCAGCGATCCATCCGGATTGAGCGTTCCCTGAATGGTGATGGCCTTTCCGTCCGGGTTGAGTTCGTATTCGTCGTAGGTCCCTGCAGCGACGTTGATCACGTCGCCATTCGATGAGGCATCGATGGCATCCTGGATCAAGGCGTAGTCGCCGGGCACATTGATCGTGCCTGCGATGGTTTGGGATATCCCAAGGAAAGCCATCGAAAGACCTGCGATGCCAACTGCGATGCGATTCATCATTTTCCCTCCCGGGAACAAGAAGTGATCCTTCCATCATGACAGATCGAGTGCCTGGATCAAGAGGAAAGGGGCAAGTGAGCAGTTTGGCTGCCTGTATATATAAAGGTAGAGAAAGCCCCAGCAGGGTCTCTACGGGGGCTGCGGTGGGGTTCGCGTGTTGTGGTTGAAGTTGGCTGGCGGGAAACGATTCAGTAGGTGTTTACCTGATTCGTGACTTTCACATTCGGCTCGTTGATCACCTTGACGGGAATTGGATTGGCATCCCCATTGATGACATTGGAGGTGACTCTGCCTGATTCATCAACCGAAACCGGCCCATAGGCCATGTAACCCATCAAGAGCAGCAGGGCAATGAGCAGGAGGTTGGTCAGTCTCGGAGAGTCGAGGACGCTGATCGGATCGGATTTATTCATGACGCGAGGATATCAGCATCGTGCCCGTATACATCGGGAGGCTGCCAAAGTTCCTGTGCCATCAAGCAGGCCGATGGTGATAATCCGGAAACAGGTGCTCGGCACCAGCTTCCTGTCCATTCGATCACATGTTCATGAACGTGAGGGGAACGTGTTCTCCACCAGAACCTCCTCGAGCGGGAGCTGGCCAGGCTTTGGCCAGGCATCTTGCGTCTTCTTCCCAATGGCGATCATGGGGCCAATGCAGTGGCCCTCGGGCAGATTGATCAGTTCGGACACGGCCTCAAGATCAAACCCGATCATCGGACAGGAATCGTAACCCATGTCCCTGGCCGTGAGCATGATCGTCTGCATGGCGATACCGATGGATCGCATCGCCTCATCCCGTTGCAATTGCTCGCGTCCGGAATAGAAGGGGCCTATCAGGCCACTTACAGCCTTGCCGACTTCTGCAGGTGCATTACGCCAATAGCGAGCCGGATCTTCGCTCCACGCATTGATATCGGCCGTCATGACCACCAGAATCGATGCATCCGTCATCTGGGCCTGATCGTTTCCGACCGCCCGTATCCTGGCTCGTAGCTCGGGATCGCGAACAAGAACGAATCGCCAGTGCTGGATGTTGAAGGACGTCGGCGATTGAATGGCCGCCTCGAACAACTTGCGGATCTCGTCTTCAGTGAATCTGTGATCGGGATCGTAGTGCTTGACGGCTCGCCTTGAATAGATTGCTTCTGTCGTTTCCATTGATGTGTTTGTTCCATTCGTATGTTTGAGAATAAATAAGTACACGAAAATAGTTGAAGTCACAAGTTCAGGCAAATATAAGCGTACCGACAGAGGGCCTGTCGGGACGCTTGGAATAGATGGGATTCGACGTACGACGTCTACTCGCAGACGACTCCGAACTGGCTCAGCAGAATCAGGATGTCGTCCGTGTCCACCAGGCCGTCTTCATCGAAGTCGGCGTTCGGGTCGGGGGTGTCCCAGCTCGAGATCACGTAGAGGGCATCGTCCACATCGATGACGCCGTCGCCGGTGGCATCGCCGATGCAGCTCGGGCACACGTCATCGACGGAGTTGCCGCCGCCGTCGGTCCAGTCGCCCTGGATCTGGTACATCTCGTTCTCGCACACCGTCGTGTCGATCAGCGTGGGTGGCTCGGAGATCTGGTTCACGATTCCACTCATGCCGCTATTGGCGATCACCAGACAGTTGGTCATGGTACCCACCCCGCATGACTGCACGAACATGCCACCGCCATTCAAACCGAAGTTGCCGCTGATGTCGCAGCTCTCGATCGAGTAGCTCGGGTTCGAGAAGCCGGTCAGGCCACCGCCGAACTGGGCCTGATTGTTCGTGATGATGCAGTTGGAGATGACGGGATCACTTGATTCGAAGTAGATTCCGCCGCCACCGTATCCGCTGACATTCGATGTGATGATGCAGTCGCTCAGGCTGGGGCTTGCTCCACGGAAGTAGACGCCGCCACCGCAGACTTCCCACCAGGAATAACCGCCACTGCCATCGTAGTCGTACTCGATGCCCAGACATTGCGTGATGGTGAAGCCCTGAATCAGGGTTCCCTGATCTTCGCCATTGAAGCACACGACGCCTCGGCGCGACGATTCGCCATCGATGATGGTCGTCTCAGGTCCATCGATGCTGTGGAGCCAGATGGCCTTGCCCATGAGATCCACGACATGGCCTGGATGGGTGCTCGTGTAGACACCCGGATAGACGATGATCTCGTCGCCGTCATAGGCGGCATCAACAGCCGACTGGATGTCGTTGAAATCGGCGGGACCATTGGCGCTGACCGTCCAGGTGGTGGGGCCGGTGAAGCAGGTGTTGCCTTCGCACGGAGTCGCATCGCCGACATACTTGCCACCGTTGGCATCGCAGTCATCGGATGTCTCGACCGTGCAGTCGTTTCCGATGCAGCAGGCACCGGTGCTGAGACAGATGCCGCTGACATAGTTGCCGCCTGCATCGTTCCAGTCGCCGGCTATCTGATCGGGTGTGTTGGCGCAGACCTCCATGTCGCCGAGTGTCACGCTCGCGTTGTCGATGAAGAACCCGCCTCCGAGCGTGCCACTGGCCATGTTCTCCGAGACACGGGAGCTCTGCATGTCCAGCGATCCGTAGTAGGCGTAGACGCCGCCTCCGTTTTTTCCGCTGTTGTTGCTGATCAAGCAGTTGATGAAGTTCGGCTGGCACTGGCCATCGATGGCGCCAGTGAAGATTCCGCCACCGAATCCGTTTCCAGGAGCGGTGTTGTTCTCGATGATGCAGTCGATGATGGTCGGAGAGGAATCCTTCACGAGAATGCCGCCACCAAGCTGGAATTCGTTGGCATTGCCGTTTCCAAAAAGATCGTACAGGGGGGCGGCGCAGTTGCGAATGGTGAATCCCTCGATGATGGTGTCGGCGGTCTCGCCACTGTCGCAGAGGACCCCGCGTCGGGCACTCTGCCCGGCGATGAAGGTCACTTCCGGACCTTCGCTGCTGTGAAGCCAGACGGCCTTCCCCTTGGTGTCCGCTACATCGAGTCCAGAGCCTCTGTAGGTGCCTGGGTAGACGACGATCTCGTCGCCGTCAGAGGCGAAATCGAGCGCGCTCTGGATGTCGGTGAAGTTGCCGGTTCCGCCGCTATCGACGATCAGTGTGTTGGGCCCCCCTCCACATGGATCGTCATCGCAATCTGTGCCATCGCCAAGAAATTGTCCGCCGGCTTCGATGCAGTCGGGCGAGTTCTGTACCGAGCAGCCGTTCCCTATGCAGCAGGCTCCCGTTGGTAGAGCTGGATCACAGGGTTCGTCTGTTAGCAACTGGGCTCGAAATGTCTCCGCAACGGAGACGATGATAGATTTCTGCTGGGGCGTGAATTCCTGAAGACACAGATAACTGTTGTAAGACATCAGATTGTCTTCAAGTGGTGAATAGGGATCACCATTACATGGATCCGTCCCGTTGCCGACGTACTGGCAATTGAATCCAAATCCTCCATTGTCATCTGCAGGGGTATCGCAGATCAAGTCGCCGGCTGAGCCGCAATTGCTGCCGTCCACGCACTCGACTCCAGCTGCAGTGTCGAAGGTGTGTCGCAAGCTGAAAAAATGACCAGCTTCATGGCCGAATACGCCAGATCCGGGTACGGCGGCATAATTTGCCATCACGAAGAGTGTCCCATTCGGATAGGAGGCAAATCCGCCTGCACCTATCAGTTCGGGAACGCAGTAGACGTTCATCGTGTCTGGCAAGAAGCCAATGGTCGGATAGGTGCTTGGGTCGAAATAGTTGACAACGGCCAGGTCGTCGTCGTAGTAAAAGAGGAGGTCGCCCTTGATGCAGAATTGCAGGCCGGTTCCATCCATTACTTCATTTAGTTGATCTATCAGTATCTGCGGATAGCTTTCATCAAGCGCATCGGATCCATTTGAATATCCAATGAGATGGAAGGTGACATTCACATACTTCGTGCCTCGGTCGGAACTGAGATCTCTCTGCTTGAACTTGTCCCACGTACCATCCTCTAGAAGCCGCTGCATGAGTGCTTCTTCTTCAGGGGTTGGGACGGAGCCACATATCCAGCCATTGGGGGAGGGGTTCCTTTCAGGAGCATTCATCGTCGGTCCCATCACCTCGGCATCCCTGTTGGATATGTATGAGTTGACTGCGGCAGCATCTAGACTTGCTGCCAACAGTAGACTTGCGATTGAAATGATCATGATTTTCATGGTGGTCCGCTCCCCAGAATTAGAATTCTCTACCCAACCCATTGTGGTGAATTTGGGTTGATGATTCAACAATCCGATTGTAAACATCGTGCAAACGTGTCATTGAATGCATGAAAACCAAGATTTTCCCACATGAAGAGCCGCAGCAGGGTCTCTGTCGGGGCTCGGGAAAGCTGTTGCGAGGCTTTTATGGCCGATATGGTCCTCTCTTTTCCCTTCCATTACCGTGTCCACATGATTGCTTCCAAATTCCTCTTCATATCTCTGATGGCAGTGCTCCTCTGCGGCATTGCACGGGGCTCTGAATCGCATGATGTCATCGAAGCTCAGATAGATGCCATCTGGGATCAGGTTGAGAAGATGGAGGCTGCCCGCGACGAAGACTGGTTGACACGAGAGCGAACCGAGGACATCAGGAACATAGCCTTGAATGTTCTGGCGGATGCCGATACCCGATCCAGTCTTCAGGGCGTTAATACGATCATCGGATACGAGGATGGCTACTTCGTGTCGACCCCTGACAACAGATTCCTGCTCAAGTTCCGGGGTCAACTGCAGTTCCGCTGGATTCTGGATCATCGAAACAGGATGCCGGGCCAGACCGAGGGCAAGGAGGATACGGAACAGTTCGAGCTCCGGCGATCGAAGCTGCACTTCCATGGGCATCTCTTCGATCCATCGATCTCCTATCGATTGACCCTGGCCACCAACACGAGAACGTTGGCCTACAGTTCCGAATCGAATGTGTTCATAGAAAACGCCTTCATTCAGAAACGTTTCGACAATGGAATGTTCTTCAGGCTCGGGCAGTACAAGGGTCCGTACCTTCGAGAGGAAATCGTCCCTAGCGCCTATCAGCTGGCCGTTGAACGATCCATGGTCAATCATGCCTTCACCTATGCCTGGACGCAGGGTCTTGAGCTGGGATGGGATGTCGCTCCTTTTCATCTGCGAGCCATGTACAACGACGGCCCACGGCAGTTGAATGTGGGGGCCTACAGAACCCGCATGAGGAGCATTCTTGCCAGAGCGGAGCTCGTGCTGGCGGGTGAACATGCGGACTTCGACACATTGACCAACAAGGATGCTGATGAATTCGGTCTCATGCTCGGTGCCGGGTTCCAGTGGTACATGCTCAAGAATTCCGAACGTGAATGGGTGTATGCCAACGCTGAAGCCGAACGAAGTCTCGGATTCACAGTGGATTTATCCATGTTCGACAAGGGTTGGACAGCCTTCACATACTTCGTGCTAGGCAATGGTCGCAATGGAGCATTGGATCTCGATCAGGATACGATCGGTTCATGGGGGTGGATCGGACAGGGGGGTGTGATTGTTGCCGAAAACGTGCAGTTGTACGGCAGGTACGAACTCGGTGACATCAGTGATTATCGTGGTTCGTTGCAGTTGCCCGGTGAGACGGGCCATCTTTCAACGCTGACTGTTGGCTTCAACTGGTGGCCCATCGGAATCCAGGATGTGAAGTTGACCTGCGACTTCGGTTATTCGTTCTCGAATCTGGCACAAGGTCCGGGTGCCAATCGCGAGGGAGGCAATCCGGACACGAATCCGGGCGTCGCCTTCTGGCCCGGTCGTGGAAATGGATGGCGTCCCGACTACGGCAACCAGTCGGGGCAGTGGCTGATACGAGCCCAGCTTCAGTACGAATTCTGATCGAACATCCGTCCTTCGTCTGGCCTCATATTTCGACGAGTCGTCATCAATCGAGACGCTACTCGCATATGGTTCCGTATCGACTCAGCAACTCGAGTATGTCGTCGACATCCACTGTGCCGTTGTCGTCGAAGTCAGCGTTTGGATCATTCGTTCCCCATGCTGAAAGCAGGTAGAGGACATCATTCACATCCACATATCCATCTCCGGTGGCATCGCCGATGCAGTCGGCGGGGCATACGTCCGCGACTACATTGTCGCCCTCGTCATCCCAATTGCCATAGATCTGTATGGGAATATTCGCGCAGACATTGCTGTCCGACAATGGCGGGCTGCTCGTCGTCGTGGAATAGATGCCACCGCCGGTGTTGGCGGCGTAGTTGGCTGAAATGGTACAACCGTCTATTGATGGGCTGCTTGTTGAGCAATAGAGCCCGCCACCACGGGATCCTGCTTCGTTGTTGTTGATGTTGCAATCCGTGAATGTTGGATTGCCGCTGATCACATAGACGCCACCACCGCTTTGGCTGGCGGTGTTGCCTTTGATTGTGCAATCTAGAAGCTGGGCGTTGCTCACCTCCACCATGATCGCTGCGCCATTGAGGCCGGCAAAGTTCTCCGTGAACGTGCAATTCTGGATTTCGGCATTCGAATTGTTGGTCAGGAAGATTCCGCCACCATTCTGCAGTGTCGAATTTTCGATGAAGGTGCAGTCTCTGATGACGGGGCTGCTTTGCAGGCAGCGGATGCCGCCACCATAGGTATCGGAGGAGTTGTTCAAGAAGATGCAATTAGTGATGGTGGGATCGCTGTAGTAGCAGGAGATGCCGCCGCCCGTGTATCCGTAATTCCCGGTCAGGAGACAGCCTTTAATTGTCGGATCGGTTCCGGAGCAGAAGATGCCGCCGCCTTGTGGGCTGTCCCCGTTTCTGATTACGAGATTCTTGAGCATCGTGTCCGGGCCTTCCCCGGAATTGAATCGGAATACGCTGCCAGACAGATTCCCATCGATGATGGTTCCCAGGGTGCCATCCGCTTCAATCGTCCCCAAGATGGTGATGGACTTGCCTGAAGTATCCAGCGAATTCTCGTTATAGATGCCCGATGATACTTCAATCACATCGCCGTTATCGGATGCGTCGATTGCAGCGGCAATGGTGGAATGATCCGCCGGCACATATATGGTCTCCGAAAGAGCGATGCTTGCTACGGCGAAGTAGGTCAGCAGGACAATCGAGCTAGTCATTTTCCAGTTCATGTTCTCCCCCCACGGAAGATGTTGGTGATTTTCAGGGCGATCCAGCACATGATTGCGAATTCACAGTGCGTATTCAACCACGTTGTCGAGAAGTTTGCATTTGGCGGTGAGCGAGTCTGTCTGGGCTGGTTTCTGGTCCATCACGCCCATTTGTTGATGCGCCGAGCCGCATTTGGATGGAATTTATGAAAGTCGATCATATTCCGGAGATTTGCTGAAAGATCCTCTCCTGACGTCCGCAGGTCCGTTGAGAGGTCATTCCAGATGTCTGGATGACGATGGTTTCGGTAATGAACAGGAAACTGAGGAAAGAACATGATGGGCTTTAAGACAACGACAGGTATGGTCCTGTGTGCTATCGCGACACCCGCTGTGGCCGAATTGCAGACTCCCGGCTACATGAACATCACATCGGATGCCAGTTATCGTCTTCTGATTCCAAGTGAGTCGGGCGGCGTGACGGCCTTTGGTGAGACGAGAGATGAATCGGGCAAATCGGATATCGCCGTGCGAAGGGTCCAGGCGGACATGTCCACCGCATGGACACTCGAGTTCGCAGGAAGCAAGTACGAGAATGACTGGCTTTTGGATGCAGCCGAGGCGCCCGATGGGGCGGTGACCATTCTTGGATGGATACAGGATGATGATCATGGCTGGACTGAACGGAAGCTGCTGGTCGCGAGAGTCTCATCCACGGGCGAGGTGGAATGGACACGCGAGTTCGCCGACAACGGCCTGAATGGGTCATGGAATTCGGCTCACAAGGCCCGCCTGACCACAGGTCCGGATGGACGGACATGCATCGTCGACAACATCGCCTACGAATCGATTCAAGTCCGTTCGTTGGACAATCAGGGAAACCTCGAATGGGCCAGCTCCATCGATCGTGTCGAGTCGGGTATCGAGATGTCACTTGAAATCCAATTGAACGATGATGGTGATGTGCTGGTGGGTGGTCTGTGGAGTGATCAGGACGGTTCGGGTCACTTCTACACGTCGCTCGATGCTGGCGGGACCGAACAATGGACCCATCTGGTCAACCCGGAAGGTACGGGTCTCTCGGAGAGATCGTTCATCAAGGTCGACTCTCAGGGTAATTGGAGAGTGGCGGGGAATCTGTCCGGAGGAAACTGGTCCTCATCGGTCTATGTGGCACTGCTCACGCCTGAAGGAGACCTCAAGTGGATGACGCCGTATTCCCATCAGGAAGCCGACTCGATCATCGTGACGGATGTGGCTCTGCAGTCCGATGACAGCGTCCTCATCGGTGGGGCGTGCTGGTTCCCAGCGAAAAGCATATTCGCCATGAAGGTCGGACCGAATGGTTCAATTGATTGGTCGCATGTCAATCTGCAGCTCTTTGGAGACGATGATCATCTGATCAACGGAATGGCAACTCATGAGGATGGTCGCATCGAGCTGACGGGAACCTACAGCCAGAGTGTCGATGCCGGGATCGATGCCATGCAGATGGCGGTCTCCTTGAGCGCCGATGGGGACGTGATCGAGACCGGGCTCTGGAATCATGCGGGCTTTGCGGATGAGAGTCACGATGTGGCTGTCGATTCGCATGGACATGTCTATATCTGCGGATTTACAAACAACACCTCCATGGGTAATCAATCCGATGGCATGGTGATGAAGATCCGCCGTTGTGAGGCGGATGTGCAGGGAGATGGATTGGTCGGTGTAGATGATCTGCTGCTGGTTCTCTCGGCCTATGGCACCGATCAACCGAATGCGGATCTGAACGACGACGGGTCGATCGATGTATCGGATGTTCTCTTCATCCTGAAGAACTGGGATGATTGCGGCGACTGATTGTCACGAGGAAAACACAGTCTTTCCTGCGCCCCTGGTCTGTACATACTCAGCCAGGGGCGTTTCTATCGGTGAGTGGATCTGGAGGGGGTGTGTGACATTTGTGGTAGGCTCTGGTTGAGTTTTCGATTGTGCAAGAGGTCGCGTCCACATGAAGTCCGTACAGGTCATTCTCGGTTCCTACATCAAGGCGCCTCATCAGGTCTTTCGCAACATCAGTTGGCGAAGACCCAGGAAGACCAGCGATCATCGGATCATCTTCGTGGTGGGGGCACCTCGGAGTGGAACCACGCTCATGGAGCGAGTTCTGAATTCGCATAGCAAGCTCTTCAGCATGCAGCAGGAGACGGGCTTGATCTCCTTGAGGAACATATTCAGCAGGGATCATTTTGGTTTGTCCCGCGAGGAGAATCGGCAGCTGTTCTCGGAGTCTTCCGACATCGTCGACTTCTTCACCAGAGCGGCTCGGCTACTCGAGTCCAGGAATGAAGGTCGTACCTTGATCGAGAAGACCCCACAGCACGTGCTGCACATCGGTTTTCTCACCCGTTATTTTCCGAATGCCAGATTCGTGAACGTGGTTCGTGATGGTCGGGATGCCTACTGCTCCTCCCGGAAGCATCCGAACGTCAGGTTGAATTCCCCGGCCATCTATGCGAGATATTGGAAACGATGCATCGATGCAGGCCTTTCCGTGAAGGACGATCCCATCGTGCATACGGTTCGCTACGAGGATTTCACCAGCGATCCTCAGTTGCACCTCGCGAAGGTCATGGCCTTTCTTGATCTGGAGCTTGAGTCGTCCCAATTCGAGGCGACTCAGGTGCAGGCCGATGCAAGATCATCCTTCGAGCGACATCAGAGACTCGCCCAGCCGATCACCAGTGCTACCGTCGGTCGTTGGCGTGATGAATTGACGAATCAGCAGGTTCAGGACTTCCAGGCAGTTGCTGGCAGCGAGCTTGAAGCCTACGGCTACGAGCTGGCTTGAATGAATCTATCTGAAATTTGAACGGGGCCGTTGTGAGGGCGAACCACTAGCCGCAGCTGTCGCCGAAGTAGCCAAGCATCAACAGGACATCGTTGACATTGATGAAGCCATTCCCATCGAGGTCATACTGTTCATTCGCCAGGCCATACGCCGAAATGAGAGTGAGCAGGTCATCAACATCGACCTCGCCGTTTTGGTTGAAGTCACCTTCGCAGGTCTCCAGGTCGTATTCAATGACGATTCGGACTCCGTCGGTACCGAGGCTGTGCATCAGGCAGCCCTGTCCGCTGGACCCAATCTGATTAACGAGGCTCAGATACCCTCCGCTCAAGGCTTCGTCCATCACAGATTCATCAAGAGCCCATGAGAAGGTCGAGGCGTAGTACGTCTGCTCCGAATACTGTTGATCCGGGTTGTTGCGAATCTGTTGACAATAACTCGAGCTGAGGGTCTGGGTGCCGGCGTCAATCCAGAGATACACGCTCCATGCATCACATAGATCCGGATGATCCCAGTGAATATGGGCAGATGTCACGACGGCGTTTTCCGGCAGGGCGTTTGCAAGATCCCATCGCCAGGCGCCGCGTTCACGATTATTCCAACAGCCGTAGTGGGGGTCACTGAAGCATCCTGTCAGGGAAAACGTCGCAGAAGTGCTGTTGGAGTAGCCGTATGGGCTGCAGCAGGATCCATCAGAGATCAATCCTGACTGAACAGGATAGACCACGGTCGTTTCTGCTCGGCTCATGTCTGGAAAACTAAGCAGCATCATGAGGCCAAGGACAATCGGCATGGAACGAAGAGGGGTCATCATTGGCACTCACCATACGCGGTTAGAAGCAGAAGGACGTCATTGACGTTGATCAGTGAATTTCCATCGAGGTCATACTGATTGTCCAAGTTGCCATAGGCATTGATCAAGGCCAGTAAATCATCGACATCGACCTCGCCGTTTTGGTTGAAGTCGCCTTCGCAGGTCTCCAGGTCGTACCCGACGATCAGTGCGGCATTCGTGTCAAGATAGGCCGTGGATGATGAATACTCCGCCGACATGCTCACGACCAGCCAATCGGTGGTGCCCTGGGCCTCGATGATGTGATTCGTATCGAGCTCGTATTCCATGGACTCGGAGGGTGCCGGTTGAGCGAAAATTTCACCCTGGTTGTAGAGGGCCTCTCCATCCTGAATGGTCAAGGCGCCCGTACCCGTTTTCATACCTAGCTTGAAGAGGTTGCCCTGCTGCCCCCATGTGGCGGATCCTTCGAGTCGTATCTTCAGTGAGATGACGGACGCCGCTTCGGGAATCGTGGACAGATTGAATCGCCACAAGGAGATCTTCTTTCCACTGTAGGTGTAGTCGATGGTATTCAGCGTGCAGAAGCCACCCTGCATCATCGGTGGATTGCTGTACCAGTAGTTGTTGGCGCACTGGAATCCCCCGCTCCACCAGAGTTGTACAGCCTGCGTATCCTCGATCTCTGCGATCTGCATCTCTGCATGACCAGGTATTGCCGTCAGTGCCAAGCTGGCTAGGATGATTCTTGATGTAAATTTCATCAGCAATCTCCAAAGTAGGACAGTAATGCCAGGAGATCATTTACGTCGACATCATCGTCGCCGTCAAGATCTCCATCCAGTGCATCGCCTGTCATGCCGTAGTTCTGAAGAAGCATCAGGATGTCATCGACATCGGATGCGCTGTCCCCGTTCAGATCGCCTGCACACTCAAGACAGCTGTCCTCGGGGCATTCCGTGCCCTCGCCGAGAAAATCAAAGTCTGCATTCTCGCAAGCCAGCTGATTGATCACGACGCAGTTGCCCGAATCCATGCAGCAAGCGCCATAGATGGACGGCACATCGAGTACGACATTCAGTCGTGCGGCGTTTGAGCCGGTGTTGTGAACGTTGACTCCGCCGCTGTTGGAGACATAGGCGTAGATCGTGAGCATTCCATCATCACGTGCCGATTCTACGACCGAGCTGGGCAGGCTGAACGTGAAGTTGCCACCCCAGAAATAGCCGCTGTACTGCCATTGCGGGGAATTGATGACTGAAAATGCCATCGATGTAGTGAGAGATCCGGTCGTCCCCTCGATTCCGATCGTCGTATCTCCGCCCATATCTGGGTACTCGGTCATGCCTCGGAATGAGCAGGACACGATTGTGGCATCGGAGGGAATGGCGGAGAGATCAAAATGCCAGAAGGCGCCTCTGCGCGAACCCATGCAGGACCCTGCATATGTGGAACATTTTTTCGAGTAGGTGAATTCACCATTCCAGCTGGTCAACGAGCTGTAGGTGCAACAGTTTGTGGCACCCATGCTGGCGGTCTGCGACCAGGGGATATCGATGGTCTCTACGGCCGCCTGTGACGAAGCCGAGCAAAGAAGAAAGGCTGAGAGAATGTAAACCGCCATGTGGTTCATGGGCACTCTCCAAAGGCATCCAGTAAAAGAAGAAGATCGTTCACGCCGACATAATCGTCTCCATCGAGATCATGATCGCTACTGGTGGTTCCATAGGCTCCGAGAAGCGTGAGCACATCGCTGACATCGACCGATCCATTGGCATCGAAGTCGCTCGGACATCCCGGTTGGCTGGAGAAGACCAGCTTGCTGGCGGTGGATCCGGAGTTGGATAGCGACATGGCATATGAGTTGCCGATCGACGCGGACACCATCAGATAGTCACCAATGCCGCCCTCGTAGAACGCAGAAGGCGTGGTGATGGAGTAGGTGGATCCTCCTGACCAGTTGATCGTCTGCGAAACATCTGGTGAATAGATCGTGTCGGTGATATCGATCGTCGAGAGCGTTGGCGAGTTCGTCCATCGCCAGGCGATGGATCCCGAGCCGGTTGCGCCTGAGCGGCCACCATTGAGCACCATCAGATCAATGGTGGAGCCCAGTGTCAGTTGAGGCATCTCGAACAGGAACACCGCTCTGTGGGTATCGCCCATGCAATACCCGCCCTGGTAGGTGCAGGCATTGATCGAGATGGTGGAGCCGCCGGTATCGAAACTGCTGACACCACAGCATGAACCCCAGTTGGAACTTGGTGATGTTCTGGCGGAATCGATCGGATATAGGACGTGGGTTTCTGCATGGGCCATGCCCATGAACAGGCACACCATTGCCAACGTGAGAAGTGTTTGAAGACGATTCATTAAATTCCCCCTAATGAAGTCAAACGTTTATGCACTGCGTGCATTATCGCCGCGGTGGTTCATACTTCAAGAGGTGCGCATTCAAACAAGCAATTGAGACAGAGATTCAATACCAAGCGGCTTTGAGCCTATTCAAATGTGCATTCAAGATTGCAGTGGAGGTATTCACCATCAGGCAAGAATGCATGTCTTCTACAGGAGATTTGCTTTGGCCAATCAGGTGAAGGTCATCGGCTGCTGGTCGAATCCTGCTGTCTAACATCACTCAGACGAATCACTGTCTGGTCAGATTTGCCTGGACCGTTGATGTGATTGTGAGAAACACTCTTCAGTACATGATCGCCATTCTGATCGACGTAGTTCTCCGACGTGAGCGTGACCGACTCGATGGTGCCATTCGAATCGAACTCAGTGATCACGAGTCGCTCTGGGAGTATGCGTCCATCTTCGAGTCGGGTTCTTCCAGTGACATCTATGCGTCTGCTTCCATCGTCGGAGCTTTCGATGATCGTTTCGACAACTCGGTCCTTGATCACATAGGTCATCCCATGTTCGGGGATCACGATCCGGCAGCCCGCCGCTGCTGTTCTTGCATCTTCGAATCCAATCGCGATGTCATTCGCGGGGTGAATCGTCCGAATCGAACCAATCGTTTGGATTGTCCGATCGCTGGCCTCCTCTGGTTCGGTGATTCGGGCCGATTGACCGTCATGCATCAGCTTGCCTTGCAGTGTGCCCGAAGCGTCCGTCATGCGAAAGTTCGCATTCCAGCTGCCACCTACAGTGGCGGCATTGCAATGTTGTGCATCCTGAAGGATCGCCCACGCGAGACCATCCGAACCTTCCGGGATATTCTCATGGTCATGTACGGTAAGGGTCGTGTAGTGGCGAACCAGTTCATACGGCTTGCCATCATGAGTTCCACTTCGTTCCTCAGGGACCATGGCCCTGAACGAGTACAACGAAGTTGTCGGAGTGTTGATCCGAATCTGCCCATTTTCATCGGTGGTCATCTCTTCGGTGTTCATGCCGCTCGTTGGGACGATGATCTCCGCGCCCGGAAAGGGGGTGCCCTTCGAAAGCACGGTCACGATCAGTTGCCCGTCCTCTGAAGGTGTGGCGACGATCTCGGCGTGGAGTCCACCATTTGTTTCCGCTGCCTCTATCCCGTCAACGCCCTTGGCGTGGTACCGGAGCAGGAAGGTCTCTCCTCGGGACATGAGTCCATAGGTGAATTCGGAGCAGGCGATCTTCTGGTCCGACTCCATGGGGCAGACCATCGCGTGGGGCTTCGATTCAAACTCCAGAGTTTGGCCGTCCGCATGCCATGAGCGAGCGGATCCCATGAGGCTGACCATTCGATCGTTCGCACTGAAATCCCAGGCGCTCTCCGCGAAATGAAGTTCAACTCTCGGTTGGGATCCACGAATGACGTGTGCGAACAGGAAGTGGGCGCAGGCGACTTCGGTCGAGATCTCGAAGGCCACAACGAGACATACAAGCAATCCAAGTAGGCGAAGCATTTGATTGTTCCTTTGTCGAGAACGTCCTCATCCGATTAAGGGTGAGGAAGGCGGAGATGAGTGGTGCGACGGTGGGGATCGCCGTCGTTCTGGGCTGCATTCTGGCAGTGCTGGATTGTAGTTCCTCACGGCCTTGTTAACAGATGGCTCATGAACCGAGGCGCCTGCACTACCATGTTGGTTCAAGTATCAGGGCCGCCGGCACGGCGGAGCGATCCATGGCCACCATTATTTCCGCAAGCGACATCACGAAGGCGTATCCGGCCAACACTCTCTTCGAGGGTGTCTCGTTGCACATGGAGGATGGTGATCGTGTGGGCTTGATCGGACCGAATGGAGCGGGTAAGTCCTCGCTGTTGAAGATACTGGCTGGGCTGGAATCCCCGGATGAAGGCGAAGTCGTCCGTCGACGCAACGCCAGAATGGTCTACATCGAACAGGATGACCGGTTCGAGCAGGCGGACACGCCGATGTCGGCAGTCCTTCGGTCATTGGGACGCGATGCTGGAATGCATTCGGATCCAGATACGTCTGCTGCCATCACGCTTTCAAAGCTGGGTTTCGACGACTTCGAGAAGCCTGTCGAGGAACTCTCCGGTGGTTGGCGAAAGCGGTTGGCGATCGCCTGCTCTGTCGCCAGGGAACCGGATGTGCTGTTTCTGGATGAACCGACCAACCATCTGGATCTCGATGGCGTACTCTGGCTCGAGTCCTTCGTGAAGCAGTCTCGAATCGCCATGATCTTCGTGACCCACGATCGGGTGTTCCTCGAGAACACGGCTACGGCCATCGTCGAATTGTCCAAGGCATATCCAGGTGGGACCTTCAAGGCCAATGGCAACTATTCGGAGTTCCTGCGTCGCAAGGAGGCTTTTCTGGATTCACAGGAGGCTGCTGAATCGGCACTGGCCAACAAGGTGAGGCGGGATACCGCCTGGCTTCGTCAGGGCATCCAGGGTCGGCAGACCAGAAACAAGACGCAGGTCGAGGCGGCAAGTCAGCGTCGGGAGGAACTGAAGCAGACCAGAGATCGAAACGCGGCCCCGGAGCAGAAGACAACAATCGACTTCCAGGCCACGGAGAGAAAGACGAACAAGCTGCTTGGTCTGCATGCCGTGTCCAAGTCGATGGGGGGAAAGAAACTCTTCGATTCACTGGAGATCATGCTGTCTCCGGGACAGCGAATCGGTCTGCTGGGTGTGAATGGTTCCGGCAAGACGACACTGCTCAGACTCATGAACGAGGAACTGACGCCCGATTCAGGCAGCATCAAGAAGGCCGTGGATCTGCGCGTCGTGACATTCAGTCAGCATCGTTCGACGCTTGTTGCCGACCAGACGCTGCAGGAGGCCTTGTGTCCGGTGGGGGACATGGTGGAGTATCGCGAGAAGATGGTTCATGTCACCGGATGGGCTCGGCGTTTCCTCTTCGAGCCAGATCAGCTGGCGACCACGGTGGGCAATCTTTCCGGAGGAGAACAGGCTCGACTTCTGATTGCCAATCTGATGTTGAAGCCCGCGGATGTACTACTTCTGGACGAGCCCACCAACGATCTCGATATTCCATCGATGGAGGTTCTCGAACAGGCGCTCCTTGAGTTCCCCGGGGCGATTGTCCTGGTGACCCATGACCGTTTCATGCTGGAGCGTATCGCGACCGAGTATCTTGGCATCGATGGTCATGGTGGTGCCAGAATCCATCAGACCTACGAGCAATGGAGCAGGGCCAGAAGAGAACTCGATGAGAAGAAGTCCGCTTCTTCCCCTGAAACCGCCAGCAAGCCGTCGAATCATGGTCAACCGGTCCGGACTCGCAAGTTCAGCTACAAGGAACGCCGAGAGTATGAATCGATGGAGCAATCGATTCTCGATGCGGAGTCGCTCGTGGAGAAACTGGAAAAGCAGGCGGCCGAACCCGATGTGCTCAATGATCACATCAAGGCGGCCGAGATCTACGAGTCATTGTCTCAGGCTCAGGACAGGGTCCGGTCGCTCTACGCGAGATGGACCGAGCTGGATGCCATCGAGTCGGGGGCGTCGGGGAGCTGACGCCGCGATCCTCTGCAGGCCGATGCTGCCGGGATGATCATTCGTTCTTCTCCAGCAGCTTGTGCATGGCCGTGTCGAGCTGTTCGAGATTGATCGGTTTTCTCAGCAGCATGTGGTTATCGAATTGCTTGGAATCGACCTGCACCCGTTCAAAGCCCGTGATGAAGAGGAACGGGATGTCGAGCTCGGTGAGCTTGTTGGCGATTGGAATCGAGTTCTCGTTCCCGAGATGGACATCGAGAAGGGCAGCCTTGATGGTTTCTCGATCAAGAAGCTTGAATGCCCGTTCGACGGACGGGGCGGGTCCCGCAACCGAATAGCCAAGAGATTTCAGATCGATCTGCAGCTGCATCGCGATCAGAAAGGTGTCTTCGACCACGAGAAGTTTTTCATTCTGCTCAGTCATTGATCAGTGTCCCTTGTTCGTCATCTTCGTCGCCGTCGTCATCCTCGTTCTTGAGAATGAAGCAGTTCAATGGAATGGTCGCAGTGAAGAGGAGACCGTTGCTGTTGAAGTCGATCGAAGCAGTGCCCGAGATCTCATAGGGAATGATGGCCTCGATCATCTGCGTGCCGAATCCGTTCTTGTATTTGCCATCCGGGGCAACGCCTCGAACTTCCTCCCAGGTCCATTTGAGAACTCCGCTGTAGTCGCCATTCGGGTCATCGATGGACCACGAGGTCCTGATGAGCCCGTTCTCGATGGAAAGCGCCCCGTACTTTCTGGCATTGTTGGCCAGTTCATTGGTGACAAGTGCCAGGCACATGGCGGCATTGGGCTTGATGAAGGCCACGGGGCCTTCCTTTTCTATCTGTGAGTTCGATTGGACATAGGGGCTCGAGCAGGAGTCGATGAGTTCCCTCAGGTGAAGCCCTTCGGCGCCTCGCTTGCCGAGAAGATCATGAACGCCCGTGAGGCTGGCTACCTGCGAGACGAGATCGTCAAGCAGCTTGCGGTCCGTGTCGCTTCGATCCGCCGCCTGTCGACAGAGCGCCAGAATCTCGGCCAGCATGTTCTTGACCCGATGATCCAGTTCCCTCCGCAGGAACTGTTCCCGGCTCTGGGAGGCATGCAGGCTGGAGGTCATCTCGTTGATGGCGGCGCCCAGATTGACATACTCCTTGGCTGTTCCAAGCTGGACCTTAGTATCGAGATGGCCTTCGCCCACCAGTTTCAACTTCGATATCAAGGTGCTCAGCGGATTCAAGAGCCATCGAGCCATCGCGCTGGCGATGATCACGACGAAGATCACGGCGGCGATGCTCAGAAACATGCTCTGCCTGAAATGAGCCTCTATGTTCCCGATGAAGGCATTGGTCGGAATGATGGTGACAAGCTGCCAGTCCAGTCCCTGCTCCTCTCCAACCGGGGAAATGTGCATGTAGTAGCTCTTGTTCTTGATCGTGATGGTCTCGCTGACGTCATGGCTGGAGACGGTCTCTTCGACGAGTACGCCCATCTGGGCGATCACCACATCATCGGCTGTTGAGAGGTGTTGAAGCACGCCGTCGCCATCACTGAAGGGAATCTCGTTGGATGCAGCCAGCAACTGACCATCATCGGTCGACAGAATGACCACGCCGTCCCTTCCGGTCTCGATGGTCTTCAGGAACTCCGCCAGATCGCCGAGTTGGAAGTCGGCGTCAATGACGCCGATGAGGCTTCCGTCCTCCCTGTACAGCGGGAGACCATACGACACACCGACCGTGGTCTTGTCGGTCTGATCGCCTCCCGCCCAGAGATATGGTTCGGTCCATGACGCTTCGCCTCTGGACTTGGGGGTCGCATACCAGGGACGGCTGAAGAGATCCCATTCGAACCTGTGCATCGTATGTTCGATGATCGTGCCGTTCTCATTGAGCCGCCACTCGTTCATGACGGTCGAGTTGCCGTTCTCCTTCAGGTCGAAATAGAAGTTTCCGTCCGCGTAGCGCGCCACCCAGAGTCCACGTCCATCTTCCGAACCCCATGTGATGGAACTGAGCATTTCGAAGGCCTGAAGTTCGTCGAACAATCTCGGATGCCAGCTTCTCAGGTCTGAGGTATCCAGATCCCCGTCACGGATGAGGTCCTCGTTCAGTTCGCAGATCATCGGAGGCATCGTGGTCATGTCGTGGATCTTCAAAGCCGCCAGTTCATGGATCTGTTCGATCTTTTCGTGGGCCAGTTCCGCGACCGCGATTCTCGACTCGTGGTTCCACATCATCGAAAGCCAGATGCCCAGTGCCAGCACGGGTATTCCGATGAGCAGCGGGGCCATGATGTTGATGGGAAATCTTGAAGTCATAGATTCAGTTCAAGGACACACATGTTGCTTGATTCGATTCCGAGCCTGTCCCAGAGAGCCGGGTCTTGCGCGTGCAAGGTGCTTCAGGCCATCTGGTACTCCCTGCAAGTCCGGGACGAGGGATCTTCTCCGGCCTTGCTCCCTCCACTTGTCTTCACATCCTATTGAGAGATCGGGAACCATGTAGGGAATTGGTTTATCATTGAACGCTGTCCAAAGGAGGCTGATTGATGCGTACTGGTGCCCAGATTGCAGCGATTGTGCTCATGGCAATGAGCTTTTTAAGTGGATGCGCGTCATCCGGGGGTGGCCCCGATCAGGCGGACGCTCAGCAGCTGACTGTGAAGTTAGGCGGCACGCAGCGATTCTTTCTGGTCAGCAATCGGACAACCGGATTCCAATGGGTCATCAATACGGAAAGCAGCACCGGCATGGACCATGTCACCGTCGCGAAGACGGGATACACCGATACGGACTCCCCTGACGGGCTTGTCGGTGCCCCTGGGCGGCAATGGTGGGTCATCAGAGGGGCTTCTCCGGGAAAGGCCGAGCTCCAACTCGACTATAAGCGGCCCTGGGAGGCCGATATGCCGCCTGCTCGCCGGGCGAGGGTGCTGGTTGAGGTGGTGAACTGAGCATCTGAGGGGGGCTTCATGGCCTCAGGCCCGCTATACTGAGGGTTCCAGTACCTATTTCGGGTGCTGCCATAGATTTGAAGCTCATGACCATGGAACAGATCACCGTGCCTCCGACCTCGAAAGAAACCAAGTCAACCACGACCCCCGAGGGCTCCAAGCAGCCTCCTCTTCCGGGGCCCGATGTCCTCATCAAGTGGCTTCGTGACATGAAGATGATCCGCGAGTTCGAGATTCGGGCCGTTCAGGCCTATCAGAACAAGCTGGCGGGTGGTTTTCTGCATGTCTACAACGGTCAGGAAGCCGTTGCGGTTGGCTCGCTTGCGGCGCTTCAACACAACGATCCGGTCATCACCGCCTACCGTGACCACGGCCATGCATTGGCCCGAGGGCTGGACCCCAAGGTGGGCATGGCGGAGCTCTTCGGTCGCATCGATGGATGTGCCAAGGGCAAGGGTGGATCCATGCACTTCTTCGATGTGCCCAACCACATGTACGGTGGCCACGGCATCGTCGGCGCCCAGACTCCGGTTGGTGCTGGGCTCGCCTTTGCCACCAAGTATGAAGACGAGGTGCTCAATGGTGGAACCAACACGAGAGTCACCCTCTGCTTCCTGGGGGATGGTGCTCTGAATCAGGGCGCATTCCATGAAGCGGCCAACCTTGCCAAGGTCATGGACATTCCGGTCATATTCATCGTGGAGAACAACAAGTACGCCATGGGCACGGCCATCGATCGTTGCACTTCCGCGGCGGAGAATCTCGTCGACAAGGGTGTCGCCTATCACATGGATTCCGTCTGTATCGACGGCATGGACATCACCAAGACCTATCCGGCCATGAAGTCGCTGGTGGACGACATCCGGGCGAATCCTCGTCCCGCATTCGTCGACATGAAGTGCTATCGCTTCAAGGGCCATTCTGTTTCCGATCCACGGAAGTACCGGACGCCTGAGGAGGAGCAGGAAAACGAGGCCAATGATCCAATCGAGGCATTGGCGAAGTTCCTGATCTCAAGTGGTGTCATGGAGGAATCGGACATAAAGGCCATGAACAAAGAAGTTCGTGTCGAGATCCGCGAAGCCGTGAAGTGGGCCGAGGCCTCTCCCGAGCCTGGCATCGAGGAACTCTACAAGGACGTGTACATAGAGAAATGGGGCCCCTACACGGGGACATCCCTGCCGAACTTCATGAAAGACTCCAATGGGGAGGACGCCTGATGTCGAGGACCATCGAATTTAGAGATGCCCTTCGTGAGGCGATGTCGGATGAGATGAGGGACGACCCGAGAGTCTTCCTCATTGGTGAAGAGGTCGCCGAGTACGACGGTGCGTACAAGGTGAGCCGTGGCATGCTTGATGAATTCGGCCCCAAGAGAATCATCGACGCCCCGATCTCCGAAACTGGCTTCGCCGGTCTGGGCATCGGTGCGGCCATGATGGGCCTGCGGCCGATCGTCGAGTTCATGAGCTGGTCGTTCAGCCTCGTCGCCGCCGATCAGATTCTGAACAACGCTCCCAAAATGCTCTACATGAGTGGTGGCCAGCTTCAGGTGCCGATCGTCTTCCGAGGCAATGATGGCGCCGGTGGCCAGTTGGGCTCGACTCATTCATGGTGTGTCGAATCGCTGTATGCGAATGTCCCGGGTCTGAAGATCGTGATTCCATCCGATCCATACGATGCGAAGGGGCTGCTCACGGCCGCGATTCGTGATCCCGATCCGGTCTTCTGTCTGGAGTCGGAGCGAATGCTTTCGATGACCGGGGAAGTCCCGGAAGAAGCCTATGCACTTCCTATCGGCAAGGCCATCGTTCGGCGAGAGGGTGCCGATTGCACGCTTGTCAGCTTCGGTCGCCCCGTGCATTTCTGCATGGAGGCCGCGGAACAGCTGGCGAAGGAAGGCATCGAGTGCGAAGTCATTGACGGCCGATCCATCAAGCCGCTGGACATCGAGACAATCGTGACCTCCGTTCGAAAGACCAACTGCTGCGTCGTCGTCGATCAGTCGTGGTCGTTCGCTTCGGTTGGTTCAGAGGTGGCTGCGGAAGTCCACAGGCACTGCTTCGATGATCTGGACAACCATGTCCATCGTGTCCATAGCGATGATGTGCCGGCACCGTATGCTCACAATCTTGAAGCGGAAATGCTTCCGAATCCCCGCAAGATCTGCGAAGCGGTTCGAAGCGCCACGTACAACGCCTGAGAAAGACGAACGTCCATGACCATCGAGATCACGATGCCGCGACTCTCCGACACGATGGAGAAGGGGACCATCATCAAGTGGCACATCGCCGAGGGCGATGAGGTATCCGCCGGAGACGTCCTTGCGGATGTCGAGACGGACAAGGCCACCATGGAAATGCAGTCCTTCGATGATGGAACCGTCAACAGTCTCGCAGTCGACGAGGGGCAGGCCGTCGAGGTCGGTACCGTGGTTGCCGTCCTCCTCGAGGAGGATGAATCCGCCGACGATGTCTCATCCACACCAGCGGCACCAGCGGCATCATCGCCGTCGACCGAGCCTGACAAGCCAGCAGAGGTGGCCCCCGCGCCACAGGCTGCGGAACGTCAGCCCACCCGGGGAAGCGATGGTCAGGTGCGAATCTCGCCGGTGGCCAGGCGTCTGGCCGAGGCCCACGGTGTCGATGTGAATTCACTGGTCGGCTCCGGGCCGTCCGGTCGAATCGTGAAACGAGATGTCCTTGCGGCAGCTGGTGCCGGGGAGGAGACGCGATCAGCCGTGGCGCCGGCAGCCAAGCCCGCTCAGCGATCCATGACTCCACCGCCGACCGCGGTACCGGCGACGCCGGTTGCGGCGGCGCCCGAACAGTCATCCGACCTGATTGCCATTCCAGGTTCGCTGCAGTCGCATCGTGAGCCGGTGACGGGCATGCGGCAGACGATCGCCCAGAGACTTGTCGATTCGAAGCAGTCGATTCCCCATTACCAGGTCAGTATGACCTTCAATGTCGATCCACTCATGGCGCTTCGGTCCTCGCTCAACAGCCAGTTGGCTGGTACCGGCTCGAAGATAAGCGTGAACGATCTTCTCGTTAGAGCCTGTGCGTTGGCCATGTATGCGAATCCGTTGATGAACGCCTCATGGGCAGGTGATTCGATCGTCTACCACGGTGACGTCAACATCGGTGTGGCGATAGCGCTTCCGCAGGAGCGTGGTGGGGGGCTCGTCGTGGCCACCATCCGCAATGCCGATAGAAAGAGCATCCGTGTGATCTCCGCTGAAACAAAGGCGTTGTCTGAAAAGGCACGTACGCGTGGGCTCACCGTGGATGAGATGGCCGATTCGACGTTCACGATCTCGAATCTCGGAATGTTTGGCGTGGATGACTTCACGGCGATCATCAATCCACCCAACAGCGCCATTCTCGCAGCCGGTGCGGCTATCCAGAAGCCGGTCGTCAGGGATGGGGAACTCGCCGTCGGATATGAGATGAATGCCACGCTCAGCAACGACCATCGAGTCGTTGATGGTGCGACCGCGGCTCAGTATCTCGTGTCACTTCGCGAGTACATCGAGAATCCCGCTCAGATTCTGGTGTAGGGGAAGGGGCCCCGGGATCATTGGGTTCCCGAGAGTCGCCTCACCGTCATCATGAATGTCCGGCTCATCGACTTGTGCATGGCCCAGGCCACGCCGAGATAGAAGCCGCCGCTTATCATCCCGCCGATGATCATCAGCAGCTGGATCGTGCCGCCCGTCTTATCGCTTTCCCAGCTCTCTTTAAGCCATGAAACCGGATCCTCGAGCGTCAGGAGCATATTCGCCGGATTGAGAGTTGTCAGCAGCACGCCCAGCATCGGCAGGTTCGTGCCAGCGGGCGTCACGCACAGACCCAGAAGCAGAAACATGGCGGACAGAAGCAGGACGGTGGCTACCACCGAGCCGACGGTGCCACGTGAACGTATCGACCAGTGAAGTCCGACCATGACGCAGAAGGCTATGAACGGTATGAACACCAGCATGAAGGAGATGCCCAGAGCCGGGATGATCAACGGTTCCTGGACGACCATGCCGTTGTTGATCGTACGTTCGAAAACCACAGGGGTTCCAAACCCTCCCACATACATGAAGAACGAAAGTATCAGCATGCTGATCACCGGCAGCGCGATCATCGGCATCAGATATCTCACCAGCCCCAGATTCTTGCCGGCCAGATAGGCGGCGGGCTGGATTGGGGTCGTCAGAATCAGGTCGAGGAATCCGTCCTCACGCTCGCCGCTGACGGCAGTCGCGCTGAGATTGATCGCGGTCAATGCGACGATGATGACTTCGGCCATCAACAGTCCGGTCAGCAGGAGCCGAGTCGTACGAATGTCGGCGGGTTGTGCATCCGACATGGCGTAGTTGGCCAGTACAGCCGTCAGGAGCAGCAGGCCAACGATGAAGAAGCCCCATCTCGAGCAGATCGACAAGAGGTTCCGTCTGAGGTGGGATTCTCGCCAGGCGATCGGATTCTGTCCGACCGGGCGGGGGAGCCTGGTGATGGCATTGCTTGGGGAGAGCTTGAAGAGTCTCTGCATCCAGTCCATGTTCAGGCTGGGGAACATGAGCAGACGAACTCGAAGCGTCGCGTAGATTACGAGCACCAGTGATATGAGACAGCAGAGCCAGTTGAAGGTCTCGACGGGATGCATCATCCACTGCGATACGAGCCAGCTTCTGCCCCAGAGTTCCGGTGTCTGGTAGGTGCTCGGTTGGAGCAACGCTTCGATGGCCAGGAACGGATTGATTGGAGTCAACCAGGTGGTCGACTCGGCGGACATGCCTGTCGTCGTGGTGATAGGGACACGAAGAATGGCGTCGAGGATGAAGGTGCCGGCAAGATAGAGCACGATGATGGCATAGAAGACGAACACGGCTTTCTTGCCGATGGTACGGGTCACGCTGAGTGTCACGGCAATGGACGCCACCAGCAGGGCCGAACAAATCGCCACGGCATAGCTTTCAATGATGGTCTGGTCAGGGACGCCTCCGAACATCTGGAGGAAGATGAAAAGCGGCAGGCTTGCCAGCAGCAGCGTCACTATGAAGAACAGCCGTCCGAAGATGTTGCCCAGAACGATCTGGGCGGAGTTCAGTGGTGTCGAGAGCAGGATGTCCCATGTTCGGGGGTTGGATTCCTGAACGATGGCACCGGCCATGAAGATCGGCGTCAGCAGACAGATCAGAATGACCTGCACATAGGAGGTCATCTGGAAGATCGAGGCACCGCTGGAAGCGAGGCCTCGCATCGAGAAGTACCCCGATCCCAGATTCCCAATGAGCACGATCAGCATCAACGCGATCATGATGCCCAGATAGAGGGCGCGAATGAGCATGTCACGCCATCTGCGACCTCCGCCAGCGACGATCCGGATGCAGATCGGGTTGGTGGGGATGAGTCTCAGAAACCAGTTCAAAAACACCGGCATGAACGGAAGCTACCTTGGATTAGGACCATTTGAATCCTTGACATGACACAGCCAATGGCAGGATAATGAATACCTTATGACTGGGTGTCCGATCGCGGGACGTACTCGTTGATCACCACGCCCTTTTTAATCGGTTCTCCCCAGGGTAGAGCCGCTCGTACCGGCATCTGCCGGCGGTCAGCCTCATTTGGCCCGATAGATTCGATGGCCTCGGGTTACCGATAGATTCAGGTTTGTTCTTTGATTTCGTGGCGAGAAGATTCGCCTTCACAATTCAATGAAACAGAGATTCGATGGCATCATCGAATCAGCACCCGCAGGAGGAAGTGAAACGGTTGCTTCGGGTGACCCCTCATTCAGGCACGAATGGATCAGGCTTTCGAGTCTGTCCTTACTGACGTGATTGATGCATTTCATTTCCTGTTCAGGCCGGTGTCGGTCTGGGCGTCTGTGTTCCACGAGCGGTTTGGTTTTCTGGAAGAGCAGCCATATTCACACGGTTTCTCCCGTGTGTCGATTGGAGGTTCCCGTGATTGCTGTAGCCAGTCTCGCGGAAATTCTGGATGCTGAAGGCATTACCATCGGACTGATCTGTCTGGTTGTCGGCGTTGTTGCCGGTGCGGCGCTCATCAAATTGATGATTGGTGGCACCATCCGAACCGCCAGGCGCGAGGCCGAGGGCATTCGCCAGTCGGCGACCACCGAATCCGAGACCATACGCAACAAGGCGGAGCTCGACGCAGAACGCCATGTCCGCGAACGGCGGGACAGTCTGGAAAAGGAACTTGATGGTCTTCGTGCCGGTCTGAAGAAGGACCAGGATCGGCTGGATCGTCGTGAAGACAGTCTTGAAAAGAAGCTGCAGCAGGCGGACAAGCGGCAGTCGAAGCAGGATCGTCGGTCAAACGAACTCGATACGCTCGAGAAAGATCTTCAGGAGCGGGACAAGTCGCTCGATCAGCGGGAGGAGGACATCACCTCCAGACTGGCCGACGTCTCGTCCATGAGTATCGAGGATGCCAAGGCCCTGCTTCTGGAACGCGTCGAAGAGCAGAGCAAGCACGATGCGGCGGCCGTTCGAAGGGAAATCATGGAGAGTGCCGAGCAGTCAGCTCGAAGCGACAGCCGAGAGATCACATTGATGGCCATTCAGCGGTTTGCTGCGGAGCATGTCGCGGATTCTACCGTCAAGGCAGTCAAGATCCCCTCCGACGATCTCAAGGGCCGGGTCATCGGTCGCGAGGGGCGCAACATTAGAGCGCTTGAGAGGGCCACTGGTGTGGACGTCATGGTCGATGACACGCCGGGTGTCATTGCCGTCTCCTGTTTCGATCCGATTCGCCGAGCCATTGCCGGCGAAGCGCTTCAGAAGCTCGTCACCGACGGCCGCGTGCATCCCTCGAGGATTGAGGAAGTAGTTGCCGGTGTACGCAAGGACATGAATGAACGCATCGTCGCGATGGGCAACGAATCCACCCTCGAGGCCAACATACGAAGCCTGCATCCAAAGATCGTGGAAGCCATGGGCAAGCTGCATTTCCGGACGAGCTTCGGGCAGAATGTCCTGAGGCATTCCATCGAGGTCGCCTACCTGAGTCAGATCATCGCCGATCAGCTAGGACTCGACGGCGAGCTTGCCAGAAGATGTGGGTTCCTCCACGACATCGGAAAGGCGATGGACCATGAGATGGAAGGGGGGCATCCGGCCATCGGAATGGAATTCGCCAAGCGATATGGAGAGAAATCCGAGGCTGTTCTGAACGCCATCGGTGGTCACCATTCCGACATTCCATCGACGACACCCTATACCCCGATCGTCATGGCGGCCGATGCCGTCTCCGGTGCGAGGCCGGGTGCCAGACGCGAGTCGATGGAGATGTACGTCCAGAGGCTCCAGCAGCTGGAAGGCATCGCCAAGGAAGACAGCTCCGTGGCCGAGGCCTTCGCCATTCAGGCAGGACGAGAGGTGCGTGTCATCGTGAACTCAGATCGAGCAGATGACGACGACGCCTTCAGAATCGCGGAGAAGATCGCCAAGCGTGTCGAGGAGGAAATGACCTTCCCCGGTGAGATCAAGGTGACGGTTCTGAGGGAAACACGCGCAGAGGCCACCGCACGCTAGTGCCCCGAGTCGATACCATCTGATTACTTGTCAAACCTTTCTGGAGATGAACAGATGCCAATCAAGGCTACAGATTTGAAACGAGGTCAGGCTCTGATCTTCAACGGACAGTTGAACACCGTGATCGGAACCGAGCACGTCAAGCCCGGCAAGGGGCCGGCCTATGTCCAGGCCAAGATGAAGAATGTCGAGACGGGGACGATCAAGATTAATCGTTTCAATTCATCCGACAAGCTCGAGGATGTCAACATCGACAAGCGTGTCATGCAGTATCTCTATGACAGCAGTGGACAGGGCAATGGTCCCTTCGTGTTCATGGACGGGGAGACCTATGACCAGATCGAGATTGATTCGGATTCGATTCCGGTCGAGCAGAGTCAGTGGCTTAAGGAGAATCTGGACGTGACCGTGATGATGTATGACGGTCGATGTCTGGGAGTCGATCTTCCTGCATCCGTCGAATTGGCTGTGACGGACACCATCGCCCAGCCCAAGGGTGCGACGGCGACCAATCAGCTCAAGGAAGCGACGGTTGAAACCGGGGCCCGTGTGCGGGTTCCTCCTTTCATCGAGATCGGTCAGGTAGTCAAGATCAACACCGACAACGGCGATTATCTGGGCAAGGCCTGAGCAGTCAGGCGTCCAGTGTGTCGCCGACACAGTGGAAGAGTTCGATCAATTGACGGTCTGAGAGTACCTCGGCTCTCCACATGGGATCGATGCCGAATGGTAGTTCGGTGTCACGTCCGAAGATCCGACCCAGTTGTTTACGTCTCTGTGCAAACAGCATCGATATGAAGCGAGCGAAGTCGTTGCCATCGATTTCGGGTCTGCTGGGTCCTGGTCGTATCGAAACCATGGAGCTGGTGACCTTGGGGGCGGGCCAGAAGCAGCTGCCTGGTATGTCGCCGATGCGTTCGACCTCACCGAAGGTGCTGGCGAGGATGCCGAGTGGTCCTCTCTGTCTGTCGCCTGGTGCGGCGACAAGGCGATCAGCTACTTCGCGTTGGATGGTTACATGCTGCCCCTTGCACCGTGGGTGATTCAGGAGAAGCTCGATCATCAGGGGACTGGCGGCTTGGTATGGAAGATTGGCGATCAATGACCATGAGGAATCTCCCAGAGCGTCCTCGATGGGCTTCGCTAATCGGCGGCCGGAGGCCAGGCAGTCGCCGCGAATCAAGATGATTCGTTCGCCGAAGCGATCGCGTACGAGATCGGCCAGGCCTTCATCGATTTCAGCGGCGATGACTCGAGCCTCTCTCTCCAGAAGTGCTTCCGTCAGTGTCCCGGTTCCCGGACCCACTTCCAGAACGAGATCGCCGGGAGATATGTCGGCGGCATCGACGAGCTTCCGCAACTGGTTCTGATCGTGAAGGAAATTCTGGCCGAAACGGCGAAGTGGTTTCAGGCCTCGTTCATCCAGAAGTTCGCGTATTTCAGAGAGAGTCTGCATTCGATGCCATTCCATGAACGCCAGATTGGAAGTATGCGATCCGGCCCCGGAGTCGAATCAGAAGTTCACTTCGCCGAGGGAGGCGCCGAACCGAGTCTCGCCTCTGATCTGGTCATAGTCGACGAAGATGCTCAGATCGAAATCGGGAAAAGCTCTGGTGATGTCCGCCCTGACAGACTGGAACTTGTCGGCACTGAAGTCGTATTGGGGCAGAACGGCAATCACATAGGTGTCAGATATCTGATAGTTGGCACCAAGCGACAGGATCTTGCTCTCGCCCGCCTGAACATACCGGTATTCGACGAAGGTGCTGAACTGCGGTGTGTGATTGACTTCGACGCCAACCGATCCGCGGGAAAATCCGCCAAGGTCAAAGTCGACGGTGCCGGTTGAGAGAAGTGCCAGCGAGTCGCTGAGCTGCCATTCCGCGGAGCCATTGAAGAAGTTGCCAAGCTGGGAATACGCCGGCTGCCAATCGAACCACTGGGTATAGGGGTATCGTTCGGTTCGATCCCCGGTGCTGAAGACGACATTCGTGTCGAGTGTGAGCCAGTTGACCGAGTGCCAACGACCCGGTCCGCCACGATGGGTTTGGAAGGTGTGGGTCATGCCTGCACGGACAGCGCCACCCTTGTTCAGATTGTCGACTTCAGGATCGTAGTTGGGAAAATCGATCGGATCGTAGTTCGCGGCTCCATACCACAGCACCGCATATGGCTCGATGATGTGTCTCAGTCGATGGAGTCCGAAGAAGTCGCTTTGGACATCATTCATGACTCTCTGGAACTGTGTGTCCAGTTTGACACCGCCACTGCCGTAGATCCTGAACTGGTCGGTGTCATCTGGATTGGTCGTCTCCTCCTCGAAGTAGCCAATGCCCTGAGCCATGCCGAACGGTGTGACATTGAACCCGTCGAACTTCATCGGGTAGGCCAGTTCCTGTCGGGAACTGACCCTGTTGACCCATGAACGTCTCATGTACTGGAACTGGGCGGCATCCTCGATGAGTGCCCACGAGGGGAGGGGTTGTCCGTTCTGATCGGTGTAGGTTCCGGCTCGGAGTCCGTTGTCCTCCAGAGTGCCGGATGGGATGGACGCCCTGAGTCGAGACAGTCTGAAATCCCAGGAGTGGGACAGTCGGTCGCCGAAGTACGAGTCGCCGTACCGCTGGTAGATGACCTCGGGGAGTTTCTCGGTCTGGTATCCCAGCGAAGCCGTCAGCCAGCTGTTGGAGAGGAAGTCATTGAGGTTGTACTTGCCCAGGGCGGAGAGCGAATCGTTCTCGCCCTGCCAGTTCAGATAGACGGAGGTCTCGTACTCGCGACGGTTGCGGTAGTCGTCCGGTCGCCATGCGGTCACGAAGGTCGAATCGGAGAACCAGGCTGCCTGCGTCTGGATGGTCCAGTCGGGATCGAGTTGCAGGGTGTTCTCCCACAATGTCGCGTAGCGGATCTCCTTGGGCACATCCTGCACAATCCCGGTGTCGGTAACCTGCTGCCCGCTGTCGTACATTCCGTACAGGTCGAGTTGAGCCTGGTGGCCGAGCTGATCGATTACGAGATCGTAGCCCAGGCCGCCGCCTCGCTTGGAGAAGCCATCCGCATCGATCGTCATGTCGATGCCTTCGGGACGCTTGATGCCCAGCAGGGAATAGACGTCCCATGTGGTCTCCACCATCACGCCCTCGTAGTCGCCGAATCCGGTGCGGACGCCTCGTAGCGGGATGTTGTCAACGCCGCCCCTGAAGCGTGGCCAGTAGAAGAACGGCATGTCGCCGGCACGGAGCGTATTGTCCTGAGCATCCACGAGTATCGAGGATTCGACCATCGCACCTTCTTCATTCAGTCCTCCGGGAACACGATCGATGGTGACCGCACGCGATCCGATTGAAAGCGTTGGTTGGAAGAAGGCCGAGGCAGAGACATTGACATCCTTGCCCGTCCATCTATTGGCGGATACCTGTCTCAGTTCGGACGCCCTCGCGAAGACAGGTGAGTTGGTCTCGCGGTCGTATGTACGCATGACCGCATCCACCATCACGGCTTCATCGGTCTTGAAGTCGTAGTACATTCGCGGTGCGCGAACCATGTAGTCGTCGCGGTCAGCTTCCGCGATGACATTGCCCTCGAGGTAGACCCCGCGAATGGAATCCACACTCATCTGCGAAGCGGCCGTATCACGGATCGAGCCCGGCTCCAGAAAGACGACGGCACGTTCCGAAGAAAGTCGCAGGGCACCGGTCGTGTCGGCAACACCGGTCGGACGATAGGACACGACGACGGAGCCGTCGGCAAGAAGCACGTTCTCGTCATCCTCGGTTTCGAAGTTTAGTTCATCGGCGGAGAAGGCGACGATGCCCTGGGGACTCCTGAGCCATCCAGAGTCCTCCTGATTGAGGGCTCTTGGCAAAGCATTGGCGGCAGCCGCGGCGACCTCGACGCTGCCGCCGAGCGTGGGGGCCCATTGCTCGGCAGGTGTGGGATCGATCAGTTGCGGAATGTTGTCCAGTACAGGTCGTGTCTTCTGTAGACGGCCGACGTAGGCGGCGAGTCTCTTCTGGGCCAGGTCAAGCAACGCATCCTGTCCGGTGGGTCTGTATGGCGTGAACACGGAAGTGTTCAACCCGACGTCACCACGGGAACTTCCGGTGATCAACAGATTTCGTCCCTGAGGTCCCGTGCCAGCCTGACTCGTACGACTGGTGACCTCCGGAAGAAAGACCACGATCTGATTGATCAACCCGTCTTCACTGGGAATTCGATCGAGCCATACAACGGCGGTTTCCCCCTCGAAGGAGAAGTCAGCGATGTGGATCTCGATATCCCCTGAAAGCATCAGCCGCTTGGTTTCCTCTACGGACCACGTCCATGCTCGCATCGCATTGATCTGGATGGGGCCATCTCGCGGTTCCACCGGCAGCACCAGTCCGCCGAGACGATCTCCGGCCATCGCGGGAATGGGATTGATGTTCTCAGCGCAGGTATGGCCCGGCAGCATTGCTGCTGTTAATCCGAGCACGGCCACGATCAGCCACGTGCATCCGTTCACGTCACGCCGTCGGCTTCTACTCTGCACAGGCAGATGATACGCCATGGAGGTTGATTGACGCGAATCGAGGGGGCGGTGGGGGCTAGTCGCCGAACATGGCCTGAATGAACACTTCCGGATCGAAGGCCTCGATGTCTTCCGGCCGTTCGCCCAGTCCGACGAGTTTCACCGGGATATTGAGACTTTCATGGATGGCCAGCACAATGCCGCCTCGGGCGGTCCCATCCAGCTTGGCCAGCACGATCCCGGTCAGATCCACGGTTTCACCAAAGGCCTCGGCCTGAGCAAGAGCGTTCTGGCCCTGGGTCGCATCGAGGACAAGCAGGACCTCATGTGGGGCGTTCGGGATCTTCTTCTGGATAACCGACTGGATCTTCCCCAGCTGTCTCATCAGGCCCGCTTCGGTATGCATTCGTCCAGCGGTATCGACCAGAAGGACGTCGACCCCACGAGCGATGGCGGCTTCGGCGGCATCAAAGGCCACCGCTGCAGGATCCGCGCCCGACTGGCCACGCACGAGATCGAACTTCAATCGTTCGGACCAGACACCCAGCTGCTCCATCGCGGCGGCACGATAGGTGTCCGCAGCCGCCACAAGTACGCTTCGCCCTTCCTGCATCAGTGCGTACGCGATCTTGGCCACACTGGTCGTCTTGCCGACACCGTTGACCCCTGCGACCAGTATGACCGTGGGTGATTCTGGCGCACGAGCCAGCGAGCGATCCTCCGTGCCGATTCGATCCCGCAATCGCTGTTGGAGGAAGTCGATGGCCTCCTCGCCACGCTGCAACTGTCCTTCCTTCACTGCTTCACGTAGTCCGGTGATGATGGATTCGGTCGTCTTGACTCCGACATCGGAGCGGAGCAGGCAGGTTTCGATCTCATCGACGGTTGCATCGTCGAGCTGTCTTCCACGCAATAGGAGCCCCATCGGGGATGTGATGGCATCCCGCGTTCGCCCCAGGCCTTTCTTCAATGCTGAAAGTGTGCTCTTGAATAGTCCCATGTGTTCAGGAAGCCGGATCCGGCGGAGTCGATTCTGTTGATGGCTCGGATGCCTCGATCATGTCGTGATACAGACGATCAAGTACACCGTTGATGAAACTCGGTGACTGTTCCGTGCTGAACTCCCGAGCAAGATCGACGGATTCGGATATGACAACCTTGGGTGGTGTGCCGGCCTTGTTCATCTCGTACCAGGCGAGTCTCAGGAGATTGCGGTCGACGACGGGTTGGCGATGAAGCGGCCAGTCCGGTGTGAGCGGTTCCAGATCCGAATCAGCGGCCTCACGATGCGACCAGGTATCCCGTGCAAGTTGAAGCCCTTCCTGAAAGACCTCCTCGGAGATCTCGTCGGCTTCGATGAATTCACGTATCGCCTCGTTGGAAACAAGTGATTCGTCCTGAGGACCACTGTTGTCCAACTGGTACAAAGCCTGTACCGCCACACGTCTTCTGTTTCTCAGGCCAGTCATGCTTGGGGAGCTCCACCGGAATCGAGGCCCCGAATGACATGGGCCGTCCTTATGGCTGCATGCATGGCCTCCAGGCCCTTGTTGCCGTGTTCGCCCCCGGAACGCGACTTGGCTTGCTCCATGGTCTGGCAGGTCAGGACACCGAACGCGATTGGCACGCCGGTCTGGATGGTGAGGTTCGTGAGGCCCTCGGAAACGCTCTGGCAGATGTAGCGATCATGTGTCGTTTCTCCGGTGATCACGCACCCGAGGGCCACCACGGCATCGGGGGTCCGGTGTCCCTTGTCCACCGTCAGTCCGCGGCAGATGGCCGTCAGTTCGAAGGTTCCGGGTGATTCGATGCAGATCAGACGATCGGGTTGTCCGCCAGCATCAAGGAAGGCCTGCTCGGCTGCACGTCGGAGAGGGCCAGTGATCTCCGCGTGATAGCTGCTGGTGACAATCGCTATCCGAAGCGTATCGGCTTCCAGATCCGGGCCATGTTGTTTCTGCGGTTGAACCATTGATGTCTCTTTCGGCCATGATCAGATGGTTTCTGCTCAGGGGACCAGCAGGGTATGGTACGGGTTCGCCGGGCGGCTGGGAACACCATTCGGCCTCTGGAAGTTGCTCTGATGGCTGGAATGCTCAACAGGATCCTGACTGCCGTGGAACTGACCCGCATCGCTGCGGGATTCGGTGCCCTCTGCGATATCTGGTTCGTCACGGTCCTGGTACAGCTCGGATGGCGAAATCAGATTTCCGATTGGACCGTGACGGGGCTACTGGTCGAGTTGGCGGGCGCCCTGATGGTCGCCATCGGTCTGTTCGGATATGGGTCGGTTCTCAACGATCTTCTGGATGTTCGACACGATCGGGCCTTTAGTCCCGAGCGACCACTGCCGGCCGGCAACATCCAGATCACGCAGGCGGTCATCGGACTGGTCGGCCTACTTCTGATCGCCATCCTAGGTGCCATGCTGCTGGGCAGAGACAGCGTCTTCCTGACGATGATCGTGGCGGCGGCCCTGATGTTCTACAACGCTGCCGGCCGTTTCATACCTCCGGTCGGAATCGTCACCATAGGACTCGTATACGGGGTCCACATGTTGATCCCCAGTTATCGAATGCCGCTCTTGCTGGCCATCTGGCTGGTCATGAGTCACGTCATGATTCTGGCGTTGCTGGTCCATTTGCTCGAGGACAAGCGGCCTCGCATATCACCAAGAGGTTTTCTTGGAATCCTGGCTGGTTGGTGCTGTTGGTCAGCCGCGGTTCTGTTGGTGAGACCACTGCGAGATCTGCCACTGTGGCCCGGTGGTGACAGTTCCTTGGATCTGATGTGGCCGCTCGCGGCCACCGTTCTGATGGCCTTCATCGGTTGGTGGAAGATCAGGACGGCGGGGACCGGTCAACGTGCCAGTGAACGGCTTAAACGTTACGGTGCCGCCTGGCATGCCGCCTATGCGGCTGCCTGGTTCGCGGCACTGGGGATGTGGATTCCGGCTGTCGGCTTCCTGATATTCGGGCTGGTCGGATTCGTCGTGATGACGGTTGCCCGGGAGGTATCCGGACTCGGGCCTGGCCGACTGCGATTCCGTTGAGCACACGCAATTGAGAAAAAAACAGCCGCTGAAAAGCTTTCTCCTCCAGAAGCTCCCCAGCGGCATGACCTTAGGCTAACTCGGGGTAGGGGCCCATTCAAGAATCCTTTCCAGGATTTCCAACTATTGATCTGTGGGCTCAGCTCAACGTGACATGCCTGTGGATAAGGTCCTGTAATAACAACAGTTCCGTTTGTGAGGGCAAATCAGAAGAATTTGTTGTCCTGACGCAACATTGAGTTGAGCGTGTTCGTAGAAGTGTCGATTCCGCACCTCACGGGCCTTCCCGGTGCCCGGAGGGGAGTCACCGGGATTGTCCATGGGAGGCCTTGTTGATGAATGCCGTAGACAAATCGTTGGTAATACTGGTCTTGGATTCAGATCCATCAGTTGCTCAGGCAACCTGCACCCGTTTACAGGCGGAAGGGTACCCCGCGATACCCGGTGATTCGATTGATCCCATCAATGAGATCCGATCACTCCGATCCAAGGGGCAGAATCCCGGAGTCATCCTGCTGGGTGGTATTGCCGAGTATGGCCAGCAGGTTCTGGATATCTCTCAGCGATGCAGTGGTGTCGTACCGATTGTTCTGGCCTCCTTCGGTACCGTCGAGGACGCTGTTGGCGTGATGAGACGAGGCGCTTCTGATTATCTTGTCAGACCGGTGACGACGGCTCGTCTTTGCGAGGCGGTTGATCGGGCATTGACACGAAGCCAGCTGTTGGTTCGACCTGAAGCAGAAGGTGATGGCGACTATGGCGCCATGGTCGGAAGCGATCCCAGAATGCATCATGTGTTCGAGGTGGCTCGGTCCGTGGCGGCGGCGCCGACTACGGTCCTCATGAATGGTGAGTCGGGCACCGGCAAGAGCATGATTGCCCGCGCCATTCACGAGCAGTCCCCACGAAGCGATGCCCCATTCGTAGAGATTTCATGCGGTTCCATTCCGGAAACGCTTCTGGAATCCGAATTGTTCGGCCATGTCAAGGGTGCCTTCACAGGGGCTCATGCGGACAAGCAAGGAAAGTTCCAGGCAGCCTGCGGCGGGACTATCTTCCTTGATGAGATCAATTCGGCGCCGCCATCGATGCAATTGAAGCTGCTGCGAGTTCTGCAGGAACGTGTCGTCGAGCCGGTCGGTTCCAACACGCCTATCGAAGTCGATGCCAGAGTGATTCTGGCCACCAATCAGCCACTTGAACAACTGGTGGCAGAGGGTACGTTCCGGCAGGATCTTTACTATCGAATCAAGGTGATAGACATCAGCCTTCCTTCACTTCGAGATCGTGTCGAAGACGTGATTCCTCTGGCCGAGCATTTTCTGGCACAGAAGGCCGAGTCGCTGGGGCGACGTCTGATCGGCATCGACGAGGTCGCGGCTTCCAGACTTCGGGACCACGATTGGCCCGGCAATGTACGTGAACTTGAAAACGTCATGGAGAGGGCGGTTGTCCTGGCCAAGGGCGTGGTGATCGGCGAGGCAGATCTTCCATCCGATCTTGGGCGATCACGTGCAGCCACGACCATCGGTTCTATCGAGACGGATTCGTCTGTCGATCCCGGGTTGACACTGCGCGAGGCGCTTGAAGTTCCCGAGCGACGCATCATTCTTGGTGCGTTGGACGCCAACAACTGGAATCGTCAGGAGACGGCGACTTCGTTAGACATCAATCGCACGACGCTCTACAAGAAGATGAAGCGGTACGGGCTCGATCGCCGAGTGGCTTGAAATCAGTTCGTTCGACGGTCGCTCAGAGATGCGTCTTGGGGCAACTTGTCTGAAGGAACGCCCATGTACTCAAGTGAGAAGTCAATGACGTCTCTGGTGACGGGGCCGGCGACACGTCCGCCATACCATGCGCCGAGCGAACGATCCGGGTCATCGATGACGCAGAGGACGACGACCTCGGGCGTGTCGAACGGTGCGCCCGCGATGAAGCTCGATATGTAGCGGTCCTGGTGATAGCCGCCGCCTTCGCTCTTGGGAAGTTGGGCGGTCCCCGACTTGCCGAAGAGCCTGTATTGCTCGGATTGCGACTTGCGTCCGGTTCCATCCGTCATGACTTCTTCAAGGATCTCACGCACCTCTCGAGCCATATCGGCCGAGATCGCCTGTTGTCGGATCAGAGTCGACTCGTCTTCTGACACGAGACAAAGTGACGGTAGCGAGCCGTCACGGGCAAAGGCGGCGAATCCACGGACCATCTGCAGTGGAGTGACGGCGATCTCGTGTCCCATGGACACGCTCACCTGCGTGTAGCTGCTCCATGACTTTGAAGGTGTGACCAGTCCGGCCGTCTCGCCTGCGATTCCACATCCGGTTCGCTGTCCGAATCCGAATCGTTCAACGCATCCCTGCATCGCCTCCTCGGAGATCCGCTCGGCGACGATGGCCATCCCACTGTTGAGGGATTTCACGAGCACCCGTCGCCATGTGACCGGACCGTAGTAGTGCACATCCCGGATTCTGCGACCGGTGCTGGTCCTGTATGGCGTGGCAGCGGGTGTGGGCAGCACTTCCAAGGCATCGGCGGCACCGGATTCCGTGGCCACGGCCCAGACGAATGGTTTGAAGGTCGATCCCGGTTCGTAGGGATCGGTCACACATCGATTGCGGCCCAGTCTTTCATGTTTCTCACGCAATGGATCTTCCGGTTGCCCCGGCCAGCCCTCACGTTTGTTGATGATGTCCGAGAGTGCAAGTATCTCCCCGCTTTGGGGATCGATGACAATCGCTCGACCGCCTCCGGCGTTGCAGTCGTCGACCGCTTCCTGAAGTCTTTCCTCGAGGTACCTCTGGATGGCCAGATCGATGGTGAGTCGAACCGGTTCGCCATCCACATGAGGTTCATAGCCATCGGAAGCGACCCACATCGGCCGATTCCGGACATCTCTCAGATAGCGAAGTTTCCCACCCTGACCGAGCAGCTGATCTTCAAGTGCATGTTCAAGTCCACCGAGTCCCTGATGATCGAATCCCACTGTCCCAACGAGTCGGGCGGCGGTGCTTCCCTGTGGATAGGAGCGAACCAGCCTTCGTTCCAGTCCGATTCCCCGCAGATCCGCCGAGTTGATCCGGTCGACCTGCCAGTCCTCCAGGATGTTGCTGACGGGAACGAATCTCGAGTGCAGCCTTCGATTGAGTTTTCGATCGGTCTCGATCGCATCGAGTCCGATCAGGTCCTGAAGTTCAACGCTTATGGTTCCCAGATCATCGACCAGAGTGGGATCAATGAAGAGTCGCCAGCCTATGGTGGACGTGGCCAGCAGTCTCCCACGACGATCGATCAGATCTCCACGTCTCCCGACGCTGGGTCGGGTCGAGATGGGATCCCCCATGATGGCTTGGAGTCGGCTGTCTGGTGCCACCTTGAGTTGCAGAACTCGCAGGCTGATTCCGAGCATCGCCACGCAGGCGATGATGCTGCATCCGATCGCCCAGAAGGCTATGCGGCGCGACTGTCTCTGCTGAATGTTGGTGATGTCGGCGTGCGAGCTACCCGCCATTGACGCTGTCCTCATCCGACCGATGATGCACGACCTCGGGCCTGTTGAGGGTGTCCATCGGCGTCTCCGGCTTCAACTGAACGATTTCCTGTGCGATGGCACGCCTAACATCCCAAAGTGAGGTTCGGATATCGTCGCATCTGGAATGGATTCTCGTTATTTCGTAGGCCGTGTCGATTCGCTGTTGTCGCTGGGAGAGCAACGCCATGGCGGTCACTCCGAGCCCCAGCACTATCAACATGATCTTGGCAGTCATCGATCGCGAGCCTCAGTTGGTAAGCGGGTAGCGGAGTGAGGCGCCGACCCGCAGATCATTCTGATCCCTAAGCACATCACGATTGAGTTCATAGAGCCGATCGGTTTCTCTGGCGGACCCGAGAAGCTTCTGAGCCAGTTCGGAAAGCGTGTCACCCGCCTGAACCGTATAGGCGCCCATTCCCAGATCCTCGTTCGGGACGGTTCTTGCGATCGGCTCCGTTTCTTCGACAATTGCAGGGGCAGTCGAATTGATCAGCATCTCCGCGCTGGGCAGCAGCAGCCGGGTTCGAAGGGCCAGACGGTTCGGATCCGGAATGCGGTTGTAACGTGCCAGTGCGATGTAGAGCGTGGCATTCCCGTAGTGTCGCTTGCAGATCGACTGCAATGTGTCGCCCGCACTTACCACATGATGCGGGGAGTGTTCGGCGGGATCGGCGATTGGAATCGTGTCTTTGCTGATGGGAGGCGTTGTGACCGCTTGCTCCATGGTTGTAACCGGCTCGATGACGGCAGGTTCCTGAGCCATGCCGTAGACCAGCCATCCCTGACCTGGAATCACGGACTTCTGACTGATACCGGCATTCATATGGAGAGAGGCGGAGGCTTCCCTACGAGCAGTCGAGAGGTGATCGGAGACCAGAATGCCCATGAAGAGCACCAGCCCGAACCCGACAATCAAAGCCAGCTTGTTCTCTCGAGTCATTGACTCCCGCGTCCATGCGTGTCCGGACATCCAATATCCGGTGATTCCTGTGCCTGGTCGTCCCGGCATCGCTTCCATGCGATGAGCGGGGCCACGTCGATGGCATTTCCTATCCCTTTATTTCGGCCTATTGGGCCCTGTAACCTGAACCGCTCTGAACTTTGCCGAGCGGCTTCTGGGATTGGCCTGAATTTCAGCCTCCCCAGGCCGGACAACTCCACTCGTTAAACCCGCTACCAGCCCCTGTTTCTGCCAACGGGAGAAGGCCTGCTTGACCGGTCGATCCTCCAGACTGTGGAAGGAGATGATGCCGATTCTGGCGTTTTCGTTGATCCAGCCACCGGCTGAGGCGGTTTCACATCCGCGACTGATCAGGTCCAGGAGTATCTCCAGAGATGGGATTTCCTCATTGATGGCGATTCGGAGTGCCATGAAGGTGCGGGTGGCCGGATGGACTCTGGAAGCATGAGCCTTGGCTCCGTAGGCGGCTTTGACCAGATCGGCCAGCTGGCGAGTTGTCGTGATGGGTCCATCTTCTCTGGCATTCACGATTTTGCGAGCGATCGTCGTTGCATAGGGATCTTCTCCGAAGGTCCGGATCAGCTGGGCCAGTTCGCTTTCTCCGATACGAGCCAACAGCCCCCGGACATCCTCGGTGTCGCCGGAGTGATCAAGTCGCATGTCCAGCGGCGCGTCTTCCTGAAAGCCGAATCCACGAGCGGGGGTGTCGAGTTGGTTTGACGAGACGCCCAGATCCGCCAGTACCACATCGACCGATCTTTCGAGTTTCGCTAGATGACGGGTGATGGAGACGAAGGAGTCGTGAATCGTGAGATGCGGGACGCCTTCTTCCTCGAGACGCTTGCCGGCATAGGCCAGATTGTCGGCATCACGGTCGACGCCGATGAGCAGTCCGTCTTGTCCGATCCTTCCTCCCATCGCCAACGCGTGTCCGCCTCGACCAAGGGTGCAGTCGAGGACCACATCGCCTGGTCCGGGCGACAGGGCTTCCATTATCTCATCGAGAAGAACTGGCACATGTCCGTGCTCGATTCCGGACACCTGGATCAGAGTCCCAGCAGCAGACGTTCCGGATCCTCGATGCAGTTCTTCACATGCACGAGGAAGCCGACGGCTTCGCTGCCATCCACGACTCGATGGTCGTAGCTGAGGGCCAGATACATCATCGGTCTGAGAACGATCTGGCCGGGGTTGTCGGGATCCTCCATCGGCCGCTTCTGGATTCGATGGAGGCCGAGGATTCCGGATTGCGGTGGGTTCAGGATCGGTGTCGACATCATGGATCCATAGACGCCGCCATTGCTGATCGTGAAGGTGCCGCCAGTCATGTCCTCGACGGACAACTGGCCCTTGCGGGCACGATCAGCAAGCGACGCGATGTCACCCTCGATCTGGGCGAAGGACTTCCTGTTGGCATCCCGTATGACCGGTACCACCAGACCACGATCGGTTCCAACGGCGACGGAGAGATCGACGTAGTCGTGGTACTCGAGTTCGTCGCCATCGATGAAGGCGTTGATCGCGGGCACCTGCTTCAGGGCGCTGACGCAGGCACGGGCGAAGAAGGACATGAAGCCGAGCTTCACACCATGCTGATCGTTGAACTCCTCCTTGTGGAGGGATCGCATGGCGATCACGGCTGACATGTCCGCTTCATTGAAGGTTGTGAGCATGGCCGCGTTGTGCTGGGCGGCGACCAGTCGTTCGGCGATTCGCATTCGAAGTTTGCTCAATCGCTTGCGACGCACGCCACGCTCGCCATCGATGGCCAGTGGCTGCGAGTTTGGGCCTGACGATTGAATCGATGATCCACCGCCGGTGGGGGCGGAAAGGACATCGGCTTTCATGATCCGGCCCTGCGTTCCCGAGCCATGGATGTTGGTCAGCGGAACGCCTCGCTCCTCGGCGATCTTCTTCGCCATCGATGTGGCTCGCACGGGAGCGGATGCAGCGGCGGATTCCGTCGCGATTTCCACACGAGTCGCCTGCGGTGCAATGGGCGCCGCGGGTTGTGCTGGGCTTTCGGTTGTCGCCGACGCCTCGGGCTGGGAAGGGGCGGCCGGTTCGGAAGTCGCCGGTTTGGCGGCTTCAGTGTCTATTGATCCGATTGTGGCACCGATCGGTAGATCGGCACCCTCGACTTCCGTGATCTTCAATGCGCCGGATGCGGGGGCCGGAAGTTCCTGAGTGACCTTGTCCGACTCGATTTCAACCAAAGACTCGTCCTGGTTGACCCAGTCGCCATCCTGCTTGAGCCATTGGCCAAGACGGATTTCGGTGATGGATTCTCCCAGGCTCGGAATGACGATCTCAACAGGCATGGATCATTGCTCCTGGATCTTGAGTCAACGCTTCGCGGACACGGGCTTGGTTGCGCCGGCACGGAACGCCCGCGCCAGAATGGCATCCTGCTCTTCACGATGTACACCCGAAGAGCCAACGGCAGGGGAGTCGTTGGCCGGTCGACCGATGTACTGGAGTGGTCGATCGAACTTCTGCTGGAACCAGTCGTAGACGAACCACCAGGCGCCGTTGTTCTGTGGTTCTTCCTGAACCCATGAGAAGCTGGCCTTTGGATACCGATCGAAGAGTGCCTTGACCTCCGGTTCAGGGAACGGGTATAGCTGTTCGATACGGACGATCGGGCAACCGGATTGCTCGGTTTCCTCGCGATGCTTGATGAGGTCGTAATAGATCTTGCCGCTGCAGAGCAATACGGATGTCGCCTCTGATGGAGTGACGCCTTCGAGATCGGTCTCGTCGATGATTCGATGGAATCCACGATCAACCAGATCTGACACGCTGGATGTGGCCATCGGGTGTCTGAGCAGACTCTTGGGCGTGAAGACTATCAGCGGCTTGCGGAAGCTCCGCAGCATCTGTCTTCTTAGAAGGTGGAACATCTGAGCCGGCGTCGTCGGATTGACGACTTCCATGTTCTCGTCGGCGCAGAGTTGGAGGAATCGTTCGATTCTGGCTGAGGAGTGTTCCGGTCCCATGCCTTCATAGCCGTGAGGAAGCAGGCAGACAAGCCCGCTGCTTCGTCCCCATTTCTTCTGGGCTGACGCTATGAACTGATCGAAGTAGACCTGACCGGCATTCGCGAAGTCGCCGAACTGGGCTTCCCAGATGATCAGCATGTTGGGATCGCCGAGCGAGTAGCCGTATTCGAATCCAATGCAGCCGCCTTCGGTGACCGGCGAGTTGTAGATGCACAACTGGCCCTGCTGATCGCCGAGATGGTTCAGCGAAACCCACGGTTCGCCCGTCTTGCCGTCGAACAGGACCGCATGACGGTGGCTGAACGTGCCTCGCTGGCAGTCCTCTCCAGTGAAGCGGATGTCATCGCCTTCGCCCAGAAGCGAGCCCAGTGCGAGTAGTTCGCCCATCGCCCAGTCCAGCGGCAGATCGTCGGCAATGGCCTTGCTCCGATTCTCGAGAATCCGCTCGAGCTTTCGATGCAGCGAGAATCCTTCCGGTACCTTGCCAAGCGCTTCGCAGATCTGCTGGAGACGCGTTCTGGGAACGGATGTCGGCACCGGTTCGTGGTCATAGTCGAGCGAGAAGCCGGCCCATGTCGAATGATCGTCCATGGCCATCGGGGTCGGCCGAACCGGTTGCTGCTTGATTCTTTGCTGGGCTTCGTCCATCAACTCCATCAGACGTTGCGTGGTCTGATCGGATTCCTCGCTTCCGACGACCCCTGCTTTCGTGAGTGTCTTGGCATAGATGTCGAGAATCGATGGTGTCCGCTTGATGGCTTCGGCCATGATGGGATTGGTGAAGGACGGTTCGTCCGTCTCGTTGTGCCCGAATTTCCGGAAGCCCCAGAGATCGATGACGACATCCTCCTGGAAGGTCTTTCGATATTCGTAGGCCATCAGCATGACGGCGATAGCCATCTCGGGATCCCTGGAATTCACATGGAAGACCGGGATGTCCATGCCCCGCATGAAATCGGTGCAGTAGATGCCGCTGAAGGCCTGCTCATGTTCGAGCGTGAAGCCGATCTGGTTGTTGATGACCAGATGGATGGAGCCGCCGACTCGATAGCCCTTGAGTCTGGCGAGATTGGTCAGTTCCTGGGTGATGCCCTGTCCGGGAAGGGAGGAGTCCCCGTGAATGAGCACCGGCACGCTGCTGGTTCGTTTCGAATCACCACGGAGCCGTTGCTTGGCACGCGCTCGTCCGATCACGACAGGATGTCCCCACTCCAGATGGGAGGGATTCGATGACATGGAAAGATGCAGTGGCTTCCCCGCATCCGTCTCGACGTCGCTGCTGTAGCCACGATGGTATTTCACATCGCCGCCGGCACCGATGAAGTCCTCTTTCCACGCTTCCTCGAATTCCGTGAACAGCTGGTCGTAGCTCTTCTCGAGAATGTTCACTAGGACATTGATGCGTCCACGATGCGCCATGCCGAAGGCGATTTCCTTGACATCGTCATTTGAGGCTGCGACAAGAAGTTCATTCAGCATCGGTATGAGCGTCTCGCAGCCTTCGAGGCTGAACCATTTCTTGCCGATGTAGCGTCGCATCAGGAAGCGTTCCAGGCCGGTGGCCTGCTGGAGTTCCCTGAGAATGCGCTTCTGGATCTCCTCGCTTGTATTGGAATGGCCGCCGATCTTCTCTATGTACTGGTAGAGCCATCGCCGCCGTTCGTCATCCCGGATGTGGGAGACCTCCGCACCAAGTGATCCGCACCATGTCCTCTGCAGGAACTCGATGACGTCGCGTACCCGTGCCGTGTCCTCCAGTGGAAGATCGCCGGTCTGCACGGTCTTGTCGAGATCGCTTTCTCCAAGACCGACCGAAGCGGGGTCCAGATCCTGACAGGTTCGTTCATGCAGTTGCAGTGGATCGAGATTGGCGGCCAGATGGCCGACATCGCGATACCGATGGATCAGCCTGTCGATGGCCAGCTGGACCTGATTGACCGGTGCGCCGTCATCCAGACCATCTTCCGTCGGAACTCGATAGCCAAGATCGAATCCTTCGAAGAAGGAGCTCCATTGTTCGGATACGGAATCCGGTTGCGCTTGCCATTGCTGGTAGAGCTCGTCCACATAGGCGCCATTCCATCCATTGATGGAAGGAGCCGCTGGGGCTGGATCTTTGGCGGGTTGCTGTGGTTGGTCGCTCATGTGATCGCCGAAGAACGGCATTCTAGCACGGGCAAACCTCCTTGAAGGGGCTGGAGGGCTCCAATCCACACTGGATTTACGAGTTCCGACCCCTACATCAGTGCAACGGGGTCCATGTCGATCGCAACTCGGTCGGCCCGATCGAAGAGCCCGGCATCCCGAGCCTTCGAGAGGGTCCCGTGAAGGGCATGAGCCGTTGGGGCATAGAGCTCGATCTGGTTGCGAAATCGGCCCGAAAGCTTGGTGATCACGCATGGGCTCGGGCCCCGGAGTTCCACGGAATCCTCCAGATGGGTTTGCAAACCTGTTCGAAGTCGGTCGGCCTCGGCATGGGAGCGCAGCTCATCCCGATCGGAGATGACCAGTCGGGCCATGCGGCGGGTTGGTGGGAGTCCGCAGACCGTGCGATCCGCCAGTTCGCCCTCGGCGAACTGGCGGTATCGATTCTCCGCCGCCAGACGAATCGCGGGGGTATCGGGATTGAATGTCTGGATGATGGCCATGCCAGGCTTGTCTCCCCGGCCGCATCTGCCACAGACCTGTGAGACAAGTTGGAATGTTCGTTCCGAGGCGCGGAAGTCGGGAAGGTTGATAGATGTGTCCGCATCGATCACGCCCACCAGTCGCACGCCCGGATAGTCGAGCCCCTTGGCGATCATCTGGGTTCCAAGAAGCACACGGACGGTTCCCCGTCCGAAGGCTTCCAGAACGGAATGGAGATCCTCGGATCGACGCATGGTGTCGGAGTCGATTCTTTGCAGCGTTTCGCCTGGGACAAGTGCGTCATATCTGGCGGCCAATGTTTCCTCGACACGCTGGGTTCCGAGTCCGAATGCGCCGAGTCCGCCACCACAGGCCTTGCATGTCCTCGGTACTCGTTGTTCCGATTGGCAATGATGACATCGGACGAAGCCGCCGCGAGGCAGATCACGTTGTCGATGCATGACCATGGTCGAATCACATTGATCGCATTTGAGAACCCATCCGCATCCACGGCTTCGACAGGTGATGTAGGAAGCGAAGCCTCGTCGGTTGAGGAGCAGCAACGCTTGCCCTCCGTCATCGAGCGTTCTCTGTAGGGCGTCTTCGAGAACTGGGCCCAGAAGCATCGACTGGCCCTGTGGCAGATGACGTCTCTGTTCGGCCATGTCTAGAAGTCGTACCGATGGAATGGTCAGGCCCGGCGCCCGTTCGAGCATTTCATGCAGTTTGTACACGCCTCGTTGAGTGGCGTTGGCCCATGACTCGATCGATGGGGTCGCTGATCCCAGAACGGCGACACAGCCGGACATCTGAGCCAGACGGACGGCGACGTCCCGGCCGTGATACCGCGGCGTCGAATCCTGCTTGTAGGACTGGTCATGTTCCTCGTCCACGATGATCAGTCCGAGTCTCTGGTGTCGCAATGGCGCCAGCACGGCGCTTCGTGCACCCAGAACGATGTCGACTTCATCGTTGACGACTTTGGCCCACTGCTGGTTTCGCTGAGCATCCGTGAGTCCGGAATGAAGGATCGCGATCCGGTGTTCCGGAAAACGGCTGGTCAGCCGCCCGCCAGTCTGTGGGGTCAGTGAGATTTCAGGAACGAGCACGAGTGCGATCTTTCCGCGTCGGACAACCTGTTCGATCAGACGGATGTAGACCTCCGTCTTGCCGGAGCCGGTTATGCCACGAAGGAGATGCACTCCGAATCCCTCATCGATGACGGCGGTGATGTCGTCGATGATCGACCTTTGTCGTTCCGTTGGTGTCGGTGGATTGGCTCTTTCCGGAGCGGCTTTTCTCCAGGCGGCTTCGATCGAGGTGTGTCTGGTCTCTTCAAGATGTCCTGAGGCAACCAGACGATCCACTGGTCCACAGGTCTTGAGTTCGCACAAGGTCGCGAGCCTGCGGCGTTCGATGGGTCGTTCCTCGGCCGGCAGATTGCGGATCGTCTCCAGAACGTGTCGCTGCTTGGGGGAGCGTGGTCTGCTCTCCTCCTCCTGCATCGCCAGATCGATCAGTCGAACCGTGACGGAGCCGGTGCCTCGCCGCACCGCGGAGGGCAGCATGCCCGAGATGGTGAGGCCCAGTGGTGCCATGTAGTAGCTGGCGATCCATTCGGCAAGCTTCAGCAGATCGACCGGGAGTCTGGGGGCGGAGTCATCCCGCTTGATGACATGTTTCATCGTCTGCGGGTTCTCGACGGATTCGAGTCTTTCAACGACATACCCGCCGGTAGGGGAGTTCCCCCGGCCTAGTGGAACAATCACTCGTTCCCCAGGTTTCAGATCGGCAAGGGTTTCATCCAGGGCATAGGTCAGACCGCCGGGATAGCGATCGAGTCCTCGCTCGACAGCAACTCTGGCGAAGCCGACTCTGGCCTGTGGAAAAAGCTCCTGCATCTCTGGGAGGATACTCATCTGGCCAATCTCCATATACACTGTTTACCAGCTGTGAACATGCATGAACCCAAGTCGGCCCGTTTGGCTCTCGAAGATGGCACCATCTTCCACGGGAGTTCCTTCGGTGCATCCGGTGCCGGCATGCAAGGTGTTGGTGAAGTCGTCTTCAATACGGCCCAGACCGGTTATCAGGAGTCCTTGACCGATCCGAGCTACTCCGGGCAGATACTCGTGATGACGGCCACCCAGATCGGCAACTACGGCATCTGCCCCGAGGATGTGGAGTCCGATGGCCCCAAGGTTTCGGGATTCGTGATTCGAGAAAAATCTCTTATCGCCTCGAACTCCAGATCCACCCAGGAGCTGGGCCCCTGGCTGGCGGCTCATGGAATTCCAGCCATCGAGGGCATTGATACCAGAGCTCTGGTCAGGATCCTGCGGATTTCGGGAGCGCTCAGGGGTGTCATCAGTCTGGACGATTCACTCTCCGATGAGGATCTGGTTGGAATGGCCAGAAAAAGTCCTGAAATGGCCGGTCAGAACCTGGCCGAGCAGGCGGCTTGTCGCAGCGATGCACCCTGGGAGGAGACGCTGGGGGACTGGCGGCCTCAACTTGGTCTGGATGAAGAGCTCTCAACAGATCGAAAAAGACGGGTGCTAGCGGTCGACTGCGGCGGTAAACACAATATCTACAGACATTTAGCAGATCTTGGCTGTGAAGTTGTACGGGTTGGCCCCGATGTGACGCCGGTTCAAATTCGTGAATCAGGCGTCGACGGCCTCTTCATTTCGAACGGTCCAGGGGACCCAGCAGCCGTCAAGGGGCTGATTGAGACTCTTTCTGAGGTGGCTGGCGAGATACCAACCTTCGGTATCTGTCTAGGGCACCAACTTCTGGCTCTGGCCCTCGGGGCGAAGACCTGGAAGCTTCCATTTGGCCATAGAGGGGCAAATCAGCCCGTTTCAGACCTTATAAGGGACCGAGTGGAGATCACGAGTCAGAACCATGGGTTCTGTGTCGATCAGGAGAGCCTGCTGGAGGCTGGTTGTGAGGTGACTCACGTGCATCTGAACGATCAGACCGTGGCGGGCTTCAGGCACCTTCAGAAGCCCATCTTCGCCGTTCAGTTTCATCCTGAAGCATCGCCTGGGCCTCATGAATCAAGCCACCTTTTCCGTGAGTTCGTCAAGTTGATGGACCAGGCAAAGGCACGTTCGGTCTGATCCCATTGAATCCATCTGATGCCCTTTGGGAATGTCGGTTGCCCACCAGCCTTCTGGCACTTAAAGTACGCCTTCTCAGGCCCGTGAGGGTCGATATGAACGCCCAGCCGGAATTGGGCTCGATGCTGTCTCTGCATCATCGGATCGATTCGGTTGGCTGGATGTTGTGACGAGGTGAATCCCTCCATTGAGAGGGAGACGGAGATTTTCATGAACCTGTTTGATGATCGTTCCTCCCGGACCTTTGCAGTTGGTTTCGTCGTTGGTGTGTTGTCCATGGGTGCGTCCATGGCCTTCGCGCAGGATGGCAGCCAGTCTGAAGCAGGTGAAACATCTTCTGCCGAAACCTCCAAGCAGCAAGATGGTTCCCAGGTCGATGCCGCCAAGGTCAACAGCGGTCTCCTTGCCGCGCAGCGTCTCGAACGCGAATCGCGTTGGCGTGAAGCGGCCGACAAGTACGCCGAAGTTCTGAAGCTCGTGCCCGACAACAAGCAGGCGCGTGAGGGATATCAGAAGGCCATGCAGATGCTTGACGACGGCTCCATGCTCAACTCCGGTACCGGAGCAGGTATGGCGGGTGTCGAACTGCAGATGCAGGAACAGCGACAGCGAGCGGAAATCGAATTCAAGGATGCCGTGAGTCGTGCGCAGGATCTTCTCAACAAGGAAGACTTCATTGCAGCGGACAGAACCATTCTCACTGGACAGATCAAGCTTCGTCAGCGGCGTCAGTACCTCAGTGAAGGCGAATTCTCCGGATTCAATTCACAGGCGGAGGCCCTGATTCAACGTATCAGTGAGGCCCGTATCAATGCCCAGCTGCTCAAGGAGCAGGCCGAGCGTGAGGAAGCGTCCCAGAGTCGCACTGCCACCGAGCAGCGTGAGCAGGCCGAGCGAAGCAAGATCATCAAGGAGAGCCTCCTGAGAGTTCGCAAGCTTCAGGAGGAGCTTAAGTACCGCGAGGCCCTTCAGGTAGTCGACGAGATCCTCTTCATCGACCCGCAGAATCCTGCCGCACTGGCGCTTCGTGACGTCATGGAAACAGCCATGGTCTATCGAGACTACTCGGATGCCGAGCGTCAGAAGTCGATGGCCTATGCACACCAGTGGGTTGACCTTCAGAGAGCATTGATTCCTCCGAAGCCGAATCTGTCCGGTCCCGGAGAACGTTCGATCAATGGGCTTTACGGTTACCCGGAAGACTGGCCGCAGATCACCTATCGACGTGGTGAGGACGCCGGCTACCGGGTATCACCCGCAGACAGACGTGTCATGAAGCTCATGGAAGAGAAGGTCGAGATCAATTTCGTCGACATGCCTTTCAACGATGTCCTCGAGTACTTCACTCAGGCGATCGCCGGTCTTCAGATCTATCCTGATTGGAAGGAGATGGATCAGGAACTGGCCATTACACGTGAGACTCCTGTCACTATCCAGTTGACTCAGTTGCCTCTCGACATCGGTCTTGGCCGTGTGCTTGAGCAGGTGGGTGATTCAGATACGCATCCTGCCTGGGAAATCCAGGATGGCATGTTGCTGATTTCCACCGAGGAAAAACTCAATGAACGCAAGCATGTCGTGGTCTATGACGTGCGTGACCTTGTCCTGCCCATTCCAGATTACGACAGCCCACCCGATCTCAACCTCGGCGGCGGCGGTGCCAACGGCGGCGGCGGCGGCGGTGGCGGCGGCGGCGGTGGTTTCGGTGGCAGCGGCGGCGGCGGCGGCGGCGGCGGCAGCGGCGGCGGCGGTGGCGGTGGTGGCGGCGGTGGTGGTGATCACCCCAACAACTGGGATTGGGAGGAAGAGGAGCTCGAGAGTCTTGAGAACCTCGAACTGATCATCCAGCAGACCGTTCCATCCGACAAGCAGACTCCTGGGGATGCGTGGGAGGCCATCGGCGGCGGTGATAGCACCATTCTCCGATTCAATCGGAATCTGGTAGTCCGAACCACCAGCAAGAATCATCTACAGATTGGTCGGCTTCTGGCCATGCTGCGAGAGGCCCGATCACTCCTGATCAATGTCGAGACTCGCTTCCTGGATCTTCGTTCGGGTTGGTTCGAGGAAATCGGTGTTGATCTTGACATGTATTTCAATACAAGTCCACAGCAGTATGAGGATGCCAGAGCGGTCAATCCAAATGCCAAGCTCAAGCAGTTCTTCGACACAAATGGCAAGTTGAAGGATGCTGTCGTCTACGGTTCCATCAACAGCCCGGTGGATGCTGATACCGGCGACCTTCTGGGTCCTTACAATGCGATCAACACTGGCGCCACGTATGCACAGCCCAACGTCACGAATACCAACTGGGATTACGTGACTCGGGATGTCAACGTCGGCAATAGGCCTCAGTCGGCCATACCGATTACAAATCAGGAAGGCTGGGGACCGATTGGTGTTGTCCAGAACTCGCTGAGTCTGGTTGAATCAATTGCCGGTGCTGCTTTGAGCCCAGGTACCTTGGGCGGTACGGTCATCGGAGCGGCTCCCGCGCTCGGACTCAACATCGAGTATCTCGACGATATTCAGGTGGATCTTCTGGTCAAGGCCACTCAGGCGGATCAGAGATCAATTGAACTTGATGCGCCTCGACTGACGTTCTACAACGGTCAGGGAGCCTGGGTTTCCTTTACTGAAGAAGAGGCGTATGTTGCCAGCCTCACGGCGGTCACTGGTGAAGGTTCCGGTGGATTCGAACCGGACATCCAGACACTGCAGACTGGTGTTGTTCTATGGCTGAAGGGTGCTGCATCCGCGGATCGCAGATACGTCACCATGAACGTGTACTTCCAGAAAGGCGAGCTGGTCGCCATTGGTACGTCGACGTATGGTGGTTCTGCTGGTGGCGGTTTCAATCAGGCTGGTGGATTCCAGGGCAGTATTCAGCTGCCAACGGTCAAGGTACAGCAACTCTTCGTGACCACGTCCGTGCCTGACAAGGGCACGGCTCTGCTTGGTGGTCAGCGAAGACGTGAGGAGTACGAGACGGAAGCCGGCGTGCCGATCCTCTCGAAGATTCCATACATCAACCGCTTCTTCACCAACAGGATCACCTCCACTGAAGAGAAGACGTTGTTGATCCTTCTGCGTCCCGAGATCATCATCCAGACCGAGAACGAGGACATTCTCTTTCCGGGACTATCGGATGACATGAACCTTGGCGCTTCCTACGCTCCTTGATCAATGGGCTTCGACTTCTGTAAGGGATTCCGATGAGCGACATGCTTAAGATTGATGATGCAGGTGGTGTGATCGAGGTCTCGTTCATTCAGCAGGACATTCTGGATGAAGCCAACATCCAGCAGATCGGCACTGAATTGAACGCTGCGCTTGAAGGCAAGGCGGCTCCCAAGTTGATCATCGACTTCGGAAATGTTCGTCACCTTTCATCCGCGGCGCTTGGCGTGTTGATCACCGTCAACAACCGGAGCAAGGATGGCGGTGGTCGGATGTGTCTGGCGAACATCGCGCCGGAGATCTTCGAGATCTTCAAGATCACGAAACTTGATCGAATCTTCTCGATTCACGACACCTCTCTGTCTGCTCGCGAGTCTTTCTCCTGAGAGATAGAAGGGACGCTTCAGTCGACTCCTCGACGGTATCAGTTCCAATTCAGCAGGGGCCACCAAACGGATGTCCAGTGAACAGATGAATCCCGACGCCTGGCACAAGGAATACGATCTGGCCAGCAAGCGAGCAGAGATCGATGTCGCTGTGGGCGAGGTTCTCGAGGCATGTACGTCGAAGGGTTTCGATGAGTCGGCGAGTTTCGCCGTCCGTCTGTCACTCGAGGAGGCTCTGACCAATGCCATGATGCATGGCAACGGTGGCGACGAGTCGAAGCGGATTCTCTTCTCCTGCTCGGTAAGCGAGACCCGTATCGAGATGAGCATTCAGGACGAGGGGCCGGGTTTCGATCCCGAGACTGTGCCCGATCCAACCGCCGATGAGAACCTGACGATCGCCAGTGGTCGTGGGCTCGCGCTCATCAAGGCCTTCATGACCAATGTCGAGATTCCTCGTCCGGGCAACCAGCTTCAGTTGGTGTTCGAGAAGGTCTGAAGCGATAGGCGTTTCGGCACGCCATCATTCACGACTCCTTAGTGGGCCCATGGCTTCTGACAAACGCCACGATCAAACCCACGATGCAGACGATGGCGCCCACAAGCGAGTACACGGTCCATCCGGTCCATTTATCGACCGGTGTGGTCACAGGTGGGATGGCTGTGGCGATGAGCAGCACGATCCAGAAAAGCGTTCCGCGTGAATTGAGACCTTTCATCATCACGATTCCTTTCATGCTTTCTTTGATATGAAGACATCGATGATGGCGGAGAGATCATGTTCGCCAAGGCCCAGTCTCTGACCTTCCTGCAGGACGAACTTGATCGAATCTTGAAGCACGAGATTGGTTCCGAGTTGTTCGGCTACGGAATGGATGGTTTCGTGCGCCCCTGTCCATGTCTTGATGGATGCCTGGGTCTCCTCGGTGCGGCCTTCCCGGACGGCTTCGATCAGCCTCCGCTTCTCTGCAGGCACAATTGATTCCGCTTTCTCCATGTGCTGCATGAAGAGTTCGAGCGGAATACCGCCTGCCCGGCAGATGGCCATTCCATTCAGAAGACCGATCAATGAGGTGACGATGCCGGCGGTCAGTGATCGGCTCAGGATTGAGGGCTTCGTCAAATCGTCCCCCAGATTCGTCCAGTTCGGATCAAGCAGGCGAAGCAATCCATCGCACTCTTCAAGCACTTCAGCCTTGCCAGCCATCAAGAGGGAGGCATCTTCTGTGCCCAGTTGGCGGGGAAAGCACATCAAGGCGCCGTCCGCTATCCGGCCGCGATTTTCCTCGATCAATGAAGCGTGTGTCTGTACCTCATCGATCGTGCCGCCTGTCAGCTGGATGATGAACTTGTCTTCGAGATGGTTCTGGAGCCGATGGTCTTGGATTACGTTCTCCCATGCGGCGTAGCCCGTAAGGCAGACCACGATATGAGGACTGGCCTGGATGGCATTTGTGGGACTATCGCAGGCGTGCGCTCCAAGTGAGGCCAAGGCATCGATCTTTTTCCGGGATCGATTCCACACGGACACCTGGCATCCCGCATCCAAGAATGTACTCGCAATCCCCGATCCCATGGCGCCGAGGCCGATTACTGAGACTGGTTGATTGGTTTGGGTATGTCCCTTCGTCATCATTCTGCTCTGTATATGGCATTGAAGAATCAGATTTCTAGACGAGTGATGCAGGTGGAGTCATGGGCAGGTTGCGCCATACTGCGCAATGACAAGCAGAATGTCGTTGATTCCAACATTTCCATCACCATTTGCATCGCCAATGCATTGGGATGGGCATGCCGATTCCTCACAGGTCGTGCCTGTTCCCATCCATGTCCCTCCAAATCGAAGACAATCGAATTCATCGGAGATCTCACAGACGACCCATGTCGATATACAGCACGCTCCAGAATCATTTGGACAGATATATTCAACAGTATTCTGACCGCCATCAGTCCATGGGCCGTAGATCTGATCGGGGGCATTGCCGCAGATCGTTGAGCTGGTTAGTAGCATAGTGCTATCAATTGAGTGTATTCCGCCACCATCATCTGTTGACACGTTGTTTGATATCACGCAATTCATGGCAGTCAGGCTTGATTGAGCAGCGAGATCAATTCCGCCACCTCTTCCGGAAGTGTAGTTGTTGCTGATTTCACATTGATTCAGTTCCAGATCAGCTTCGTAGCCAGTGATCCCGCCTCCACCCGACCAATCCGGATATTCATCATCTGTGGCTATATTGTTGATGAACATCGAGTCCGTTGCGGTAATCGATGAGCGGTTTATTGAAAGACCACCGCCAATATAACCTTCATTATCTGTTATGAGACAGCTGTGAAGTGTTACATCAGAGCCACCACGGCAATATATGCCGCCGCCGCCGACTCCTCCTCCCAGTTCCTTATTCAGTGTTACGACGCAATCCGTCATGGTGCTATTGCTGTTGTCGAAATAGATTCCGCCGCCAGCATATTCTGCGATGTTCTCACGGATCACGCAATCACGAAAAACAGGCCCACTGTAGACGCAACGAATGCCGCCTCCATAGTTTGAAAGGCCATTCTGGATCGTGAATCCTTGGATAACTGTCGTGGTTCCTTCGCCACTGGTGCAGACGACAACTGGCATGACAGCATTGCCGTCTAGGATGGTTTCTTGTGGGGATCCTGTCGCCCGAATGGTTAGGGGTTTGCCACCAGTGTTCAGGACATGAGAATCTGTGCTCGAATAGGTCCCTGGGGCGACTAGGATAGTGTCTCCGTAACTGGCGGCGTCGATTGCGTCTTGGATGTTTGGAAAATCCAATGGCACATTGAGCGTTCCATCGCTTGAATCACTTTGGCATACGTCGGGTATACCGTCTTGATTTTCATCGTCACATGAATTGGATAGGCACACTCTTCCATTGTTTTGCCAATATCCAAGTATTTGATCAGGGATGTTCTCGCAGGCAATGACATTCTCAAGGGTGATAAGATCAGAGGCGATGCCGCCTCCACTCTGAAGGCTGGTGTTATGTGTGATTGTTGAATTCACGACTTTGGAATCAGGCGAGTAGAAGGAGTATATGCCGCCGTAATACTCGGCATCATTGTTTCTGATCAGGCATGAGTCAATCGTGAATGTTTCGCCTTCATAATTGGCGACTCCAGCACCAACGAATCCGTTGTTGTTTTCGATTGTGCAGCCAATGATTGCGGTATGATTGTTTTTATAATCAAAAATTCCGCCTCCCCATGACTCGGTATGATTTTCAGTGATGATGCAGTTCTCAATACGTACATCGTCATTGTTGTGAAGCAGTACCCCGCCACCGTCGTTTTCCCAGTAGCTTGATTCTCCGTCGCTGTCATAGTCGAAGGAGGTACTGTTGCCGTTGGTGAGTGTGAAGCCATCAATTTCGATAGTTCCATCTTTGCAATCGATACATGCGATGCATCGACGAGCATCTTCGCCATCGATGATGGTGGCCTCCGGACCTTTTGCTGATCGAATGGTGATTGTCTTTTCGAATACAAGTACAACGTGCCCTTCCTGGGCAGATGTATAGACGCCAGGAGAAACGAGGATCACGTCACCATCAACTGCGACGTCAACAGCAGCCTGTATGGTTTCATATTGGTCAGGGACCTTTATTACATCTGCTGATGCAGTGGGCAGACCCAGCGTTAGGCATGCTAGTAATGAACCAGTCGGCCTCATTGACCTTGTCTCCTTCGAACAAGTGCTAGTTTGGCTAAGTGGGCTGGAATCTTCAACAGATTTACTCAGAGAGGACGTCTGAGTGGCTCGTCAGGGCCATGTTATTTTCAAATCGCAGGCAGTGGATGCTTGGATTTGTCCTATTGGTATCGATACTAGTTGGATCGAATGTGCTCCACGGCCGCCTCAAGGACATTGTCCTTGCCGTTCATGAGGAAGAAGGTCGGATCGGGATCGATCTCGATGTCGACCTCGATGCCGCGTCCATCGTAGAGTCGACCGTCGGGTCGGAAGGATGCCATGGATGCGCAGCTGATCTCGATGCCGCTGTTTGGAAGTTCGAATCTCTGCGACCTGGCGCTGCCACCACCACTGGGGGCACCCATCAGCGTGACCCTCGGTCGGCCGGACAGAGCACCAAGGAAGATATCCGTGGCACTGAAGCAATTCGCATCCGACAGGATCACGACCGGTTTGTCGTAGAAATACTCGTCATCCACGCCGGTGCGATCGAGAACCAGATAATGCCAGTCGCTGAATCCCTCGGGGTGATCCCACTCGGGTTGGAAATCTTCGGCAAGATCCGTGATGACTCTCCGTTGATCACTCGACCAGCGGGGGTCGTCGGCCCGGTACATGTACCGGGCGTCAAGATGATCACGACCAAAGCGGTCACTCGTTCGGTAGCGTGCCACGCTGCCGACCCATGGATCCTCGTCCGGTCCCAGCAGGTAGCCGGCGAGGACAATCAAGGGCAGCCTGGTTCCGCCGCCATTGCCTCGAACATCCACGATGAGACCCTTCGTGTCGCGGAATTCATCCATGCTCGTTCTGATTCGAGGAATGAGACGATCGTCCATTTCCTCGATACGTAGATAGCCGATGTCTGAATCGATGATTCCGCTCTTCAAGTTGGGCCAGTCGCCGTAGATCGGTCGTTTTGAGTTCATTTGATGCAGGTATCTCACAGGTTGGGTGTCCGTCGGTCCGCTTGCCAGCATGCATGTGAGGGTTTCTTTCGCGGGCTCTTCCAGCAGCAGTTCACGGATCATTTCCAGCGTGCGAACTTCACGCAAGGCGCGGGATCGAACCAGTTGTGTACTTCCAGCTGGGACGATCGGACGCACGACGTCGATGAGGTCGTCGATCTCGTGTCCATCGATGGCCAGAAGGTAGGGCCGTTCAGGATCGAGGAATCGACTGCGATCCGGCATGAACGCCACGATCCCCTTTGAGGTCTCTTCGAGAAGAAACGGGGGATGGCTCGTTGGCCGTGGCATATGGCGACTCCTAACGCGAGCATGCCCATCCCCGAATGACATCATCAGCTTGTGCAGCTGGATGGTGAGATCCTCGACCTCGACCTGCTCACCTAAAGAGGATTTGAATCTGGTAAGTTCGCCATCCAGATCGACATCCTTCAGATGTCGATAGGCGAACTGGTCATCGAGTTGCATCTGAAATGCGGCTAGATCAGCCAACGCCTCCTGGCGTGAGATGCGGCTTGGGTTCGATCGTCCTCGTGGCTGCTCATCACCAGCTTGTGTCGTCTGATTGGCTCTCCAGATCGCTTTTCGATTGCTCTTGGTGCTTGGGACATCGGCGAGTGTTATCACCTCGCCATCCTTGATCCGCTGCAACTTGAGTGTGACTTTGGCAGGGAGTGGGTGTCCCATCGCCTGCAAGGCGACTGGTAGATCCTCTCCGAATCGCTTCCTTGCCTTGCCGCCGTAACTGCTTTTGCAGAACGCGAGGATTCGCTCGACATCGACCCCCTGAATAGTCAGAGGTCGGTACCAGTCGGACTGAACCATGACTTCCGGCGAATCTTCGTTCCATCGCAAAGCCTCGAATGGGCTCGATTTCTTGTCGGCCATCTGTGCCGAGGCGACAGAAGGTGAGATGATGAATAGGGCGAAGATAAGCCAGTACAGTCGACCGCTGAACATATTCATAATTTCCCCGGGAGATGAATGACGGATAATCGGAAGATCAAATGCGTTCAATCCAATGGCAAGCGTATCACACTATTCGATGTACCTAGAAAAGCCGCCGCTGCGGTGTGCAGCGGCGGCTGAAATGGTTTGGATTGTGCCATGCTCGATCAGGGATCGATCGGGCCCGAGACTCGCAGGCTCACATAGTCGTAGAAGACGACGAATTCATTGAGGAATCCATCATCATCGAAGATATCTCTCGGAAGGGTGAGTACGAACCGGACATCGAACGCCCCTTCGAAACCGAGGTAGTCCCGGCCATCTGTGGCGCTTGGCGGTTCGAACGTGAAGAGTGGGTAGAATCCGACTGTGTTGTCCATAAGATCCCACTGCTCTGTCACATAGTTGTAGGCAAATCCCTGACGCAATGGGCTGAAAGGTGCCGCGAGGAGTGATGTCGGCGGGACTGGCGCCTCTTCTGGATCAGGTGACAGCGTCATCTGGATATCGAACGCCAGACTGTTCTCCTCGAATAGATCCTTGTTGGTGGATCTTCCATGAATGAACAAGTCTGTGACTTCTCCAGCTTCCTCGTTTCCAAAGTCGAATGACGCGTTGTAGTTGAACGGAGCACCCGGGACGAAGAAATCAGGCTCATATGGAATGAACGCGTAGGTGAACTGGGAATAGCCGATCATCTCATTGCTGTCACCAGGCTGCTGCAGAGAGGTGTAGTCCCCACCAAGTTGATATCCACGTATGAACTCTGCTTGCGTGAGGATGTCTGCCGGAGCTTCAACGTCCCATTCGGGATTAATCACCATATCTACAGCTGCCCGGGCAGGATCGGACATCAGGCCGATGTACTGGGTCAGTAGCCCGCCATCCGGGGTACCCAGGCCGTACTGCCAGCCAGTGCCTTCAAGCGGTGCTTGATCGTAGGTGGTCTCTGGTGCTGCGGGGCCATTGAAGAGCCCCCCGAGTCGCCTCGGATTGTTGTTGATGATCAGAGCAATGTTGGCTCCAGGCTGGCTGGCTCCATACCACTGCATGGAGATCCCCTGAAGACAGGCCGCGACCCCCGCTATCTGGGCGGCTGCAGCCTTCGATGAATCGAAGGCATATCCGAAGTCGTTCGTATAGGAACGAGACATCATGTCGCGGCTGATGTATCCAGCAGGGTCGCTTGGTTGATCAGGCTGCGTCTGAATGGCTGCTCTTGTAAGGTTGCAGTCGCCACCTGTGGTCGTGATCGGTGTGATAGCGGTGGTCATCGGGATGCTGCCCGAGTCGTCCACGCCGATGTAGTTGCTTGACCATGCCCTCTTCGGCAGCGTGCTGGGCATTGACGCGCCAACATTCAGGACATTGGATGGCAGGGAATCAAGCCCTCCTGTAGTCAGGCCTCCCAGCTGAACACCGAAGTCCCCGACTGGAAGTATGACGCTGATTTCCAGTGCCGCACTGAGCCCAAAGAGCAATTCCAGTATGGAGCCTTCCGTTGGTCCGCCACCATCAATCCAGATGTTGTCCGTGCCACCACCACCTGGATAGGTCGCTAGGAGAATGTCGCCCCGCTTGAGATGGGTCATAGCCGAGAGCCACGCATTGAACTCGCGATCCACGGATCCTTGTGAGGTCATGACCGGGAAGAACATCGTATTTGCCTGAAGCGCGATGCCATCGGTCCCGAATCCATTCTGTGACGCGGCAATGGTTCCGAGGACAGCCGTGCCTCGCTGTGGTTCGAAGGTGAAGGGCTCGAACCCCATGGGTACGAATTCATCTCCGGTGGCGGGTCCTTCCATGAGTACGTTTCCAAGGTCCTCGTGGATCGCGCCAACAAGCTGGCCTTGAGCGTTTGTGTATTCCTGAATCCATGCCGAGGTATCAAGCACGGCAATGTTCACGCCGAATCCGAAGGCTCCACTGTTTCCAGGGCCGGCGGGGCCGTTGTTTGGCTGAAGTGAAAGCAGGAAATCGGCCCATGAATAGAGCCCGGTGGTGGGAGACAGTCCGGCCGGGCCTGTCGCTCCCCATGTCGACTGATCCATGGTTCCGTACAGGCTCAATCCCTGTGATTCATAGAAAGTCAGCGGAGATGAGAGTGGCTCCCCGTAATAGAATTCCTGCCAGCTGTTGGGTGTGTTGGGCTGGGAATTGAGGATAGGTCCGAGTTCGCCGGTCTGTGGATCCGGACCGATCTGGAGTCCATACTTCACACCAGCAGTCGATTGCGAGCCAATGACGGATGGTGCAGCCCATGTCTGGAAGATTGGAGCCGTGCCATTGTCGTTTCGTGGAGAAACGACCCATTGGACCATGCTCGGGGATTGCAGCCAGTTGTCGGCAGGGAACGTCGGTATTGCCGGGATCGAAGATATGACAGTCGGCGGCAGAGTTGGTGCGGCAGCCAATCTTCGCATGGGCTGATCCCAGAGACGGAAGGGTTGTGGGCCAGCTGCCGATCGTTGGCTCAGGTGAAACTGAAGTGGAACGAAGTTGGGTGTGTATCTGGTCTGAGTGCCACCTTCTCTCTCATAGCAGAGTTCGATGGCCTTCTCGACGCATTCTTCCGTCCACCCGTACTGCGGATCGCAGCAGTCGCCATAGTTGAAGTCGTCCGTGGATGGATCGTAGACGATCGAGCAGACCGTATGGCAGCATTGGAAGTCCATGCATCCGCCATTCTGTCTCTGGAAGAATGGAGGCAGGGAACTGTTCGGAGCCAATCCGAGGCTTGGCTGATACTGTGAGAAGTACGTCGTGAAGCACTGGTTCTGGACGCCATAGTTGATCATGCAGTTCAAGGAAGGCTGGATGAGCGTGGGGTCATTGCCCGGGATATTTGGGTCGTCCCAGATGGAGCCATCCGCGTTTCTCGCATATGGAGGCTGCAATCCCAGCGTATTCAGTTCAGTGAACGGGCCAGCGAGTTGGTTGGTCTGATCGAAATCGAGATAGCGTCTGATGGACAGGTTTCCACGATTGACCAGGCTGCTGACGTTGGGGATGGGGGGGTTTGGATCTAGCGTGTTGTAGGTGGGGTTGTTGGTGTCCTGCGAATACGGATCAAGCTTGAATTGGTTGGCCAGATCGGCGCAGAGGAAGCTCCATCCCGCGATTTGTGCCGTTGTGAGAGTCTGGTTGTTGGGATCGAATGGGCCTGCGCAACCAGAGTCATCAGCACAGAGTGGCGCTACTGTGGAAACCGCTGCCGCGAGGCCGTCATCTGTTCCATTGGGGTTCTGGAAGCAACTGACAGGGCAGTAGTCCGCATCAGGGTTGTCACCGCCGTAGCAGGGCTCGTAGAACCATTCGAATTGATTGTCCGCGAGCTCTGAGCGGTCACCAAAGGCCTGTAGCTGAAAGTTAGAAAATGTGTTGGTGAACATGGCCGGATAGTTCATGTTCGAAAAGAAGCACGAGCCACGCAGGGCGTTCGGCCCTTCACCAGGATCAAAGGTCTCGTAGGCGGGAACGCCATTGAACTGGCACTCGTTTCCGCCATCCTGAACGTAGTAATCCTTCCACCAACCGGCAGGCGCCTCACCGTATGGTGCGTTGATGGTCTGGCAGACCGCGATTCCGGGTGTTGGCGGTGGTAGTTGATTGAGGTCGCCCCAGAGTGCGCCGGTGCCGTTGTAATCACTGACAATGGTCTTGCCATTGAGCGCATTTCGGCAGTAGAACTCATACACGAAGCTGGAACATCCAACGTTTGAGTTGGGGACATCGATTATGCCGCCCATGATCGGGGATTCGGTGACTGGGAACCGGTCGCCGATCTCGAAGCCCGCAAAGGCAGTTGCCGGTCCGCAGCCTTGGTCCGGTGGATTGATCGAGGGTTGATAGCAGTCGATCGCACAGACACCATAGGAACAAATCCCATAGTCACCCGGCTCCTGCGGACCAGCCAGATAGATGTTGGGGTTGTAGACGTTTGTGCCGGAGCTTGGACTCAGGGAGTAGAACGTGAATCCGCCGCTCACACCAAGTGGATTGAGCCCTCCACCTCCGGGACCATTCAGGATGGCGGGGGCAGCTTGTCCTGTGACCGTGTCGACGACAATGTCGAGCTGGCCCCAGAGAATGACGAATCTCGGATCCGAGTAGAGGCCGATGGGATCATATCCAACGGCTAGTGGGGCACCGCCAGGCCCATTGGAGCCGACCGCGTACATGGCGTCGACGATTCCAGTGTTGGTGGGGAAGTAAGGTGCCGTGGCATTCTGGTTAACGAAGATTGGTTCCCGGGGTACATCGCCCGGCAGCTCACTTGATGCGAAACCAGCGGTCACCCACTGTCCACTTGCAGGCACGCCGGGGAATCCACCAGGGCCATTGCCTGTGGGATCAAGCAAGGCGTTTGAGCCTGCGTAGTAGGAATAATTCGAGTTCAGAATTCGATTGCCGCTAAGAACTGAGAAGTCGGGTTGAAGGCCGGCGATTGCAATGTCGTATTCCGCCTGAGCAGCAATCACATTGCCGCCCGGAACAACCATGTTCTCGAAGCCGTAGGTCTTTGACAGGAGGTCGACATTCAGGGCCGGGTTCAAGGCGGGGATTCGGCCGTTCTGAGCCAGACCCCCAACAAGTGGTTCCGTGGGATAGCTTCCATTCTGGAAACGCGAGAACTGATCATGCATGAACTCTCCCTGGCAATCATCCCTCGTGGCAAAGGTCTGGACGCCGCCGGTGCAGCAAGCGCCAAGGGGAGACCAGTCTTCGGATCCAGCGACACCGGGAGCGTCGTTTTCACAGACCACGAAGGCGGGGTCGAGAGGGTCGGCACAGTCTCCTGCGAGGATGAAGGCGCCATCGACTGAATCGCAGGTGTCCTGATCAAGCTCAAGACATGTGTTGAATACGAACGGAGATGAGCTGCCAGGTGTATTGAAAGGGCCGTAGCCACCAGCGGTGTCCACCAGGTCCTGACTGGCGACGCAGCAAGCCGGTGGTGCCAGTCTCTGAGGCATGTCTTCGGGATTGCCGCCATCGGTTCTTCGTGTGTCAAGGCCGGTCTGATCGAAGTGCATCGGATCGGAGGTGTCGTCCGACATTGCGCCGAAGCGGGTTGTTGAAGGGCGTGCGTCGTTGAAGGTTGGAGCAGTCGTATCGAACTGGGCAACCGTTGATTGCGTCCTCTTTGGCCCCTGTCCCAACGCTATCGCCATGGAAGGGTCCTGTTTCATCTGTGTGTCGATGGCATCTTCGATGCGATCCGAAACGGTCTTCTGGAATTTGCTCTTGCGATAGCCGGCCCATTCCACACGTGGGTCATGGAGGAGGATCATCGCTGCGCCGTCTATGTCCTGTGGATTTCCTTCGACATAGAAGATGCCAGCTAGGTCAGGCTGTGCCTGACCCGAGTTCTTTTCGGCACGATTGATAAGTTCGGTGATGCGGGCTTCCGGTCCCGAGAAGACCGGCTCAAGCGTCAGATTGAGTTCCTCAAGGATCACGGCGATGGAATCGATGTTCTGATTGGACTTTGAGTAGGGGGTGCCGCCGGCATTCATTCTCATTTGAGTCTGATCAGTGAACTTGATGATCAGGCGTTCGTTCTCCCCGGTTCCTGAGCGTTCAAGCATGGTGGGCTTGCGCATGGGAACTCTTGGCTTCAACGCGATTTCATCGCGGACCTCCTGATCGACACCGACGATCCTCAGCAACTGTTGGATGGTTTCATCAGTCGATGCTGCAGGTGTGGTTGGCTTTGCGGCTTCTGCGTAGCCATCCACTATCCAACCAAGTGTCAGAATGATCAGAAGGGTGACAAGGTTCGATCGAATCATCAGTAACTCCAATTGAACTCTTCGAGTTCCAGAGGGGTGAGAACGGTGCCTGTTCGTTTGCCAGCCTACGGTTGAACCGCATGAATCCAACCACGGATTCAGGCCAGAAGCGTCAATGGGATACCTCTCCAGCGAGCAGGAGCCATTCACTTGGAATAGCCATGTTTTCGCTCTTGAGATACGAGGCTAATAATAGCATGCCAAAGGGCTTGTCTGGCCTTTTGGCCTTGCTGGGTGGGCCAAAAAAGGCATTGGCCCCGACCGTCACTGGAACGGTACGAGGCCAATGAATCTGCCATTTGGCAGGGGAATAGTCATGGAAAAATCAAGGTGTGTCCAGATCCAGATCAGCTGGTGCCGCACCTTCGAGTGCCTCGAGAATGGCTGCTTCGCTGAGGCCCTCTGAGGCGGGCTCACCGATGATCTCAGACAGGGGATTGGTTGATTCCGGAATTTCAACCATCGGTGGCCGCTCGGCTCCACGAGCCTCTGCGTCCTCACTGGCCATAGCGGTGAGTGTCTCCTGATCATTCTCAGGGGCAACTGGCTCGCCGAGTTTCTGGACACGCATCTGGGTGTAGGTCTTGAACCCGGTGCCAGCTGGAATGAGATGGCCAAGAAGGACATTTTCCTTGAGTCCCTTCAGGTCATCGACGGCTCCCTTGAGGGAAGCTTCGGTGAGGACCTTCGTGGTTTCCTGGAAGGAGGCTCCCGAGAGGAACGACTCGGACTGCAGGGATGCCTTCGTGATGCCCAAAAGCAGGGTCTGGCCATTGGCGGGCTGGGCCTTCTTGCTCTTGGCCGGGGCCTTTCCTTCGCCTTCTGCCAACGCGTTCGCCTCCTTGACGGCATCCCTCTCCACCAGATCGCCTTCGACGAACTTGGTATCGCCTGGATCGCTGATACGGACCTTCTTGGCGATGTCCTGATTGGATTTTCGGAAGGTGTGTCGTCCAACGACCTCCTCCGGAAGCATCGGGGTGTCTCCGGGCTTCTTGACCATGACCTTGCCGAGCATGCAGGCGAGGATGACCTCGATGTGCTTGTCGGAGATCGGAACACCCTGAGCTCGGTACACGTTCTGGACTTCGTCCAGCATGTAGGTGAACACGGCTTCCTCGCCCTGGATGTCGAGGATTTCCTGCGGAACCAGAGGCCCTTCAGTCAGTGCATCGCCGGCATCAACCCAGTCTCCACGATGGACCAGAAGGTGCTTGCTCTGCGGGATATGGTGGTCGGTTTCATGTCCTGAATCGGAAATGATGCGGACCGTCATCTTGCCCTTGCGGAGATCGTCATGCAGTTCGACGCGTCCCGAGACGGTCGACATGATGGCTGGATCCTTGGGGACACGTGCTTCGAAGATCTCGGTTACACGCGGCAGACCACCGACGATGTCGGCGGAGCCGGCAACATCCTTGGGCTGACGGGCAAGCATCTGGCCCTGCAGAATCTCCTGACCTTCCGTGACTTCAATGCGTGCCTTGGCAGGCAGATGGTGGAAGTCGAGAATCTTGCCGTCGGCATCTTCGACCAGGATCTGCGGGTGCATCTCGCCGGTGTGTTCGATGACGATCAGTTCCTTCTTGCGGTCACCCTTGACGGTTTCCTCGCGGATCGTCTTGCCGATCTCGATGTCCTTGAACCTGACACGTCCGGACTGTTCGGCGAGAATCGGTGTTCGGTGGGGGTCCCAGGCAACCAGCAACTGCCCCTTGCGGACCTTTTCGCCGGGCTTGACGCGAATGATGCCGCCGTATGGAACCTTCTCCTTCTGGAGATCGCGTCCCTTGGCATCCTTGATGAGGATTTCGCCATTTCGCTTCAGTGCGATGAGCTGGTTGGCACCTTCGAAGTCAACCTCGACTTCATTGCAGTCGCGGAGTTCGATGGTTCCGCCATGGGTGGCCTTATAGGTCGTGTCGACCAGTCCACGGGAGGCGATACCTCCGGTGTGGAAGGTACGCATGGTCAGCTGGGTACCGGGTTCACCGATCGACTGGGCTGCAATCGTACCCACGGCCAGACCGCCCTCGACCGGCATACCGGTGGACATGTCCATGCCGTAGCAGAGGCGGCAGACGCCATCGGCGGTCTCGCAGGCCAGTGGTGTTCTGACATGGACAGCATCGATGCCGAGCTTCTCGATCTTGTCGGCGATCTCGCTGGTGATCATCTGGTTCTTCGCGACGATGGTCTCGTCGGTCAGCGGGTTGATGATCGACTGATGGCTGGTGCGGCCAAGGATGACCTCACGCAGTGGTACGTCGACTTCGTCACCCTTGTAGATGGCACGCTTGGCGAGGCCTCGCTTGGTGCCGCAGTCGTGCTCGGTCACGACGACCGACTGGGCGACGTCGTAGAGCTTCCTTGTCAGATAGCCGGAGTCGGCCGTCTTGAGGGCGGTATCGGCCAGTCCCTTTCGGGCACCGTGGGTCGAGGAGAAGTACTCGAGAACGTTCAGGCCCTCGCGGAAGTTGGCGCGAATCGGTGTTTCGATGATCTCGCCACTCGGCTTGGCCATCAGTCCACGCATACCCGCCAGCTGCTGCATCTGGCTGACGTTGCCACGAGCGCCGGAGGTGGACATGAGGTAGACCGGATTGAGGTACTTGGTTGCATTCGAATCGTCGATGCTCATCTCATGCAGATTCGAGAGGTCGCGGCGGTCCGACTTGAGCGTCGAGACGAGCTCCTTCGTGAGTTCCTCTCGGCAGTGGGCCCAGATGTCCAGCAGCTGGTTGTGCCGTTCTCGCTCGGTGATGGCACCGGCATCGAACGCACGCTCGACACCGTCGACCTTCTTCTGCGCCGCATCAAGCAGTTCCTGCTTGCGTGCGGGGATTCGGAGGTCGGTGATGGCGATGGAGAGTCCGGATGACGTGGCCGTCTTGAAGCCGATCTCCTTGAGATCGTCCAGCAGCGACAGGGTCGCGGGACGTCCGCAGTACTTGAAGGTGTCGTCGATGACGAGGCTGCAGCCCTTCTTGCCCAGCGTGAAGTTGTAGTAGGGCATCCCTTCGGGCAGGATCGAACTGAGGCGAAGCCGACCAACGGTCGTGATGAGACGACGGTTCTCCGGCATGTCCACAGGAGTGGACCCCTGCGACGTGACGACCTTGTCGAAGTTGTTCAACCTGACGGCGATTCGTTCATGCAGCGAGATCTGACCGTGATCGAGTGCCAGGATGGCCTCGGAGGCGTTTCGGAAGGCACGGAGCTCGTGATCTGCCTTGCCATCCTCCTCGTTCATGTAGGTCAGGAAGTAAACACCCATGATGATGTCCTGCGAAGGCGAGACGATCGGGTTGCCGTTGGCGGGCGAGAAGATGTTGTGCGTCGAGAGCATCAGAAGATGCGCTTCGACCTGCGCTTCAAGAGACAGCGGCAGATGCACGGCCATCTGATCACCGTCGAAGTCGGCGTTGTAACCCGTGCAAACCAGTGGATGGAGCGTGATGGCGTTGCCTTCGACGAGTACCGGCTCGAATGCCTGGATACCCATGCGGTGAAGGGTCGGCGCACGGTTCAGCAGCACAGGGTGCTGGTAGATGACCTGTTCCAGCACATCCCACACCTCGGGATCCCGTCGTTCAAGCATCCGCTTGGCCGACTTGATCGTGTCCGCGAGTCCATGTTCCTTGAGCTTGCGGATGATGAACGGCTGATAGAGCTCAAGTGCGATCTTCTTGGGAAGCCCGCACTGGTGGAGCTTGAGTTCGGGTCCGACGACGATGACCGAACGAGCCGAGTAGTCGACTCGCTTGCCCAGCAGGTTCTCGCGGAAGCGGCCCTGCTTGCCCTTGATCATGTCTGTGAGCGACTTGAGTGGTCGGTTGCTGGAACCGAGGACCGGACGTCGACAGCGACCGTTGTCGAAGAGTGCATCGACGGCCTGCTGAAGCATTCGCTTCTCGTTGCGGATGATGACCTCGGGTGCGTTGAGATCCATCAGCTTCTTGAGACGGTTGTTCCGGTTGATGATTCTTCGATAGAGATCGTTCAGGTCGGACGTCGCGAAGTTGCCGGACTCGAGCAGGACCAGGGGACGAAGATCCGGTGGGATGACCGGGACGACGTCGAGGATCATCCAGGCGGGATCATTGCCACTGAGTCGGAGCTGTTCGACGAGCTTGAGGCGCTTGGCCAGATCCTTGATGCGTTGCTTGGAGCGGGTCTTCGTGAGTTCGTCGCGGATCTCGGCAGCGACTGCGAACAGGTCGATGCGGGAAAGGAGTTCCGTGACCGCGTCGGCACCCATGAGCGCCTTGAATGAACCGTAGCCATGGGTCTGGACCGCGACACGATACTCGTCCTCGTCCATGACCTGCTGCATTTCCAGTTCGGTGTCACCCGGATCGATGACGACGTAGTCCTGGAAGTAGATGACCTTCTCGAGATCGGCCGTCTTCATCTGGAGCAACGTGCCAAGGCGGCTTGGAAGCGCCTTGAAGAACCAGATGTGCACGACTGGAGCCGCGAGGTTGATGTGGCCCATTCGCTTGCGTCGAACGCGGGAATGGGTCACCTTCACGCCGCAGCGATCACAGATGATGCCCTTGTACTTGGTTCCCTTGTACTTGCCGCAACCGCACTCGTAGTCCCGTTCAGGACCGAAGATGCGTTCGCAGAAGAGGCCATCCTTCTCCGGACGATAGGTCCGGTAGTTGATGGTCTCGGGTTTCTTTACTTCGCCGAAACTCCAACTTCTGATGTCGTTGGGGCTGGCCAGAGTGATTCTCACCGAGGCGAAGTCGTTGACGCGATCGAAGACACCTTCGTTGGTGTCAGGTGTTCGCTGAAAAAGTCCGCTTGTACCGCTGCGCTGGTCCACTGGGGGGCCTCCGGAAATCAGAGCAGGCTGCTGCCTTCAGTCTGCTGCTTTTCCAAGTCAATGTTCATGCCGAGTCCACGGATCTCGTGACACAGGACGTCGAAGACGACAGGCATGCCGGCCTCAAGCGTGTTCGTGCCCTTGACCATGGAGTCGTAAATCTTCGTGCGTCCCTCCACATCGTCACTCTTGACGGTGAGGAGTTCCTGAAGAACGTAGGCGGCGCCGTAGCCCTCGAGGGCCCAGACTTCCATTTCGCCGAATCGCTGTCCACCGGTGCGGGCCTTGCCGCCCAGTGGCTGCTGCGTGATGAGGCTGTAGGGGCCTGTGGCACGTGCGTGAATCTTGTCATCCACCAGGTGATGCAGTTTCAGCATGTACATGTATCCCACCGATGTGGGCTGGTGGAAGGCTTCGCCGGTACGTCCGTCATACAACTGCGCCTTGCCGCCGAATGGGAGCTTGGCAAGCAGTTCTCGTGAACCACCCGGGTCCTGGCCGGTTTCCTCGAATCTGGCGATGCGATCCTCGACATGCTTGTTGGCTTCGTCGATGGCACCGAGGACTTCGGCTTCGGTGGCACCATCGAAGGCGGGGGTCACACCCTGGAAGCCCAGGACCTGTGCCGCCCATCCGAGGTGCAGCTCGAGGAGCTGACCGACATTCATTCGCGATGGAACACCCAGAGGATTCAGGAGGATGTCGACGGGGGTTCCGTCCTCGAGGAACGGCATGTCCTCTTCGGGAACGATTCGAGCGACGACACCCTTGTTTCCGTGGCGACCGGCCATCTTGTCACCGACCGCGATCTGGCGACGGTTGGCAAGGTAGACCTTGACCATTTCAAGGACACCGCTCTGGAGCTCATCGCCACGCTTCTTGTGGGCGAGAACACGATCCTTCTCTTCCTCGATGGCCTTGATTCGAGGCCAGAACTGGGAGTAGGTGGTCATGGCGGCTGCCTTGGCATCCTTGGAACCCTTCACCCATTTCTCATCGAAGTTCTCGATCTGCTCGAGGACAACCTCTGGAATGTCCGAGACGCCGACCTTCTGACGGGTGGCCGGGTCGACCATTTCCGCCCCGAGAGTCTCGTTCATTCGATCGATCATCTGCTTGAACAGTTCGATGGCCTTGTCGTTCATTTCCTCTTCGTAGAGGGCCATCTCCTCCTTGAGCTTCGCCTTCTGCTCGTCGTTCAGGTGCATGCGACGACTGAAGTGACGGGTGTTGATGACGATTCCGCTGCTACCAGCGGGGACATCAAGCGAGTCGTTCTTCACGTCTTCGCCGGCACGACCGAAGATCGCATGGAGAAGCTTCTCTTCGGGAGTCAGTTCCGACTTGCTCTTGGGGCTGACCTTGCCGACAAGGATGTCGCCAGGTCCGACCCGGGCGCCTTCGCGGATGATCCCGGTGTCGTTGAGGTTCTTCAGCTGCTTCTCGGAGACGTTTGGAATGTCATCGGTGAATTCCTCACGGCCGAGCTTGGTGTCACGCACTTCCACATCGAAGGACTCGATGTGGACGGATGTCAGGACATCGTCCTTTACCAGCCGCTCCGAGATGACGATGGCATCCTCGAAGTTGTAGCCGTCGAAGGTGTTGAATGCGACCAGGGCATTCTTGCCGATGGCCAGTTCGCCGTCCTTCGTAGAGGAGCCGTCCGCGAGGATCTGACCGGCCTCGACCTTCTGGCCGAGAGAGACAATCGGACTGTGCTTCTGGCAAGTTCGCTCGTTGAGCTGGCGATGCGATTCGAGCAGGTACTCGTCGGCGTTGTCGATGATCACCCGCTCCGAGTCGACGTAGGTGACTTCGCCGCCACGACGGGCCTTGATGATCATGCCCGAGAATTCGCCGGCGACGCGTTCCATGCCGGTGGCCACCAGAGGTGGATCGGCCTGAAGCAGCGGGACAGCCTGTCTCTGCATGTTCGAGCCCATCAACGCACGGTTGGCATCGTCATGCTCGAGGAAGGGGATCATGGCTGCCGAGACACCCACGATCTGCTTCGGTGAGATGTCGATGTACTCGACTTCGTTGGCCGAGACCATGCTGAGGTCGCCATTGAGACGGGCGAGGACCTGTGGGTCCGAGATGCTGCCCTTCTCATTGAGAACATCGGTGGTCGCCAGTACGGAGGTCATCTCCTGATCGGCTCGAAGCAGTTCGATGTCACCAGTGACCTTGCCCTTGGTGACCTTCTGGTATGGCGTCAGGATGAAGCCGTACTCGTCGATCTTGGCGTAGATGCCTAGCGACGCGATCAGGCCGATGTTGGTGCCTTCGGGCGTTTCAATCGGGCAGATTCGTCCGTAGTGCGAGATGTGGACATCGCGTACCTCGAAGCCCGCTCGCTTGCGGTTGAGGCCACCGGGGCCAAGTGCGGAAAGTCGTCGTTCATGGACGAGCATCGACAGGGGATTCGTCTGGTCGACGACCTGCGAGAGTTCACTTCGTCCGAAGAAGAAGTCGATCGCGCTGCTGATGGACTTGGAGTTCACCAGGTCGGCGATCTTGCTGAGTTCGCTGGGGTCCTTGACGCTCATGCGTTCCTGGACGGTGCGACGGAGCTTCAGGAAGCCCTTTCGCATTTCCTCGACGGCCAGCTCGTCAAGTGTTCGAAGTCGACGGTTGCCCAGGTGATCGATGTCATCAATGTGAGCCTTGTTTCGCTTCGCTCGCAGATCGAGCATGTATCGAATGACGGCGAGGAAGTCCTCGGCGCGGATGTGCATCACATCCTCCGGAACATCCATGTCGAACTTGCGGTTGATGCGGAAGCGGCCGACCTTGCCGAGTCGATAGCGGTTCTCGTCGAAGAACTTCTCCTTGAAGAGCGCCTTGGCCTTGTCGATCTGTGGCGGGTTGCCCGGACGCAGTCGTCCATAGATGCGAAGCAGGGCGGCTTCGTGCTCGGTGGAGTTGGCATCGAAGTCGAGGCGTTCCATGGCCAGCGTGTTGAGGATGAGCGGATCGCCCGGATCCTGAACGACGCGGAGTTTCTTGATGGAGGAGGACTGGATGGCATCGATGGCGTCCCCGATGGGGGCCCCGATGCGGCAGATCTCCTCGCCTTCCTCATTGACGACCTGTTCGGCCGAGTAGTGCTCGGGTGTGAGGTTCTCAACCTTCACATCGACCACGTCGTGGAAGAGTTCGAGAATCTTCTCGGTGGAGCTGAAGGTCTCCTCGAGGGCCCGCATGAACACGGTTGCGGCGATCTTTGGCGACTGGTCGATTCGCATCGCCAGCACGTCCTTCTTGGTCACCTCGAGCTCGATCCAGGAGCCGCGTTCCGGAATGACGCGTGCGCTGTGAAGCGGACGGTCGCCCATGTCGGCGGCGATGCCGAAGTCGACGCCGGGGGAGCGGTGCAACTGGCTGACGATGACTCGTTCAGCACCATTGACGATGAACTCACCACCACCGAGCATGATCGGGATCTCGCCGAGGTAGATCTCCTCCTCGGCCATCTCCGACACGCCTTCGCGTATGAGCCTCACGGCGACCCGGAAGGGCATGCCGTAGGTCAGCCTCAACTGCTTGCATTCGGTAGTCGTGTACCGAGCCTTGTCGAGGTCGTAGTAGAGGTATTCCAGTTTCATCGTGCCGTCGTACGACTCAATGGGGAACACCTCGCGAAGAAGACTTTCGAGCCCTATGTTGGGATCGCGCTCCTCGCGTGGTTTATCGAGCTGAATAAACCGGCTGTACGCATCCTGCTGGACCTGCGTCAATTCCGGTACGGGTATCGCGTCGCCGCGCTTAGAGAAGTCGCGGATATTCCTCGAGCTCATTCGCTTACCTCAATGGTTGCATTGGTACTTGGCCAGGACCTAAAGCATCCGGGTGAGTTCGGAGAGACAAATCAAGATGTTACGGTTACGCCGCCGAGCCACGAAGTCTAATCAGCCTTTGCCGGCCCTTCAAGTGGGGTGAGCAAAAACAATGCCGCATCGACGGAATAACCGAACAAACAACTAACAAATCGGGGAATAACGGGGCAATCGGCGGGCTTCCCTGTGGAAAACTCATGGATGAGTTCCCGGGTCGACCGCCGATTGCCCGATCGTTGATTCCTACTTGATCTCGACGGTGCCGCCGGCTTCTTCCAGCTTGGCCTTGAGATCGTCGGCTTCTTCCTTTGAGGCCTTCTCCTTGATGGCCTTCGGGGCGTTGTCGACGATTTCCTTGGCTTCCTTCAGGCCGAGACCGGTGGCCTCGCGGACGACCTTGATGACCGCGATCTTCTTGTCGCCGGCGGATGCCAGAACGACGTCGAATTCGGTCTTCTCTTCGCCACCACCCTCGTCGCCACCACCGCCGCCACCACCAGCAACCATTACGGCGCCACCAGCTGCGGGCTCGATGTCGTAGGTCTCTTTCATGTAGTCGGCGAGGTCAACGGCTTCCTTGAGGGTAAGGCCGGCCATCTCGTCACCGAGCTTGGAGATCTTCGCTTCGAAAGTCTTGCTTTCTGCTACTGCTTCTTCTGACATGGTTCACTCTCGTCTCTTGCTATCTGACATGCAGTCCAGAGGAGCCGTCGCACGGCTTTTAACCCATAAGGGCCAGTGGTCTGCGGTAGTCCAATGGGGTACTTCGAATCAGCCGACCTTCTCGATGGTCTTGCCGGCTTCCAGGCGTTCCTGAATTTCCTTGACGATGCCCAGGAGTTTGGATCCGGGGCTCTTGACGGCGGCGACCAGATTTCGACCGGGGCTCAGGATGAGCTGGACGGCCGTGGCCTGGGCTTCTTCGCGGGTCGGGAACTTGCTCAGTTCCTTGACACCTGCTTCACCGTCGAAATACTGGCCATCAAGAATGGCGCCCTTCAGATCAAGATCCTTGATCTTCTTGGCCCAATCAACCAGTTCACGAGCGACATCGACGACGGATTCACCGCCGTAACACAGGGCTGAAGGGCCTGTAAGGCCTTCTTCAAGGCCTTCGAGGCTTGAATCCTTGAAGGCGTCCTTCGCAAGCGTGTTGCGAATGACCGTGATGCGGATGTCCTTCTTCAGCAGACCCAGCCTCAACTCGTTGTTGTCGTTGGCGGGAATGCCTCGGATGTCAATCAGGAGGGCATCGGAGACGCCATCGAAACGACGCTGATACTCCTGAACAATCATTTGCTTCATTGGGCGACTCATGAGACTGCCACCTCCACCCCGGGGGTCATGGTGCCCGAGATCACGCATTTCTTGATGTAGGTGCCCTTGGTCGATGCGGGGCGAATCTTGTCGATGGTGTCCATGAAGTGCTGGAGGTTGTCGACCAGGTTCTCTTCGGAGAAGCTCATCTTCCCGATGATCGCATGGATGTTTCCACCATCGTCATTTCGATATTCGGCCTTGCCAGCAGCGAATTCCGCGACAGCGGTTTCAGCGTCCGGTGTCACCGTGCCAGCCTTGGGGGAAGGCATGAGCCCCTTGGGACCCAGTACTCGACCCAGTGTGCCAACCACCCGCATCATGTCGGGCGAAGCGATGGCGACATCGAAATCGAACCAACCTTCGGTGATCTTCTTGGCCAGATCATCGCTTCCAGCCTCAACGGCGCCGGCGGCTTTCATGGCCTCGACCTTGTCATCACTGCAGAAGCAGACGACCCGGGCAGCCTTGCCGATACCGTGAGGCATGGTCAGGGCGCCGCGAAGCTGCTGATCTGCCTGACGAGGGTCGATGCCCAGGTGGACACAGCACTCGACAGTCTGATCGAACTTGGTTTGCTTAAAGGACTTAAGTGCGGCCACGGCGTCCTTGATCGGCTTGGGTTGCTTGGCCTCAGCGCTCATCGCGTGATTGGCGGCACGCCTCTTCGAGGCCTGCTTCCTGCGGCGTCGATGCAGCCTTGCTGGATAGGTGCTTTCAGTAGCGGCTGTGGGGGTACTTTCTGTAGTCATTGATCAGCCCTCCACCACGATGCCCATGGATCGGGCCGTGCCTTCGATGAGTCGCATCGCGGATTCCACGGTGCCTGCATTGAGGTCTTCCATCTTTTCCTCGGCGATCGCCCGGACCTGGTCACGAGTGACCTTGCCGACCTTCTCGGCCTGAGGGACGCCAGATCCCTTCTCGACCCCTGCGGCCTCCTTCAGGAGGGCAGAAGCCGGCGAGGACTTGATGATGAAGTCAAAGGATCGATCCTTGTAGAGCGTGACGACGCAACCAACGACTTTGCCGTTGAGGTCCTTGGTTCGATCATTGAATGCCTGAATGAACTGGCCTGGGTTGATGCCATTGGCACCCAGAGCAGGGCCCAGTGGGGGGGCTGGCGTGGCCTTCCCTCCCGGGGCTACGATTTTGAATGATTTTTCGATCTGCTTGGCCATGGAACCTCCTGCCTCCCACCTCTTCGATTCGGTGCCCGGCCAATGGGCTCCCGTGAGAAGTGGTCTATCGGCGCAAATTGTGCGAAACAGGCCCCGATGGGCCGAGCCGGGCATTGTAGATAAATCCACGCCGATTACAAGTGAGGGGCATGGCTCGGGGAGGCGCCCCCATGCCCCTGAGGCTTGATATCCTGATGGTCCACGCCAAGGAGCTGATAAATGGCCTCACTACTGATTATCTCGGGACCAAATGACGGGGAATTCTACTCGATCAAGGGCGACACCCTGATCGGTCGTGGAGATGACTGCACCATCCAGATCGCGGATGAGCGGGCCTCAAGGCACCACTCCAAGGTCGTCATCGATTCGTCGGTCATGGTTCCGGGCACCAATGTGGCCAAGAAACGCTTCATTCTCTCCGACATGGGCAGTTCGAACGGGACCTACTCCAATGGTTCTCCGATCGATGGTGAGCAGGTTCTCAAGGACGGTCAGACGATCGGAATCGGTGGCACCACGATCCTCTTCACGACCCGTGATTACACGACGGCCGAAGAAGCGCTCGAAGAGATCACGAACATTGGTCAGGGCACCCTGGCCGATGCGCCTTCCCACTGGCCCATGAGTGATTCATGGCGCGAGGAACGAACGGTCACCGACTGATCGACCTGGCCGGAACTCAAGAATGCAGGTTGCCTCGACATGGCCCTGATACTCGGAATTGAAAGCAGTTGCGATGAAACCTCTGCAGCCGTTGTTCGAGATGGTTGCGAGGTCCTCTCGAATATCGTGGCGACGCAACACGATCTTCATGAGCGGTATTCGGGTGTCGTTCCTGAGATCGCATCACGCGCCCATCTGGAACGTATTCTGCCTGTCATCAAGGAGTGTCTGCTTGAAGCAGGTGTCCAACTGGGCGAACTCGATGCGATCGCCGTTGGGCATGAGCCGGGCTTGATCGGATCACTGCTGGTGGGTCTGGGCGCCGCCAAGGCCCTGGCCTGGTCGACCGGTTTGCCGTTGATCGGTGTGAACCATGTCTGGGCCCATCTCTGGTCACCATGTCTGGACAGTCGTTCGATCGAGTTTCCTGCCATCGGACTCGTTGCATCAGGAGGTCACACGGCCCTGTACGTGTTGAGGAGTCCGACGGATATCGAGGTCATCGGTTCAACCATCGACGATGCCATCGGGGAGGCCTTCGACAAGGCGGCCACGATCCTCGAAGCGGGCTATCCAGGAGGACCTGCCATAGAGACATTGGCATGCGATGGAGATCCCGGGGCTTTGAAGCTGCCGATCGCCAGACTGGGCGACACGTTGGACTTCTCGTTCAGCGGACTCAAGACCGCGTTGCTCTATGGGGTTCGAGGTCGCCCCGAAGGTCGTGGACGTGACGTCACCTATCCACGCAGCGTCAGGGATCTGGCTGCTTCGGAGCGAGCCGATGCGGCGGCCTCCTTCCAGAAGGCCGCGGTCGCCGCGATCATCCGGAATCTCGAACGTGCAATCGGGCAACATGACGTCCGAAGTCTTCTGGCCGGGGGAGGGGTCACGGCCAATGGAGAACTTCGTCGGGGGTTGACCGGTGTCGCCGACGATCATGGAATCGATCTGCGTCTGGCCGCATCCGCCTACTGCGTCGACAATGCCGCGATGATCGCCGGTCTGGCGGATGCGCTGCATGCCGATGGAATCCGGCATGGAATGGATCTGCCAGCGGCAGCTCGCGTCACGCATTGATAGGCTGTCGCGGATGGACACCATCAAGGGACCACATCCATCGACGCTAGAAGAGGAAGACCTCCTGAAGGAGTGCGATGTCGAATTCGGTCGGGCGACCGGTCCGGGTGGTCAGAATCGAAATCGTCGTGATACCGCGACGACCATCACGCATCGTCCGTCGGGTGTCGTGGCGGCGGCCACCGAGCGAAGATCTCAGGCCCAGAATCGAAGTCGGGCCGTGTTTCGTCTCCGCATGAAGTTGGCCGCGACTGTGAGAAGTCGGACGCATCACGAGCATCACACCTGCAGCGAGCTCTGGAACGATCGCAGGCAGGGACGCAGCATCTCGGTCAATCCGATGCATCGCGACTATCCCTCGCTGTTGTCGGAGGCGCTCGATGTGATCGTGGCCCGGCGGTACGACGTGGCCGGTGCCGCAGGCGTCCTGGGTGTGAGCATGTCGCAGCTGGCCAAGCTGGTCCGGCACGACAAGCGTTCCTTCGCCATGATCAACCGTGGGCGTGAGGCGCAGGGGCTTCCTCGTCTGAAGTGATCCTAGGATTCCAAAGCGATCCGGCAGAACATCTCCACACCGGTGGCAATCGCCTTGTCATTGAAGTCGAAGGCGGGATGATGCAGGGAGGGCATCGATTCCTGGTCAGGCGGACACAATCCCAGCGCGAAGAAGCAGGATGGGATCTTCTGGCAGTAGTAGGCGAAGTCCTCTCCACCCATCACCGGGAACTCGAGTGGCTCGACCCGGTCCTCGCCGACGACCGAGCGGGCAAGATCGTGAAAGGCCTCCGTGGTAGCGGCATCGTTGCATGTGACGGGATAGCCGTCGTGATAGTCGATTTCGATCTCGCACCCGAGAGTCGAGGCGATACCGGTCGGTATGTCATGAACGGCCGACCGAAGAACGAGTCTAGCCTCCTCGTACAGGGCTCGCACAGTTCCCTTCAACAAACATTCGCCTGGAATGACATTGAATGCTTCGCCGGCATGCACACTGGTCACGGAAACGACTCCGCCGAGAACCGGATCGACGCGGCGGGACACGGCTTGTTGAAGCGTGGTGATGATCGTGGCGGCGGTGCTCACTGGATCGATGGTGGTATGTGGCATCGCGGCATGTCCGCCTTGTCCACGGATCACCATCGAGAATGAATCCGAAGATGCCAGCAGGGGGCCGGGTCGTGAACCGACCACGCCCTCGGGAAGCATGGGCCATCCGTGCAGTCCGTACATGCGTTCGATCGGAGGGCCGATCACCGTGCCGTCGAGGCAGCCGTCCTCCACCATGCGTTTGCCGCCGGCGCCACCTTCTTCGGCGGGTTGGAACAGGAACGACACTGGACGTGGCAACGGGTGTTCGCTCGACATAGATTTCAGCACGCGTGCGGCGCCCAGAAGGATCGCGGTGTGGCCGTCATGTCCACAGGCATGCATCTTCCCCTCGATCGTCGAGGCGTGTGGTACACCGCTCTGCTCATGAATGGGCAGGGCGTCAATGTCCGCCCGCAGTCCGACGGCCTGGCCGGCTGTTCCATTGAGGTGCGCCAGTACGCCGGTGCCTCCTGCCAGGTCGCCCTTGTAGTCGATGTCGGCACGTTCAAGTTCCTCCCGAATGCGACTGCTGGTGCGATGTTCCTCGTACATGATCTCCGGGTGTCTGTGGAGATCGTGTCGGAACTCGACGAGTTCCGGAAGAATGGCATCGATGTGCTGCTTGATGGTGGAGGATCTGTTTGCCGTATCGACTGTCATGGATCGTCTCTGTTCAGTGTGTACTAGGGTTCGTCGGTCTGGATCGGCTCAGTCTCGTCCTCGAGTTTCTCGAACTTTGTCGTGGAGAGCATGAGGGCGAGGTCGTCGTTCTCATCGACCTGCCATCGTCCGACGAGATTGCCTTCTGAATCGTAGATGGCGATGACCGGTTCATCGAGTACGGTGTCCTCGGGCAGTCCGAGTCCCAGTTCTGATTCAAGCGACATCCCCTGGAACTGGTTGATCTCGTCCTCGACTTCCGCCATGGCCTTCTCGTAGAGGTCGCGCCGTTTCATCAACGTGTCCAGACCAACAGCCATCGAATCGAACATCGGATCCTCGTCTTCGGGCAGCTCAGGCCAGTCGCCAAGCTCGTTGCGCTTGCGCAACAGCGAGATCGCTTCGCCCAGAGCAGGATCCTTCAGGTTCTCAACAACCCAGTTCTCGTCGACGATGTCGGGAAGGGTCTCGTATTCACCACCGATATCCACGAATGGGAGTCGGGCCCGGATTCTCTGGCTGTTCTCCTCGTTGGACTCGGGAACGATGCAGCCTTCAGACGGATCCACCCCCCAGGGTTCCTCCGAGGCGTACTTGGCCTTCTGCAGGTGCCGACCGTTCGGGAGGAAGTAGTACTTCGTCGTCATCTTCAGAAGACCATTTCCACCTTCAAGCGGGCGGAGTTCCTGCACGGATCCCTTGCCGAACGAACGCTCGCCGATGATCTTCGCTCGTCCGTGGTCGGAGAGGGCCCCCGAGACGATCTCGCTGGCGGAGGCCGAACGGCTGTTGATCATGATGGCAAGTGGAAGCGATTCCCATGGACTGCTCCGCCGGGTCTCGTAGACTTCACCGACTTCCTGCTTGTCATCCCTTGGTGAGCGGATGCTGACGATCTCGCCGGAATCAAGGAAGAGGTCGACCATGTCCACGGCCGCTTCCAGGGATCCTCCGGGGTTGTCCCGGAGATCGAGAATCAGCCCCGTGATCGGTTGCTGGGCATTGGCCTTCTTCAAGGTCCTCTTCAGTTCCTTGACGGTTCGGTCGGTGAACTGATCAATTCGAATGTAGATGATCCCGTCGTCGCCCAGATGGTATTGCCAGTCGTCCTCGGTCGTGATCAGACCATGGATGTTCGATGTTCGGATCTGACCTCTGATGATCGTGACTTCCTCTTCTTCCCCGTCGGCATGGCGAAGGAGGACCTTGACCTCCGTGCCAGGTGTGCCAAGGAGGCGATCGATGCAGTCGTCCTCAAGCTGCCCAACCGTCGACCAGCCATCTATCTCGAGGACCTCGTCCCCGGGTCGCACGCCGGCTGCCAGGGAAGGCGAGCCTCTCATCGGTGTCATGATCTTGAGGGGCTTGGTCTTGTACGCACGCCCTCGATTCTCGATTCTGGCCCCGATTCCGGCGTAGTCCCCGCTGAGTTCCTTGGTGAAATCGCTTTCCAATGACGGGGGGATGTACTGGGAATACTGGTCGTCGAGAGATTCGATCATGGCGGCAATCACAGCCTGTTGCATGGCTTGGCGATTGGCGTTCTTGACGAAATCATCCATGATGTGGCCATGGACGTCGGCAATGGGATCGAACCATCGATTCCCATCCACTCGGCTGGCAATCGCGGTCGGAAGTTCGATGATCAGGACGCCGGTGAGGACTATCAGCAGCGTCTGGGCAATCGTTCGACGAATATTCATGAATCAATGACCTCTTAGTTGCACCTTGAACGGTACGATTTGTGCGGTGGCTTGTTCGCGATCACCGCCCAATCGACGGCGGGGGAGCGTGGCAGCCCAGCGGTCCCAAGTCTACACCACCCTAGAGGCCCCGATTCGATCATGAGTCAGATCCACCGTGAGGAGTTGAAAGTCGCCCGGGAGCGGGCCGTCCTCGTAGCGGTCGAACTGCCGGGGGCCAGGCTCACTACTCGTGAACGCGTTCATGAATTGACCGCGTTGGTGGCCACGGCCGGTGCCGAGGTCGTGGGGCATCTGCATCAGAAGAGGCGACTGCCCAGTGGTCGAAGTTTCATTGGAAAGGGCAAGCTCGAGGAACTGAGACATCTGGTCGAGATGGTCGAGGCCACGCTGGTGATCTTCGATCACGATCTCACACCCGCCCAGATCCGGAACATCGAACGCGAGACCTCCTGCAAGATCATCGATCGCAGCGAGTTGATTCTGGACATCTTCGCGCGTCGTGCCACGACACATGCCGCCAAGCTGCAGGTCGAGATCGCCCAGCTCGAGTACACCTATCCTCGATTGCGTGCCATGTGGGACCACCTCGGTCAGGTGACCGGTGGTGCCCCGGTGGGAATCGGCACACGTGGCCCCGGTGAGCAGCAGCTCGAGATCGACAGACGCCTTGTTCAGCGTCGCTTGAAGCAGTTGCGCAATGAACTCGAGGGGATATTGAAGCGCAAGGAACGCGAGGTCGCGTCTCGAAACGAGGATCACTTCACCGTCGGACTCGTCGGATACACCAATGCGGGCAAGTCGACCCTCTTCAATCACGTCAGTGATGGTGGGGGCGCATTTGCGAACGACAAGCTGTTCGCGACCCTTTCAAGCAGAGTCGAGAAATGGCTTGTCGGTACCGGGACCAATGTTCTCGTCAGTGATACGGTCGGCTTCATTCGTGATCTGCCTCACCATCTGATCGCTTCCTTCCGTTCGACTCTTGAGGAGACCGTTCACGGCCAATTGCTGTTGATCGTCCTGGATGTCGCGGATCCCACGGCGCGTCAACAGCTTCGCATCGTGGAGGAGACGCTGGAGTCCATCGGGGCGGCCCATCAGCCCAGATTTCTTGTCCTGAACAAGGTGGATTGCCTCGAGCGTCCGGATGACCTGCTCCCCTGGCTGAAGGACTATCCCGGTTCGATCCCAATCAGCGCCCGTACGGGCGATGGTGTGGATGAACTGGCCCAGCAGGTTCTCGAGACGGTGCTCGGTCCCCAGTTGCAGGTGACGGTCGAGATCGCGCTCGCGAGTGGACGAATGGTCGACTTCATGGAGCGTCGTACCGACATAGAGGACCGCGACTATGAAGGGGATAGGGTTCGATATCGGGTTCGATTGGGAAAACGTCAGGCGGAGCAGCTGCTCTCTCGAGGTGGGGACGCTTCGATCGACGGTGTGCCACTGCGTCAGGCCATCAAGGATCTCTGGCCCGAGAAGTCGTGGGCCGGTCCACCATTCGATGGTCAGGATGGCGTGCTGACAAGCGAACACACGTCGACCGGTGATCGGGAGTTGTCCTGATGTCGGATTCTGGCGGCGCCGGGCATGGACTGGATGTCCATCGACATGAACTCGATCCAGCGCTGGTTTCGAGAGTGGAGGCCTGGCGTAATCGACCGGAGTTGTCCGGGCTCTACGATCGATTGTGTGGTCAGCAGCAGAGACGGCCGTTCATGGACGCCTGGGCTGAGGTCATCATTGCCGATCGACTCGATCAGATGGGATGCGATCTGGAAGTCGAGGTGCCGACACCAAGAGGTCGGACCTGCGATCTGAGAGTCCGTCGTGATGGCCGCGAGTTCCATGTTCACATCAAGAGATTCCATGACGCCAGGAAGTCTCGTCGAATCAGGATCTCGCCTCGATTGAGAGTGCTGGAAGGGATCGAACGCCCATGGCTTGTGAGGGTCAGATGGACGGATGGCCTGAGTGACGAGGAGATGCAGGAACTCGTGGTCCGGTGTTCCGAGTTTCTTCTTCAGGCCCGTGTGGGTGATGAACTGACCGTTCGGTCGACGGACGGTCGGGAACTGGGTGGCATCAGAGTCGTTGCTCCCTGGGACAGTCGCACGGTCTCGCTGGCGATCGGACTACCGGAAGGTTTTCAGGAACGCGGCCAGAAGATCAGACGTCTGATGGAACGAGCCAGTCAGCAGTTCATGCCCAAGTCAGACAACGTGATCCTCATCGCGACACCCTATGCGGATGATCTGGCGGATTTCGACGCCGCGTTGCTGGGGAGCAATGTCGAGCGGTGGGATCCAACCCAGCCTCCCGGGCAGCGGATGAAATGGGACAGGGCGGATGACGGGTTCTGGCACGGCACCTCCCGTGACTCGTCGCGGGCCATGGGCTGGTTCAGGTTCCGCCCATCCGTCGATCAACTCAATTGCACCCTCCGGTTCCGTGAACAGTGCCGTCCGGCATTGCGTTCGCTCCTGCTAGCATGTCTGGCCACTGATCCCGAATCGGAATGAACCACTCGCATCGAAGAGAAGGTAGCCATCAATGCACGACCCCCGCGAAACCAAGCTTGCTGAATTGCTGATCAATCACTCCACTCGCCTTCAGGCTGGTGAGCACATTCTCATCGAGGCCTTCGACATTCCAGGTTCCATGGTCATCGAGGCGGTTCGTGCTGCTCGCCGAGCAGGGGGGCATCCACATGTCGTCCATCGTGACAACCGTGTCATGGCTGCCCTTCTGCAGGATGCCGACGATGAACAGTTCCGGGCATGGGCCGATCACGATCTCCACAGAATGAAGGGGATGGACGCCTATCTGGGTCTTCGCGGCGGGTTCAACATCAATGAGCAGTCCGAGGTGTCCAAGGATCGGATCAAGGCATGGGGTCAGGAATACATGCAGCCAGTGCACATGCAGCAGCGTGTCAAGAAGACCAAATGGTGCGTGCTCAGATGGCCGACTCCGAGCATGGCACAGCTGGCAAGCATGGGTACCGAGGCCTTCGAGAAGTTCTACTTCGACGTGTGCACACTTGATTATGCCGCCATGGACTCCGCTGCCGCGGCATTGCGTGATCGAATGAACGCGACCGATGCGGTCCAGCTGGTGGGTCCGGGCGATACGGATCTTTCCTTCTCCATCAAGGACATCCCGGCTGTGCCATGCTGCGGTTCGCACAACATTCCCGACGGCGAATGCTTCACCTCGCCGGTCAGGGACTCGGTCAACGGGATCATCCACTTCAATACACCGACGATCTACCACGGAACCTCGTTCAAGAATGTCCGACTGGAGTTCAAGGATGGGCGCATCGTCTCGGCGTCATCGGATCAGAATTCGGATGCGTTGGAGGCGATCTTCAACACCGATGAAGGTGCCCGCTACGTCGGCGAGTTCGCGATCGGATTCAATCCGTACGTCAAGGAGCCGATGATGGACATCCTCTTCGATGAGAAGATCGCCGGTTCGCTTCACTTCACGCCCGGTCAGGCCTACGAGGAAGCGGACAACGGCAATCGCAGCAACATCCACTGGGACATGGTCCTGATCCAGCGTGAGGACTACGGCGGTGGTGAAATCCGTTTCGATGGCGAGACGATTCGTCGTGACGGCTTGTTCGTCACGGAGGAGCTGGCGGGTCTCAATCCCGATGCGTTGTCGAGTTGATCTTTTTCAGGCGGCTCGTCGTCGGACGTTTTCCACGCCCGGCATCGGATAGTGTCGCTGCAGCGCATCGTCGAGAGACTTCCGCGAGGCCATGACGAAGTACACGGCCCGGTCGATGACGTTGTTGGCGAATCTCAAGGCTCGACAGAGATCGTTTGGTGTCGTCGCCATCGTGAGTTCGCAGCCGTCCCATGAGAGCGGCATCACGCGGAACTGCCAGGCCTGTCGTCGACTGATCATGCCAAGCACCTCCGGATCGGGATCCACGCTGGTGAAATCGGCCTTCTCGACGAGCATGGCGTACTGCTGGGCCCAGGCCGATTCGATCTTGGCGGGGGAGATGTCGTAGAGCTTCTCGCAAAGCAGTCCGAAGGGTTGTCCACCTTCATGTTGAGCATGCAGGACTCGTTGAACCTGATGTTCGTCGAGGATGCCTCGCTGAACGAGAATGGTGCCCAGCCGGATGGTTCTCTTCGGTGTGCGATGTTGATTCGTGTTCATGCCTGCCTCCCCCGTCCGGGATGTTTCCCGGGCGTCCCTGCCCGGAATGGCCGGAAGTACCTCCCGGCTGAGAGTCAGGTCGGCCAGTTCGGCGGGCGACTGCTGGCGAAGATGGAATAGAGTGGTGTTCCGGGCCGATGGAGTTCCGGCTGTGCGGGCTATGCAGGGGAGGCGGATCGTCGTCGACGTCGGCCGGAAAGCAAGGCCAGTCCGAGAAGGCTTACGGCGCCAGGGGCCGGTACGAATCCAAGGCTGGTCCCGAAGACCACGGAGTCGCCCGCGCTGAGGTTGAAGGCAAATTCGACCGACAGCATGCCGCTGTCTCCGTTCCAGTCGATCATGCCGCTGATGGCCTCTTCCGTCGCCTGGCTACCCAGCCCATCGAATGCAAGCTCGAATGGATCGACCAGCAGTGTTCCCATTTCGACATCTCCGATGCCAGAGGACCACACGGGCGTGTCGAGCAGCGAACTCAGTGAGGCGTCTATCCCCGTCAACGCCAGTGAGATGGAGCCGGCCCAGTCATAGGAGCCGGCATCCAGTTCCTCCGCGGGGAGGTAGAAGCCGATCACGAAGTCGATGTCACTGCTGCTGGCATTGGCGATCTGGACATTGCCGCCGAGCATGGGCGTGTTCGAGTCTCCGACCATGTTCGTGACCACCGTGAAGGACTCAGTTGCCGTCTGGTTTCCGTAGTAGTGGTTTCCATTGCCGATATCGATTCCATCGATTGACACGTTGCTCGAATAGCCGGTACTGGTGTTGATATCCAGATAGCTGATCGGTTCGGCGTTCACGATGGCCGTGACACCAGCCAATGCGGACATCAGGAGTGGCATAATCAGTCTTTTCATCGACCAGCCCTCCACGATGTACTTCTACGACGTCTCGAGCGTGTACTGGCGAGGCCGGTCAATGCGAGCAAGCTCAGCACGCCTGGTGCCGGTATGTCGCTCACGTCCATGACGACTGTTATGTTCAGAAGATCGCCCGGGCTCAACTGGAAGGTCGTGAGTATCGACATTTCGTTGAGCAGTCCGAGTGTTGGAATCGATGAGGTGGCGGAGTCGATCGCCGAGGCGAACGGGCCGTTGGCCTGAAGCAGGTATGGTCCGTCGAACAACGAGCCTTCAGGCGTTCCGTTCAGTCCGACTTCGACCAGTGATTGTCCCGAGACGTCCGTGGCGACCGCATTCGCCTCGAAACCGATGTTGGTCAAGGCAAGGCTTCCGGCAAGATCCACTTCGCCTGGATTGGTCAGGGGATCGGTGAGCGACATGCTCGTATCCAATGAGAATGCCTGAATGTCATCCGAGGTGTTGATGACCGATACGACCGTGTCCAGATACGCCGTGCCCGACGTGTTCCTCGCACGTGTCGTCCAGCTCATCTGCCACATGTCCCCCTGAAGGGAACCGCTGTAGATCAGGCCGCCATTCTGATCGGGAGTGACATCGCCCTCGTCAGCGGGATTGAAGGAGAAGGGCGTTGACGGGTCACTGGAAGCCAACCATTCCATCCAGATCGATGGCTCCGCGGCACTGGCGATGCCAGCGCAACAAAGTAGTGCTGTGAAGCAGGCTCTTCCTGATCGAGTCACGCTCGTTCTCCCCCCGGAATTCGTCAAAGAATCCGGGTTCATCAGGAATAATTGCGTGGGTCGATGGAATGGCAAGCCGCTCTTGCGGTCCTGCGCAAGGATGCGAAAAAGCCAGCATGAGCAGATCGGACAAGAGGTTCAGGCCGCACAATCCCTACAGACGGAACCGGTGATCAGGCCCTTTGCTGGTGTCCTAGGCGGGCCCAGGCGGCATAGCCACCGGCGATGTTCACGGGGTTGTAGCCCAATCGCTTGAGGTAGGTCAGGGCCATGGCGGATCTCAGACCTCCCTGGCAGTGGACGAGCAGTGGCTCGTCATTCACCGGTGGAAGCTCATCGATGTGCTTCGCCAGTCTCGTATAGGGGACATGGCAGCTGCCGGGAACGCTTCCTCGTTCATATTCGTCGCCACCGCGGACATCGAGAATACGGGTGTTGCCCGCCTCGATGGCGGTCTGGAATGCACCTGCATCGATCTCCTGGGCCTCGTGGGTCTCGCATTGGGAGGCTGCTTCCTTGAAAGTGCCCGGTGTGATCATTCCGACGATTCGATCGAGTCCGATCCTGATCATCAGTCGAAGATAGTGTTCTGCTTCGTCGGGCTCGACCAGAAGGGCGACCGACTGTTCAGGTTCCACGTAGGAACCAACCGAGGCCGGGAACCATGCGCCCGGCGCGGACCAATGCGCATTGCGCAAATGCGATTGCCGGAAGAGTTCCCATGGTCGGGTATCGATGACGACGACTTCGTCCAGATCGAGTGCCTTGCATTCCTCGGCGGTGAGTACCGGCGGACCGGTCAGCTGAAGAGGTGGGACACCGTCCCGATTCAGCCGTTTCATGCGTTCGAAGTAAAGGGGAGGCGCCGTCTGTCCCGACAGGATGTCCTCGACGAACTCGTTCTCATTGCCCACGAATGCAAGAGAGCGATTGGTTCTTCGTTCGTACCCGACCGTCGATTGTGGAACGGAACCGAGTGCCTTGCCGCAGGCGCTACCAGAACCATGGGCAGGCCAGACCTGCAGGAAATCAGGCATGTCGAGAAAACGTGCAGCTGATGCATGAAGTGATTTGGCGCATGCCTCCTGGATTCCGGCTTGCCCCATGGCGGTCTCGAGCAGATCGGGTCGTCCGAGAGCGCCTACGAAAACGAAATCACCAGTGATCAAACCAAGTGGATCGGGGCCACTTGGCTGATCGATCACTTCGTACATCATGTGTTCGGGTGTATGCCCCGGAGTATGGAGTGCTCTGAATCGAAGCCCACCCAATTCGAAGTGGTCGCCATCACTCAGAAGCGTATGGGAATAGTCCTTCACCCAGCTCGATTCCCATTCGGGACCGCCTTCTCCAGAAAGATAGACATGAGCGCCACAGCGTCTGGCCAGTTCGCCACATCCAGAAAGGAAGTCCGCATGAATATGCGTTTCGGCGGTCGCGGTGATCCGCAGTCCATGAGAGGCGGCCAGTCCCATGTAGCGATCGACGTCACGAGCCGGGTCGAAGACAATGGCCTCTCGACTGCGTTGGCATCCAATGAGATAGGACGCGTGTGCGAGCGCCTCGTCATAGATCAAGCGGAACAACATGTTTCATGCTCCTGTCATCCGGTCTGGATGGGATCCATCCGGCCGATGAGTGCATCTGGAAATGGCGAGACCCGGACTTGAACCGGGGACACCGGCATTTTCAATGCCGTGCTCTACCAACTGAGCTACCTCGCCTGAGCCAGCTAGGGTACCTCAGTCTGTCGATCAGGTTCAAGCCGTTTCAATGTCGAACCACTTTCATGGCCCCAAGGAAGCCGGGTCTGATGTCTTCAAGGGTTGCAAATTCCCTTCGAAGCTGCCTGCCTGCCTCTGGATCAATCTCGAAAGAGAGTATCGCGGGTCCTATTTCAGCTTCTGCCACGACCTCTCCCAGCGGGGAGATCACAAGTGATCCGCCGCCATAGGAGATGAAGGGGTCCTTCCCGATGCGGTTGACCCCAAGGACCCAGGCCTGATTTTCGATGGCTCTGGAGATGTTGAGCATCTTCCAGTGGTTGGAACGAATCGCAGGCCAGCTGGCTCCGATCGTGAACAACTCGGCGCCTGCCTTGGAGGCGAGTCGCCACAATTCGGGAAATCGGAGGTCATAGCAGAGAAAGGGGCAGGTCAGGATGCCATCGATATCGACAATATGGATCTCGTCACCCGGGTCGTAGGCTCGGTCCTCATGGCCCGGTCTGAAGGGGACGATCTTGCGATACTGGTCGATGACCTCACCCGAGGGCGAGACCGTCGTCACGGTGTTCCAGCCTCGGCCATCCGCAGATGGTTCTGCCCAACCATGCTGGACCCAGCACCGGAAGCGGGTCGCGGTTCGGATCGCCCACGCCTGAGAATCCTCATCCATGATCGCCTGAAGGTTCCTGCTGAATCCGACATCCCCCAATTCTGGCGTCACCAGCAAGCTGCCCGGGTCCGGGGGTGCGGCATCCAGAAGTTCATCCATTCGGGCTTGGCTGGCGGCCTTGTCCTCCCAGCAGATGTCGTATTGGAGTCCCTGTACCCTCATGAGGGCAGTGTACAGGGGCCTTACCACGACATTCGCAGAAAACAGCAATCCGCGGATGAGGCTGCTTTGCCGAGCCAAGCGTTGACCTGACCATCCGGCCCCGGGTACCCTCCGGCATTCTCCGGCGACCGTAGCTCAGTTGGTAGAGCACCTGGTTGTGATCCAGGACGTCGCGGGTTCGAGTCCCGTCGGTCGCCCTTCAGCTCTAGATGATCCCCCCGAACAGGGGGGATCTCTACTTGGGGGTAAATTTGTGGGCCTCGTTTTTGCATTCCTGTCTCAATTCTTTGCCGATTAGCTCTGCATCGTTGTAAACTGACTCGTTTTGCATGGGGACCGGTCCCATGTGGTTCGCCAGAGATCTCGGAGGATTTGGAAATGGCCACGGCAACAGGTAGCCACGGAGTCGACTTCCAGACGACCATTCACCGCAATTGTTCCGCCACGCATCTCATCGAGGATGCGATTCGCCGCGAAGAAGGATGCCTGGCAGCCAATGGCGCCCTGTGCTGTTCGACCGGCGAGCGAACAGGTCGAAGTCCCAAGGACAAGTATCTCGAGGATAGCCCCGGAATCCATGACAACATCGACTGGGGTTCGGTGAATCGTCCCATCTCCCCGGAGCACTTCGCGGCGCTCGAGGACAAGGCTCGCGCCCATCTTGAATCCCGTGAGGAGCTGTACAGATTCGATGGCTACTGCGGAGCAGATGAGCGACATCGTCTCGCTGTCACGGTCGTCACCGAGAAGGCCTGGCACAATCTGTTCGCGAAGACCCTCTTCATCGAATCGGATCCATCCGAGCATGCGTCCTGGGATCCCGACTGGGTCATACTCAACGCCTGCGGTCTGGAACTGGAGGATCCATCGGCTTATGGGCTCGATGGGCCCATCGCCATCATCCAGTCACTCGAGCAGAAGAAGGTCATCATCATCGGTACCCAGTACGCGGGCGAAATGAAGAAGTCCATCTTCTTCGCAATGAACTACGACATGCCTGATGTCGATGTCTTCCCGATGCACTGTTCTGCCAACGTGGCGGCTGATGATCCGTCCAACGTGGCCCTGTTCTTTGGCCTCTCCGGAACCGGAAAGACCACGCTTTCAGCTGATCCAAATCGTCCCCTGATAGGCGACGATGAGCATGGCTGGTCCGATCATGGTGTGTTCAACTTCGAGGGCGGTTGCTATGCCAAGTGCATTCGACTGTCCAGGGAAGGCGAGCCCCAGATCTGGGATGCCATCCGTTTCGGCTCGGTTCTGGAGAACGTCAAGCTGGATGACTCCACGAGAATTCCAGACTACGACTCGGACATGTACACCGAAAACACGCGAGTGACATACCCGGTGGATTTCATCCCCGGTGCCGTGATTCCATCCGTTGGCTCCCATCCCAAGAACGTGATTTTCCTCGCGGCTGACGCCTTTGGTGTGCTGCCACCAGTTGCCAGACTCTCACGTGAGCAGGCGATGTACTACTTCATCAACGGATACACCTCGAAGCTGGCTGGTACGGAAGCCGGTGTGACCGAGCCCACCCCAAATTTCAGTCCATGCTTCGGAGGCCCGTTCCTCCCGAGGCCGCCGATGGTCTATGCCCAGTGGCTGGCCCGTCGAATCGAGGAACATGACGCCAACGTGTGGCTTCTCAATACCGGTTGGACAGGCGGGGCCTATGGCGAGGGAAGCCGTTTCAAGCTTGCCTACACCAGAGCCTTCGTCACAGCCATTCTCAATGGCTCGCTGGCCAGCGGGGAATTCCAGGTCGATCCAGCCTTCGGACTCTCCGTGCCCACCGCCGTTGACGGGGTGCCATCAGAGGTTCTGCTTCCGAGAAACACCTGGTCGGATGCGTCGGCCTACGACAAGAAGGCAGCCTCTCTGGCGGAACTTTTCCGTCAGAACGACGCCAAATATGAGATCAGCGATGAGGTTCGAGGGGCTGGCCCGGGGGCCTGAGGCAGGGCGGAACCCTATATTTAGATTTTTTTCTCCGTATTCCACAAGGGGCCAGAAATGGCCCCTTGTCGCTTTAGACCCATAAGAGGGCCATTTCGGGACAACTTTTTGGATCGTATGGGCACTTTCTTACAGATACGCGAAATATTCCGGTACTGAACTGGACTGTCCCTATGAACGTACCGATTGCAACGAGGTACCGGGGAAACGCCCCGGCGTTCAATCGCTCGAATTCACAGGTATCCAAGGCAGTGAGGTGCTACTAGCCATGAAATTTCTTGAAAAAGACGTATTGACCACTGGTGAAGTCGCCAAGATCTGCAACGTCGCAGCTCGAACCGTCAGCAAGTGGTTTGATTCAGGTCAGATCCAGGGATATCGAATCCCGGGTTCCAAGGACCGTCGCATTCCTGTCGCCAATCTCATGAAGTTCATGAAGGCGCACAACATCCCGTTCGACGGGTTGATGTCCGGGTCCACGCGTGTCCTGATCTGCGACAGTGATTCGGAAGTCTGCTCCACATTGCAGCGAATCCTTACGGACGAGGCCAACTACGACGTCAGGACGGCGTCCTCGACCTTCTGTGCCGGCATGGAATGTGAACGCTTCAGGCCACATGTGATGCTTGTGGACGTTCACATGGAGGACTTCGATCCTCGCAGTCTCTGCAACTGGATCCGAGGAAACGAGGATCTGGCCGGTACCAGAATCGTGGCCATGAGCAGCACGCTCACGGATGGCCAGAGTGCTGCACTCATGCAGCAGGGGTATGACAGCACCCTTCACAAGCCGTTCACGGTCCGTCAGCTGATCGACTGCATCGAGGTCACCCACGCCGTGGCGTGCTGAGCCTCCAACAAGACTCTCTCTCCTCCTGTTGATGTTAAACAGGGATTCAAATCAACCGCCGTGGCTGCTGCCACGGCGGTTGGTCCATTTCCGGAAGAGGTCCTGTACATGTCATGGTCCGGGCAGCTATCGTCCACTTGAATGAAGATCGCACTTGCCAATCTGGATTCCAGAATCGGTGGTCTGGAGATCAACTCCCAGGCCATTCTCGAGGCCGCCAGAGCTGCCGGGGATGCGAATGTACTGGTCACCCCGGAGCTGGCCATCAGCGGCTATCCCCCGCGAGATCTACTGTTGCGGGAAGGATTCGTGGAAAGATGTGAGCAAACCGTCGAACACCTGGCCAGACAACTGCCACCACAGATGCTCGTTCTGGTGGGGGCGCCGAGGCGGTTGCCCACTGGTAGTCGTTGCGGTAATTCATTGGCGATCTGTCGAGATGGTGAAATCCTTGGGTGGGCGGACAAGCGGCTATTGCCTGGTTACGACGTCTTCGATGATGATCGCTACTTCCTTCCAGGAGAGGAATCGATTCTCATCGAACATGCTGACGTGAAAATCGGTCTACTCATCTGTGAGGACCTCTGGCAGGGTGGGGATGTCAGGGAGTGCACGTCCTATGAGTTCGATCCAGTGGCAGAGCTTGTGGAGCAGGGCGCGGAGCTGCTGGTCGCAGCCAGCGCCAGCCCATTTGCCGTCGGCAAGCATGCGCGTCAGGTGGATGAGATCGTCCGGACTGCTCGTGACCATCAGGTGTTCGTCGCATCGGTGAATCGTTCAGGTTCGGAGGATGATCTGGTGTTCGATGGTTCGGCTCTGCTTGTGAATCCGGCTGGTGAACAGCTTGTATCCAGTGAGCCGTTTGAAGGTCAGGGGTTGCTCACGGCCGATCTGGCCGATCAAGCCGTTCCTGTCCCAACACCACTGCGATCGACCGATCATGAACGGCTGGACGCATTGGTGGAAGGTGTTCGTGGGTATCTGAGAAAGACCGGCCAGAGTCGAGTCATCGTCGGTCTGAGCGGCGGCATTGACTCGGCTGTCACAGTCGCGATCGCGGCGATTGCTGTCGGTGGAGAGAACGTGCTCGGTGTGATGATGCCATCCCGGCATTCTTCTGAGCATTCCCGTTCCGATGCGATGCAGTCGGCTGAATTGCTCCAGCTCTCCGCCTGTCCTGAAATTTCGATCGATTCCATACACCAGTCAATTCGAGATTCGATCACGGGGCCACTTGGTGATGATCTGGTTCAGGAGGGCTCGCTCACGGATCAGAATCTGCAGGCCAGATCCAGAGGGATCATCCTCATGGGCATCTCGAACGCCAGAGGTGGTCTGGTGCTCTCCACAGGCAACAAATCTGAGATGGCCGCGGGGTATGCCACGCTCTACGGCGACATGTGCGGTGCGTTGGCGGTGCTAGGGGATGTGCTGAAGATGGACGTCTACTCGATGGCCAGATGGATGAACGAGAATCATCGGCTGCTGGGTTTCGAGGGGCCGCTGATCCCCGAGGGCTCGATCACGAAGCCGCCCTCCGCCGAATTGAAGCCGGATCAGCTCGATGAGGATTCGTTGCCGCCATATGAAGTTCTTGACGACATCGTTCGGAGGTGGGTCGAGGAAGAGCAGTGTTCGGATCGAATCATTCAGGAGACAGGCTATCCCGCCGAAGAAGTGCTCAATCTTCTCAGGATGGTCGATCAGGCCCAGTTCAAGCGTGAGCAGGCAGCCGTCATTCCAAAGGTGTCCAGGCGTGCGTTCGGTCGAGGCCGGCCATGGCCGGTGATCGGAGTTCCCGGCGGTACACCGCATTGGATTCCAGCGGGAGGCCGGGCCTGACCCCGATGCAGGCTCCTCGCTCTATACTCGCGCCATGCCGATTCAGCGTCTTTCTCCATTGCTCGTCAACCAGATCGCTGCTGGTGAAGTGGTCGAGCGTCCCGCCAGCGTCGTCAAGGAACTGATTGAGAACGCGATCGATGCGGATGCCAATCATCTTCGCATAGAGATCGACCGTGGAGGGCTCGAGCGGATTCAGATCGCCGACGATGGGAGCGGCATCGCCGAGGAGGAACTGCCTCTGGCGGTGGAGTCGCACGCCACTAGCAAGATTTCGACACCGACCGACCTGGATGGCGTGTCAACCATGGGTTTTCGTGGTGAGGCGTTGGCTTCCATCACCTCTGTTGCCCGGGTCGAGATTCGAAGCCGCACTCCCGGATCGGATCATGCATCGGTCATTGAGGTTGAAGGCGATCGGCAAGAGGGGCCGCGGCCGGCATCCGGACCGGTCGGGACCATGGTGACGGTGCATCAGCTCTTTGGTCATGTGCCCGCTCGCCGCAAGTTCATGAAGTCCGAGCCTGCGGAGATGCGGCGGATATCCAGAATCGTTCAGCGCATCGCTATGTCGCATCCCGACATCGCATTCACTCTGGTCTCGAATGGGCGAACGACGCTCGAACTGCCACAGAGATCGAACGCGAGAATGAGGATTCTCGATGTCATGGGCAACGAGCTGGATTCGCAGATGCTCGATCTGGATACCACTCGTGACGGGGTCAGGCTGTGGGGGCTCGTGGGTCTCCCCGAGGTGGCACGTCCCACAAGTCAGCATCAACAGATCTATCTGAATGGGCGACCAATCAATGATCGCTCTCTGTCCCATGCCTTGCGTGAGGCCTATCGAGGTCTCATCGAACCTTCCAGACATCCGACGGCGATTCTGTTCATCCAGATGGATCCCTCTCGAGTTGATGTGAATGTCCATCCCGCCAAGACAGAGGTTCGCTTCCGAGACGATAGATTGCTCCACTCGGTCGTCAGAAGGGGCGTCCTCGAGTGTCTCGAATCGGCCGATCTGACACCGAGCATAGGCGTCATGCCTACGCCGGATCTACCCAGCAGCGGTTCACGGTTGTTCGGCGTCGCTGGTCGACACAGTGGCGGTTCAGCAGTTTCCGGAGGAGGCAGCGGGGCGAGTCATCGTTCCGCAACTTCCAGTTCATCCAGTGCTGCCGGTCCCAGAGGTTTCGAGATGGAGGAGGCTCGTCGGCTCGAGCAGGAGGTTTCTGAAATTCCTCAGGCCGCATCGATCTCGATGCCGTCTCCTTCGCCTCGCTCCACCGCGCTGCAGGTGCACAAGACCTTCGTTGTGACGGAAGATGAACATGGTCTGGTCATCATCGATCAGCATGCCCTGCATGAACGGGTCATGTTCGAGAAGCTTCTCGAACGGGTCTCTTCCGGTCCATTGGCATCACAGCAGATGCTCGTGCCTGAGATCATCGATGCCGGGGATGGGCACTTCGAGGGGCTCGAGCAATTGAGCCCTTTGCTGCCAAGGCTCGGGCTTGATGTCTCGCCTTCCGGGCCACGCTCGATATCGATTCACGCATTCCCTTCTCTGCTCATGGAGCGGCGTGTCGCAGTGGGTGCCTTCGTCAGCGATCTTCTCGAAAGAGCTGGCAGCGGAGGTATTCCGGTACGGGATCACGAGGAGGCGCTTCGTGAAGTACTCGACATGATGGCTTGCAAGGCAGCCGTCAAGGCCGGCGATCAACTCACCGCGCAGGAACTTGCCGATCTGCTTGAGATGCGGGAGCTCGTCGAACGTTCCAGCAACTGTCCCCATGGACGGCCGACCACGCTTCGCTTGTCCATCGAGGATCTGGAAAGACAGTTCGGAAGGCGTTGACTTCAGCCGCCACTGACCGGTGGGAGTAGATCGAGTCGATCTCCATCCTCGAGAATGACCTGCTTGTCGCTCAATCGATCGTTCCGGCCGAAGGCGATAGTTTCCGTGAGTCGCTCCAGACCTGCATGCAGGTCGACCATGTGTCGCCAGGCCTGTTCTATGGTCGAGCCGGAGGTGAGCTCGATGGTGGTGCTTCGCTCACCGATGATCTGTGCGGCAGATGCGAAGGCGGAAACTCGGATCGTCATCTTTTCGTTCATGGCCATGGAAGCCATCGTACGGGTGTTCCGCCCGACACGGGTTCGGTTCCCGAATCGATGTCCATCAGTCCCGCGGAGCGGGCGGCATGGACCAGATCGCCTGAGCCCTGCCATCGAGGGATGTGAAGCGTGCCGTCGGAGTCGAGGCAGGCGGGTCTGAAACGGCGTCGTATTGGATTTCTCTGGGCTTCCGATCCCAGTCTTCCAATCGTCCATGGGAGTTGGGCCGACATGCCATGAAGCATTCTCATGATCGGCCAGACGAACAGGCAGCAGGTGCTCAATGCCGAGACCGGATTGCCCGGCAGCGAGATGATCGGTCTCAATCGGTTCTGATCACCTGTGCCGGTTACCCAGACAGGTCGTCCAGGTTGCATGGCCACCCCGCGAACGGGAGAGATGGTGGCGATCGACTCGATCGGATCACGAAAGGCATCGCGTTCTCCGGCGCTGATGCCTCCGATGGTGATGATCATGTCGACATCATCATTGGTGATGGCTGCCATGGTCTGCTCGGGTTCATCGGGAACCCAGCACTCCGATACAACGACACCTCCCATCCTCTGGACGAGGTCGCGGATCATTGTCAGGTTGCTGTTGCGCACCTGATGGTCCTCAGGCTTCGATTCGACGGGGACGATTTCATCTCCGGAACTCACGATGGCGATTCTGGCTGGTTGATGGACACGGAGCGAGGCCCGACCGGTCATGGCCGCGAGCCCCAGTTCGACTGATCGAAGTTTCGTGCCGGCAGCACAGAGCACGTCGCCTGCTTCGGCATCGCTTCCACGGCGGTGGATGGCATTCCCTTGCTCGACGACTGTGGTGAACGTGACGGGGGATCCACGATCACTCAGTTCATGTGGGATGACGGTGTCGAGGTCGGCGGGGACCGGGGCGCCGGTGGCGATGCGAATGCATGAGCCCTCGGGTGTGCTGGTGGCTTCAGTGCTGCCGGCGGCGATGAAACCCGTGCATGGCACAGTGGTGTCGCTGGCAAGATCCTTGTGCCGAATGGCGTAGCCATCCATGGCGGATCGGTTGAATGGTGGCAGATCCCGATCGGCGACCAGTGGTTCTGCCAGCACATGATCATGGGCATCCGGCAAGTCGACCTCGAACACCGGTGTCCTGTTCCATGCCGGAGCAGTGGCGGCTTCAAGTGCTTCTGGATAGTCGGGCAGCGGGGGCATGTCCCATCACCATAGCTTCTGGCGATGATCAGCGAGGGTCGTATCGACTCGCGTCATCTGACAGGAAGCCGTTGTTGGGCCAGTCGATCTGGCTGCTCAGGGATGTCGGCAGCGAGTCGAAGTGCTTGCCTTGAAACGGCGTCGAGAGTCGTTCTACGTGACCATCAACACAGGCGAAGTTCGTGCTGCCTCCATAATGGAATCCTTGAGTGCCTGCACAGCAGAGCGACATGTCCTGTGGAGAGGCGTTGACGGGGGACCTCATGAATTTGTTGGCGCCGTTCTTCCAGCCACCGATTCCAAAGAGGGCGGTTGTGCTGGTACGGCGACACTCGGCCAGCCCCAGCGATGTCCTGCCATCAAGATTGTCCTTGGGAGTCAGGAAATCCCTGCTTCCACCGGGCTCTCCCCAGGCCATTCGGCCTTCGGCGGCAATGAATGCCGTGTTATAGTTGTAGCCCGTGAATGGATCGCCATCCCAGTTCGCAGGTCCTTCGTAACCCGGGCATTGCAGTGTCTTCCCCGGTTCATCGGTATAGGTCCAGAGGAGGCCGGGCTGGATGGTGCCATCGGACTTCTTCCAGTAATCCCAGGCTCTGACATCACCGGTATTCGCATCGTGATCGAGCCCATGCAGCAGAGCCGGCGGAAACTGGGCGTCATGTTCGATGGCATAGAGCGTCGCAGCCCTTGCCATCGTTCTCAGATTGCTCATGCAATGTACGCTTATTGAATGGCTGCTCATCCTTCCCAGTGCGGGAATGAGCAGTCCAAGCAACAGGGCAATGATGCAGATGACGATCATCAGTTCGATGAGTGTGAAGCCGTGTTGTGCCCGACGTGCGGTCATTCGGTCCATGCCTCGAGCATGAGCAGTAGGTCGGCCACATCGATCACGCCATTGCCATCGACATCCGCGGGATTGTCGGAACCGGTCGCTCCCCAGGATTCGAGCAACATCAATAGATCATTGACATCGACGATCTCATCTCCATTGAGGTCCGCTGGCTGCTGTGGGGGGACATCCGCGATGGCATCGACCTCGGGTGCGAGGAAGGCATCGGCAGGAACGCTGATCCTGACGAACTTGACCCGGTTAAGTCCGAGCGGTTGAAGATCAATTCCCACGCCACCTCCTGAATGGCCATAGGTCTCTAGAAGTTGGCTCCATGGTTGGCCGATGCTGTCCGACCATGGGATCGCGGGATCCATGGGTGACAGGAAGTCCGTAGGTTCGATACCGCTCTCCATGTCATAGGGGCCTGAATCCATCCAGCCTCTGGTTGGCCAGGCGTCATCTGCAAAGCATCCTGGAACATTGATCCAGTCTTCACCATCTTCACTGACCCAGATCAGGCCGCCATCGGCGCCGAACAGGCCATTAGGCGTGCCCATCGGACTATTGCCGTCGATGAAACCTGAATTGCCGAAGATGATGAGATCGATGCCAAATGGGTTGCCAGAATCGTCCATGATCCAGTCATCGAACCCAACGACCAGTTCTCCATTAGCGCCGATGGAGACGAGTTCGTTGGGAGTCCAGGCAGGCTGAAAGGGCGACACCACTCCCGGATCGATTCCAAGGCCCGACATTCTGGAGGGTTCGCCCAAACTCCTCTGGGGATCGTCGTAGCCCGGAGCCCCGCCTATACCCGGTTCCCACACGACGACGAAATCCGCCCATGGATCTTGTGCAATGGAAGTCAGGCTGCAGACAATCAGGCACAGCCCGACAATTGATGGGACCGCTCTCATGGCGACCTTTCTGGCTCCGAATCGCGCGGAGCCACTCCCGGAGAAAGCCTGCGGGCCAAGGTCTTGAGATTGGGCGACGGATCACGCACCGGGAGCCTGATGCGAGCACGTTGCCCAGAACCTGATGTCAGAAGACCGCGCAGGCGTGGACATATTCGGCAAGGGCAGGTTTTCCGGCTCCGGGTGAACGTGTCGGCCTTCCCGCCCTGAATTGGGCAGTGGCATTTCGACACGCTTTGGATCATCCCTATCGGGTGTCCGTGGTCCCGTTACGGCGGCGCGTCCGCGGCGGTTTTGCACCGCCTTCCCTCATGGTGGTCTCAGGCACTATCCTCAGTGGTGGTTTGTGCCGTTGACACCCTTGCCGCCGTAAGTATACCCCACCGCTTGGAGTGGCTGGAAGGGCTCGAAAGGGCGATTTTAGGGCAATGATGACCTCTGATTCGTTGACACTGTCAGTGGCTCCGAGATAGCATCGCCGGACTAGAGACGTCCTTCATGAGGAAGGGCACAAGCCATGTCCAGATCATCCGAGTCCACAAGGACTTGAGGAGCGCTCCTGATGAGCAATATCGCTTCCCCTTGGCACCTGGTTCGACCAGGAATCATCCTTCTATTGGCGATGACCCTGATGACAGGGTTTGTCCGTGCGGAGGATGCCAACTCCCCGACGACCAATCTCGAGGATTTCGTCCACTACGCGTTGGTCGCCAATGTCGGTCTGGCGGAATCGAATGCCAGAAAGCTCATGGACAGCGTTTCGGATACGGAGCTTGCGGAGCTCGTGGATGAGGATCCAAAGCTTCGCAAACGTCTAGCTCGTGCACTTGACTGGGCCAGACGGGTGCCTGCAATGGAGGCGACCGTTACGGAGTTGGCTGATCGAATCGAGGAAGGTCGCATCAAGCTCGCACACAGTCCTGATCGCATCAAACAGGCAATCGAGATGTTGCAAGGCTCCAGACGCGATCAGTTGGTTGCCCGTAATCGTCTCGTTGCGGCGGGGGAGTATGCGGTACCAGGTCTTCTCAAGCTGATCATTTCCGATAGCACCGAAGAAAGACTTCGTTGGAACGCAGAGCAGATTCTGATCGAGATCGGTCGCGAAGCCGTTACTCCGATGACCGTTGCCATTCCACATGTCGCTGACGACGATCAGAAGCGGCTCGTGGAGATTCTTGAACAGATCCGCTACATGCACGCCGCTCCGATCCTGGCTGAACTGGCGACCGATCCATCGGCATCCGAGGATGTGCGAGCAGCGGCCCGCCGAGCCTTGAACAGCATGGGTATTTCTCCGGCGGCGACACCGGGAGAACTCCATTCCGAGCTGGCTCGAATGTACTTCGATGAACGTGAGGATCTTGTTGCACGACCACTCGATTCTGTGAGCAACATCTGGATCTGGGGTGAGCAGGGCGAACTGCTGACCAATCCGGTTCCGATGGATATCTATTCCCCGATCATGGCGATGCGATCCTCGGAGAGAGCACTCTCCTACGAGCCCGATGACAGCTCGGCTCTTGCCATCTATGTGGCATCCAATCTCCGCCGTGAGAACAGGTTGAAAGGCGAGTCCGATCCGTTCATGTCCGAAATGGACTATTCGCCGCAGTTCCACGCGACGTATCACGGCCCGGGAATCGGTCAGGACGTACTGGTGCTTGGTCTGGATAGCGGAGATACGCCACTTGTGCGAGATGCCCTGGAGGGACTTGCTTCGACTTCCGGTCAAGACAATCTCTTCGGTCGATATGTCGGTCGAGAACCACTTGTAGATGCCTTGCAGTATCCAGACAGGCGAGTGCAGTTCGATTCCGCCCTTGTGCTGGCTCGTGCACTTCCGGATCAGCCATTCCCCGCATCGAATCGAGTCATTCCCCTGTTGGCTTCCGCCATCAGAACAAGCGGCGATGAATATGCCGTCGTCATTGCGGAATCCGTTGAGGACAGGCAGGCCATTCAGCAGCGGCTTGAATCCATGGGGTTCCAGGTAGTCGGAGCCGATCGTTCAGTCGCACGACTTGCGGATGCGATCAGTCAATCCCCAGGCATTGATCTGGCCTATGTTCAGGGTGGAACCCTCGATTCATCAGAGAAGGTCCTAGACAACATCCGTTCGACGTCCGGAACGATCAATACGCCAGTCTTATTCTCCGTCGCGGCAATCGATCTGCCATCCTATAAATCGAAGTATGCACGGGATGCGAAGGTCGCACTGGTTCGATCGGGGATCTCGGATGAGGCGCTCGACGCGACTGTGGAGAGTCTGCTGATCGATGCCGCGGGTGGCAGAATCACTGACGCTGATTCGGAGATCTACGCAATCGAATCGCTGGATGCATTGAAATCCATCGCACTCGTCAGGCCTCAGGCATACGAAATCACGGATGCGGAATCTTCCCTTGTTGATGCCCTTTCAGAGCGACAGGACATGACGAGGATGATGGTCGCGGAGATTCTTTCCTACATGGACAGTCCGACAGCGCAGCGGGCATTGCTTGATGCGGCGTTGTCGCCTGAAGCGGGTGAAGACAGGGTCCAATTGCTCGACTATTCCGCCGCCTCCATTCGCCGGTACGGTGATCATGCAAGTGCGGCTCAGGTGGCGGAGTTGAACAAGATGATCCAGAACGCCACTGGAATGGAGGCCGACGCGGCTGCTCAGGTCAGAGGAGCCTTGAACCGTCCCGCATCAGGTCAGACAAGATTGACCAAGGGACAGGGGTCCTGACCAGACTTAAATCCAGACGCCGCCCTAGCTCAGTTGGTAGAGCGGAGCTTTCGTAAAGCTCAGGTCAGGGGTTCGAGTCCCCTGGGTGGCTTTGAAGACGTCGTGCCTTTCTGCACGACGTCTTTGGTTTCACATGCATTACTTCTGCTTGGAGACGATCGGAGCAGGTATTCTTCTTCGTGATCCGTTATCTTCTTCGTTCGCACGAGAGGAGATTCAATTGGATAAAGACAAGGCCAGTACGCACGTCTCGAATTCAGTACTTGTTCCGACCTTTGCTGCTCGTGGGATGACTCGCGAAATCCCCAAGAACAGGATGATGGAAGAAGGGATGCTGCCGGATGTCGCTTATCAGGTCATTCATGATGAGCTGATGCTTGATGGCTATTCAATGTTGAATCTTGCCACATTCGTCACGACGTGGATGGATGATCAGGCAGGCAAGCTCATGAGCGAGACGCTCGACAAGAACATGGTCGACAAGGACGAATATCCGCAGACTGCGGAAATCGAGCAGCGTTGCATCAAGATGATTGCGGAGCTCTGGAACGCGCCTGACCACGAGACGGCGATCGGGACGTCGACCATCGGATCCAGCGAGGCCTGCATGCTCGGGGGCATGGCCATGAAGTGGAGATGGCGTGCGAGACAGGAAGCGGCTGGCAAACCCACCGGCAAACCGAATCTCGTGATGGGATCCAACGTTCAGGTCTGCTGGCACAAGTTCTGTCGTTATTGGGATATCGAGCCTCGCGAGGTGACTTCTGAAGGCGATCGTTTCACGCTCAATGCGGAAGAGGCCATGAAGCTGGTGGATGAGAACACCATTGGCGTCGTGGTCATCATGGGATCCACCTTTGATGGTCGGTACGAGCCGGTAGAAGAGGTGTCCAAGGCACTGGATGACTATGAGAACAAGACTGGTCTCGATGTCCCAATTCATGTTGATGGGGCCAGTGGCGGCTTCGTGGCACCCTTTCTACAGCCCGAAATCGTCTGGGATTTCAGGCTTCCTCGGGTCAAGTCAATCAATGCTTCCGGCCACAAGTATGGACTGGTCTATCCAGGTGTCGGCTGGGTAGTCTTCAGGGACAAGGATTCGCTTCCTGAGGATCTTGTCTTTCATGTGAGTTATCTCGGTGGTGACATGATCGATCTGTCGATCAACTTCTCCAGGCCCGGCAACAGGGTGCTAGGGCAGTACTACAACTTCCTGAGGCTTGGGAGAGAGGGCTACCGACGGATACATCAAACCAGTCAGGATGTCGCCAAGCAATTGAGCAGCTCGATCGGCGAACTGCCGCCCTTCGATCTGATCACGGACGGCAGCGATATTCCTGTCTTCTGCTGGACTATGAATGCGGAGTATGCCAAGACGGCCAAGTTCTCTCTTTATGACATTGCGGCAAAGCTTCGAGAGAGAGGCTGGCTTGTCCCGGCCTATCCAATGCCTGCCAATAGAAGCGATCTCGTCGTTCAGCGTGTCGTTGTCAAGGAAGATCTCAGCATGGACACGGCGAACATGTTGCTGGAAGACATCAAGCGGGCGATCGAGTTCTTCGAGTCCAAGCCGGAGAACACACCAAGCACCGATGATGGAGGTTTCCATCACTGATCCAGTTCCGAAGGCATTCGAGCCTGAGTGATGTTCGGGCTCGGTCTATTGCGGCCCATGCCATTGAAAGACGAGCAGGGACATGTCGTCCTCGAATCGGTCCTGCCCGGAGAACGAGGACAGCAGCTTCCTCATGGCTTGAGTCGGCGATTGGCCCTGATTCGACATTCTCACCAGTGAGATCGCGTCCTTCAGACCGTTGATGCCCATGTCATGTCCACTGGCATCTTGAAGTTCGATCGCGGCATCTGAGTAGATCCAACATTCGTTTCCAGATTGCATTTGAATGTAGTCGCTGGAAGCCTCCGCCTCCACACCAATTCCCACGAGTGAAGCGGTGGAGTCAAGTGTCTTCGGGGATCCGTGTCCGGTGATCACGAATGGCGGTGGATGGCCTGCATTGACATAGTCGAGTCTTCCGGTTTCTGGATCGAGAACGCCGTAGAACATCGTGCAGAATCGATTCCCGTGATCAGCCATGGGAAAGCGACGACTAAGCGCATGAAACACTGAGAGCGGATCCTCGAAATGGCAATCTGGAAGTGATTGTGATCGGATGGCGGATTGGATGGCGCTTCCATGGAGGGCAGCTCCGATTCCATGTCCCATCACATCGACCAGATAGAAGGCGAGTCGGCCGTCTGGCAGATGAAGATGTCCCATGACATCTCCACCCAGCTCGGAGCAGGCTTCATACAGCCAGTCCGATGTGACTGGACCTTCAGTGATGGCATCCGGTATCAGTGAACGCGCGTACTTGGCCGCTTCGGCGAGTTCGCTCGTCTGCCGTTGCTGTGTCCGGATCAACATCGATTTGGCGTCGATCAATTCCTTCTGGGTGCGAATCACATCGACCATGTTCAGTTCATGCTTCGCCATGTTGGCCAGCAGCAACATGGCCTTCAGATCGATGTTCGAAGTCTCTCTTGGTGAATTGTCGGCGATGCAGAGTGTGCCGACGTTGTAGCCGCCCGGACCCGAGAGGGGGAATCCTGCATAGAATCGAATCTTGGGATCTTCCGTGACCAGTGGATTGTCGGCGAAACGATCGTCTTCCAGCGTATCTGGAATGATCAGTGGATCATCCTGATTGATGGCGTGACCGCAGAACGAGATGTCTCTTCCCGTTTCATCGGTCGTGAGGCCGCATTTGGATTTGAACCACTGTCTGTCCGAGTCGATCAACGCGATGTACGCAATCGGTACATGGCAGATCTGCTGGGCGAGTTCCGTGATCCGATCGAAGCGTTCCTCCGAAGGCGTGTCCAGTATCTGCAGCGCCCGGAGCGCCGCAAGTCTTTCGGATTCATTTTTTGGTTTGGGAGCTGCCAGCATTTTATGTTCTAACTCTATTTGGCTAGGAGGATTGCGATTCTGGCCCTGAGACATTGAGCCTGTCACATAAATTCAAGATCAAGCCAATTATATGTCGTCGGTGGATGGCCGCGTTTTCTGATCAGCAGCAACATCCAAATTGAATAGAATGAAACCGTGTTAGCAGTCATCACGGCTCCAGGGGAAGGAAACTATGTACATTCTTGAGATTGTCCTCTGGTTCATCGTCGCGATATGCATCTGCATGGTTGCAGCCAAGTTCATGGCTATGCTGGCGGATTCATTCTTCCGAGCAAATGACGAGAAGTATCGGGAGGCCCGTTCATCAGGAGGGCCGCCGCCCTGGTGGCCTTTGTGGTGGTGGGAAATGTGGCAGGATATAGCGTTGTTGGTCTTTGCCGGGATTCTCATTCTGGTTGTGTGGTACCTCATCTGATCCGAATCGGCCCTTCCTTCATGAGTGTCGATCTTCTCTCCTTTCGGGCCTACAATCTATGACCATGACCAGAAACGTCACCTATCTCAAGTGGTTGATCCTGATGGGCATCGTCGAGGGTATCTCGACCCTGTGGCTGCTGTTCGGGGCAATGCCACTCAAGTACTGGTTCGATTTGCCTCAGCATGTGACCATTGCGGGCAACATCCATGGCTTTCTCTTTCTCGGTCTGGTTGCCATGTTCATAGTCGGTAAATGGGTGGTTCCACTCTCCGGCTGGATGGTCTTCTTTGGGATCATCGGTGCCATCTTCCCCTTTGGTCCATTCATCGTGGATCTCAAGCTGTACAAGTACATTCAGGAAAGCCGCTGAAATCAGCAGCTCTGGCCGTAGTACTTCAGGATGCCGAGAACATCCAGAGTGTCCACGATGCCATCATCGTTGGAGTCGCCGATCCCTGATTGGCCCCAGTTGCCCAGAAGCAGCAGTACATCCGCGACATCCACCTGCCCGTTTCCATCTATGTCATGCCGACAAGATTCGGTCGGCTCTGCCTCATTGAAGATGGGGTCTGTGAACGGATAGGCAACGAACGCAAGGAGCTGTGCTCGTTCCGTCGAATCCATGGCCAGATAGTTGTTTCGCGATTCAAGTGCCTCGCCACCATGCCACAGAATGGCTTCGGACAGGTTGCGGGCTCGACCATCGTGAAGAAAGTTGGGTGTGGCACCACCGGATTCGGGCTCTTCGCAGTTTTCCGGAAGTCCAAGCGCATGGCTCACGTAGGAAAGGGCCCAAAGCGGTGGTGTTCTCCATTCCGTTCCACTGGCCTGATAGTGGGGCCGATTGTCGGCGAGCTCAGGCCCCATGTCATGAAGCAGAAGATCGGTGAATGGCTCTATCAAACGGTTCTGGAATCCCTCGATGGGATGCTGAATGCCGGTCAGTAGCGTTGGGCGATGGCAGAGGTGGCAGCCTGCCTGCTTGAAGAGATGCATGCCGGCGGTGGCCATTGGATCGTCATAGTTGCGGCGTGGAGGCAACGTCAACCCCCGAACATAGGATTCCACCAGATCCAGTTCTTGTGATGCGAGTTCCGGCAGCCCATCACCTGGATCGCAATCCTCGGACAGTTCCCCGCAATCATGCCAGGGGGCAAGTGGTGTGGTTATGCCCAGGTCCCGGCGAAAAGCCTCCGAGGTCTGTTGGCGAATGCTGGGTTGATTGGCTTTCCATCCGAATCGTCCAAGCACCGTCGTCTGTGATTGCTGATCCCAAACCCAGTTCGCCCTCCCGGAAATGCCGTCGTCGTTCGAGTCCACTGGATCCTCCATCTCGAGGATGGTGGCGTTGCTGACCGCTTCGAGCATCCCAAGACCCGGCAGTATCGGCGCAATACGGGGCGAGAATTCGGCCATGCCCTGATAGCCGGGTGTTGAGAACTCATCGGGAATATTGCTGCCAAGCGATCCGTAGCTCATATCCATGAAACGGTAGGTCGGCTTTCTCAGTGAATACGGTGTTCCGTCATCGAAGTGCCCTGCGATCTCCTCGTATTCGACCTGCAGTCGTCCCTCGGGTTCGATGTCGCCCTCGGTGGCGACGTCGAGCTGGCTCCCGTAGTAGGGATGGGGGACCGGCTCGCCAAAGTCGCCCTGGCCAGGAATGCTTGTCTGGGCAACGAGTGATACGAGATCAGAACCTTCAAATGGAGTGGCGCCTCTTCCGTCCATGTTGTGACACTGGATGCAGGAGGCGGCGGCGTACCTAGGTCCGATCACTCCGTTCTTGAACGCCGGGCTCTCGACGATGGTCTGGCCGATGGGGCCGGCACAGCAGGTGAAGTGTGTCGTGAAGTTCAGAAGATCAGAATTCTCGAAGTCGGTCTCGAAGATGACCTTTCCATCCATGAACGCCTTCAGTTCGTTCAGTGAGAGTGTGGACGCGTGCTGGGCGAAGCCGAATCTAGGACTGTACACGTGCGATTCACCAGCGACACCCACAGGCGATATTCGAGGATCGGAGACATGCGGTCCGAATGTGCCTTGTCCGACCCGGTAGTAGAAGAATTCGGAGTAGTACTGGAGCCCCGGTGTAGGAAGCTCGATGAAGGTCAGGTCGAAGTCGATGATGGTGCCAGGTGTGACATCCTCCACCTCGTAGGTGAAATGGTTCTGTCCGCCATTCATGATCTGATTGACCAGTGTTTCCGGTCGATGGCATCCCATTGAGAACGGGTCGTTCCATGTGAAGTATCGGAAGTCGACACGATTCACGGGAAGATCCTCGTCGACATGAAGCGATACCTCGACTCGATTGCCCCAGTCTGTCATGGTCATTTCATAGGACTTTCCAAGACCATAGTCCTCGACGTAGTTGTCGAATCGCCATTCATTTGGATGCCTGTGCCTGAATCTGCCGACGCGTCGACTGACGATCGGCCAGTCGGGTTCGACGTGCGGTTCCCCAATGATGCAATCCAGCAAGGCCGTATCCTGACGTTGGGCATCGATCTGCTGTGTGAACCAGTACGACATGGACTGTCCAGCATCGGCTTCTGGAATCAAGGCGGACCATCTGCCCGGCTCATCCTCCGTCAGTTCCAGCGATTTGATTGAGTCTTCGTCGATTCGGTAGTTCAGGAGGACGCCTGTGGTATCTCCGAGATAGGTTCCGTTGGCACCCGACTCGAATCTAATTCGGACTTCTGAGTCATTCACATCGAATTCATGTCGGAATCCTCTGGGCGGCGGCGGCGTGACATCGTCTCGTTCGAAGGAGATGCAGTCTGGTTCAAGAACGAGATGGTGTTCCGGAAACGCGTATTGAGTGGGATTCTGAATGACCAGATTGAATTTCAGTTCATCTCCTGGTGACATGTTCCCCAGCAGATGGCTGAAGTGTCCGGGTGATTCCATGGTCATCATCCATCCGCCACCCGGAGGTGTTGGGTAGACGAGAACCAAATTGACATCCGGTTCGGTAGTCACCTCAAGCCTGGTTCCGTCATTGGTGATGCAGACGGTCCCCTCGTAGTCTGGGGTGGCGGCCATGGCCGCAGTGCTTGTCAGCAGGCTTGTCGTTAAGAAGCGATGTTTCATGGGATCTCTCCAGTCGAACGCGGCTATCCCTCGTCCATGATTCGTGCAGGCTTCATGAACAAGCGGCATTCACGACTGAAACTAAGTTGTGATTCAGGTCTTTGGTTGACTTAATTCGGTATTTCTTCCGATTCGAAAATCCAATGAACATGCTCGTTTACTCGATGGGAACGACCATTTGCATCATGGCTTTCGATTCGAGGATGGGGACTTGATGCGCGGGGATTCAAATCGATCATGGAATGTCGTGGATCTGGACGATACGATGCTCGTCCGAGTTACCAAAGGTCCATCTTCAGGGGTATTGAAATGTCTATTCGATCTTTAGCGTATCTGTGCGTTCTGCTCATGATGGCGTCTTCCGCAAAGGGATATTCACAGGAAGAGGCCGATTCGCCGAGTAGTGCCAAGACGGCCAATATCTCCCCGGATGCAAGATTGATCATCGATCAATACATCTCCGCGACCGGTGGAAGAGAAGCCTGGCAGAATCTTGAGAGTGTTCAGGGCAACGGCACGGTCTCGATTCCGGCTGCTTCCATTTCAGGAACGGCGGAGTTCTGCATTACGCCTGGCACGTATAGGAACACGTTCAACATGAGTGGTGGGAAGGTGCAGGATGCCACCATCATCACAGGCCGTAATGGGGATGTCGCCTGGCAGTTGACCGGGGAGTCCGACAAGTATCAGGGTAAGATTCTGGAGGGCGTCGAACGTCTGAAATCACTTCGGAAATACCAGTTCAATCAGATGCTGGATCTCGATGCCAACTTCTTGAGTGTCGAACTGGCCGCTCTCGAGGAAGTGAACGGGAAGCCGGCCTACAAGCTCGACATGGTTCCTCGCGAAAGTCCGGATTCCACCGAGACACGTTACTTCGATCAGGCCAGTCACCTCATCGTGCGTACCGTCATCGAGGGTGGCGGGCCGATTCAGGAATCCTTCTACGACGACTACGTTCAGGTGGGTCCGGTCAAGATGCATACCAAGACCAAGCGAATGGCCAGTGGAGTGGTCTTAATGGAGATCAACATGACGAATCTTCTGGTCAACAAGCCCTTTCCCGACAGCTACAAGCAGATGCCGTATGAGATCCGTGTCCTGCTTGGGGAGGAAACCGTCTCCCCGCCAGGCGGCAAGAAGACCCCGGATGGGAAATGAACAGTTCTCCTATTGCCTGTCTTCATGGTTGGTGCTGTGAAGCCTCGCATTTCAATCCTCAGATTGAATATTTTTCGCCCCAACGTCGGATCATCTCGCTTCCCTGGCAGTCGAGTCTGCTGGAACATGACGGTCCGGTGGATCTGGCGGTCGCGGCAAAGCGCATTGAATCGGCATGCCTTGCAGAGAAGTTCGATCAGCCACCGATTCTCGTCGGTCACAGCATGGGGGGGATGCTGGCGGCCATGATCGCCCGAGATCTTGGAGTGCCAGTCAAGGCGATCGTCGTGATCGATGCCACATGGCCGCTCGATCAGGTCTCATCAGACTTCTTCGAGTCGTTCATTCCAGGTCTCGAAGCCGATTTCCAGACTTCGATCCGCGACTTCTTCACAACAAGGCTTCTGTCTCCATCGGATGATCCTGTCATCAATGCGAGGATCATCGATCAGGTCGTCCAGTCTGATCCTGATGTCGCCTTGGCGGTCTTTCGCGATCTTCAGACACCGGGTCGATTACCTGCCGTTGAGGATATCCCGGTTCCGATCATGGGGATCAGTTCATCTCTGCGATTCCTCGATCGGGACAATCTGCTACATCATGCGCCGGATGCGTGGTACGGACAGATCGCGGGGTCGGGGCATTTCATCATGCAACAGGCGCCGGCCCAGCTCAACCCGATGCTCGCATGTTTCTTTGATCATGTCGACTAAGGCACTGGACATGCAATCCAAATAAAAAACCCCTCCCCCGAATGGGGGAGGGGTTCGATTCAAAGCGTGTCTCGGATCAGCAGTCTGTTCCGAAGTAGCTCAGGACTTCAAGGACGTCGTCGACATTGCAGACGCCGTCGCCGTTGATGTCACCGTCGCCATTGGTGCTGCCATAGCTGCCGAGAATCAGCAGGATGTCATCGACATTGATTGTGCCGTTGCCATCAGCATCGCCAGGGCAGCCATTGTCGCATTCGTCCGGGATACCGTTTCCATTGGCATCCTCACTGGTGCCGTTGGCGATATCACAGGCGTCCGCGACGAAGTTGCCATTGCAGTCTTCCATGGAGCTGTAGCCGAAGTAAGTCTCGACTTCCTCCTGGAACACGACGTCGCCAGAGTCGCGGCCCTGTACCAGAGCGGCGAATCCAACTTCTGAGTCCTGCCCGAGAACGGTCAGTCTCGCAAGAAGCACACCCTGCTCCTGAACGCAGTCATTGTTGGTGTACATCATTGCTTCGCCAGCCGGATCGGTTGGAAGATGGAACCAGATGCCATTGTCCGTGGCACCCAGGTCGTCACCATTCTCGAAGTTGGTCCAGTCGATTCCGATGTTCTGGAGATTGTTCTCCGGATACGGATTACCGGTACTGTCGATGCAGCCGATGGTGACCCGGCTGTCCCATTCGAGATCAGCGTCGAACTCGTAGAAGTTCGGGTTGATGTCGCCTGAGGTCGGGCCGCCATTGGGGTTCTGATAGAAGTCACCCGAGCAGGTGATCATCTTGTTCTGCTCAGGCGTGCCGGCTACCGCATCCACGCGATGGCCTTCTGGTACCGACATGTACACATCGACGGTGTAGCTGAACTCGTTGCCCGAGATCAGGTTCTTGCCGATGATGGCATGATTGATCGCGAAATCGCCATCGCCGCCACCACAGTTGACATCGGCACAGGCCGTGTTGTCACCCTGGTAGTCGCCACCAGCGTTGCCGCAATCAGCAGCCGTGACTTCGGTGCATGAGTTGCCGACACAGCAGGCGCCGACTGGATCGCTGCCACCACAGTCGACGTCGGCACAGGCCGTGTCGTCACCCTGATAGTCACCACCGCCTGAGTTGCAGTCATCGGCGGTGCCGACGAAGCAGTTGTTGCCGACACAGCAGGCACCCGTTGGTTCAACAGGCTCACATGGATTGTTGCTGCAGTTGGTTCCATTGCCGAGGTAGTCCCCGCCAAGGCTTCCGCAGTCAGCCTGAGTCTGAAGCGAGCAGCTCGTATCGACGCAGCAGGCGCCGACCGGATCGCCGCCGAACTCACCATCAATCGTGAGCGTTCCGGCACCAGTGGCTCCCTGCCATCCGCCGAGACGGATGAAGTAGGTTCGGCCGCTGGTCACCTCGTAGCTGATCTCCGAATAGTAGTCCTGACAGCCGTCGGTGCCGGAGGCATCGCCGTTGCAGGCCACCTGAACGGTGGTGTTGCAGTCGGCACCGTCATAGAGAACCATCGACGTATCGAATGATGATGCATCGCAGGTGCTGAAGGTTGCCTGGCCGTCGCCCGGGGCGACCCATACGAACCAGTGGTCCGCACTTCCCTGCCAATCGAGGTAGGTGCCCGAGCACTGGGAGTCGTCTGGTTCACCGAATCCACTATCGGTGTTGCCAGTGGTATCGAAAGGATTGGTGCCAACGACCGCCGTGACGGCGTCACAGCTCGTGTCGCCTTCTCCACCCGAGCCACCACATGGGTTGCTGTTGCAGCTGGTGCCGTTGCCCTGATAGACACCGCCATCAAGGTCGCAACCTGCCTGGGTGCTGTCGACGCAGTCGTTCCCGAAGCAGCAGGCGCCGAATGGGACACTGCATGGATCGCTGTCGCAGCTGCTGTCGTCGCCCTGATAGTAGCCGCCGCCATTGGCGCAATCGGACAGGGTGGTGTTGTCGGCACAATCACTGCCGAAGCAGCAGGCGCCGGTAGGATCACCCGAGCCCTGGCATGGTTCGCTGTTCGGGTCGCAGTCGCCACCATCGCAGTCAAATTCTGGACAGTTGAAGTAGATGGGAGTTCCGTTGTAGGAATAGCTGCCGTCGTCGCAGTAGCCATCGCCAACCCAGTTGGCAGGGGCGCAGTTTCCGAAGCAGTCCTCGATCTCACCTGGCTGGCAGCCGCCGGGAGGTTCGGCGCCAAGACAGGCGATCTCGCGTGCATCGAGAAAGCCTGCAATATCGATGCGTGTTCCGTAGTTCTCGCAGGAACCGCTGCAGTGGGTGACAACGCCGACGATTTCACCATTGGCGATCAATGATGAGCCGGAGTTTCCGAAGGTGACGTCGATGTCATATGAGATCGCAGATCCGTCAACCGAGATGATTGGACCGTTGTGTCCTTGCTGGGTCTGAGATCGATTCGGCTGTCCGTCATCGATTCCGTAGCCGTTCATGCTCATGTTTCCGGATGTCGGAACCGTAGAAGCCAGTGGGATGAAGGTGTTGTAGACATCGTATGGGATCTGACCATTGGCATTGGTGCCGATCTTCAGTGCGCCATAGTCGGCGCCAACGCCCACGAACAGCCCGGACTCTGCAAGCACGGGGAACTGATCGCTTGGATCAGGGTTGTTGGTCGAGCCGTCCGAATTGGAATCCGGAACGTTGAATTGAACAACGGAGTTGCTCTGCCCGAGGCAGTGTCCTGCAGTGACCATGCAGCTCTCTTCGTTGTAGAGGGTGGCGCTGCAGCCAACCGGCATGAGCCGTGCGAAGTTGTTGTCGCTTGACGGGGCGCGATCATCCGGGCCACAGATGCCGCAGTTGCCTTCGCCGCGATCGGCTCGGCCAGTCTCGTAGGCATATTGCTGTATGGAGATTTCGTTGTCGACTGAGAAGGGGGCTGCCACCAGTTCGATCTTGACGGCATCGCCATTGAAGTAGGCGGTCGTGTTGCCCCAGACCGCGAGCATGTCCGCGTCCAGTTCCTGAACGCCACCATCGAGAAGCGAGGTCACTCGAATGAAGCTGCCTTCTTCAAGGTAGGTCTCCCCGAAGTAGAGTCGCATCCAGGCGACGTTGCTGGTGCGAATGGTTTCCTGCCAGACGACCTTGGGCTTTGCCGAGGTGTTGATGCTTCGACCGCTGAATAGTGCGTAGTCGCGATATTGGCCGGTGGGGTAGTCGAGGGTGGTTCCCTCAAGTGCTGGGGCTTTCTGACCCAATGCTGGAACGATGTCCTGAGCAAGGGTTGTGGAAGCCAATGCCGTCGTGGCTATACCAAGTACGGCCAAGACCTTCTGGCAATTAAGCAGGTGCATACTCTCTCTCCTGTTGCACGTTCAAGTTGTTATGAACAGAAGACTAATGGGCTTTCTTAGGGCCAAAAAGACTCCCGCACTAATAGTGACTCTACCAAGACTGTCCGCAAGCACAACATCTCATGTTCCTCGAAAAGCCATTTAAGCGGTCATAAAACCCCTTGCTGGGGAATATAGGGTTCTGGAGGCAGTTGAAATGGTCGTGAAGGGGGTCGGAGTGCCTGAAAGATGCTCTATTTTCACTCGCAGGGGCCGAAGGCCGAGATCAGTTCCAGCAGATCATCGACATCGACCACCCCGTCGCCATCCAGATCGTAGGGGGTGCCTGGCTGGGAGTAGTTGGCGATGATCGTCAGCAGGTCGTCCACATCGACGCCGCCATCCCCATCGAAATCGCCTTCGCAGGGCACGGTGCAGACGATGTCCTCGCAGGCGATCCAATCACCCTGATACTCGCCGATGCAGTCCGGCTCCAGAACTTCCTGGCAACTGTCGTTCAAACAGCATGCGCCGGTGGGCAGCGGTAGGTTGCAGGCGACATCAGTGCAAGTCGTTCCGGAGCCCTGATAGTCGCCCTGGGCATCCGAGCATTCCGAATCAAACAGTTCGAGGCAGGACTCTCCGATGCAGCACGCGCCCGTCGCGGGGGCAGGGGAATGTTCGATCCAAAGCGTGCCGGGCCCGGTGGCCCCTTGCCAACCGCCGACGCGGAAGTAGTAGGTGCTCAATGCGGTTACGGGGATATCGTCTATGGCGGACGAGTAATTCTGGCAATCATCTTCGGTTTCCGCATCCCCGTTGCAGGCGACCTGTACAAGTGATGAACAGTCCAGCCCCTCGTAGGCAACGAGAGAAGTGTCGTAGGAATCCGTGTCGCAGGTGTTTATGGAGACCGTTCCGCTTGATGGAGGTTGCCAGGAGAACCAGATGTCCGGACTGTTCTCCCAGTCCAGATAGGTGTCCTCGCACATGCTGTCGTCAGGCTCGCCGAATTCCGAATCGAGCGCGCCGACGGTCGTGAATGAGTTGCCTCCAACGGTGGCGAACATGGCCGTCTGACAGTTGTCGCCGAGGATGCCGTTGAAAAGCATGTCGCGGGCCGCCACGAAATCGGGATGGTCGATTCGTGTCGCCACGTTTGGGCATGGGCAGTGAGTGGCGATGCCGATCACCCGGTTTCCGGAATTCTGCTTGATGGGTGAGCCGGAGCTCCCATAGGTCACATCCGCATTGAAGGTGAATGATCGGTCCTTGACATCAATGATGGTTCCTTCGCTCTGCTGGAGGGTATTGCTGAGCAAGCACTGATCGTAATCAGTGCCGTAACCGGTGGCATCAATGGGACTTCCCACCGAACCAATATTGGTGGCCAGTTGCTGACTCTCGCCATAACGGTCGTAGGGAAGTTCACCGTTGGAGTTGGGGCCGATCGTCACGGCGGCCCAGTCCTCTCCGGGTCCGACGGCGGAGCAGATCCATCCGGTGACCGGAAACTGGTCGGCGATGGGTGGGTGGTTCATGGTGCAGTCGAAATTCGAGTTTGGGACATCGAATTCGCAGACAAGGGCGGTTCCGTCAAGCATGCAGTGACCTGCCGTGATCATGTGGCTTTCCGAGTCGACGATCACCCCTGTGCAGGAGTATGTGCCACCCAGAATCCTGCATATCGAGTTGTCAATGACCTGAACCCGATCATCATCGCCGCAGTAGCCGCAGTACGGGTCGCCTCCCTGACGAGTGTCGTCCCATTGGATTTCATTGATGACCAGACGGTTGGAGGTTCCCGGGGAGGCGATGATCTCGACGATCAGAGAACTGCCGTTGAAGTACGCGGAGGTTCGTTTCCAGAGCTGGAGTTCCCGAGTGCCTAGATACTGGATTTCGCCGTCCAGCAGGGATTGGATTCTGAGGTAGCTTTCGCCCTCGAGATGCGTGCCTGTCAAGGACAATCGCATCCAGCTGGCGGTTGGTTCATGGATGACATCCATGTAGACCGATCGTTCGATCCCGCTGCTATTCACGATGTCGCCGGAATCCGTGTGCGCAGGGACAGTCTGGCCTGCCGGGGCCGTCATGATCACATCAGCGGACAGTTTGGCATCTGCCACTAGGGCGGATGCCAAAATGAACACCAGTGCTTGTATGCCTTGGCGAATCAAGCCGAATCGCATCTTGGCATTTTCCCTATCTGTTGGCAGAATCCTCTGCCAGAACCAGAATCACGAACTCCCGCGACGGAGCATCGGGAACGACCCGATGAGTTGAGCCTACCACCCTCCGAAACATGGGCAAGCTGATCCTGAGTATTCCAGCTTCAGACCAGTGCGGGAGGTCGATTTGGCACTCCTAATACATACGCAGGGGTGTGCTGAGCGGGTCTGGCGTATTTGAGAATTGGTCTTAATTTGCATCTCTCAAGGCCTCTCAAGGTCTGATCGACCATCAATTGCAAGACAGCAGATATAGTCAAATCATGCTCGAAGGTTTTCTGGAACTACACCTGATTGCAAGTGGTTATGACGCATCTCTCTGGTGGCGTTTCTTCGGCCGGCTTCATCCCGTTCTTCTGCATTTTCCCATCGCCATGCTGATTGCGGCGGGATTCGTCGAACTGGTGTTGAGTTGGCGAAAAGAGGCTCGCCCGCATGTGATCGCCTCGTTCTGTCTCTGGGTCGGCATGGTGTTCGCCGTCTTGGCGACCTGGACCGGATGGGAAATGGCGGAGTATGAGGGGATAGCAGCCAATCCGGTCAAGGCGGACCTGCTTGAATGGCATCGCTGGACAGGCGTCGTGCTGGCTGTCCTATCCATGCTTGTCTGCTTGATCTGGCTGCTGGAAAGGCTTTCAGGCCGCCGTTGGGCTTTCAATGCCTATCGCTATGGCCTCTGGTCCTCGGCCGTTCTCGTCTGTGTGGTAGGCCACTTCGGGGCGGAAATGAAGTGGGGCCGGGATTACCTGTTCTCCGTACTCCGCACGAAGGACAGGCCGATCCCGCAACCTGCTGATCCCGAGATCGAAGGTCAGGGGGATCTCACCGAGGAAACCTCGAGGCCAGTCGAAGCGCCCGCCGTGGCGGCGGCTGCCATCCGCTGGACCGATCAGATAGAGCCTGTATTCGCATCCGAGTGCGGCGATTGCCATGGTCCGGAGTCGCAGAAAGGCGGTCTTCAACTGGTTCCATACGACGCTTTTCGAGCTCATCTGGATCTGATCGACCAGGCGAGTCCGATGAAGAGCATCCTCATTCACCGGATCGTGCTTCCGGAGACGGATCCAGACGCCATGCCGCCCATGGGCGACAGGCTGTCTGAAGAACAGGTCCAGATTATTGCCCAGTGGATACGTGAAGGATCGCCCGGCCCCGATGAGGCGGCCAAGGCGAGCAGTCAGTCGCCGGTGCGGCATACAGGTGAATCATCAGCAATGACCAGCAATCCAGCGTCCTCCATCAATGATCTTGAGCCTTCAACCTTTGATGCATCGCGACAGAGACAGGCCATGTCGGCCATCGAGATGATGGGGGGATTCGTTGCGCCAATCAGCAAGGGCAGTTTATGGCTGGATGTGAACTTGTCCTTGATAAGGCCACCGGTCGATGATGCTCGGATCAAGATTCTGGATGACATGAAGGAAACAATTGTTTGGTTGAATCTGGGTGATACGGCGATCACCGATCAGGGAGTACGACAAACAGTTGCCAGATTGACGGCGCTTCGCCGTCTCAGGCTTGATCGGACCAGGATCACCGATCAGGGTGTCGCTTCCCTTGGAGATCTGCGAAACCTCGAGGTTCTGAATCTCTTTGGAACACAGGTTGGTGATGGATGTCTGCAAACACTCGAACAGCTGAGTTCCTTGAAAGCCGTCTATCTCTGGGATACTCACGTCACGAGCGAGGGTCTCAATCGTCTGCGTTCTGTGCGTCCAATGCTTCAGGTGGTCGACGGGGCAGAGTCGACCGGCCATACAAGCGACGCTGGCAATGCAAGCGTTGATCATGAAAGCACGTCTGCAGGGTCTTAGGGCCGCCTTCTTGACGCATGAGAGGGGCTTCGTCATGATGCTCCTCGAATGATTCGTAAACCACTCGTCCGGCCGAAAGCAGGGCGGGTTCAATGAGGAGATCTGTCATGTGGATTCGCTGTGCCGTCGTCTTGAGTCTTTGCGTATTTGGTTTCGGTTGTGAAAAGAAGGGTGCTTCAGGCGATGCCGATGCATCGAAGGATGGCGGAGCTCAGATCACCATCACAGAGGGTGGTGTCAGCCAGTCTGGTACAGCGACTGTCGAAGATGCTGCCGAGGGCCAGAAGGCTGCCGTTCTTTCCACACCTCCTGACAAGAAGGACAAGTAGCCGGATACTGCCTGAGGACCCGATACAGCGCTTCACTTGAGCTCCAAGCGGGTTTTCAGGTCTTCAGAACCGGATTTGAAAAAATTCTGCCCTTTGCTGACAGAAATGCCGGCAAAGGGCAGATCTCTTATGTCAGCAACAATTCTTGCTGGCATCGAGCACCTCACGGCTCGTTTCTCCTGTTTCATCTCTTCTGTTTCTTCCCTTTCCGAGTTCCATCTCTCTCCATCGAAGGCATGATTCCGAGCCTGTCTGAACAAATCGGATCCCAATGACTGGAGCCCGTTATGTCGGCCCCGACCCCCGGTTCTGCCGGGGGCCGGGGTCTTCCTGCAAATTGATGCCTGCATACTGGATTTGGCCATTGATCCAGCCTTGACGAGGGACCCATCCGGGGTCGATGATCACCATCTGACAGCTCGATCCACTGGAGTGCAATGTGAAGAAGAAAACGACATCCAATTTGATTCTCATTGCCGCCCTGACGGCGGTGGCGCCCCTGGCGTCTGGTTGTGATGAATATGAGCGGGAGCAGATCCGTCAGGCGGGTGACGACATCGGAGCGGCCGGCACGCATATCGGCAACGCATCCGACTCCGCGATCGGTCGTGCACGAGACAATACGGCAGATGCCCTTCGCAATCTGAGCAACCAGATCGATACGCACAATCAAAAGATCGATGAGTCTGTTGACCGGATTGATCAGAACTGATCAATGAGAGTCTTCAGGCGACCACAAGCGTGTTCAGGCTTCAGGCTGCTTCCAGCGGTCTTGCTTTCCATTTCAGTCGCCGCCTGTTCGGAGGATTCCACGCAGAAGAGGCCGGAGCCGGTGGTCACCGTGACGTCCACCCAGGTCAAGAAGGAGACGGTTGTCAGAACGGTTCCGGGGGTTGGATCGCTCCGTGCAATCGAGATCTCGACGATGGCGCCGGAAGTGGCGGGGAACGTGATCGGCCGATACTTCGAGGATGGCCAGAGGGTCAAGAGAGGCGACATCCTCTACACCCTCGATAGACGGACCCAGGAGGCTCAGCTCGAGTCGCTCAAGGCGCAGCTCGATGAGCAGCAGTGGATCTGGGAACGCATGAAGATTCTGGCCGAGACCCAGGCGGCGAGTGATGCCGAGGTCGCCGAGACGGCCTTCACCCTTGAATCACTCAAGGCCCAGGTGGCCGAGCAGCAATCTATCGTCGACAAGCTGACGATCCGTTGTCCGTACGACGGCAGAGTGGCGATTCACATGATCGATGTTGGCACCTACGCCAATGTCGGCGACGAACTCGTGAAGGTAGTGAACGATTCCGTGATGCTCGTCGACTACGAGCTCGCCACCATGTGGCTTCCACTGCTCGAGGTGGGGCAGTCCATAGAGCTGGTGACTGATGCGGATCCAGACAGGACCTACTCGGGACGTGTGACGGCCATCAACCCGTTCGTCAACGACAGCACTCGATCCGTGCAGGTCCGTGCACAGATTCCGAATGATGATCTTTCGCTTCGTTCCGGTCTGTACGGCTACGTGAACCAGACGGTCGGTTCCTACCCGGATGTGCTCATCGTCCCGCAGGCCGCCATCGCCTACACGACAACGAATGAAATGCTCTACGCAGTCGTAGGGGGAAAGGCCGTGCCGGTTCCGATCAAGCTTGTGAAGAAGATCGACGGTGCCAGAGCCATCGTCAGCCCTCTCGCCGAGCCTTCTTCGGGCGGGCAGTCATCCGGCCAGTCCGGTGAAGGTTCCACGTCTTCGAACACGAACGGCACGACGCAGTCGCCACCCAAGGTCACGCTTCATGCTGGCCTCGAGATCGTCGTGGACGGTGTCGGGAAGATTCGTCCCGGCGTCAAGCTCAATACGAAGCCGTATGTTCCATCGAACGTTTCCGTCGTGACTGGGCTGCCCAGTAGCGGAACATCGGGAAGGGATTGAGCGGAATGGCCCTTCTGGAACTGCTGATTAGAAGGCCGATCGTCGCCTTTGTCTGCAACATTCTCCTTGTCGTCATCGGCGTCATCGCGTTCTACCTGCTTCCGATCTCGCAGTATCCAGCGATCTCGCTTCCGGAGGTCACCATCAGCACGACCTATCAGGGTGCGGACGCCTCCCTGATGGAAGCGGAGATCACGACGCCCATCGAACAGGTCTTGACCGGTATCGAGGGAATCGTCTACTACACCTCGACCAGTACGCAGGGGACGTCGGTCATCACCGTCACGCTTGAAATGGGCACCGACTCTGGTGTCGTGGCGAGTCTCATCCAGAATCGCGTCTCCCAGGCCTCGAGCTACTTCCCCGCATCCGCATTGCCTCCTGTCGTGGCAAGCGCCTCCTCGACCCCCCAGATCTACATGGCGCTCACGAGCAAGACCGCATCCTTGCCGGAATTGACGGCGGTCTACAACTCGAATCTCCTCAACACGCTCAACAATGTCGATGGCGTCAATCAGATCGAGGTCTTCGACAATCCCTATGCGATGCGGCTCTGGATCGATCCAGCCAAGCTGGCTGGTCACGGTCTGACGCCCATCGATGTTTCCAATGCCGTTCAGGACCAGAGCGTCGCGATGTCGGCCGGCGATCTGCTCAACGACTATCGCCAGTACGACGTCACCACGGATTTTCGAATCAACACCGCGGATGGCTGGAATGATCTGATCATCGCCTATCGTGATGGATTCCCGATTCGTCTCAGCGACATCGGCTATGCGGAACTGGGCGCCAACAACGTGCCGCCTCAGGATCTCTTCCTCTTTAACGGCACCGTCGGCATGGGCATGGCGGTTGAGACCTTTGCGGATGCGAACGCCATTGACGTCTCGAACGCGTTGCGTGAGCTGCTGCCGGAGCTCAATCGCCAGCTCCCGGGAGATCTCGAACTGGTCATCACCTACGATCGAACGGACTTCGTGAGGAGCTCGATCGTCGAGGTCGTCAAGTCAATGGGCGAGGCGATCGTGCTGGTGATACTTGTTGTCTCGCTCTTCCTGCTGTCGTGGCGGGCTGTCCTGGTTCCCATCGTGACGATTCCACTGTCGCTCGCCGGGGCGATGGGGCTGCTGCTGGTTCTCGGATTCAGTCTCAACACGATGACGCTGCTCGCGTTGGTGCTTGCAATCGGATTGGTGGTGGATGACGGGATCGTCGTGCTCGAGAACATCTATCGATACATGGAGTCGGGCAAGAAGCCCATGACTGCCGCCATCGAAGGCCTGCGTGATATCCTCTTTCCACTCATCGCCACGACGACGACACTGGCCCTCGTCTTTGCGCCGGTAGGACTTGTTCCCGGCCAGATGGGGGCGTTGTTCGAGCAGTTCGCGTTCACGCTTGCCGGCACAGTCCTAATTTCCGGCTACATAGCCATGACCCTGAGCCCGGTCATGTGTCGTCTCCTGCTGCGTCCTTCCAAGAAGATGATGGAGAATGCCGGCGATGGGGCGAAGAGTTCTGAAGGTCAGGACTGGATCAGCCGCAATTACGGCAAGCTGCTCTCCTTCACGCTCAGGTATCTGCGTCCACTGGTGGTGCTCATCGCGATAGGAGTCGCCTTCGCCGCCTACATGGTCGGAAAGACGCTTCAGTCCGAACTGCTGCCCACCGAGGATCAGAGCGTCGTCATCGTCTTCTACGAGGGGCCGCAGCACATCTCATTTGCCGATCTGCGTCGCAATGCGGATGAAATCGACGCCATCCTCCAGAAGGTTCCCGAAGGGGTTGCGAACATCAATCTGATCGGCTCGCCTCCGCCTAGTTACTACGAAGGTCTGGGGATCCTCACGCTGACGCCTGAAAGCGAGCGGGACAGATCCCAGCAGGAGATCGTGGCTTCCCTCTACGGGCCGATGTCCGAGATACCTGGGGTGGAGGCCGTTCCGGTCAATATCCCGCCATCGGTCTTCGGCGGCGCCAGCATGCAGGACGTGAATTACGTGTGGCGATCGGTCGATGGCTATGACAACTTGTGGGAATCATGGAAGAAACTCGCGGCAGATCCCGACTTCAACAAGTACGTCTCCGGTGCCAGCATCGATCTGCAGCCAGCCAGTCCACAATATCGCGTAGTTCTGGATCGTGAACTGGCGGAAGCTTCGGGTGTATCCGCATCCGATGCCGGCCAGACATTGGCGGCGACGCTAGCACCGGATCTTCTCAACCAGTTTGTGAAGGACGGGCTGGCCTACTGGGTCTATGTGGGCATACATCCGGATGAACTGTCGGATCTCAAGATTCTCGATGACATCTATGTTCGTGGCGCGGACGAGCAGCTGGTGCCGCTCTCCGCATTGGTGACATTCGAGCCCTTCGAGGGTCTCCTGTACGCCAATCACTACATGGGGCAGGAGTCGCTCACGATCAATGCGAATACCGGTCCGGGCATGGCGCTGGGGGACTCGCTCGATTTTCTCGAGCAGTGGACACAGGACAACACGGATGGAATCATTGGTTCCACAACGGGGTATTCATGGACCTATACGCAGGGGCAGGGCAAGGTCGGCCTCAGCTTCGCCTGCGGAATCCTCGTCGTCTATCTGGTGCTGTCGGGAATGTTCAACAGCATGATCGATCCCCTCGTGGTCCTGCTGGTGGTGCCGTTATCGATGCTCGGGGCGCTCGTCTGTCTCAAGCTCAATGATGAAACCCTCAACATCTACTCGCAGATCGGTCTGCTGACGCTGGTTGGCCTGATCTCCAAGCACGGCATTCTGATCGTCGAAGTCGCCAATCGCGCTCGAAGGGACGGCATGGACATCATTAGTGCCACCATCCATGCCGGCCAGCTCCGAGTTCGACCGATCCTGATGACGACCGGTGCAATGGTGCTGGGGGCTGCTCCTCTGGTGATCGAAGGCGGTGCCGGTCATGAAACAAGAGAGCCGGTGGGTTGGGTGCTGATCGGCGGCATGTTGTTCGGGACACTCATGTCCCTCTTCGTGGTGCCGACCGTGTACACCTACTTCTCCGCGCTGTCCAAGGATCGTTTCCTGCCACGAAACGAGGACGGGGAGATCATTATGCAGTCATCGGAGGCGAGCAGCTGACATGCCGGTGAAGTTTTCGATACAGACCAACGGCAAGGGGCTCCATGAAATCACCCGTGAAGTCGCGGTGGCGGTCCAGTCCCTCACGCGAGGGGATGGCCTCTGCACGGTATTCGTGCAACATACGTCTGCCAGTCTCACCATCCAGGAGAACGCCGATCCAAGCGCGAAGGCCGATCTGGAGTCATGGCTGGAACGCCTGGCGCCCGAAGGGGATCCCTCCTACACGCATACGAGTGAAGGGCCCGATGACATGCCTTCGCACATCCGGTCGATGGTGACGGACGTGAGTCTCTCGATTCCGGTCTGCGCAGGGACGCTCATGCTGGGCACATGGCAGGGGATCTATCTCTGTGAACATCGGCGAGCCAGTCATGCTCGGCAGTTGATCGTGGTCGTCACACCCGCCGTTGAATCCTGAGACCCGCCTCATTCACGAGCCCGGTGCCTTGTCGGGAACCGGCGTCCATGGATAGTTCTGGAAATCCACGGTCGTCGAGCCATCGTCATACAGATCGATCATGGCATAGCCGGGTCCGAACTCGTGGTAGTTCCCGTCCCACCAGCTTCCGCACACCGCGCCGTTGCACGCATATCGAACACCCAGATAGTCGACGATATCCGCCAAGTGCATGTGCCCCGAGAGGCAGAGCTTCACGTTCGAGTGGGCGTGGAAGAGATCCTTCAGTCTTCGGGCATCGATGTGCATCCATGATCCGGGCACGACCCAGTCCATGTTCTTCTCGTTCTCCCCGTCGAAGTAGGCGCAGGCCGACAGGATCGGTATGTGGCTGATGATGCAGATAGGGCGGGAGGATGGAATGGACTCGAGCCTCTTCTTGAGCCATTGGAACTGCTCGTCGTCAAGCATTCCCTTGTAGCCGCCCTCGCCGCCTCGAAGCGAGTTCGGACTGGTGCTGTCCAACGCGATGAAGTGCCAGCCGGACTGGGACCAGTCGTAGTAGCGACCGGGCAGTCCATATGCATCGACGGCCCATTTCTTACCATCCACCGGTTGCATGCCGAGTATGTCGTGGTTGCCGATTATGGTCCGATGCGGGAGCGAGCAATTCTGCTTGAGCACGTCTTGCCAGAGGCCGATTTGGACATCCGCTCGCTCGCTTCCCTCCTGGCTGTCCACGTTCATGACGTTGTCGCCTCCGAAGATGATGAGGGATGCGGGGTCCTGTTGACTCTGGACATGCTCGAGACAGGTGGCGAACCCCTTGCCGGCATCCCTCTCAGGTTGCACATGGACATCAGTGAGATGTGCGAGTCTCATCACTCGTCTGGGGCCATCGGAGCTGCCGGGCTGTCCAACGGCCGGCGCGATCATTCCCATTGTCATCGCTGCTGCACCGCTGGCCATCATTGTCCGTCGTGAGGTTGTTTCGTGGGGATTCATGCGCTGCTCCTGATCGATCGTTCGGACGATTGGTGAAGGTGGCTCAAGTGAACCTTGAGAACCATTGGTGATCCAACCAAAGCCTCCGGGATTGTATGAAAACGCCTCTGTTGGGCGGTATTGACAATCTATCCAATTCGCGGTTCCGTCTCATACAACTGGGGGGTAAGGTAGAGAATCCACTGGTGTAGATGGGCGAACATGCCGATTGGTCTGATGTGGGCGAATGTGACCATCCGCGGTAGCTCATTCGATTTAGATCTGGAGTCAAAGACATGAAGAAGAGGCATCGATCCTTGATGGTGAAGAGCACGGTTTGTGTAGCCACGGCAGCATTGGCGTTCAGCACTGGTTGTTCGTCGATTCAATCAGACAGGTCCTCGGCTTCCGCCCAGCTCAACCAGTTCACATCCAGTCAACAGGCTCACGTAACGCTGGCAGCCGACGATCAGGATCGAATGCTGATTGCCTGGGACAGCCGTCGGCAACAGGGTGGTCGCTACGGGGTCTACGGCAGATTCGCTGACATGTCGGGACAGCCTCTGGGTGACGAGTTCGCGATCAATGAGCATGTCGAAGGTCACCAGAAGCAGCCAAGCATCGCCGCCGATCCGACCGGAGGCTATTGGGTGGCGTGGACCAGCACCGGACAGGACGGCCAGGCCGGTGGTATCGTCGCTCGTCAGTTCAAGAACAATCAGTGGCGACCTGAGGTGGCCATCAACGAACATCGTGCTGGTCATCAGACTCAGCCCGCCATCGCCATCAACGAAGATGGCCATGGGCTTCTGGCTTGGTTGACCGAGACGTCGAACGGTCACCAGATCGCCGTACGAGGTCTGGGTGTCGATGGCGAACCAGCCGGATCTGAACGCCAGATCGATTCATCAGGTGCCGCCGCCTTGCCTCGTCTCGCCACGTTGCCGGATGGCAGATTCGTCGTCATATGGCAGATCACAACCGATCGTCCTGCCGGATTGATGATGCAGGTCGTCGATTCCGCCGGTCAGCCCGTGGGGCCAATCCAGAGACTCGCCTGCGAAGGAAGCATCGAGGCGTCGGTCGATCGGCTGTCCGATGGCGCCATCATCGCTTGGCTGGTTCCGGGATCCGACCACTACAGCATCTTCACGCAGAGGCTCGATGCCGAGGGTCATCGCATTGGAGAACCAGTTCAAATCGAGGCGACTCGTGAAACGGATGCCTGGATAAGCGGTGTTCATGTGGCAGCTCGGAAGGATGGCAGCTGGACCCTCGCCTGGAATGAGGACACGTCCGGTCAGGGCAAGCATCGTGTACGGATACAGGAATTCACCACGGACGGCCGTCCACTGACCGCTCCGGAATGGCTGGATGCATCACTCGCTCCGGGCCATCACGTCGCCATTGCCGCGACCACGCCTGCGATGATCGTGTCGTCATCTGGCAGCAGAGCCATCGGATTCTCCGGCCATGGTCCCGGGGATGATTCATCGGCGGCCAATGTCATGGTGCTCGATCCAGTCGAGACCGGGAACCAGCCTGTCTCGATGCCGCCCATGCCCACACGGATGGTCGCCATGGCCCCAAGTCCGCCGACGTTCGACCCGGATTTCGTGCCACTTGATCCGATGCCCCGACGCGTTGGTGCGGAGGAGCATGATTTCGAAGGCATCAGCAACACGGGTTGGAATCCACCGGATCCCGACATCGCTCTGGGGCCGGGCCATGTCGTGGAGGTCGTGAATGGTGGTATCGCCGCCTATACCCGCACGGGGACAAAACTCTTCGAGGAGCCGATCGAAGGAAGCAGCGGCTTCTGGGGATCCGTCGGTGCACCAGGTTTCGTCTTCGACCCCGAGGTTATCTGGGATCCGCACGCCAGGCGATTCGTGGCCATGGCCAATGCTCGCAGTGGATCGGATTCCTATTTCCTGCTCGCTGTGTCGGCGACCGAACAGGCGGATGGGGCGTGGTACAAGTACCTGCTCGATGTGTCCGACTTCGATTCGAACATCGATTCCCCGAATCTCTCGGTCAACGAGCAGTTCATCTTCTTGTCGGCAGACTTCTTCTCACCGGACAAGTATCTGGTGCTCTGCATCAAGAAGGATCCGGCACTGGTTGGCGATCCACTCACCTGGAAGCAGCTGTCGCTCAGTGGTGCCGGCAACCAGTCGCTCGGCATGCCCGTCAGCTGGGATCCCGAGACGCCGCAGTACCTCATCCAGTCCTCGGAAGGCACGAGCAACGGTGTCGGCTTCAACGAGATCCGCATTCATGCCATTGCCAATCCTGATCTGGATCCGACCCTGGTGACCTACGACCTTCCTGTCCAGATCTATTCGTACCCGACACAGCCGCCACAGCAGGGCACGACGGATCGTCCGTTCCTATTCGAGCCGAGATTCTGGTCCTGCATCCAGCGTGGCGGTTCCATCTGGGCGGTCCATCATGTGAACAACGATCGGACACGAGTGCGTTGGTATGAGATCGCGATGAATGGATGGCCAGCATCGTCCGTGAATCCGACCGTTGCCCAGTGGGGCGAGATCGATGCCGGGCAGGGGATCCATACCTATTTTCCCGGCATCACGGTTGATGCCCTTGGGAACGCCGCGGTGACATTCGCTCGCTCCTCGGCCAACGAGTACATCTCCATGTACAGCGCCAAGCGTGCAGCTGGAGATCCCCCTGGCACCTTCCAGGCCATGGAGCTGGTGCAGGAGTCCACGGCGCCCATGACGGGCGGTCGATGGGGCGACTACGCCGGTGCCGCACCCTATCCAGACGAACAGGGGCGTCTCTGGCTTGCGCACGAATGGACCAATGGTGGCGGCTGGCGCACCTGGATCACTGAAGTTGTGTTCCCTCAGTTGTGCGAAGCGGATGTCAATGGTGACAACGTGGTGAACGTCACGGATATTCTGCTGGTCATCGGCAATTACGGTCAATGTTCAAGCTGTATCGAGGACATGGATGGGGACGGCTTCGTCGGCGTCTATGAGATCCTGACGATTCTCGACTCATGGGGGCCATGCTGATCGACATTGGCCGTCCTTCTGTCTACTGAGATCCCATCAAGTGGTCATTGCTTCCACTTGATGTTGCATCCGATGCTCGGCTTCTGGTCATCACTGACGCCGCTTCCCGAGATGAGCGCCTCCAGTGCCGCTCGAAGATCCGCTCCAGTGACGGGTACGTCGGATCCGGGCCGGCTGTCGCAGAGTTGGCCTCTGTAGATCAGGCTGTTGTCGTCGTCGTAGAGAAAGAAGTCCGGAGTGCAGGCGGCTTGATAGGCACGGGCGATTTCCTGTGATTCATCGAAGAGGTAGGGGAACTCAAGTCCCCATGCCCGTGCTGTCTCGACCATCTTGTCGGGGGCGTCATCGGGATAGTTGTCTACGTCGTTTGAGTTGATGGCCACAATGCCGATCCCACGGCTGGAATAGTCTCGTTCCAGATTCGCCAGTTCATCCGATATATGGACGACGAACGGACAGTGGTTGCACATGAAGATGACAAGCGTCCCTTTTTCGCCTCGGCAGCTCTCCAGCGAATGCATCGCTCCAGTGCCGTCCGGTAGAGAAAATTCGACTGCTGAACTGCCAAGTGCCGGCATCGTTGATGGGGTGCGCGCCATGGTTCTTTCTCCGGTGTGAGACAAATGAAATGAAGTTCAGCAGGTTTCTGGATCAATGCCTGCTGGAGAAGTATCGTTCGAAACGCTGGTCCGGGCGACATGATAGGACGTCGTGGCCCACCAGTGAAATCCGCATTGACAAGGAGGTAGATCGATGTTGATTGGATTGATGGTTCGTGTGTCGTTGCTGATCGCGTTGGTGGGTGTCATGCCGGTGCAGGCCGGCACGCAGGCATGTTGGGATTTCAATCAGTACGACGGTGACGCCAGGAGAATCAAGGCCGATTCCGGTGAAGGCGATCTTGTCTTGGGTGAGGATTGGAACGAACGTTCGGTTTCCAATCCGTCCGGCACCAAGTTGAACATGACCGAACCAGAGACCGCTGGAATGGCGTTGTCGCTCTCGGGGATGGCTCGCAACGGCAAGCAATTCGAGTTGTTTCTGCCGGTGGAGGCATGTGGCGGAACGAAGGTGAGTGCGGCGGTTCGTCGCAGCGGAACAGGATTTTCAACCCTCAGAATGGCGATCTCCGTTGATGGTGGAAAGACTTTCAGGGAGGGTCCGGTCTGGTCGATCGGGGAGACCTGGGCGGTGCACTCGGCTGATCTGCCTCTGGCGGAGCCGTCCAGCCAGCTGATTCTTCGGTTTGAGGTCGATGGAGCAAGCTCGTCCCGTGGCACAATTCTTCTGGACAATCTGAAGATTGCTTGCCAGAGGGAGGGGAGCAAGAAGCTGGAGGAGTGATCGGAAGGAGGATTCCGGGGTATGGAGGCTCGGCGGGT
>PBAX01000022.1 GCA_002716385.1 Phycisphaerae bacterium | reverse complement strand
TTCTTCCCGCCATGATCAACCGTGGAGGGTTGAACTGTCGGATCATCCAGAGTGGCGAGATTAGAATTGGCGACACGATCGAGCCGATCAAGACGGATGGCATGATTTGATGGAGACAGTTGATGTCGGAAACCCTTCCACCAACCAAAAAGCATCTTGAACTCAAGGTCTATGATCTCTTCCTGATCGTGGTCGCCGTTGTCGCCATCGTGGTGATCATCTGGCAACTCTTCCTGGTTCAGAACCCCGAGATCGCCAAGCTTCTGCACGTCACTGATTTCGTGATCTGCATCATCTTCTTCATCGATTACATACGGCAGATTGTCGCCGCATCGAATAAATGGCGATACATCTTCACATGGGGCATATTCGATCTGATCTCTAGCATTCCCGCCGTCGGGCCCCTGCGCGCACTCAAGATCGTAAGGATCATCAGGATCATCCGTGTGATCCGTTCGTTGCGGATCATTTCCCAGACGCTTATCCGCGACAAGCTGGCTTCCGCCGTCAGCATGCTGGCGCTCATCGGGAGCATGACGATCCTGCTCTGCTGCATCGGTGTGTTGCATTACGAATCAAGTGCGCCAGGCGCAACGATCAAGACAGCACAGGATGTGACGTGGTGGGCCGTCGTCACCACATCCACGGTAGGTTACGGAGACATGTATCCCATCACCGCCGAGGGCAGAGTCATGGCCGTGGTGATCATGTGTGTCGGCATCGGCCTCTTCGCGACCTTCGCCGGCGCCCTGGCTGGCATATTCATGCGCAAGCCGAAGGATATTCCTACCAGTGCCGCCGAGCGATACCACTTCATAGTGGATCAGAACAACCGGGTGCTGGCTCGGCTCGATGAGCTGGATCAGAAGATCAAGGATCTTCAGGAAGAAAAATCCTGAGATCGTGATCTGGATACCCGCAGGGGGCCTCACTCGGCAATTTCCAGATTTCCATTGATGGTTCTGCGCTCATAGATACCATTGCTTTCTTATTAATTTCAGAATCACCTGGCCATTCTGGGGGGTGACGGCCAATACCCGAGGAGAGAATCGATGCCACCACGTCTCACTACCATTGCCATCGCCGGACTCTTTTCAGTCTGCATGTCTGGAATTGCTTCTGCAGCGGACATTCGTGTCCCCCTTGACCAGCCGACAATTCAGGCGGCAATTGATGCCTCTGCGAATGATGATGTCATTCTCATCGCGCCTGGAACTTACTACGAATCTCTGAGCGTCATCGACAAGCAGATTGAGTTGAGAAGCGTTACCGGAACCACCGACGTGATCGTCGATGCACAGGATGCCGGCCGTTGCCTGTATGCCACGGGATCCAATACCACTCTCTCCATCTCAAACATGATCTTCCAGAACGGAAATGAACCTATTGCTAGAGGCAGTGGAACCGGTGGGTCTGGAATCCGTTTCGAATATGGTGAGTTTTTGATGGATGAATGCATTGTTCGGAACTGCTCTGTATCAACAGCTGTCGTTTGTGAATTCGGCAGGTTCGACTTCATTGACTGTGGTTTTGTCGACAATATCAATCAAGGAGTCAGGGTATGGAACAGCTTTGGAAGCAGATATGCGAATTTCCAGAGCTGCCATTTCCTTGGGAACGAAGCCGGATCATTCACGGTGTATGGAGCTGCACTGCGTGTCGCCGTATCCACAGTGACCGTTGACGACTGTGTGATCGCTCATAATTCAGGCCCACTGGCAATCGTGAGCTGTTCGACTAATGGTTCCAATGGAATCTGTGAAATTACAAACTCCAGAATCTGCAACAATGATGGCCAGAATCTGGAAGGCAACTGCGTCGATGTGCAAGGCAACTGCATCAGTGAGAATTGCGATGATGATTGCAATCTCTTTCTGGTGCCCCGAGACTACGAGACCATCCAAGCTGGAATCGATGCCTGTGTAGCCGGCGACACTGTTTTGGTCGGCCCTGGAACCTACGATGGTCCGATCGATTTTCTCACTCGCAACATCATCCTGAAATCGATCGATGGTCCGGGGATGACGATCCTTGACGGAAGCAACACGAATGAATCGATCCTTTCAATGAGATTCTGCAATACGCCCGCAAGACTGGAAGGTTTCACGATCCAGAATGCCGATGGCGGTTCCGATGTGGCCCAGGATGGAAACATCATCATCGGTGGTGGGATTCGCGTGCTCTCCGGGGCGCCGGTGATCGAGAACTGCCACTTCAGGAACTGTCGTTCCGGTTATGGAGGCGGCATGCATGTCGGTGGATCCGACATCACGATCTCCAACTGCAGCTTCACGGAATGTCGCTCCTCAGCAAATGGTGGGGCACTGCTCGTGATCAATGGAAAGGCCACGATCGAGGATTGTGTGTTCGACGACAATTGGGCCACCCTCCAAGGTGGCGGCATCCATATCGTGAATGGCGATGGGCATTCGATGAGTAATTCGTCGGTCATCAACAACTACGCAATCGATGGCGGTGGCATATCCTGGCAGAACGTCCAGACAGAGTTTCCATTCGAGATCATCGATTCGATCATCACCGACAATGACGCCCTGAATGCAGGCGGTGGCATTCGAGGTGTCGCCGGATCCCAACCAGTGGTGTTCACCGGTTCAACGCTCTGTGACAACACTCCTGACGAGATCGTGGGGCCCTTCGTAGATGATGGCGGCAACACGCTGTGCGTATGTCCTCCGGACATCAACGGCAACGGAACGGTCGACATCAACGATGTACTGGTGATAATCGCTCAGTGGGACACGTCCGGACCTCAGGCAGACGTCAATCAGGACGGCATCGTGGACATTAACGATCTTCTGGTCACGCTCGATGAATTCGGTCCCTGCGCGAATCTCTGATTCGGTCCGAATACGCTCAATCCATGAACCATGTTGGCAGCCAGGCTCAATCCCTGGCTGCCATCATTTCCAGCATGTCGACGCATCGAGTCGCATAGCCCGATTCATTGTCGTACCAGCTGACCACCTTGAAGAAGCGGTCGTTCAGTTCCATGCCAGCGGTCGCATCATAGATGCTGCTGTGGGGATCGCTTAGGAAGTCGCTGCTGACGACCGGATCCTCCGTGTATGCAAGAACACCCTTCATCGGTCCTTCGGATGCCGCCCTCATGGCTGCATTGATCTCGGACAAGCTGGTCGGGCGTTCTGATCGGAAGGTCAGATCGACGACGGATACATCCGCGGTCGGAACACGGAAGGACATGCCGGTCAGCTTGCCCTTCACCTCTGGCAGACAGAGCGCCACGGCCTTCGCGGCACCGGTGCTTGCTGGAATGATGTTCATGTAGGCATTGCGTCCACCACGCATGTCCTTCTTGGAAGGACCATCCTGCGTTGGCTGCGTGGCTGTCGCCGCATGTGTGGTCGTCATCAATCCCTCGGCCAAGCCGCAACTGTCCATGATCACCTTCGTGATCGGAGCCAGACAGTTCGTGGTGCATGAGGCATTGGAGATGATCGTGTGATTCGAAGGATCGTACTGGTCGCAATTGACCTTGTGAACGAATGTCGGAACCTCGTCCGGAGTCTTGGTGGGAGCCGATATCAGTACTCGCTTGGCGCCGGCCTCGAGATGCTTGGCCGCATCCGACTTCGCCGTGAAGAGTCCGGTGGACTCGATGACGTAGTCGACACCCATGTCTCCCCATGGAATCTGGGATGGATCACGTTCACTCAGGCATCGAGTGCTGTGACTTTCACACACGAGACAGTCGTCGGACGCCTGCACTCGATGGTCGAATCGGCCATGCATGGTGTCATAGGAAACCAGATAGGCCAGATTGTCGGCTGGAACCAGATCATTGATGGCAACAACCTCGAAACCGCCTCGACGAAGCGCCTCCCGGTACGCCAGACGCCCGATTCGCCCGAAGCCGTTGATACCGATTCGAATCGACATGAGCCTTGCTCCCGCCTCAATGAGGCCATGGTGAATGATCAATCAATTTGCCTGAGAGGCGGCAGCGTACGTTTCCCGAGCCAAACCTTCAACCAGCGAGTACCCTCGAATGCTCTGAAAAGGAGACTCGTGTGCCTTCAGTGGCTCCAAATCAGCAACTGGTGATTGTGACCCTCGCCGCACTGGTCAGCCTCATGAGCGCAGGATGCGAAGAGGCGTCCTCGTTGACGCCCGATCTGGGCCCGAAGCCCGAGACGGATGCCGCAAGCGCCATCCAGTCGGAATTCGATGCCTTGGTCGCTAGCCATCACGATACGACGGAGAGCAGCCTTGGTCTCTCGGGCCAGATTCGCGAGACTCCCAACAGTGTCCAGTGGGCGTTCGACAACAGGTTCGGTGAACCATTCGACATCGGATGGAACCAGACGGCTCGAAAACGAATGCCAAATCCAGTTCGAATCGCATTGATCGATGAGAGCTTTGATGTTGAAGCGCCTGGTCTGAAGCACGCATTTGATGTTGATTCGGGAATCAATCTGCTGGAACCGAACAAGCCGTTCTGGTTCGCTCATCGCAACGGATCTCATCATGGCAATCTGGTGGCCTCGATCATCGCCAATCGACCGGTCACGAAGATCGATCCTCTCGGGGTGCTGGCAGGACATGATGTTGAACTCATTCCGATCGTGGCGGCAGGGGGACATGGTCCAGCCTGGCGAACACCTCGCTCGAGTCCTGAGATGATCCTGGCCGGCCTTCGCCATGCGATCGGTGTCCAAGCCGACATCATCAATATCAGTGCCGGTATCGATGTCTCGCAGGAACAACTTGAGACGCTAGCAGCCGATCCGATCTGGACACGATTGGAGGAAGCGGGGATTCAAATCGTCTGTGCGGCTGGAAATGATGGTCGGAACATCGATGAATCACCGATCTTTCCCGCCAGTATTCCCAATGACAATGTGATCGCCGTCATGGGCATGGGGCCCACGGGCCAGCCCTCCAGAAGACCCCTGGAATCGGGTGAATGGATCCTGGGAACCAATTTCGGTCCTCAGACGGTGACTGTGGCGGGGCCCGGCGAACTCGTTGAAGTCCAGGCCCGTCCGGATCAGCCGGAATTGGCCAATGGAACATCGATCGCAGCCGCCTTCGTGACCGCAGCCCTTGCCATGGACCCCCGGATGCATGTCATGCCTGTACCGGGTCTGGAAACGCAATGCCGATCCAGAGGCCTGATTCAGCTGCCAGAGCAGCCATAGCTTTTTTTTCAGATCGGCTGCAAGTCCTCCATCTGAATGCGTCGTCCTTGTTGACGGGATGTTTCGTCCCGCATCTCGATGAGGAGCTACTCATGCGACGCTTGCCCTGCGCAATGACCATGTTGACCGTTGCCCTGCTGATGACCGGATGTCATTCAAGCAAGGCTTTCCATACTTCCATTCAACAAGCGACTAGAGACATATCCGACGGCCGGCTTGATGCGGCACGCCTTGAAATCGATCAGGCAGACCGCCTCGCATCGGATTCCTCGGAACAGCAGAAGGTCGAGGACCTGAATTCAATCGTCGATGGCGCTGAAGCAATGATCAATGGCGATCCAGAAGCCGCCAATGCCGCCTGGTCGAGCATTCATGACGACAATCTCCGTTGGCAGCTCGAACAGGAAGCCAGATCCGCTGGACTGGCCATGAATTCGAACCACAAGGAGTCGATCCGATGACAAACCACCACTACCAGTCAATTGCTCGGGTGTGCATCCCGGTGCTCATACCACTGGCCATGGCGGCCGCCGCCGCCGGTCAGTCCGTGACGATCTCGACGGAGAACACGACCATGCCGCCCGCTGTCGTGGAGGTCGCGTCGACGCCTCAGCAGGATACGCAGAAGCGCCGGTCGGCCAGCCCGTTTGATGGCTATGACTTCGAACACGTCGTCGATACGCTTCAATCCTCGGTCAATCCTCTCGCAAATGAAATGAATGCCAGCTTCGTCGTATTCGTCGAGGAGGTCGATCGAGCCGTCGATTTGATGGAGGCTGGACAGACCAGAGAGGCTGTTGAAGCCAGTGTGGTCGCCATCGACGGCGTGCTTGATGTACGCGATTCGGTTCTGGATCCGATGTGGGATGCCCAAGGTGAATTGACCGCGCAGATAGCCGACGTTCGATCGAGACTGGCGAAAGCCATTGCCAGGTCCGAGGACAAACCCAAGTCCTCTGAAGCGGGATTCTCTCCGGCAACGGAACGGCTTCTCGATGGAGTAGCCGCCAGAATCGCCGACACCGATGACCCAATCCGAAAGAAACGTCTGGTTGCTCACTATCGAACCATCCGGAGTCTGGCACGCGTCAAGCATGCTGCGGAAAGAATGTCTCCGGATCAGAGAAGGCTCTGGATGAACATCCTCACGGTGCTTGAACAGGCCGCGTTGGCACATCAGCAGGTACTCATGGGTTCGGAGATCCTCTTCGCACAATTCGAAGCCACTGCTGGTCAGCTGAGGGAATATCTCGGACTCATGCAGACGATTGATGGCGTGAATGATCTTCTCGGAGCAGTCAATGGTGTTGGTGACGGCGCCGAAGGCATGGCCAGCTTCGTCGATGGAATGCGAGGACTCCAGGAACAGCTTTCAGGCTTCAACGGCATCGTCGAGGAAGCATTGAACGAGAGCATGTTCGAACTGGAAGCCAACGTGGACGCCATCCAACCAGTGGAAGGTGATGACCTTCAAGGCGTCGTATCCACGAGCATCGATGATGAACTAGCCAATCGAATGAAGCGAATCGACCAATGACTTGCACAACCAGATCAAGGAGAACAAGCATGAAAAGCTTTCATGTGCTGCTAACGACCCTGACCGCCACACTGATGATGTCTCTCGCTCCGTGCCCGGCTCTAGCCGGGCCGGGTGAGACGACTCCGGCCATCAAGGCGGAATTCAAGAAGCTCTGCTCCAAACGGGCCCAGCTCGTCAGAACTCTGGCGAAGCTCGACAACAAGGCCGCCGACATGCTGGCATCGGGCGACGATCCGATCGAGATCAATGCGGAGCAGACCGCCGCCCAGGACGAGTTGGATCTTCTGCAGTTGAGGCTGGAGTCGATGTCGATCCGACACGACCTGCTTCTGCCCAGTACGCCCAAGCCAGGCGATCGAATCGATGAAGAAAAGCAGATGGAGAGCAAGGCGCGATCCATGTTCCTGAGTGGACAGGAGCGAACCAATCGCATTGTCCTGAAGAGAACTCGTCGAATGCTTTCTCGCATCGATTTCACAAGCTTCAATCGAAACTAGGAGTTCGACATGCTCCGTACATGGTTTGATTCCGGCGGACCACTCATGTGGCCACTGCTCGTCTGCTCGATACTACTTGTCGGCATCATCTTTGAACGAGCCTGGACCATTCTGAGAGTCCATCTGTTCGGAGAAGGCAACAGGGACACGGCGATGCAGGCGCACAGGCGATTTCTTCCCTTCTTCATCGAGGTGCCTCCAGCCATCGGGTTGCTTGGAACCGTTCTGGGTGTTGTGCAGAGCTTTCATCTTCTGGATGGCGGGGGACAGGTCAAGGCCGTCGGAAGTGGATTGGCCGTGGCGTGCACCACCACGATCTTCGGAGTCGGCATCGCCGTCATGGCCGCAATAGCCAGTCATCTGCTTGAATGGATGTCCTCGGTATCCGACAACGGAACGGTGGCACCGAGATGATCAACCGTGGATTCGTCGATCTTCTTTTCATCCTGCTCTGCAGCACGATCGTTCTGCTCGCTCAATCGGTTCGGCTGGAGGGACTCGCCGCCGAACCGGCCAAGGCCGGTTCTGGAGGAAACCAATCGTTGGCAGGCCGGGAACTGATTCTGGTCTCCGTTTTCGAGCGTCATATCGAGACACGAGATGGTGTCATGAAACGACTCGGATCCATGCAACTGGATGAAGACACCGAAACAGTCGTACTCGTTCCGGCAAACAAGGAGATATCGCATCACAGGATCATGGATCTCTGGCGTGAAGCAGAACAACTCGGAATGGATGTAGAGCTGGGCGTCGAGCCTGGAGAGGAGGACTGATGTCGAGAATCGCGTTGACAATCGGAGTCGTACTGGCCTTGGTGCTCCATCTATTCCTGCTGAATGTTAATGTCGTTGAAAAAGGACATGAACCAAGTTCGATACTCCAACGGGTCAAGATGAGGGCCGTTGAAGATAGTGAAGCGCAGTCGACGAAACGTAATGTCGAGCAGGTCCAAACCAGGCAGTCCAGTCCGGAGACAAGTGTGGCTGCGGAATCTGTTCCAGCTGAAGTGCCTGATTCGCAACTGGCTCGAACAACGCCACCCGATCGGAACACGCTCGCGAAATCGGGTGATTACGGCGGAAGAGAGGATGTCGAGAGTCGACCCGAACTGCGCATCGACTGGGGTAGCTCACAGGAAGCGATGAGCGTCGTGAATGCCGCCGGCCTCCGATTGGTGATGCTTTCCGGACAAGGTGAGATCGTGGCCGAAATCCATTCGGAAGCTGATGCCTGGAAGCGGTCGGATGGACGAGCTTCCGATCTTTCTCGCTTTTCCAATCGTGTTCGGATTGTTGATTCGACACCGGCCTTCAGATCAGCTTCCGCGCTTCGTCGAGGTGATGAACGTCTTGCCATACTCATCCCGCTTTCCATCGAACACATGTTGAAGACCGAACAGGTCAAGTCTGCTGCCATCGCGGGCATCGCCGCCGCTCGAATACGTTCCTTCTATGGAAGGTTCCACTTTGTAAATGGACGTGTTGAATTCGCCATCAGCGAACTTGAAAGGAGATCGTGATGAAACGTTTTATTCTTGGAACAATCTTTGGTGTACTCACGGTGGCGATTCTGGTCACCTTCATCCCAGACCGGGCTCATCAACTGGTGGATCAGGCGGGTGATGTCAGGGTTCTGATCGAGGATGTCGCCGCTCGTCTGGAGCAGTTGGAGAAAATCTCTTCCGACAAAGATTCTGAGGAATCCGAAGAGGGAACAGTTGAATTCTCCGAATTTAGATCGATCGATGTGTCTGCCGCTGCATTCCAGCCGGCGGCGGAACCGGAGGCCCGTCAGATAGCTGCTGTTGAATCGGCTCCCGAATCGATCAGGCAGAATGCGATTCACAGGCAATCCATCGACTTCGACAATCTGGCCAATGGTCTGGCGAGGGTCACCGGCGCTTTGGAGAAGTTGAACAGGACCATGAAGCCGGGCAGCCGGAAGAATCGTGAAAACAGCTCGAGCGATGAAAGCAACCCCCGTTCAGGATCGTGAAAAGGAGCGGAAGAATGTTGTTTGCATTGACTTCATGCCGCAAACCGGCTGGTGAGCACCTCCGTGAATTACACTGCTCAAGACCTATCCTTGACTGGTATTCATCGGATCTCAAAGGTGTTCCACGTTGGCTCAGGACCCTGTTCGAGAAATCTGGCAACAAGCACAAGCCTCATGGCCAGCGGTTTCGTGGCCGCTGGAGGCGTACCGGCAGCACCTGGGTGAAACCTCACCGACGTATCCACAGGACCTCTATGTGGCCGGTGCCGCTGGATATCGAATACAGGAAGCATGGGCTTCCATCGACAAGGCTTACCGGATGATGGTGATCCATAAGCTCGAACGCTCCGCCAAGGCGGACATGGAAGCCGAGGATCTCTGGTCTGAGGCGGTTGCCAGGATGATGCGTGAGGATCCTGAAACCGGTCACAACGATGCGGACGAACCGGTCATGCATATCGCGCGGTACCGAGGAATGACTCGATTGCCCTGGTATTTCCTCGCTACTGCCCGGACCATCGCGATCGACAGGCATCGCCGGCGTGAGAGAGGACCGCGACAGCAATCGACGGACTTCTCTGAAGATGTTTCCCGAATCAGCCAGATGGATGATCCATCCTTTGCCAGCACTCAATCGGAGACGATGAAGGCATTGGCGGCTGCCGTACTCAGTGGCTTCGAGAGCCTTGAGGCGAATCATCAGTATCTGCTTGCGGCTATCTACAGGGATGGCATGTCGAAAGCGGAGGCTGGTGCCATAGCAGGACTATCTCCATGGCAAACTTCCCGGGAACTCCGCAAGGCGGAGGAACACATGCGTCTTCGAGTACAGCACGCATTGCCTGGTGAATGGAATGCGTTAACAAAGGACGCCTGGATTCATGGTTGGCAACAATGCTGGCGAGTATCCGACGCCCCGACGGAACCAGACAGAAATAGTCGATCGGAAGATGTCGCATGAACCACTCGACGAAAAACGAACACAGCGAAAGACAGTTACTTGAGGCCGCCTTGCAGGAGGCGATGTCCCGAGACACTGGGTCGGACTGGGATGACATCGATGCGGAGTCGCTTGCATTGCTCGCACAAGGCAGGAGTGGAGAACTAAATCCCGCGGACCGCGCTCAGCTGCTCAAGAGAGTTGCCGGCGATCCTGGTCTCGGAGCCTTGTTGAAATCGCTTCGCGAGGACATGGATGATGTGATCGGTATTCCTACAATCAGACGAACCCGATTCGTTCTGCGACTTGCCTGCACGGCATGTATCGTTGCAATGGTGTTTGTGGGAACAAGTGTGCTGACCGACGATCGCCTTGATGGAAAATCCGTTGGAGTCCTTGATGCCGGATCGGGAAAGAATGAATTTCTCGATCAGCTGGGTTCGACGACTCCATCCGCACTGACAAGACTCGCTGGCGACCCCGTGTTCGTTGGCCTGTTCGTACTGGCTGTTGTTCTCGGATGTGGATCGTTCTGGCCCAGAAAGAGTTCCCGTACATGATTGTGATAATCCTCTGCATTCTGGGAACATTCGAATCGATACTTCAGAAAAGCACTGACTTGAGTCTGGACGGATCGCAGGGGGATATGGCCCTCACTCAAGGCACCGATATAGATTCGATCATTCGGATACAGCAGGCATGCGGCCTTCCCACTCTGATCGTCACACCTTCACGACCTGGTAATCCTTTGCAGAGACGACTTGTCTCGTCGCTTGATTCGTTCCTTGCCCCTTTCTCGATCGAGGTCGTTGATCAGGAATCAAGTCGGGCAGATCAGGAAAGGGCGGCTGATCTTGTGTATTCCGAAACCAGCGATCCGGCTCGGGCAACAAGCATCCTGCTGGCGAGAAGAGGTGATTACGATCTTCATTGGATTCTAGAGGTGGCGATCGATGGCCCCGAGATGGTTTATGGAATCGAGACCTGGGAGGCGACGGCACAGTTACATGCGACTGTCTCCGATCTTCTGATTGGACGGGATATCGAAACCATTGAATTTTCGGCTCGATCCAGAAAGGAGAATCGTGAATCCGCCATCGATACATCGATCGATTCCGTCTTGAATCAATTGGGCATACGTACTGAGCGGATTGTCCTTGATGACTGGTACGGGTTCATAGATGGGAATGCGACCATACTGGTGCAGTGCGATAATCCCGAACTGGATCCTGTGCGGCTCGAAAGGGAACTATCTGATCTGAACGGTGTCACCAGCGCAATCAGACTTATGCCGGATACACCTGTTCGCTTTCAGGTCACGGGTGCGTTGATGGCGAAGGATGTGGTTGACGGACTTCAGCAAGGTCGGGTGGAATCCTGCAGATTCGTCGTGATCGGATCCTACCCGGGGATATGGAATCGAATCACCATCATCTTCCTGATCTCCTTTGCGATAGTCATCTATCTGTTGCGGCCACGCCGGAAAACACCAAAGAAATCCGATCCTCAATAGTCCGCTTGACACCTCGGTAAAGTGGTCCGTACGGTCAACTATTAATTGTCGATCTGCTCATGGTTAAAACGGGGAGTTTGATTATGTCTGCATATAGTTCCAATCTGATTCGATTCTGCTTCGCATGTCTGGCGATATTGTTGCTGACTGCCTGCACGACCGATTTGAGCACTGCCAGACGAAATTACGACGCCGGTAATTTCAATTTGGCAGCCAGTGAAATCTCTGCGATTGAACCTGAAAGCAAAGACACCATTTGGGTCATGCTTGAACGTGGGAGTATGACTCAGACAGCTGGCCAATGGCAAAAGAGCATCACAGCCTTCGAAGAGGCGTGGCGACTGATTGAGATTGTCTGGGAACTTGGTGATCTTGAGAAGACTGGACGAAAGATCGACGTCGGCGCCTTGCTGACTGGAGAGGATCTCCGGGACTACGAAGGAACGCCAAATGATCTCATCCTGCTGAAGATGGGGTTGACGCTTTCCTATGCTATGTCTGGTCAAATGGATCTTGCGATGGTCGCTTCGAGAGGCATGATCGACCTCCAGGTCGATGCATGGAAGAATCAGGTCGGACAAGACAAGATCGAGAAGTCGATCAACAGGGATCTCAAATCGCAATCCAGATCTACGGGCATTCCCGTGCTGACGTTCTCCGAAGTGGTCGACAAGCCTGAATTCAGAAACGCTAGAAAAGACCTCGATCTCTATGGGAAGGGTCTTGTAGCCGACCGTCAGTTTCCTTCGGGATATTTCCTTGGCTGGATCATTTCAAAGTCTGTTGGAAACACGGCTGAATCGATTGAATTCATGAAAGCCATGCAGAGATCGCTTCCGGATTCTCCTGTCACCCGTGCCATCAACGATAAACAGACGCTAGGCGACAATATTTATGTCATGTTCGCCAATGGACTGGCACCTATGAGGCAGGATGGTTCGGTCCGCTTTCCTATACCGATGGGTCAAGACATATTCGTCTGGATCAAGGTAGCGCTTCCAGTCATGGAATTCAGACCATGGAATCGGGCGAGAGATCTGGTCGTAACCGCTGATGGTCAAAGATACCAAACCAGCATGCTCGATTCGGTTGAAGCAGTTGAGGCGTGGTGGTTCAAGGAGCATCTTGCTGAAATCTGGGGCCGGCCGATCGTATCCGCCGTCATGAAGGCGGCTGGTTCCTACGCGGCTCAAAGAGCAGCGAAGGAGACTGAGGATTGGTTGGACGATGCTGCAGCCGCGGTTGGAACCGGTATTTGGAGCGAAGCAACCCAGCCCGATCTTCGTAACTGGTCTTCACTCCCAGCAGAGCATCAGGGTCTGGTCCTCAAGAGGCCCGCAAATGGGCAGCTGGACATCGCACTGGGAACCTCCTCAGGAGGGACGGCCAGACGAGCGACATTCAACCTTCAAGGCAATGGGCCAACCCTTTTGTACGTTAGAAGCGTGAATAAAGACCATTTAGTCGCCTATTCACTCCCACTTGATCCGCAAGAAGCCGTCAATGGAGCGTCTATGGTGTTATATCACCATACTGTTCCATCTGGCCAGAACACCAACCTCATGGAGTCTCACTGATGATTCGAATTCCACTCTTGAAGCCAGTTGTGCTGCTTGCGGGATTGAGCCTGCTCATGGCGTCCTGCCAGAGCGTCAATACGGTCACCACGAACAATCCACGACGTACCAATGTCGACTATTCCAAGATCGACATGAACCCGTCCCTGAAAAGCAGCATTGACGTTCAGGGCGTATTGGCTCGTGATGTGAATGGACTGCTACAGGCACAGGTGACTATTCAGAATCGCGGCGTCTCGGCAAAGGACATCCAGACTCGATTCGAATGGTTCACCGCACAGGGCATGCAAGTGGACGCCTCGAGCACCGTCTGGAACACCTATACAATTCAACCCGGTGAGTTGAGATCCATAACAGGAACTGCAGGCAATGCCGGCGCCAAGGATTTCCGATTCGCCATCAAGCCACTTCGCTGATCCTCGTTCCTGATGATCGATAAGGACAAATGAACATGTATCCACGAACAATCGCAATCGCTCTGCTTCTCATGACCATGGTCGTCTTCCCCGGATGCGCCCAGAATCGAACCGGAAGCCAGATGAAGTCAATAAACAATGCCAAGACATTGAGCGCTGCCGAATGGGACCAATTTGCTAATTGGATGAAAAATTCAATGATCCAAACTGGCGTATTTAATCGCTATCGTGGACCGGATGGTGGACCTACGGTCATCGCTATTGCTGATTGGGAAAATAATACAACTGTCACCGCATTCTCCCGTGACAAAACAGTCATGGAGAATGCCATACGAAAAACGCTCGTGAATTCTGGTAGGGCAGTCGTAAACCGAGATGTCGGTGGATCCGGTGCAAAGGCCGACAGCCTGACACAAAACATTGGTGAGCTTCGTGGTTCCGCTGAATACGATCAGTCAACTGTTCCTGATCTTGGATCCGCCAAAGCACCAGCACTTGGTCTATTCATGCAGATCAATCGAATACCAGTCCAGGATGGACGTACCACTCAGTACGACTATGCCGTGAACTGTCAGTTGATCGATCTCAAGACAAAATACTCGGTCTGGGAAGACCAGTTCCTGATGAGCAAGCAATTCGTTCGAGGACTCTGATGCTTACAGCATTGCAGACCGTCCCAAACTTCCCGAATGGGAAGTGGAATCCCATGGAGATTTGGCAATGATGTTTCGAACTGGCGTGATGATTTCAGGTGGGCTATCCGTACTTGTATCGGGCATTGGTCTCATGGCGCCCATCGCGATGGCTGACATCGGAATCGAATTTGAAATTCCTGCATTGGCCGGATTGAAGGATCCGGATGCCGCCGCGCTGGCCCTCCGGATCAATGATCCAGAGGGCGTCACCAAATCGACTCCAGCTGGTTTCTCATCTCCGGTCATCAAGGCTTCATCAGCACAGGATGCCATCAATGCCGCCGCTAACCAGTTGCAGGCGAGTGGGCGCAATGGTGCATCATGGATCGAGATTGATGGTGAAATCGGAATCGTCTCGATGGGATCGGCGCCCTGGGATAGCGCTCGAATGAATCCGATGCTTCGGCTTCGAGAACAACGACTGGCATGGATGGAAGCGACGATGTACGCCAAGTCGAGCATGGCTCGGTTCGTTGAGGGTGCATCCGTACGGGCGAATGAACAGTTGAACAAGGAATTGTCCACCCGCGACACCGAAACGCTCAGTCAGATCGAATCCCGCAACGAGTCCAGTGAACGAATCACGTCCAGTGTTTCTTCGGTACTGCGGGGCGCCACGATCTATTCCGTCAGTGAGGATGCCGACGCAGGAAGAGTGAGTGTCACGCTCGTATCGACACCCGGAAGTCAATCTCTGGGTCAGATACGCAACTCAGAGATCACGGGTACAAGAGACATCCAGCAATCCTTGAACACGATGGTCGCTGAAATACGATCCGGAATCGTAGCTCCAACCGGTGGCCGGCTGCTAGAGAACCCCATCAATGGAAAACGTGCCTGGGTCGCATTTGGTTCAGCGGTCGTGAACCCTCAGAGAACCGGTGCGCTAAGGGAGGCGGAGTTGGATTCGGCAAGAAGAACCGCGCGTATTCGAGCAGAAAGAGCCATGGTTTCGATTCTCATGGGCGAGGCGATATCGGAAGATGATCTTCTCGATTCTCGATATCGGAAGATCCAGTCGAGGATGGATGACTTTCTCGCGAAGACCAGTGACGAGAAATCGGAAACACTTTCCGAACAGGTGACCGAGTCCAATCGAAAATCGGTGGCCAACGGTCAATTGCCTCCGAACATCAGCTCCTTTGAATTGGAAAGTCCGGACGGGTCATGGCAATACTCGATTCTCGTGCACGGACTTCAATCAGATGATTTCAAATCGGATGCCCCGAAGCTGACCAGGCCTGATCGAATGACGCCTGCCGAGTCATCGCCATCGGAGGAGATCACCACTCCTTCCGAAGCTTCCGGTGATCAGGCCATCATCACCCGCGGAACTGGCCCCACGGTCAACATGGCCATAAAGGATGCTTTGATGAAGGCCATTTCTCAGGTGAATGGCACACTGATCACCGGCGACACCGTATCCACACGGAAATATGAGGATGCCATCAAGGACTTCGATGGTCTCACCGAACAGTCCACGACTTCACAGGTGATCTCAGGTGAAATGATCCAGACTACTTCAGGTGGATTGGTCGACAGTTATCGAATTCTCGAGGAGGGCTCGCTGACCAGTGCGGATCCGGAGTGGAGTCAGGGAGATCGATTCTTCGCGAGAATCCAGTCGGTCATTCCGGTCTTCGATCCGAATGATCCAAGGCCCGGTGGTCGACCCACGATCGCCGTTCTTCCACTGGCATTGGGGAATATCCAATTGCCAGAAGGGGATCGTCGTCTGACTGGTACACGGATCGCGGACACATTGACGAGTTCGATGACCGCCGATCTGATCCGGAATGATCGTTACACCGTTCTTGACGAGAAATATCTTCAACGACTCGATCGGATGAGGGATCGAATCCTCGAAAGGATCCGGTCCGGCCAGGCCGATCTCGGTGAATTCCTGAAAATAGGAAGAGAATTGACGGCCGACTACGTTCTGGTTGGAACGCTCGAGGACCTCACCTTCCGTCAATGGCGAGAGTACCTCAATGTTCGCAAGACATATGAGACTCGTCAGGAAGTGGCGATCGATATCGAAATGCGATTGATCAACGTGGCGACCGGTGAGATCGAATGGATGAAGAGATTCGATCAGTCGTGGAATCATCTGGATCTGATGAAGCGTTCCGGCGCGGAACGAAATGATTCACCAATCCAGTTCGCGGTCGACAGAGCATTGGGTCAGATCGACCAATCCCTGATGAGTTATCTCAATTCACTTCCTCGGGAGCGATGAATGTTGTTGATGCTTTCACTTGTGGGTGGCCTTCTTCTGAATCCAGGCAACCTCGACCTTGCCGCAAGCAGAGCTCGAGCAGCCGCTCAAGAGGCGAACACCGCTCTGGACTGGAAGGACAGCCCCTCCCCTCAGGTCGCACCGACCTTCACAGGCAGTGAAAGCGTGGGCGATGGTGTGGCCGCATGGTTCGTGTATCCCATCAGCAAAGAAACCTCGATCACCCAGGACGCACGCCGACTTAAGGTTGAAAAGGCCGTACTGGCCCACAAGGCCGCCGAACAACGAAACTCCATCGAAGGCAGATTCGTCGATGAGATCGCGTTGATGGGTCGGATCGGACCAGGCATGCGGTTCATGGACGGTATCGAGGGGGATGTCGGTTGGACCGCTGGATATGCGCCTTCATCCTCGACGGCTGTATTCGCTGCCGAAGGGACTGTCGGGCCAAGTCTGGAAACCGCATCGGCAGATGAGATACTTCTGGCGGTACTTCCGTTCAAGACGGTGGATACCAATCTCGATCAGGGTGTTGGCTCGAGCATTGCGATGCTCATGATCACTGAAATCGATGCTCCGAACGTAACGGTTCTCGAACGCGAAGAGGTTGGGAGAATCGTCGAAGCGAAGTCCTTTGCACAACTGGATGTCACGGAGGACGGTGACGGACTAGCTATCGGCGAATTGCTCAATGCCCGCTATCTGCTCATGGGAACAGTCGGGAGGATGGGGGATGAGACATTGGTGATGACCGGCAGAATCATCGATGCCGGCACAGGAGAAATAGTCGATGGACATCGAGGCGCCGTGGTTGGCTCGTACGCTTCGCTTGCGGACAACGTCAGGATGCTCGCGGTGAAAATGGGGCTTCGCTCACCGGCGGGGATGAAACCCTCGCCAATCCTGCTCCAGAGCCAGGCCGAACCAGGCACGGTCGAATCCATGGTGCGAGTGGTTTCGAGAAATGACGCGGGCGCACTCGAATTGACCGCGGCTCCATCACAGCCCATCTATCTCGAGGGACAATCAGTTCGATTCCAGCTGAAGAGCGACAAGGCAGGCTATCTGACGATGTTCGCCATCGGCTCAACCGGAGATGTGACTCTGCTTGCCCCAAATCGCGAACTGCGTTCCGTGATGCTAGATGGTGGGGAAACATTCGAAATCCCAACCGAGAACATGCCATTTCAATTCAAGATCAAGCCTCCTTACGGGCTGACCAGAATCAAGGCTTTCCTAACTCCAGAGCCCGTCATCACACCGGGTTCCTTCGATGATCAGCGAGCACTCATGCTCAAGCTTGTTCGAGAGTCGAACATCGCATCCGACGGGCGTGATCCACTGGCGAACAGGAACTGGTCCTGCCGGGAAATCAGCTTCATGACGGGACCTGCCCTGAAAGCCCCTTGATGGCTCTAATGGCCACTTAAAACAATTTTTTTGGCTTGTCCGCAAGCCGACCCGATCCACACGTCTCCCTGAACAGCCGCTAGTGCATAGCCGGCGACCAAGGAGATATCCGCCATGAATCAGTTGAATGCCCCGAAACACCTCGCCATCGTGCTTCTCTGTGCTGTGACGATTTGTGGAGGGTGCGGCAGCACCACTCAGGTCAGGACGGGCCGCCATGACCAATTCAGAAATGCGCTTGTTGAGACCTGTCATCTGATCAGGATGTCGGAATTCGAGCGGGCACAGGAACGTCTTGATGATTCACGATCACTGGCCATGAACGATCGACAAGTCGAGAAGGTGGATGACCTTCAACGGGTTCTACAAGGTTCCCGAGCCATGGACTCCGGTGATCCATCCTCGGCTTCGGATGCCTGGCTCGCCATACGGGATGTGAAATTGAAGCAGCAGTTCGTTGATCTGAGCATTGAGAAAGGAATTAACCTGAAGGCCCTCGCCGATTCTGGAATTACTGAAAGAGGTATGAAGCCATGAGCAAAATATACAACCTGTCGACCATCTTCTTGTTCATGCTGTTTAGCGCCTCCTCGTTCGCCAATAACTCGATTCCTATCGAAGCGAGAAGGTTGATCAAGGAAAGAGACATGCTTTATCAGAAACTGCTTCGAGCCGACCGGAAGGCGGCCGACGCCGTGTTGATGGGTGAAGATCCGCTTGAGATGCATGCGAGCCAGACCGGACTGCAGGAACAGGTCGACATTCTCCAGATGCGACTGGAGTCCCTCGCGATCCGATTCGATTTCAGTCTCCCGGAGCTTTTGGAGTGCACCGACGCGCATGAAGCCGAGGATCTTCTGGAGCCGCATATCGCAGTTGGACGAGAACGGACAGATCAGGTCATCAGACGCCGATGCCGAACCGAATGCCGCGAGTTGCTTCTACAGATCCAATTCGAAGAATTTCTCGATTTCTGAACAGACGCTTCCATCGACTTCAGTCGGTTGACGGATGCCAGGGAAGATCGGCTATGCCGCGGACACGATTCGTCGCCCGAGCCATGGCGAAGAGTAGATCGCTGACACGATTGATCCAGATCATGATGGACTCGCCACAAGAATCGTTTTCTCGCAACGCGGTGACCTCACGCTCACATCGACGTGCCGTGCCTCGTGCGATATGGAGACGAGCCGCCAGTTCGCAACCGCCTGGAAGAATGAACGTCTTCAGGGGTTCATTCTCGTCATCAACTTCATCGATGAGCAATTCAAGCGATTTGACGTCATCTGGCTTAATTCGTGGAATCTTGTCCTCGTGTTCACCACCAGGAGGCGTCGCCAGATCGGCACCAAGCACAAATGCATGATCCTGAAGAATATTGAGGATTTCAGCGATTCTGCAATCGCATTCTTCACATGCAGCAGCGGCGAGACCCAGTGCGGCATTCATCTCATCGGCAGCACCATAGGCTGCCACTCGATGGTGGTGCTTGGGTACGCGACCGCCGCCAAACAGGTCGGTCTTCCCATCATCGCCACGACCTGTATAGAGACGCATTGCTACCTCGATCTCAAATCTATTCGAGTGCGGCGGCACCAGACACGATTTCGGTCAACTCAGTCGTGATCTGGCCCTGTCTTGCTCGATTGAACTGACGATGCAGCGTGCTTCCGAATTCCTTGGCGTTCTCCGTGGCGGCCTTCATGGCGATCATTCGCATGATGTGTTCGCTCACGGAAGACTCGTTGAATGCCTGAAGCAAGGCGGTCTTGATCGTCAGTGGAAGAAGTTCGTCAAGCAATTCCTTGCCTGAGGGCAGGAAGTCGTAGTAGGACTGGCGTTCCTTGGAATCGGAGGATTCCGTTTCCTCGCTCGGTGCGTGAGTCATCGGCAGGAGCTGCTTAATCTCCGGCATCTGACGTGATGTCGATACGAAGTGCATCGATACGATTCGGATGGCGTCGTATTCACCGTCCATGTATCGCTTGATGTAGTCGGACGCGATGGCTGACACATCCTCGTACGAAGGCTTGTCGCCCAGATCATGACGTTGGGAGACTTCCATCTTCTGGAACTTGAAGTACCCGGCGGCCTTCTTGCCCGAGATCTCGAGGTCGTACTTGGTGCCGTTGGCGTCGAGTTCACGAAGATAGTTGAGGCCAGTACGGAGAACATTTCCGTTGTACGCACCGCACAATCCTCGATCAGAGCAGATGACCAGGACAAGTTCCCGCCCAACCTTCTTCTCAGGACCATTGATGAGTCTGGACTCGTATCCCTCGGCGGCACTCGCCGCCTGCCGCACCATGTCATCAAGACAAGCTGCATATGGCTTGGAGGACTCGGCCTTCTGGAGGGCTGCCGTGAACTTTGCCGTGGCGATCATCTGCATCGTCTTGGTGATGCGGGCGATGGTCTTGACAGCACCGATTCGTTTCTTGATTTCGCGTATTTGAGCCATTGAACCGCGGATTCTAGCAAGAGCGAGCGGGGTACGCTTCCCGGCACCAGGAAGGTCGATCCCCGGGCTCCGCCGCTGGCAGTCTCAGCCCATCCCAAGCAAGCGCAATCCCCTCCGGGAGGTCCTTGTCCACAGCCTCATGGCCCACCTCATGACCCATGTGAATAAACCAGGTCGCCCCCGCAGAGATCTCTGAGGCGGCCTCCAGAGCTCTGGACAGGTTGAAATGGGTCGGATGATGCCGCTCTCGGAGCATGTCGAGAAAGAGGGTCTGCAGGCCCTCCAGTCTTGCCCAGGCCTCAGGAGGTATCGAGGAGACATCCGTGCACCAGGCCAGAGGGAGCAGATCGTTCTGGGCAGGCGTGTCGAATCGAAAACCCAGAATCGGCAATCGGCCATGAAGGAGCCGGATGGGCTCCACCCTGAGCCCGAAGAGATCCAGCGGCTCGCCCGGGTTGAGCTCATGGGGTACCAGTGTGGCCACGAATGAGTCGTTGACGTTCTGCTCGCGTTTGAAGATGTGCTGGTAGACACGCCCCAGATGATCCATTGTTCGGGGCTCGGCATAGATGTGTATGGGTGCCTGCATCGTAACGTTGAAGCGACGCACCTCATCGAGTCCGAATGTGTGGTCGACATGGTTATGCGTGAAAAGCATCGCATCGCATCGGTCGATGCCTTCTCGAAGAACCTGTTGACGAAGATCGGGGGACGCATCGATGAGAATCGTTCTGGGATTTTCCAGTTCATCTATGAATCTGATGGCCGCCGACGTCCTCAATCGCTTGTCTCTTGGATCGTTGCTCAGACAGACATCGCAACGACATCCGATCGAGGGAATGCCAGCGGAAGTTCCGGAACCAAGAACGATGAACTCGAGATCACGCATGACCGGCGACTTGTGATACTTGGGAGTCGATCGAATGAAGCAGATCCGCCGTGGCCTTCTCTGGATTCGATGAGGTGCATACGCAGTGGCAGACCGCTACTCCTCGAGCTCCCGATGAAATCGCTTCCGCGATGTTCGTAGGCTTGATGCCGCCTATGGCCAAGTGGGGAATGATGTCGTGTTGTCTGATGAGATTGCCGATCGCGGATGGACCTGCCGTTTCCAGATCAGGCTTCGTGCCGGTCGCGAACATCGGACCGAGTCCAACATAGGACGCGCCGCAGTCGATCGCCCGGCGTATGTCCTCGGCCGTCCGAACGGTTGCGCCGACATGCGCACGATCACCAACGATGGATCGAACATCCTCTACCGGAAGATCGTCGGATCCGACATGTACACCGTCGGCATTTGTCGCGACAGCGACATCCGCACGATCGTTGATGATCACATCCACACCATGGGGCCTGGCGATCGAGATCAGTTCCCTGGAACGCTCCGCGAGTTCTCTTGTGCCAAGGTTCTTCTCCCTCAACTGAAGGCAATCGGCGCCACCCGCAACCGCCGCACGAGCAACCTCCCGCCAATCCTGAAGACAGATCGACTCGGTGATCAGAACACAGAGCCGCCATTGGGGTGATCCATTGAATGGAAGTCTCTTCTCGACCAAACCGGCCAGATCGTAGAGTCGATATCGCATCTGCTCGATGGCGGGCGAGATGCCCGGGGCATCGACCTTGGCCAGCTCCTCGAGTGATCTCAAGGCTTCCGTCGAACGACGGCCCGCCGCTGCCGCCACATCCCTGAGACAACTCCTCTCCGCCTCGCCTTGGGTCGTCACGGATGTCCCGACATCGCCGGCAGCATCTCTGGAGAGGACAAGAGACAACCCCGGCCACCGCCTTGAGAGTGCTGACAAATCGTGCCGTATCTGCTTGAGACAAGACACCAGATCCTGATCATCAAGGATGAAACGAGCAAGATCCTCCATGACACGCAGACCTTCCCGGGCCCGATTGAAAGCGGCATCAGCCATTCGTTGGGAACTCGACATCCCGTCATGGTAACTCGCACTGAAGTCAGGCCCGTGTCAATGTCGATGATGAGCGTCTAGTTCGAGGATATTCCATCCCCGCTGGAAGCCAGCCCCATCTTGCAGGAGAGCCCCGTGTTCCGAACCATTCGTACCGGATCGCCGAAAAAACCCGCTTTACTGGTTGGTCTGCCCTGTGGAACCACCCGGCTCCCGAAATCGCTTGCAGAACTCGACGAGTCCCATGGTGGTCGGATCAAGGCCGCCATGCGGTCCAGGATGTTCAAGGGGGGGCTGAAGGATTTGGTTATCCAGGGGGATGACGTCGTGCTTGTGGGCCTCGGGCCATCGGACGAGCTGGATCTCGATCTGATCCGACAGCTGGGAGGTCGTCTTGTCGGACATCTTCACCGCGCCGATATCCATGGCCTCGATGTCCGAATTCATGAAACGGTTCCTCGAAAGATCGGCGATGCCGATGCCGTCGGGCAGGCCTTGGCCGAAGGCATGGTCCTCGCCAACTGGGTCGTCGACTTCTTCGATGGGAAGGCCACCAACCGATCGAACGCCTCGGGCTCGCTGTCAATTGGATCCGGTGACAACAGGATGCGGGGGGGACTCAGACGTGGAATCGTCCTGGCGGAGTCGACGAACGACGCCCGGAAGATCGCCGCTACACCACCCAACATCTGCACTCCGACCTGGGTCGCTCAACAAGCGCGTGCCGCAGCCAAGAAGCACGGTCTCCAATGTCGGGTCATCAACTTCGCAGAAGCGAAGAAGTTGGGCATGGGTGGACTGGTAAACGTCGGCATTGGATCCGCCAACAAACCATGCATGATCATTCTTGAACACAAGCCCAAACGGCCCCGACCGGATCATCGGCTGGCCCTTGTCGGAAAGACCATGACCTACGACAGCGGGGGATATTCACTGAAGATCTCGAACACAATGAAGGGCATGAAATACGATATGAACGGTGGCGCGGCCGTCTTCGGTGCCATGATCGCCATCAGCAGACTCAAGCTGCCGGTTCACGTATTTGGTGTGCTGCCGTGTGCCGAAAATCTGGTCAGTGGTGAAGCCTATCGACCGGACGACATCATCAAGATGTTCAACGGCGTCACTGTAGAGGTCACCAATACCGATGCGGAGGGGAGGCTCATCCTCGGTGATGCTCTGGCGTGGACGTGTCGGAAGATCAAGCCGACCGAGATCATCGATGTGGCCACTCTCACCGGCGGCGTCGTCGTGGGGCTAGGGCATTTCTGTGCAGGCATGTGGTGTGAAGACAAGTCTTTGAGACGACGTGTCGAAGCAGCCGCGGAATCGACTGGTGAAAAGGTCTGGAGACTCCCGCTCTGGGAAGCACATCGCACGTTCATGCGAGCGCAGCATGCCGATCTATGGAATTCAGGGCCGAGCAGAAGTGCGCATCCCATACAGGGAGCCGCATTCCTTAGCTACTTCGTCGATGAGGATGTCCCCTGGACCCATCTGGATATCGCGGGTGTAAGTGCCGTCGAGAAGGCTGATGACCTGCATGTCGTCGGTCCTACCGGTTTCGGGGTGCGACTGCTTGCCGAAGTCGCTGCCCGGACAGGCGTCTGAAGATCCGTTCTGTCAGGTGGCCAGATCGGAGACGCGATCTGGTAGCACCGACTTGAGTCGTTTGGCCACCGCGTCGTAGGTCGCCTGTCCCTGTCCGATGGGATCCGGAATGTCGCCTTCTGGATCCACCAGTTGGATGCGTTCAATGAGTTTCTCATCGCCTGCGACCAGACTGCGGGCCGCTGCCTGATGCGATCTGGTCATGCAAAGGACAAGATCCGCATTCCGGATCATGTCCACTGAAAGTGGCTTGGAATGTCCCTCGTATTCGATCCCCATTGATTCAAGCGTGCGGATCGTCTCGCGTGATGGAGGGGCTCCATCCGAAGCCGCTACCCCGGCAGATGCCACGAAGACCCCGGAATCAGCGAGCAAATGGGCTGCGATACCCTCCGCCATTGGGCTGCGACATGTATTGCCTGTACAGACGAAAAGAATAGTGTGCACTGCATAAACCTCTGGTGGCGTGGATAGTAGCCGAACATGCAATTATGGGTTCTGAGCGGCCAGATCACGCATGCCTCTTGCATTCCGGCCGTACAGTCGTTTATATAAACCCTTCGGGCACAGCCCAAATGGAGACACTGAAGGTGGAGTTTATTGACGTCGGCGAAACCAGCGAGCTTCTTGATCAGCATGGCATCAAGCAGCAAGCTCAAGATGATGACCACATTTTTCTGAGAATGGCTGATGAATCGGCACCTCGCAAGCACCTTGCCGTGCCTGGATGCGATGTCGAGCCACTCCCGGGAGCCGATGTAGTCGAATTCCCCCTTGAGCAGATGCCGGTGGTGATCGACAACATTCTGCACAAGCTGCATCACAACCAACTGATCCTGTTTCCAGTCGGGAGATGGCGAAGCATCTTTGATGCGGTGGCCTTCTCCATGGCGGAGAACGAGGAATGGCAGAGAATCGATGCGGCCGCCACCGTGGAGCTCAACACACGTGATCCGCTCCTCTGCGACACGGGTGATCTGCATCTGGTCTGTGAACTGGTCAAGACCCTGTTCCATGATTCGGAATCACCGGACCAGGGCCTGCTTCTCGTGACAGCAGGCATTCCGCTGGTCATGGAAGTCGTACCGAACGGTGGAGTCCGAATCACCTTTGGAAACGAGGCCGTCGCCGAAGAAGTCTCCGAAGCAATCACCACCTGATTGCAGACGCTTGAAAGTGATCCAGTCCTCAATCAATTCCCCAGACGCGGATGATCCGCCTCCATGCATGATGGATGGTCTCCTGCAGGCTCGAAGCCAGCTCAGGCAACTGCTGGAATCGGTGGATTCGATCCTGGAGGCCCTGGAGGAGTCCTCGATCGAGGATGTCAGGCCGCGGCTGAGCGAATTGATGCACCGCTTGCTTGAGGGAACGCGGATCATCGTCGAGACCTCGGAAGTTCTTCAGGGGGCCGTATGTCGTGATGTCGAATCCGCTCAGAAAGTTCTATCCGAGCGGTTGTTGGAATTTCGCCGCGCCATGGGATCCGGTTCAACCGATACCATTCAGGGATCGCTCAGAACTGATCTGGCGATATCAGCCGAAAATTGGATCGGCCTTGCCGAGATTCTGATCGAGCACATAGAGACCCTGAGAGAGGATGCCTGAAATGTCCGCTTCACGAGGCCAGAAGGTGAAACGAACCAAGCCAATCCAGACACAGGTGGATCGAGCACTCGATGCCCTTCGCGAGGAGTCCTGGTACGTCGCTGAAAATCATCTTCTCAAAGCTTTGACAGCCAGCCGGGGTCGGGATGACTGGGAGGGCATGATCGAGATAATCGAGGGGCTCAGACAGTGCCGACGTGGCATAAGAAGACAGGCGCTCGTTCGTGGATCCGTCCGGATATGCAATGATGGCACGACCGAGACAATGGATATATCGACTGGACGATATCTGGTCGAACCACCGCTTGTCGGTGCGGATGCTCGCAAGCTCATCCAGGCCGGTCGAGACAAGCAGGTCGCGATTGCGGTGGTGTGTCGTGAGCCGCTCACCCAGACCGGTCTGATCCCGATCGTCGCCATCGCACCAGGAACCACCATTCGGGTTCAGATCGAGCCACCAGCCAACAAGAAGAAGCCAACGACCGCCTGGTTCAAGGGCGCAATGGAATCGCTGGGTGAGGCGGCACTGGAGTCGATCGATCCAAGTCGCTCGGTCGACCGGCGAATTGACGCCCTCATGGGCACCATAGACGCCATTCCAGACCATGAAGAGCTTTATGTCGCTTTGTCAGAGGCTTGTTGTGAAGCACACGAGCTGGGCGAATAGCATGTAGCCGCACGGTATTTGAAGCCTGTTAAAAGAGTGTCCTCATGAGCGAGCAAAATAAAACATCCGAGAACTGGGTGGAAAATACCATCAACAGTTCGGTAGCTCCGAGTCACAGTATTCGCGCTGTGCTTGTTGGATTGCTGATGTTCGTTTTCGGTATCTACGGGATCTACGACTATCAATGGGCCATACCGGCGGAGCAATTGGCATTCGAACGCGGTGAGATTTCCAGAAATGTCCTCGCGAGTCTGGATGCCGTCGAAGCCGAGGAGGAGACCCAGCTGATTCCAACAACCATCGATTCGCTTGAAGTTCTCATTGCGGAGGTCCCGAAGACCGAAGTCGAGGATGAGGATTCGGTCGAGTGGTCGAAGACACTCGTGATCTATAGGGACGGACTCAAGCCTCCCTCGGACGTCTCCCCGACCGACTGGCCGTCATTGAGGGCGGCCGCCAAGGCCCAAGCCGACAAGGCGCTGGCGATCTACGGTGATGCGACACAACCAAGCTCCTACGATCGACCGATCCAATGGTTGTTCATAGCGTGCCTGCTATTTGTTCCGTTCTATGCATGGTCCTTCCTGAGTACCAGAAAGCGTCATTACCAACTCGATCCGGATGGAACACTGCACATGCCGGAGGGCGTCTGGAAACAGGAAGAGATTGCGGATATCGACATGAATCGATGGATGGCGAAATCCATCTGCTGGGTCGTCAGTACCGATTCAACGCGGATCAAGCTCGATGCCCACATCTACAAGAATCTCGACAAGATCATCGGTGTCATCGCACACCGACTGCGACCTGATGAATGGTCGCTGGATGCCAGGCCGGTGACTCTGGACAAGAGCAGCACCGCGGCCACATCCGAAGAGGACTGATCTCGAATGTCAATGCTCGTCGTCGACAAGTTGGTCAAGAGTTACTCCAACAAACGTGTTGTTGATGAAGTCAGCTTCAATGTCGGTGAAGGTGAGATAGTCGGTCTTCTTGGTCGAAATGGCGCGGGCAAGACCACATCGTTCAGAATGGTCATTGGAATGATCACGCCAGAAGGTGGCTCGGTTGCCTTCAAGGGCGACGATGTCACCTACCTTCCGATGTACAAGCATGCGCGTCGAGGCATGGGATACCTCAGTCAGGAACCCAGCGTCTTCCAGAAACTTTCGGTTCGGGACAATCTAATGGCGATTCTGGAAACCACCGGGATCGATTCTTCGGCAAGGAAAAAGCGCTGTGACCAGCTACTCGAGCAATTCGGGCTGATCGGCAAGAGTGGTGATCTGGCGAGGACATGTTCTGGGGGAGAACGAAGACGCCTTGAAATCGCGAGAGCCATGATCACCGAACCCCAGCTGCTCCTGCTCGATGAACCGTTCGCGGCGGTGGACCCCCATACGGTCGAAGAGCTTCAGAACGAAGTGCGCGAACTCGCCAAGCAGGGAATCGCGATTCTGGTCACCGATCACAATGTGCAGCAGACCCTTCGGATATGCGACCGCGCCTACATCCTCCATCAAGGCAGGAATCTCAGGGAAGGGGATCCAAAGCAGATCATCAATGATCCTGCCGTCAAGGATGCCTATCTCGCGTCCACCTTCCGCGGCGATGAGTTCGACTAGGTAGACTCATGTTGATGAAACATTCGATTCTTCCACTTCTGTTCATCGTGATTACCGTCTCTTCGGCCGGATGCGTTAGACGAACGCTTTCGATCACAAGTACACCTTCAGATGCGCTTGTATGGGTCAATCATCGGGAGGTTGGACGTACTCCCCTGACCGTCGATTTCACTCATTACGGAACCTACGACATCCGGATTGAACGCGATGGTATGGAACCGGTCCTCACCAGCAGGAAGGCCAACGCCCCGGTCTGGGATCTGCCCGGGCCCGACCTTGTTTTCGAAGTCATGCCGTTTCAGGCCAATAGCAAGGTCGAGTGGCATTTTGATCTTGAGCCACGGGATGAATCGATGACAGCACTGGTGGAACGTGCCCGGAGTTTCCGAAACGAAGCTCGTGGTGCAGAAGCAGGATCAACGGCTGATCCGGCCATGGAGACGATGAATCTGAACGGAAGCGTGCCTCCAGAGCCGGTTTCCAAGGCGACCACCACGTCCACCGATGCGGTTTCGCAGTGAAACCAATGGCCGGACTGGATTCCGGTTCATACTGTTGGTGTCGCAGCCGTTGCTGCTGTCTGTCATTTCACCTGTGAGCAAACAATCATGATCATCTCCTTTGCCTCCGTACTTCTACTCTCCAGTAGTCTCTCGTGGACAACCGTTCTTAAGCTGGATTCCAGCATGAATTCCGAAGATGTCCCATCCGTGAGACAGGACGATCGCCGAACCGAGGCAATCAAGAGACTTCGTGATGCGGGCCTGGGTGAGCGGACGGACTCCGCAGTGCTCTGGCGAAAACTGCTTGATCAGACGATCGAACTCATGACCGTCAATCGTGAACTGGCCAAGTCCAATCTTGCACTCGCGGGAATGCAGAATGAACTGGACGATCTGAGGCAGTTCATCATGGATCATGATACCTATGGTTCGGACTTCTCCGCGTATACGAAGGTGGTGGAGGAGACAAGACGACAGGCACGCGCCGCCGCGATCCGTGAAAGGCGAGCTCGCGAGGAGGCGCAGAGGCAGAAGCAGCAGGAGGCGAGAAGAAAACTCGATGAATCGAAGAAGAAATCCGATCTCGAGAAGCTGTATGACGAGAAGGGATTCGCACCCGTCGGTCAGGACGTCTACACCTCGCGATCGGCATTCTTCTATGCGCCGTATGAAGGGGAGGATGGCAAGACCATCCAGTACCGGCCAACAAGATTCGGCGGGATCAAGGCCGTCAGTGTTCCCGAAAATCGCGAAGTGGACTATTCAAGCATGACTATTTCTGGAAGTGTTCTCAATGGAACCGATCAGATCAGAAACATCGGCGTCGCCTTCACCTTCTTCGACGAGAACGGAAATCAAGTCGGTGCGGAGATCGTCGAGATCCAGAACGCGCGGCCGAATGTTCCCTACCCATACACAAGAACCATCGACATGGCCCTGAACAGGCCATTCACTTCGCACTCGACCTACGTTCTCTACGCTGATCAGGTGGTGATGCCCTGAATCCTGAGACTCCCCAGCTCGAGCAGGACCGGGAACGCCGTTCATTCTCTGAACGCAGACGCTCCCTCATGCCTTTCTTGATAGTTGTCGTCGCCATGGGGATCCTCCTCTGGTCCCAATGGAGCAACCGTACGGAAAAGGCCCTCGTTGCGGGAATCATCGAATCGATGGTCGATCAGATCTGCAGTGGAGGCGCCCCGACTCAGGGGATTCGCTGGGCAGATTCGATCGTACGTGATTCCGTTGTGAAATCCATCGAGCAGGCCTGCTCCTCATCGAAGGGATCATGGTCGGCAGCGGTCATCGACGACGCCTCCGCGGAAGGACTCCTGGAGGTTCGGATCAACACCGATTCGAGAACCGCCATGACGCTTCGGGTGGAACGGCTCGCCAGCGGTGATCTACTCGTGCGAGGCTGGTCAAGCGAGTAAGCTCTCCAGTTCATTGCCCGGAAAAGGGTGGAAGGAACGGATGAGCAAATGGATGTCTGGCTGAACGGTGAACTGGTTCCCGAAAAAGAAGCGAACATCTCTGTGTTCGACAGTGGACTGCAGCATGCCGTGGGACTCTTCGAAACCATGCATGCACGAAACAATCGGATCTTCCGGGTCGATCAGCATATGAACCGTTTGACCGAGTCGGCCAGATCCCTGCTGATGTCGACAAGGCTGCAACCGGAAGCATTGGCGGAGGCCGCCGAGCGTCTGCTCGTCCATAGTCATCTGAACGAAGCGAGAATCCGGCTCACGGTGACTGGTGGCAACATGAACATGCTCAACCAGAGCGATGATGGTCATGTCGATCCAACTGTCCTGGTGGTCGCCCAGCCTCCGACACCGTATCCACCGATCTTCTTCACGGAAGGTGTCGAGATTACGATTGCCGCCGGCCGCACCAATCCCTGGACGCAGATGGCGGGACACAAGACCCTCAACTACTGGCCTCGGATACATGCCCTTCAGATGGCAGCCATGATCGGCGCCAGTGAGGCGTTGTGGCTGGATCCGGCCGCCAAGATCACCTGTGGATGCGTCAGCAACATGTTCATCGTCAAGGATGGTGTAGTGAAGACGCCAAAGGCTCGTGGTGAACAGACTTCAGGGAATGAAATTCCTCCGGTCATGCCTGGGATCACACGCGAGGCCGTCATCGAATGCGCTCAGGATTCGGGGGTCGAAGTCCAGCTTTGCGAATTGACGCTGGACGATCTTCTCGCTGCTGACGAGGCGTTCCTCACCAACTCCAGCTGGCATCTGCTTCCGGTAAGGGGTTTGAGATTCAGAACGAATCCGGAAGAGGGCAGTGGTGAGATCGAGAGCCGTTCGATCGGATCGGGTTCCGTCGGTCCGATGGCGCGAAAGCTGCGGGAGGATCTTCTCGAACTGATCGAGAAGGAGACCGCGGATTCGGACGATGCCTGAACCTCAGTGGATGGCTACTTGCGATTTATGACCTTGACGTTGCGTCTTCCGTCATCCTGTTTCGAGCTGCCCTGAAACAGATTCAGGAGCCAGTTGAAACCCGAGATGATCATGAAGACCAAGAACGCCGCGAGGCCGGCCGTCATCAGAAGCAGCAGGATCGGGATCCCAACCACCAGAAGGAATGTCAGGACGGCCAGACGGACGGCCCAATTGGGCTGGCCACGGGCCATCTGGAAAGCCTGAGCCATTCGATCGCTTCCAAGATTCACGAACCTGATCCGCGGACCCCCGAATCCGGTTGGTCCCTGACCTGTTTCACTTCCATGGTTCCCTTCGCTCATCCACAGATCATACCCATCCCCTGAAGGAGTTTCCCCAATCCCGGATCAGCCCGTGACGAGCTTGTTTGGCCCTGTATCATCGGAGGACTTGAGCAGGATGCCGGATTGACCATGAGCACTGAAGCCAAAAACGGATTCGTTCACCTCCATCTGCATACGGAATATTCACTTCTTGATGGAGGGAACCGTATTCGCCCGTTGATGAAGCGGGTTGGTGAGCTCGGCATGACATCTGTGGCCATCACCGATCATGGCAATCTCTATGGATGCGCCGAGTTCCATCGTGCCGCCAAGGCCGAAGGCATCAAGCCGATTCTTGGAATCGAAGCCTACGTGGCCCCCGGTGATCGTCGAAACCGTACCAAGACGGGGGGGAAGGACGGGGGCTATCACCTGGTGCTGCTGTCCGAGACCAACGAAGGTTGGGCCAATCTGCTCAAGCTCAGTTCGGATGCCTACGCCAACGGCTTCTATCACCGCCCGCGGATGGATCAGGAAACACTTCGTGAATGGGGAAATGGCCTGATCGCGATCAATGGTCATCTTGGCAGTTCCATCGCCTACTTCCTCGTCCAGTACGAACAGACGGGAAGTGAGACCCATTGGGAGTCCGCAGTACAGGAAGCACGCTGGCACAAGGAGGCATTCGGAACCAACGAGGCCGGCGAACCGTGTTTCTACATAGAGCTCCAGAGAATCGGTGTGGCTGATCAGGATTCGATAAACCCGCATCTGATTCGCCTTGCAGAGGAACTCGATATCCCACTTGTCTGCGACAACGATGTCCACTTTCTCAACAGGGAGGATCATGAGACACACGACACCTTGTGCTGCATCTCCATGGGAAAGACACGCGACGACACCACTCGCCTGATCTATCCCCAGGAGCTGTATCTCAAATCACCTGCTGAAATGCAGGCCTTGTTCCAGGATATACCCGAAGCTGTTGCAAACACTGTTCGCATAGCCGACAGATGCAACGTGGACATCGACTTCGAGGCTAACCACGCACCGGTCGTGCTTGTCTCGGGACCCGACAAGATGCCCGCCTACGACGGGTCCGATCTAACCGAATGGTTCAACAAATGGTGCGATCAATACGAGTTGAATCCATGGAATGCGGATGAACACGACGTCGATCAGAAGACTCTGGAGGCGGACTGCGACAAGGCGCTGAAGAGCCTCTGTGAAGCCGGCCTCATCTGGCGATACGGAGCCGAAGGCGTCACCGACGAAATACGCGCACGATGCGATCGTGAATTGGGCATTCTCTCCTCGAAACAGATCAGCGCCTATTTCCTGATTGTGTGGGACTTCGTCAACTGGGCAAGGCAGCGGGGCATCCCGGCCAGCGCCCGTGGCAGTGGTGTCGGCACAATGGTCGGTTACGTCCTTGGGCTTTCAAATGCCTGTCCCGTTCGATACGGACTGCTGTTCGAGCGATTCACGGATCCCGATCGAAGTGAATATCCGGATATCGACATCGACATTTGTCAGGATGGACGTGCCGATGTCATCCGTTACGTCCGTGAAAAGTACGGTCATGTCGCCCAGATCATCACGTTCGGTCGGTTGAAGGCCCGAGCAGCCATCAAGGATGTGGCGAGAGTTCATGGTCTGCTTCCACAGGAAGGTCAGCGATTGGCCAATCTCGTCCCCGGTGAACTGAATATCACCATCGATGAGTCGATCCAGAAATCATCTGAATTCAAGAGTGAATATCAGGGCAATTCGTCTTCGAAGGCGGTCATCGATGCCGCCAATCAGCTGGAGGATCACGCCAGGCACAGTGGCGTGCATGCAGCGGGGGTCGTGGTGGCGACCCAGCCTCTGGACAACATTGTCCCTCTGTGCAAGGCATCGGGATCGGATGACATCGTGACCCAGTGGGACGGGCCCACCTGCGAGCAGGTCGGCTTGCTCAAGATGGACTTCCTTGGATTGAGGACGCTCTCAACACTCGAGCTTGCCAAGCAGCATATTCGTCAGACGCTCGATGAGGACGCGATCTGGAAAAGCGTTGGACGAGAAGTCGGTGATGGCGATCATCCACTTGACCTCGACCGTCTCAAGTTCGATGACGATCTCGTCTTCGAGATGTTCAGTCAGGGTGAAACAGCCGGTGTATTCCAGTTTGAATCCGGAGGAATGCGACAGCTTCTCCAGAAAATGAAGCCCGATCGACTCGAAGATCTGATCGCCGCCAATGCGCTCTACAGGCCTGGGCCAATGGAGCTCATCGATGAATACTGCGCCCGAAAGAACGGGACAAGCAAGGTCCCATCGGTGCAGGCGATTGTCGATGATCTGACTAGCGAGACCTACGGGATCATGGTCTATCAGGAACAGGTCATGCAGATCGTCCATCAGCTCGGTGGCGTAGCCCTTCGAGACGCCTACACCCTGATCAAGGCCATCAGCAAGAAGAAGGAATCTGTGATCGATGCCAATCGAGCGAAGTTCCTCGAGGGTTCGATCGAGAAGGGGATGACGGAGTCGGAAGGGGAGAGGCTCTTCGATCTGATCCTCAAGTTCGCCGGTTATGGTTTCAACAAGTCGCATTCGACTGGTTATGCGATCATCGCCTACCAGACGGCCTATCTGAAGACCTATTTCCCGGTCCAGTACATGGCGGCTGTTCTCACATTCGAATCCCAGGCCAAGAAGACCGAGGACTGGGCGCCGTATCTGGACGAATGTCGACACGTTCGTTGGCCGGATCATCGGGAGGATTCGCCACACGTCGGAATCGAGGTCTGCCCGCCAGACATCAACGAATCCGATGCCACATTCACGGTTGTGTACGATCCGGACGAACCGAATGACTCCTGTCATGGACGGATCCGGTTCGGACTTTCGGCAATCAAGGGCGTCGGCAAATCCGCCATCGATGCCATCATCAAGGCGAGGGAAGAACAGTCGTTCACATCCCTGCACGATCTCTGTGCGAAGGTCCCGCCAAGAGCAGTCAACAAGGCGACACTGGAGGCGCTGGTCAAGAGCGGCGCAATGGATTCACTGCATGGTGGAAACAGCAGGGCGTCGATGATTGCCGCACTGGAATCGGCGCTCAAGTTCGGTCAACGTGAAGCCCGTGATCGGGAGCAGGGGCAGGGAAGTCTGTTCGGCGCACCGGACAACGACGCGGCACAGGAGGAATCGACGAACGAGATGTCGCCGCTCCCGGCGATACCGGGTTGGTCTCGACTGGAAACACTGGGATATGAACGTGAGGTTCTCGGTTTCCATGTCTCCGGACATCCCATCGACGAATATGCGGACATGGTCCGACCGTTTGTCTCGATAAACGTGTCGGATATCGAACTGCTTCGTTCCGGAAGTCCTGTGATCGTCGCCGGACTGATATCCCATGTTCGGAACATCACCGTGAACAAGGGTCGTTCGGCTGGAAGTCGGATGGCCGTCATAGAACTTCAGGATCGACTGGGCAGCATAGAAGCGGTCATCTTCGCCGAAGCGTTCGCGGCCAATGGCGCATTGGTGCAGCCCAACTCCGTCGTGCTTGCATCCGCTCGAATGGATGAACGCAACGGAGAAAAGCAGTTGATCGTCGAACGCCTGTTCAAGCCCGAGGACGCCCCTAGCTATCTAACCGAGCACATCGAGCTGGACATCCATGATGATGGAGAAGTGGGGATGGAGCAGAAGATCCAGATGTCCGCTGGAATTCTCAAGCAGGCTGGTAGCGCTATGACCAGCCAGGGCGCTCATCCCGCGAAGGTGACACTCCGTCTCGTACGCTCCGACAAGATCATTCACATGAAGACGGACCTGAAGGTCATTCCAAAGCAGGATGTGATCCGGGATCTTGGCGGGGTTCTCGGGGGCATGGAGCGAATACGACTGACTGGCCGTGATCCCGGGAACGTGGTGGCACCTCGAAAGGTGCGTCGATATGGACGCAGTTGATTCCTATCGACAAAACGACATCCGCCTGAGCAAGCTCAGGCGGATGATCCCCTCCAATACACGAACTATGAGCGACGGCCCGCTTCCCTCATCAGGCCGCCTGGTCACCCCACTCGGAGTCGTTGTTGGACTGGTCGAAGTCGATGTTGGTGTGGCTGTCATTCGTATCCTCGCGTGGCCATTCAGCCTTGCCGCGTCGGTGAATTCGGACGATGCGTCCTAGATGCTCGCCAAGCACTTTTCGAAGACTGTCAAGAAGGCCCGCGGTTTCATCATCGAACGGATTTTCTTTGTCGCGGAAGAAAGTGATGACCGCCAGAGTCTCATCTCGATGGCGGCAACCGAACGCGATCAGATCCATGTTGCCGAGCGTTTCCGCATCCAGCGATTTGGACCGTGCCCAGGCTTCACCATCCTCATACCGGACGAGTTCGGTCTCGGTCTGCATTCTCGAGCAGACTGCCTCGCCGAGCGCCTGATAGATCGGCATCGGATCGCGATCTGTCATGTCGTAGTTGACGTAGGCTCCGATTCCGAATCGACCGGGCGTCTCAGGTAGATAGACGACGGCATTGGTGGGACCAAGCCGGCGAAGCATGTATTCAAGTGATGTACGCAGCATGTCCTCGACATCCAGTTCCTGACTGATCAGCGTCTTGAACTCACTGACTATCACGGCGTCCGACATCTGGTCCTTCATCGAGCGGTAGGCGGAAGCCAGATCGTTGCAAAGAACGTCCACCTGTTCCGACATCTCATCACGGGATTCCGCCAGTTGTCGGCAGGTATCCATGAGATCGTTCATCTGATTTTCGTTGTTGCGAGCGGATCGGACCCGGTCCAGCAACTGATCCAAGCGTGCGTTGATGCGGTCGACGTCACCTGGAATGACCAGATAGTCGGAAGCACCTTCACGGATGGCTTCAACGGTCTGCATTGGGTCGAGATGATCCGACCAGATCATGGCACGAATCCATGGGACACGTGTCTGTGCTTCACGAATCAGTCGAAGAGCATCCCGACCACCATGATTGGCGTCGATCATCAAGGCGTCCACGGCTTCGTGGGCCTCGAGAATGTCCCGAGCTTCCTCGAGTGAGTCGGTTACAAGGCAGACATGACCTGTTGATTCAACCTGGTCCACGACCACGTTTCGGTTCGAATCATCCTGTCCGACGATCAGCAGACACGCGCGATCAGCCTTGATCTCGCCGGCCGCGGCATCCTGAATTAGTCGTTCGAGGGGTTCCATCTTGATCAGTCCTTTCTTGCCCGCTGCTGCAGGATTCGGTTGCTCTGTCAGGAGGTGCTTCTCCCGGTCACAGCATCAATCGGCGAATCAAAGGTGCGTATTCAGTTCAGTAGTAGAAGTAAGGGCAACTCTTTGGCTGAAATGATGGTCAAAGGGCTACCAGATGGCTCGAACCATCGATTCCACACCGGTTTGGCAATTCCGAGGCCACTTCCACAATTCACTGAAAGAAACTTGTGTTGGGGGAGCAAGGGGAGATCGGATTCGGATTAAGTGCCCTGAGGCCCTATTTACCGGTCCTGGAATCCCATAGACGTACCGCTTCGGGCTCCCGCGGGTACAGCGGCTTGAGGTCCATCGGATCCAGATGTTCCCCCGATGCCAACCCTCGCTCAGTCATTTCAAGGAGTACGAGCGGATCGAAGTCCGGAGATCGGGTGGCCAGACCGTGCTCGCACATGGAAACCGGAAGATGCTCATCTGCGATCAGATGAGCCGCGGGCTGAACCGCTCGAAGAAAGCCGGCAGCTTCCATGAGCCTGCCTTCACCCATGATCGAGCGTGATCCGGATGAGCCCTCCACGAGCGTGAGCCAGCACGTCTCGTCCTTTGATGCCAGCGCAACGGCAATCAGACCATTCAAATCTTTCGCGGATTCGGCAGCAAGCAGGGCTGTGGGAATCGCCACCAATGGAATCTCCAGAGACCAGCTCAGCATCTTGGCCGCGGCAATTCCAATTCGCAGGCCTGTGAAACCACCCGGGCCGATCGAGACACCGATGCCCCGAAGATCCCGGGGAGACAGATCTATTCGATCGCATATCGATTCAACCGCCGGCATAAGTGCGTCACCTCGTCGTGAGGATGATGTCAGACGTTCCACCACAGCGGACCCATCCGGGCACCGAACAGCGACTCCACCATCACGCTGTGAGATCTCCATGGCGATGACCGGTGATGTCATACCATCGGACTCCCGATCGTCTGCAGATAGCGAGCACGATTCAGGAGTTCATCAACAGACGGGTCCTGAGCCAGATCCCATGAAATGATCGAGCCGCGTTCATGATCGCTGTTGATGGCGACAAGTCCAGGTAGATTCGACTCGACTCCCATCTCCACCCAGGCGTGCCCGACGCAGAACATGGATACATCCCATTCCTCCGCCAGCGTCTGGAGATGCTCCGCTGTGAATTTACGTCCCCAGACCATCAAGTAGGCGGATCCCGAAGGCCCACATTGATCCGCTTCCGATGGTGTTCGGTCGAGGATCCCCGTATCGAAATGCGCCATGACGTTGACGGCCGGGAGGGAGTGGCTGCAGAAAAGACCGGACTCCGTGATGACGGCCAGTGGCAGAGCATCGATGAATCGATCGATGGCTTCGGCAACACGTGTCCATTCCGTACCAAAGATCATCCCAAGACCGTCATTGAACAGTTCGACGTTGTTCCCGCCTCCCTTGCTCACACCACTGCGGGTCCTCTGGGCGAGTTCATGGTTCCCGAGGATGACGTGGACCTGACCAGGAAATGCCAGAATCTCCTGAGCGACCTTGCCCAGCATTCGATACGACAAATCGCATCCATGTGTCAGATTGGGCCCGTGGATCAGTTCTTGGAGGAGAACATGTCGATTAGGGTTGGATTCGAGATTGGCCAGTCCGCGGATCTTGTCCAAATGAATCAGGTGGTCGTGAAGATCGCCACTGATGATGAGATGACCCTCACGGGGCAGGCGAACGATCGAACCTGCACGCTTGGGATCCGAAAGAAGCGCAGCAGCCGCGTCCTCGAACAAGCGGATCGTCTCATCCACGTTCTGGAGATTGACCGTCATGAGCTGGCTTTCGATTTCCCTCGGTTGCCGCGCTTTGATTGGATGGCAGATGAGCCGCCGATCGTTCCCTTTCGAATCATTCCGATTGAGTTGATTCGTTCCCAGGCGCTCTTGGCGTTGGTCTCGGAGAATTCGATACCGATGCTGCGTCGCTCCAACGCCTTTGCAACGGTAGACGTGGTCCCGCTTCCGAGAAACGGATCGAGCACCAGATCACCGGGATTGGATGTCGATCGAATCACCCGTTCCAGATACGCCTCGGGAATCTGGTTGTGGTGTCCATGCCGACGTTCCTTGTTGTTTCCCTGGATGCGGCCAAGATAGGACCCGTACCAGACATCCATTGGTACACGCATCCCCTTGTTGGTGTCCTTGGCCATCGTTCTGGCGTCCTTGTAGACGCTGGCACGATCGGACTGTTCAAGAATCTCGTCCGGATTCCAGGTCCGTTCATCTGGGTTCTTGGCGAAATACAGCACATGGACCTTGCTCATGATGAAGGACGAGTGGCGGCATTGACCGAAACGGAAATGCCAGACACACCAGTTGATCATCGTCATGCCCCGTCGTTTTAGATGCATGACCACTTCGGCGGCCGTGTCATCCGGGATGTTCACCCAGAGACTTCCTGTGGGCGACAGGACATCGATGCAGGCATCCAGCCAGTCGTAGGTGAACCGTTCGTACTGGGCCCTGGACATGTTGTCCTTCCATTCGTCGTATGGAACATCCCAGTTGAATGGTGGATCCGCAAAGACGAGATCGACCTTGCCACGATCCGGCAGATTGGCCAGCACCTCTCGGCAGTCGCCCAAATAGACCCGGGTGTCGGGATCAGTCGCCTCGTACAGTGGTTGCTGAAGATTGGATGAGGCCTCGAAGGCCGACTCGCTGTCCCCGGGAAGAACCATCTCCACCTTCGAGGCGGCCGCCTCGCGATGAACGCCAGCGGCGCCGGAAGGCATGGCGTATCCCCCAGGGCGATCAAATAGTGTGTTCTTCTGTTCAGCCATGATTTTCCTTCCCCCTGTATATAGCACAGAAGTGGGTCTACCAACCTATTCAGGGCCTGATCAACAGTTTGTGAACGCCCGAAAGAGGCCAAGATGAATAGAATGGCGTCAGAGCAAGCCGTCATGACACTCGTTCACCCTCGAATTCGAAAGACCCTACACGCAAGCAGGCGCCTGGCCGTCATGGTGGGGTTCTCCTGCATCCTGACCGGCTGCTACTCCTCGTTCAACCAGATCGACGACAAGGTCGCTGCCTTGCTCGATGATTCGACTGGTGGAGCCAATGGGGATGCCGTTCCGGCACCACAGGCCTGGGCCAACAGTCAGCTTTCTAATGGAACGCTGGACACGCCCGATCCACCGACCTTCAACCCCACCGGCACCTCGCTGGAATATGAATCCGATCCGAACGACTCGATCGATGACGTGATCGCCCGGCTGGACGCGCTGGAGGAGGGTTCGGAATCAGGACAGACCATCACGCTTGAACAGGCGCTTGACTGGGCGACCCAGCATGGTCGCGAGTACCAGTATCAGGAGGAGGACTATGTCATCTCCTGCCTCCGCCTGCTGATGGAACGGCACCTCTGGGGCCCCAGACTCTTCGACACGTTCGGTTTCGACTTCGATACCGATGGGGATAGCGGGCTCTACGAATCCTCCATGAGCATCGTCAATGAATTCCGGGTGACACAGAGGCTGCCCTACGGCGGGGAGGTGTCTGCCCAGTATCTGGCTTCCTTCGCCAAGACCCTGCAGGATTCGATCAACGATGGATCGCTCGATTCGATCTCATCGGGAACGATCGTCCTTGGTGCGGAGATCCCCTTGTTGCGGGATGCCGGACCGATAGCACAGGAGAATCTCATTCAGGCTGAACGCGATCTCACGTATGCCGCGAGAAGATTCGAGGATTTCCGTCGTCGTTACTTCTTCGAGATCGTCCGGGACTATCTGGATCTGCTTGTTCAGCGGCAGGCCATCGGCAATGGCGAGACCAGTGTGCTTCTCTATCAGAAGCTCGCCGAGAAGGAACGGGCGCTCTACCAGGCCGGTCGCGGGACGTTGACGGCGGCGGCACTCGCCGAGAACTCCGCCCTTCAGCAACAGGCCCAGCAGGCCTCGCGATGGGAGTCGTACCGTCTGGCGGTCGACCAGTTCAAGGTGAAGATCAACTGGCCGCTCGAGGACAAGGTCAGGATCCATCATGTGGCCTTCGCCATCGAGCCGCCACAGGTCTCCAACAACGAGGCGCTTGTGGCCGGGCTCGCTCGCAGGCTCGACCTACAGACCAAGCGGGATCAGGTAGTCGACATCGAACGTCGGTTGAGGAACTCGCGAAACCAGCTGCTGCCTGATCTGGATGTGAGCAGTTCATTGGCCATACCTTCCGAAGTTGGCGACGATGGTTCAACCAGCTTTGTCCCGGAGATAGGCAGCACTGACTTCAACATCGGTGTCGATCTCGGGATTCCACTGGACCGTGAAATCGAGAAGCTCAAGGTTCGAGAGATCCAGGTCATTCTGGAGCGGAATCGGATCCAGTTGTCTCAGGAGATCGATGAGGCGGCCGTTCAGATCAGAGCCGCCATCCGGGATATCGACGCCAACCTGTTTGCACTCGACCTTGAGAAAAGAGGCGTTGAGATCGCACAGCTGAACATCGAATCGATCAATCTCAACCCCGACAACGTCGACGTCAACACCCAGCTGAATGCCATCAACAGTCTTCGGAGTGCTGAAAACGGGCGGGCTCGAGCCTTCCGGAACCTCCAGGTTTCGATCATCGAATACCTCCTGTACACGGGTCAGCTGCGAATTCGTGCCAATGGAATGATGGAAACCCTGCCCGGAATGAAAATGAGGCCTACTGAAGACTTGTCTTATGGAGATCCACCTGCTTGAATGGGTCTCCAGCCATGATTTCCACAAATGCCATTTCGAGACGTAGACGCGGTATGACCAGCACGGGAGTGCTGGTGGCCGCGGGTGCCGCCCTGATCATGCTCGGGGCCGCGTGGCTGGCCAGTGATGGTTCCGGGTCTTCCAGCGGCGTGGTCGAGCAGGCCGATCTCTATGTGGTCGAAGTCGGCTCCTTCGATATCACCATTCCCGCTTCAGGCGAATTGGCCGCCCTCGAGCAGGTTGAAGTCCGGTGTGAACTGGATGGCAACAACAACGCGCTTGTCGAGATCGTCGACGAAGGCATCAACGTGGCCGAGGGCGACCTTCTGTTCAGAACCGACAACGCGGGAATCCTTGACAAGATCCAGACCGCCAAGGACAACGTGGTCAATGCCGAGAACACGCTTCGCAACCGCGAGGCGAGTCTCGAGATCTCCGAGGGATATCGGAAATCGGAACTGCAGAAGGCTCAGGTAAAGGTCGATCAGGCGGAGTTGGCCTTGAAGTCGTGGGAAGAGGGTGAGGTGCTCCGAGAAAGGGAGAAGCTCGACCTTGCCGTGTTGACCGCTGAACGTGAATACGACCGTCTCAAGGATAAGCACGAGAAATCGAAGACGCTCTTCGAGAAGAATTTTCTCTCGAAGGATGAGCTGGACAGCGAAGCCATCGATCTCCTTCGCAAGGAGTCCGCGCTGAAGACGGCCAATACCAACAAGGAGATCTACGAGAAGTACACCTACTTCAAGGAGAAGCTCCAGAAGGAATCCGACAGCAATCAGGCCATTGCCGAGATGGGTCGTACCGACAAGCGCACGGCTGCTGAACTTCGGTCGGCACAGGACAATGTCAAGGCTGCGAAGGCCACACTGGACTCCAGGCAGGAGTGGCTCGAAAAATTCGAACTCCAATTGACCCAGACCGAGGTGTTCGCGCCGTCCGACGGCATGGTCGTCTACGGATCGACCATCAATCGCCGAAGCCGTGGTGACAACGAGAAGGCGCTTCAGGTCGGTAGCAAGCTCTACAGGAACCAACTGGTCATCGTTCTTCCGAACATCGAGCGGATGGCGGCCGATGTGAAGGTGAACGAGGCGCTCTCGGGACTGATCGAGAGCGGGCAGAACGCCCTCATCAAGATGGACGCCTTTCCCGACGTACTGATCAACGGGATCGTGCTTGGGGTGAGCGTTCTGGCCGAGGACGGTGGTTGGCGGGATCCGAATCGCCGGGACTACCGGGTCGAAATCGAGCTCGACAAGGACCACAATCTCCCGTTGAAGCCATCCATGCGTGCGAAAGTCGACATCTTCGTCGACAAGGTCACGGAGGTCCTGTTCGTCCCGATCCAGGCGATCCATCGTCGTGGACGCGACGTCTTCGTCTATCTACGCGACGGTGACGAGTACGTGGAACAGCTCGTCCAGATCGATCGAAACTCGGAGCTTTTCGTGGAAATCGTCGGCGGTCTCGATGTCGGCGATCAGGTGCTTCTGGTGGATCCGCCAGCGGGAACGGTCATTCGTCCGCTTGGAGAGGGCTCGAACGATTCCCAGCCGTGACATCGTCGACCTCACCTTTCCAGCGAACATTCAGATCGTGTCCGAAGCCGAGCTGGTCCATGAGTCTGGCCACCATGAAATCGATCAGATCCTCGACACGCTTGGGCATCATGTAGAAACCAGGCGCCAATGGGATGATGGTCGCGCCGGCTCGGGTCAGGGTCGCCATGCTGTCGATGTCGATGGCGCTCAGGGGTGACTCACGGTAGGCGACGAGGAGCCTGCGCCGTTCCTTGAGACAGACCATGGCAGCACGCTGGACCAGCGTGCTGGTGATTCCCGAGGCAATGGAATTGAGGGTGTTGCTGGAGCAGGGCAGGATGACCATGCCGTCATGCTGGAAGGATCCCGAGGAAATGACGGCTCCGAAGTCCTTGTCGGAGTGGATTATGACCCGATCGGCCAGCTCTGGGCCGACCAGGGCCTCGCTCGTGAAATGACGGATGTCCTGCTCCTCGAAGAGGAGACGCCTCCCCAGGGCGCTGGCGGAGACGTGCAATTCGACACCCTGACGAGCCATCAGCTCGAGGAATCGGACCGTATAGGGGGCGCCGGAGGCACCGGTGATACCAATAACTACTTTGTGGTGCATAAGTCGTGATCAAGTATAGACGTGCGGGCAGGCTGCCGCCTGCTGTTACACTTTCCGGGACCGCCAGGGGGGTGGTCACCCCAGAGGGAGAGACTCCATGCGACTTTTCAGCACCTTGATGATCATGTCCCTGCTCGCAGCAGGCTGTGCCAACTACGGCTCCTATCCTCCATTGGAGGGCAAGGTGACGGCTGATGAATCCATCAAGGCACCGGTCCCTGAGGTCATCGCGACCGCCATCGAGTGGTGTGTGGCCCGTGAGGATTTCCGTGAACAGCAGAAGCCGATCGTCTTCCAGCTTCCAGTTGGGATGAACGAAGAAGCTCATCAGGCGGTCGCCGAGCAGCTCAAGCAGTCGAACCTCAACACGAGCACCACCACGGAAAACGGGATCATGATTCGATCTGTACGGCTCTTCGGATTGAAGGCGATGGTCGACATGTCCGTACCTCGAACCTATGGAAGCGACCAGCTGGTCACACTTGAACTTCAAAGCTATGCCTTCCAGCCATGGCGGGTCGTCGGTGCAAACCGCTGGCGGTTCAACGAGGAGCAACTGGAAAGAACCAAGGCCGACATGATTCAGGCATCGGTTGAAACCGGCTCGTGACGCCGACCACGCCAGAGTGGCGACCGTGGCTTGATGCAGCCATCGAGCAAGCTGAGAAATCCTGGAATGAGGGTGGCATACCCATCGGCGCGGTGCTGGTCGATCCCGACGGCACGATCGTTGCGAGAGGTCACAACGAGCGAGTTCAATCCGGCGATCCAACCGCCCATGGAGAGATGTCCTGTCTTCGTTCGGCAGGCAGGCGTCGTGATTGGGATCAACTCACACTGGTTACCACGCTCAGCCCATGCCCCATGTGCGCTGGGACCTCGGTGCTCTATCGAATACCGCGTGTGATCATCGGGGAATCACGGACCTTCCAGGGTGCCGAGCATTGGCTGGAGGAAGCCGGCATAGAAACAATCCATGCCGACTGCGACCGCTGCATCGCCCTGATGGAACGCCTGCAGAGGGAAAAACCCGACCTGTGGGCCGAGGACATCGGCGAGTGATCAAGCCGTCAGATGATCCGGTCGATGGCGACCCCGACGAAGAACAGAAGGATCAGGATCAACGCGACGTCGACCCAGGGACGGTTCGCGGCTGATCCGATGAGTCTTCTTCGATTGAGCAGCAGCAGGACGATGGCGAGCAGTGGCAGGAAGAAGGCTCCGAACATCGCGTACGCCTTCTGAACGGAAGCGAATCCGTAGCCAGCCTGGAACATCGGAACGATGGCAAGCAGAACGAGGAGTACCCGATAGGTACCTGTGCGGGGAAGTTCCTCCGGCGCAAGTGGTGGTTGTCCGACGAATGATCGCCAGGCATCCGTGAACAACATTGGCAGTGATTGCCAGACGCCAAGCAGACTGCTGGCGATGGCCGCCCAGGCGCCGATCAGAAACAGGGTGGCACCACCTGATCCGAGTGCTTCATGCAATCGTTGAGACAATTGCACAAGCAGCGCTGTTCCGCGACCCTCGACTTCGATTCCACTGGCGATGATGAGCATCGCGATGCCGAACATCGCCGTTGCGACATACGCGACGGCAAGATCGATCCGGCATGCCTTCATGCTGCCCATGCCTGAACGCCCCGACTGTCTGATCCAGTATCCGTAGCAGAGTACGGTGACGGTTCCGCCTACTCCACCGACCAGTGAGATCGTCCAGTCGAGTGTCTGATGATCGGCGGGACGACTGGGAACGAGGCCGCCAGCCAGTTCGGATACATCCGCACCGAGCAGGCAGGCCGTCACGATGACCGCGATGAACATGACGGCTATGCCGAACGCCATCACTCGTTCGAACAGGGCGAATCCTCCCACGAGGACCAGCAGCATCGCCAACAGGCTTCCCAGACCTCCCCAGAGGAGTTTCGCCTGAACGGGATCACCGGGCCATCCGATGAGTGAATGGGTCGCCACACCGGTGGCTGAGATCAATGCGCCGCCCACGAAGAAACTGAACGCCAGAAGATAGACGAGGAACACACCCATGGCCCACCGACCAAGATGGCGTGAGACGCCCTTGATGAGCGTCGTATCCGTGGCCAATTGCCATCTCGCCAAACCCTCGTTCAGGACGAACTTCATGATAGCGCCAAGCACGATGGCCCAGAGAACGATCAGACCCAGTTTCGATCCCGCGAAACCAGCTGTTGCCAGATCACCGGCACCGACACCGGTAGCGGCCACGAGAAGACCTGGACCGAGCATCTGGAGGAATCGGCCTTGTATGGATCTTCGGTTCGCCGGACTGGACTTCGACATGACGAAAAGGTACCGGAAGCGCAGAATCGCTTCACGTATTTCATTCGGGAATGTCGGATCGGCCGTGACTTCGAATCAGTCGCGTTCAACCAGCATGGAAACGGCGTTGCCACCACCGAGGCAGAGGCTGGCTATTCCACGCTTGGCATCCACACGCTTCATCTGGTGAAGAAGCGTCGTCAGGACACGTGCGCCCGAACCACCGATCGGATGGCCCAGTGCGATGCCGCCACCACAGATGTTCACCTTGTCCTCATCGAGTCCGAGATGTCGGATGTTGGCGATGGCCTGAGCGGCGAACGCCTCGTTGATCTCGTAGAGATCGACATCACCGGCGGAGAGACCGTGACTGGCCAGAAGTGCCTCGATGCCGAGTCCTGGTGCCTCGAAGAGGTTCTTGGGTTCGACACCCTGTGTGTGTGTTCCAACGATTCGAGCCAGCGGTTCCGCACCCATTTCACCGGCTGCTTCAGCACTGGCGACGATCAGAGCGGCTGCGCCATCGCTGATCTGCGAGGCATTGCCTGCCGTGACTGTTCCATCCTTCTTGAACGCCGGACGGAGTTTGCCCAGACCGTCCGCGGTTGAATCGCCACGGATTCCCTCGTCCTCGGTGACATCCGCTCTCTGCTTGATTGACTTGGCGTCGAGTGGAAGGATTTCATCCTTGAACCAGCCCTTTTCAGTCGCTTCGGCCGCACGCTGATGTGAACGCGCCGAGAAGGCGTCCATGTCCTCGCGGGAGACGCCGACCTTGTCGGCCGTGTGTTCGGCAGCGAACCCCATGCCCCATTCCTCGAATGCGCAGGTGAGTCCGTCGTGTGCCATGTGATCGATGAGCTTGCCATCGCCGAACTTGAGGCCTGCACGTACATGGGCCAGATGTGGCGACATGGACATGTTCTCGAATCCACCCGCCATGACGACGGCGTTGTCACCGGCCCGGATGGACTGATCCGCCAACATGACGCTTTGAAGTCCGGAACCACACACCTTGTTGATGGTCTGTGCATTGAGCGAGACGGGTAGACCAGCCTTCAGACCTGCTTGTCGTGCCGGATTCTGACCCAGCCCGGCCTGGAGGACGCAACCCATGATGCATTCATCGATCCGATCCGAACTGCCGGCAACCTCTTCCAGAGCGGCCTTGACGACCATGGAACCGAGTTCTGGGGAGGCCACACGGCTCAAACCGCCCATGAAACGGCCAATAGGGGTACGACGAGCGGAAAGAATGACTGAGTGGCTCATGATGAGGCCTCCAGGGTTGGCTGGATGAGTCTTCAAGATGGGTCGTTACAATCGACCCTTCGATTCACCGGGGGGGTGTTCCCTCCGGGGAGCCGAGCATTCTAACCAACTCCGAACTGCCCATGTCCAAGATCCAGCAGAACCTCATGTCCCTCCAGAGTTATGTGCTCGCCGAGGAACGCGAATATCCGGGTGCCACCGGTGATTTCTCCTGGATCCTCTCGGCCATCTCATTGGCGAGCAAGAGCATCGGTAACAAGGTCAGAAGAGCCCGGATCGAGGATGTTCTCGGCGACATGGGCGATACCAACGTCCAGGGAGAGCAGCAGCAGAAACTGGACGTCCTCTCGAACGAGATCATCAAGGCCTGCCTCGGCAGCCGTGCCAACATCGGCGCACTGGTCTCCGAGGAGGATGAGACGCCAACCGTTCTTCGAAGCCATAAGGATGGCGGCCGCTACGCGGTCCTCTTCGATCCACTGGATGGCTCATCCAACCTGGATGTTTCCGTCGGCGTCGGCACCATCTTCAGCATCGTCAGACTCGGCGAGGGTGTGAAGGGCACGCCGGAGGACATGATTCTCAATCCCGCGTCGCGTCAGGTCGCCGCCGGCTACGTTCTCTATGGATCATCGAGTGTCTTCGTCGTCACCACGGGCAACGGCGTGCACATGTTCGTGCTGGACAATTCAATCGGTTCCTTCGTCCTCGTGAAGGAGAACCTGAGGATTCCGGCTACCAACAAGATCTACTCGATCAACGAGGCCTATGCGGACCGGTTCCCGGATGGGTATCGCGACTACCTCAAGTGGGCGCATGACAATGGATACACCAGTCGCTACATCGGTTCGATGGTCGCGGATGTTCACCGAACGCTCATCAAGGGCGGTGTCTTCATCTATCCGCAGACGACCGATCGGCCCGAAGGCAAGCTCCGCTACCTCTACGAAGCCATGCCCATGAGCATGCTGATCGAACAGGCTGGTGGGCGCTCGATAGCGGCCGCCGGTACCAGACTTCTCGATGTCAAACCAAGTTCGCTTCATGAACGAATACCGGTCGTGATGGGTTCCTCCGAAGAGGTCCAGCACGTCGAACGATTCCTGTCCAAAGACTGAGTTCATTTCCCCTGAATCCCAGAAAACGAAAGTCCAACTGCGATGAGTACCGCCACCGCCAGCTGCGTCACCCTTCCCCGAAACGAGAATCAGGCTCTTGCCATCGGCCAGTACGCCTGCGATTTCATGAGTGGATCGCTGGGCGAGCCATCCGATGCCGTCAAGCACCGGACCATCCAGTTCTTCACGGACAGCGTGCTCTGTGGACTCTCCGCTCTGGCACTGCAGACCAATGCACCATGCGTGCTTCGTGACGAGGCACTCGACTATCCCGCCGAAGGTGGGGCCACCGTGTTCGGATCGACTACGACGGTCGCGCCCGAGAAGGCCATCCTCGCCAACGCCAGCGCCGTTCGCGAGTGGGACAGCAATGGAACCAACTTCGGATACAACCCGGCGCTCGGTCATACCGCCGGCGAGTTCGGACACAACGACTTCTACGCCGTGCCGATAGCGGCGGCTCAAGTGGGTGGTCTCGATGGAGCAGCAGCCCTTCGCGGCATGATCTGCCTCGATGAGATCCGAGGTCGACTGGCCGAGGTCTTCAGTCTCAAGTCCTACAAGATCGATCACGTCGTGCATGGCGCGATCGGTTCCGCGGCCGTCTACGGCGCCATGCTCGGCGCGACGCCGGAACAGATCGAGTCGGCCATCGGAATGGTGGTGGCGCACTACATCCCGTGGCGTGCCATCCGGGCCGGAAAGCAGCTCTCGGATTCGAAGGGCGCTTCGGCCGCGATCAGCAGTGAAGTGGCCATCATGTCGATCAAGCGATCGATGAAGGGTTTCATCGGACCCAAGGACATCTTCCGCAACCCCGAGGCGATCTGGCGACAGTTCGAGCCGACCGATGGGGATAGCCCGTTCGATCTTGTGCTCTCGACATCCGGTGACGACTTCGCCGTGATGGGCATGCACTTCAAGCTGGGCCTGTACGAGCACCAGTCCGCCGGCGCCCTCCAGGGACTGATCGATCTGATCTCGGCCAACCCGACCGTGCTCGAGAATCCGGATTCGATCAAGGGCATCACCATCGTCGCCTACGAACCGGCATTCGGCATCATCGGTGATCCGGCCAAGCGCAGTCCCAAGACGCGGCAGAGCGCCGACCACTCGATGGTGTACATCGTCTCGACCATGCTGCGAAAGGCCATCGAGATGGCGTCCGAGAACGGTAGCGGCGCGTTGGCCGACGGCAACGACGAATGGTGGAAGCTCCTGATGCTGGCGCCGGCCGACTATGGCCGTGATGCGATCAACGACAAGGCGACCCATGCCCTGATGGACAAGATTCACTTCGAGCATGGTGGCCAGGAATACGACGACCGGTATCCGGACGGCATTCCGACATCACTGGTGATCGAACTGGACGACGGCAACAAGCTCGACAGTGGGCTGGTCATGTATCCATCGGGTCACGCCCGCAACACGACCGCGGATCTCGAGGACATCCTGATGCACAAGGCGGGATTGCTCGGAGCGTTGGCCATGGAGGATTCCGGAACGATCATCGATCGTTGCAACAACATCGAATCCGCTGGTTCGCTGGATGATCTCTGGGATGTGACCATCCTGAAGGGTGATTCCGTCGACTGACTGATCACTCGGTCGCGGTCTCGGTGGCTGGTGAACCGACTTCGGCACCTGGTGTCGAGTTGACCAGATCCTGCATCCATGGGCCCATGAAGTACATGGCGATCACGATTCCGATGAGTCCCAGAAGAAGAACGATCCAGACGGCGACCTTTCCGGGTCCCTGAGGTCCCTGTTGTTGTGATGAGTCGTTCATTGGGTTGCTCCTTGCTGGGGGTGTGGAGGAATCCTATCAGGCCTTCCAGACGCCGCGGAGGTTCGTCCAGCTGAAACCGATCAGCGAGACGGCGAACATCAGCAGACCCATCCAGGTCAGGAAATGACCGTTGCCCATGATCATGAAGACACATCCGGCGATACCGATGGCGGCCGTGAGGGATGCCAGAATCAGATTGACTCGGGACTTGTCCGCCTTGCCGGTCCATTCGGACTTCGGACGGAGCAGTTTCATCTTCTCGAGATCCGACAGACTCATTCCTCGGGCTCCTTCGATGTCATGAAGTCGATCACCTGCTGGGTTGTGAAGCGAGCTCGACCCGAGCGGAGCTTAACGAGCAGCAGCGGACCGTCCCAGGCTGCCGCGACACCACGGTGGAGGGCTGTGAAGGAGCGTCTCTGTCGCCAGGTCTCGGCAGCTGCGCCGATGATCAGAAGATCGGCCGCCTGGGCCGCGTTGACGATGCTGCCCACGACGTCGGATGACGATTCGAATCGGAGATCGATCGGAAGTCCTAGATTGGGGGAACGAACCGGTTCAGCGGGATCGGAGATGTTGAAGATGCCCGAACGTAGATCCTCCCTGATTCGATCCTCGTTCTCCTCCGAGCGAAGGACGCGAAGCAGTTCGATCCAGGTCGATGGTCCCGCCAGCGATTCGGCCACATGGATGGCGAACTGGGCCTGCTTGGGGTTGGCTACCGGTATCAGGATTCGCTCCGGTGTCTCGGGTGCCTTGCCGCGTACGACTATCGTGTCCGCATCGGTGTTGCGAAGCACCGTGTCGAGTTCGGTGCCCAGGATTCGGGCTCTGGGTCCGTGTCGTCGTCCGCTCCATCCCATGACGAGCGCGTTGATCTTGCGATCGCGGATGGTGTCGGCGATGGACTTGCCGGGATCGCGACTCAATCGAACGAGTCCGCGGACATCGTGTCCCGTCTCGACGGCATGGTTGGTGGCGGTCTCGACGACCTTCCGACCTTCCTCAACGAAGCGTCTGGTCGACCAGTAGGGCGTCTGTTCCGGAATGGAAACGACGTTCAGGGCGATGACATCACCCGAGTCCGGTGCCACGAGTCGAGTCGCCAGATCGACCAGCGGTCCGGCGGTCTCCGGGTTGGCGACGGGAACCAGGATTCTGTAGTTGGATTCACGCGATGTGCCCGCACTCTGCTCGAAGGCGATGGCCGACGACCTGAACTCGTGTTCCTGACCACGTGCATAGAGGAAGTAGACGGCCAGTCCGGCGGTGATCCATCCGGCCGTCAGGGCGAGCGTCATCGGTTGCGAAGCCAGCAGCCAGACGGCGATACCGACCTGTCCGACGGCGGCCACGATCGGAACGACTGGATAGCCTGGTACGACGTAGCCGTATCGAAGCTTGTCGCCGTACTTGCGGCGGATGGTGATCGATGAGACGTTCACTCCGGCGAACACCAACAAGAACATGGCGCAGGTGGCGCCGGCGACCCGTTCGGCATCGAGTGCCAGAGCCACGGTGATGATGATCACGCCGCTGGCCATGAGCGCGACGGTGGGGGTCTTGGTCTTGCTCGAGATCTTCGCCATGCCCCTTGGCAGATAGTGATCCCGGCCCATCGCGAAGGACACGCGTGTGGACGAGAACGTGGTGGCGTTGAGGGCGCTCATCGTCGAGAGGATGGCGCCGATGACCAGCAGGATGCCGCCGAGTCCCCAGGGAAGGAAATCATTGGCGGCCACAGCCACACCGGTTTCACCCAGTCCCGCGAGATATCGCCAGGTTTCCGAAGCGGCCCAACCGGTGTCGGCAAGGACATCCTCGGGTATGCGCATGGCACCGATGCAGACGATGGCCACGAGTATGTAGATGGGTATGACGATCAGAAGCGAGTAGAAGACGGCGCGTGGGATGTTGCGACGCGGGTTCTCGACCTCCTCGCCGGCCTGGACGATGATCTCGTAGCCCTCGAAGGCGATGAAGGTCAGTCCCATGGCGACCAGTACGCCGCTGAAGCCGTTGGGCATGAACGGTATGTAGGTCTCGGAGACGGCGACGTTTCCGGTGGCTCGCAGCATCGCGATGAGGCCGGCCGCGATGAAGATGGCGATCACGACGATCTTGGCGACGGTGATGATGTTGCCGGCCTTGCCCGTCTCCTTGGAACCTCGGTAGTTGATCCACAGGAAGATCAGACAGATGAAGAGGGTGAGTCCCTTCACGTATGGCCAGGCGGGCATGCCGAAGAGCGTGCCGTGTCCGTGACCATCGGCGCCGGTCGGTGCTTCGCCGAGTCCGAAGATGACCTGCAGTCCCCAGACGATGTAGGTGCCGAAGATCACCGCGTAGAGCGACCCGGCGACGGCATGGGCGAGCCAGTCCATCCATCCGGCGAGGAAGGCGGAGGGGCCGGGCAGACCGAAGCGAACCCAGAGGTAGCCACCACCGGCGGCGGGGATGGCGCTGCCGAGTTCCGCGTAGACCATGGCGGTCATCAGCGTGAGTATGCCGTTGAGGCAGAAGGCCAGGATGAGGGCGGGTCCGGCATGACCGGCGGCGATGCCGGTGAGTGCGAAGATGCCGGCACCGATCATGGCGCCCACGCCGACCATGGTGATGTCGAAGAGACGCATGTCGCGAGCCAGTTCGGTCACAGGACCGCTGGACTGCGATTGGGGGGGCATCACGGGTGCGGATTCAGTGCCAGTCATGCGGGTCAGATTGTACCGGAGGGTGAATCAGCCGCTTGGGAACAGGGCCTTGACCAGATCCTCGATGCCCTGGCCCTTGGTCGCGATCGTCTCGCAGATCGGACGACCCGTGCTGATGTCCAGCAGCTCGCGAGCCAGCTTGGCTTCACCGGCATGATCGGCCTTGTTCAGGATGAACACATCAGCGATCTCGAGGATACCGGCCTTGTCCATCTGGACCGAATCGCCCATGCCGGGCACGACGACGACCGCCGTCTGATCGACGTGGTCACGGATGGCCACATCGCTCTGACCGGCACCGACCGTCTCGACGATGACCTTGTCCCAACCAGCACCACCGAGAATCTCGATGATGTCGGACAGATGGGCATAGTCCTCGCCGACGATCGCGAAACTGCGATAGAAGCAGTCCTCGTCGACCTCGTTGAAGTCCACTCGAAGACGGTCACCAAGCAGGGCACCGCTCGTGATGGGACTCATCGGATCGAAGGCGATCACGGCGACCTTCTCGCCGGCTCGATGCATCTCGTTGACCATGGCGGCCACAAGCGTCGACTTGCCGGCACCCGGTGAACCCGTGAGACCGATGACGCGATCGGGACGCTTTCGCGGCGCCGAGGAGACGTCCTTGCCTGTGACCAGCTGCGACAATGTCCGACCAAGCCTGGCGGAACTGTCGTCGGAATCGAGATCGGTGTAGTCGGTCGTGGCCGCCCTCACGGAGTCGACGATGTCCTGCATCGTCGTTCCGGTATGGAATACGGAATTGACGCCGGCATCCAGCATGCCCTGGACATCCTCCTGAGGAATGATGCCGCCGATGTTGATCGTCATGTCGGGTCGACCGACCTTGCGGCACTCCTCGATCAGACGAGGCACCAGCACATTGTGGGAATTGCTCATCATCGAGGCCGCGATGCAATCGACGTCCTCGTCGCGAGCCGCGATGGCAAGGCTTCTTGGCGTCTGCCAGAGGCCGGAGTAGATCACATGGATGCCGCTGTCGCGCATCGCCCGGGCGATGAGCTTCACACCACGATCGTGACCATCGAGGCCCATCTTGCCCAGAAGGACGCGGGGACGATGCAGCAGATCGCCACAACGATCGACCTTCTCGAGAACACTGGTTGGCTCGGTTGTTGCCTTGGCCATGAGACCCGAATGATAATCGTCTCCGGCTTCGATGTGAAACCCGGACTGGATCCATGGCTCCCGGGATCGCGAAACGCCTTCGCTGGAGGGGTATACTCGGCACCCATGTCCACAACGACCACCAAGCATCCATCCCCGGACCCCCGGACCGCGATCAGCACAGCCTTCTCGGAAGCCATCGAAAAGACTCTCGGCAGCGACTTCGCCGACGCCGATCCACTGATCCGGAACACTACCAATCCCGAGATGGGGGACTTCCAGTGCAACGCCGCCATGGGGCTCGCCAAACGTGTGGGCAAACCACCACGTGATCTGGCCCAGGAACTGATCGATGTCGTGGAGCTGGCGGACATAGCCGACACACCGGAGATCGCCGGGCCCGGTTTCATCAACATACGACTCAAGCCCGAGACGCTCGCGAACGCTCTGGCGGGAATGGACGACGAGACGCTGGGTGTGAAGACGAGCGACGACACCCGTCCAGTCGTCGTCGATCTGTGTGGCGTGAACGTCGCCAAGCAGATGCACGTGGGTCATCTTCGATCGACGATCATCGGAGATTCGCTGGCCCGTGTCCTCGAGCGAAGGGGCCGGATGGTTCTCCGCGAGAACCATCTTGGTGACTGGGGTCTCCCGATCGCCATGGTGCTCCACCGGCTTCGTGAGAACGGAACCGATCTCGATGCCCTGACGCTGACGGAACTCGATGCGGCCTACCGGGATGCCCAGGCGGGCGCGAAGGGTGATGCCAAGGGACTCGAAGCCGCCCTAACCAGACAGTGCGGACCACATCGAGTCGCCGAACTGGAAGCACAGCAATCCGGTTCCGATGAACAGCGCAAGGCCGCGTCCGAGACGCTGGTCGCGCTCCAGCAGGGCGACGAGGAACTCGTCCGCGACTGGAACAAGCTCATCGATGTCACCATGCGGGCCGTCTACGAGGCCCTGAATCTCCTGAATGTCAGCATGGGACCCGACAACAACCGCGGCGAATCCTTCTACAAGGACTCCCTTCACTCGGTGATCGAGTACTTCGAGTCGAACAAGCTCTGTCGAACGGATGACGGGGCACTGGTCGTCGACTTCGACGATCGCAAGCGACCGTTGTTGATCAGAAAACGAGATGGTGGCTATCTCTACGCCACCAGCGATCTGGCCGCCCTGCGACACCGAACCCAGGAAACCGGAGCCGGTCGATGCATCTACGTCGTCGATGCCCGGCAACGCGACCACTTCCGTGACGTCTTCGACGCGACCAGGCAGGCGGGGTGGGGACGAACATCGGACGGTCACGATGTCGAACTCGTGCATGTTCCATTCGGTTCCATCATGGGACCGGACAAGAAGCCACTCAAGACACGAAGCGGGACCAACCTGACTCTGGCTTCGCTTCTGGCCGAAGCCATCGAACGGGGCACGCGTGAAGTCAAGGCCCGTTCCGAGAACCCTTCGGCGCCGACTCATGGTCTCGATGATGAATCGATCGCGCAGATCGGTCGTGATGTGGGCATTGGGGCCGTGAAGTACGCGGACCTGAGCAATGATCTCGTCCGCGACTATGTCTTCGACATGGATCGAATGATCGCCTTCGAGGGCGATACCGGTCCCTACCTGCAGTATGCCCATGCCCGCATCTGCTCGATGCTCCACAAGGCCGGCGAAGCGGATATCGATCAGGCGCCGCTGCAACTGGGTGATCCGACCGAACGACAGCTCGCGTTGGTTCTCCTGAAGTACGGAAGCGTGGTCGAGGATGTGGCCCGCACGCTCGAACCACATCGACTCTGCGGCTATCTCCATGAAGTGGCTGACGCCTTCAACAGCTTCTATCAGGCCTGTCCCGTACTCAAGGCCGAGGATGATGCCCTAAAGCGATCCCGCCTTCGGATCAGCAGCCTCACGAGACGGGTGCTTGCCGACGGGCTTGGCCTTCTGGGCATCGGAGCCCCCGACAGGATGTAGAAAACCCCTGTTTTCGGCCATCTGGAAACTCAACAGCAATGAAATGTAGAATCACACGTTCCCCCCAGAGACCGGGAGGGAAGTGTTGATTCCATGAAAGACATGATTCAAGAAGAGACAAAGAAGGGCTGTGGGCTTCGATGGTTCCTGGGACTCTTGTTCCTGATCGTCGCGGCTGGTGCTTCGGGCCTCCTGCTCATGACGGAGATGGGTGTCATCGGCGTCTCGTTGCCGGGTTGTGGTGAACAGAGCGCTTGCGGGGATCTCTCCCGGGGCTTCTTTGGCAGTGTGCCTGGCATCGGCTGGCCAACCTCATACGTTGGCTTCACATTCTTCATCGCCATGATGGTGGCCTGGCCGGCTTGCTGGCCGAGGGTTCCTCGAACCATGGTGTTGATCGCCCGACTTGGCATGCTCATGTCGGTCATGTTTCTCATCGTCATTCTGGTCGAGTGGAAACTCTGCCCGTACTGCATCACCGCTCATATCGCGAATATCGCATTCTGGATTACCGTGGAGTCGTCGAAGGACTCCAGCAAGTCAGCAACAATGGAAGGTTCATCCATGATCGCCACTACCACTTTCATCTGCAGCTTCATTCTGGCAACCGGTGGTCTGTACGCCGGACAGGTTCAGGTCGACAGGATCGACGGTATCCAACGCGCAGCATCGGAACAGGCCAACATCGACGAGATCGTCAAGGCCACGCTTGGTGGTGGCGCAAATCCCATGAAGGACGTCGAGAAGCCAAAGGACGACGGTGTTTTCACGACTACCAAGACCGCGGTCAAGGACCCCAGCGACTTTGGTGGACGGTATCTGTATGGACCAGAGAACGCACCGGTTCAGATCGTGATGGTCGGCGACTACCAGTGCCCAGACTGCAATCGCTATGAGAAGATCGTCGCGGAGATACTGGAAAGTCGCGATGACGTCTCCTTGAGCATCCGGCATTTCCCCTTCAATTCCGACTGCAACCCCTACGTGAGCAGGACGCTGCACGGAAACGCCTGCTGGGCCTCCAAGTTCGCCGAGACGGCGGGCATTCTCGGTGGGAACGACTCCTTCTGGGAAGCCCACAGTCTGCTGTTCGAGGTGAAGGGCAAGTTCACTCAGCAGGAGTTCCCGGTACTTGTCGAACAGCTCGGATTCGATCCGAAGACGTTCGAGCAGGTGATGGTCGGTCAGGTCGTCGATGCGATCCTCCAGGAGGACATCGAGATCGGTGGAAATCTAGGTGTGTACTTCACACCGATGATCTTCATCAATGGTGTCCAGTTGAAGTGGTGGCAGAATCCGGTCGATCTTTCATCGACCGTCGATCAGCTAGCCCGGGCGATCGCCGATGGTCGCAACGATGGCTCGCTCAAGGCACCTTTGAACACCGAGCAGAAGTTCATCGATGACTGGAAGACGGGTCCCGCTCGAAACACGCCAGCCCAACCGGGCATCAGCAAGGGGATCGCCAGCGCACCGCATAGCATTATCGTCTTCTCGGACTACACGGATCCGGAACTCATGGTGGTCGATGCGAAGATCCGGAAGCTGATGGAGAAGTATCCTGGGCAGCTCACCTACAACGTTCTCGCCAGTCCGAAGAATCCGGATTGCAATTCACGGATACGTGACAGTTTCCGGGAACTGTTCCCCAGTGGATGCATAGCCGCCAAGGCCGTGAAATCCGCCGGCAAGCTTGGCGGCAAGGAGGCTTACTGGGCGATGATCGATTACCTGATGAATGCCGGACAAAAGGTGACTCAACCAGAGATCATCTCCGCCGGGGTCAAGATCGGTCTCGATCGTGATGCGTTCCTGGAAGCCATGGATTCCCAGGAAATAGAGGCTCAGGTGCAGACCGATGTGCTCAGAACCAAGGGTTGGGGCATGCGTACGTTCCCGGCGATCGTCATCGATGGCAAGCTGGTTCCGAGATGGAAGCTGGACGACAAGCCGATCATCGAACAATGCGTCGAGATCGCCGTCAATGGCGAGTAGTCCTATCAGTCAGTGCTCATGCCGGTGATTCGATAGATGCGACCCTTCGAGTCGTAGGGTGCCTTGAATCCGCATACGTACAGCTCGCCATCGGTTCCCTCACCGAAGGAACTGATGGCCATCGGCTGCCCCTTGTATATCTCGCGGGTGAACGGCTCTCCGTCGGGTTGCATCACCGTGGCCCAAAGGCGACCCGACATGTAGTCGGAGAACAGATAGGCACCCTGTAGACCGGGGATCTTCTCGCCTCTGTAGACGAATCCGCCGGTGATCGAGCCTCCGGCCGATCTTGGATATTCGACGATCGGATCGATGACCTCGACGGTCGAACCCTCGGGATTGTTGAAGTCGTGCTTTCCCTCGCGCAGTCGCCAACCGTAGTTGCCGCCTTTCACGATCAGATCGACCTCCTCCCATTTGTTCTGGCCTACATCGGCTGCCCAGAGATCGCCCGTCTTCGAATCGAAGTGCATGCGCCATACGTTACGGAGTCCATAGGCCCAGATCTCGGGTCGGGCACCCTCAACTCCCACGAACGGATTGTCGGAGGGGACCACATAGGGCGCCTCGTCCGTATGGACGTCGATTCGGATGATGGTCGCCAGAAGGTTGCCGAGATTCTGTCCATGATCCTGGGGATCGTTCGCAGCGCCGCCATCACCGATGCTCAGATACAGCATCCCATCGGGACCGAAGAGAACGGTTCCTCCGTTGTGGTTCCAGTAGGGTTGCTCGACCTCGAGAACTATCTTCTCGGTCGACTTGTCGATCATGCCGTCGGGTTTCACGTTCATTCTCGAGAGAACGGTGCGCCGCGGCTTGGAGGCGGTGTAGTAGAGGTAGACGTGCGGGTTCTTCGATTGATCGGGGTCGTAGGCGATCGAGAGAAGACCTTCCTCCGACTGGGTCAACCTGACCTTGTCGCGCATATCGAGGATGGTTCGTTTCTTCGAACCGGTCTCGAGTCCGACGGCGATCACGCGACCACGTTGTTCCACCATGGCCAGTTCCGGTTTGGATGAGGGGGTGGGAAGGACCTGGACCGGGGCTCTGAACACCTGTCCGCCCAGAACCGGTTCCATTCGAATCGTCGGGAGGCTTGGCTTGGCTGGTTCGGGTGTTGATTCCTGCCCTGCGGCGAGCAGGGGGGTGATCATCGACAACATCAGAATTCGGGCCGACAGGCGCATTGGTCTTCTCCTCGTGGGTGGACATGATGATGGTAGCACTCGATGGATGATTCAACCGGAGAAGTTCAATATTGAAATCCAGATGATCAATCCAAGAAGAGAGGGGAACAACAGGAACCTCCAACGATCGATCAGGCACCATGAGACTGCCCACAAAATCGCGAGTGTCGTCCATGTGGTACTCGACTGGATGTTTTCGATAGATACGAATGGGATTCCAGCCACTGTTTCCGCAAACGATTCGAGTATGTACACCTCCTTGGCGAGCAGGTTTCCCATCAACTGAGAAACAAATTCAAAATCACCGAACAACAAACGTATTGAAGCTGTGAGAAGTATTACACATACCAGAGGTGTCATGATCATTGTCATCGGAACGGATACCAGAGATATCTGGCCGAAGTGGTGGATGGTTATAGGTATGGAAATCAACCATGCAACCATCGAGGCTGTAAAACTTCTCTGTATCCACATGATTGCGAATGTGAATGGGCCTGATATCCGTCTGTTTACATGGGGAAAGCATCTTCGGTGTACATGCGGAGAAAGAAGTACAAGGGAGGCTACAACACCAAAGCTCAATTGAAATGAAATCTGCATGAGGACGTTTGGTTCACAGATGAGTATCAGTGACATGGTGAAAGCCAGAACCCCTTTGACCGGTATCCTCATGTTGACGGTCAATGGGAGATAGAAGAACGCACTCATGATTCCAGCTCTCATGATTGGTGTCCTGATATCGATGATCGACAGGTATATGAAGAGGATTGTGATGGCGAACAGAGAGTGCCATCTTCGGCGTACCCCACCGACTCCTATCAAGGGCATGAACATGAACAAGACCAGACTGACATGAAGTCCTGAGATCGCCAGAAGGTGTGATACACCTGTTCTTCTGAATGGATCTGAAATCTCATTCCACGAATCACCTCTCGCACCGAGCAATAATCCGGCCAAAATCGTTCGATTGGATCCATATGATGGAACTGGTTGAGACAGAATTCTGTCTTCAGCATGCGACTTCAGTGAATTCCAGATGCCGGGTTTTTGGATTCTTTTGATGTGGATCAAATCCATTGATTCCAGTCGCATCCATCCGCGGTAATCGCCGTCGATTGCGATTGTTCTCCAATCCGGCTCGGAATCTCTGGGCGCCTGGATTCCATGAAGCCAGCCCTTCACTTGGATGATGTCTCCTGGTCCGAGGATTTCAGAAGGCCTCGGTAAACGGACGACGATCCGACCGGTCACAGGAATTCCGATGTCTTCTTCGAATGAGGATCTGGTGTCCAGATCGATCCTCGTGCCTCTAATCCTGATGATCCGACCTTCCATGTGAACGAGAATTGGATCGGCGTCATACCCGGTGTAGACCATGAGATCCCGTATCTCGAACATCTGCTGGTTCAAAGCGCTCCATGTGGACATGATTAGAAATATGGATGCCGGTGCAAGAATCCGTAGATTCGATTGGATCACCATGAATCCACATAGAACAAGCGATACAAGGGCCAACACATCCCATGGAATTCCACTGCGGCCAATAATTGCACCGGACAGGATCAGGACTGAAAAAAGGATGATCGCGGGATTTTTCCGCCTGTTCTTGCTGAGCATCTAGGAAAATTAGTGTCAGAACGCCTCTTGTCCTCGGGTGTTGATGGATGAGCAGCAAGCCGACACGAGAGCGCTTCCTGACGTTATCCTCGCGCATCATGAAACCCGTCATTGGACATCATGCCGGATTGGAGACCCTTCGGGCCGCAGTGCAATCCGGAAGACTGCATCACGCCTGGATCTTCTCCGGGCCGCCGGGCATCGGGAAATGTCTCGTCGCCACCGAATTCGCACGGGTGCTGCTGGATCCGCAGGCCGGTGCCGATGATCTGGGTTTGGGTGGAACCGCACTGGCATCGCCCGAAGGTGAGAAGCTGGCTAACGGAAACCATCCCGATCTCCATGTGATCCACAAGGAGGATGCGGTCCACGCTCAGACCAGAAGTCTTCGGGAACGAAAACAGATGAACGTCCCCCTTGATCTTCTTCGTGAACGAATGATCGGTGGACACACGTCCGATGGCGCCAAGCACGAGGCACCCGCCTATCGGAAGAGCATTCTCGGCAACGGCAAGGTTTTCATCATCGATGAAGCCGAACTGATGGACAACAACGGACAGAACTCGATCCTCAAGACACTCGAGGAACCACCTGAGGACACGTGGATCATTCTCGTCACATCGAGACCGGAACGCCTGCTGCCGACCGTTCGAAGCCGGTGCGACCACGTTCGATTCGGACCCTTGTCGGATGAAGACATGAGGAAGTGGCTCGCTGAACATCCCGGAGACCATGAGGATGTCGAGTGGATGCTCGACTGGTCCGAAGGGGCACCCGGAATGGCCCTGCTTGCCCGTGAGAGCAATCTCATCGAATGCGCCAACGAACTCCAGCCCATCATCCAGTCACTCGACTCGGGTACGTGGCAGAAGGAATTCGGGGTGCACGTCGCGGAATTCGTCACCAATCGATCGGAACAGGTCGTCAAGCAGAACAAGAAGGCCAGCAAGGATGTGGCGAACAAGCAGGCGCTTTCCCTGATTCTGAGATTGCTCGGCATGCATGTCCGAAGACGGTTGTCGGCTACCGAACCGGGTGATGTGGAGACCGGTCGTCGACTGTGGGAACTCGCCAACCGGATCGGAGATGCGGAGGACCAGCTTCACCGGGGTCTCAACATGAAACATGTTCTCGAATCACTAGCCGCCGGATGGTCTCAGACATGCCGAACATGAACAGATTCAAAGCGATCCTCACCTCGATTGTCATCGGTGCCCTCCTTCTTCCGGGATTCGCCCCGGCGGCACCTGTCGACATCATCACCTTCGATCTTCCCGGGAAGACCATACCGATGGAGATCCCGGCGAATCCCGATGAACTCCGTACCTATCTGACGCAACTCGTCGCCAATGGATCCCGATTCACGTCTCATGAACAATTCGATCTTCCTGTTTCAGAGGAGAGCTTCATCGCCAGACAGGCATCGACCGGAAATCAGCTGACACTCGTCGTCATCAACATGGCTTGCGGCGATCCGCTCGATCTCGTCGAGGCCGATCGACTCTATTCCAGAACGACACCGGCCTACGACGGAATCGGAAAAGTCTACATGGGTCGACAGATTTCCCAGGTGATGGGGCATCTGGGTGCCGGCTGGCTCGACCGTTCCAAGCGGGAGCAGGAGGAGCGGACCGATCTGCTCGTCGAGATGATGTCTTTGAAGCCGAACGAGGTGGTCGCGGATATCGGATCTGGCACCGGGTACTTCAGTCTGAGACTCGCCAAACGGGTTCCGGAGGGTGGTGTTGTCGCCGTCGACATCCAACCCGAGATGAACGCGATTCTTGAGGAGAAGGCGGAGTCACAGGGCGTAACGAACATCAAGACGATTCTGGGAACGATCACGGACACCAAGATTCCCGCCGAAACCGTTGATGTCGTCCTGTTCGTCGACGCCTATCACGAATTCTCCCATCCATGGGAGATGAAACGATCACTCATGAAGGCGCTCAAGCCGGGTGGTCGAGTCGTTCTTGTCGAATACCGTGCCGAGGATCCGGATGTCATGATCAAGCCGCATCACAAGATGGCGGAATCACAGGCTTTGCTTGAATTTGAGGCGGCTGGATTCGAGTGGATCAGGACCATGGACGACCTTCCACAGCAACACGTCCTGATATTCGAGAAACCCGTACGGAATCAGGATGTCGACGGTTGAGTAGTGGTCGGTGGACACCCGAGTCCACCAAGCTTGGGTCCCTTGGATTTCGATGCAAACAACACGAAGAGGATTCCCGCGAGGATCATGATCACGCTGAGAAACTGGCCGCGGCTGAGTCCCATGAGAAGCGAGACGCCCTCATCGGGTTGACGGAAAATCTCCGTGAGGATTCTGAGGATGCCGTAGGCAATCAGGAATGTTCCCGTCAGAACACCGCCCTTCTTCGGTGCCCACCAGGCCGCGATGAGAATCAGGAAGAGAATCGGACCATCCGCCAGTGCCTGGAAGATTTGTGAGGGGTAGTAGGCGGTCAATTGTGGAACAACCACTTCCATGACGACCGGATCGCCTGCCCTGAGCGAGTCCACGACCGTCGGAAGAAATGTCTGATCACCCGGAACAACGCCGCGGAGCTGCTCCAGATTCGTCTCTCCCAGATAGATCTCCTCCGGATACTTCACACTCCACCAGGCTGGATTCTCCTGATCAGGAACAGGGTGGCCCCATAGTTCACCATTGATGAAGTTAGCCATTCGACCAAGGAAGAGACCGGGTGGCGCAACGAACGCGATCAGATCGGCGGCATGGATGATCGGAACAAGCTTGTTGCGGATCATGAAGATCAACATGGCGATCAAAACACCGATCATCCCTCCATGACTGGCCATTCCACCCTGATTGATCGCCAGAAGCGCCCACCATGGTGGAACCACCCGACCATCCATGTCCCTGGCGGCATCAGTGAAGAGGGAGGGATCGTAGAAGGCCGCATATCCGAGGCGGCCACCCACCAGAACACCGATGATCGCGTAGATCATCAGATCCGCGACCTTCTGAGGAGGAACGACGGAACGACCTGTATTGGCCAGCCATTTGATGAGCAACCAGGCGATCAGGAACCCGGCCACATAGGCCAATCCATACCATCGGATGCCAAACCCGCCATCAGTGAGCTGGATGACGTACGGATCAAGCGTATGCAGGTAGGATTCGGCCAAGAACATGAACAAACTCCTGTGGTGCCGCGTTGTACCACAGGCTGGAACCCGACGTGCCATGACCAACGATAGAAAACAACCATCCGAATTCGCCCGTGACTCCCAATCAGCCGATCTGACGCCGATGCTCGGGACACTGCTGGATGGTCGGACCCTCAGTGTCGATGAAACAACCACAGCCTTCGAAGCCATGATGACCGGTCATGTGCACCATGGGGAGATGGGGGCCCTTCTGGCCCTGCTCGCGACACGCTTGCCGACCCCGGATGAACTTCAGGGGGCAGCCACCGTCATGCGGCGCCATGTCACCAAGGTCGAATCCAGTCTGCCGGCCGATGATGTCCTGGATACAGCTGGAACCGGTGGAGCACCCAAGACATTCAATGTCTCGACCGCAGCCGCTCTGGTGGCCGCGGGTGCGGGCGTCAATGTCGCCAAGCACGGCAATCGTTCACGAACCGGCCGTGGATCCGCCGAGGCGCTCGAGTCAATTGGAATCAACGTGGATGCCGGACCCGCCGTACAGGCGCGTTGTCTCGAGGAAGCAGGCATCTGCTTCTGCTTCGCGATCCACCATCATCCGGCCACAAGGCATGTCATGCCTGTTCGCAAGGCCATGGGTGTTCCGACAATCTTCAATCTGCTTGGACCCCTGACCAATCCCGCGGACGCGGGAAGACAATTGATGGGTGTCTGGGATGGCAGATACCAGAAACCTGTCGCCCAAGCCTTGAATCATCTCGGAACAAGAAGGGCCCTGATCGTGCACTCGGATGATGGTCTGGATGAACTTTCCATATCGGCGCCGTCCACCGTGTATGAAGTCAGGGATGGTGAAGTCTCCCAGTGGCGCATATCCCCGGAGGATGTTGGGTTGACGTCCGTTGACATCGGACTGGTCACAGCCAGAGATCTCGATCATGCAACGGAGATGATGAAGTCCGTCGTCGATGGGAGTGAGAAAGGTCCGGCTCGAGATATGACGCTCCTGAACGCCGCAGCCGCATTGCTGGCATGCGACCAGGTGTCGGACATGAAGGAGGGGGTTCAGGTGGCCGCGGCTTCGATCAACGATGGATCGGCCATGGCATCACTCGAGAAGCTGGCGTCCGTCTCCAACAGTTGATTGCTTCGAAATGATCGGATCCCTGAGAATGACACCACATTGAACAGGACCATGTTCACCACATTCGACCCTGATCACGAGTGACTCGCATGATTGGGGCAACTCTAGATCGATCGGAACCCTTCCGACCACCGGCCCGCTCCAGATGACATCGTCACCCACCTTGATCTCTACATCGGGCGATGCCCAGCGGTCGCTGTTTCGGGGCCGCTCGAGAACGGTCCTGAATCGATTGAAACCTCTGGTGACGGTGAATTCATGCTGGACAGGGCCTGAAATCCGGAGATCGGACAGGTTAAACACCTTCATGACGTCCAGTTTCCGGGGATCGGGGTTCACTCTTCGAACAGGATCGATCGCAACAGTCCTTACATCGGCGCTGGAGAGGGGGGTGAACCGGTCCCCATCCATGACGATGGCGACCATCTCCTCTATCCCGGGATAACGTTCATACGGGCCCGTCATGAATTCATGTGGTGCCATCCTGACATGACCGGTGTCGTCGACCTCAATCGATGGGACAGTCGCCTGGAGACCATCGATGAACCAGGCACGAGGCCAACGGGGAGGCTTGGAATCTCCCGCCAGTCTTATCTCGGCGATTCGTTCCAGTGGTACATCGAACATCTCGACTTCATCGCGAGTGACCTCGATGGTGACCGGATCCGAGATCATCTCGATGAAACCCGACATGACATCGCCGTTCCTGAGCAGAAGGTGATCCTGATCAGTGTCGGTGATCGATGTATCGGATGATCTGAATTCGACTCGGTCGACATCGTCGAGGGGAATTCTCATCTCCCGCATCCAGGGATGTCTGATGGTTATGGAATCCTCGTCCCCGCTCATGAAGGAACCAGGGAAGACCTGACCATCCCTGGAAAAAACACGCATCCGGGAAGGTATTGGTTTCCACTCATCCTCACGAATGATCGCGAGACATTCCCGGAAAGGGGTTTCAAACCAACCCTCATCAACATCGAGTAGTTCGGTTCCGGAGGATTCGATCGTTCCCAGATGTACGCTCCTTGGGGAATTCTGCTCGAGAATGACCAGGAACACAGGCAGATCACCGGGGCTCATGGTGAACACCATTGCTATAAATCCCGAGATCAGGATCATCAGGTTTGAGGCGAATATTGTCATCGCTGGAAGATGGGCAGGTATCTCTTTGGCATCTGGAGAACGATCAACGCCATGGCGGTCGAATAGGCGCCGCCGATCTGGTTGTCCAACCATCCACCGTTGGCCGATTGCCTTCGCATGAGGTCCTCCCGGGCCGCACCCCACCATGATCTCCACCAGTTCCCGCCAGCCAGATACATCGCCTGCGTGGCGTAGTACTGACCGTAGTAATAGTGCGACTGACGAACACGGCTGCGTCCAGGCAGCGCCGTGCGAACCAGATAACCGAGCCCCTGGTCGATCGAGTCGTCCTCGTAGATTCCGGCATAGAAGAGTGTGGCCACCCCAGCGGCCGTCCTGGGCCAGGCGGATGTCCCCATTCGGATCATGTAGCGAAATCCACCATCCTGATTCTGACATTCACGCACATACCGAACCGCTCTATCGATAGTCGATCGGGGTACCTTGATGCCCGCATTGCGTGCGCTTCTCAGTGCCATGACCTCGCATATCGTCACGGATACGTCCGCATCGACTGGTACCGGCTGGTATCTCCATCCACCTTGTCGGTTCTGGGTTCGAACGATCAGGTCGACTGCTTTCTCGAGAACCTCGCGAACCCTGTCATCGGTCTCGGACATTCCATAGATCTCACCCAGAAACAGCGTGGCGAAACCATGTCCGTACATCGGACCGTGAACGGTATCGGCCGCGATCAGACCGGATTCCTGTGAACTATCCAGTATGAAATTAACGGCACGTTGGACATGATCTCCGTATTGACCTCGACCGGGAACATGGCCGTCAGACATGAAGGCTAGACCGGCCAATGCCGTGATCGCCACATGGTTGGAGAACCTACCTCTTCCGAACGAACCGTTCTCCGCCTGTTGATCCGCGAGATAACGAAGTCCCTGCCTGATCCTCAACAAGAGAAGATCATCGAGCTCGTTTTCAGCAGGTGCGTTCTCCGCACCCTCTGGATGCTGGTTCTGTGGTGCGAGGTAATCGGGAATATCGTCCTCTGGGACGATTTCAACTGGTGTTTCCATCTCGGGAGCAATAGGTACCGAATCCTGTGCATACAGAAATGCACAGGGGAGGAGTGATGTGGCTAACAACAAGATGGTGAATCGGAACATGATTCTAGGAACCGCCTTCCTGCTCAGCGATCCTTCGATAGTACTCGCCGGTCAACTTCTCGTAGACACTCGAATAGGCATCCTTACGACCCTGCTGGAGCAGTTCCCGTACCCTCTCGGGAAGTGATCCCCATTCACGACCGGTCTCGTAGAGGGCGCCACCCAGCCTCGGATTCATCGCATCCATGGAACCGGATTCCGAATCAGCGGACTGTGGATTGGACTGTTGGGTGATCGCTTGTTGGGATTGGGTCTGCTGTTGGTCCATCTGACTCTGTTCCTCATCCGACTTCTGTTGGTCCGATGAGCGTTGACTGGACGACTGGCTTGATCGCTGGTTCGACTGTTGTTCCTGCGCCTGATCGATCAGACTGTCTATCCGCCTGAGAATATCCTGTTGAAGTCTCTGTGTCGGTGGACCTGTATTCAGATCGGTTCCAATCAATATGGAGACTCTTTCCATTTCATCGATAATCGCTTCCAAGGGATCATGGTTGGCAGGAAGGGGGGTTGGATCCACTGAGCTGGATTCCACGTCGAGACCGAGAAGTTCATCGAGTGATTTGATACCCATTTCCCTGTCGGCCGGGTTTCCATCGACCGACATGTTGGGTTCATCATCGAACCATTTTGATGGTGGCAATACTGGTTCGGTGGATGTCTCCTCTGGTGACGATTCGTTCACATGACGGTCGAACATCTCCTGACCTAATTCAGCGAGTTCCATCTGGAGATCGGACAACCTTCTGAATTCATCTTCTCTCTGTTCGATGTTCTCGATTGGATTCCGATCCATCAGGCGAGTCGACTCCATGAGATCGAACTGAAGTGTTCTGAGAAGCCGAAGTTCGGCAATCGGGGGAAGCACTTCGTTCTGACCCGAACCACCCGAGGAACCGTTCTCTCCACCATTCTGCGCCCTGGATCCGCTTCGTCGCTCGAACTCCTCATCATCGGAGGATTCGTCCTCAAGCGCCTCGGCCATGGCAAGATAATCCCGCGCCAATCTTCCTTGATCCAATAAGATTGATTCATCGGGGGTGGAACTGGAAAGCAGATCCGATACCTCTCTGGAGATCCTCTGGATTCGATCGTGCATCAGAATGAAGATGGGCCGCTCCTCTATCTCGGGATTGTCGGACCTAACCTGATCGGAACGCTCGGCAAGCTCCTTCTGGGACATTGAAATCCGTCTTGACTCGTGTCTTCTGCGACGTTCGCTCTCGCTTGATTCGATGATTTCGTTCGTTCGGTTCCTGATTTTGAGTTGGGTCTCCGACATGTCGCGGTACAGTTGGGCAAGTTCGACCCTCTCAGCCTCGACCATCTCCTCCTCGCTTCTGGCTTGAAGGTCATCAACCTCTTCCATCGCTTCGGAGAGTTGTTGCAGTGATATCTCCTCCTGAAGTCGAACGGCACCGGAATCGATCGAAGGCGAACGGAGCAGACCGATTGCGTTAGCCTGGGCCTCGGCGGCCTTCATCAACCTTTGTGCGATCGTCTTCTCCTCCTGAGTTCTCTTGCTGATCGTGGATTCGGTCGAGATGGTCATTCCTCGAAGTTCGATCATGGCATCGTCCCTTGGATCGAAGTTCGAGGTGGCGATGGATTCTTCGAGCAACTCGATCTCGTTAGCCTGAACCTCGACCAGTCGCTGGATGGATTGCCTGAGATCCGAAAGCCTCCTGAGAAGATCGGTTATCCGATCTCTGGCATCCGGTGTCATCGACTCCCTCATTCTGTCCAGAGCCTCCAACGCCTGTTGTTGCGAGGCGTCCGCCATCTGCATCCGACCATCCTCTATCTGGTCGGACGCCTCGGACATCGCCGACTCGATCTGTGATTCACGAGCCTCGTCCATGACCTTGTTGAGCGTCTCCGAGGTTGCCGGATCCACATCGGCGGTGTTCTCCGCCTGCTTCTCCATTTCACGGGCGAGATCGGAAAGATCGGAAAGGAGTGACTGTTGCCTTCTGGCGGCATCCTGGATCGATGATTGAAGGTCGGCATCAGATCGCTCCATTGGCTGCCCGTTCAATTCTCTGGACAATCGTCTCGTCTCGGACTGCAGGAGCTGTTGATCGGATCTGATCCTGTCGAGTTGACGGGTGATCAACCATGAATCCTGATCCTCGGAAAGTGCACGGACGACATCCTGAAGCGCCTCCTGAACATCGGTCTGCATCTGGAGGACCTCGGATGCGAGACGTGATTCCTGTTCCGCAGGATCGGAATCCGATTCGGTATCCCTCGACCGCATGGATTCCATCGACTGGAGCGCCTGGGATGACGCACGAACACCATCCTCGAGGGCCTCGGACACCTGCTCCAGAACCGAGTCCATGGTTTCATCGAACATGCCGTTTGATTCCAGCCATTCCTCGATTGAACTCGTGGACTCCAGCTGCTCGTTCACCAGACGGGTTATGTCCGATTGCTGCTTTTCGAGTGATTGGACCTTTCTCGATATGTCACTTGAGACGGTATTCGCCTCCAAGTCTTCGAATGATGTTCCATTCATCTGCATGGATCGGACCAGTTCACCGAACGATTCACGTATGTCGGATTGCCGCTTCTCGAGATCGATCGATCTCTGTTCGATGAGAGACATCTCGTTTCGCATCTGGGAAAGAAACTCCGATTCGGTAACCACACGGACAGTCCGTGATCTCGATCTGGTCGTTCGTGTGGAACCAGAATCGTTGATCCATTGATCGATCGCCATCCCGTTTATCTTGAGAACATCACCCTCGAAGACACCTGATTCGGAAAGATCAAACATCGAATCGAAGCGACCATCCTCGATATCACTACTACGGGTATCCGATAGGACTGGTTGGTCAGATTCACGGAATACCTCGATTCCGATGGTGCGAAGTGGAAGATCATCCACAACCTTCACGCTCAATGGGATGATCGCTGTTGGGAGAACATCCAGATCCCTCTCGGGCTTCATCAGTACGACATCGGGAGCCGAGTCTGGTTCGACGATGATGTGAACTGGAATGGACACATCGCTCTGGAGTCCATATTCATCGAGAAGCGTTATCAGCATTCGCTCCGTCTCATCAGCCTTCCAGTGAAAGGTCCATGAAGTCGATTGACCTTCATCGACCTCGAATTGGAAGCGTGTCGAATTCCCGTTGACACCGAGAGTCTGGTTGATCCAATCAGGATCCTCGGGGACCTGAATGGATCTGTTCAGATCCATCTTTAGACTGATATCCGATCCCTGCATGACCGGGCTCTGGACGATTTCGATGCCGCTGGTTGGATTCGCGGGTTGTATCAGACGATCGTCGATCCAGGGTCTCGTGTTCTCCGGTGCAACGACGGTCAGATTGATCGATGTTACCTCGGGGACCTCCATGATCCGTATTCTTTCCAGTTGGGTTTCCGAATCCGATGAATGAAACCTCAGATCGATCGAGTCGCCTTCGGTGGGGACCACTCGTTCATGTATTCCATCCCGCTGGTGGGTCAGAAGGACTCTCTTCCATTCGGAATTCGTTCCATCGGAGGTGAATCGATAACTCGCCTCGATGGTCCCCTCTGGATCATCTGGTGTCGTGTTTTCAGCCCTCAAGACCAGTGGAATACTCCGCCCATGGACACCGTGTTCTGGAACGATCGAATCCATTTGTGAAACAACCGAGGTCCTCGGGGGCCATTGGACCAAGGTCCATGGAGAGAATACCCGTCTGAAGCCGATGCTCGATCCGGTTGGCTGAAGAATGAAGAGTAGGCCAACGATCATGGCAAGAACAAAGAGGATTGATGTGGATCTGATAGCGGGTCGAACGTCCATCAACGAACGAATCGAAACTCTCTTCATGCGTTCGGTTGTTTCACCGATCGATGCGGCCGCCAACCTGTTTCTCCGCGCAAGACCGGTTGAATCGAATTCGACACCAGATGCCAGTCGACCGCTCAATTCGGGTACATGCTGCTCGATCCTCAATGCGACATCACGTCTGGTCGGCCTGAATCGGATCGATGGAATGATCCAGATGAAAACGAGTAGTGTTGTGGATGCGATCAGGACGATGAGGTTTGCGAGACGCCATCCCGACTGGAATCTGACAGACCAATCGGTGATCACGAGAACGAGTGTGGCAACTATCAGGAATGAAAGGGTTGTGGATACCCGACGGACCACAAGCAGCCTTCTGGCTTGTCTGGTCATGTTGTCGAGTTGCCTGATGACTTGCTTCATCTACCTCTATTCTCACTGTCATTGGACTGGGAATCCAATCAGAAAACGCTTGAAAACAAATTAATCGATCATCGCATCGTCCTGTCACGCCATCCTGTGCAGACGTCGACCTATCCACTCGACAAGAAGGAGAATCATGGCGAGCATGAAGATGAATGGTGCATCCCAGAGCGTCGTCTTCTGGACATCTATCTCCGTGATAGACCTGTCGGGAATCAAGTCGAATAGGTTATCTATATCCCGGGGATCCACTATGTGTCCGTTAGTTATTCGTGCCAATTGCTCGAGTGATGTGTGATCGACCTCGGGATTTCTGTATTCCATAGATGAATCCTCGACGCGAATGTCGGTTCGGATGTCGAGTTCTCCAGAATCAATGTGGAAAACGAATTCACCTGGCTCCGTGGCGATCCAGCTCCCATTCCATGTGTCCATATCCGACCTGTCCCGTTGAACAACAGTTTCCGAAACCTGTTTTCCATTCTGATCTTCGATGGAAACGATGAGGGAATCGCCCATATTCGAAACCAGTGATTCATCAATAACCTTCAACCTGATCCGTACCAGCTGCCCTGTGGAAACCTGTCTGCTTGATGGTGTGAATTCCGCAATTGATTCATTCCCTGATAACGAGGATCTACCGAGGAGTCTGATCAGTTGTATCCAGAATTGCTCACCGAGACGCTCACCCCTCCCGTATCGCCATCTCCAAATGTCGTCGGTGGCGACGTATATGCTTCGCCCAAGACCGAATCTTGAATCCACGACGATCGGTATGTTCTCATCCTGATTCTGGAAACGAACGGTCTCCGCAAGGACACTGGATGTCGGTTTAAGTCTGTCTCTTTGGATCCATTGGACCCATTGAATCTTCGACCACTCGATCTTCTCGTTGGTCAGTTCCTCTGGCCACTCGATGGAATCACCGTCGTTAAGACGAAGGACGCCGATCCTTTTCGCTTCATCCGTAGGCTTCATCTGGACAGGGGATCCGATCGCAGGCAGATCGAAGGGTTGTGTGAATGGAAGGAGTGATGCGGACTTCGAATCACTCCATGTCCGTGGTGTGGATTCCTCGCCCGCTATCCAGAGAACCCCTGTGCCACCGGATGCAACCGCTTCACGCAGGAGGTGGTGTTGATCTGGGGACATCACGCCGGCTGGAACATCCCCGATGATGATCACATCGAATTCGTTGAATTCCTCCGAAGTCACTGGAAGTCGTGAAATCGGCCGATCACCTTCCTGAGCAAAGCTTCTGTCGGCCGAAAGAAGCATGATTGAACTCTCGATGGATTCCTCTCTGAGAAGAAGATTCTTGAGATATCTGTACTCCCATCTCGGGACACCCTCGACATAGAGAACCCTGAGTGGGTCCTCAAGAAGCTTGATGTCTATGTCCATCGTGTTGTTGTCTACGACGAGATCGTCGCCTTCAGGTTCTATGACGACTCTCCATGTGACAGACCCCTCTTCATCGGGGATACCAAGAAGTGTTCTGTCGACAACCGGGGCGTCCCCTTGATCGATATGAAGACGATCGAGTTCACGTCCGTCTTCACGATCCATGAGAACCAGATCGAAACCACCCTTCATGGAACCTCGACGTGATATCGAAACCCTTATTGGGACACGGTCGTCGGTGAATGCGATCTGTGGAGCAACGATCTGGTTGATACCAAGATCCCCAGCAGCATCCGGGGAACCAATGGGAATCGTGATGATGGGCACACCCCTTGAACGTATCTTCGATGTGAATTGTTGATCGGTGTTTCCATGTGATCTTCCATCGGACAATAGGATGATCGAGCTGGTTGGTACTCCGGTTGTAACCGAGAGCGCCTGATCGATCGAATATCCGATCCTGGTGTTGCGTCCGAGTTTTTCATCGAAGACCGGCGTTGTCGCGTTTTCCTGAGTGGATTTCTCGTAGACATGGCCATGGAAACCGAACCATCTGACAGTCCTCTGGTCCGACATCTTCCTCAGATCATCCTCGATCTCGTCAAGAATCCTGCTTGTCTGATCCTTCCTAGAGATTCGATTGGATTCATATCCCTCGACATCCATGGTGTCCATCGAACCACTCCTGTCGACCATAATGATGATTTGGTCGGAAGTCCGTTTCTGTCTCGAAGACTCAATGACCGGACCGTTGAGAAGTAGAGCGACGAGAATAAGAATGAGAAATCTGTTCAGTGGAAGGAAGAAACGCCAGAATCGGTTTCCACTGCTTCTTCGATAGCACCAGATCGAGAATATCCCAATCGCGATGGTTGTCGCCATCCATGTCCAGAAAGGCCATGGATGCAGCCATCCGATGGAGATTGATTCTCCCTGTGGTACGGAATCGAGTTTAAAAAGCCAGTCGATCATGAGATCTAATTGGATCCGATCCATCCTCCGTTCGATTCGTCCGTGGGTGTGAACAATCTGGCTAGCAGACTCTCTGAAATCAGAAGAAGTGAGAGGATGATCAACATCAACCAGACCATGTCATTCCCACCTGATTCATCCTCTGAGTATTCACCAATGACACTCCAGTCACCCGTTTCACCCAACCATTCGTTTATCGAGGCCAGTGATTGGGTGTCCATGTCGCCGGATTCGGGTTCGATGTTGACCGCCAGATACGTCGTATCACTTCCCGTCTTTGACGGGTGACTCCAGAAGCCCGGCTTGTCGATCCTTGATTCAGGATCATCCAGAGCGATGAATGAACCGTCGGTATGTGTGAGATCGCCATCCGAATGAACAATTCGATCTCGCCATCCATCCTCACCTAGTTCGATCGTGGATCTTGATCTACTCTTTTGTAGACCACCACGGAGGGATTCCTGTATCAATGGAACCATCAGGGGTTTCGCTGGCAGTGATGTCCATTCGAGATCGACGGCCGTTGTTAGCACCACAAGTACACCCATACCTCTCGATGATTCGATTATGAGAAGAGGGATGCCTGTTTCATCCTCCATCAACACGGTCCCCTGCATACCAGGGTCGATATCCACGATCTTCATTACGCGAACGGGTTCGGTGAGTGATGGAAGTTCCGGATCGATGACGTCGAGAATTGAATCTGATGATTCAATGTTCTTGATCCGCTCACCTTTATCGTGAACCACCGTCTCCCCTTGGAATCCCCAATCGAGCTCGAAAACCTTGTTCATGGAATCGATCCAGTCATGGATCTCGCGATTGGCCGGTGGTGTGATCATCACCATTCCACCATTACTGAGAAACATGGATAGCTCATCCCAGGAATCCTGCTCAAGCAGATCGGGACGGAGGATGAATACGGCATCTGTATTCAGAAGATCGGTTGGCGACAAGGAGGCTGGATCGATGCTCCGCACATCGATCGGTATGTCGTCCGTGGGAACCAATGCTCTCTGCATCCATGTGCCGGGATCGTTTCCTGTTTCCCGATCCCGCGAATCGATTTGATTCCTGTTCAGGACAATGATCTTGAGTGATTCCTCCACCTCGATGGTTGTGAAGTGGTTCTGCGATGCGTGTGGACCTGTGGATATCGAGATGGGACTTATCTTCAGTTCTTCGGGTGAAACCGGTAGAACCATGTCGACGACCATTTCTCTTTGTCCATCCTCCCAAGACACATTTCGAACGGTTTCATCGCCCGATCTGGATTTCGCAGTGATCACGGTGTTGGATGGTGGAAGCCTGTTCCCGTCACGTTCCAGCCTGACGACACATTGTGAAACAAGTGACTCTATACCACCTCCCTTGAGGGTTATTCTTCTTGCTGGATCTGCTCCGGTAACACGAACAATCTCGATTGATTCGGAAGATGGTTCGCTGAAAAGAAGTTCGACTCTTGTCGGATCGAATTCGACGTTCTGGATCTTGTCTTTCACATGCGATGTTCCCTGACGAAAATCGCTAAGAAGAAATATTCTGTGGAGTTGCGTTGAATCAAGATCGATTTCATTGCTCACGGTCCTCAGAATGTTTCCGATTTCCGCAGGATGGTTACTGTTCGTGATCAGGTTGATTCGATCAAGGGTTGTTTCACGCTCACTTGCATAGAATTCCGGTGGTTCTTGTCCCGGAGCCAAGGGGATGATCCTGAACAAGTCACCATCATTTGATGATCGAACGATATTCCTTGCGGATTCAATGTGTCTTTCGAGTGGCGATATTGTGGTGCCCTCGAATCCACCTGAAGTGATTGAGTTGTCGATGAGTATGTGGTTTACCGTTTTGGATGTCCCGAGGAGACTTGATTTGTTTAGGATCGGTTGGGCAAGAGCGAATCCAAGTGTCACCGGTATCAAGCACCGTACAAGCAACAGAATCAGATTCTGAAGACGTAGTCTTCTTCTTTGGTTCCTCCATGCCTCGATGATAAATTGCATCGCCGCCCAGTCGATGGGCGGTCTTTGTCTTCGTGAAAGCAGATGAATGATTATGGGAATTGATATACAGGCAGCCCCAAGGGCCGCTATCCAGGGTGAAACCAGTACCAGTGCAACCATCATCAGCCGGCCCTGTGACGTTTCAACCAGACTGAACGTCTGGCGAGAAGTCTTCCCAAGGAGGGTCCTACTGATTCATGGGAATTCATTACAAGATGGTCGAATCCGAATTGACTGCATGTGGAGGAGATCAAATCAATGTGATGTTTGAGTGATTGGAGATATTCATTCCGAATCGTTCTTGGATCCACCTTCAGTCTCTTGTCGATCTCGAGGCCCCTGAACGATTCCATTCCCTTGAATCTGAAGTTGATCTCCTGATCATCCAGGATCTGAAGACAAAGAACGTCTTGTCTCTGATGTCTGAATCTTGCCAGAGTTGACTGGATGTGTTCCTTGTCCACCAGAAAATCTGTTATCAGCACGAATATGGAGCGATTTGATACTCGACCAAGGACCTGATCGGTCGTCTTGATCAGATCGGTCCCATGATCGACGGGCCTGCTGTTCAGCTTCGATACGATTCTTCGCCATTGACCCTGACCGCTCGAGCGATCGACCATTCCGTCAATTCCATCGGAAAACATGAACAACCCGACGCGGTCGGACTGTTGAAGTGACAACCATGAAAGCGCAACGGATGTCGCTACCGCATGGTCGAATTTCGTCCACCTGCCTGTTCTCTCGCTCGCATCCGTCTTGCCCCAGCCCTTCTTGATCGGATTCGTTCCGAATCGCATCGATGCTGAGGAATCGACCATGAGCAGAACATCCAGGTTTGTCTCCTGTTGATACTGCTTGATCGTCAACCTGTCGGATCTTCCGAACACCTTCCAGTCGAGGTGACGGAGGTCGTCTCCGGGAACGTATCCACGATGTTGATCGAACTCCACAGCCATACCCTGGTGTGGTGATTGGTGGAGTCCACTTCGAACACCCTCGACGATCATCCTTGCCCGCATCTCGAATGGTGAGAGTTGGGAGAGTGTCTCTGGGGCCAGATAGGCCTCGGCTCTCCTGTTCGATCTTGGAGAATCGTCTTGGTTTGTGTTCATCGATCAGGATCCTTGATCGGGTTTTATCACCTAGTCACTTCATCCATGTGACGTCTGGTTCGTTCATCGAGATCATCGATTGACACTTCCTTAAGGAGCGTGTTGATGACGTCGTCGGTTCCAATTCCATCGGCTTCCGCATTGAAGTTGAGAAGAATCCTGTGTCTGAGAACTGGATGGGCCACTTTCCTGATGTGTTCCGGGGTCACATGGTTTTCACCATCAAGCAGGGCCTTGGCCTTGGCCGCCATCACGAGAAACTGGCTCGCTCTGGGGCCGGCGCCCCAGGAAACATAATCCTCGACGATCTTTGGGGGGTTGGACATGTCGCGAATGCGGCTGGAACGCGCCAGACGTACCGCATAGGAGGCGACATGTTCGGCTATGGGAACCTGTCTCACGAGATTCTGGATTGACGCGACATCCGATCCATCCAGAACCGGATCGACTTCGACGATCTGGTCTCCGGTCGTCTGTTGGACCACCTGAAGTTCCTCGTTCTCGCTCGGATAGGCGACCTGAATATTCAGCATAAAACGATCCAGTTGTGCTTCTGGAAGTGGGTAGGTTCCCTCCTGTTCAATTGGGTTCTGAGTTGCCAGAACGAAGAAGGGCTCAGGCAGATCATGTTTTTCTCCGCCTGCGGTGACCTGTCTTTCCTGCATGGCTTCAAGAAGGGCTGCTTGTGTCTTGGGTGGTGTTCTGTTTATCTCGTCAGCAAGAACTATGTTCGCGAAGACGGGGCCCTTTACGAAACGGAGGCTTCTTGTTCCGGATGTCCGGTCCTCCTCGATCACCTCGGTTCCGGTCATGTCGCTCGGCATCAGGTCGGGTGTGAACTGGATTCTCGAGAAATCAAGCTTCAGCGACTGGGCTATCGTCCTGATGAGTAGCGTCTTCGCCAACCCTGGAACACCAACCACAAGTGCATGACCACCTGAGAAGATCGCGATCAGGAGCTGTTCGATGACTTCGTCCTGACCGACTATGACCCGGTGAAGCTCCTTCTTCATTTTGATCGCCGCTTCGGAAATCCGCCTTATGGATTCCTTGGGATCCTGATTGAATTCGTTCATGTCATCCATGTTCATCTGGATGTTTCTCCCAAGAGATCATTGGTTCAATATCAATAGATGTCTGTTCATTTACCGGACAGGACGAAAGTATACTTTTCAGACTCGCGATCAATCGTGGAACTGAACATGCCTGAACTTCCGGAAGTAGAACATCTCTGCCGACATCTTCGTTCCCACATCATTGGAGCGGAAGTCAGGAAAGTCTGGTTGTACCGACCGGATTTCATCGATCGTGGTGGTGCTGAGAGGGGCGGACCCCGAATGTCCCGTGAAAGGCGGCTGCTCAAGGGTGGTGTCATTTCGAAGGTGCACCGACATGGAAAGCAGTTCGCGATCGAGGCCGAGGATGGAAGGGTCCTCTCGATGCATCTGGGAATGTCTGGTCGTGTCCAGATTCCGGATCATGACGACTCGATCAAGCTGGAGCCGCATACACACTGTGTCTGGAGCCTCCAGAGAGCATCAGGAAGCTGCGAGATGCGTTTCATCGATCCCAGAAGGTTCGGTGGCATCTGGCCAATCAGCTCGCGTCAGAAGCTCCTCTCGACCCGCTGGAGCCATTTGGGTCCAGATGCACTCCAGATCTCGTCGGCTGATCTGGGGAAGCGTTTGAAAGGTCGCTCCAGGCCCTTGAAATCAGCCTTGCTTGATCAGGGCATCGTTGCGGGTCTGGGAAACATCTACGTCGATGAATCGCTCTTCCAAGCGGGTTTGAATCCTAAACAGCCTGCTAGCACCCTGAAGGCGTGTGAAATCGATCGATTGCATGAAGTCTTCGTGGGGATATTGGGCAAGGCCATCACCTTGGGTGGGTCAACCGTTCGGACCTGGATCGACTCCACAGGTCAGGAAGGGCTGTTCACCAAGACACACCAGGTGTACGGACGAGATGGAGAGATGTGTATGGAATGTGGAAAACCCCTCACATCCGATCTGGTGGCTCAACGTCAGACAGTGTGGTGCACCAGATGTCAGCCATACAGAAGACGAAAGAGAAGATAGAAATCTTCTTCTCTCTTAGTAGTAGTCCTGTCGGTTAGTGGATGACTTGGACAAGGTTTCAATTAAACCCATTAAAAAAAAGAGTTTGAGTCAGATCGAGTGTGTTGAAAAACTGTCTCTTCAGCTGTCATCAATCGTTATCTGGATCCACTGGAAGGTCCGATTTTCCGATGTTCAAATTCATCTTGAACAATCCTCGGTTCTGAAGGAAAACCAACTGTCAGTTGAATGACAGTTTACCAAGACCATATGAACAACTCGATGGAACCTACTGGGGTTGGGCTGGATTAGGAACCGTGATGAGCTCCTCAATTCGCCTGACCTCGTCATCCAGATGTCGATCGCCTGTTCGACGTGAATCAATGCTTCGAATTGCATGCATCACGGTCGTGTGATCGCGTCCACCAAAGTAACCACCTATTTCACCCAGACTGAATCTCGTGTGCTTCCTTGCGAGATACATCCCGATCTGCCTCGGAAGGGCGATGGACTTGTGTCGTCGTTTGGAAAGGAGGTCCGTGATCCTCAAACCATAGTAGTTGCTGATGGTGTTGAGAATGTCCTGAATGGTGGTGGGGCTTCCCGGTGTACTGATTTCCTGTTCACCGATGGCCTTCTTGCAGAGTTCGAGATCGATGGACCTGTTTTCCAGAAGAGCGAGACCCTGAAGCTTCGTGATGGCACCCTCAAGCTCCCGGATGTTCGAATCGAGGCGTGAAGCTATGTATGCCGAGCAGTCGTCGGGAAGTTCGATGTTCCTCATCTGGGACTTACTCTTCACGATCGCTACACGGGTTTCATAGCAAGGACGCTCGATATTGGCGACGAGACCACAGTTGAAACGACTAGTCAGTCGCTCCTCCAGATCGGGAATCTCGTTTGGAGGCGCATCGGAGCTCAACACAATCTGACGACCAGCTTGATAGAGCGTGTTGAAGGTATGGAAGAACTCCTCCTGAGACGGACCTCGCTTCGAGAGATCGTGAATGTCATCGACGATCAGAAGATCGAAGTTTCGGAATCGATGTCGAAAGTCCGCCATCTGTCCAGCCTGAACAGCTTCCATGAAGTGGTTCATGAAACCATTACACGAGGTGTAGAAGATCCGCATTCCAGGATGTGTTCTCAACGCCATCTGACAAATAGCCTGGAGAAGGTGTGTTTTCCCCAAACCGACACCACCATGCACAAAGAACGGGTTGTAGGCCTTGCCGGGTTTCTGCGCGACCGCAAGCGAAGCGGCGTGGGCAAGACGATTGTCAGGACCGACGACGAAACTATCGAAGGTGTAGTCCGGACTGAGAATCATCTCCTCATCGAGTTCAGGCTGGGTGAATACACCGGTTGTCACGGGATCCTCAGCACGTTCAATCCGCTTGTTCTCACCGACGAATTCCACGGCGAGCAGACGTCCGGTTGCCGATTGTGCGGCTTCCGTGAACTGCTTGACGCAGCATCTCTGAAGATATTTCAGACGAACCTGTTCCTTGACGATCAATGTCAAGGTTCCTTGTGAGAGTTCACCGACTTCAACTTCATTGAACCAGTGGCGACACATCTGCGCATAGTTGCTCTTGAGATAGGAGAGAATTTCCTCCATTACTCTTGGTTCAACCATGTTGTGCATCTGCTTTTTCCCCTCTCTGCAAAGGACGCTTTCGAATCACCAAATCCCACCACGGATTCAATGAAAGCGACCTACGAACTTACGATGTCGGGTACGGTTTCGTCAACAACTCATTTGGTTGAAGCTAAACTTGCATCCTCGACCTGTTGCTCGTATCGAGTCTTGTTCCGCCGATGATCCATGAGGAAATGAACACGCTCCATCGCCTTTTCCCCGAGAAATTCCCTGGCCTGTTCCCTGGATTGCTCGATTCTGGTGCGTCTGGAGGTGTGAATAACGACCACGGTTTCCGCTTCCCAAGCCTCCAGAAGTTCTCCTAGATCGTTGAGGTGCAAGTGGTTGCCGATTCTGGCACGCTGTCGATGACCCTCGTCGAAGAAGGTGCATTCGGTGATCACCAATTTCGATTTACAGAAATCCTCGCCGAGGAGGTTCTGATTCATGTCGGTATCGCCTGAATAGGCCACCAGAGGTATCTGAAGGGTTCTGGTGATGTCCTCACCCGACTCCCTGAGCTGCTTCAACTTGGCCTGAGGAACGTCCTGAAGGTCCTCCCTGAGCTTGCTCCGGTGTTCGATGACCACATAGCCGTTTGCAGGCACCGTATGCGTCATTTCGACGGCCTTGAGGTAGATCGAGGGCTTGATCTCGATCATTTCCTGATGTCCAAGGGGTACTAGTTTGAAGGGGGTCTGCTGGTTTTCGACAGGTGACCAGGCGTGCAACATTCGCTCAAGTGGTTCCAGCATCACAGGAGGGCAGACACAGGCCCCTCCCGGCATTTTCTGGAATGTTCTCTGACTGAAATAGTACGGGAGACCTCCGATATGGTCCATGTGACCGTGGCTCAAGGCGACCCAGGGGGCAGCAAGGGCAACCCTCGGACACATGCCGATGTCGAAATTTATGTCGAGTTCGGGGATCTGGACGACCGTCTGCTCACCACCCACACTGATTCCCTGGACACGCCAAGGGGGGCAATACAGAAAGCCGACACGTCCACCGTGGGGTGGCCGTCGAGGAAGCATATTGAAATCTCCTGGGTGACGCTTTCACGCCACCGGGACAATGAATCCACCCATGCTAGCGGTTCAACCCCATCCGGCAAGTCCCTAATTTCAGGAATGTCGGGTGAGCACACTCTTTGAGAGTTCGAGTAGAAGTTCTCTGGCTGGACCTGCGGGTAGCACATCGAGCCGTGACTGCGCCTTGACGACCATCTCTCGTGCGGTTTTCATCGTCTCATTGAGCGCGTTGGATGAATTAAGCAATTCGATCAGATCGGATTTATCTCGTGATCCGACGATTCGGTTGAATTCACGTCTACCACTCTCATCCAGACCATCCCTGAGTTTGATCAATGGGAGCGTCAGTTTTCCAAGATCAAGATCACGACCGACGGATTTACCGGTGATCTCGGTCTTCCCCATCAGATCGAGAACATCATCGGTTATCTGGAAGGCGATCCCCATCTCCTCACCGAAGAGTCGAAGGGATTCACAATGCTCATCGTCTCCACCACCAAGAACCGCACCGAGATAACAACAGGCACCGATCAATGAACCGGTCTTTCGACCGACGATGTCCAGATAGACATCCTGTTTCATGTCGAGATCATTCTTGTTCTGGAGCTGGATGACCTCACCTTCACACAAGGTGTTCGTGACCTCCCCAAGCGCAAGATTTATCGACGGATCGCCAAGCGTCGAGCAAAGATGGAATGATTTCGATATCAGATAATCACCAAGCATCACAGCGACATCGTTTCCATGCAGTGAATTGACAGTCGCACCACCACGACGGACATCCGATTCATCGAGAATATCGTCATGAACAAGCGTGGCCATGTGGATCATCTCAACAACAGCCGCAAGCACCCGGTGACGATCGTCCAGAGCCTCTCTGGAGTCCGATCCCATGGTCGCCAGAGACGAGAGGATCACCAGAGTGGGACGAAGCATCTTGCCTCGATAACGTTCGATATGCATGCACAGATCGTTGACATCATCATCCTGACTGTGAAGATGCTTCTTGAACACATCCCCGATTAGATCCAACTCCTCAACAAGCAGGATCCCAAGGGATTTATTTGAGATGACCGTATCAATCAACGACACAATTCTGACCTGTAGATCTATTTGATTCCGACGAGATAGGCGACCCAACCCTCACAGGCTTCACCTGTCTCAACCTCGGTCCACTCACCATTTCCCTCGTCGGTTTCCTCGTCAGTACCTTCCCAATAGACGACGGCGTCCCGGAAACCAGCTTCCAACAGGAGTTCCTGGATTTCTGGAAGTGTCCAGAGTCTCCACTCGTAGGTGAAGGCCTTCATTATCTTTGTTCCATCTGGAAACTTGAAGTGGATGTGGTTCACCACATCGCCACTCACAGGATCATAGTGACTCTGATCCCACACATATGTGAAACCATCGAGATCACGATCCTCCTCCATCTCAAGAAAGGAATCACTGCCACCATAGGCATCGAGGATGAAAAGACCATCATCGGTCAGCTGATCCCGAACACCCTTGAAGTATTCGATCAACTGTTCCCTCTTCTTGAACAGGAAATAACTGAAGTTGAAGGCGAGTATCGTCTCGACAGGATCGGTCTTCGTGGTGAGGACGTCACCCTCAATCAATTGCAGCCGATCAGCCTGCGTATCGTCCAATCCGGTCTCGATCTTGTTCCTGCAGTACTCAAGGACATCGGTACTAAGATCCACACCGATGGCCATGTTGTCATCACGCTTCTTCACCCATTCTCGGGCGATGGCGGCGGTTCCACAGAAATCCTCACGCATCGATCTGGCCACTCGGCCCCTCTGATCATTCCAGATCCGATCGATTGTTCCGATTTCACCCTCGGGATCCTGAACCGACAACTCGTAGAGCTCGTGGATATCACTACCCTTTGCGGTTCGCCAGTTCTCAGAACCCTTCTTACGCTTTCTTTTCGTCGAGGTAGCCATAGATTTCCAGTGTAACGGTGGAACCGGTCAAGGCGTGTCATCCACGACATCGTAGATGCGAACCCACTCCCATCTGGGTTTCCATTTGCTCACGAGATCGATATGTCTGGGATGCTCCAGATACGCGTTGTAAGCCTCATCGGTATCGAATCCAACATAAAAACCCACGTCATAATTTGAATCCACGACTCCAGATCTGCCAAAGTCCCCATGCTTTCCACAGAAGTATGAAGTCACCCCCGGGATGGTGGCGAGGTCCTGGTCGCAATCCCTTATCAACTCATCCACATCCTGAGCCGCCTCCAGCTTGAAGAAGACCACGTGATTGATTCTGGCTGCACGATTCGAGGAAGAACATCCGGTCAGGCATACAGTCACCGGAAAAATCGCGATCAAAGCTAGTAGACACAGAATTTTCATGTGTCCGAGTATAGTCGTTCCACCATGAGATCTGACGGGATTAAGGTTACGGTCCAGAGTCGATGGGCCGGCGGAGACGAGAAGGCGGAATCCATTTCCTCGACACTTGGTATTCCCATCTCCACAGGTGAACGTGTTCCATCAGGTGAATTCAGGATCATCATCCTCGAGGACGGCGTCGAACTCTGGGACGAGTTCTCCCGAAGACATGGAATGCCGATGAATTTCAGATCCACCGATCTGAGAACCGGATCCGGAAGCCTCTCACTCAAACAACCCCTGGCCAGAGCGGTCGGAAGATCCGCGCGAACAATCCTCGATGCGACCGCTGGATTCGGGCACGATGCGTTTCTTCTGGCATGCCTTGGCTGGAACGTCCACGCCGTCGAGCGTAATCCAATCATCTTCACACTTCTCAAGGAATCGCTCCTGTCGGCCACGGGTGATGAACAGATATCCAACATTATGGGTGATCGTCTCCAGATCACCAATCAGGATGCAGTCGCGTGGATGGATGAAAACAACAATCCCACTGTCGATGTCGTCTATCTGGATCCCATGTTCAATACACGCCCCTCATCAGCATTGCCCAAGAAACCAGCTCAGATACTGCGACGGTTAGTCGGTTTCGACACCGATGTACAGACACTCTTCGACAGGGCGATGGAACATGCGATGGACAGGGTCGTCATCAAGCGATCGGATCGTGATCCACCTCTCGTCGATCAACCATCCGTGAGCTACAAGGGAAAGATGGTCAGGTACGACGTCTACATGAACAGTGGGGGTGGATGATGGATGATGTGCTTGTTCTGGACGTGGAGACGACGGGACTTTCCAGAAGAGATGATGTGATAACAACCGCCTGCTGGTACTACAAGGGTGAATGGAACAGATGGGTTCGTGATGTCGATTCACCCGATTCCCTGAGATCACATTGGATCGATAGTGATGTACTCGTCACCTTCAATGGAAGAAACTTCGATGAGAAGTTCATCATCAAGGATTTTGGACTTCAACCACACACAAACCATCGAGACGTCATGCACGATGGTTGGAGACTTGGTTACAAAGGTGGTCTCAAGTTGGTCTCGGAATCAATCGGACTTCCTCGTCCACCGGAGATCCAGGGTATGGATGGTCGAGCAGCCATCACTCTCTGGCAATCATGGTCATCGGGAGACCACGAGGCATTGGAGCTTCTGAGTCTCTACAACGCCTGGGATGTGTGGCTGACCCGGTGTCTGTATCAGAAGTTCGTTCTTGATATGGATCCCGATTCGGAGCACCGAATTCCATGGAAGCTGGACCCAAAATCAGCCAATCGACTGCTTGGATGACCCGATATCGTTCGGTTCTCCGGACACATGGCTGGATTCATGGTCGATGGTGGTGTACAACTATTCCTTGACGGAGATATTCCATGAACACACCCGATACCGATCTGATTGAAAATGTCCAGGGGATGGATAAGTGCGAAAAGAGAGCCTGGATGGTTCTCCTTGTTGTTTTCGCCATTTTCATGATCGGGCTCATTATGGTCTGTTTCTGGGGTGGTCCGTTCGAGGCAAACAGTTATTGGCTCGAGGAAAAACCACCAACCTTCCCCAATTGACGATTGTCCAACGCATCCAAGATGAGCGAACAGCCAAAATCAAAGTCGTCCAGATGCTTTCAAGCCAGCATGGTTCTGGTGATTCCAATCGTGATTCTGGCGATCATCGGCGGCATCGACAGCGAGGATGGTTTTCTCGACGACATCATCCTCTGGGTGACATTCACGCTTCTGGTGATCATGGCTGCTTGTCTGGTGGTGGGCTGGCATGCCCGTAAGGGCGAATCACGGACCGATAAGCCCGACGATGGCGGAGTTCTCTAAGAAACCGCCATCAAGGTGTTCCCGAAGGCTTCGGCTTGAAGTAGAATTTCAGGTTCAGGGGCTGTAGCTCAGTTGGGAGAGCGCCTGCTTTGCAAGCAGGAAGTCGTCGGTTCGAGCCCGTCCAGCTCCATTTCAGATGTCAGGCTGCGTCAATTGAGAGTCGCAGCCACCAGATCGACACGTTCCGGTTCGATCACCTGGATCCGCCAGCGACTGTCGAACTCCATCTTCCCAACGACACCGATCCATTGACCGATCATCGATGTGACATCGGCGGTTCCACTGGGCTCGAGATACGCCAATGTACGGCCATTCATCGGATCCTCGACACGATAGAAGGTCGGTCGACCATCCGTTCCCGTGAATACGCTCGAGACATTCAATCGGCCAAGAACGGCATATTCGACAGGCTCGTCGAGTACCTGTCGAATGATCGAAACATCGTTGTTGGCCAGACGCGTGATTATGTCTAGGTCCTCAAGTGAACGATTCTGTTCACGGAGCACCGCAGCCATCTCGAGTTGACGGATTCTGACTGTCGCCATCAAGGCCGCTTCCGGTTCGATTTCGACATCCTCCGTCGCAACGATCCTGTATCCATCAACAAGCTTTTCCATCATCTGACGAGACATGTCAGTCGCGGGAATTGATGCGTAGATCGTCTCCAGTGTGTTAAAGAAACGCTTCTGATGCGAGATGGGTTCGATGAGGATGATCTTCTCCTCAACCAACTTGGTTTCAGGTTGACTCGAATCATCGACGATCTGGTTATCCCTGTCCTTTAGATATCTGGCTAGATAGGAGGGTTCGGTGGAAGGTGTGGACACCTCTTCTCGAACCTCCTCGACGATCTCGATTCCCGATTCAGTCTCGAGGACGATCGTCTCATCCACCAATAGGGACACACCTCCAGTCCAGAGATCCAGATCCTTCGGATCCGCTGGTCTAAGGTTCGCCATGTTGATCCAACCTTCAGCTGCTCCGGGCAACCGGACCTTGTAGAAATTGAAGGACTTGCCGTCGATTTCACCAGTTGTCTGTTCAATGATTTCAACAGATGTGTCCATGGGCAGCATGCAGACCTGCCTCCAGGCCTTCTGTGGACTTGGATTGGAGAGATCCGCAGCGAATACAGCCGTCGTATCGAGTGTCTTCCCTGATCCATCAGTCAGGACCGTGAACCGTCCCGGCTCGTTGACAGGTTGCCTGATCCATCCCCATGAATCGGCGAAAACAGGGCCAGTGGCGGGCACTCTTCCCCAATTGACCTTGTTGTCTACGACATGGATGATCGAACCAACAGGTACCTGCTGAAATGCGTAGTAGTTCTCGGCTGCCCCACATCTGACCAGCGTGTTGTCGGCCTCCACGATGAACAATTCGTCCACCGGTGGGGTTGTGGGTTGCGAGAAGGCGAGGCAGGTGATGATCAGGCTGAAAATGGACATGTTTCTGGATCCCTCCTAGACCCAGACTATACGACTCAAAGGTCCTGCGGTCAGCCCCTTGGCAACCGGTGGAAAACAATCCGAATTCAGGAATCCACCTATGCGGACCATTCCGGTGTCGAGGCTTGAAAACAGGTTTCAGGCCGGCTGATCGGGGCTTCACGTCGGCTGCGCGGTAGGATTCACACCAATGCGGAAAATCGCTTTCATCCTCCTGCCCCCGATTTTGATCACAGCCTGCTCGTCACCGCTGGAAGGTCCTGATCATGGTCCATATTTGGACAAGGGGTTGACGAGGATCATCGAGCAGGAGATGCAGTCGGTCGATCAGCTCGAACGGGAGGCGACAACCGAGCAACCCGGTGAGATAGAGACCATCCTCGCCGACAGGCGGGATGAACTCGATGCCTTGACCCCGGTTCCACCCGGAGCGGATCTGAATGCAGATCTGGGTCCCGATCTCAGTGGCGAGTCCTCCCAACGCCAACCGATCAATCTGGATCAAGCGGTACGTTCGGCCGTCATAAACAACCTCGATCTCCAATCAGCGAGACTTCAACCCGCCATCAAGAAGGAGGAGGTCATACAGGCCTCCGCTGTCTTCGACATCATTCTCGGTGCCGGTGTCTCCTTCGGCAGATCCCGCACCCCGACCACAGTCGTTGAAACCGACGGAAACCAACCGCTCAATGTCGGCCTCGCCCGTGTCGAGCAATTTCAATACGACGTCGGTTTAGCCAAGAAGCTCACGACCGGTGGTGAGGTGAAGTTGTCCACAAGCATGGATCGTCAGCTGCAACGGGATTACGACAACCTGAAATTCAACCCCAACCCAGGCTCACAACCGACGTTCGCTCTGGAACTCGAACAACCGATTCTCCAGGGTTTCGGTCAAGCGGTGAATCTGGCTGATGTCTTCATAGCGAGAAAACTCGAGGAATCGGCCATCGAGGATCTTCGAAGCCAGTTGATAACAACCATCACGGAAACAGAGATCGCCTACTGGAATCTCGCCATGGCCTGGCGGAATCTGGCCATTCAACAGTGGTTGGTCGAAGCCGCGGAGGAACTTCTCGATCTCATCAATCGCCGTAGAAGCTACGACGCCAACATCGCGGACTGGGCACAGGCGGTGGCCACTGTGGAAGAGCGCAGGGTCAATATCATCAACTATCAGGAGCAGGTGAAGGAGGCTTCTGATTACCTGAAGCTCTTGATGAACAATCCCGACATCCCGCTTTCTGGTGAACCGGTACTCGAGCCCGAGGACGAGATGGTTCATGCTCCGATCGAGCTGGAACTGAGGGAATCGCTCCTGAAGGCCATCGCCAACCGTCCCGATGTTCGCAAATCACTGTATGAAATCGATATCGCCGAGATCAACGAGGTTGTAGCCGACAACGGCCGTCTTCCCGAATTGGATTTTCAGGCGAGTGTGAATACACAGGGACTGGGTGAGACATACAGCGAGGGATACGACGGCGCCTTCTCGGGTTCGTACATCTCATATCTGGTCGGACTTGTATTCCAGTATCCACTAGGGAACCGTGGACCGGAGGCGGCGTTTCGCGCTTCCAGACTGGAACGAAGCGCTTCCATGGTCGCGTATCGAAGAACATTGCTTCAGGTGATATTGGATGTCAAGACCGCCATGCGGCAGGTTCTTAACAACGCCAGATTGATAAGAGCCACCAGAATCTCACGTGTTGCGGCCGCGGAATCGCTTCGTGCACTCGAGATCGAACGACAGACACTGGCGAGTCTCACACCCACCTTCCTGAATCTCCTGTTCACCACACAGGCACAGTTGGGCAACGCGAGAAGTGAGGAATTCCTCGCGATCGTTGATTTCAACATCTCCGTATCGAGGATGTACGAGGCAATGGGGACCACGCTGAACATCAATCAGATAGGTCTCCAGACACTCGACGAGAACGGCGACTTCGATCCGTACACACTCCACTGAGCTGAACATGATCGGACCACGCATACTCCCGGCTAACAACGAATCGATTCAGGAGGCGGCAGCCGATCTGGAACGCGGTTCGTTGGTGGTCTTCCCAACCGAGACCGTCTACGGACTTGGTGGTGGAACACTTGATGAATCATCCCTCGCATCCATCTATCGATTGAAGGGTAGGCAGAGCGACAATCCACTCATCGCCCATGTTCTGGACATCGAGGGTGCCCGCAGTCTCACGACCGGCTGGGATGATCGTTGCACTCTGCTGGCAGAAGCCTGGTGGCCCGGTCCATTGACGCTTGTTCTGGGAAGATCAGGCGTGGTTCCCGATCTGGCATCGGGTGGACGACCGACACTCGCGGTTCGCAGTCCACAGCATCCAGTTGCCCGCGCATTGCTGGAAGCCTATGGAAAACCAATCTCCGCACCTTCGGCAAACCGATCAGGCGAGGTCTCACCAACCTGCGCCCAACATGTTCTGGACGACTACTCCGCTGACCCAGCGGCCGACGGCATGATCATCCTCGATGGCGACAGATGCCACGTCGGAATCGAATCGACGGTTCTCGACATGACAGTGGATCCACCGAGAATCCTTCGTCCAGGCGCCTTGACAGCCGAAGTGCTCCAGAACCTCATCGGTTCCGTGGAATACACCGAGCTCCACCATACATCGGCATCACCAGGCACCATGGAGAGTCACTACTCGCCACAGACGAACTGTCTTCTGGTCGATGTCGAGGAAATGCGCCATCGGCTCTCGAACATGACCGAGCGATGTGTCGTTCTGGTCTCGAATCCGGATCACCACGAAATGGTTCAACCACCCCATACGCTTCTTGCCATGCCATCGGATCCCGATGGGTATGCACAGGATCTGTACGATGCGCTTCGAAAGGCGGATTCGGAGCAGGCTGATCTGATTCTCATCGAATCAAACGGCGAAGAGGATCCGAATTGGATCGCCATCAGGGATCGTCTAATGAGAGCGGCGTCCGACAGACCGGTTTGATCGGATTAACAAATCCACCCTATATGCATGTTTGTATTTTCATTTGATCGCCTGTATTTGGAAATCAGTTTCCACCTGTATGGACAATGATGTCGGAAGGTGGACTCCCTTTTCCGGTTTCAAGCGGTTCACCCCGACCACTTTCGAGAGTCACGGTCACGATATTGTGATTCGGTATGAGATTCCGGATTTCCGTGACCGTCCCTCCCTCGTGGTCCACATGGAATCTACCAACAAGCAGTATCACCGGTGTGTCACCTTGCTGAACGGATTGGGCGACAGATTGCGCCATAGTGGCATCCCACACCTGTTGAGCCTTGTAGAAGGATTCAATGATCTCAGGATCGATACCCGGTTCAGCGTCCTCCTCATCAGTACCGTGGTTGGCCGGGTTCATAATCTCGAAGAAACGTTCGCGATACATTCCCTCAATGGGCGTTTTTGGAACAGTGAAAAGTTGTCGGCGATCATCCGGTAGGTTCTGGATCCGTTCCCATCCCTCGATTCTTGCCAGACGCACGTACCGTCTAGGGGCATTCGCCGCCACGACTTTTCCATTTCGAGCCAGAGCCGCATCAATGATCGGTTGATACCAGGCGAACCAACTACCCTCTCCAGCCCAGGATGCTGAACCCGTTTCCTTGGCGAAGGCCTTCGCATCGATGACTCCATCGACATGGTCGTCGATGAGAATCTGCTCATCCCGCTCGAGCATCTCCATTGCCAATGTGCCGCCATTCCTGCGATCAAGCACATCCTCGACCACAGCCAGCTGGACGGCATGTCCGTTGGCATCATCATGTTCCTCACCAAGCAGAATCACGTCCGTTTCCGCGATCCGCTCGATGAAATCCTCCCAGTCCAGGGAATCCCCATCAGCCAACTCGATTCGGAGTTCGTTCCGTACATCGACGGTCGAAGGGGTGGCTGGTGCCTTTCCGGTCTGACATCCGGTGAACAGGAGGGCCATCGGGATCATCAGATAGGGGGCCAGACGGCTTTGGAATCGGAGAAACATGGGTACACGGCTCCTTAGGGGGTTTGGGAGGAAGGTGGCATTGTCCCTTGTCCATTGGCGGGTTACCATACGCGATCGCGAACAGGAACCCGAGTTTCCGGAGTTAACAGCATGTCTCACGAATCCTCAAATGCCCTGGACACCGTCATCGGCGGCAGCTCCATAGGAACCACGGTCGCCGGACACACCAATGCGGATGCCGCCACCGTTCTGAAGGAGGCAGCGGCCCATGAAGCCGATGGCAACCGGATAGCCGCCATCGAGGTGCTTCGAACAGCGACATCCAATGACGAGGTGGCCTTCAGACTCGCCTACCTTCTGGATCTCGTTGGTGAGGAAGCCGAATCGATCTCACTCTACGAGGAGATCATCCAGCGGCAGACGAGACCGTCGATCAACGTGCTGTTGAACCTCGCTGTGATCCTCGAGGATCGGGGTGACATCATCGGTGCGGAACGCTGTCTGCGGCAGATTCTGGATACCGATCCGAACCATCCGAGAGCCCGTCTCTTCATGAAGGACGTTCTCTCCTCCAAGGACATGTACTACGACGAGGAGCAGGCTCGGGATCTCGCCAAGCAGAACGCTCTTCTCGACACACCCGTTACCGATTTCGAGTTGTCCGTCCGAGCCAGGAACTGTCTCAAGAAGATGCAGATCAGGACACTCGGAGATCTTCTCAAGGTGAGCGAGGCCGAACTGCTCAGCTACAAGAACTTCGGTGAGACTTCACTGGTCGAGATCAATCAGATGCTCACATCCAAGGGACTCAGGCTCGGTCAGAGTCTCCAGTCCCACTACAGCCGCATGCGAGAAGAGATCTACGACGAGATACGAGACAAGGCCTCCGACGAGATTCTCAACAAATCCATCAACAACCTGAACTTCTCGGTCAGAGCACGCAAGGCACTCCAGCTTCTGGGCGTCCAGACGGTTGGCGATCTGGCTACTCGTACCGAGGCCGAGCTCATGGGTGTCAAGAACTTCGGAGCCACCAGTCTGGTCGAGGTCCGGGAGGTTCTGGGCAGCTTCAATCTGGAACTTCGAAAACTAGATTAGGCCCTGTCTAGAACACAGGCATTCGACATTCCAGCAACCGAAGCAAAACAGCCGAGATGTTCTGCATGAGGTTGTTTTCCGGAATCACCCCATCAGTTCTCATGATCCTCATGATCTCATCATGCTCGGATCATGATGAAAGGCGCGAAACGCAAGAAGGGGTACTCAAGCCGACCCCTGCTGTAACCACCATTCCGATCCCCACAGGACCGCCGGTTGTCAGGGTGAGGTTGCAACGTGTCACAGGCGATCTGGAACCAGTGCATTTCGCCAGGAGTGGAGAACTGGTACTTATCGAGGATGGTTCCGGCGATCACATCGATGTCAGGGGGCCACTCACCATCAGGCGTGATCGCCAGGGCTGGATCATCCGTGGGTCGGATTCAAGGTCGATCTCCAGGAAACTTGAGGGTGCACCGTGGTTGGAACTCTCGACAGACGGTGAAATCGAGATTCACGACGATTCCGGAAAACCAAGACGGTATTCGGGCCGGATCAGGTGCATTCATATACCAGAAGGCAAGGAACCGACATGGGAAGTCGTCGAGCACGTCGGTATCGAGAAGTATCTTCCTGGTGTGTTGGCTGGAGAGTTGTATGGACACTGGGGCCTCCAGTGTCAAGCCGCTCAGGCGATTGCGGCAAGAAGCTTCGCTTGCATGCAGATCGCATTCCGAAAACGCCGGAACTGGGACGTCATTGATACGGCTGGATCCCAGGCCTACGTGGGATCGGTATCGGACAAGCGACTTGAGAAAGCCTGTTCGATGACCAGTGGAATGGTATTAACCTGGGGTTCGGAACTGGTTCCCGGATACTTCAGCAGTTGCTGCGGCGGACGTGCGGCAACTGCAACGGAGGCCATCGGACCCAATCCAATCAACTCCCTCAAGCCTCTTCAGGGACATTCGGGAACAGGCTATTGTCAGGATGCGCCATTGTTCAAATGGGAACGCGAATGCGATCCTGACGCACTGGGGACAGCCATCAGATCGTCCACCCGACGGATATCGGGCGCTTCTCGAATCGGCAGAGTGGCTCGGATAGAAATCACCGAGACCAATCAACATGGCCGCGGTGTCGGATTGAGGATCACGGATACACGCGGAAACCATGTTCAGATTGAATCATCCGAACTGGCATTGTTGTCCAGCAACCTTCCGGGAGGAAGATTGTATTCCGGTTGGGTCGAAGGTCGCCTCGAGAACGGAGTGCTGAATCTTTCCGGTCATGGATACGGACATGGCGCGGGTCTGTGTCAATATGGATGCGCCGCGATGGACAAGCAAGGCAAGTCGTTCTGGCAGATGATCGAATACTACTACCCGGATGCCGAAGTCAAGAAGGCCTGGTGATCAGGAACCGGAAGCGACTTGACCGCTGTTGATGGATGCATCAGGTTTCCGCCAACTCAAATCCCCAGCGTGATCCTCAACCACATCAAATGTGAGTGGAATCGGTCCGATCTTCAGTGAATCATGTCGCTCGAGACTTCCCTCGATACCGGAATCGGGAAGGACAGCCACCACGGCATCCTCGAGAATGAAACTCAGCGTGTCGTCATCGACATCGATTCTGATGACGGCTCTTGATGCACCGATGTGGGAACGCTTCGATTCCAGACACAGACCAATGAGCGAGTCGCCAATGGACTCGTTCGCATAGATCCACCAGGAACCAAGAACACCTCCATTTGGATGGATAGTGTTTTCCGGTCGGTGGGTAGCCGTCTCGATGATCATCGACTTGACGTCATGCACACTCTTCCCCGAGCCTTGGTCGGAAGATGCGGAATCAGACCATCCAATGAACAGGATCGTCACGGCGAGTGTGAGAAATATGCCGAAGATAATCGTTCCCCGACGTTTTTTTCTCGGACCACCAACGGCTTCTGACGCCTCTTCGAACTGTGGAAAACTGTAGAGCACGTTCATTGAAGGCTCATCGGTCAACAGGACGACGGCCTTCAGCGGGTATTCGAATCTGATTGAGTTCCCGGTGTGGTGCTAGAATGGAGTCCGATATGAATACCAATGAACATCCAGGTGCACGACTTCGAAGGGCAATGTCGTCCGGAACCATCATGTGTCCAGGTGCATTCAATGCACTTGTCGCAAGGGCGGTGGCCCAGGCGGGTTTCCCGGCCGTCTACGTTTCCGGCGGTGCCACCGCCAACAGCGCCGGATATCCAGATGTCGGAATGCTCACTCTTATGGAGATGTGCCGAACCATCCGGGAGATATCCACTGCCAGCAACCTTCCAGTCGTCGTTGATGCGGACACCGGGTACGGCGAGGTCGAGATGGTCGGTCGGACTGTCGTGGAATACGCGCGTGCGGGAGCCGCTGCACTGCATCTCGAGGATCAGGTGTTCCCGAAGCGGTGCGGACATCTGGATGGAAAACAACTCATTCCGGTCGATCACATGGTCGACAAGATCAAGGCCGCATCCGATCACAGGCCGGATGAAAGCTTCGTTGTGATAGCCCGAACAGATGCGGCATCGGTGACCGGAATCGAAGACGCCATCGAAAGGGCGTGTCGTTACCGGGAAGCCGGAGCCGACATGATCTTCCCCGAGGGCCTGTCAAGTGTCGAGCAATTCGAGACATTCTCCAAGGCGTGTCCGGGGCTGCTGCTCGCCAACATGACCGAGTTCGGCAAGACACCGATGATCGATGTCAAGACATTCGAAGGCATGGGCTACGATCTGGTCATCTACCCCGTAACCATGCAGAGGGTTGCCATGGCGGCGGTTTCCAATCGGCTGGCTCAACTGGCTTCAGAAGGCACGGCAGAGCATTTTATCGATGCCATGCAGACCAGAACCGAACTTTATGACCTGCTGGACTACATCCCCGGCGAACCCTGGGCTTTTCCACACTAGAACGCCGACTGTGGTGATCCGGATCGGCTAGGATGAAGGGCTCGACGGGGATCACGTTTCCCGGTCGTTTTCTCCATTCCAACATTTACCAGATAGGGCTTACTCATGGCCGCAACGAGCGAAAAAGCTCCAGACACTAGAGGTCTGGCAGGACAGACGATTGGCGACACTTCAGTCTGCTCCGTGAACCAGACCCAGTTGATCTACCGTGGTTATGAGATTGCCGATCTGGCAGCCCATGCCACATTCGAGGAAGTGGCTTTCCTGCTTCTGGTCGGCCACAAGCCATCACCAGCCGAGCTGGCTGATTTCGATCAGCAATTGAGGTCGAATCGAGAAGTATCCGAGGACATACTCGACATCATCACAGGTATTGCGGCTGCAAGAATCGCATCACCACCAGGTGGCCATCCAGATTCACTGCATCCGATGAGCATTCTCCAGACCGGGGTATCGCTCCTTTCGCATGCGGATCCCGAATGCGAGGACAACTCTCCCGAAGCTGAAATGCGAAAATCCATCCGGCTTGCCGCAAAGATCCCAACACTGATCGGTGCGTGTCAGGCAGGACGCGATAATCGTGAAAGACATGCTCCGGATGCCTCTCTTTCACATGCGGCAAATCTGCTCTGGCTCATGACGGGCAAGAAGCCATCCGACATCGCTGCCAAGGTCATGGACATCTCGCTCATCCTCTATGCAGAACACGATTTCAACGCATCGACGTTTACGAGTCGCGTGATCGCATCGACCAACTCGGATATGCACTCTTCCGTATGTGGTGGCATCGGTGCCCTGAAGGGCAATCTCCATGGCGGTGCGAATGAGGCGGCCATGGATATGCTCAGCGACATCATGAACGATACAGCCGACGGTTCCATCACGGTTGACGCCTGGATGAAGAAGGCCTTCGACGAGAAGCGGAAACTCATGGGATTCGGTCACCGTGTATACAAGAACGGCGATCACCGGGCGGGTATTCTCCGCGGATGGGGTCTCAAGTACTGCGATCAGGTCGATCCATCCATGAAGAAGTGGTTCGATCTCGGGGATGAAGTCCAGGCGATCATGCTTCGCGACAAGAACATCCATCCCAATGTCGATTTCCCTTGTGGCATGACCTACTACTCGATGGGTATTCCCGTGCCCCAATACACGCCGATCTTCGTCGCGAGTCGGGTCACCGGATGGTGTGCCCACATAATGGAACAGCACGCGAACAATCGAATCATCAGACCACTGGCTCACTATGCCGGTCCTGAGCTGATGTCGTGGCAGGACAGTTGACCCACGAATCGAATGGACAAACAGGAATTCATTTCATCAGAGGAACATAGTTATGGCTGAGGTCATCAGTGTCATCGGTGCGGGAACCATGGGTAGCGGCATCACCATTACGGCCGCTTCCGCCGGTATAGAGGTTTGTCAGGTTGATGTCTCATCCGAGCAACTCGATCGTGCCAGGGCCTACCACTCGAAGACCATCAGACGCAACGTCGAGAAGGAACGCATGACTCAGGATGAGGCCGATGCGACCCTCTCACGTATCCAGTACAGCAATTCACACGAACGATCGGGTGATTCTAGCTTCGCCATCGAGGCGGCCACCGAGAACATCGAGATCAAGAAGAAGATCTTCGGTGCGATGGCCTCGACCTATTCCCCAGATTGCATTCTGGCCACCAACACATCGTCCATATCGATAACCGAGATAGGCAACAGCATCGGAAATGCGGCGGATCGGGTGATCGGCATGCATTTCTTCAATCCTGTTCCGGTCATGAAGCTGGTCGAGGTCATCAAGGCGCCTGCGACAAGCGATGAGACTCTGGCAAGGACCATCGAGCTTTCCGAGAAGATGGGCAAGACACCCATTGCAGCCAACGACCACCCAGGTTTCGTCAGCAATCGAGTGCTCATGCCCATGATCAACGAAGCCTTCCACGCCTGGAACGACGGTGTTGCGGGACCCGAGGAGATCGACGGAATCATGAAATTGGGCTGCGCATTCCCGATGGGCCCCCTTCGTCTGGCGGACCTCATCGGCCTTGATGTCTGTCGCGACATCATGCTCGTGCTGCACGAGGGCCTCGGCCATCCCGACAAGTATGCGCCATGCGCCAAGCTCCTGGAGCTGGTCGATGCGGGACATCTCGGTAACAAGACGGGACGTGGCGTGTACGACTACTCGAGCTGATCAAGCGATCAATCGTCCGAGCAGGCATTCCATTGGCTGATGATCACCAGCAGATCCTCGATGTCGACCAGGCCATCCGTGTTGATGTCCGCATGACAGACACCACTGCAGCCGTAGTCTCCAAGGACATCTAGCAGATCCTCGATGTCGACTGATCCATCACAGTTCGAATCGCCATAGCAGGGGCAGAGTGCCCGTACATCGAGTGAAGATCCAACTCCATTCAGAAGAGAGCTGGAACCAATTGTCACCAGATCGTCCTGTCCATCTCCATCGATGTCACCCGATCCGACAAGTTCCGGTGCCTCTCCATCCGCGACGTCACTGGTCGTGAATACGAATGACCCGGAGTTGTCGAATACCTGGACAAGCGGTGAACCGGTCTGATCCACTGTGACGACGGCGATGTCCTCGTCACCATCACCATTGAAATCCCCCGAGGTCATTCGTCCCGGTGAATCCCCTGAATTCATCGAGACAGGGGAATTGAAGACACCCGGAGAGGTCTGCTCGAGCAGAACAAGTGCATTGTCGGTTGAACAGGAGATCATGATGTCCACATCACCATCACCATCGAAGTCGCGGATGATCTGATCTCGCAGACCGTTTCCGGCGTTGTACTCGTCGAATTGAATACCGAATGTACGCGATAGACTCGATACCTTGGATGCGACCACCGTCTTGCCATCCTGCTTGCCGGCTGCGAACGGTATGTCCTGATCCTTCTCCTCTTCACTCGGATCGATGGTTGTCACCGGCGAGGATGTGTTCTGGTTTCCGGCTCCTCCGAAACCGCTTCCACGAAGTGGATTCGATGCGAACATCGCGATCATTCCGGTGTCGTCACCATTATCAAGTCCGACGACAAGCTCGAGTGCCGTACCGAATGTATCCAGCTGAGCCGCAGCGATGCTTGTTGGAACGGATCCCATGGGACCATTGACATCGAAGACATCGAGAATGAAGGAGTCCGATGGATCGTTGTCATTATTGGTGAGAACCCGTACGGTTCCGTCCCCACAGACGATCGCGAGATCGTTTGTTCCCAAGGTGTCACCATCCAGATCGCCCGAGGCCATGGCGATCGGGGAGTTGCCTGCATTCACCACAACCTGCTCGACGACATTACCACTCGAGTTCATGTTGAAGATCGAGAGCTGACCCGGTGTACCGTCGATCAGAACACAGATTTCATCGATTCCATCTCCAGTCAGGTCGGTCACGACGATATCCACAGCTCCACTGTCAACACTTGCTGATGCCGGATCACCGAATTCAATCAACTCATCCAGTGTCACGACATTCAGTTGAACACCCCATGTCCCATTGGCGTTGAGCGTCGTTGCACCATATTCGACCTCGAATCCCAATCCACCGGGAAGACCTGGAAGGGAGATCAGATTGAAGGCATCCCGCTCGGGAGCCGGGACCGAATTCGATGTCAGCAGCGAGTAACTGTCGCCTTCGACAGGTATTTCACCGGTCAACAGTCCAACACTCAGTCCACCGGAAATCAATGCGTCGTTCACCTCAAGGGATGACGATGGAATCTTCATATCCAGACTGCCCACCGGTTCCAGAATCAGACTTCCCACGACATCGATCTCGACACTTCCGTCAAGTCTGAGCACGCCCTTGCGATCGTTGAAGCCGATCTTCACATCGTTTCTGAATATCAGGCTTCCGGGACCAAGCATTGATGTCAATGCGGTATCGACCATATTGTTTCCATTGATCTTGAGTGCCGGAAGGCTCGGTTGCCCGAAATCGCCGAACTCGGAAGTCGTGCCGGAGAGTCTGAACGTTACCTCTTCCCTGATCAGCAACTGATCGAAGCTGGTGGTTCCGTCCATCAAAACCTCGGGATTGTCACCATCCAGCGAGAATACGGCGTTGTCCTGCATCGGACCCGACCAGTTTCCATCGGCGGAAATCGAACCGCCTGTGGGCTGTCTCCAGAAACGGCTTTCAGCTGGATTCAGTCGATACATACCCAGCGTCTGTGGCGCTTCAATGAATGGAGACTCATCATCTCTTGAACCAACGGGGCTCAGATCTATTCCACCGGTATCGAACGTCGCGATGTTGCCTCCTGAAACCGCCACGTTGACTCCGAGATTGCCATCCTCACTTCCCTGCGACTGCATTCGCAGGCTCGCCACATGGCTCCACTCGTCCTCGATGCCGTCGTATTGGTGGATTTCGATGTATCCCGACTCCAGACTGAGCCCGGGACTCCCCGACACGACCGCGTTGCCGACGAGTTCAACGGAACTGCCGAATCCATCATGTTCACCGATGATCACATCCTGTGCAGTCCATATCCCGAACATGCCGGGTTCGAAGATCGAAACCGTCGAATCGGTCACGAATCCAAGATTCACACCAGGTGCACCCACGGCAAGGCGATCGCCATCCAGTGAAATGGAGCTTCCGAACTCGGCTTCGGTGACACCTGTTGGAGGATCGATGGCCGCTTGATACGACCAGTTTCCCGGAATGACTTCACTGTATATGAAGCAGGATCCATCGAACGTAGGCGGAGCAGTGCTTCCCTCGGCCGAAACCACGGCACGACCGGAACCCATCTCCACGTTCTGGCCCCAGGTTGACGGCGATCCACTTGAAAGCATGAAGGTGTCGGAGAGTTCCCATCTGAATGCGAATCCATTCCACTCGTAGTTCATGGTCTGGAATCCTCTTACACCATCATCATTGATGCAGACGATGAGGTCGTCGCCGGAATCAACCTCGATGTTGTCGACGCTGAGGAACGTCTTGTTGGAGGATGACAGGTTGTCCATCGATTCCTCCGACCATGAGCCCGATGTATTTCTCCTGTGCACCGTCAGACCGGAATCCTCCTGGGCGATGACGAGTCGATTGGCGGCGATCGATATATCGACGATCTCATCGCTGTCATCAAGGTCGATGGTGGTTTCGAGCCCCCAGGTTCCATCCTCATTCAGGGTGAACACCCGTACGGAGGGAATCGCCGTCGAGACCGCCAGAATCGATCCATTCATATCTATATGTGTGTACTGGAATTCCGCGTCAGGAGCCACGAATGTCTGATCGGGCCAGACGGTGGGCTCAGCTGCATTCAGCACGAAGGTCGAGTATGCCGACATTAATAGACAGGTCGTGGCAGATATCTTGAACATGAGAATCCCCTTAACCCCAAATGGGTAAATCCAGACATCCAGTATGGCGATCCAGCCATATCAACTCAAGAATTCCCTATGAAATAGACCCCCAATCATCGGTTAACCTAGATCCGTGACCCATTCCACACCCGGAAAACCCGATTCAAACGGTTCTGAACAACCATTTGATCCAGATGCCTTCGAGACGCTGGATTCGGGTATCAGGCCGAATGCCGGCCATGAGGTTCCACCTGAGACCATCGATCCCGGCGACTTCGATGCCGATGCTTCCGCGACACTCGACACCAGCATGAGACAGCGTCCAGTTGCCGATCCGATGGACTCGCAAGCCGAGACGGTCGATCCCGGCAAACAGGATGATGATCAATTTGAGATTGATTCGGCCTACAACGCGCCGGGCATGCCAGCGAGAATCGCGGGCTTCATGATCAAGGGTGTGGTTGGTGCTGGAGGCATGGGTACGGTGTATCTGGGTCGTCAGGATCATCCTCGACGAACAGTCGCCGTGAAAGTCATGAATCCAGGGGTAACCAATCCTCGCGCTTTGAAACGATTCGACTTCGAGGCCCAGATGCTGGCCAGACTCCAGCATCCTGGAATCGCGCAGATATATGAAGCCGGAACCTGGGATGACGGATCCGGTGGTGTCCCATACTTCGCGATGGAATACATCGCCGGTTCCAAGGTCCTGACGGATTACGCCAACGACAAGAAACTGGATGTTCGCCAGAAAATAGAATTGATAGCGGATGCCTGTGAAGCCGTCGGCTACGGTCACACCAAGGGCGTGATACACCGGGATCTCAAGCCCGGCAACATTCTCGTCACATCGGATGGCCACGCCAAGATCATCGACTTCGGTGTGGCGAGAAGCACCGATTCGGATGCAGCCGCCACAATGGCTACCGGTGTTCACGACATCGTCGGAACGCTCCAATACATGGCTCCCGAGCAGTGCAGCGGGGATGTCCACGATCTCGATTCTTCAGCCGACGTCTACGCCATGGCGGTCACCGCCTACGAGGTGTTGACCGGTAAGCTTCCATATACGGTTAGCGGTCTCGGACTTGCTGGTGCCATCAAGGTGATCACCGAGGATGCGCCAACGCCTCTGGAATCCGTGGATTCACGACTCCGTGGCGAAGTGTCCACCATCATCGCCAAGGCGATGTCCAAGAATCGAGAGGATCGATACAGGACAGGTTCCGAGCTGGCTGACGATCTTCGGAGATACCTTGCCGGTGATGCCATCGTCGCCTGCCCCCCGACGCTCATCACGACCTTTCGTCGAGTCATCCGGAAGAACCGTGGTGTTGTTGCTGGCATAGCCGTCATGATGCTCCTGCTGGCCGCTTCGGCGATCGCAGGCGTCTATGCGCTTGTCAACAGCAACCGGGCGTTGCAGGCGGAGAACACGGCACTCGAGCAACAGGCCGAAAAGCATGCGATGGTCGGCGAGTTGATGGGGTTCTACATGCGGGATACCGTCGGTTCTCTGGCAGCGATCTCCGCAAGTCCGGAAGTACGGGAACACTTCATGGCCAAGAACATGGAGTATCTGAACAAGCTTCTGGAGGAAGGCGGCGATGATCCGGTGCTCCTTCGTGTGAGCGCAGAGGGTCTCTGGCAGATGGGCCACAATGCCTGGAGCCTCCGGGGCGGCAATCGTGGAAACGTCCAAATGGCGATGGAGCGATGGAACGAAGCGATCGTAGTTCTCGAACGACTCCTGATCGATAACCCTGCGGACATAGAATCCAGGATGCTGGCTATCGAGACCTGCAACAGCCTGTTCCTTGCTGCCATGAAGAATGATGATCGCGAAGTCGCGGCCAAGTGGCTCGATAAAGCGAGCCAGCTATCCACAACACTCCAGAAGGGCGAAATGGATCAGTGGAATCTGCTGATGGCTATTCTCAGGAACAAGGCCAAGTTGAGGGGGGGGAGTGCCGATCCCGAAGAGGATGAGACGAATCGGGAAATGCTGCAGTTGGCGGAATTCGGTATCAAGAACTTCAAGACGGATGATGGTCTGCCCGACCTTCGAGTTGAGCGAAATGCCACTCTGACATGGAATCGAATCGCCTTCGAGCTCAGTACCAACGGAATGCATGAGAAGGCGCTCGAGTACTATCAGCGTTCACTTGATTCCCGTGAAGCGATGATGGCCGGTAACGGGGGGGACAATTCAAGAGAAGGCATCGCCATGTTCAGGAGGGATGTCAACAACAGCACCCGCTATGTATCCAGCGAGCTCATCTTTCTCGGTCGATACGATGAAGCCCTGGACATTCTCGAGAACAAGACGCTCCCATCCATCCGGCAGATTGCCCGAGAAGCGCCCGACGACATTCGATCACTTGCGGATCTCGCGAAGATCCTGACTGAAATCGGTGAATACCAGCTTCAGGCCGGAAAAGCGGACAAGGCGATCGTCACGCTCAAGGAGTCGATCTATTCATGGGGCCTCGTCGCGGCACTGGCGGATTCCGAGATTATCGAAGATCTCGGATCGACGAGAGAGACGATCCGTTCCTATGGAAACCTGATCGAAGCGTACTTCACGCTCGAACAGCTGGCTGATGCGGAGCAGAGTATTGCCGACGCCATTGAAATGACCGGTCAAGCTGCTTCGAAATGGCCCCGGAACGAGAGGCTCATGTCGCTGGTCGATCGTGTGCAGAAATTCAAATACGATCTTCAACGCAGGAAGAACGAGAAAAGACGCCAGTCATCAGGCGATTAGATGCAGGAACCCCAGTTGCTGATGATGGTCAATAGATCATCGATGTCGCTGTCACCGTCGTTATCCGCGTCGAATTCGCAATCCGAAGTACATCCGAAGTTGGCGATTACTCCGAGAATGTCGTCGATGTTTATGGTTCCATCGCAGTTGGCATCGCCTGGACATTGACAACCGCTTTCAGGACTTCGCAGGGCAAGTGATGGGAGGGCACCGTTTCTCAAGGCACTACCCGATCCACTGATGCTCACGAGCTTCTGCGAACCATCCCCGTCGATGTCTCCGGTATCCACGAGCAGTGGATACTCGCCTTCGGCGACATCCACGCTCGTGAAGGAGAGATTCCCATCATTCTGGAGCACCCTGATGATCCGATTGCCACTCTCGTTATTGGTAATGGTCGCGATATCGACATCACCATCAAGATCGAAATCGACAGCGGTAGTCCCGGTCGGTGAAATCCCGATTGCGACATATGAGGTCTGGTCGAAGGTTCCAGGTGAAGCCGAGTTCTGGATCAGCAGGGCGATGGTTCCATTGGTCGTGCTGGTGACCATTATGTCCGCGAATCCATCGTTGTTGATATCGGCGATATCCATGCCACCAGGATCGGCACCAACGACATATTCAACCAGCTCGAGACTGGGACCGCTGTTCGTCATAACGAAGCGGGCGATTGAGGCCTTGCCATTGCTCTTTCTTCCAGCGAATGGGATGTCCTTGTCCTTCTCATCCTCACTTGGATCGACACCGATCGGCACACCCAGCGAAGGCGTGCTGCCTCCTGAATTGAATCCACCCGCCCTGGATAGACTTGCCGTTCCTGTATAGAACAACCAGTCACCGTTTCCATCAAGGTCGTCGTCGGTGACGCCTACGACAAGGTCCTTCTCGGAATTGAAGTCGTAGTCGATGCCCGCGAGACAAGTGGGTGTTCTGTTGATGTCCAGATCGAGTTCCGTGAAACCGTTGCTTATGTCCTGATCCTCGTTGTAGTAGACATAGATGTCCTGATCAGCCGAATTCGCGACCGCCAGATCGCTTGTCCCATCACCATCGAAGTCGCCGCTCGTGATATCGACCGGATCTCCACCTGTGTTCATGACGACCTGCTGGGTGACACCGCCTGCTCCATCGTTCTCGAAGATGATTAGGCTGCCGGGAGTCCCACTGAATACAAGACAGATCTCCTCTGCGCCATCACCATTGAGATCGACGATCTCGACAGCTGTCGCGCCACTGTCGACATCGATCGAATTCGGGTCATCGAATGACAGGAGACCACCCAGATCGACGATGTCCAGCAACATCTCCCAACCACTCGTGTTGACAGACTCGTTGTAGCGCGGAACCATCGCCAGCCCATTCGGAAGTCCCGGGAGAACCATGACATCATGGCGTTGGGCTTCCGGCGGGGGAGCGGAGGATGATCGGATGAAGTGGAATACATCGCCTGCAGACAGTTGATTGGCCAGATCGGCGATGATCTCCACTCGGAACGAACCGGCGAGTTCGATATTTCCGGATTCGATCACCCAGTTGTTTTCATCGGTCAACGTGTTGATTCCATAGCCCATCTGTCCGTTGGCGCTTTGAATCAGATTTCCGCAATTGACGCGTCCATTCACGGCAAGGTATAGGCTGCCGGCCATGTCCTGTTCATCTGATCCGATTCGCAGGTCCTCCTCGATATTGAGCAGTCCACCACCGATTATGAGACTCGCCGCTTCAACAGTCGCTTCCGATGCTATGTCGATCGAGCGAACGGTCTCGTTGAATTCATCGTTGCTGACCAGAATGATCTTGTCGTATATGAACTTGAGCCGGGCATCGACCGCATTCGACAATTCGACAAGGTATCTGGTGGTTCCGAGAAGCGAGAAAACTAACGTATCGCCATCGGACGGTTCGACAGACCAGTTGTCGGGGTTGTTGAATTGGCCGCCGTTCGCCTGCAACCAGTAGACGTGATTCGGCTTGTCGAACTGGGCCACACCCTTGCTCGCCGTTCCGAGGGCCTGGGCGTTCTCGTGACTGTTGACCATGTAGAGACAGGAATCCTGAAAGCTCACGATGCTTCCGAGCCCATTCGGGATATGAACACCTGGTGTCACGATCCTGCCATTCGATTTCATGGAACCAAGCAATCCATCCTTTTGCATCTTTCCGGTGAACATGTCGACGGCACTACCGGTCCAGCTTGGAACGGATCCACTTCCACTACGGTAGCCACTGATACTCGCGGCCACGCGGTATTTGTCACCTTCTCTGGTTATGGCGACACTTTCACCAAATGAATTGAATGAATCCTGAGCTGCTGGTGTCAGCACGTGCCACTGAGACAATTCACCGTTGACCAGCGCGACCACATAGGCGGATCCGGTCTGGGATGCCGCCGTCTGGCCAGGCGCACCGCTGACAACATACTTGTCCTCAATGTCAACGCTGTAACCAAAGAAGCTGCCGGGCGCCTCGCCGCCTATGGAAGGAAGATCAGTCCATGTCTCGGAAGTGGCATCTCCGGTGTAGAGCCAGGTGGCCCCCTTGTTTTGAAGGAAACTCGGGTCACCTACCGCCATGACGAGCCCGCTCTCTGTTTGATCCAAGGCGACATCTATGCCCAGGAGCGAGGCGGATTCATTTGATGTTCGACTGAAAATCTCCTCCCAGCTCGAGAAGTCGCTGCTGAATGCTCTGTATATGTAGCAGTGACCAGGGGAGACGATCTGACCGTTGGCAAGCGATATTCCAGGGCTTCCGATCACCAGATAGGCGATATCCGGATCGCTCTTATACATCTCGACTGAGTAACCGAAAGCGATGTCGCCATTCATCGAAGGTGAGATCGTCGTCAGTTTTTCATATCCATCATCACTCTGGTCATACACATGAACCGCTCCAGAACCATTGGTTCCCGGCGCGCCAACCGCCAGTAGATGCTCTGACTGGCTTACGGAGAATCCGAAGATGTTTGGCACCCCATCAGGGCTTTCGAACAACTCGGCATCGAGGACCCATGAACCATTCTGGTTATCGACAAGCTGGACAAGGCCATTGCCGCCAGCGGCATGTGGTACTCCCAGCACAACCCGGTTCCCAGAGACACTGATTGCGGAGGGGACCAGTTCATCAAAGGTATCGAGTGCGGTAGCCGTGTCGTAGCTGACAGACTGATTGGCTGGCGGCTGGATGTCACTTTGATTCACAATGGAAACTCGGCCGTGATCAGGTCCGTGAAGATCACTTCCGGTTGATCCACAGAACACGTACGTGTCACCCATCACGAAACTTGAACCGAATAGATCACCCTCATTTAGATCATTTAGCTGTATCTGCCCCAGATATGGGAAGGTCGGGAAATTCGGGTCCTCGAAGTCGCAATCGTAAAGATAGATGGCTCCTTTTCCCTCTGCATATGGAGCCGATATGGCAACGACAGATTCGTTGCTGTCGACCATGTAACCAAACTGGCTCTGCAGAATCTCGATCGGCGGCGACAAATATGCATTGAACGACCAGGCCAACGTGCCATCGTCCTGTTCCAGATTCCTCAGCATCCAGACTATCCCGGAGGAGTCATTGAGCCCATAGGAGGGTGCACTGACGTAAAGCTGGCCATTGCGAATGATGACATCCCATCCAATCTGACCGGTTGCCCAAGGGATTTCAAAGGTCAAATCCTCTTCTATTGTCATGAACGGACCATCAAGTCTCAGCCTGTGTAGATTTCCATCAGTACCGTTGTAACTTGGCGAACCGACAAATCCAGTCCCGTCTTCTACCGTGACCGAATGTCCCCAACGACTGCCTGATGGCAATGGTGATTCTATGACTCCATAGTTGTTCCAGAGTAGCTGTGTCGAACCATCGGGAAACTCGTAGGTTTCCAGCCTGTAACCTGCAACTGCTTCGAAACCCTCCGGTGCGCCAATCAGCATTTCCTCCCGATGCATGTCGATCGAATAGCCGAACTGCTGGATGCCTGGTGGAGGCGTGAGCCATTCATTCTCAGTCCATTGAGGCCCAGATCCATTGTCCTCGTATTTCAGAATCAAGGTCTTGTTGTCGCCGGGTATGCCTATTGCAGCCCAATCACCATCAATCCCCACGGCTTGTCCAGCGGCCGCGTCATTCGAAAGACCGGAGACGTCCAGTGTCCAGACGGGTGACGTCGAGTTGCCATTCGCATAGATGGCGACATGCCCCTTGTTGTTGTTGCCCGTCGATGTGCCGATGATCAGAAATTCACTCGATCTATCGATGGATGTACCAAATCCAGGTGTCGCACCAGCTGGAGGAACGATTTCAGTCGTCGCAAACGCGACCAAGGTGGGCAGAATGAGAGCACTTGCAATGCACATGGCGTATCACGCTCCGGGACCATCTCCATCGGGCTGTTCTCCAGGGATCAGGCGAAGTACAGCATCCCTCCGTTACTGACAATGCCTAACCACATTCGTTCCAACCCGAAATCACGATGAGGAGGTCCTCGATGTCCACGACTGAATCACCGTTGGCATCAGCGGAACAATCACCCTCGCAACCATAGTCGGATAGAACGGAAAGCAGATCCTCGATGTCGACCGATCCATTGCAATCCACATCTCCAACGCAGTCGCAGGATGTTCCACCTTCTCTGAGTGCCAGTAGCGGTGTGGATTCCCCGTTGCGCAGGAAGGAGCCTGTGTCGCCTATGGTGACGAGGTCGTTCGTCCCGTCACCATCGACATCTCCCGCATCCACGAGCAGGGGGAACTCGCCTTCCGCCAGATCAATCGTGGTGAAGGTGAGATTTCCGTCATTCTGGAGCAGTCGGACAATCCGGGTTCCGGCCGAATCCGTCGTAACGGCCGCAATGTCGTTGTCGCCATCATCATCGAAATCGATCGTCGTGATGCTCGATGGGGACGTGCCGGCTGGCACCTGGAGTGCCGGCAGGAATTCGCCGGGATTGGCCGAATCCTGAATAAGGATCGGTATCGAGTTATTGGCCGAGCTGGTGAGAATCATGTCGCTGTAGCCATCAGCGTTCAAGTCTCGGAGAACAATGTCGCCAAGATCTGAACCGGCTGGATAATCCTCCACATACAGACCAGGTCCACGTCCCGAGAAACGGCGTGCTGCCAGAGCTTTGCCATCACGTCTCGATCCCGCGAATGGGATGTCCTTGTCCTTTTCATCCTCACTCGGATCGACATTCGTCGGTGGGCTTGTCGTGCTCAACGTCTGTGATCCACCGAAACCGAGACCTCTCACAGAGGATGCGGCTTCATAGATGATCAGTCCACCACCCGAGTCGACGGTGTTCTCGAATCCGATAACAAGATCATCAAGTGTGTCCGAAGACAGGTAATCGAATGCGGCCATGCATGTTGGCATCACGCTCAATCCAAAGCTGCCGGTCACGAATCCATCGCTTGGATCCGCATCATCATTGATGAAGTAAATGACATCCTGTGACAATCTGTTCACGACGGCCAGATCCTGATTGCCATCATCATCGAAGTCGCCGGATGTGATGTCGATTGGTTCGTCCCCGGTATTAACGATGATCTGCTGAGCAACGCCGCCAGCACCGTCATTCTCGAAGATGACCAGCTGACCGGGTGCGCCATCGAAGATGACGCAGATCTCATCGGCATCGTCGTTGTTGAGGTCCACCACCTCCATTGCGACGGCATCACCATCCACAGAGGTCGTGTTGGCATCACCGAAGTCGAGGAGATCGGCGATATTGACGACCTCGATGACCACTTCCCAGGTACTTCCGCCACCCCGTACGTTATCGCTGGAACGATAATCGACCTGGAACGCGAGATCGTTGCCAAGAGCGGGAAGAAGAACCAGATCGAAACGGTCCTGTCCTGCAATCGGTGTTCCACTGGATCGGAGCAATACAAGTTCATCACCAACGGCCAGACTGTCCTCGTCGATCAGACCGAGATCGACGGATATCGATCCACCGATCAATGGAGCCTGAAGAGTCTCTATGCATGAGGACTTAGAATCGGGGAATGAATCGGAAAGACTGAACTGTATGGATGAGCCGCCGTTCACCGAGAGTTCACCAGCGACATACAGACCGGTCTCGAAGAGATCGAGTGTCCCCGACTCCCCAGTTCGACCGATCGTGACATCGTTCTGCACTTCCAGTACATCAGAACCAGTCAGTGTGAGCGCTGCTGATCGAATCTGGGGCGGAGAGGATATCTCGAGATCACCTGTGATCGTCGCATCGGTCTCTCCAAGAAAATCGAAACCGATCTGATCCAGCGCGATTTCCATCGAACCATCCCAGGTCCCCACATCGAAGATGATGGATCGGTACTCTTCGATCAGAAGCGAGAACAATGCCTTGTTGGAGCCTTCCGGCGGACTCGACCAGGCACTCTCATCCGAGAGCGATTGCTGGCTTTCCGTGGTTTTCCAGGTTACGACCTCTTCGATATCGAATCGGGAAAGATAGGAACGATCCACGATGGTCTCGGTCGGTTCATAGGTGGGTGCCGTGACGAATAGATTGTCTCCATTGACCGCCATGGCCATACCGAGATCGTCATCCTCCTGGAAATCATTTGAAAACAGAACTTTGCTGACTTCCCAGTCCAGAGTGTCCCAGGACGCGTCCGGATTGTATTCATAGACCGCCACCATCCCGGTGTTGCGACCCATGTAATCCCCATACGGCGAGCCGATGTAGACCTGTCGATATTCGGCGCTGAGACCAACCGAGTAGCCGAAGATGTCGCCGCCACGACCAGTCGGCGTATTCAGGAAGGAATCAAGTGACCATGAAGCAGGTCCGCTGGAAGGGGTCGCCTTGAATATGAAGGCGTCTCCTGCCAATTGGGAGGAGTATCCGTAATTCGAGTACCAACTGGCCTGAGGTGCGCCGACAACGAGCATTCCGTTGTCGATGGCGATGTCGTGACCGAAGGCGTAGCTCGACCAGTTGTCCGGGAACTGGATGCCCGGTTGCACCGTTTCCTCGTGCGACCATGTACTTGAACCGTTGTCCCTGCGGAACAGTTCGACGGAGCCGGTGAGCTGATCACTCGTCCAGTCGGTGTTACCGATGGCAAGGACGACACTTCCGGCGGCATCGACATCCATATCGAGGCTGTATCCGAACTCGACATCCTCACCCATCATGGAAGGGTCCTGGAGCGTGCCCTCGAGTGTTCTGTTTCCGGTCTTCAGGTTGATTCGCCACACATGCACAACACCATCGACCCCACTCGAGGGATCACCAGCCGCGACCAGTGCCAGATCACCAAGGACCGCCACGGCCACCGACATGCCCAACGTGCTGCTGGATCCAACCGTCAATTCATGAATCAGCGACCATTCGAATCCAACTTCCTCGAACACCGAAATGACACCATTGCCAGTGTTGTTCAATTGTGGAGCACCAATCACGGCAACGTTAGCATCCATGGCGATAGAAAGCCCAAATCGAGATCCAGTCTCCAGAGATGGATTGACAAGACCGTGGGATTCAAGAGGCACCCATGCATTTGTTTTATCCAGATAGTAGAGATGTACTCTACCCGGATCGTCTTCTCTATCATCTCCCACGATCGTGAATGGACCGGAACTGGCGATCGCATATCCAAAGGAAGGTTTTGTTGATTCCAACCACTCTGGTTTCTCGATCTTTTCATCAGCGAGTTGAACAGGTAGTGATTCGCGAACATCGAACTGCCATTGACCATCGGTCTTCTGATAGAAGAAGACACCACCCACCTCGGTTTCATCAAAGTTGCCTGTGTCAATAAATGGTGAAGCGACCATTGCACCATGTTCACAGGCACCAACGGCTTTTCCAGACCAGTCGCCAACTGCTGCCAGTTCTGGATTCAAAACGTGTTCAACTACCCACTCACCAGCGGAGGGCGAGTACCGGAAGATTGTTCCATGACCACTCACACTCAAGCCGCCGTACGGGGCGCCGACCACCATCAAGTCATTGTGCACGGAGATGGACCAGCCGAAGAGTGTCAAGGGTGAATCATCGGCATCCAGTATGGCTTCATTGAACTGCCACTCACCACTGACCTTGTCCTCGTAGTAGTTGAGTACCGTCCCCTGTAGATTGCCGAGATTCGGTGTGCCGATCATCAACTGGCCGGCCGAATGGGTGATGCTCTGCCCGAAGTTTGCGTTCTCGGCATTCCAGGGATCCGGAGGGGTCAGAAGATCCGATGGCAGTGGGCTGCCGTTCACACAGGGGTAGCCCACTGCGGCGCCCATGGCGGTGCCTTCGATCCTCGAAGTCGGACCACCGACTCCAAGTACACCTTCCTGATAATCAAGTCCGACTCCCCAATCATTCAGAATGGTTCCCCTGGGTATCACCGGGTTCGGTATCGGTCGCGGAACCACATTCGATCGTGTGATGCTATGACTCCAGATCTGACCGTTGCCTCCGGTGAAATTCGTATCATTCAAGGCCGTGATGAAGGCGTAGGAATCATTCAGGGTGACATTGGCACCGAATCGACTGTCCACACTGTTGTCGGGATGATCGAAGGTTTCTACATGTTGCCATATGTCCAGATTGTTGGAATCTCTTCTGAATAGATAGGCTCGACCAACCGGATTGCCGAATTGATCGGTGGCACCCGGCGCACCGACGATGATCGCGTCACCATGCATGTCGACTGAATATCCGAATTCGAAATTCGATCCCAATTCAAGCATGGGAAGCAGGGTTCCAAGCGAGACCAGATGTTCCCATTCATCGAAATCGCTGTTCCACTTGAACACATCCACCGCACCGGGATCGCCCTGCGGCGAACCGTCATCGATGCCCGGTGCCCCGGTCACCAGAATGTCACCGGAGACGACCATGTCGAATCCCATGACTTTGCTGCCCAAAGGGGTGGGTTGCTGGATCAACTGGGATCCATCGAACAGACCGATGGCTCTTGAATCCACCCATCTGTCCTGGCCCATTGAAAATCCACTCAGACAAACCAGAAACACGAACGGCAGAATGGCTGCTCTTGCTCTCATATCCCCATGCTCCACTGATCCCCATTCATTGAAGACCTATTCCTCTATTATGGACCCCTTGAAAGGTCGGACAACGCTATTCCTCCAATTTCCATTGCAGTACTCAAAACCGGCTTTTCAGACCCTCTGAGCATGGAATTGAGGGACTCCTGATTGGCCCTGATTCTGGATCTCAAGGGAGTTTCTGGCATACCATTTGGGACCTTGGCCAGAGTTGGCCAAGGACTATTCAGCCTGTGATCTGAACATCTGGGTCTCCTCTTGGACGCTTCCGCCAGCACATCCAGCGATGAACGCTCCTACAACCCGCTGATCGGGTTGCTGGACCTGTTCAGCAGTGTCCGATTCGGCATACTGCTGCTGTTCCTCCTGTTCGTCTATTCCGCCATCGGTTCAGCTGGACTTCCGCTCAAGGTCGCCATCTGGGAGCCGGATGCTTGGACGGCGGTGCGATCCTGGCGTGGAATCGAGATGACCGAATACGAGTGGTTCAACTCCTGGCCGTTCTTCATTCTGGTCGGGTTGACCTGCCTGACGATCATCGTGACCACGATTCGCCGTATTCCGTTCAACACGATCAATCTGGGTGTCTGGATGGTCCATGCCGGGTTGATCATCATGTCGCTTGGCTGCGTCTTTTACTTTGCCACGAAGGTCGAGGGCGATGTGCCGATTGCCAGAGCACGCATCTTCATCCAACCGGAGGGTGGTGAGCCCGCCAATCTCAGAGCCATGCCGGGACACGAGGTCCAGATAGAAACGCCCGATGGCCCATGGAAGTTTCAGGTCATGGACACGAATCCCAATTGGGAACTGTTGACAGGACCGGACAAGGGCAAGGCGGCCTATGCCGTCAAGGTGATGGTGAACTCCCCGAACGGGATGTTCATTCGTCAGCTTCTCGCCAACTATCCCGAATACACGGAAGACATGGTTCGATCATCCGATCCGAAGCAACCATGGGCGCGATCGGTCAAGCAGAACGGAACAGCCTTGACGGACGACACCCTGACGATGCGACTGGAACCCGATGAACAGTCGAAGTTCTGGCTCATGAGTTCAGCCGCACTCTATCTGAGGGAGGTCGCCCGCAATTTGGACGGATCCACCACACCGATCACCGATTGGGTCGAGAGGCCGATCGAGGATCTTCCCCGCTACAACGAGTATGTGGAACTGGATCGGGAGGTCTGGCTGCCGACGGGTGATGATGAAGTGGTCACTGGCCCATTGCTGCTGAAGACGATGGCATCGTCCCCGGATGATCCACTTGCAGAGATGCCGATCTACATCACTTCGTACCTGCCATACGCCGGAATGGAGACAAGAGATACACCGGGTTGCGAGCCATGCGGCGATCCATTGAATCCGATCGCCAATCTGACGCTCGACACGAGTGCGGGGCAGCAGGTTCAGCATCGGATGTTCGCATTCGATGAGAACCCGACCCGACCGGATCCATCGCTCATGCGATTCCAATGGATAGATTCCGAATCGATTATGGACGGCATGTTGAACATGTCCGGACCAAGAGTTCGGATCCGAATACCCGATTCTGACATTGAGATCACGGAGGACATCACTCAATTCACCGAGCTGGAGCCCGATGCACCGTGGATTCCAGTGGGAGATTCCGCGTATGAATGGCGAGCACGACGCATCGACGACGAGATGATCGTCCGTGATCGAAAGTTGAATCTGGCTCGCATCGAGATGCGAAACGACAACCGGACATGGCTTCGTTGGGTCTTCGATCAACCAGCGCTCAATGGAGATTTCCCGTTCGAAGGTCCGCCGCAAGATCATTCCGCAATGGATCGTGATCTGGACAAGACGATCAAGATGACCTACTTGCCCGCATCGGGACCGAAGGCGCCCGTCACCCTCGTGGCCGGTCCTGAACCGGATCAGTTGCGGCTCATTTCGATGCTTCTCCCCGGCAAGCCCCAGGTCGATGATCTGGTGGTGGGAACACCGCATCAACTGGGACCCGATGTGACCATGACGGTCACGTCCTACGACGCCAGGATGCGAATGGAAACACGTCCACGCGTCATCGAGAAGCGTGCGAGACAACCGCGGGCCGGTGGGCAGTTGTCGATGATCAAGATCCGCATGCCTGAAGCCAAGCGTCAGGCGTGGTTGACCTATCACCACTATCCATTCAACGGATCCGAGGATCTTCTCCGTAGATTCTCGTATCAACCCTCGATCATGTCGATGCCCGACGGCCGTCTGATCGAAGTCATGTATTCACGACAGAGCGCGCCATTGCCGTCGACCGTATCTCTGAAGGGCTTCGATGTCAGTTCGCATGTCGGCGGATTCACAGGTGATGTGTCTAGCGTACTCAACTGGATAAGTCATGTGAGATTCGATGACGACCGTGGATCGGTGTTGTCCGATGTGAGTGTGAACAATCCAAGTGAACGCAATGGATACTGGTATTTCCAATCGCAATGGGATCCTCCCGAGCGAGCCACCGAGAGCAGCCCGGCTGTTGCGGGACTCAACTACACCATTCTGGGTGTCGGTAACCGCAATGGGGTCTGGACCATGCTTGGAGGAAGCGTCCTGTCGGTGATCGGCATGATCTACGCGTTCTACATCAAACCGATGATCAAGAGACGAAGAGCGGCCAATGTCTACGAAAAGATGAAGGGGGCGGCGGCATGATCAAGATCCTCGTTCTTCTCCTCGCTTCATTGTCAGGCACGGTTGGGACTCCTGTTCAGGAATCGGTTCAGGTCGAACCCGACCAGGAGATTTCATTCGAGTCGCAGGTTGACATGGCGCCGTTCAACGAGGTGGCCGTGTGGGACGGGGGCCGCATCAAGTCATGGGAATCGTTCTCCCGTTCGATGATGCAGTTCGTCAGTGGATCACGAAAGATAGACGGCCAGTCTCCCGCATTCACGTATCTGGACATGGCGCTGCGTTCCGGTGCCTACGAGAACCGCGACATCATCTTCGTCAAGAAGAAGCCGATGAGAGCGGCGATCATCAGGGCCCTTGTCGATGGTGATCGGCCGGAATCCGCGACCGATGAACGACTCGAGACATTCATGCAGTCGGGTTTGATCGCGAAGGAATTCATACTGAGCCCCGGCGTCGTCGAGCTGCTCGCCAGCATGCAGGGCGATGTGATGCGTTTCGCGAAGCCCATCGAGGCCATCCAGACGGCAGTGGGTGTCGGGCAGCCGCAGGTACTGCGACGTTCGATGATGATGGTCCCACCGACAGGACCCGACGCGCTGAATCAGCCGTGGACCGGTCTCGATGAACTCTCGGGGCTGGCGCCCGGCGACGAGATCTCATCCGCCTGGTTGGATCTCCAGTCGGCATGGGTCGCCGAGGATGCGCCGGCTGTGAACAAGTCGATGGTCACACTGGCGAACCTGCTGCAGCTGAGAAATCCTGAGATCTATCCATCCGCGGAACGACTCCAGTGGGAGAGCTTCTATTTCCAATGGAGCCATCTCACATGGGTCTGGATCATCTACCTGTTCAGCATCGCGTTGCTGCTGATGTGGCTCGTATACAAGTGGCGAGGGGCCTTCTGGCTCGGCATGACCATATTCGGTCTCGGATTCATCGGACAGACCGTGGCGGTTCTTCTTCGCTGGTATGTCGCCGATCGATTCCCGAACACGAACATGTTCGAAGCGGTGACGACATCCGCGTGGTTCGCCGCGATATTCGCGCTCATCATGGAATTCTTCGTGCGTCGGACGCGCATGTCCGGCATCTTCGCGTTGGCCAGCGCCATCTGCTCGATGGTGGCCATGATGGCGACTCGTCTGTATCCGCTCGAGCTCAGCGCCGGTATCTCCAACAAGATGCCGGTTCTCCATGACATCTGGCTCTACATACACACGAACGTGATCATCTTCTCGTACGCCCTCATCTTCCTGGCAGCCGTTTCCGCGCTGCTCTACATGCTTTGGCGACTGGTCTCGCGCAACGGCAAGGGTGTGGATGCCTGGGCACGTGCCGGCGGTGCGGGTTTCCTCATCGTTCCTCGTGCCGGCGGACAGCCTGGACTCGTGTCCACGCGAACGGGCTTCGGTCACGTACTCGATGGCACGACCATGATCCTCGTCGAGCTCTCCTTCATCCTGCTGTGGGCGGGCCTCGTGATGGGCGCCATCTGGGCGGATCACTCCTGGGGTCGACCATGGGGATGGGATCCCAAGGAGGTGTTCGCCCTGAACACCTTCATCATCTACGCGTTGCTGATCCATGTGCGCATGAAGGTCAAGGACAAGGGCATGTGGACGGCGGTGCTCGCGATCATCGGTTGCGCCGTGATGCTCTTCAACTGGATCATCATCAACTTCACGATCTCGGGCCTGCATTCGTATGCGTGAAAAGCTATTGTCTTTTCATGACTGATCCCAGACAGGCGGAGACCCGGACCATCATCGAGGCCTGCGGTGCATTGATCGAGGACGATCATTTCGTCTATGCATCCGGCCATCATGGAAACGGCTGGATCGCCAAGGACATCATCAATCTCGATCCGAGACTTCCAAGGCGACTCGGCGAGCTGCTTGCGGAATCGGTATCGGATCTGGATATCGACGTGGTGTGCGGTCCGGCGGTCGGTGGACTTATCTGCGCTCAGTTCACGGCGTTGGCATTGTCGACCAGCTGCGTCTATGCCGAGCGTGAAACAGTCGATGGTCGTGAACTATTCGTTCTCAGGAGAGGTCAGGACGAGTTCATCAGAGGCAAGCGTGTCCTGGCCGTCGACGATGTCGTCAACACCGGTTATTCACTCAAGCTCACCATGGACACGATTCGGGAAGCTGGGGGGGAGGTCGTCGCCGCCGCGACCTGGATCAGTCGAGGCAACATTGGGGCATCCGATCTCGGTGTTGCTCGCTACGTGTTTCTGGACGAGGTCTCGTTGCCATCCTGGCCGGCGGAGACCTGCCGGCTCTGCGAGGAAGGGGTGCCCATCAATACCCGATTCGCTCATGGGGCCGAATATCTGGCTGATTGAATGAAGCACCCAAAAGAAAAAGCCCGACGGAGCTTGTTCAGGTCCGTCGGGCTGCGAGGAGAGGGGAGATGGGTTGCTTTTCGTCTCCTGAAGGTTCTCGCAAGCCATTCAGGATCGTGCCCCTCCACACCTGAGACCACGGTTGCCCGCGATGAGACGTCTGCTAGGTGTCGCACTGGTAGAACGCCCAAATGGGGTGTTCATTGCATGGCTCTGGGGTTTATTTGTGGAAATCCATAAAAACAGCCTTCAAGCATGTTTAAACGGTGTTTTTTCTCCATGAAATTAGGCTCGGAGCCGCCACTTTCATGGTCCAGACCCGTCAGGGGCCAACAATCGAAGCCCGATCGCCCACCCGCCCGCGAGCCGTCTGCTCAAGCGATAATCAGGGTCCATGCTTGAGAGACACTTTCTTGGATCCGGGACCCATCTGCTGCCAGCACTGGCCGCCTGGCTCATCGAACAAAACGGCACCGCCGACGTCCTGGATCTCTCACGACATGTTCTGGTGCTACCGACCGGACGGGCCCGGAGATGTTTCGAGAAGAGACTTCTGGCACTGGCTGGCGATCGACGGGTTGTTCCACCCGAAACCACGACACCCTCGGGCCTCTTCGATCGTTTTCTGGTTCCAACCAGAAACCGTGCCGACGATCTTTCGAATCAGATCGCCTGGCTCGCGGTCATCCGGAATGCGACGCAGGAACAGATCAAGGCCATCACCGGTCACGATGATCCGCCCACTGGACGCGAATGCATCACGCTGGCCGATCGACTCTGCTCGTTGATGCGGGAACTTGGTGGTGGCGGCTACTCGCCGAAGGAAGCGATGAACAGATGTCGTGAAGCCGGTCTTCCGATCGAGGAAGACAGATGGAACGTTCTCGTCGAACTCTGTGATGAAGTCGGTTCCCATCTGGAGAACGCCGGCCTCGTCAATGTCGATGTCGATCGCATGCATGCACTCGAGACGGATGCCATCGTGGTCGACGACGTCGATTCGATCACGGTCGTCGCGGCCGATCCATCTCGTTTGATGATTCGTCTCCTGAATTCGATTGGCGAAAGGGGTGTTGCCGTCGGAACGGTCATCCATGGCGACGCGAAGGAACTGGCGGAGGAATTCGACGAGAACGGCGCGGTCGACCTCGAAGCCTGGGAAAACCGGCCCATAGAAATCGCATCGGACGAACTCGTGACATGCGAAAGAGTCGACGATCAGATCGCGGCCGCGCTGGACTTCATGGCCGACATCACGAGTGAGCGTGGAATCGTAGAGCGCGCCACCATCACGGTTCCGGACGAACAACTCCAGCCCCTGTTCGAACAGCATTTCGAGACCAATGGACTGCAACTCGAATCCGTTTCAGCCTCTCGACTGGAGAATGGTCGCATCGGACGCCTGCTGACGATACTCGCCAATTATCTAGAGGATGAATCCGCCAGATATCTCGCGCAGCTCGTTCGCCATCCCGATGTATCCAGATGGCTGATCGAACAAGGCGTGGAGAGGCCGGTCGCCAGATGGGATTCCCTCTGGTCGAAGCATTTGCCTCGCAAGCTGAGCGACTTCCCCGAGGAATCGAGAGCCCGTGCCAGCTTCCATGAACTGGTCGGACCGCTTCTGGATCGGATTGCGCCATTGATCGCCGACGAATGCACGGCGTCCGAATGGGCGCATCCGATCATGAAGATGCTCGAGGAGTTCATCGCCGAAAGCGAGTATCCGCTTGGGGACGATGATCTCTCCTCCTTGAGACTGCTGCGAACGCTTTTCGAATCGCAACTCGACATCGAACGCGGGATGCCGATGCTGCGAGCGAGTGAACTTCTTCGAATGGTCATCGATGCCTTCAGGCGGCATTCCGGGGGTTCGCATTCGCATTCGCCGATCTCGCTCGTGGGTTGGCTGGATGCTCATCTCGACGACGCCGACGATCTGATGATCACCGGTTTGAACGAGGGGTTCCTTCCATCGGCGGCCTCCGTCGACAACTGGCTGCCGGAGGCCGCACGCGATCTGCTTGGTCTGACTTCCCAGAGACGTCGAACGGCTCGTGACGCCTGGTTGTTGTCGGCCATTCTGCAGTCGGGTCGGAATGTCCGATTGGTCACGGCCAGACGGTCCTCCACCGGCGAGCCGCTCATCCCGAGCCGACTGCTTCTTCGACTCGATGGAAAGCCGCTTGCTGGCAGAATCTCATGGCTTGTGGACGAGAAGCGGCGTGGGCCCGAGATGGCACAGTGGCATTCCGTCCAGGAGGGCGAGTCCCGGTTCATCGACCGGCCAGTGCCTGAAGGGGAACCGGTTATAAACCACCTTTCGGTCACGGCATTCAAGGGATATCTGAAGTCGAGCACCAGATTCGATTTCCTTCTCCAGCGCGACGAGAGAATCCGAATCCAGTCCGTGGAGAACAACGATTCGCTCGATGCGATGGGATTCGGTTCGTTCCTGCACGAAGTGCTTGAACAATGGGGTCGTCTTGAACTGAAACGGGAAACACCCAGCGACGATGCCTCACGGATCGAATCCGAGTTCATGGATATTCTCGACAGGTACGTTCGAGAGAGGTATGGAGAACATCAACTGCCGGGCGTACGACTTCAGGTCGAGATCGCTCGCCATCGACTCTCCGCATTCGCGCCCAGACAGGCCCAACGGGCGATGGAGGGGTGGCGCGTCCGAATGGTCGAAGCCGACTTCGGCCCCCGTGGATTCGATCCACCGTTGTATCCAGATCAAGATGGTCTCTATCTCCATGGAAAGATCGACCGTGTCGATCAACACGATGTCCATGGCTATCAGGCACTCGATTACAAGACCGGCGCCAAGGGGGAGACTCCGGAGGAGGCCCATCGAAACAAGAATGGATGGATCGACCTCCAGTTGCCGCTCTACCGTGTTCTTCTGAAGAGCAGGGACATCGAGGTGGCTCCAGACGGGCTGGGATACATCAGTCTGCCACCGGATTCGTCACGCAGTGGTTTCAAGCTGGCCGACTGGTCCGCGACCGACATCGAGGAGGCCGAGGAAACGGCAGCCGAAGTCATACGGATCATCAAGGAAGGTCGCTTGAAGCAGATCGTGAGCGAGGCCATCTCATGAACGGACTTCGTCAGCTCATCACGGCCAACGCGGGATGCGGGAAGACCTGGACCCTTGCCAATCAATGCATCGGATGGATGATCGATCGAAGGCGACGAACCGGTGATGCGGATCCATCCGGTCTTGTCGCGGCGACGTTCACGAGAAACGCAGCCGGGGAGATCCTCCACCGGGTGCTGGACCATCTCGCCAGCTCGGCACTGGATCCCGAATCACTTTCGATGTTCGTGGAAGGTTTCGGTGTCGATCCCGCTCCGACCCCCGAGGAGATGAACGACGTACTGGTCGATGTCACGAGAAGTCTGCATCGACTGCAATTCGGCACACTCGATGGCCTGTTCCATCGAATCGCCCAGACGTTCGCTGGCGAGATCGGCATGCCGGTCGGCTGGTCGATCGGTGACGATCCGACCCTTCATGCGATCCGAACGCGATCCCTGGATGATCTTCTCGACCAGGCACCTTCCGATGTGATCAAGACGCTTGTGATCGAGGCCGAGCAGGAGATACTCAAGGCCGAAGTCCACGGACGTCTGATACCCATGGTGTTCGGCGAACGAAGCTCGCCCGGTCTCATCTCCATCTGGCGACAATCGCATCTCATAGCGGGCGACGATCGGATGTGGTCGCTGATGGATTCCCTCGATGACGAGACGATCGCGCCAGGCGCCTCGAGACTCGGTGGCGAACAGTTGGCGGCATCCATACGGAATCTGGAGGAGGCGCCGCTCGCATTGAAGAAGGATGGCGCTGAAAAGCTGAACTGGATCAATGCTCGGAGACGGATCGTGGAGCTCGCCAGAGCGGACGCTTGGTTCGACTTCCTCATGGACAAGATGACCGGTGCCGTGGCGGTTGGACAGCCGTTCGACAGATCGATCGCGCCACCTGAGTTCTTGGATTCGATCGATCCTCTGATCCAGCATGCCCGCATGAAACTGGTCGATGCCGTCAGATCGCAGATGCGATCCTGGAGGATTCTTCTTCGTGGCATCGATGTCTGCGCCAGTCGACGATCACGTGAAGCCGGTTTCTACGGGTTCCAGGACATCGCCGACCAGTTGTCTGCCGCCAGGCTTCTCGAGACGCCCGATCGTGAATGGCTGAACTATCGACTCGATTCGGAGATACGTGATCTTGCGCTTGACGAGTTCCAGGACACTTCCGATGCGCAGTTCAACGTCATGGAACCGATCATCCGTGAAATCCTCTCGGGTGAAGGCGGACATGATCTGCCACGTCGAATGCTCGTGGTCGCCGATCCCAAGCAGTCCATCTACGGGTGGCGTGGCGGCACCCCGTCTCTGCTGGAAAAGCTGTCGACGCTTGTCGAAGGTGGATTCGATGAATCAACACTCGATAAAAGCTATCGATCAGGTCCGGCCGTGATCGAATTCGTGAACGACGTGTTTTCGAATCTCGATGACAACGCCGCCTTCTCGAGGGCGCAGCATCATGCGATTCCATCGAACACGCTCGAGATCTGCGGACTTCCGGAGTCCAGACTGACGGGCACGCCGGTTTCCCGCGCGTTGTCAGATTGGAGATTCGACCACCACGAAACGGCCCATCCAGACATGCCCGGCGCGATTCTGGCCTATCGGATCGATCCAGCGGCTCGTGTCCCGCGGGGAAGCAGGCTCAACGACACCATCAAGAACGAGACACTTGTAGAGAAGATCGTCGAAATCGTGAGGGATCGTTCCGAAGTCAGTGGATCGATCGGCATCCTGCTGTCGACCAACAAGCAGGTCGCCGCCACTGTCGAGGCACTCAGATCCGAGGGAATAGAGGCCAGTGAGGAAGGGTCCGGTTCACTGTCCGACTCACGGGTCGTCACCTGCTTCATGTCGCTGCTTCGACTGGCGGAGCACCCCGACCACCGGGAGGCCGCGTACGACGTCTCGCACTCGCCGATCGGCGACGTCATCCAGCTGCATCCGATCGAAGGCATCGAGCCCGATCGGCGAGACCAGCTTCTCTCGACCATCGCGCTTGGCATCCGGCAGGACATACTCTCGCTTGGAATCGATGGATATCTGCAGAAGATCGTGAATCAGATCCAGGGGCAGATGGATGTCAGGGATCGGAAGGCGATGGAATACGTGATCGATCTCGCCGCGGCATGGAATCCCACCGACAGTCTTGTTCTCGGGGACTTCGTCCGTCACATCGAATCCTCATCCGCAGGCGAGCCTTCAGGGGCGTCCGTTCGGGTCATGACCATGCATGCCGCGAAGGGGCTCGAGTTCGATGAAGTCATACTGCCGGCTCTCAACAATGCAATGGTCGAGGAAAGCAGCGACGGTGGTTGCCTGACCTGGTCGCCTTCGGCCAGGGAACCGATGGCACTGGTCGTCCCACGGATGTCCGCGAAGATACGACACTACATTCCTCTTCTGGAGCTCGTCTCCCAGCGGGAGTGGGAACGCAGTCTCGGAGACCGGTTGTCGCTGCTCTACGTCTCGATCACCCGTGCGCGTCGAGTGCTGAATCTGATATTCCAGGTGGAGAGCGCCAACGATCGGACGACCCTCTCCACCGGCGCCATCCTGAGAGGATCCATCCGGGAACTCGATGATGCCTTCAACTCCACGGAGGAGGATGAACACGGGAGATTCTGGTCACGTCGGGCCGCCGAGTGGAGTGACCAGACTCGAATCGAACGCGAGACGATCGATCCGATCGGCGAACCTCGGCCGATTCGAATCGCGGAGACACATGAAGCCGATCCCACACCACCGCCTTCGATGACGGACAGGACGATCCGGGAATCGTTCCGGATCATCGAGACCGCGGCTCGGAGAAGAGGCACGCTTCTGCATGAATTGTTCAGGACGATCATCTGGCTCGATGAGGGGGCGCCATCGGATGAGGAAAATCGCAGCACGTTCATACGAACATCGATGATGACGGGCCGGCCGGTATCGCGATCCGAGGCCGCGGAGGCGGTTCGGGTCCTGTCCGATGCGATCGAACACGATGTCATCGCCGATCGACTGAGTCGAAAGGCATACGATTCCCATGGATGTGATGAACTGGAGATTCTCAATGAATGGCCGATACTCTCCGATTCCGATGGCTCCCTTGTTCGTGGTCGGATAGACCGTCTGGTGGTTGGTCGATCGGGCGGAGTCGTCAGATTCATCGAGATCATCGATTTCAAGTCGGGACGAATCGATGATGACGTCTCCGAGCGGGAAGCCGTCGAGCGGTATTCTCCTCAGATCGAGCGGTATGCGACGGCTGTCCGGGATCATTTCAAAGCCGAGAATCCAGAGGTCGTGGTCACGGGCCGCCTTCTCTTCATCGAATCCGGTCGGGACGTACCATGCCTTCAATGTCCGACAGACCACTGATCATCCTGACCGAACATCTTGATGAGGCCGCCATCGAGTGGATTGGATCGAAGGTCGACCTCAAGCGGTGCGCCGTCGAGGATCCCGACTTCGACTCCCTTCTGGCGAAGGCTGCCGGCTTGTTGATACGGACATACACGATCGTCGACGAGAGTCTGCTTGCGCGAGCCCCGATGCTGAAAGTGGTGGGTCGGGCCGGCGTCGGTCTGGACAACGTTGATCTGAAGGCCTGCGCGGCCAGAGGCATCGAGGTGGTCAATACGCCCGATGCCAACACCCAGGCCGTCGTCGAATACGTCACCTCGATGATTACCGATCACCTTCGTCCAAGAACCCCTCTGGAAAATCCAGTGGATGCCGAGGCGTGGTCCGCACTTCGGGATGGACAGATCGCCCCAAGGCAGATGAACGAGATGACATTCGGCATTCTTGGATTAGGGAGGATCGGTTCGAGAATGGCGGAGGTGGCGGGGGCCATCGGTTTCCGGGTCATCTACAACGACATCGATGACATTCCCGCTCGATCACGACATGACGCTGAGGCGGTCGATCTGGACACGCTTCTGGAGCAAAGTGATGTCCTGACCATTCATGTGGACGGCAGACCTTCGAACCACGGGTTTCTTGGCGGGGATCAGATTGAAAAACTGTCCAACTCGATACTCCTCGTCAACACATCAAGAGGATTCGTCATCGACACGACCGCACTGGCTGACTTTCTGGAACAGAATCCTGACGCCCATGCGGTGCTTGATGTCCATGAACCAGAACCGGTCCCATCATCCAATCCACTTCTCGGGCTTCCCAATGCCGTTCTCTATCCACATCTGGCTTCGAGAACCCGAGCAGCTCAGGCCAACATGAGCTGGGTGGTCAGGGATGTGGCCAGAGTGCTCGGGGTCTGAGCCGGTATCATCTGTGACTTCTGGCAACCATCTGGAGGACGATCATGCCATTCGAAATCGATGCCATCCATGCCCGTCAGGTTCTCGACAGCCGTGGAAACCCAACGCTTGAATGTGAAGTCGAACTGGCAGGTGGCGCCATGTCGCGGGCGATCGTGCCCTCGGGCGCCAGTACCGGCGAGCACGAGGCGGTCGAACTTCGTGATGACCAGTCGGATCAGTGGTGTGGCAAGGGCGTCATGAACGCGGTATCGAACGTGAATGAAGTGATCGCACCCGAGATTCTGGGAATGGACTCGAGGGAACAATCCGTGATCGATGCGGTGATGATCGAGCGGGATGGAACCGAGAACAAATCGGAACTTGGTGCCAATGCGATGCTCGGCGTTTCTCTGGCGGTCGCTCGAGCGGCCGCCATGCAATCCGGACTTCCGCTGTATCGCTATTTGGGAGGACCAGATGCCAGAGTGATGCCGGCGCCGATGATGAACATCCTCAACGGTGGAAAACATGCGGACAACACCGTCGACTTCCAGGAGTTCATGATCCAACCGATCGGATTCGATTGTTTCGAGGAGGGGCTTCGTGCCGGAGTCGAGATCTACCACGGTCTCAAGAGCGTTCTCAAGAAGCGGGGTCTGTCGACCGCTGTCGGCGACGAAGGGGGATTCGCGCCCGATCTGAAATCGAACGAGGAGGCGCTCGAGGTGATATCGGAAGCCGTCGAGGCGTCGCCGTACGAGCTGGGGAACCAGATCGTCATCTGTCTGGATCCAGCCACGAGCGAGATGGTCGATGAAGCAAGACGCAAGGGCAAGGAGGGGTACTGCTTCTTCTCCAGCGATCCAGACCGATACGCGACCAGCGAGGAAATGATCGATCTTTGGGAGGATTGGAGCAATCGGTATCCGATTCATTCCATCGAGGACGGTCTGGCCGAGAACGACTGGGATGGTTGGGTGAACCTGAACAAACGGATCGGTGATCGTGTGCAGCTGGTGGGAGACGATCTCTTCGTCACCAATGTGCATTTCCTGGAGAAGGGAATCGATCTCGATGCCGCCAATGCGATTCTCGTGAAGGTGAATCAGATCGGGACACTGACGGAAACACTAGAGACCGTGAGAATGGCGCAGCGTTCGGGATGGAATGCGGTCATCTCACATCGTTCAGGCGAGACCGAGGACTCCACGATCGCGGATCTCTCCGTGGCAACCAATGCCGGTCAGATCAAGACGGGAGCGCCATGTCGAAGTGATCGCAATGCGAAGTACAACCAGCTTCTTCGCATTGCCGAGATGCTCGGAGAAGATGCATCCTACGGTTGATCGACATCCGGTTTCAGGATTCCGTTCGATAGGAGGAAGGCCTTGATGGCCTTATGCTGTCGCTTGACTTCGTTGCTGTCATCAAGCCAGTTGTGATGGCCACGAAGCGTGATGATGGTGCTGTTGGATGCGTTGGCGTCGATGATCTCCGCGTGTCCCTCTGGAATGATCTCATCCTCGTCTCGTGGCAGTAGGAGCAGTGGGGAATCGAATTCCCTGACTGCGAGATCCGTCCGAAACGGACTTCTGACCATGAATGGCGGAACACCGAATCGCCAGGCCATCGAATCGAGCCTTGCCGGCGGCACCATCATTATCATGGCGTTCGGCGGATGGCTTCGTGCGACCTGCGCCAGAACACTGCAGCCGATCGATCTCCCCATGAATCCAATCCTGTCCGGATCCACTTCGGGCCTTTGGGTCAGCAGCTCCACGAATCGAGTCGTGTCGCTGACGAGATTCCTCTGGGAAGGCGATCCTGTGGACCGACCATAGCCTCTGTATTCGATCAGAAGGACCGATGTTCCCAGGTCGGCAAGCCATGTCAGATCCAGATTGTCGTCGATCAACTCGCCATTGCCGTGCGCGAACACCACTACAGGTCCAGGCGTCTCCGCCGACACGCCTTTGCCCGGAATGAACCACGATTCGATCCTGTCGCCGTTGTCCGTCAACCAGATGGATTCGACTCCACTTGGCGCGCCAGTCAGAATGCGACTCGCATCGATCATGGAAGCCGGGAACATGATCCGATGCTGGATCGACCAGACGACGATGATCCATATGATCCATATGCCGATCAGGATCAGAAGCATTCTGCTAACTCCAGCTAGTGACAATCTCTTCTGCATGGATCAGGCCAGCCGGATTCTAGGATCGATCCATCCGTACAGAAGGTCAACCGCCAGATTGAACAACACGAGCAGGACGCTGTAGACGAGGACAACGCCCATGATCAACGTGATGTCCTTGCCAAGCACAGCCTCCACGAAGTGGTTGCCCACACCCGGCACGGCGAACACCCGTTCAACCACGAAGGAACCCGTCATCGCCGCTGCAGTGGCCGGTCCGAGATAGGACAGGACCGGGAGGAACGCGTTTCTGAGTGCGTGTCGAAGCAGGATCGTCCGTTCGGAGAGACCGAGGGATCGAAGCAGACGGACATGGTCGGAGGCCATCTGTTCGAGCATTCCGACCCGCACAAGTCTGCTGATGTACGCGGCGAATGGAAGCGAGAGCGCCAGAGCCGGCAGGACGATGTGAACAGGCCGACCCCATCCGCTCACCGGAAAAAGATCGAGCCACAGTCCACCGATCATCAGGAGGGCTGTCCCGGTCACGAATGCCGGAAGACTTATGCCGATCAACGCGACCATCAGGCTGAACAGATCAAGCCATGAACCCGGCTTCACCGCTGCCAGTGTTCCCGAGACGATTCCGATCAGACAGGCGATCAAGATCGCCATCAGACCAAGGGCCATCGATATCGGCAGTTGAGCTGCGAGAATCTCGTTGACACTCCAGTTCTCGTGTCGAAGGCTTGGACCCAGATCGAAGACCGGTCCATCACGCTCACCAAGCATCCAGCTGATGCCCGTTGCCGAACCCAGATAGTCCCAGTAGAAATCCCATGGATCGTCCAGGTTGTATTGAGCCTGCATCGCGGCCATGACCTCTGGAGGAGGCTGTCTGGCTTCGGCTTTCTCAAGCGGACTCCCGGGAATCAGCCACGTCAAGGTGAAGGTGAGCGTGTAGATCGCCAGAAGGATCAACGGCAGCTGAAGCAATCTTCTCAGAAGGAGACGTTTCATCTGTCCACCTCGGCGACCGGTCGAAGCTTCCAGAGGTAGTGGGTCAGACGTGGATGATGGGTGACACCGGTCATCTCGGTCGGATCGTACATCGTTACATCCACCAGCTGGCAGATCGGTATCAAAGGCAGATCCTCGTTGAACAATCGGCGTTCAAGCTCGGCCAGGTTGCGCATTCGCATCTCGGGATCCGTCTCGAGCATGGCGGCATCGAGCGCCGCATCGACGGCAGGATCGCTGAATCCCCGGTCGTTGTTTCCATCAGTCGATCTGCAGAGTTCCAGAAAGGTGGTCGGGTCTCCGTAATCCCCATACCAGCGTCCTCGCGCAATCATGAAGTTGCCCTTGCGAAGGTCCTCCTTGAAGAACTTCGTGTCCTGACCGAGTAGAACCACAGGTATTCCAAGGTGCCGCTGCCATTGATCGCGGAGTTCCACGGCCATCCTCGAGAAACGCGGGGAGCCGGTCGTGTACAGGACCTCGACATCCGGAAACGGCGTGCCTTTAGGGTTCTCCGGGACACCATCACCATCCCGATCAATCCATCCGGCGGATGCCAGTTCAAGTTTCGCCCGATCGGGATCGAACCCCAGACCTGAAGGCGACTGGTAGCCGGGAATCGAATCACGGGGTACCAGCGTTGAGGCGATCGGCTCACCCAGTCGAGTCACGTTGTCGACGATTGTCTGCTTGTCGGTTGCCAGAGCGAACGCTCTTCTGACAGCCGGATCGGCGAATGGATTGGCTCTCCCATCGGGAAGAAGTGCTCGGCAATTGAACGAGAAGAAGTCGGTTCCGAATACCGGGATGGCGTGGATATCATTTCGCTGCCCATCAACGGGATCAGGCATGGACTTCTCATGCTGATGGGACTTCCCATGCATCTCGTCGTAGCGACGTCTCTGTTCCAACATCTCAACACGACAATCAGCGCCTACCCCGGTCAACCAATCGACATCACCCTTCATGAATGCCAGCACGGCGGTATTCGGATCGGGAATGGATCGGATCTCGATCGAATCGAATCCTGTCCCCGCGCCGTCATGATGGGTTTCGGAACGAGACAGGTGCATGTCCCGCTTGTATCGCCATTCATCCAATGTGTAGGGGCCGTTGCCAACCAACGTCCCCGGTCGGGCCCATCGGTGAGACTGGACCAGTCGACCCGTTTCGGGAGAAATGGAGATGTTGCGCCGTGATTCAAAGGGGGGTGGGGTGATGGATCCCCAACCGGAATTCACGATCATCGCACGATCGGATTCATCAAGCGTCCAACCCTCGACCGTTGGACGATGAACAGGGCTGGCGGGCGCGAAGGCGAGAAGATCCGGGAAATAGGGAACCGGTGTGTCCAGCTCGACGATCAACTGGTGGTCGTTCACGGACTTCAGGCCAACCAATCTCCGGAACTGATCTTCGGTTTGTAGCCACATCCATTCGGATTCAGCCTTGCGCGATTCGCGTTCGTTCAATGCATCCCAGATCCTTCGATGGTGGCTGGAGTTCTCCAGGGCGACGACCAGCGCCTGTTCATCGCCCTGATCGACAGCCGCGAGCAAACCATCTCTTTCAATGGAAAGAAGATCGGAATCGGGATCAAACCCGATGCCCTCGGGAAGATCGGCATCCGATCCGAGTGCAGCCATTCTGTTCAACATCGATACGGTCTGATCGGAACGCGCATTCGGATTCGCTGCAGACCATGGATCTGCGGTGAAATTCTCAAGCTGCGTTGTCCTCCAGTCCCAGAACTCATCCGCTCCCTTTATGGAAAAGAAGAGATTCGAATAGTCCGCAGCGGTATCGGGAAGCAGTAATCGCATCCAGGACCAAGTGAAGTCATTTGCGGTGACGGGGGATCCATCCGACCATCTGGCATCCGTCCTGAGATCGAATACGAGCCTGCGTCCACCATCCTCGATGGACCAATTCTCTGCTACACCCGGCTCAAGTGTGAAATCCTCGATGTTCCATCGCAATAGACCCTCGTAGAGGGCGTAGGCGAGTCGCATGTCCGCGAGATAGCTCATCCTCTGGGGATCGAGCGTGAAGACTTCATTTTCACTTGCAATCACCAGATCAGCCGGCGGTCGACTTTCATCGAGTGAAAGCACAAGACCAAGCAGGATAATCAGTAGCAGAAATGGAATCGCCAGCCGGTTCACTTGCCATCAAGTGTATCCATGAAGACGAGATGGGTGGAATGAGCGGTTGGACAACCGATTCGAGCTATTTATAGGGCGGAGCAGCCATGATGGCCTGCCACTGATCTCTTGTCGCCTCGAGCTCCTCGAGCTGGCCCTTATCCCAGAGATTGCGAACCGCAACGTTCTTCACGTTGGATTGATTGCCTCTCAGATTCTTGTCAACAAGCTTCAGTGTGGCTTCGCTCGACTCAAGAAGTCGACCCGTCGCCTCGCTCAACTCGGGATCCGAACGGAGGTCGGAGCTCTTGATGATCACGATGTCATATATATCGGCGATCTTCGGAGCCGTCTTGCGGCCGATGAAGGTCGCCAGCTTCTCGTTACGACCATTCTTGCCGGATCGATTGGTCTGTTGCAGCTGCGGATCAATGTATTGGTTACGGATCAGCACAAGGCTTGGTTGCAACGCTTTCAGCATGGAAGGGGAGACCGCTCCAGATCGGATTCGATTGATTGTGGTCTCCAACACCGCTATTTCCGTATCAACGGCGAAATCGCGGATCTCCTTTCCCCCGACATTGTCCGGTCGCTGGTTTCTGACCCCCATATCGATGGATTCCATTTCCCGTTGCAGGACCAAGGGGTCGGTCTCGACTTCGGCTGCTCGCCCGAGCGCACGGAGACTTCCCTTTAGTGCATCCGATCGCAGGCCATCCTTGAATTCGAATGCTCGTCCGAGTCCGATGGCAGCCCAGAGTCGGATTTCCGGACGCTTTTCATCCTCGATTTCAAGATGATCCTCGAGCGTCTCGACGGCTCTTGGCGTGCCAAGTGACGAGGCAATCTGGATGGCGTTTATGGCCTTGTAGGTATCGGCATCCTCGATGATTGACTGAAGCTTCTTGAGGATGGCTTTGCTCATCGTTGACCGGAAGGCGAGGCTGGCAGATTTACCACCAACCAGTCGCAGAGATCTGACAAGCATGTTCCGAGCCTTCTTGACTTCCGAGGGCGAGTCGTCATTCAGCTTCGCGGACCAGTACTCCCCATAGGCATTGATCTTGGAAATCTGAGCGGCATCCAGATTCGTGACCGAGGAGATTCGATCCAGATTTTCCGGAGCTCTGTCCGATTGTCCATGCGCCATTGGCACAAACAAGCTCGTGAGAGCCAGGAGAACAGCCAGATGGCAAGGTCTAATCAGCATGGCGAGTATTGAACTCCGGGTTTAAAGGGACGGTCCGGCTACTGGAATCGTAGTTTCGACCACTCCAAAGAGGTGAAGCTGGCCGAATCGAAGCGGTGACGGTATCAATCTTACGGGGGCATTGTCAACGATTTCCGATAAGAGCCATTCAGTGCTATGTCCCCCGGCATACCCTCTCTTGTTGGCATGAGGAGGCTTCCCGCCTAACATCGCTGAAAAGGGGGGATTCTGGCAGCCTGATGCCGATACCGGCCCGTATCGAAGAGTATTGCCTTGATGAGAGCACCCGTGACAAGAATCCTCAAATCCATGCCTCTGCTTGTCATGGCAAGCCTTTTTCTCTGGACCCCCCTGAGTCCGGATAGGGCTCTGGCCGATGCCGGCGAATCCGATGTGGTCGTCAACCAGAGGCTGGCCACGACTCTCGCCAGATACGCCAACCAGATTCTCGTCAGCAGCGATCTGAACGTCTCGGGACTGAATGTCGCGTTGATGCTTCTTCAGGATTCTGCTCGACTCGATCCGGAACAGCCGGACACCTATCGAAAACTGATCCAGCTGGCGATTGCGATCGATCGAGAGGACCTTCTCAATGATGCCACACGTGATCTCCTCAGGATCGCTCCGGACGACATGCGTGCCCGGTTGAATCGACTTGAAGTAGCCATCGACAACTTCAACACGGCTCAGGAACAGATCAACGCTCTGGAACAGCTCTTGCAGCCTGAGGCGGTGCAGTCGATCGGCCCGGAGATATCCGCTCGACTCGCATTCCGTCTCGCGGACATCCATAGACGTCGCGGGGACCTTCAGGAGTTCGGCAAGTGGCTCGGGGAGTCCATCGCTATGGACCCCACCTATTCCGATGCGGTCGGAATCGCCACAGGTTTTCTTCGCAACAGGGTTCCCGATCAGATCGCATATGTGGAACTTCTTCTGGGCCTGCTCACGGCGGATCTGACCGACGACAACATCCTTTCCACCCTGAACGTGTATCTGCTCGCCGGCGGCGCGTATGAAGCTGCTGAACGCATGATCACCATGCGCATGAAGCAGCAGGAAGCGCGGGGTCTGCCATCCGGCAGTACCGTCTATGGACAGTTGGCTTTGGCGCAATGGGGGCAAGGCAAGCGGGACGAAGCCTTGCGGACAATTCAGCGGCGTCGTGAGGCGCTCAATAACGTCTACGAGTCGATGGCCCAGCTCGATGACCCCAGCAGATCACCGCTTGAACTGGCTCAACTCAAGGCCCCACTTCCACCTCAGCTGGCGATGATCCAGGCAACCCTTCTCAGCGAGAAAAACGACAGTGATGAGCTGGAGGCCATCGAGGATCTGGTCCTTTCGGCTGGCTACGAGGGTGATCTCTCGAACATGGCGGCCGAGGACTCTCGCAATCGTTCCCAGAGACTGCTTCACATCTACTGGTCGCTTCTCTGGCTGGATGCGGATCAGGACATTCTCGAGAGTCGTCTGCAGGAGATCCAGGAGATCGACGCATTGTCCGATCAGGCGATGAACAGGATCTCAGCGTGGAATCTTCTTCGAAACGGCGACATTGAATCAGCGAAGGAGATCTTCGAGTCCGATGATTCGGGCCATCTCATGACGGCGATCGGTCTCTCCGATGCATTGATCCAACTTGGCCATGACCGCGATGCTGCGGAGATTCTCTATTCGATCTGGAACTCCTATCGAGGTCAGCTGGAGGGTCTCTGGGCTCGCGACCAGCTTGAGGTTCTGCTTGGCAAGAAGATCCCGATGGACGAAGAGGCCATCAGGATGAATGAGCTGGTGGCCGAGCTTCCGATACTTCTGGACCGCGTTCCGGAGGATCCAAGACTTGCCGTCACGCTGCAGTTGATACCGAGGAATAACACCTACAAGCCATATGAACCGATCATCGTCGATCTGGAGATCAGCAACAACACGCCTCTCCCGCTCGCCATTGACCGAGATGGACCGATACGAGAACTTCTGCTGCTCGAAGCCAAGGTGGAAGTTCCCTATGAGACCCCTCCAAACGGCCCGGCTCTTGTTGCGGAGATCAACAGCAGACTCCGTCTGATGCCATTCGAGAAGCTGCTGGTTCCAATCGATCTTCGTCGCCACTGGATAGGAACGATCGTGGACAGGCATCCCCTCTACGGGGCATCGATCGATCTGAGCGCCATTCTCAACTTCAGGATGCAGACCGGATCCTCCAGTGGGCAACCCAGCCATCTTCCCGGGCTGATGGGACTGGAGACGGAATTCAACGACATCCGTGTAGACGGTCAACGGGTAACCGCCAACTGGGCGAACCGGGTCATTCAGGATCTCCAGGGAGAAGGCGTCTCCCCCAAAGAGCTGCAGGAAATCGCACTGCTTTCGCATGTGATCTCGTCGAATACGGGATCGCTTGTTTCGGCACCGCTTCCGGAAGACGTCGTGAACGCTTCGGTGGACACGATCATCGACATCTATCCAAGGCTGGACGAGAATTCGAGAGCATGGTTCCTTTCCGTCATGGCCAGATCTCCAAGACTGGAGACCATCTGGAGCATGGTCCAGAGAAGCGACAGCGCCACCGTGAGGACTGTTCAGCTCATGCGTGTGCTGGATGCTGCCATAGAAGTGGATGATCTGGAGCCTTTACTCGAGAATCCAGCCATCATCTCGGCATTGAATTCCAACAAGCCGCGGATCCGTCAGATGGCCGAGTGGATTGAAGGTCTTGCCGAATCCGTACGTGACAAGAGATTGGAAAAACTCACCAGCGACGAGGGAGACGGATGATTCCGTCCGCCACTTCGGCCGACTCGGGTACAACTGGAAAGAGCAGGCCCAAGTGGCACGTGCTTCGATTGATCTCGATGTTGATCGGACTTCTGTTGCTGGCCGGTGCCATTGTCCTGGTCATCAATCAACACGAGCGGCTGGAACCAGCGCTTCAGGCAATGAGCCATCCCGATCCCGTGATCATTCTCATCCTGATTGCGTCGATGCTGGTCGGATTGTTCCTGACCGGTCTCCAGTTCCAATTGCTGATGTCGCGTCATCACATACCCGCGATCGAGATGCAGGGACTCATTGCCGCATCCGCTCTGCTGAATTTCCTTCCATTGAAGGCGGGCCTGCTCGGCCGAATCGCGTATCACCAGGTCTCCCACGATGTTCATCCGATGGAAACCGCGAAGGTCATGATTCTTGCTCGGATTGCAGGGCTCGTGATCATCGGATTGACAGGGGTGTCCCTGTTTCTGCAGGACTGGTCGGAAGGCCCGCTCTGGGCATGGGCACTGCTTCCGGCGTTGATCCCGGGATGGCTCATCATGCCAGCGGCCACACGGACAGCCGGTCTGGTGATGGTTCTCAAGTACATGGACCTCGTGCTGATGGCCATCAGGTACAGATGTGCTTTCCAGATGATGGATCAGCCTGTCGGTTTCGATATCTGCCTGGCGCTGGCGGCGATCGGAATGCTTGCCGGAGCCATTCCATTCCTGAGTGGAGGGCTCGGCCTGCGCGAATGGCTGGTTGGTTGGTTGGCGACGATTCTCGTGACGCTTCCCGCCGCACTTGAAATCGGGATCATGGCGGATCTGATCAACCGGGCGACGGAACTCGTCGTGTTGCTTCCAGTGGGGGGGATCGCCCTGCTCTGGTTGAGGCCACGGTTCACATCGGCGATGAAGCGGCGTCGTGCCGAGTTGGAGCAGATCAGGTCGGCGGCTGATCCGCCTCGATCCCAAGATCCCTGACAGTGAACAGGGATTCGAACTTGAATCCGGCGGATTCGATGTTCTCACGGGCACCTTCCAGACGATCGACGGTCGCAATGATGGTGCTGATTCGACCGCCGGCTTCCTGCAGATCACGAGCGGCCTCGAGCACCTGACCTCCAGTGGTCGCGACATCCTCGAGAAGCACGATGTGATCGCCTTCGTTCATCACGCCTTCGAACCTCTGAGCGGTTCCATAGTCCTTCTTCTGGTTGCGCACGAACAGGCAGGGAAGACCCGAAGCCATGGCGGCCGTCGTGACCAGAGGAATGCCGCCCAGCTCGGCGCCAGCGAGTCGATCAACACCCTCTGGAAGAAGCTCGGTGAACAAGCCACCAAGATTCCTTAGGAGTTCCGGATCGGTGCTGAACCGGTACTTGTCTATGTACCAGGTGCTCGTGCGTCCGCTTCTGAGCGTGAAGTTTCCACGTAGGACCGATAGTTCGGCGATTCGTTGCGCCATCTCATCTTTTGTCATGCGGTTCATCCTATCGAGCTGAGTGGGACATGCATCGGATTGGTACCATTCACCATCAATGGCCTCAGTCTGCTTCTATTTCCAGGTTCATCAGCCGTACCGTCTCCGAAGATACTCGGTCTTCAGTACGGACCCGTTCTATTTCGACAACGACGCGAACCGCCAGATTCTGGAAAAGGTCGCCGACAAGTGCTATCGCCCGACCACCGCGTTGATCCTGGACCTCATCAGACGGCATGAGGGCCGCTTCCGGGTCTCCTTCTCGTTGAGCCAGACCGTCATCGATCAACTGGAGGAATGGGCACCTGACGTCATCGAGACCTTTCAGGCCTGTGCGGAGACCGGTGCCTGCGAGTTCATCGCCGAGACATCGCACCACTCCCTGTCGGCCTTGTTCTCCCCGGCGGAGTTCAGATCGCAGGTCGATTCCCACAGGGAACGGATCCAGAAGCTGTTCAATCAGGACCCCCAGATCTTCCGCAACACCGAACTGATCTATTCGAACGACGTCGCCGGTCTGGTCACCGACATGGGGCGGTTCGGAGGCATGATCTGCGAGGGTGTCGACCGCCTGCTCGGCTCGCGATCCCCAAGCTACGTCTATGCCCCCGCGGGCACGGGCGACTTCCTTCCCGACGCTCCACTTCGACTGCTGCTGAAGAACTACAAGCTCAGTGACGACATCGCGTTCAGATTCGGCAATCGCGACTGGTCAGAGTGGCCGCTTCGTGCCGAGACGTTCGCGGAATGGGTGAACCAGATCAATGGAGACGGCCATCTCTGCAATCTGTTCATGGACTACGAGACGTTCGGCGAGCACCAATGGGCCGATACGGGGATCTTCGAGTTCCTGGAATCCCTTCCCGAGAAGATCTTCGATGTGCAGCCTGGCGAGAACGACTTCGTCACCGTGAGCGAGGCTATCGAGCGATATGCGCCCTCGGGCGTCTATGACGCGCCCGATCCGATCTCATGGGCGGACATGGAGCGGGATCTCAGCGCGTGGCTCGGGAACGCCATGCAGGAAAACGCGGCTCTGGAGCTCTTCCGGCTCGAGGGGGCCGTGAAGCACCGTCACGAGGAGGGTGACGAGCACATCCTCGAGGACTGGCGAAAACTCACCACCTCCGACCATCTCTACTACATGTGCACCAAATTCTGGGCTGATGGGGACGTCCACAAGTATTTTTCTCCCTATGACAGTCCATATGACGCCTATATCAACTTCATGAATGTGCTGGACAACATACGATCTCGGGTCGGCGAAGCCTGATTCACAAGAGTGACCCCCTGAAGTTGACGAGACCATGGCAGAGATCGTTTCCAAGCAATTGAAGATCGGGATGGAAGTCCACGTCGAACTGGCGACGCGGAGCAAGATGTTCACACGTTCCGCGGGTGCGGCCTTTCCCGAGAACTATGCCGCCGAGCCGAACACGCTCTGTGATCCGCTTGTCCTGGCGCTTCCCGGGGCGCTGCCGGTTCTCAACATGGGTGCCATCGAGATGTCCATGAAGGTGGGCATGGCACTCGGTTGTCGGATCGCCGATTTCACCAAGTGGGATCGAAAGAACTACTTCTATCCGGATCTGCCCAAGGGATACCAGATCAGCCAGTACGACGAACCGCTCTGCCTCGAAGGCGAGATCGAGATTCCATCGTCCGAGGGCGGCACGACCAGGATCGGGATCACGCGCGCCCATCTGGAGGAGGACACCGGCAAGACCGGTCATGAACTTCCGGGCGGTCATCCATACGAAGGCTCGCTGGTCGACTACAACCGAGCCGGCACACCATTGCTGGAAATCGTCACCGAACCCGATTTCACGACGGCGGAGGACTGCGTCACATTCGGTCGCGAACTCCGGAACATCTGTCGTTTCCTCGGTGTGACCGAGGGAATCATGCAGAAGGGCCACATGAGGTTCGAGCCCAACATCAATCTCGAGTTGACGCTCGACGATGGTCGAACAGTCGCCACTCCAGTCGTCGAGGTGAAGAATCTGAACTCGTTCCGGGCTGTTCTGGGCGCGATCCAGCACGAATCGGAACGTCAGGTCGATGCCTGGAAGACGGATGGTCTGGAAATGGGACCGGGCATGAAGTCGACCAGGGGTTGGGATGACCAGAAACTGGTCACGGTTCTCCAGCGGCACAAGGAAGATGCTCACGACTATCGATATTTCCCCGATCCGGATCTGCTTCCAGTCGTCATCGACGAAGCCTGGAAGCAGCGTGTGAGTGGTGAACTCCCCGAGCTTCCGATGATCAGACGTCAGCGATATCGAGACACCTTCGGTCTGTCCGAGAAGGATGCGGCGGCATTGACGGAGGAGCGTGATCTCTGCTTCTTCTTCGAGCGGTGTGCCGAGTGTGCGACGACTGCCGATGTCGGTCCGGAGGAGGCCGCTCAACAATCCGCGAAATGGCTTTTGAACGCCGGCGTCCGGATCGCTCGTGAACGGGAGGTCGAGGTGGAGGCGCTTGGAATCACGCCCGAGCAGATCGCCGGCATCATCGGCCTTCGCGCTTCCAATGCGATCGGTTCCACCGCGGGCGTCGAACTGTTCACGCTTCTGTGCGACAGCGATGAAACCGCGGAGGCGATGGCGGAGACGAAGGGCCTGCTGCAGGTGAGCGATACCGGTCAGCTTGATTCATGGATCGACGAGGCCGTCGAGCTCCATCCGCAGGCAGCCGAGGACTTCGCCGCCGGCAAGGATGCGGCAATGGGCCGGATCATGGGGCATATCATGAAGGTCAGTGGCGGCCAGGCCGACGCGAAGATGATCCGCGAACGATTGATCGAGAGACTTCGTTCCTGAACAATCAATGGAAAGCAAGGAGAAGACAGTGACTACTTATCAGCAGGTGGATATCAACACGACTCATGGTCCGATCGTCGTCGAGCTCTGGGATGACGTGGCCCCGGGTCATGTGGAGAACTTCATCAAGCTCACCAAGGCGGGTTTCTACGATGGACTGAGCTTCCATCGAATCATTCCCAACTTCGTGATCCAGGGTGGTTGCCCCGAAGGAACCGGCACTGGCGGTCCCGGCTGGAATGTCGACGCCGAGTTCAATGATCGTCCTCATGACGAGGGTGTGCTTTCCATGGCACGCAGCGCCGATCCGAATTCGGCGGGCAGCCAGTTCTTCATCTGCCTTGGTCGAGAGCACTGTCAGCATCTCGATGGTCAATACACGGGATTCGGACGCGTCGTCGATGGAATCGAAGTGGTGCGTACCATTGGCGGTGCCGACACCGATGGCCGTGATTGCCCGATGGAACCGATCGTCATGACCGAAGTCAAGATGAAGGACTGATTCAGCGAATCAGGTTGGGGCGTTCCCTGACCATCTTCCAGGCGGTCGGTCGGAGAAAGTGCCTTCCTCGATAGACGAAGACTTCTCCACTGATCAGCATTGGTTGACCAAGCCATCCGTAGCCGCCGTAGTGTTCAAGCTCGGCGGTTTTTCTTGATGGAAGGAGAACGAGGGATGGATCGGCGAGACCGGTGGTATCGGAGTCGAGCACGAACATCCATGCGCCCGTTCGGCCTCGTCCCAGACGACCACGGCGGGAGACCAGCAGTCGACCTTCGGAAGGACCACTGACCGGTTCGACCGAATCACCGGCATCGACGCTCTTGCGAAGCGGACCGACGCTCGCCTGAAGATCCGCGACGATGTCCGCGATGCTGTCACCTTGATCGCGAGCCATTGGATCATCCATCTCGTCATCGACCTCGACGACCTCCATGTCATCGGGACTGTTCGTCGGATCAGCCGGGACGTTCTCGGGTTCCGCCCGTTCGGCGTGATCCGTGATCCACTCGACATGCTGGGGCAGCAACCAGTTGTCGCTTCCATAGTTCAGGACCTCTCCGCTGAGGCTGAATCTGGCGGGAACCGGGGCAATCGAATCGGCCTTGCGCTCCATCTCCTCGAGCAGACGGCAGGGCAGCAGGACGAACTCCTGCTGCTCGTCGGCCGGCGTATCCGGCCGGGATTCCATCTGGAAGAGCCAGAGCGGCCTCCGTCCATGCTTGACCATCGTGCCCTCGACATCGAGAATCACGGTGCCTTCGGCGATCAACGGTGGTCGACTTCGAGGTTCTTCCTTCGAGGAGGAATCCTTCTTCGGAGCCGGCTTGGAATCCTGGCCGAGGAGCGGTGCAGTCAGCGTGGTTACAAGCATCAGGACAGGGATCAGGGTCTTCATGCGAGCAGGGTAATCGCCAGACGGGAGGATTGCCTTTGCTAGGGACTCAAAGCGGGTGTATGCTCCTTCGCTGTGGCCTCAGTACCCTCTGGGACCATCTCTGGCCGAGTGCCCAAGTGGACTAAGGGAACGGATTGCAAATCCGTCATTCGTGGGTTCGAATCCCACCTCGGCCTCTTTATTTGACGCATTGGAGACCTCGGTTTGGAGCAGTCGCTCCTCCGGCTCCAGGAATGGGTTGGTGGACCAGATCAATGGTGGCTAAGACGCCGATTCTGATAGTCGAAGACGAGCGTCAGATCGGCGACCTCGTCAGTCTCAACCTGCAGCGCGAAGGGTATGAAACCCGTCTGGTTGAATCCGGAGAAGCTGCGCTCAAGTATCTTGCTGCCCACGATGTATCCCTTGTCGTTCTGGATCTCATGCTTCCGGGCATTGATGGCAAGGAAGTCTGCCGTCAGTTGAAATGGAATCAGCAGACTCGCCACATCCCAATCATCATGCTGACGGCGAAGGGCGAGGAATCCGACATCGTCTCCGGGCTTGAGATGGGCGCCGATGATTACATGGTCAAGCCATTCAGTGCGAAGGTTCTCATCGCAAGGATCAGGAATGCGCTTCGTCGAGACGAAGCGAGACCGGTTCTTTCCGAACAGAATTCGAATACCCGCATTGGATCGATAGACATCGACAACGATCGCCATGAAGTACGCGTCGACGACAAGCCGATCAATGTCACGGCCAGTGAATTCAAGATCCTCACATTTCTGGCCAGTCGTCCGGGTTTCGTTCGAACAAGAGAGCAGATAATCGAGGCGACCCACGGTTCCCGCGTCGTCATGTCGAATCGAACTGTGGATGTGCACATAACCTCGCTGAGGCGGAAGCTCGGTGAGGCGGGCGATCTGATCGAGACCATTCGCGGCGTCGGGTATCGAATGGAAGAGTGTTCGCGGATGGCGGCGACATGAGGCCCCCCGGTTCCGGCAGATCACTGCTGTGGCGATTTGGCCTGCCGATCGCACTGATTCAAATTCTCGCTTCGATCCCCGTGGCATGGATCACGATTTCCATCGTCGAGGACTTCAACCAATCCCGTGTGGAAAGCCTGCTTTCCAGAGACACGAAGCACCTCGAGTCATTGATCAAGGCGGATCCCGGCCAGGAACGAACCATCCTGGATCAATGGCACGAGTCCTCGCCGGACATCAGATTGACACTGATCGGATCCGCGGGGGATGTTCGCTGGGACAGTGATGGAAATACGCAGACCATGGGAAATCATGGCGATCGACCGGAAGTGCTGGCAGCGGTCCGGTCGGGCAATGCGGTCGAGACCAGGTTCAGCGAGACCATTGGCGAAGGCATGACATATGCGGCCAGAAGGTTCTCCGTGGATGGACAGACGGTCGTCATTCGCGCATCGATGCGCAGTGATCTCACTCGATCCCAGATCATGCCCATCATCTGGTCCATACTTCTCGTGCTTGTGGGCTTGCTTCTGGTGACGCTTTGTGCGGTGGCATACGTTTCAAGGGATGTAAGCCGTCTTGTCGGACGTCTCAGTGATGGTGCCAAGAAACTGGCGGCGGGCGACTTCGACCATCGCGCCGACACGAATCTTCCCGGTGCATTGAGATCACTGGGGCTTTCACTGGATCAGATCGCGGAGGATCAGGGGGAACGCATCCGGCAGTTCTCTGTTCAACAGAGTGAGATGCAGGGCATTCTGTTCGCCTTGAGAACGGGTGTGATCGCGATGGGGCTGGATGGTCACGTGATCAGCATGAATCCTGCGGCCTCGAGCATTCTCTCCGTGGATCAGACGGACATTCGCGGACAGCAACTGGATGAACTCGGAATCGACGCCGAATTGATCGCCTTCGCTCGAGCAGCAGCCGATACGGGCGATCATCTCGTATCCGAGATGTCGCTGGATTCGCTGGATGGTCGTCAGATCGTCGTTCAGAGCGAACCGATCTATGCGGACGATGATCAGCAGGTGGGCACGTTGCTTGTTCTGGACGACGTCACCAGAATGCGACAGCTCGAGGCGATGCGAACCGATTTCGCGTCCAACGTGTCACACGAACTGCGAACTCCGATCACGGCGATCCAGGGATACGCCGAACTGCTCATTGATGAGGATGATGACGCCAAGCGAAGACGCTACATCGATGTCTTGGTAAGCAATGCCGGGAGGCTATCCGCCATCATCGAGGATCTGCTCTCGCTGTCACGTCTGGAGGATTCCGATGAATCGCGTCTGCCGGAACGAGAGACGCTTGCGGTTCACGAGTTGCTTGATGAAGTGGTGATTGGTTGCGGGGACGAAGCCGAGGGCCGGAGCATCATTCTCGAGGTCAAGTGCGATGAACCGCTGACCTGCTTTGGAAGCAAGCACCTTCTCGAGCAGGCCGTCAGCAATCTCGTCGTGAATGCCATTCGATACGGCCCACCAAGTTCGACCGTTCAACTCGCCGCGAGCGTCACGGAATCCAAGCTGCACATCACTGTGGCGGATGAGGGCCCCGGTATCGACGAGGGCTCCTGCCGCCGGCTCTTCGAGCGTTTCTTCAGGGTTGATCGAGGACGGAGTCGTGAGGTGGGGGGCACGGGTCTGGGCCTGGCCATCGTCAAGCACATTGCCCAGGCCCATGGGGGTTCTGTTGAGGTGGAAAGCACCCCTGGAGAAGGCTCGGTATTCACTGTCTCCCTCCCGATTCCTTCTGAACACAATCTTAACAACGCACCCATCGAATCCTGAATATCGTCGCGATAACTTGCTGACGTTGCCTGCCCGTCAATGCAGCTAAAGTAGACGAGAAGATCCGATGACACTGCCCAATCAGATCAAAAGCCGACCGCTGTGGATTCATGCCTTCATGGCATTGATGTCACTCTATTTCTTCCTGTGTGCCATCAACGTGATGGGATCCGGGCTGAAGCAGATTGGGAAGTCGACGGACTGGATCAACGCAGCCATGGCTCAGGGGGACAACCCTCTGGTCGCGTTGTTCGCCTCCGTCCTGGTCACATCGATCGTCCAGAGTTCGTCATTCACGACATCACTCATCATCACGCTTGTAGCGGCCGGTGAACTGAGCGTCGGCACGGCCATCTTCGCGGTCATGGGCGCCAATATCGGGACCAGCATCACAGGCCTGATCGTCTCACTTGGAACAATGAGGATCAGGCGGCAGTTCCGCCGAGCCTATTCAACGGCACTCATGCACGCCATCCCCAATCTTCTCACCGTGCTGATGTTGTTCCCGTTGGAATGGGCCTCCCGCTCCCTTCCGGGAAGCAATGGTCATGGAATTTTGATGCGGGTCTCGATGTGGATCACGGAACTCATGGGTCTGGACCCCGGCACCAAGCCGACGAGTCCGATCAAGACGATCACGAAACCGGTTGTCTCATTCATTGACGGTTCCGTCAGTTATGTGACCTCGAATGTGACGGCGATAGGCGTCACGGTGGCCATCATCGGTCTGCTGATCCTGTTCGTCTCCCTGCTTGGTCTTGTCAGCAACCTGAAGGGTGCGTTGCTGCAGCGACTCGAGGGCCTCTTCAGCAAGGTTATTTTCAGAAACGACCTACTGGCATGGCTTTCAGGCATCGGATCGACGATCGCCGTGCAGTCCAGTTCAGTGACCACAAGCCTGATGGTTCCCATTGCCGGAGCCGGTGCGGTCAAGCTGCGTCGGGTCTTTCCATTCATGCTGGGCTGCAATATCGGGACCACGGTCACCGGGGTCATCGCCGCCACCGCAAATCCGACTGCCGGTGCCGTGACCGTGGCGGTATCGCATGTGCTGTTCAACATGTTCGACAACGGGATCTGGTATCCATTCAAGATGATCCCGATCCGATTGGCGAAGTGGTACAGCGGCGTCGCGTCGCGTTCGCCACGATATGCACTGTTCTTCCTTCTGACTATTTTCGTGATCATTCCAATTACGGGCCTGATCATCACAGAAGTTTTCTTCTACAGTGACTAGACACACCAGGACTTCTTTTCAAGAATTGGAAGTCAAGGAGATTCAAAGATGCTCGGCCAATTGATCGCAGCGCTAAAGTCCGACAACAAACTCGATCAGGCATTCTCCCAGTTTGGCGAAATGCTGGCTGCAGCTCAATGGATGTTCGGGGAAGCCAATGATGTCATCTGCGGGAAGAAGAGTGGGGATGATGTCCAAGATCCCATCTACAACAAGGATCAGGAGATCAACACTCTCCTTCGATCTCTTCGAGGAAACATCCTCACGCATCTCACGGTGAATCCCGTGGCAGATATTCCAGGATGTCTGGCCCTGATGAGCATCGCGAAGGATGCCGAACGGATTGGCGACTACTGCAAGAACGTATTTGAAGTCGGCCGTTACTACGAAGGCGATTATGAAATCGACAGATACCATCAGCCACTCGAGGATATTCGAGAGCAGGCCTCGGTTCTTTTCGAGGATGTGATCAAGGCCTTCACCGAATCAAGCACCAAGCAGGCCAAGAGCGCCATCAAGGCTGCAGACAGGATTCGCGGCGAGTGCGACGCTGTCGAGGAGACGTTGCTTCTGGATAGACGAACCGTGGAGACCCATGCCGCAGTGGCCTACTCACTGCTGGCTCGGCACTACAAGAGGGTCGCATCACATCTAGCGAATATCGCCACGGCGGTGTTCGGGCGAATCGAGGATCTCGACTTCCGGAAACCCAAGAAGAACTCATCGGAAGAGCAGGGCAAGGATTCCGACGCAGGATGACTGCCCGACCCAGGATCCTCTTTCTCTGCACCGCCAACAGTGCACGCAGTCAGCTTGCGGAAGCGATTCTGAGAGATCGCGCTGGGGATGACATCACGGCATGCAGCGCAGGAACCGATCCCGCGTCCGTTCACCCGCTTGCCATCGAGGTTCTTGAGGAAGTCGGAATCTGCACAAGCGGACTTCGATCCACTGATGTTGATGAAGTACTTGCCGATGGTCCGGTAGCGCTGACCATTGCGGTCTGTGCAGCAGCTTCCGAGAAGTGCCCGGTCGTGGCAGGTGGACAGGTCCGGGCATGGCCATTCGATGATCCGGCAGCTTGCCAGGGTGACGAGGAAACTCGACGCGAGGCGTTCCGGACCATCCGTGATCAGATCTCGACGAAGATCGAATCGTGGTTGGCGGCGGGAATGCCCTAAGAACTATTCGCAGTACGCCCCGGCCACGGCGGCAATCGCAGCATCGAGCTCATCGACGTTGGCGATGTCGACCGTCTGCTTGCACTTCATGGCGGCGACGAGGATCCGATGGAAGCCCATCAGTTGCTGGACATAGTGCTCATGGCCCGGCATGGAGACATCCGCGGGAACGGCCTTCACCCGTTGTGTCAGGAAGTAGTAGGAGACGACATCCTGGATGTTCTGGGCATGCTGATCCTTGGCGATCACCCAGCGGGTGCTCTGGTTGAATCCGAGCAGGGGATCGGCCTCGTTCTCCTGCATCATCGCCTGCATGGAGGTGATGGCCTTCCGAATGGTCTGGGCGTCCTCCTTCAGCTCCGCTATCCGTGCAGGATCGTCGTAGATCCCACAGGGGATCTGACAATGGGCCTCGGCGGTGGGGATGAGCGAGACGACAAGCACGCCTGCCATGAAGAAGCAGGCCGACACGAGAGCGATTACTCGGAGCATGAATCAGTCCTTTCGGAGCCTTGGGGGTTCACCATTCACCCGTGTGTGAAACTGTCTGCACGGGCGCGATCCCAGTATTTCTTCAAGAGGGCATTTCCACCGCCATCGATGAGTTCACCCGGTTCGAGGAAATCATAGATGTCGGAGTAGCTTCTGACGACCGATGGGCTGATTCTTCTGTACATGAAATCCGGATTGAATTCCTGGGGATGTTCCAGTCCGGCTGCAGCCACGACCTCCGCAAGGGCATCCATGGTGTTGTGGTGGTAGTGGTAGACCCGTTCAGCCTTGTCCTCCACCACGAGGCCCCTGTACAGCTTGGCATCCTGGGTCGCGACGCCGACGGGACAGGTGTTGGTATGGCATCGCTGAGCCTGGATGCAGCCGACGGAGAACATGAACGCCCGAGCGGCATTGCACCAGTCGGCTCCGATGGCCATTCTGCTGGCCATGCCGAATGCGTTCGTGATCTTGGCACTGCATCCGATGCGGAGCTTGTCACGCAGATTGCATCCAACGAGTGCATTCTGGACGAAGAGGAGCCCTTCGGTGAGCGGGCAGCCCATGTGGTTCAGGAATTCGATCGGTCCGGCACCGGTACCGCCTTCACCACCATCGACCACGATGAAGTCCGGGTAGATCTCTGTTTCCATCATGGCCTTGCATATGGCCAGGAACTCGGAAGGCTTGCCGATGCAGAGCTTGAATCCGGACGGCTTGCCGCCACTTCGATCCCTCAGGACCTTCACGAACTCGAGCAGTTCGATCGGAGTCGAGAAGGCGCTGTGGAAGGCTGGAGAAATGCAGTCCTTTCCGATTGGAATGCCGCGGGTCTCCGCGATCTCGGCATCCACCTTGGAGCCGGGAAGCACGCCACCATGCCCGGCCTTGGCGCCCTGGGACACCTTGATCTCGACCATCTTGATCTGATCCATGACCGCCTGATCGGCGAACTTCTCGACATCGAAGTGCCCGTCCTCGGTACGGCATCCGAAGTATCCAGTGCCGATCTCCCAGACCAGGTCTCCGCCATGCTTCTTGTGATACGGGCTGACGCCACCTTCACCGGTGTCATGGAAGAAACCACCCTTGGCGGCACCCTTGTTGAGTGCGAGCAGGGCGTGCGGGCTCAGTGCGCCGAAGCTCATCGCGGAGATGTTGAGCAGCGAGGCAGAATAGGGCTTGGAACATTCCGACCCGCCGATGTCGACCCGGAATGGTTCGGTGGCCAGCGGCTTCGGTGCGATCGAGTGAGCGAGAAACTCGTACTCGTCGTTGTAGACGTCCAACTGGGTTCCGAACGGCTTCACGTCCTCGACGTTCTTGGCACGTTCATAGACGGCGGATCGTTCGGTTCGGTTGTATGGCCGACCCTGCTCGTCCTGCTCAACGAAATACTGCATGATCTCCGGCCGAATGCTCTCGGCGAAGAACCGAAGGTGCGAAAGGAGCGGGAAGTTGCGCAGGATGCTGTGTCGTTTCTGAGTGACATCCCAGATCGCAACGATGGACAGGAAGCCGGAGGGAATCAATCCGAAGAACCAGACCCACGAATAGAGCACACCCAGCACGCCGCACGTGATGGCGGCGACGATCATCAGAAAACTAAGTCCCAGACTCGCGATTCGCATGTAGCTTCCTTTCGAATTCAACGCCCGGATGACGCATGAATCGATGGTACCAACCGCCTTGCGGGAATCAGAAAGCTAAATTTATTGAGAACTGGTCTCAGTTAGATTCCAGTCTTCGTCGAAGAAGCCGGTATCGACAATTCCCTCAGTGCCCTGCTCGAGAATGTCTGTGTTCATGACGATCCAGTCGGGCCATCCGACACCCGCCAGGAAGAGTGGCAGTTGTTCGGAGAGTCTGGTTCCTTGAACACCTGATCCGGCAACGACACCGACACTGGCGACATCGCTTCCGGGTCGTGGTCGAATGAAGAGAACCGACAGATCATCTCCTCGATGAGTCGTCTCCCCGATCTCCACACTTCCGTTGCGAACCTGGATCGGTGAATCCGACAGGAGATCCGACCAATGAAGGTTGGTGTCGGCATTTCCGTAGAGCACGATGTTTCGATCCGAATACTGCGCCGGATCAAATTCGACATCGGACATGAACGGCAGATGGCCGTTGGCTCGATACCACCATCTTTCCGAATCCAATCGAGCGCGGGCAGCCAATCGAGCGGTCTCCTCATCGCTTCCGCGTGTTCCATACACCAACACGACACGGTTGTTGAAGGCGTCCCGGAACGGGCCCGCCCTATGCGGCCCCTTTTCCGATAGGGGCGCCTTGTCCGTGATCGACCATTGGCCATTCGAATTGATCAGATGGATCAGATCCCGACTCTTCCCAGAGGGTGTCCGGATACTTGAGTCGTCGATGTCGATCTGGATTTCATCCTTCTCGAGATCCATGTCCGAGACGTCCAGAACGAGCCTGCGGACATTCGCCGTGGTTCCGGAGATCCTGTTTTCCTGCTTGTCGCGCTTCAATGAGAACCGGCTTGGTTCCAACCCGACCACCTGAGTCTGTATCCCGGCCCAGTGATTGCTCGACGAGGCCCTTGGATCGACCGTCACGAACTCGATTTCATCCACGGAGTCCGCCTGGGGCAGACTCCTTTCACGCAGGAATTCGAACAGCGGAGGCCAGTCCATGCACTGATCACCCCACCAGTGTCCCGCACCCGGTCGCTCGTAGTAGGTCCAGTCGGGATGCGATGTCGCCAGTGATTCACGCATCATCCGAGCCTGATTGACCGGAACATTGTCGTCGGCATCGCCATGAAGAACATAGATCCCGAACTGATCGAGATTGTCCCGCATGAGCAGGGTGTCGCTCGGGTTGGCGGCCCTATGAAGAATCTCCTGGACACCACCATCCCTTTCATATCGATTCGGTCCGCCGTAGGTCCAGAACGAGACCCATCCTGCGCTTGGCGCAATCGCGGCCCAGCGATCGGGGAACGTCGCTCCAAGTTGCCAAGTCCCATGTCCACCCATGGAATGACCCGTGAGCCAACGTCTGCTCGGATCGTTCTGGTAACGAGCTTCGGCATCGGCCAACGCCTCCATGGCGTCGAGTCGTCCCCAGTGCTCCCAGTCGAATCCAAATGGTCGACGGTTCGTCGGCGCGACGACATGGACCCATTCACGAGGGCGGTAGCAGGAAGCCTGTCGCTGGGCCTCGACCGAGGCGCCATGCAGGGACAAGGCGATTCCGGGAGGGGTCTCCGATTCACCGGTTGCCGGACGAACGGCGTAGTACTGGACGCTTCCGTCGATATCACTCTGGAATGTACGCCTGTGCAGATCCGTGGCTTTGCGGACTCGGAGTGGGATCGTCTCGCGATCCAGCACCGTGTCACCCTGTCTCAGCGTCATCTCGACATCGACGGAAGTGGCCGATTCCGGAATGACGCTCTTGATCATGAAGGGAGCCTTGAGAAAACTGAGCGAGGGCAGCGCCGCAACCGGTGTCGAGGTCCTGGTTCCATCGATCTCGGCATCGATGACGAGATCTTCAAGACGCTGCTCGTTCACGTTGTAGATCAGGATGGAACCCATCGTATCGATGGATTCACCAGTGATGAGATCGGGAAGTGTCCGATCCCCGGCACCGAAGAAGACGACCTGATCGGATGGATTGGACATCTCATTCCCTGCGACGGCCATGGCGGATTGAACACGCGGCTTCAATGGCCCTCTGCCGGATCTGAAAACCAGTTCATTGGTTCCCTCTCGAACCATGAACGGGATGCGCAGCGTGCCTCGGTTGTAGACATCGCCACCCCTGGGCTGACCATTGACATAGGCGAACGAGTGGCCTCTGGCATCCAGAAGCGCCGGATAGCGTTCATTGGAATCGAAGGTGTAGACCACGTAGCCTCCACGAGGCCCATTCGGACTCTCATCCGAGCCCATCGATCTCCAGACCCGTTCCCTGCCGTCCGGCAGCTCGACAACCTGCCCAGGTGTCGGGGTACGCCAGGTTCCCCTGACAATGGACTCCTCGACGGCATCGACATGGACCGGTCGCCTCCAGCGGCTTCCCGTCGAATCGATGCAGACGGGATCGGTGGGTTCGATGAGATCCGGGGTCAATACAAGACTTGCAAGAATCAGCAGGCTAATCATGTGGACTTCCTTCCAATGGGCATGCTAACGCGAGACTTCAGAGGTATGCTCAGAACAATTCAGCGAACCACCTCATGGAAGCTGAAGGGGAGATTTGCTTGGCTATCACATTGATCATCCTGGGCATCATCGTCGTGGTCATCGGCCTCAAGCAGGACCTTGATTCATGCCGCGATGATCGCGACCGGATCATGCTCGGCAAGTTTTTGGCCATCATCGCGGTGCTGGGCATTCTGGTCTTCCTATGCAACCAGTGGCTCCCTTCGATACTGGCGTGGCTGGTCTGGATCGGACTCGTCATCAGCCTGATTCTTCTCGTGAGATGGCTTCAGAATTCATGCGAATCCGGCGACGGTCAATCGGACCTCAGGCCCGCCGGTTCCCCTGAAGGGAAGTAGGTTCAAACCATGCTTGTCATGATCTTGCAACTTCTGTTGCTGTTTCCGTCGCCAGTCGAATCACAAGTGGACGCCAGGCCACCCAACGTCGTCTACATCCTCGCCGACGACCTTGGTTGGGGCGAAGTCGGCTGTTATGGCCAGGAGAAGATTCGCACTCCAGAGATGGACAAGCTGTCCCGTGAAGGGATGCGGTTCACACAGCATTATTCAGGAAGCGCCGTCTGCGCACCTTCACGCTGCGTTCTGTTGACCGGCAAGCACACCGGTCATGCGGTCGTCCGCAACAACTGGGAGAACGGCGGTTGGGGGGCCGATGAGCCGGAGGGCCAGTACCCGCTTCCGGAATCCGAGGAGACGATCGCGGAGATGCTCAAGGAACGTGGATACGCCACAGCCTGCATCGGCAAGTGGGGGCTTGGTGGACCCGACACCATAGGACATCCGAACAAGCAGGGGTTCGACCATTTCTACGGCTATCTGTGTCAACGCAAGGCGCACAACTACTATCCCGCCCATCTTTGGCGAAACGACGAGAAGCACATCATCAATGACGGTGAGTTCTACAGCGCACATCAACGGATCGAATCACCACTGGATTCGGAACAGGCTTATCGTGACGCCTATGACCGCAAGGACTACACTCCGGATCTGATGCGTGATGAAGCCATCGAATTCATCCGATCGAATGCCGACAAACCGTTCTTCCTCTACTACCCGAGCCCGATTCCCCATGTGGCCATCCAGGCTCTGCAGGAGGAGATCGAGGCGTACCCCCGAGAATGGGATCAGGAACACTATCTCGGTGACAAGGGGTATCTGCCGCATCCAAGGCCGCGAGCAGCCTATGCCGCGATGATCACCCGCCTGGATTCGGAGATCGGCGAGATCGTCGCCGAGCTGGAGAAGCAGGGGATCGCCGATGAAACGATCATCATGGTCTCCAGCGACAACGGCGCCACCTATGCGGGCGGAGTCGACTACGAGTTCTTCGACAGCTCCGGCCCTCTCAGGGGCCTGAAGGGTTCGCTCTACGAGGGCGGGATCCGGGTTCCCATGATCGTGCGTTGGCCCGGTCGGGTGGCGGCGGGCTCCACCACCGACCATGTCAGTGCGTTTCAGGATGTCATGCCGACGATCGCGGAGCTGACCGGCGATGCGATTGAAGCGGGTGACGGTGTTTCATTCGCACCGACGCTCCTTGGCAACGGCCAGAAGCAGCATGAGGTTCTGTACTGGGAGCATGGTCCGAAGCAGGCGGTTCGCATGGGACGTTGGAAAGGCGTCAGGACCGGTCTGAAAAAAGGCGATCTCACCGTCCAGTTGTACGACCTCGAATCCGATCCTTCCGAGCAGAAGGACGTGTCTGCCGATCACCCGGAGATCCTGACCAAGGTCACCGAGCTGATGGAAACGGAACGTGTCCCTTCGACGGTCTTTCCATTGGCGACCATCGACGACGTCGATTCCTGATTGTCCCTGTCAGGGCCATTCCTTGCGTCGGTACCCATCGGGCGCTTCACATCTCTCGAGAAGCGCCTTGATGCCGTGGGTCTGAAGTCGTGGACCCATGTCGTTCAATGCCTCGAATCCCGGTGCAATGGACTGCAGGAAGAACACATCGTGTTCGCTGTATCGATCGATCAGACCGCTTCGTGTGGATTCCAGTGACGACAGTTGCGCATCCAGCGACTGGCAGAACGGTGGAACCAGTTCCGGTGCTCGCATCAGTCTTGCCCAGCACTCGAAACCGGTGTCGCATTCATCGACGGTCAGAGCCCACAATTCCATGGCGATGCTGGGTGGAATCGGTGTGGCCGCATGCAACTGCTCGAGCAGCGCATTCTGGTCCTCCACAATCTCGACCAGTCGACCGATCGATGCGTCCATGTCCCAGTTGGATGAGTCGTGAAAGGGATGCTCCTCCTGGCAGCCGCATGCTGCCAGAAGGAACATCAACCCGCTTGTCAATCGAGCTAGTGTCAATGAGCTCGCTTTCACGAAGAGATTCTCATCTGCCGATCTATGCTGCCTCGTCCAGTCGCTCTACACTGCGATGGGCCCGTGGCGGAATTGGCAGACGCAGCGGCCTTAAAAGCCGCAGCCCTTCGGGGCGTGTGGGTTCAAGTCCCACCGGGCCCATTCGATATCGGCCGATCAGTCGCTGTTGGCCATTTTGTTGACATCGATTGTGATCGATCGGATGCAGGCGAGGACCTGACCGATTGCTGCCAGCATCATGCCGTAGAAGAGCGTGGCTCCACTGGCGATGATGGCCATCCATTCGATCGCTTTCGTTTCCTCATCAGCCCCGCCAAGATTCGAAAACTCCTCGATGAGCGTGACGATCAGAATCACAGCGCCGATGATGATGATGACGAATCCAAGTGCCTGCATGATTTGCGCGAACACGCTTAGTACCTGAGTGTTTTCAGATGTCTTGGACATGAAGTGAGACTCCTGTTGTTGGATTCAAGTGAACCAATGCTATCTACTACGGTGGTCATGATACCTGATGTCGCATCAAGAAACGTCGTTGGGTGTAGCCACATCGACCACCGTTGGATTTCCGGCAATCTGGTACCAGTCATCCCGATCCATGATGATGGAGTTCGTCAACGAACCGGCGTTGAAGGCGATTCTGGTCTGGTCCATGATGCTTCTGTCGACATGGAGCGGCAATGGAAGAACCGGGGTCCCGAACGGCGGGACACTTCCCGGTACAAGTCCGGTCAACTCAAGAAGCTCGTCGCTGGTTGCGAATCTAAGCTTGCGAGCCCCAAGCGTGCGTTTGAGTCTTGAGGATTTGAGTCGACAGGCGGCGCTGATAACCAGGATGTGGAAATCTTCATCCGCCTTGAACACGATGGCCTTGCCCCCGATCTCCAGAGACTCCCCTCTGACTCGAGCCGAGTCTTCTGACGTGGGCGTCGGGTCATGCTCAAGCCGGCGAAAATCTACGTCCGCTTCATCGAGAAGCTCGAGAATCCGTGACAGCACTTCCATGGATACGATCCTACAAGGTGGTCAAGGAAGCCCTGAGGGGTGTCTCTTGAGGTCTGGAGGGGGGATATCGGACGGAAAGCCAAAAAGAACCAGATCGGAGGTGTCTTGGGCGAAAATCGAGGCAAATTTGAGTGACAGATGATTCCGACGGATTCTCATCCTGAATCCCCATTGACTCAACACGATGGTGGTCGGAACGCCGGTCGTCTGTACCATTGACGGTTGATCCCGGGGGGGCCCATGTGGCTGCCTCGGGGAAAGGAAGCAACCATGGCTTTGAAGATCGAGTTTCTGGATGGTGAACGAGCCGGCGAAATCCTCGAATTCGGGGATGAGATCGAATCAATCGCGATCGGGCGTGACCCGGAACGATGCAAGGTGGTCATACCTCCTGATGTGACCACCGTTGGTCGGGAACATTGCACACTCAGCAGAGTGCGTGGTCGTTACTACATGGAAATGGCCGCAGAGAAGAAGGTCACACTCGAAGGCAATCTCATGGAAACGGTTCAGGCCATTCCTGAGGATTGTGTTGTCCAGATCGGTCCCAATGGGCCCAAGCTCAGGATCACGACGATTCGTGTAGACAACATGGCTGCGACGATGCAACAGGGCATCGATCCCGAGGAACTCCACCGTCGCACCGCCGGCGCGGCCGCCGCTTCAGATGTCGATGATATTCGCGCGGATGCCCAGCACAGCAGCCAGGTTGCCGGTGTGGCAATCGCGATCGCTGCACTGCTCATCGTCGTTGTCGGGGTTCTCTACTTCGTGTTGAGCGGCGATGTTCAGGATCTCGAGGACAATCAGGCCATGAACTCCGAGACCGTCCAAGATCTCTCCGAGAGCGTGACCGCCATGGGTGCGGATCTACCCGCGGCACTCGAGAAGGCCAGCAAATCCACCTATCTCGTCCTGCTCAGGAATCCCGATGGCAGCGAGGAACCGTTCGGTACGGCATGGGTGTCAGGCCCCGGTCGCCTCGCAACCAATGCACATGTCGCCGAACGCGTTGACCAGCTTGCCGAGGGTCAGGACGTGATTCTCCGAAGCATGGCCGGTGAAAGGGAATTCACCGCGATTCGCTCGCAGACCCATCCGGGCTACGACGCCTTCGCGGACCTCTGGACCGACTATGTGCCCATGCAGATCAACGCGGTGAAGGAATCCGATCCGGTTCGATCGGCAGGCATCGCCGCCGATGTCGGATTCATCTACGTGGACGAGGCGTCCGAACTCGGTGAACCGTTGGTGCTGGCGGATATGGATAGCCATGCTGAACTTCAAGCAGGGGATCCGGTCGGCTACGTTGGATACCCGGTCGAGAACCTCGCGCTGGGCGGTGTGAATCTCAGTCAACCTGTCCCACAGTCCCAGGTCGGCCGGATCACGGCCGTGACGAACTACTTCAATGCTCCTGAAACCGGGTCCGATGGCCTTCTGCTGCAGCACTCGTTGCCGGCGACAGGCGGCGCCAGCGGCAGCCCGCTCATCAACGCGGATGGCGAGGTCGTCGGACTTCTGAGTGCGGTCAACTTCATCGTCGTCGGAGGCAAGCGGATTCCAAGTGCGGCAAGCGTGAACTTCGCGCAGAGATCGACACTCCTGGAGGAACTCTACTCGCCGGAACTTGCCGACAGGCAGATGGCGAGAACGGATCGCTGGGAAGACCAGATCGAGCGTCTGTATGCATCCGGTCAGATCGACAATCGCGCACCGGGCATGGATGATCTCGTCTCCAGCTGGGAGAACATGATCAGCAGCGAGTCGGAGGACGAGATCGTCACGGGATCCACGGAGATCGCGTTCGAGCGTTTTCCCCTGAACTCACTGAACATCAATCCGCTGGCCATGGGCGCGGGCGATGCCTTGGGTGCGCAGATGTACGGCAAGCAGATTGAACTCCGTGTCGAAGCGGGTCGAGACTATCTGCTGGCAGTCGAAGGCGACGGCACCGTGGGCGTCAAGATCACGGAAGGCGAGAGCGGCATCCGTGCCGTCAACGTCATGAACATTAAGCCGAATCTGAAGGCCATCGCCTTCAGGGCCCAGCGAAGCGGGACCATCAAGGCAGCTGTCGGCGGCAGCGACCTGAACGGATCGATCGCCTACGAGGTGAGATCGGCCGATGTGGCGGCTTCCACGCCGGATACCGTGGCCAAGGCGGCCATGCGTCGATGGATCCGCGATCTGTCCCGTCGTGAGGGACGGTCACTTCAGGGGAATCTGGTTCAACAGTTCAAGGGATCCCTGACCGCCGGCGCCGAAGGCGGCAGTGACGTGCGAGACATTTCGATCGAGAAGCCTGGAAACTGGTTCATCGTCGCGGTGTGTCCTGAACACATGAATCTCAGCTTGATGATCATGAACGAAAAGGGCGACATCCTGGCCGAAGACATCGAGCCGGACTGGTATCCGTTCGTGGCACTGGACGTGGACAAGGCTATTTCGATGAAGGCCAAGCTGGCTTCATCCGATTCCAAGGCAAGCTATCGATTGTTCATCTATCAGGCATCGCCTTCGGGAGGCTGAGCGCTTTCCTGCGTCTGGGCGAGCATCGCGTCATAGTGCGCCAAGTCGATCTTGAGAAAGGCTGCCGCCATCTCCGGATCGAAGTGGGTTCCGGCACATCGCTCTATCTCGGCACGAACGGTCTCGCTGTTGCGACCTTCCCGATAGGCTCGTGCCGATCTCATCGCATCGAAGGCATCGACCACGGCGACTAGGCGACCCAGGATGGGAATGGACTCGCCCTTCAGGCCGACCGGATAGCCACTACCGTCCCATCTTTCATGATGATGTCGGACACCACCGAGCAACTCGCCCATTCCAGGGATGTCCTTGAGGATGCGGTAGCCGATGTCGGGGTGCTGCTTGATCAGGTCGAACTCCTCGTCATCAAGTCGACCAGGCTTTGAAAGCACGGCTTCGGGCACTCCGATCTTCCCCACATCGTGGACTTGTCCACAGACCTTGGCGACTTCGATTCCCTGTGGATCATGACCGATCGCGCGGGCGAGTTCACCTGACAACCACGAAACCCGATCGGAATGACCTCGCGTATACGGGTCCTTAGCGTCGATGGCGGCGGCCATCGCCCGAACGGTTCCTTCGAACAACTTGTTTCGAGCTTCTGAAAACCGTCTCTCAAGATCCGATCTGGCCAGATTGGACATGGCGACCGAGGCAAGCTGGGCCAGCGCGATCATGAAGTCCATGTCGCCACGCAACTGTTCATCCGGGATGGTCGCATCCGTACCGTCCACATAGAGACAGGCTGCGGTGGAATCACGCGTCATGAGCGGTGCACAGGCAGCGGCCTGCACCGGAAGCCGTTCGAGGCTTTCCGCGACCATTCCTCCGGAAGCCAGATAGCGGCCCGGTACCCCGTCAGTGGCCGAACGCAGAAGTGTGCGACTGAACCGTTCGGGCCCGGCCGAAGCGAGTTCACCCATGGCCGCATGCATCTCGATTCCGCCGTCCACATCCATTCTGGAGACGATGGCGGCATTCTCAAGCGATGTTCCCTTTTTCACACCCTTCAGAATGGCGCCGAAGAGTCGGTTCTCATCAGTGGCATCATGCAGTTCGCGACTGAAGTCAAGCAACGTCGCCAGACGATTGCCGTCGAGATCCTCAGCCAGTTCCACCGGTGAGAAGTCGATGGATTCGTTGTTGCTGATGTCCCCTTCGACATGAATGCGACGGATGGATTCCATGATCGTGGATCCATCGTGCGCGTCCCGGACCTGAAGAACGATATCGGGGAGACCGATCCGATCACCCTTGCGAATGGCGCACGGTCTTCCGGCTGGAATTGGTTGGCCATTCAGGGTGGTGCCCGAACGCGATCCGAGATCCGTCAGGAACCATGATTTCTCATCGGCCTCCCAGCACAACTGGGCGTGCTGTCTCGAGGCCTGTGGGGATGCGACGACCACATCGCAATCCCGGCTTCTTCCCATGAGAATCTGGGCTGGGGGTTCAAGTCGTTGTTGGACCTGAGGGGACCCGCTGATTGAATCCAATTGAAGAATGCCGGACATGGCTCAGACTGTAACCCGAATTCCACATGGCAGGCCCGTCATGCAGGCCTGCCCTTCGGTTTCATCATGCTTCATGCGGGGCATAGCTTGGAACATAGGTGTGTTCCTTGATGAAGGCCGACACATCGGACGGTCTGTCCACCGAGGCCAGATTCTCATCGAATATGTTTTCCGCGACCTTGGCGGCCACATGGGCTGAAACTTCACGGATTCGATCACGTGGCGGATAGAGAAGTCCGCTATTGAGCTCCTCATCGGTGAGGGTTTCCGCCAACGCCTTGGCTGCCGTCAGGAACATCGGTTCGGTGACACGCTTCGCCTTCGTCGCGTAGACCGCCAGGCCCATCGCGGGGAAGATGTAAACGTTGTTGCCCTGCGACGGCTCGATCTTGTTGCCGTTGACCTCAAGCTCCGGGAAGGGGCTGCCACTGGCAAAGAGCACCTTGCCATTCGTGCCCGCATACGCCTCCTCGGCTGTGCACTCGCTGTGACTGGTCGGATTCGAATACGGGAAGATGATCGGTCGATCATTGACTTCGCACATCGCCTTCATGACATCCTCGTTGAACGCGCCATGGACGGTGGAGACGCCGATGATGGCGGTCGGCTTGAAGCTTCGGATCATGCCCACGAAGTCCTTGGTCGGTTCATGGTCGGCGGCGAAGGGTCTCTGGAATGGCTCGAGGGAATCGGCGCGGGATTTGGTCAGGAGCCCATTGATGTCGAAGAGCCTGATCTGGGAGTAGGCGGTTTCCTTGTCCAGTCCCTCGGACTGCATGGCCTGGGCCATGAGATCACCGATACCGCACCCAGCCGATCCCGCTCCGAGGAAGAGAATCCTCTGATTGCTCATGTTCTCGCCCTTGGCACGGCAGGCGGTGTATATGCCGGCGGTGGCCACGGCAGCTGTTCCCTGGATGTCGTCATTGAACATGCAGAACTTGTCGTGATACTTCTCGAGGAGCGGTTCCGCATGATGGATGTTGAAATCCTCGAACTGAACGCAGCATCCGGGGAACACCTTCTGAACGGCCTCCGTGAACTCATCGAGGAATTCGTAGTAGGTGTCGTTGTCGGGCCTGGCCTGCTTGGCTCCCAGATAGTACGGATCGTCGATGTATTCCTGGGTATCGGTTCCGACATCAAGCATGATCGGAAGGGTGAACTGTGGTGGAACGCCGGCGGCTGCCGAGTACAGCGCGAGTTTCCCGATCGGGATACCCATGCCGTTGGCGCCAAGATCCCCAAGTCCGAGGATTCTGGATCCATCCGTCACCACGATGAACCGGACATCCGTTTCGCCCCAGTTGCGCAGCACCGATTCGATTCGACCCTTCATGTCCAGATTCAGATAGAGGCCACGTGTGGATCGGAAGATATTCCCGAACTTAAGACAGGCGTCACCCACGGTGGGGGTGTAGACAAGAGGCATGTACTTGTCCGGCTGGGAAATGAGAAGTGCGAAGTAGAGGGTCTCATCCACGTCCTGAAGATGGGCGAGATACACATATCTGGCGAGATCGTCGGGGCAGGCATCGCACTGAGCGGAGGCTCTGCCGACACGGGTTTCGAGTGTCTCGACTGAGGTAGGCAGCAGGCCTTCCAGGCTCTCCGCCTGTCTTTCTTCGGCGGTGAATCCACTGCCCTTGTTCAGGAGTGGGTTACGGAGAAGATGAAATGCCTTTTCATTGTTCATGGTCAATGACTTCCTTCGAAAACCTTGTTTACGGTGAAACTCGCGGTGCCTCTCGTGCGCACCGGACCAGCATCGGGCCTCATGCCGCCGACGTCAAGGCTGCCGAGCGTATAGGCTTGATTACATGAGAAACTCAGCAATACACCACGCCCATGAGGAGGGGATCGCCAATCGAGGCTTCATCGCACTGCTTCTGACGATGGCCTGCGGGGCACTGAACGACAATCTCTATCGAGGCGCGTTGATGCTGCTGGTCGTGACCGGGAGTGCCTGGGGCGGCGTCCTTGGTTCGGGAGGAACCGGTTGGGTCACGCTCATGGTGTATGTCCCGTTTCTGCTGCTGCTTGGTTTCACAGGCCTTCTTTCGGACAGATATCCAAAGTATCGGATCATCGTCCTCACGCGATTCGTGGAGATCATTCTGGCCAGTTTGGTCATTCTGGCCATGTTCATGGACAGCCCATGGTTTGCGTTTCTTCTTCTGTTGCTTCTGGCGTCCCAGAGCGCCTTCTTTTCACCGGCCAAGTACGGATCCGTTCCAGAAGTCGTTTCACCCGGCAACCTCAGCCGGGCGAACGGTGTCCTCAGTCTTCTCACGAATGCCTGCATCGTCGCGGGTCTGTCTCTGTCCGGAATTCTTCTTGATTACGGAACCAGCATCGGCATCAAGGGAACGATCTTCGTGGGCATCGTGATGACCGCAATCGCGACCTTCAGTTTTCTTATCACGTTCATGATTCCGCGGACACCGGCAGCCAGACCGGATCTGAAGATTTCAATCAATGGCTTCAAGACGTACTGGAGAACATTCGGCGACATTCGCAAGACACCGTTGATGACCGCAGTAATGGCCTGGTGCCTGTTCTATCTGGTGGCGTCCCTGATCATCGTGATCATTCCCGAATACAGACAACCACTCGAACTCACCGATGGCCAAGTGAGCTATCTGCTTGGTTCGGCCACACTCGGTGTCGCACTGGGGGGGGGCATCGTCGGAGTCCTCTCCGGCCATTCCATAGTCGTCCGATTCATCCCGATCGGCTCGATCGGCATGACGGTCGGGTTCTTCATACTCGGAATGTTCCAGCTTCCGTACCTGTGGATACTGGTTCTCCTGGGCCTGATCGGCCTGGCGGCTGGCGTCTACGTCGTTCCGATTCTGGCACTGCTGCAGCACATGCCGGTTCCCGGGTTTCGTGCGAGATGTCTCGGGACGGCCAATTTCGCCTGCTATGTGGCCATGAGTCTTTCAGCAGGGCTCTATGGACTGCTGGCGATACAGGTCGGTTCCCATCCCGAGACGTGGTTTCTGATCACCGCGATCATGGCCGCGGTCATAAGCATCAGCCTGCTGTTCATGATGCCTTCATTGTCGAGAGGCGCGAGGCCGGAGTCCTTCTCAACGGTGCATGACAGGGAAGAACATGGAACTGCCTGAAGTATGCTTGTTCGATCTGGACGGGACATTAATCGATTCGGTTCCCGATCTCACTGAGGCAATCAACCGCATGCTCGCGGCACACGGTCTCGGATCCCGGGAGGAATCCCGGGTGAGAAACTGGGTCGGCGATGGGAGTCGAGTGCTTGTCGAAAAAGCCATTGCGGATGCGACCAGTGAATCTCCCGGAAACGACTTGATCGAAGCGTGTTACCGTGAATTCCACGATCACTATGCAGATTGCTGCATGGATCGGACCATCATCTTCGATCATGCCACCGAGCTTCTTGAATGGCTCCGGGCCAAAGGTGTGCGCACGGCCATCGTCACCAACAAGCCCGATCGGCATGCACAGGTGCTTCTGCGGCACTGGTCGAGCCAGCTGCCGATGGATGTCGTGATCGGTGAACGAGCGGGCAGATCGAGAAAGCCCGATCCCGGGATGCTCGTGGAAGCCATGAAGGCATGCCGGGCCGATACCGCCTGGATGGTGGGTGATTCGGAGGTCGATTCGGCGGCGGCGATTGGGGCCGGGGCTGGATTCATCGGGGTTCGGCTTGGCTACAACCATGGACGCGACATCGCCGACGTGACACCTGCTCCGATGGCCGTGTTCGATGATCTGGGTGATCTGCTGGAATGGCTGCAGGACACATTTCAATCCTGAGGCCCTTCAAAGCCAGCGAGAATCCCGGGTCGTTCGTATCATCGCGCCATGTCAATCGATTCCTCGAGTGTTGATTCGCCGACTCAGGCCGTGGTTCTGGTCTCCTGCCCGGACCGACCGGGGATCGTCGCGAGACTAGCTGCCACGCTTGATGAGGTTGGCGGAAACATACTCGACGCGTCCCAGCACACCGATCGCCAGGGCGAGACGTTTCTTCAGAGAGTGCATGTGTCATGGCCATCTGTGAATCCCGAGCCCGAGGAGGTTCACGCCGCCATGCAGGAGCTTGCGGATCAGTTCCAGATGGACTGGCGCATTCACTGGGGACACGCGCCGAGAAGAGTCGCTGTCTTCGTGTCCCGTGAGGACCATTGTCTGCACGATCTGCTGCTGCTTCAAAGAGACGGCTCGCTCCAGTGCCAGATATCGCTGATCATCTCCAATCATCCAGACCTCGAGCAGGTTGCGGATCGATTCGACATACCGTTTCATCACATCGAAGTCGCCCAGTCCGGTGATCCGGAATCCGAATCGAGGCAACTGTCACTTCTGAAGGCCAACGACATAGATCTGGTCGTTCTGGCCAGATACATGAGAGTTCTCAGTCCCTCCTTCATAGAGCGGTATCCTGGACAGATCATCAACATCCACCATTCCTTCCTTCCCGCCTTCGCTGGTGGCCGTCCGTATCATCAGGCGTATGAAAAGGGTGTGAAGCTCATTGGCGCGACGGCGCACTACGCCACTGCCGAACTTGATGCCGGTCCGATCATCGAACAGGGGGTGATTCGTGTCTCCCACAAGGATTCGGTGAAGGACATGATTCGCAAGGGTCGCGATATCGAGCGTACGGTTCTGGCCAGAGCGGTTCGCTGGCACCTCGAGGATCGTGTGGTGATTCATGCGGGACGAGCCGTTGTCTTCGCCTGACACCCTGTCCCCGGAGAGTTGTCGATGAGTCCTGATCCGACCGTGCCACTTGAACGGATCGAATTGTCGGATGATGTCGTCCAATGTCCCTGGCGGATGTGGGGACCCTATCTGTCGGATCGACAGTGGGGCACGGTACGCGAGGACTACAGTCCGGCTGGCTCCGCCTGGGAGTATTTCCCGCATGACGACGCGAGACATCGCGCCTATCGATGGGGCGAGGACGGACTTGCCGGTTTCTGCGACAGGCACTGCCGGCTGTGTCTTTCAGTTGCGCTCTGGAACGGACATGATCCACTGCTCAAGGAGCGGTTGTTCGGTCTCACGAATGCACAGGGCAATCATGGAGAAGACGTCAAGGAGATGTACTGGCATGAGGATGCCGTACCGAGTCACGCCTATCAACGCATGACCTATCGATATCCGCAAGCCCCCTTTCCGTACGAATCGCTTGTCGAGGAGAATGCTCGTCGCACATCAAAGGAGCGGGAGTTCGAACTGATCGATACGGGCGTCCTCGACGAGAATCGCTTCTTCGATGTCGTGGTTGAATATGCCAAATGCGGTACCGAGGACATCCTCATGCGCATCGAGGTGCACAATCGCGGACCGGAGTCGGCCGGCATCGACGTTCTTCCACACATCTGGTTCCGCAACACCTGGTCATGGACTGACGAGGGCGACCGCCCGGATCTGAAAGCGACGGGATCGAACTCCATCGAAATCGACCACCCCGGCTTTCCGGGTTGGCAATGGACGATCGACAGTTCCGATGAACTTCTCTTCTGCGAGAACGACACAAATCCCAAGGCCATGTGGGATGAGGATGCCACGGGTTACTTCAAGGATGGCATCAATCGCCATGTCGTCGACAAGCAGTCCGATGCCGTCAATCCAGAGGGGAACGGGACCAAGGCCGCCGGTCGGGTCCATGTCCGGATCGGGCCTGGTGAATCCCATGTGATACGGGTGAGACTCGGAAGATTCGAACTGGATTCCCCATTCGAGTCATTCGATGAAATCGTGAGTGCCAGAGCATCCGAGGCGGATGATTTCTACGAGAATTGCGAGCAGGGGATAAGGGATCCGGAATGGAAGAGGATTCACCGAGCGGCGTTGGCCGGCATGCTCTGGACGAAGCAGTTCTACTGCTATGACGTCAAGCAATGGCTCGAGGGCGACTCCGCGGAGCCGCAGCCTCCGGCATCGCGATCGAAGGGACGCAATCACCAGTGGGGCCATTTCAACAGCAGTGACATTCTTCTCATGCCGGATTCATGGGAATACCCATGGTTCGCGGCCTGGGATCTGGCATTCCACTGCGTCACTATGGTGGAGATAGATCCAGCGCTCGCGAAGAAGCAGTTGAGGCTGTTCACGCGAGAGTGGTACATGCATCCGAATGGACAGATTCCGGCGTACGAATGGTCCTTCGGGGACGTTAATCCACCTGTTCACGCATGGGCTGCCTGGCGGGTCTTCACGATCGACCGGCGCCAAAGGGGGGATGCGGGCGACCTCGAATTCCTGGAGGCGGTCTTCCACAAGTTGATGATCAACTTCACGTGGTGGGTCAATCGCAAGGATGACGACGATCTCAACATCTTCGAGGGCGGCTTCCTCGGCCTGGACAACATCGGCGTGTTCGACCGTAGTCAGCCATTGCCGGACGGTGGACATCTCGATCAGGCCGATGGCACGAGTTGGATGGCCATGTATGCGCTCAATCTCATGCGCATAGCGATGGAGCTGGCCCAGCATCGGCCCGCCTATCAGGACATCGCATCCAAGTTCTTCGAACACTTCCTCCGAATCATCCATGCGATGAACAATGTGGGCCGGGACGGGGACGGGCTCTGGGATGAGAAGGACGAGTTCTACTACGACATGCTGCGACTTCCGGATGGAACCACCGAGCCGATGCGAATCCGTTCGATGGTCGGCCTGATACCACTCTTTGCGGTCGAGGTCCTGCATGCGTCGACGCTCGACAAGCTGCCGGAGTTCACGCAGCGAGCCTCGTGGCTGAACGAGAACAGGCCCGAACTCACCGGCTTGATTTCACGCTGGGAGGAGCCGGGCGATGAATCCAGAATGCTTCTGGCCATGCTTCGCAGGCACCGTCTCAAGAAGATCCTCTCCAGGATGCTTGATCCCGAAGAGTTCCTGTCACCGTATGGAATACGAGCGTTGTCCAAATTCCATCTCGATAATCCATATGTATACGAGCAGGGGAAGACGCGGTTGGAGGTCGGATATGTATCGGGTGAATCGACCGGTGAACTCTTCGGCGGCAATTCGAACTGGCGTGGTCCGGTCTGGTTCCCGGTGAACTTCCTGATCATTGAATCACTTCAGCTCTATCAGCACTTCTACGGAGACAGCTTCCAGGTGGAATGCCCGACCGGCTCGGGTAACATGATGTCTCTGGGCGAGGTTGCGGATGAACTTCGGACAAGATTGCTTGGCCTCTTCACGTTGAGCAAGTCCGGGACCCGGCCCTTTCATGGTGATAATGAGATGCTGCAGACGAATTCCCTGTTCCGCGACAAGATCAATTTTCACGAGTTCTTCGATGGAGATACGGGGCGAGGCTGCGGTGCGTCTCATCAGACGGGCTGGACATCACTGGTCGCCAAGCTGGCGCTTCCGAGGAAGGAAGGGACATGACATCGGAACAGCGTCCCGAGCAGGGCATCCATGTCGTCATCGTCGATGATCAGGTCATCGTCGGGGAGGCGGTTCGCCGGATGCTCTCGGGCGACGAGGACATAACACTCGAGGCGATCATGGACCCCTCGCTGGCGATGGATCGAATTCGCGCCATCCAGCCGAATGTCCTGCTTGTGGATCTGGTCATGCCCGGCATAGACGGCCTCGAATTGACCCGCCGTCTCCAGGCGGATGAATCCACTCGTGATATTCCGATCATCATTCTCAGCAGCGAGTCCGATGTGCATCGCAAGGTGGACGCCTTCGAGAACGGCGCCAGTGATTTTCTGGTCAAGATGCCGGATCGACTTGAACTGGTGGCTCGTGTCCGGGCACTGGCTGCCAAGGCGATCGCGGAGCAGCAGTTGAGGTTGATGGCCACCAGACTGCAGAAGCAGGCGGTCGCACTTGACGAGGCGAATCGTTCCCTTCAGGCGATGAACGTCTCGCTCGAATCGGATGTCAGCGAGCAGCGAGGCCGTCTTCGATCGATCGCCATGCTCAGCAACGAGCTTGCTCGAATTCAGGACATCGACATTCTCACGGAGAGATTGTTGACGGAAGCACGCCGGATACTGGTTGCCGATGCCGGCGCGAGCTATCTCGTGGATGCCGATCAACTCAGACTCACGCATGCTCAGAACGGATCCTTCGAAGCACAGGATTTCACCGAGCGGCTCAGGGACTGGGAGATCGCCATCGACCACAGAAGCATCGTGGGATGGGTGGCCGAGACCGGAGAGGTGGCGAACATCCGTGATGCGTACGAGCTCGATGAGACCTCGCCATATCAATTCAACGACGCGTTCGACAAGAAGTACGGCTACCACACCAGATCGATCATGGCTGCGCCTTTGATCGGCGCTACCGGGCAGGTCATGGGTGTTCTCCAGCTGATCAATCCATGTAATCCCGATGGAACGCCTCGTGAACAGTTCGATGCCGACGACGAGACCGCAATCCGGCACTTCGCCTCGATGGCGTCGGTCTCCATGCAGAATGCGCAGCTGACCCGCTCGATGATTCTCCGGATGATCCGCATGGCGGAGCTCCGGGATCCATCGGAGACGGGCGCACATGCGAATCGCGTGGCTGAATATGCGCTGGTCGTATTCGGTGAATGGGCTCAGCGGCACGGCCTGACCGTGGAGGAGCGTGAGTTGCAGCGGGACAGGCTGCGAATCGCCGCAATGCTTCATGATGTCGGAAAAGTCGCCGTCCCCGACATGATCCTGAAGAAGCCGGGCAAGCTGGATGATCGTGAGTTCGCGACCATGCAGGGTCATACGATGGTGGATGAAGCATTGTTCGACGAACTCCTGTCCGGCTACGACGAAGCGGCCGCCGAGGTTGTCCGTGGCCATCATGAACGCTGGGATGGGAAGGGCTACCCGGGCAGGGAGACCCTGGCTCGAGACGACAATGGCTATCTGGTTTTCCCGACCCAACCGATCCGTAATGGTCGAGAAGGCGATGAGATTCCCCTGTTCGCACGAATCGTCGCGATCGCTGACGTGTTCGATGCCCTCGGCTCGCAGCGTTCCTACAAGGAGGCGTGGGATGACGAGAGGATCCTCTCGCTTCTTCGAGAGGAATCCGGATCGCATTTCGATCCCGAGCTTGTTGCTATCTTCATAGACAGGATCGACGAGATAAGGGCAATACGCGCCAAATGGTCTCCCGTTCGATCCAGCGAGAACTAATCCGGCGCCGGCTTGCGCGCCTTTTCATGCTTCGGAGAGTAAACGTGACCTGCACCTTGACATACTTCGGCCATTCCGGTTTCCAGATTTCAGATGAGCATGTATCCATAGCCGTCGATCCCTTCCTCACCGGAAATCCATCCGCGACGATCAAGCCCTCGGAAGTCAAATGTTCACACGTCGCGTTGACCCACGGTCATGAGGACCATGTGGGCGACACGCTCGAGATAGCCAAGGCGAACGATGCTGTGCTCATCGCCAACTACGAACTGGTTACCCATTTCGCAGGACAGGGAATAGAGAAATCCGAACCGGGCAATCATGGGGGCCGCATTAAGATCGACGGAGGCAACTGGGTGGCTTTCACCCAGGCATTCCATTCAAGCAGCTACGAGGGCCAGTACATGGGCATGCCAGCGGGGCTGGTGCTTCATGTCGGTGGCAGGACCATCTACCACTGCGGTGACACCGACCTCTTCAGCGACATGGCGCTCATAGGTGAGACATACAAGCCCGACATCGCGTTGATTCCCATCGGGGACCGTTTCACGATGGGACCGGAACTCGCCTCTCGTGCCGCCGATCTGATCGGGGCGCCACGCGTGGTGCCGATCCACTACAACACCTGGCCTCCGATCGAGGTGGATGTCTCGAAGTTCCGACCATCGACCGCTTCGGTTGAAATCATGTCCGCTGGTGATTGCATCACTCTGTAGACTGTTGCCCATGTCTGAACAATGGAACATCGTCGTGAAAGCGGCCTCCATGGCAGCCACGCTGCATGATGGCCATACACGGAAGGACGGATCTCCCTACTTCCAGCACCCGGCAAGAGTGGCTGCGATTCTCGCCCGTGCCGGTGCCGACAACGAGCTGCTGGCTGCAGGTTATCTGCATGATGTCATCGAGGATACGCCGGCGGATCACGACGATATTTCGAAGCTTTTCGGCGACGATGTCGCTGATTGGGTAGGCGTCATGAGCAAGGATCACCGGCTTCCCGAGCAGATTCGCGAACCGGCCTACAAGCAGCAGCTGATCGACGGACCATGGCAGGGCAGGGCCATCAAGCTCGCCGACCAGATCGACAATTTCACGGCATCGATGGCGGGCCAGGAAAAGGCCGGAAAAAGAAGAATCGCAGCGGCCAAATGGGCTTTGGAGATCTCGTCCTCCGACACGGAGCCTATTGTTTGTGAGCTTCGTTCGGTCCTGAAGAGAATCCTGAAGGATGTCTGATCTCGAAGAGGTGTATTGGGATCCGCCCGAGACGACGCCGAATCAGAACATGAGGAATCCTATGACCGTCATTCAATACCGGGAGAGATCATGAATTCGTGGTTTATTATTCTGATAATGATCGGCCTGCATGAGCCGCAGGCCAATGGGATGGATGCCGACCTCATGGCCAGACCGAGTCATGCGATGGGCTTCGAGAATGCATGCCAGCTGACCAGTGCGAAGCAATTCGTCAAGGCGGGTGAATCCTACATTTCCCCCGACGGATCCATGGTCGTGTTCCAGGCGGTTCCGGTACCACCGGAGGGCGAGGAACCGGATTCCCATTACGGGATGTATCTGGGTGATCTGGTGATGCACGAGGATTCGTCGCCGCGATGGACACTCGAGAACATCCGACGCATCAGTCCGGAAGATGCTGCCAACACCTGCGGATGGTTCCACCCACAGCATGCGAATCGCGTCATATTCGCCTCGACGATTGAAACGCCGGACGACTCGCCGGCACCGGGATACCAGAGAGACTCGAGGGACTACCGATGGGAGTTTCCTCCGGAGATGAGAATCGTCGAGGCCAGGATCGACGGTGGCATGCCACCCGCGCTGCGACTCATCGAAGGTGACGAGAAGAATTACCAGGCGGAATGCTCCATCAGTCCCGATGGTCGCCATCTTCTGTATACATCGCTGGAATCCGGAGATGGGGACATCTTCGTGAAGGATCTCCAGACCGGGAAACGCATCGATCTGGTCATGGCTCCAGGCTACGACGGGGGGCCGTTCTTCTCTCCCGATGGGAAGCGCATCTGCTATCGATCGGATCGAAAGAACGACGATCACCTTCAGATATTCGTCAGTGAACTCGCCTTCGACGAGTCCGGGGCGATCACTGGGATCGAACGGGAGATTCAGGTTACGGACAACGAATTCGTGAACTGGGCGCCGTTCTGGCATTCCAATGGACGAAGTCTCGTCTATGCAACAAGTGAAGAAGGGCATTACAACTACGAGATCTTCATCGTGGACGCCGATCCCGGCGATCTTCAGGAAGGTCGTCCAACTCGATACGGCACCCGTCGTTCCAGAGTGACATCGAGCATGGGCTTCGATGGCCTGCCCGCATTCAACGCCGATTCAAGTCTGATGATCTGGACAAGTAAACGCAAGGATGATTCATCCCAGCTGTACATAGCGGAGTTTCCAGATCCGGAGGTTTTCCTGAAGAGGAAGGCCGCTCACTAGGTACGAATTCGACCGGCATGAAAACAATGGTTCCGCTTGTTAGCATTCAGAGGCTTTTCGAGGAGATCTGAATCGTGATCAGCTGGTTCCGTCGAGAATACGCATTCGTGGTTGCGGTCGTCACTTTGGTCATATTCATGACCAATGGCGATCTACTGGCCACTCCGTTCACACCGCTTCGTGGCGGCCTGGTGTTCGGCTGGTTGTTCATAGTCATCCTGATCTCGTCCTTCTCGGTCGTTCGACATGCGGAATGGCTGGCACACAAGTTCGGTGAGCCATATGGAACCCTGATTCTGACGCTTTCCGTCATCAGCATCGAAGTCGCGATGATCTCATCCGTCATGCTCGTCGGCGACGACAATCCGACACTGGCTCGCGACACGATGTTCGCTGTTCTGATGCTTGTCCTGAACGGTCTGATCGGCGCCTGCCTTCTCATCGGAGGCATCTTCCATCGGGAGCAGTTCTTCAACCTTCGCAGCGCAGGATCCTATCTTTCACTGCTGCTTGTGCTGGCGGTGCTCGGCCTGATCCTGCCGACCTGGACGGAGTCCACACGGGACGCATCGCACTCGACATCGGTTGCCGTCTTCCTTACCGTTGCCGCATTCGGAATCTACGGAGTCTTCCTCGGGCTTCAGGCGTTTTCACATCGAAACTACTTTGTCCATGAAGAGAAGGGTGACGACCACAGTCACGGCAAGCTCGAAGGCAGCGCGTTCTATCACGGGATCATGCTGCTCTGCACTATGCTTCCCATCGTTCTGCTGGCCAAGAAGATCGCGGTCGTGCTTCAGTACGGACTCGACGAGTCGGGTCTTCCCCAGGCACTTGGCGGTGTCGTCGTGGCCATCCTCGTGCTCTCCCCCGAAGGGCTGGCAGCCATCGCCGCCGCCAAGGCGAATCAAATCCAACGTGTCATGAACATCAGTCTTGGATCAGGTCTGGCCACCATCGGCTTGACGATTCCCGCCGTCTTGGCGATCGGACTGATCACGAGCGAGCCTGTCCAGCTTGGACTCGAGCCGGTCGATGCCATTCTGTTGTGCCTCACACTCGGACTCTGCATCGTCAATTTCTCGGGTGGACGAACCAATGCGCTCCAGGGGGTCATCCATCTGCTGGTGTTCGCGGCGTGGATCGTCCTCATCTTCGATTGAGATCCCTCTGAGGACACCCTTGCAGGCACCCAAGCAGGCCGCCGATTGGCGACTGAAAATCTGTCATACTGTCGGGCTCAAGTAATCAGGAGTACCGACCCGTGAACAGAAGATGGACCATCACGACAGCAATTCTCTGCATGCCAGTGTTTTCGTTTTCCGCGTGGGGCAATGACACCGGAAACACGGAGAATGGGACCACTGCCTCTGAAACGAAAGAGATGGAACAACCCCCGTTGATCCCACGCGAGGTTCTCTTCGGCAATCCCGAGCGAGTGGGCGTGCAGATCAGTCCCGACGGCAAATGGATCTCGTATCTGGCTCCATACGAGGGCGTGATGAACATCTGGCTGCAGCCAAGGGACGGCGGTGAAGCCAGACCATTGACGACCTTCACCGATCGGCCATTGCCTGGCTACACATGGGCATACAACAGTGAGCAGATCCTCTTCTCACGTGACAACAACGGAGACGAGAACACCCATGTCTATGTCGTGTCCATTGAGGATGGCAAGGTCGATGACCTCACGCCCGTCGATGGCGTCAAGGCCGGGATCGTAGAGATCCACAGGGATCGGCCCGATGAGATTCTTATATCCATCAACGACCGAGATCCTCAATTCAGCGACTACGACATCATCAACACGAGAACCGGCGAACGCACCAAGCTCATCCAGAATGACGAGGGTTTCTTGGGATATTTCTTCGACGACAAATGGTCGCCACTCGGAAGAATCAAGATGACTCCCGAGGGGGGCATGCTCTTCGAGATGCAGGATCAGGAGGGCTGGTTCGAATATATGAATGTGCCCATGGAGGATTCCATGACGACACAGCCCACCGGCATAAGCAACACGGGGGATATCGTCTATGGAATCGATTCCAGAAACCGCGACACGGCGGCGCTGGTCTCGATGCCAGCCGAAAGAGGTGGTGCGGACAAGGCCACCGTCCTGTTCGCCTCCGACAAAGCCGATGTCAGCGGCTCGATCATGGATCCGATCACTAAGGTTCCTCAGGGGGTCGTGGTGAACTATCTCCGGGAAGAGTGGACGCCACTTGACGACTCCATCACCGAGGATCTCGAGGGAATCAGAAAACTCGGTTCGGGCGATTTCAACATCACGAGTCGGACACGTGACGATCGTCTCTGGACGATCGCGATCGTCCAGGATGCCGGACCAGTCACCTATTGGATCTGGGATCGTGATGCGAAGAAAGGCACCTACCTCTTCTCGCACAGGCCCGATCTCGAGAACTACGAACTGGCTCCGATGGAAGCGATCGAGATTCCGACTCGTGACGGCTTGACCATGACCGCCTATCTCACGAAGCCAAAGAACACCACAGGACCCACGCCAATGGTCCTGCTTGTGCACGGTGGTCCGTGGGCTCGTGATTCATGGGGCTACAACCCGATGCATCAATGGCTCGCCGATCGTGGGTATGCCGTACTGAGTCCGAATTTCAGAGGTTCGACCGGGTTCGGCAAATCATTTCTCAACGCGGGCAACCGTCAGTGGTATGCAGCCATGCAGGATGATCTCGTGGATGCGACCAACTGGGCCATTGAGAACAAGATCGCCGATTCGGATCGAATCGCCATTATGGGCGGCTCCTACGGAGGCTATGCAACGCTTGCTGGATTGACACGGGATCCCGAGTTGTATGCAGCGGGTGTCGACATCGTCGGGCCTTCGCATGTCGCTACGCTGCTCGAGACGATTCCGCCGTATTGGAAACCAATGATCCGGATGTTCGAAACCCGTGTGGGCGGTCTCGATGAAAGGGAATATCTCGATAGCATCTCGCCTCTGACGCATGTCGATCGGATCGAGCGACCGTTGCTTATCGCACAGGGCGCCAATGATCCACGAGTCAAGATCTCCGAGAGTGATCAGATCGTAGAGGCGATGGAGTCACGGGATCTTCCGGTCACCTACGTCGTCTTCCCCGATGAGGGCCATGGCATGCGTCGTCCGGAAAACAACATGGCGTTCAACGCGATCACCGAGGAGTTCCTGGCCAAGCACCTTGGTGGCAGAGTCGAGCCGATGGGGGACATCGTCAGTCGATCGACCGCTCAAGTAAGAGCCCGAGGAAATCTCGAACTCGCTGGCGTCGCTGACTGGGAGCCCGAGGCTGTCGAGGCCCAACCGGAGCGAGCGTTCGTGGACCGTGCCCAGTTGACCGATCTCCAGCTGGCCCAGGTTCAACAGGGACTTGAAATGATCAAAGCCATACCACCGGACGATTTACCGAAACTTCTGGATACGCTGGAAAGCCAGCGTCCCACGATCCCCGCTGAGGATCTCATCGCTTTCGATTACATGATCCAATCAGTGGAGCGTGCCATCGCTCTTGAGCAACGCAAGGCGAGTTCGCCGGAAATGCCCTGATAGATCCATTCTGTTCACATTCATCAGCAGGTTCATTGCCCGGTCTGGAGTCATCCAGACCGGGTTTTTCAACAGCCGTTGTCACTTGTGCCTACCATGCAGCCGCAGATGTCACGCACGCTTCTACGCATCATCAGATTGGTCTTGATCATCGCCGGTGTCGCCATCGTTCTATGGGCGATCAATTGGCAAGATGCAGTACGAATTCCGATCGGTGAACCGGGCCCAGCCGGTGGCGCTTCCGAGTCGGTTCGATTCATACATATCGAAGATGTCCAACCTGTCGGCAGTGTTCTCATGAGTGGGACGGTGGCTCCCACGGATGGGTCATCAAGTACATCGCAGACATTCCAGTTTCCGAACGAGTGGTATCGACCGGGAATCCTGACGACGTTCTCTAAGGCCAGCCCACTGCTGTTGTTCATGGGCCTGCTTTTCCTGATCGGCGTGTATCCACTTCAAGCCACTCGATGGTGGCTGCTCATGCGATGCCGTGGTCTGCAAGTCGGTTGGTTCAGGACTCTCCGACTCGTCTTCATCGGCGCATTCTTCAACTTCTGTCTTCCCGGAACGGAAGGTGGAGACATCGTCAAGGCTTGGTATGTCTCCCGCAAAAGCGAGGATCGTGTGACAGCGATCATGAGTGTCGTGTTCGATCGGCTCACAGGTCTGCTTGGACTGCTCATTCTGACGGCACTGGCTGGTGTGCTAGTGGCGACAACCGATTCGATCGCATTCAAGATCGGACTCTGGGCGTGTCTCGCGATCGTTCTGATCGGACTGCTTTCAGGCCTGTATTTCCTGGGCGGACTACGGTCGTGGTTGAAGATGGATCGATTGCAATCCATGATCGGCGGGGGGATGTTGAGTCGAATCGAGAATGCCGTGCATGCCTATGGATCACATCGGACGTCCGTCGCGACCGCGACGGCGGTATCGGTGGTTGTTCAGATCCTTCTGGCGATGGCCGCCACCATGGCGGGCCTCTCGCTGGGCATGGACCACGACCTTGGTGTGATTCTGGCAATCATGCCGGTCCTGTTCCTGGCTGCTGCCGTTCCAATGACCTGGCAAGGCGTTGGCGTGATGGAGGGTCTTGGAATCGTGCTTCTGGCAACACCTGATCTGGCGACACCAAATCAGGTAATCGGGATGCTGTTGATCTATCGGGGTTATGAACTCGTCTGGAGTCTGATCGGAGCGGCCCTTCTGTTGAAGGGGGATGTTCACCTGCATCCAGAGCGTGATAACGTCCCCGTAATGGCTGGGAACAGCATTGAAACACCGGAATGACCGGTGATTCGGGTACCATGCGGGGATCATGGACTCGAGCAGCAGCTCCAATTCAGCCCCGGCGTTCCTGCCGTTCTGCAGCCCGTCGATAGACGACTCCGACATCGCGGCGGTGGTCGAGACCCTTCGAAGCGGCTGGATCACGACTGGTCCCAGATGCGGGGAGCTCGAACAGGCCATCTGCGATCGAACGGGTGCGGGATCGGCCGTTGTCGTCTCCTCGGCGACCGCAGCAATGCACCTTGTTCTGACAGCATTGGGGATCGGGCCTGGCGATGAGGTCATAACACCCTCCATGACTTGGGTTTCGACACCAAACATGATCCATCTGATGGGTGCGACGCCCGTGTTCGTGGACGTCGATCGCGACACGCTGCTGGTTTCCGCCGAGTCCATCGAAGCCGCCATCACGGCACGCACGAAGGCCATCATTCCGGTTCACTATGCCGGTGTCCCGTGCGATCTCGATTCACTGCGTGCCGTTGCCAAGAAGCACGGTATCCCGCTGATTGAAGATGCGGCTCATGCGATCGGCACCCGATATCGATCGATGGAGATCGGACAATCGGGTCATGCCATCTTCTCCCTTCATCCCATCAAGAACATCACGACTGGTGAAGGCGGCATTCTCGTCAGTGACGATCCATCCCTGGCGGATGAAGCCAGGCGACTTCGTTTCCATGGTCTGGCTGCCGAAGCCTGGGATCGTGATCAGCAAGGACGATCACCGCAGGTCGAAGTCCAGTCGCCGGGATACAAGTACAACCTTCCCGACATGAATGCCACGCTTGGACTGACCCAGCTCAAGCGACTCGACGAGTTCATCGAAAGAAGGACAGCCATTGCGAAGCGATATCTCGAGGAGCTCGCGGATGTGCCCGGAGTCGAGCCACTGGCAATTCCGGAGTGGGATCATCTTCATGCCTGGCATCTCTTTGTCGTACGTGTCGATGAGGCGGAAGCGGGGGTTTGTCGTGAGCGTTTCATGTCCTCCTTGAAGGAAATGGGCATTGGCACGGGAATCCATTTCCGTGCAACACACACTCATCGCTGGTATCGCGAAAACGGCGTGGTGGCCCCAGGTGGGCTGGAGAATTCCACCTGGAATTCCGAACGGATCTGCTCCATCCCCTTTTTCCCGAACATGACCGATTCCGACGTCGACAGAGTCCTTGAGGGCATACGATCCACATGTCCTGCCATGACTAAGGGGGGTTCGACATGAAGAGCAGCGTCTCAATCGTCATTCCTGTCTACAACGAAATCGAGAATCTCGATGAACTGATCGATCGTTGCGAGAAGGTCGGCGGCAGTCTGGACAGGCCATGGGAACTGGTACTGGTCGACGACGGCAGTCGCGACGGCTCCTCTGAGCGACTTGTGACGGCTGCTCACGCCAATCCGGATCACATCAAGGCGGTTCTTCTGAACAGGAACTATGGACAGCACAACGCGGTCATCTGTGGATTTTCCAATGCGACCGGCGATGTGGTGGTGACGCTTGACGCGGACCTCCAGAATCCACCCGAGGAAATACCGAATCTACTCAGCCAGATCGATCAGGGCAGCGATGTGGTCGGCACCGTCCGCGTCAATCGTCAGGACAGTCCGTTCCGTAAACTGGCTTCTTGGATGATCAATCACCTCGTCAAGAAGACGACGGGTGTGATGATGCACGATTACGGCTGCATGCTTCGCGCCTATAGACGAAACATAGTCGAGGCCATGCTGCAGTGTCGGGAACGAAGTACTTTCATTCCAGTGCTTGCCAATTCATTCGCCAAGCGAACATCCGAGATCGAGGTCTCCCATGCCGAACGATCGGCTGGCACATCCAAGTATGGATTCATGAGACTGATCAATCTCCAGTTCGATCTGCTCACCTGCATGACGACATTCCCCCTTCGACTGCTCACCTGGGTGGGCGTCATCATTTCCGCAGGCAGTGTGGCCTTCGGTGGCGTATTGCTGGTGCTCAGATTGGCCTTGGGCCCGGAATGGGCTGCTGCAGGGGTTTTCACCCTCTTCTCGGTACTCTTCTTTCTCGTCGGTATCCAGTTTGTCGCGATGGGACTGCTGGGAGAGTACCTTTCACGAGTTCACAACGATGTCCGAGGTCGCCCTCGGTACTTCGTCGATTCAGTTCATGATCAGACGGTGATGGCCGAAGAGTCGGCTGCCGCCAAATCGGACACTACCAAGCGGAGGCTTGTTCACTCATGAAGGCCGTAGTCCTTGCCTATCACGACGTTGGAGTAGCCGGTCTCGAAGCGCTGAGGCGTGCCGGGATCGAGATCGCGGCGATATTCACACATCAGGATGATCCTGGTGAAAACGTCTGGTTCAGATCGGTGGCTGAATGGGCTGCGGAGGCGGGTATTCCCACTCATGCGCCTGAAGACATCAATCATCCCATCTGGATCGAGCGGCTTCGCGCGATGGGTGCGGATGCACTCTTCTCCTTTTACTACAGGAAGCTTGTGAAGGATGACGTCCTGTCCATCTTCCCGAGCGGCTGCTACAACCTGCATGGTTCGATGCTGCCTCTCTATCGCGGTCGAGCCCCGGTCAACTGGGTACTCGTCAACGGAGAGACGGAGACCGGCGTCACCTTGCATCACATGGTTTCAAAGCCCGATGCCGGCGACATCGTCGCTCAACAGGCCATAGCGATCGACCCCAAGGACACGGCCAGAACGCTCATGGACAAGGTTCATGACGCAGCCGGCAAGCTTCTTGACGGCATTCTGCCCGAGATCATCGCAGGAAAGGCGCCCCGGACTCCACAGGACGAATCAGAGGCGACCGTCTATCCAAGGCGGACGCCCGAGGACGGCCGCATCGACTGGTCGATGTCCAGTGAAGGCGTCCACAATCTGGTTCGCGCGGTCACGCGACCCTATCCCGGCGCCATCGGGCAGGTCGGCGATCGTATGGTCCGCATATGGAAGACCACACTGGTGCCCCAGTCGCACGAGATCCCCGGAACCGTTCTGAGCGTCGACCCACTGGTCGTCTCGTGCGGTGCCGAAGGCGTTCAGATCGATTACGCACAGACCGACGACGGCGTCTACGCAACCGGCGCACAGGTCGCCACCGATCTGAACATCGTTCCGGGAATGCGTTTCACGGCACAGGAGCGTCGTAGTCCTGGTCGAAAGACCTCCGTGCTGATTCTTGGCGTCAACGGTTTCATCGGAAGCCACCTATGCGAGCAGTTGCTGGCCACAGGCCGATACGAGATTCATGGAATGGATCTCAGGTCGGACAATCTCGGCGGGATCGTCGATCATCCTGATTTCCATTTCCTGGAAGGGGACATCTCCATCAACAGGGAGTGGATCGAGTATCACGTCCGCAAGTGCGATGTGGTTCTGCCATTGGTGGCGATCGCCACTCCCATCGAGTACACCCGCAATCCATTGCGAGTGTTCCAGCTCGACTTCGAGGAGAACCTCCGAATCGTTCGCGACTGTGTTCGCTATGGCCGACGCATCATCTTCCCATCGACCTCCGAGGTCTACGGCATGTGTCGAGACGACTACTTCGATGAGGATTCATCGACGCTCGTCACCGGGCCCATCAACCGTCAGCGATGGATCTACTCCTGCTCCAAGCAGCTTCTCGACAGAGTCATCTGGGCCTATGGTCAGCATGAGAACCTGAAGTTCACACTCTTCCGCCCCTTCAACTGGATCGGCCCCCGACTGGATTCGCTCGACTCCGCCAGAATCGGTTCATCAAGAGCCATCACCCAGTTGATTCTCAATCTTGTGGAGGGAACGCCCATTCTTCTGGTCGACGGCGGTCTTCAGAAGCGTTGCTTTACAGAGGTCGATGAAGGCGTCGACTGCCTCTTCCGAATCATCGAAAACGAGGACGGTCGATGCGATGGCAAGATCGTCAACATCGGAAATCCGGAGAACGAGGCGAGCATCCGCGAACTGGCGGAGATGCTGGTCGAGGAGTTCGAGGCTCATCCGCTGAGAAGTCATTTCCCGCCGTTCGCAGGCTTCCGTGAAATCGAGAGCAGTACCTACTACGGCAAGGGCTACGAGGATGTGAAGCATCGTCGCCCGAGCATTCGTAATGCGCTTCGATACGTTGGCTGGCGTCCGCAGGTCAAGACCCGAGAGTCCGTGGCCAGGACCCTGGACTGGTTCCTTCGGGACTGGGCAGAGCGGCATGGTGTGGAATCGCTTCAGACGGAGACGGCCAGCAGCCGGTGAGTTGCGTGTCCAATCGACTGGGTCTGCGAATCGATGTCGATACGTTTCGTGGAACACGTGATGGTGTTCCCGAGCTCTGTCGAATTCTGGATGCGAGGAACATCAAGGCGACGTTCTTCTTCACCGTCGGCCCGGACAACATGGGCCGCCATCTCTTCCGACTGCTGCGGCCGACCTTTCTCAGGAAGATGCTCCGAACCAGAGCCGGGAATCTGTATGGATGGAGCATCCTGTTTCGTGGAACGCTCTGGCCCGGTCCTCTGATAGGACAAAGACTTGCATCGACCATTCGGATGGCCTCGGAAGCTGGCCATGAGATCGGAGTGCACGCCTGGGACCACCATCTCTGGCAGATGAAAGTCGAGACACTGGGATCCCGGTGCCTGCATGATCAGATCAAGAGGGCATTCGACTGCCTTGCGGGAATCATCGGTCGCGAGCCCGACTGCTCGGCAGTGGCGGGTTGGCGGTGCACGAACGAGGTGCTGAAGGTGAAGGAATCCTTCCCATTCCGCTACAACAGCGATTGTCGGGGTGACGGTGGATCGTTCCGACCGGTCGTCGATGGTCACGACCTGTCGCAGCCCCAGATTCCTGTCACGCTCCCCACCTGGGACGAGGTGGCTGGAGAGGTATCCGATGATCGGTACAACGAGTTTCTGATGGAATCGATGAGACCGGATTGTGATGAAGTCCTGACCATTCATGCCGAAGCCGAGGGCATGTCCAAGTCACGGATGTTCGAGGCGTTTCTCGATGATGTGATCGCGAGCGGACGTGAAATCGTTCCATTGGGCCGACTGGTCGATGAGGGCAACACCATGCCGACGCATGAGATCGAGCAGAGAACCATGGCAGGTCGTGAAGGATGGCTTGCCGTCGTTGCGAACTGATCGCCGATGTCGATTAAATCACGACTCGTGGATGCTCCGGGAACCCGGCACGCCATCCTTGAATTCACGGATCTTCAGTCTTATGTGACCGTAGTAGTGACGCTTGAGAGAGGCGAACACGAATCCGGATCTTCCATCAAGCACACCAAGCTTGAAGATGTAGCACATGATGAAGTACAGCCATTTGAACCACCATTTCTCGACGTGCTTGTACTTGAACTGCTGGCGAGTGGTCAGCGCATCCCATGCCTTTGCATCATCCGCCTCCATGGCCAGATGCCGTCGAGCTTCCCAGGTCGAATACTCGTTGTGCTTCCGTATGTAGGAATCCAGTCCCCGACGGTCGTTGTGATCGATGGGGGCGTTGATCTTTCCAACCGATCCCTCGAGCACGGGATGCTCGTGGATCTCCATGTCCAGACCACTCCATTGCTCGTCATCGATCCGCTCGTATCGACCGGCATCGGGCCTGAATAGGGCCAGCTTTGAGAACGGATCGCCGTGTCTCAGGAACTTGCCCTGAAACCAGTTGTGGAAATTGAGCCAGTAGCCGACATGGTTGCCCGAGGTGACGGCCTTCTTGACTTCATCACAGAAGGCGTCATTGATCAGTTCGTCGGCATCGAGGAAGAGAACCCAGTCCGTCTTGATTTCATGGTTGTCCAGATACCAGTTCCGCTTCTTCGGAAAATGGCCATTCCATTCGAAGTGGATGCAGGTGGCGCCATACTCCTTGGCGATGTCGAGTGTCGTGTCCGTACTGCCTGAGTCCACGACAACGACATGCTGGAAACGGCCGATTCTGTCCATACAACTGGCGAGGTTCTTCGCTTCGTTCTTGACAGGGATGATCAGTGTGACGGGAATATCCTTTTCCACGACACCCGCGACCTTGTGATTGGTTTCGGATCCTTGGGAAGGGGCCTGCTTGTTCTTCCGCATTTCGAGAATCTTCAACCGGATATGGCTGTAGTACTCTCGTTTCAGTGATGCGAATACCAGTCCCGCTCTTCCATCGAGAAAACCACGCTTGGCGAAGAATGAAATCATGAAGTAGGCCGTCGCGAACCACCATTTATCCACATGTCGATACTTGAACTGCTGTCGCTGGGTCATGGAATTCCATTCGCCGGATCCTTGCGGCCCCAATGCCATGTATCGATTGGCCTCCCACGTCGAGTACTCGTTGTGTTTTCCGATGTAGGAATCCATCCCTCGACGTTCATCGTGGGCGACAGGTGAATGGATTCGGCCGAGCGTGCCATCCAGAACGGGATGTTCATGGACTTCCACGTCGATGTTGGTCCATCCATCGTCTGCAACCCGTTCATAACGGCCACAGGAATGTCTGAAGAGTGCCAGCTTTGAGAACGGATCGCCGTACCGGAGCCATTTACCCATGAACCAGTTCTGGAACGTCATCCAGAATCCCGCGTGATCATATTTGGCGATGGACCGCTCGACCTCGTCGCAGAAGGCTTCGCTCACGATCTCGTCGGCATCCAGGAAGAGCACCCAGTCAGTCTCGATCTCGTGATTGTCGAGATACCAGGAGCGTTTCTTGGGCGGCTGGCCGTTCCACCGGAATATCACATACTCCGCTCCGTATTTCGCAGCGACTTCATCGGTTCCATCCTTGCTGTCGGAATCGACGACAACCACCTTCTGGAACCGGCCCAGTTTCTCGAGTGCCTGTGCAAGGCTCTTCGCGTCGTTCTTCACCGGAAGAATCACGGTGACGGGTATCTTCTTCACGTTCACTCCAACAGGCGTTTGCGACAGGGGTGGTCGATTACGGTGCTGTTGAATGATATCGGTTCTCGTGGCTGATCTCCGTCTCAAAAAATGCCCGTCGAATCGAGCCCGCATCCTGCGGCACCCGATTCGACGGGATTGAATCAAACTTGTGGAACCCGAGGCGGGATCAGTTGCCGATGGCCCGATGAATCACGTCGAGCAATTCATTCTCTCGGTCACTGGTGACTTCCCAGAACATGGCTCCGCCGAGTCCGTTCTCGTTGATGTAGTCCATTTTCAACTGGATGGACTCCGGATCGTCATAGGCGATGAAGTGTCCGCCATGAGCGGTCGGGCTCCAGGCCCATGGGACCTTGGCAACGTCATCCCAGTACCGGGTGTATTCGCCGGTTGCGAGCAAGGCCTTGATCTGGGTGTAGTCGTTGATGCCGGTTGCACCGCTCGACCAGTCGTCCCAGGTGCCTGGCGGCACCGAGCTGGCCGATTGGAACAGACCATTGTTGGTCGGATTCACACCACCCCATGCTCGACCATAGAAGGGGAGACCCATCACGATCTTGTCAGCCGGTACTCCTGCATCCAGCCATGGCTTGATGGATCCATGGGCGTTGTAGTCCTCTCGGACCTGGGCATTCGGCGACGGATTGTCGGGATTGGCATAGAGGGCACTGTGATGACCCGTCAGGCTGAGATCCCATGCACCCATGAAGTCATAGGACATCGTGTTGACCCAGTCGAGATGACTGGCGATCTGGGCGAGCTCGTAGTTGACGAGCTTGTCCACGCCACCGGCGGAGGCGATCGTCAGCAGATACTCGCGACCATCCTCCAGAGCGGCCTGGTCGAGATGAGTGCGGAGCGATTCCATGAGAAGTGTGTAGTTCTCGCGATCCTCGGGTCGGTAGATATTGCTCGAGAGTCCGCAGCAGACGGGATATTCCCAGTCGATGTCTACACCATCGAAGTTGTAGGCCCTGATGAAGTCGACGCAGGACTCCGAGAATCGATCACGGGATTCCGCAGTGAGTGCGACATCCGAGAACTTGCCGGACCATGTCCATCCACCGACGGAGATGAGTGTCTTGATGTGCGGGTACTGGGCGCGAAGTACGTTGTTCAACTGATTGTAGGTGCCTCGATAGGGTTGATCCCAAGTGTCGCCCGGATAGGCCTTGTCGATTGCAGCATAGGGGTCGCCGATCGCGATACGCCCGTCTTCACTGATGTTGGCAAATGCGTAGTTGACATGAGTGATCTGGTCGAGGGGCATGTCGGCCGGCTGGTAGTCACGACCATAGATTCCCCACTCGATGTAGTAGGCGACGATTCGCTTGTTGGTGCCTTCCGGTCCTTCGACAGGGCAATCGCCCCAGGCGGCCAGCAGCAACAGCATGTCGTTGACTTCGACTTCACCACTGGCATCAAGGTCAGCAGCGCAACCACTGCATGGTCCCCAGGTGTTCAGAACAGCCAGCATGTCGTCTACATCAACGGAACCATTGCCATCGATATCGCCCGCGCAGGTATCAGAATCGTTTCCTGATTCCTGACCCTCGTCCGAATCGTTGCCTGCATCATCATCCTGGTCGGAAGACTCATCAGAGCCTTCGTCATTCTGCTGATCATCGCCGTCATCCTGCTGTTCGTCGTTTTCGCTCTGTTCATCCTCGTCATCCTGTGGATCATCAATTTCAGATCCTGCATAGAGGACTTCCACGGGCATGCCGTTGAATGTGGCCGAGGTGATGCTTTCCTGCAGGGAGCCATCGGCGCCGTATCCGATGACGATGCTTCCTCCGGGAGCGATGGATCCGTTCCATCCGTCGTCATCGAATTGATCGATGATTCCATCGGAAGTCCATTGACAGTTCCAGGCGGAATTGATGGCGGGTCCGTTCTCGATGACCAGAGACCAGCCATCGATCGGCTCGGATCCCTCGTTTGTGAACTGGATCTCACCGTTGAAGCCGCCCGACCAGCTGCTGGTTGCCTGAACCAGAATTGAGTCGACCATTCCAAGAGATGCTTCACCGGCATCGGGCTCGGAATAGTCATTGCTTGGCTCCACGACTTCCTCGATCGAATCTCCGGATTCGTTCTCCGACGATTCTTCGTTCTGGAAGTCCGGGAAACGAAGTTCAACCGGCACACCGTTGAAGGTTGCGGAGCCGGTGCTGCCATCAAGGGCACCATCCGCGCCGAATCCGATCAGGACGGATTGCCCGGGAGCCAACGTGCCGTTCCAGCCAGCATCGTCAAACCGGTCATCAGATGAGGCCGGGGACCACTGGCAGTTCCAGGCGGAGTTGATTTCAGGACCATTCTCGATGGTCAGTGACCAGCCCTGGATGGTCTCGGGACCATCGTTCGTGAACTGGATTTCACCATTGAAGCCGGTGGACCAGCTGCTGGTGGATGTGATTGAAACAGAGTTGACGGCAGCCATTGCAGGCATGCCGACCGACAAGATCATGCCACAGGTGATTCCATGGCGCAAAATTGAAGACATCATTCAGAAATTCCTCGTGAATGCGGAAGGTTCCGGGACATACGTGCCCCGAGGGAGAGGACCTAGCCGCGGCGATGAGTGAGTACGTCGATGTTCAGCCTGAGTTCCACACGATGAGCGGAAGAAGGAGTAATCGCGTTTAGTGGGTGATAGGACGCTATTATTCCGATTGAAATATTTGGAAGGTCTGTGAACCTCGTTTTACGCATGCCATCCGCCCCCTGCAGTCCTGCTCTTGAACCCCCATGAAAGACGTTTAAACGTGAGTCGAATCAAGGAACGGACAGTATGGATACGCAAGTTCATGAAACATGGAACCAAGATCGCCAGTTTGACACCGTCAAGCAGGTGGTTGTGCAAGGCCATGTGTCGCGATCTGGACAGCAGTCGACCCCAGGTGATTCTTGAACTTGGGGCCGGAACGGGCCCACTGACGGAAATGATTCATCGCCGGATGCACCCCGAGAGCACGTTTCTTTCGGTGGAGATGGATCCGGATCTTCATGAGCTTGCGGCAAGACGCTGCCCCGATGTCGATCTGGCGAAGGCGAGCGTCGAGTTCCTGCCGGATCTGCTCGCGGATCGGAACATCGAGCATGTGGATGTTTTCATGAGCTGTCTGCCCGTACCGAGCATTCCTCATCCCATCAACAAGACGGTTCTGGACACATGGAAGCGAACGACCACCAATGGTGTGTTCACGCAGATCACCCAGATACCCTGGTGGTTCAAGCCGATGTACAGCCGTGCCTTTCGCGATGTCGATTTCAAGCTTGTGATGATGAATCCCCCTCCGGGTGGGGTGTACCACTGCCGCAACCTCTATGATGATTACGCAACACCCCACAGACTGCCGGGTAAGGCGGTCGGTTGAGAATCAGGAGCCGATGACCATGGACGATTCACTTGCTCGCAACAAGGCACTGTTGAGAATTCTCGAGGACATGGTGGCTGCGAGCGAACGAGCGGAAGCCTGGGTTTCCAAGGATTCCGACCTCGATCCTGAGTCCAGCCGACTGATGACCGACATGAACAAGGGTGATCGCGACTCGATCGAAATGATCGTCGTCTGGCTCAAGGGCCTGACAGTGGATCTGCCGATCACTGTGAGCAGCCCCAACGGCGGTCGAACCTGGAACCTTTCGATCGACGATGCCGGCAAAGCGAATCTCGAATCCTCGGATCAGGACATGTTGTCGGCAATGGCCTACATGCTCTTCGATGGTCCGGAACCCGGCCCGGACAACGACATGGCCAACAAGCTTCTAGGCCAGGGACTCCCGGATCGGCTGAAACGCGATATCGCCGGTTCCTGAACGCCTGGGATCTGACATACTGTTGACATGCATCGCTGGATCATTCCCCTATTGATCATTCTGCTGGGTAGCTGTCGACCGGAGACGCCGGATGCTTCCAGCGAAGATCTTCGCCTGATCAGTCTCAGCCCGGCCTTGACCGGAATCATCGAGGATGCCGGTCTCGGTGATTCGCTCGTCGGCCGTTCCAGCTGGTGCGTTCTCCAGAACCGCGATCAGGCGGAGGTGCCGGCCGTAGGCGATCTTCATGAACGCGACTGGGAGGCGATCATCCGTCTTCAACCGAGCCATGTGTTCATCCAGGCGGATTCGGTAGAGCAGGATGCATCGCTACTTGATCTCTCGAGGGAATACGGATGGTCCCTGCATGCCTGGCCGTTGAGAGGCGTGGAGGACATCAAGGTGGTTCTTCATGAACTGCCGATCATCGTCGAGAATCATGCGTCATCCAGATACGTATCGACTGCAGGAAGGTGCCAGTCGCTTCTGGACAGGCTTGACGAATCATTGATTCCTTCAAGGATCGGAGAGAACCAGCGAATCCTGATCGTGAATGATCAGATACCCCCCTTGGCCTGGGGGCGGGGGACCTATCTGGATCGGATGCTCGATGCGACTGCCGCCACCAACGTCATTCAAAGGGAAGGATGGCAGCAGTTGTCGATGGAGGATGTGGTTCGACTGAAACCGGATCGTGTTCTGGTCGTCACGACCTTTTCGAAGATCGATCCACCTGCTCTGGCGAGATTGGAAGACGGCCTTGTCCCCGAGGACAGGTGCCACTGGTTGGCGCATCCTCGGATCAACTACCCAGGACCTCATCTGGCCGAAGCCTTTCTGGCCATGCGTGCAATCCTCTCCGGCCATTGAAACCGGGGGTGCTGATAATTCATCAGTCTTTCGCAGCAGAAATGGTGTCTGACAGTGTTCAAGTTTGCCTTTCCAGAGTGCTGCGATACCCCCTACAATGACGATTTGGCCATTCGTTTGCACAGGATGAACACATGACGGCACGCAAGGGAATCATTCTCGCTGGCGGTTCAGGAACACGGCTGTATCCGGTCACACGCGCAGTCAGCAAGCAGCTGATGCCGATCTACGACAAGCCGATGATCTACTATCCGCTTTCGGTACTGATGCTCTCGGGGATCCGTGAGATCCTCATCATCAGCACCCCTCATGATCTTCCATGCTTCCAGCGTCTGCTTGGAACCGGAAAGGATTGGGGTGTCGAGTTCACCTATGCCGAGCAACCTCGTCCCGAAGGACTTGCGCAGGCCTTCCTGATCGGGGAGGATTTCATCGGTGATTCGAAGTCCTCGCTCGTCCTGGGTGACAACATCTACTTCGGCCACGATCTTGTCAGTCGTCTGGAACGGGCGGATGCACGCGATGACGGCGCTACCGTCTTCGCCTATCGCGTGCGCAATCCCGAAGCCTTCGGGATCGTCGAGCTCGGCGACGACAACCAAGCCATCAGTCTTGAGGAGAAGCCGGCGAACCCCCGTTCCAATTTCGCCGTCACGGGTCTGTATTTCTACGACTCCGACGTGGTGGAGATCGCCAAGGGCGTCAAGCCCTCCGGCAGGGGGGAGCTGGAGATCACGTCCGTGAACGAGGTCTACCTACAGAACCGTAAACTCCATGTCGAGATGCTCGGTCGAGGCGATGCCTGGCTTGATACCGGGACTCACGAAAGCCTCCTGCAGGCAGCACAGTTTGTTGAGACAATCGAAACCAGACAGGGGCTCAAGATCGCCTGTCCAGAAGAAATCGCCTGGAGAAGCGGATGGATAACGGACGATCAACTCGAGACGCTGGCACAACCCTTGTCAAAGAACGAGTACGGGCAGTACCTGCTGAATCTCCTGCAGGAACCGGCGGCCACGGCATGAATGTGGTCGAGACATCGATTCCGGATGTGCGGATCATCGAGCCGCATGTCTTCGGGGATCACCGCGGCTACTTCATCGAGACCTGGAATGCGGCCAGATTCGCGGAGTGCGGCATCGATGCATCATTCGTCCAGGACAATTTCAGTTTCTCGAAGAAGGGGACGCTTCGCGGACTCCATTATCAGATCGAGAATACGCAGGGCAAGCTCATGCGTGTCGTGGAGGGCGAGGTCTACGATGTATGCGTCGACATGCGGAAGTCATCGAGCACTTTCGGTCACTGGGTAGGTGTTGTCCTGTCCTCGGAGAACAAGCGTTCCCTATGGGTTCCACCGGGCTTCGCACATGGCTTCTATGTGACAAGCGAAGTCGCCGCCTTCGAATACAAGTGCACGGACTACTACGCGAAGCAGCACGAGCGAACGCTTCTCTGGAATGATCCGGCACTTGGCATCGAATGGCCCATCGAGGATGGTGTGGATCCACTGATCACCGACAAGGATCGCGAAGGCAAGATCCTTCTTCAGGCGGACGTCTTTCCGTGAAGTGTCTTGTGACCGGTGCAGGGGGACAGTTGGCAACGGAGTTGATGCGGCATGCACCGACGAATGTCGAAGTGCATGCGCTGCCCATCGAGTCGCTGGACATCACGTCTCCGGATCAGATCGCGGACCACATGGGATCCATCCGGCCGGATCTGGTCGTGAATGCAGCCGCCTGGACCGATGTCGATGGAGCGGAGAGTCACGAGCCCGAGGCCATCTCCATCAATTCCGATGGGCCCCGTCTTCTGGCCGAGTCCTGTGATGCCCATTCAGCGAGAATGGTGCATGTCTCGACCGACTTCGTTTTCGATGGACAATCGAGCGTTCCCTGTCGTCCTGAAGATGGCACCTCTCCACTGAGCGTCTATGGAAAAACCAAGCTCGATGGTGAAAAGGCCGTTCTGGAGACACTTCCATCCAGTGGCCTCGTCGTGCGAACAGCCTGGTTGTATTCATCTCATGGACACAACTTCCTGTTGACGATGTTGAAGCTCATGCGTGAGCGAGATCACATCAGGGTCGTGTGCGATCAGCATGGAACCCCGACATCCGCTTCGAGTCTGGCCAATGCCATCTGGGATATGGCCGGCATGTCCGCATCCGGCTTGTACCATTGGACAAACGGAGGCCGGACAACCTGGCACGGCTTCGCCCAATCCATTCACGATCTTGCTCGAGCCAAGGGGATACTCGATCATGATGTCGTCATCGAGGCGATCCCAGGAGCAGAATGGCCGACGCCTGCCCAACGACCAGCCAACAGCGTTCTTGATATCTCCGCCACGGAAACGATCATCGGCCGAAAAGCCGTGCCCTGGAATGATGAATTGGACACGATTCTGGATGAGATTCTCGCCACAAGTGGGAAGATAGACGCATGACGGACAGCACTCGCATCTTCTACGGACAGGGACGGGATGACTCGCCTCCGGAGTTCACCGGAGAACGGTTCATTCCGGGTGTTCGAGGCGAGATCGAGGTCGAGCATCTCCATCGCTACCTGTTCGCCAGGAATCTGGTGGCGGGGCTGGAGGTTCTCGATATTGCATGCGGCGAGGGATATGGTTCCCGTCTTCTATCGGATACGGCCAAGACGGTCGTCGGTGTCGATATCGATCAGGCGATCGTCGATCGAGCCTCGCGTGTTCATGGAGGCGATACAGTCCGATTTGTTCAGGGTTCCTGTCTTTCCATTCCGCTTGCCGACGATTCCATCGATGCGGTCGTCAGCTACGAGACCGTCGAACACATAGAGGATCATCCGGGTTTCATGTCGGAGATACGTCGTGTCCTGAGGAGCGACGGCCTTCTCATCATGTCCACACCGGACACGAATGCCTATGTGCAGAGTTCTCCTGAGGAGAATCCCTATCACGTTCGTGAGATGCAACGTTCGGAATTCCAGACATACCTCGAGTCGGAATTCAAGCAAGTCGTCTTCGGATGTCAGCGATGCATAACCGGATCCGTGATGATGCCGCTGTCGGATGATCAGCGAATCACCTCGCCCGGACTCCACCGGATCGATGGAGACAGCTCGTCCATCGAAGGCATGGGATCCTTCGGCAATGCCGGGATGTATCTCATAGGCATCGCCTGTAATGGAGATCTCCCCGCGATCGACTGGGGATTCCTCGACGATCCTGGCTGCGCGATGGTGGAGTTCATGCAGCTGAAGCACGAATTGGCTGCTCAGCATGTTCGAAAGGACGAGCTTCAGCAGGAATACGAGACGGCGCTTCGAAAGGCTTTGGATGATCTCGAATCCGTGCATCGCTCACCTATTGTCAGGATCGCATCCCGAATCGGACTGGTTCCCAGACGCGGTGGAGACGATTCATGACGTCCGTGTGTCCTCGCACCATCGCCTTCTATCTGCCGCAGTTCCATCCGATACCGGAGAACGATGCGTGGTGGGGCACCGGCTTCACCGAGTGGAGAAACGTGACCCGTGGCCGGGCGATGTTCGATGGGCATGCACAGCCGAGAAGGCCGGCGGATCTCGGTTACTACGATCTTCGAGTCAGGGAGGTCCAGCAAGCCCAGGCGGATCTGGCCGCCAGTCATGGCATCCATGGATTCTGCTACTACCACTACTGGTTTGCCGGCACACGACTTCTTGAACGACCCTTGAACACGGTTCTGGAAAGCGGCAGTCCATCATTGCCCTTCTGCGTCTGCTGGGCCAACGAGAATTGGACAAGACGCTGGGATGGTCTGGAGGACGAGGTTCTCATCGGGCAGCAGCATTCACCGGAGATCGATCGTCGATTCATCCATGATCTCATGCCTACGCTTGCGGACGATCGCTACATAACTGTTGACGGCAAACGATTGTTGATGGTCTACCGACCAACGAAACTCTTCAATTGCCTGCGAGCGACGGATACATGGCGTGACGAGGTGCTCAAGGCGGGTCTGGGTGAACTCCATCTTGTCATGGTCCAGCATGGCGATGACGATCCCGCCTCCCTCGGATTCGATGCGGCCGTCGAGTTCCCACCCCATGGCCTGACTGTCCCCGATATCCAGAACAAGATGACGGGGCTCGACCCCGATTTCCGTGGCGGTATCTACGACTACGACACTCTGGCAACGACAGCCAGCGAGCGTGGCAGACCTCATCATCCACTGCATCGCGGTGTGATGCTTGGTTGGGACAACACCGCTCGACGAGGGAAGCAGGCGACCATCTACCATGGCGCAACGCCGGAGAGATACCAGAAATGGCTTTCTGACATGCTTCGTGATGCCAGAGATCACGGAGGTTCCGATGAGATCGTCTTCATCAATGCCTGGAACGAATGGGCGGAGGGGACTTATCTCGAGCCGGACGAGCATCATGGGCATGCCTGGCTTGAGGCGACGAAGGCCGCGATCGAATCGGTCGGAGGCCGTGCCGGCCAGTCGACAGCTCGTCCGGTCATCGCCGTCGATTCCGATCCGACACCAGCCGACATCGCGCGATTGTCCCGGAATCGAAAACGTGCACGGAACCGCCAGCAGCTCAATACGCTGAGAATCCGTGCAGAAAACTTCATGCGACGCCCGGGCAAACTGGCGAAGCTGCGAAAGCATGGCAGCGCAGCGATGCATGCCGTCGGCAGGAGGATGCCGATCGTGAAGTCGCAGACGCGTCCCGCCATGGAGCCGCTTTGGCGTCCGGCACCGGGTCGAACCAGCGGTACCGGGCATCCCGTCCTCTTCGTGGGACATGACGCGCATCTCGCGGGATCGCAGATGCTGCTTCTGGAGATGTTCAGAATGGCCAGGGAGTGTTCCAGCATGGAACCGATGGCGTTATTGCTCGGCGATGGGGCACTCGAATCCGACTATCAGAAGCTGGTGAGTACCTGCAACATTCTTCCGATGCTGGAAGCGGGTATCGAGGTCGATGACGCCATCGAGTCTGCGATTCTGGCCGCGCCTCGCAGACCGGAAGCGGTCATCTGCAGCACCGTGGCGACGGCTGCGGCATCGAGGATCTGTCGATCCCTCGACATACCGGTACTCCATCTGATCAACGAGTTGCCGACGACCGTCGAGTCCAATGGCTGGGAGGATCTGGTACTTGATATCGGTTCATCCGCCAGAAGGATGGTCTTCGTCTCCGATTTCAGCCGGAAGGCGTTCATCGATGGATTCGGTCTGGATCCTGAACGATGTGAAGTCGTCCACCCCGGATGGCTGGGTAACGGGGCATCGTCATCCGATCGGCATCGTGTCCGACAGAAGATACGGCGGGAACTCTCGCTTCCGGATGACGCCTTGATCGTGCTTGGATGTGGGCAGATCCATCCAAGAAAAGGTGTCGATCTTTTCATTCAGGTGGCTGCGAACGTACTGGACGATCCGGGCAGATCCCATGTCCATTTCGTCTGGATCGGTGATGGCACTACCGAGGATAGAAGATGGGTCGATCATGATGTGGCATCGCTTCCATGTAATGGAAACGTCCACCTGATCTCGTCAAGACCGGATATCCAGCCCTACTTCGAAGCCTCCGACCTCTATGTCCTCTCATCACGTGAGGATCCCTATCCGATTGTCTGTGTTCAGGCGATGGCGGCCGATCTTCCGGTTGTCGCCTTCGATCGAATCGGTGGTGCGCCTGAGGCGATCATCGAGGGAACCGGAGTAGTGGTTCCCTTCCTCGATATTGAGAAGATGGCGAGTTCGGTCGGCTCACTGATCGATGATCCGGATCATCGAAGTTCAATGGGCTCAAAGGCCGGAGAGCATGCGCGTTCATCCTGCAGTTCACGCCATCACTTCGAGGGGGTCATGGAGATCATGGCGAGGACCTGCGGCATCGATATTGGAAGAGGTTGATCAGTCCAGACCGGTCTGAAGAAGCCAGTCCACGTAACGACTCATCGAATAGCGATCTTTCACGACGGTTCTGGCGATCTGGCCGGTCTTCTCTCTCAATTCGTTGTTGCCCGTCCATTCCACGACGACCTTCGCAAGTGCGTGGACATCCCCGAATGGGACCGTTGTTCCGCCACCGTCCTCAATCATCGACGGAGTGCCTCCAGAGTTCTCGAAACAGGCAATCGGTAGTCCGCAGGCCATGGCCTCGTGAACAACGCATGGGAAGGGATCTTCCCGCGATGTCAGCAGGTACACATCACTTCCACGAAAAGCCTCTTCAGTGTCCTCCATCGATCCAACGAAGTGGATTCGGTTGGCAACGCCGGCTCGTGCGGCATCGCGGGTACACCAGAAGGTCGGATCCAGATAGGTTTCAGCACCGCTGCCTACCCAAACGAAGTGGACCTTCGGATCCACACCATCCCGCAAGGCGGCCAACGCCGTCAGGAGAAAAAGCTCCGGACCCTTGCGTAGTTCCAGGCTTCCGCAGCCGAGCACGATCATGGCATCCTGATCGATCCCCAGTCTTCTCCTGAATGATTGTCGAGCGGCATCATTGTCTCCATCGAGGAATGACTCCCGTATGAGACCCTGCGGATGAACGTGTCCATGATCTTCAGGCAGACCGGCCCACTCGTTCGCGACATCTTTCATGTAGTCGCATGGATAGACGACCACGTCGGGGCTGCTGGCAACCATCCTGTAGTCCTCCGGAGATGAATTGGTCGCGAAGTCATGAACAAGCGATATGGTTCGCCATCCGAAGGATCGAATCCATCTGGCGAAGTACCAGGTGGGTGCTGTGTTGCATATCGCCATTCGTCTTGGCGACTGCTCCAGCACCTTCATGATCGACTGGCCATAGCGACTTGGTCGGCCCCACGGATTCAGCAGTCGACCATCGATCAACCAGGCATGTCTGGCGAATTCCTCCAGTAGAGGCCCCATGCCCGCGTATATGACGGCGCATTGCACACCATGTTCCTGATTCATCCGTCTTACGACATCCAGCGCTAGTAGAGGCGCACCTGTTCGGGAAGCCTCGTGAATCGCCATGAGTAGTACCGGTTTCTCGGGATCCACATCGATGTTCGAAGGATCGACCGATGGTCCGGGATTCTCCGGCGGAGTCGGCTCAGTTTCTGTGGATCTTTTGATCGCCTTCAGTATGGTTGAGGGGATCACACGCTTGATGACCTGCTTGATTCGCGAGACTCGCATCGCTTGACTCGGATTATGTTTCGGTTCACTGATGTCCATGCCATCCGTTGTTGGTGTCGGTCGTGCCATCAGGAACATCTCGCGAGCTCTCGGATCTGACTGGTCGGTATGTGTTCCGGGCGTACACACGTGCGATTGTTCATCGAATCTTCTCGTACCCATGTTGGGATCGGGATTTGATGATGGCCTGAATTCAGGATCGATCTCTTCACTGATCGGCCGATCACTGAAATGGGGTCGAATGGAGTCGCAGAACCATGGCCAGTATCGAGGCCAGTTGTCCGGCAGAGGCGCCAGGCGGTTCTGTGGCGGCCCCTTCTTCGCCAGCGCGAGAAAACGATTTAGTCCGTCACGACCTTCCTCCGCCATGAGATGCTGAACCTGACCGGTCGTGTTCTGCGGGTGGACGCGATATCTCATCAATACTTCGGGGATGAAGAGCGGCTCGGTGTAAAACGTCGCTCGCAGCAGGAAGTCCCAGTCATGTGACAGCTTGTGTTCACTGAAACCCTGCAATCGGTCATATAGGCTGCGACTGAAGATCAGATTCCCACTTGTGACAGCCGGATTGTTTCTAAGAAAGGCGAAGCCCTGGGTAGGACAGGCTGCGGCACTGGCAAGCACATCCTGATACCAGGTGGATTCCGGAGAGGAGGGATCCAGAGGCCGATCATCTTCATCCACCATCTCTACCAGAGAATAGGCGAGACAGTCTCGTCCCGTTTCCATGTGTTCGGCCATCCGGGCGAATCGATCCGGCAGGAACGCATCATCCGAGTTCAGGATGGCAAGATAGTCGCCCTTCGCATTCGAGAGACCCCGCATGATGGCCGCGTGCGCGCCTCGGTTCTCCTGTTCGATCAGAATCGTTCTTGCGAGCGGTGCGTTTCGAAGGCAATCACGAATGATCTCCGGACTGTTGTCGGTCGATCCATCATCCACGATCACCAGCTCCACGTCGATCGATCGACTTGGCTGCACGAATACGGATTCGATGGCAGATCCGATGTATCTGGAATGGTTGTATGACGGGATGACTACGGAGATATTCATGCTGGATCAGGCGGAGTATAGGTCGATCAATCGGACGATTCACGCTTGTGATCGATCGCCTGTGAAAGCGCCCCCAGAAAGTGTTCGGAAGCGATGGTTTTCAGCATTGTCCGGCAGAAGTTACGTTCAACGACTTCCACCACGAAGGTGTCCGATCTGGCAACCATCTCGGGAAAGTCGGGCCTGACAGATGCATGGTCCGAATGAATGGATGTCAGTTGCTGGAAATAGGCGGCACCGATGTTCGGATAACTGTCCCAGAATGAATCCCTGATGATGAGTGTCCGGCCTGGAATGAGGCGGTTCGCAGGACCTCTTGCGGAGGTGACCACCATGTATTGACTCTCTTGCTCAGGCACGACCTTGATGCCGCTCCGATCAGGAAAGTAGTACTTCCGAGGACGTTGAATCGCAGATCCCGACAATCTGTCCAGATCGAAGTTGGCCGGTTTCTCAAATGCCAATCGAATTTCCGAAGGATCGAACAGATCGGGCTGCAGTTCGTTGATAAGGCGTTCGAAGAAAAGACGTGCTCCAGTCCAGTTCCAGTGTGTATCGGTCTTGTGATACAGATTCTCGTTCTGGTTGCGGGAACGCGCCTGTTCGAGCACGGGAGACATGTCGATGAACCAATCTCTGGATTCCTCGAGACCATTCTGGAGCGCCGTCTTCATCACGATGTTCGCAAGATGGGTTTCGCCCATCCATTCTGGTATGCCTTCCGGATGAACGGTTGCCTTGTCGGGGACCAGAATCAGAAGCAGTTTGATGTCGCACTCCTCCAGAATCTCAGCGACCTCGGTGATACGATTCCAGACGATTGCATGCTCGTCGGGCGTGCAATGGCTTTCGAATGTTTCCGCCAGATACAACCAGCCGTTCTTTCCGATCACGACCTGATGGAAGGGGTTGGCGGAGAAACCTGAATGTGCCAGAAGGGATCGGAAGTTGACCAGATGGCTTCGCAAGGGCATTCGGTCCTCAAGCGCATTCGACAACGACTGCAGCTCTTCCGGCTTCAGGATCGACGTCAAGGCAAGCTTCGGATAGTCGGATGCGGAACGAGCCTCCATCGAGGTATCGCCGCGTAGTCCAAGCAGAACCAGCGGGGCCGGCAGCATGAGAATCAGCAGGAAAAGGCAGGCGAAGATGGATCGATCGTTTTTCATGTCAGAATTGGAAGTAGATGAAGGGACTGAAAGTGCCGCTGATCGCCAGAAGTATGGACCAGGGCAAAGCCAATGTCACAAGCGCCAACCTTGCTGCCATGGCACCTCTTGAACGTGAAGTGGCAATCCAGATACCGCCCTGGAAATCATGTGGAAGAAAGAGTGTCAGACCACCTATCAACAGTAGGACCATGTTCTCAGGGGCGATCCAAGGTTCCAGTTCACCAAGGCCATGGAAACTGAAATCGAACAGTCGAGCGTAGTACTCACCGGCCTGATCCAGTGATGGACACATGAAGATCGTCCACCCAAGCATCACCAGCATGAAGGTGACGGCTCGCTGTAGAACCGGATTTCGGACGGATGTCGGATCATCGGTGGCCCAACCGGCGATCCTCTCAATGACCATGATGACTCCGTTGTAGACACCCCAGACGACGAACGTCCAGTTCGCTCCATGCCAGATGCCGACCAGAAGGAAGAGGAACAGGAGATTGAAGATGGTCCGTCCTCTGGATGCTCGTGAACCTCCCATCGGGAAATAGACGTAGTCCCTGAACCAGGCGGAGAGTGTGATGTGCCATCGTCTCCAGAAATCCGTGCAGGATATAGCGGCGTAGGGACGTCTGAAGTTCTCCGGCAGCTTGAATCCGAACATCCTTCCAAGACCGATCGCCATGTCGCTGTATCCGGAGAAGTCGAAGTAGATCTGGATCGTGTAGGCGAAGAGTCCTATCCAGGCGGCTTCTGTCGTGACATCTTCGAACGGCATGTCCAAAACGCGAACGGCGATGGCGCCGGCGGCATCCGCAATCACCACCTTTTTGACCAGGCCCCATGTGAATCTGATCGTTCCCTCGCAGAAGTCATCCCATCTTTCGTTCCGCTTGATGATCTGCCCATCTATCTCATGGAAGCGGACGATGGGGCCAGCGATCAACTGGGGGAAGAACGATACATAGAGCGCGAAATCGATTGGATTTCGCATCGCCTTCGAGGTTCCTCTAGATACATCTATCACATAGCTCATCGACTGGAAGGTGAAGAACGAAATGCCGATGGGCAGGACAATCCTCGACCAGACCATTTCTGCCGTTCCGAAATACCCGCCGAACTGATTGACGGCATCGATCAGGAAATTGGCGTATTTGAAGTAGCCCAGAATGCCCAGGCTCACCAGAACCGAGAGGCAGACGCCGAGATGCTTCAACACCACGGAGTGACGCTCTCTTCCCGCATGCACAAGCCATCCCAGCCCATAGTTCGAGATGATCGCGATCAGCAGAAGCGATGTGAAGACGCCAGCTCCCCAGACATAAAAGAGAAGACTGGCCAGAAGGAGGAGACTGTTCTTCAGGGGTCTTGGGGTCACGTAGTACAGCACGACCACTGTCGGAAGAAAGAAGAACAGGAATGTGATGGAGGAGAAGACCATTCTGTCAATCGTGTTTCCAGTGTTGGTACGGGGGGCTCAGGCCACACGATACAACTCAGGGCTTCGTCCATCCCGATTCAGCGGCTACCATGTCCGTATGGCATCGCATCCCGATTCTGGAACAATCGACTTCGGCGGAATCAGCCGGGTGAGCGTGGTCGGCGCAGGGGGCTTCATCGGCCTCAACCTATGCAGACGATTGCTCGAGTCCGGTTTGGAGGTGAAGGCCATCGACCCCCAGAAGCCACAACAGGAGGCATTGGGTGGATATCAGGTCGATCATGAACCCATGCTGTCCGCGGATGCCTTCTCGGGTTCATCCGTCGTCTTTCATGTGGCGGGTTCCACTGAACCGGCATCTTCGAATATCCATCTGCGTGAGGACATGGCGGGTACCGTTGGTCTGACGCTCGATGTTCTGGAAGCCGCTCGAATCGCCGATGTGCAGCAAGTCGTGCACATCTCAAGTGGCGGAACGGTCTATGGCCCCGGAGCTCGGGTCCCGACCTTGGAGACGGCACCGACGAATCCGGTCTGTGCCTACGGCATATCGAAGCTGGCGGCAGAAGGACACATGCAGTTGGCGGAGAGACTGCATGGAATCAGGGCCTTCAATCTGAGGGTGGCCAATCCCTTCGGCCCCTGGCAGGATCCCAGAAGAGGGCAGGGTGTCGTGAACGCTTTCCTGTATCGCGCCATGATCGGAGCGCCGATCGATTTGTGGGGAGATGGAACAATCGTCCGTGATTTCCTTCATGTCGATGATGTCGTAACCGCAATGTGTCAGGTCACCAGCTATTCGGGCGATGAACGGATCTTCAACATCGGCTCGGGCAATGGCATATCCATTGCGAACGTGATCTCCGACATAGAAGCAATGGTCGATCATCCAGTTGAGATCAATCGACATCCGGAAAGGCCGGTTGACGTGCCACACAGTCAACTGGATATTTCACGTGCCAAGCGTGCTTTCGGCTGGCAGCCGCGAATCGGCTGGCGCGAGGCATTGGAAAACGCCGGCAACTGGATCGAACACCACATCATGGAAGCCAGGACATCGTGAATACGAACGTCGGCAACGATGAACCTGAAATCTCAGTCGTTCTGTGCACGCATAACGGCGAGGAATGGCTGGAAGCACAGCTAGATTCCATTCTTTCCCAGACTAGACCACCCGATGAATTGATCGTAGGCGACGACGAGTCATGTGATTCCACCTTCGGCCTGCTGCAGTCGTTCGCTCGCCGAGCGGAATTCCCTGTCCACATCGCACGACATGAGCCACAGCTCGGCGTGGTGGATAATTTTGAAGTCACGCTGTCACGAGCCAATGGCCGGTACATGGCATTGTGCGATCAGGACGATGTGTGGCTGCCCGATCGGATCGAATCGGGCGTCGAGGCGGTGGCCTCGATCGAGGGCGACGGGAGCGTGCCTGCGCTCGTGTTCAGCGATCTGATTCTGATCGACGAGCATGACCAGGAGGGCGGACGATCTTTCATGGAGACAAGGGGAATCGATGGTCGGCCCGACAACCCTCTGGGCACCCTTCTTCGACACAATCTTGTGACTGGATGCACGGTCACCTGCAACCGAGCACTTCTGAAGAAGGCCATACCGTTTCCGGATCAGATCGTGATGCACGACTGGTGGCTCGCATTGGTCGCTGCCGCCATCGGTCGGATCGAGATGCTTGAATCGCCGAAGGTTCGCTACCGGCTTCACGGGAAGAATCAGGTCGGCGCTCAGTCCCTTGTTGGGTGGGAAGGCATCAGGAGAATCATGCCCGGAGTCGAATCGAGAAAGGCGTTGGCAAGGGTGTTCCGGCAGGATCAGGAGCTGGGAAGAAGACTGGGAGACCAGCTGGATCCATCAATTCGATCCTTCATCGAATGCATACCGCGAGGTGGGGGGCCTCTGAGACGAGCGGCCAGAGCGGCTGGTGTCAGTCCACAGGGGTTCGCCAGACGAGTACGCTTCTTCCTTGAAACGCTCATCGGCGGGTATCGAAGATATCTTGACTAGATGGCGTCAGCCTCGAGCGGGCTTCCTGGTCACGAGCACCTCGAGATACTCGCCCTTGATTCCCAGTTCCATGTCGTCGAGCTGCACTATGGAAGTCTCGAGACCTGTTGCTTCTTTGATGATGTCGACGATGTCATACCCATACTTCCAGGTGACGAGGGACCCCTCGTCATCAATTGGATTTCCATGGTATTCAGGTGGTTCGAGATATTCGACGGAGCCATCCTCAAGTAGTCTTGCCGCAGGGCGGGTTCCGGACGAATCACCGTTCACAAGAGGGGTCGTGAATATGTGCGCGCCGCCCGGTTTTAGGGTCCTCGCGATTTCCCGGAAGGCGGAATCGATGTCGAACACGTGCTCCATGACATCCTGACTGATGACCAGATCGAAGCTTTCATCCGCGAAGGTCTGCTTCTCCAGATTCTCGTTGCGCCATCTCCTCGTCGGGTCCCATTCGCCCAGCTGGATCGCAGGGTCGTACTGGCTTGGCGTGTAGTCGGCGCACTGGCGTGCTAATCGAGCGGACGCGCCCCTTCTTCCGGGTGATGATTCGTGCAGGGATGACTCACGCCAATCCGGATAGAGATCGTCGATCGTCTTCATGAGTGCACGCTCGCGAGGGATGCTCTTGCATCTTCTGCACAACAGGTTGTCCCGGTACCAGTCGTTTACTGACTTGAAGCGGGTCTTTCTGTCGCAGATGGTGCATCTGCCCCTGCCTTTGTAGTGTGGCCGTAGGTGCTGCCGAATCTTGTGCTTCGTGAGAGTCGGGTCGCTCCAAGCCATCTTGATGTCATCGATGAGCTTGAATGGATACGGGCGGTCTCTCCGTCGAACGGTCCGCGCATAGGCGACCTTCATGGACCTGTTCTTCTGACCGAGCCAGTTCCGCGTGAACAGACTCGAGGCCGCTCTTGATCTCAGGGATCCGGATCTGACGATCATCGGCCAGGCTTCAAGTCGTCCACGAATGAAGGGGATCAGGCATTTCTGGCGAAGTGCCTTCATCATCAACAACAGACTGAGCAGCGATCGTTGCGGTATGGCCGACCACCAGAGACGGACAGGAACCGCCGTCCAGAAGAGAAGAGTGGAGTTGCGGCTGACGAAATAGGCTCGTCGTCTTGGAATCTTGTCGTAAGCGGCCGACACTCGATGTCTGATGCGGGACTCTGGTACATGCCAGGTCTCATGGCCAAAGCGATGCAGACGAAAGGCGAGCTCGGTGTCCTCGTAGTAGCACTCGAGATCCTCTCGAAAGAGTCCTCCGCATTCCTCGATAACATCGGCTCTGGCGAGCATCGCGCAGCCGGTGGGACCGAAGATCTGTTCACGATTGTCGAGATCCTCAGTGTGCTGCTGGTGACCTCGGCGAAAGCCCCATCCACAGGCGGCATACGACTGGCCAGCGGAGTCCAGTACCGAAGGCGTGTGGTAATCGACGATTGATGGAACAACGCATCCGCATCCGCCATCCGAAAGAAGGACATCCAGACAGGGTTTCAGCCAGCCCGGTTCCACGACGGTGTCCGCATTGAGCACGCCCACAATAGTCCTGTTGACATCTCGATTTCGCCAACCTTCCGAGCAGGCTCGGGCGAAACCTCCGTTGACCGCTCTTCGGATCAGCCGAACGCCAGGCAGGCCGGCCGACTCGATTCTGTCGGGCGTGTCATCGCCACTGGCATCATCGACGACGACGATGTCGATGCCGTCGCAACCCGGATCATCCGTGATGCTGGCAAGGCACTCGAGGACCATGTCCGCATCTCGAAAGACGGGAATGATCAGGCTGACTTGTGCACCGGGTCGTTCCATGAGGGTTTCGACCTTGAGTATTCAGTGGTGATCAGACGCCGCCGGCTTCACGGTTGGCATACCAGGACGATTCGTGCGACTGGAAATGTTCGCCACGCTTGATCTTCCGCCACCAATCCTCGTTCTCGACATACCACTTGCAGGTTGCGGCGAGCCCTTCCTCGAAGGTCCACTTCCGTTCCCATCCGAGGTTCTCGGCAGCGGCGGGATCGACGGCATAGCGGTAGTCGTGTCCAGGACGATCCGGAACGAACTCGATGAGCGTATCGGGCTTGTCGAGATTATTCAGCACGCCCTCGGCCACCTGTCGACCATTGATCTCGAGTCTTGCACCCAGGTTGTATGCCATCCCGGTCTCGCCCTTGTGGAGGACGATGTCGATGCCTCGTGCATGGTCCTCGGCGTGCATGTAGTCGCGGACAGCTTCGCCCGATCCATAGAGGGGAAGCGGCTTGTCATCGACGGCATTCGTGATGAACAGTGGGATGATCTTCTCGGGGAACTGGTAGGGGCCGTAGGTGTTTGAGCCTCTCGTGACCACGACGTCGAGTCCGAAAGAAATACCGAAGGCGAAGACCATGTGCTCCGCGGCACCCTTCGAGGCCGCATAGGGGCTTCGAGGCTTGAACACATCGGACTCGAGTGAATGGTGATCGGTTCCTACGAGGTCGCCATAGACTTCGTCTGTCGAGACGTGAAGGAATCGGGACACCCCCAGACGCTTCGCCGTATCGAGAAGCACGTAGGTGCCTTCGACATTGGTCTTCACGAAGGGACGGCCATCAACCAGACTTCTATCGACATGGCTCTCCGCCGCGAAGTTGACGACGGCATCGCATCCGGTCATGGCGCGTTCGACCATCTCATTGTCCGCGATGTCCCCGCGGACGAATTCGACTTGATCCTCGAGCCCCTCGAGATTGGCTGGATTTCCCGCGTAGGTCAACGCGTCGTAGACGACGATTTTCCTGTCGGGGTCCTCATTGCAGATCATCCGCACGTAATTGGATCCGATGAATCCGGCACCGCCGGTCACCATGATTTTGGAATACTTTGATGCTGCTGCCACGGTACGGTCTCCAGTTGAACATTCCCCGGGGAATCGGACCATTCTAGCTTGCCGATCGGTTTCGTGGGGTGATCTGGCCAGAGCATGGATGGGTGGGTAGCATCTGATTCAGTGGGTGCTCAGAGCCCCTTGCAGCAGGTGATTCATGGGCAGTTCTACCATTCAGGTGACAACCAGACATTCCGCGGATTCCCCAAGATGGAGGTTGTCACCGGTCGACATCCTTCGTTCACCCTGGCAGCATCGGGATCTCATCTCCCGTCTTGGACGTAGAGAGATCGAGGTTCGATATCGGGGATCGGTTCTTGGATTGTTCTGGGCGATCATGCAGCCACTGGTTCTGCTTGCCGTCTATACCTTCGTCTTCGGAATGGTCTTCCAGGCCAAGGCACCGCGCATGGGAATCGAGGATGCGGCAGCCGGCATGAACATGTCGAATTTCGCACTGGAACTCTTCGCCGGTCTGATCGTGTTCAACTTGTTCAGTGATTGCGTCGGCCGGGCGCCGAGTGTGCTGCGTTCCAATATCACCTTCGTCAAGAAGGTCGTCTTCCCACTCGAGATTCTCCCGTGGTCGACGATGATCATGGCGATATTCAACGCGCTGGTCGCCTCACTGGTCTTCGCAATCTTCTATGCGTTCGTCATCGGGACACCACCGGTAACGATCCTGCTCGTGCCCGTGATCGTTCTTCCGGTGATCATCATGGTCTTCGGATTCTCGTGGATACTGATGTCGATCGGACTCTATGTCCAGGACACCCAGCAGGTCGTCGGACTGATCCTGACGGTGACCCTCTTCACCTGTCCGATCTTCTACCCGTTGTCGGTTGTTCCAGAACCATGGCAATCATGGCTGTACATCAATCCACTGACGACTGTCATTGAAATGCTCAGATCTTCCGTCTTCATGGGTACCGCCCCAGACTACGGGATCTGGCTGATCTATCTGGGCGCTTCGCTCGCCATCGCCTGGATCGGCTGGATCTGGTTCATGGCTACCAGAAGGGGATTCGCGGATGCCATCTGATCAGGTCGCCATCACGGCCAGAGGTCTCGCGAAGGCCTACCGCCTGTTCGATCGCGGACACCATCGTCTGCTGCAATCGATGCCATTCGGACTCGGCCATCGTTTCTATCGCGAACACTGGGCGCTTCAGGAGATGGATATCGAGGTCAAGCGAGGGGAATCATTCGCTGTCATTGGTCGAAACGGATCGGGCAAGTCCACATTTCTACAGTTGCTTTGTGGAACGACCTCGCCGACACGGGGCTGGATCGAGACAACGGGCCGGATCGCGCCGCTGCTCGAACTGGGAGCCGGATTCGCACCGGAGTTCACAGGTCGTGAGAACGTGCGACTCGCCGCATCCATTCTGGGCATAAGCCGTCGAGAAATACAGGAACGCATAGAGCGAATCATCGATTTCGCCGATTTGCCCGAGGGATTCATCGACCAACCGGTCAAGCGCTACTCGAGCGGCATGTATGCAAGGCTCGCCTTTTCCGTTGCCATCAACGTGGATGCCGACATTCTGGTGGTCGATGAGATTCTGGCGGTGGGTGATGGGGCGTTCGTGCAGAAATGCATGCGGGAGATCCGCCGCTTCAAGGAGCATGGGACCCTGTTCTTCGTGTCACACGACACGGCGGCCGTGCTGTCACTCTGCGATCGTGCCATCTGGTTGGACAAGGGACGTCTGATGAGGAGCGGCCCCTCCAAGGAAGTCGTTCTGGAATACGAGGCGAGTCTCAAGCAGCGAGCGGAAGGTTCGACGGGCCACTTCGAGGTCAGTTCCAGAAAGATGGATGAAGCCATCGAGGATCCGAGAGCCTCTTCATTGCGTGATCTGGCGAATTCAAGCGTGACCGACAAGCCGCTGTTCGATCCAAAGTCAGCATGCTTTGGTGAAGGTGGTGCGGAAATCTCTTCGGTCCGTTTCCTCGATGATTCAGGCAGTCCTCTGGATCTTCTCAATGGGGGTGAGATCGTCGAGCTGGAAGTGACCGGGACGGTTTCACGGACGATCGATGAGCCGATCGTGGGTTTCTATGTGCAGGACCGTCTCGGGCAGGTGCTGTTCGCCGACAACACCGGGTTCGGTAGCCACAAGGCAGCAGAACCGATCGGATCGGGCGATGGTTTCCGGGCGGCGTTCCGATTCCAGATGCCATGGCTTCCTGTCGGAGAGTATTCCGTGGGGGTTGCGATCGCGGATGGGCCGCGGGAGGAGAGTATTCCTCGGCACTGGATCGAATCCGCCATGACCTTCCGGATTCATGGTTCCCACGTTTCGCTTGGGCTGGTTGGCCTTCCCATGCTCTCGATCACGCTTGATACGCTTCATGCATCATCAGCCTGCTCGGAGCAATCATGACACTCATCTGTTCAGTCTGCGGCGGAACCTCATTCACATTCGAACCGGTTCTCTGGGACGAATTGGTGAACGCCTGGGGGCTTACGGAAGACGAGCGCGGCTATGTGGATCGTCAGCAGGGCGAATGCTGCACGGACTGTGGTTCGAATCTTCGTTCCATCGCACTGGCAGAGGCCATTCGTCAGGAACTCGGAATGGATGAATGGCTTTCCCCGGGTTTGAATCATCGCCGCTACAGGAAGACCCGCGTGCTTGAGTTGAACGAGGCTGGGATGCTGTCGCCACTGCTGGCCAAGATGCCTGGTCGAGTGTTCGGCCACTACCCGGAGGTGGACATGCAGGCGATGCCGTATCCAAGCGACACCTTCGATCTAGTTGTCCACAGCGATACGCTCGAGCATGTCCCGGACCCCGTGCAGGCCCTAAAGGAATGTCGACGGGTCCTCAAGCCAGGCGGTGCCTGTTGCTTCACGGTGCCGATCGTCATCGGCCGTCTGAGCCGGCGGCGAGACGGCATGCCGGCTTCCTTTCATGGGGAATCGGATACCCAATCGGACGACTGGCGGGTGCAGACCGAATACGGAGCGGATGCGTGGTGTCAGGCCCTGGAGGCCGGATTCGAGTCGGTCCAGCTCAATGCCGTCGCCTTTCCGGCCGCCGTAGCCATTCTGGCCAGAGCCTAGCTCAAGCCGTTTTCACGAGAATACCGATCTAAGGTGGCGTTCCAAGGCTCGAGCAGGGACACTACTCCTTTATATGAGTACGCCCACGACCATGTCTTCCAATTCCGACCTCTCCCAGCTCCAAGCTCGTATCGATGCCATGGGGCCCTGGTTCTACGACATCGATCTTGGGAATGGGCTCAGGACCCATTCCAAAGTGGCCGCTACCCACGATGACATCCATGTGACCCGTCGGGAAATGGTCGCTAGAGCCGCAAGAAACCACTTCGGTGATCGGATAGGCCAAATCAAGGCCTTGGATGTCGGCTGCCATGAGGGCTATTTCAGCTTCCTTTTGAAGGAATTGGGCGTTTCAAGCGTGCATGGGGCGGATCTACGATCCGACAGTCTTCAGAAAGCGGAGGCGTTGGCGGGAATCGCCGGGCATGATTCCATGGAATGGACATGCTGCAACTGCGAGGAATTGGATCAATACGTCAAGGGTTCCCACGAGCTCTGCTTGTGCGTGGGGTTGCTCTACCATCTGGAGAACCCGATTCGATGCCTGAGGCAGGTGGCCGCTCGGTGCTCCGAGATGATGATTCTCGAGACCCAGGTCTGTGATGAGATCCAGGGGCAGACCGAATGGGGCCGTCAGGAGTGTCGGATGCCATATCAGGGGGGGTTTGCCCTGATCGATGAGACCTGCTTTGATGACAATCCTGAGACCGGCGCCTCTCCGCTGGCTCTATGCCCCTCTCCCAATGCACTTGAAACCATCCTGAAGGCTCTTGGATTCCGTTCAGTGGAGGTGGTCGAGCCTCCGGCTGAGGGCAATGAGCAGATGCTCCGTGGAAAACGAGTGGTCATGGCAGCCATCAGGTGAGAATTTCAAAAAAATAGAATTTCTGGCCCATGCGTCTCTAAGCCTGTTTAAACAAGACTTTTACGCTTGTTTGACGCCCATATCTGCTTCAGAGCGATCTCCTGATTCCTGCTGAAATCGCCTTGAGTGGCTCTAGGAGGTCCATGGCAGCGTTTTCTGCCCTTCCAAAGCTGATTTGTTCTCGGACCAAACCTACTCCAAGGGCTCCTGTGGTTTGACAGGGGCGTCACGTTCCTTACAATTCGCGGCAATAGCCGGGGAACCGGTCAGAAGTTTTTGCATGGTTTTAGGGTCGTTATGCCGATCGGAATCCTTCGGTACGTCTCGGACCAGTTTGATATTCCCTTGTTGCGTGGTGATGTGTGCCAGCGGCAAGATCTAGATGGGTTGCCAAAGTGTGTGAGACACAACGGCATTGAATCAATGGAGAGATTTCAAATGAGATCTGCATTCACAAAGACTGGCACAATCATTGCCGGTGGACTCGTCGGCGCACTTGCCACAACGGCAATGGCTGGCGACTACAACACGCTGATTTCGGTCGGCGACATGGGTACATATCAGTCAGCAACGCCTGATGGCAACTCTGACCAGGTATGGGTAACTGGCACCAATGGGACCAACAATGGCGTCGTGTTCAACTACCTCGCAAACAACGGCCTGAACATTCAGGACACTTCCGGACAGGTGACTGACATCACAGTCAACACCAACGGCGGATCAGGCTACGGCCAGAACTGCACCTCGCTCGGCACTGGCGGAACGACCACCAACGGTACGATTTTCCAGAGCGACGGTCGTACCTCTGGTGCTGGTTGGTGGGCTCCAGCCGTCTTTGACAACACCGGTTCCGGTGGTGCAAACGCACAGGGTTCGTATCAGATCGATGGTCCTGCAGGCGGCGTCTACTTCGACGGAAATTCCAATGCTGATACCCGTCAGCAGGACTTCGAGATCACGAACGGTTCCACCGGCTACATGCCAGGTGCAACCAATGCGACATATGCCGGTAACGTCAACGCACAGAACTCGCTCAGCGTGACTATTTCGACCACTGGCGGCAGCTTGGGCAGCTTCGGCTTCCTGACAGACAGCTTCGTTGTTACAGGTGCCAATGGCATCATCGATACCTACAGTGCTGGTCAGTTGTCACCAAGTGCAGCAGGTTTCGCAAGAAACAGCACCCTGCGTATCGTCAACGACAATGCGACCACAGGTCCTAAGGGCACTGATGAGTACGGCAACTACCGGCTCTATCTTGGTGCGACTCCAGCAGCCGCCAACGGCAACGCCGTGGCTGGTGCTGCAACTCAGGCTGGTCAGGTCGCCAACCTCGCGATCGTCGGCAACGGGTTTGCAAACAACGACAGCACGTCAGCGAATAGAAACGCAACTTCCGGTATCGGCTACACCGCCGGCAACTTCATGATCTACGACGCAGATGGCAATCTGGTCAGCGGTATCGAGATCGCCTATGAAGTCGATTCCGAAGGCCGTATCTATACCGGTTACAAGGGTGCCTGGAACGGTAATGTCAACACCACTACCGGTGCACCAGACCAGACCACGATCAACCGAAACTGGAACAACACCAACGGTTGGTCCATCACTCGTAACAACGCGAACCTGTCCAACACGGCTGGTTACACCGTTGTTCCTCAGGGTGACGGTACTGGCTTCGTCTGCAATGCGATCCACCTGTATGGACAGGTCATCAACATGCAGTCCATGTGCACGAACGCATCGTTTGACACCACGGGTACTCCGCGACTCACCATTACTCGCAACGGTACCGGTGTTGTTCCAACGTCAGAGTGGGCTTACACCATGTCCGCACCTCACTCAGGTACCATCATCGATGGCTCCGTCAGGAACGGTGGCCAGTCGTACGTGGCGGCACCTGCAGTCACGACTGCAGCTGGCGATACCGGTGTAAACGGCAAGCTCGCAGCAACTCTGGGTTCAGTCGGCCTGCGTACCGTCACAGTTGATGGTGCCGATCTCGCCTTCGACGCAGTCACCCCAATGTTCGACTGCTTCTCGAATGGTGACTTCAACGGCGATGGCTACAGTGATCTGGTATGGGATTCCGTCGAGTACGGTTGCTACATCTGGAACATGGGCTCAAGCGGCGAAGTAATCAGCTTCGGCGAACTTCCAAAGCCAGGTGGCGCATGGGAGCTCGTTGGTCTTGGCGGATTCGACTCCGACATCACTGGTTGCGGAATGTTCTGGTACAACACCGAAACAGGCCAGACGGCTGCATGGTGGGTCAACACCACCGGTGCCGCCAGCACATGGATTGTCGGTTCAGCAGAACTTGACACCGTTGTAGACGCAGCTGACTGGTCAGCTCGTTGCACCAACAACGGAACTCTGAACTCCGGTAACTCCGTTTACTGGCACAACTCAGCTTCGGGTGAGATCGCCTACTGGCCAGTCACCATCAATGCCAACGGAAGCACTCCATCGCTTGGATCCGGATACGGCATGATCACGCTCAGTGGTTCAGATATCCTGCTCCCAGGTTCCGATGGTTGGAAGCTCGTTGCTTCAGCCAACATGGCTGGTCGTCCAACTGCTGACGACAACATCCAGCGAGACCTCGTCTGGTGTGGTGATAATGGTCAGACAGCCATCTGGCTGATGGACAGCACCAGCAAGGCTATCGACACTACGCTTCCTGGCGATGCAGCCGGTGGCGGTCGTGGCCTGACCTCGTACCTCGGCAGCACGACTATCCAGTCGGATGCATGGGCTGGCGTTGGTCTCTACAACGTCGCTGCCATCTACACGACGAATCCAGCATCGACTCCAGGTGCGGGCTTCCGTCAGCAGCAGTTCGCATGCATGAACTGGACGAATGGCTACAACGCTGCGACTTGGAAGATGGATCGCAACCTCGATCTCATCGACTACACAGCAGCAGCTTCGGCTCGAGGAAACGGCCTCTGTGTCGCTCCTTACACTGTCTCGGCAGCAACCACTCGCTGAGTGATTGCCGATTGAGAACAGTTTGTTCTTGAAATCGCAGCGGCGTGCCTTCGGGCACGCCGCTGTTCTTTTTGCTCGGTGTGTTTCCACATCAAATTCGGTTTATGGCATCTTTGCACGTGAGACTTAACTGGTTGCCATGCTATGATCGGAAACTGCATGCGAGCGCATGCAAGGGTTGCCGACCTTCCTGATGTGTGAGACATCCGTTCGTTTGAAGGCCGAGCAGATACTTGTCTGGAGAGCGACTTTGAAGCGAACTCCAAGGAATCTGACGTGGCCGGTATCTCGACTGGTCGCATCGGCCATGATCACAACGGTGTGGTCGATTGGCTGTGTTGGCGTTCCAGTTCAGGCGGCAGATCATCTCCTTTGCTTGAGCGATCTGGGTAGCCCCTCTTCCCCAGCACCTGATGGGTTTGCCGATCGAATCATCTGGGATGATGTCCAGCAACGGCTGATCGTGGAGTATCTGGGACCCGATGGCCTGGATCGGAACGATCGTTCCGGCCAGATTATCGATATACACATTGCTGATGGCGGCATCGGATACGGACGTGGATCACTCGCGGATTCGGGCATGACGGTCTGCGACATCCCTGTGAGCCGTCTCAGCGATGATTTTCGCGTGGAGCTGCTAGGTGAGTCCTTTGAGGATGATCCTGCCAACCCTATGAAAGTCGGAATGTGGACCCTGCCACTCAATGTAGAGGGGGCCTCCACCGAAGGCCACGGCTTCACTGCCTCCGCTGTACTGGATGGTCGAGCAGGCGTCTGGTCCTATTATCCCGTGGATCATCCATGGCAGAATCCACTGATCGATTTGCAGCAACATGGTCTGAGTTCGGCGGATCAGGATCTTCAGATTGTCCATCCCGGATCAGGTTATGCCATACCTTCATCGCTGACTGGAGCAACACAGTCCCGACTAGTCGTGAGGATATTCGGCGAAGGGATTGGCTCGCTTGGCTTCATACCAGGTGGAGATCTGACAAGTTCACGATATTCACCGCTGGCGGCCAATGTGATTGAAGACACCGTCACTGAGATGGAGATCACAGGGGACGTTCTAAACCCATTCGCTTACAGGCCAGGCAATTGGCGTAATTTCCTGGCCCATACACCTGCCACAGGCAACATGGAGTCGGGTTGGTCGCTCCCCTGGGCTGCGGACACACCCGGACAGATCGCGAATCTTCTGATCGAAGCCGATGCCATGGGCGTGGAGCATTCTGGAGAATTCGAGCGTCTGTCAGACAAGTCACTGCAGAACAACCAAGGGGAGGTTCGGCATGATCAGGAGATTGAATCGCTCTCTTTGATCGAGGATGTTTCCACGCAGGATGACGATGCGGACGTCGACGAATCAGAGACCTACAGCACCGAGCCGACGTCCGGATCGGGTTACAAGTCCGGCTATTTCCAGATACGGGATGTCAACGGTTTGCGGGTGAACGGCTGGAAGATTCGATATGAAACGGATGCCAAGGGTGGTATCTACGTCAATGCCAAGGGCTCTGCCATTCCCATGGCAGGCAACATGACTCAAGAAAGAGTCGGGGTGAATGGTGCGGAGACCTATCAATACGGATGGGTTCTGGAGGACAATCCTGCCATGGCCGAGGATGCATCGGGCTGGACATTGCATCCGGTCGGCAACGGCCGCGGCTTCAGCTGCACTGGAATCCAGTTGTTCGGAAGCTTGATCGCCTTGCCCCCGATATCGAATCGCAATGATTCAAACGAGGGCTACGACGTGACGTCTGCGCCATCGTTCGAAATAAAGCGTGCATCTGGATCCGGCCCGGTCAAGCTGGCGAAGACGGAGCCCATTCTCGAGGCCCGTGAGCCTGCTCAAGGACGGATCGTGGGATCGATCATCCATCAAAGTGGCTCCGGCTACTATCGCCTGCCTTCCATTGAACTGCCGGAGAACGCCACGGGATCAGGTGCTCGACTGACCCCTGTTCCCGGTGATGACGGTCGACGCATAATTGGTGGCGATGTGTTGGAATTTGCGAATGATCTTTCCAACTGGAACGTGTACGGGGATGGAGACTTCAACAGCGACGGCCATGCGGATCTGCTTCTTCATGATCCCGATGCCGGCGATTCCTACCTGATCAATCTTGGTCCTGACGCTGCGGTCCTTGCCCAGAAGGGCCAGTTGCAGGCCACCGCCTTGCCGAGCCTGAACACCTCATGGGCAATTGGCGGCATTGGCAAGATGGGCTTGAGTGGCCCGGGTTGCTGTGTTCTCTGGCGTAATGAGTTGACCGGTCAGAATGCAGTTTGGATCGTTGACTCGTCATCTTCGGATTCCACCGATTGGATTCGTCCTGAATCGGCCTTTCTTCCAACTGTCATGGATCTGGGGTGGTCGATGTCCTGCACGAACAACGCCGCTCGCAATCAGGGCGATCGCGTGTATTGGATCGATCCTGAAGAAGGCAGTCTCGCCCAGTGGAAGCTGTCGATCAAACCCGATTCACCGTCTTCGGATTGGCTGTCGGATCCCGACTATCTTCGAGACTCCCAGGGAGATCGAATCATCGGATTAAAATCCTCCTGGGAAATCGTCGGTGCGGGAAGTCTGGCGGGGCATCCGAAGTCAGATGGCAGCAATGCCTTCAGGGACCTTCTCCTCTTCGACCGAGACTCTGGCCGATCCGCCATCTGGCTGATGGATGGATCCGGCTCCCAGATTGACGGTTCCGCTCCAAATGGTGGGGCCGGGTTCGTCACTCAGGATGGCAGCATCATCTCGGGCGATATTCGATATTGCAGGCCCGTGGGCATAGGCCACTACGCCCAGCAGGATGTCTACTGGACAAGCACAGATACAAGGGCCACCAGAACACAGTGGTTCCCAACGATCGGCTGGTCACTGCCCGGAGGCGGCCCCTGGTTCACCTGGCAGCTTGATCGAGATATTGACCGGTTGAGAATGGAGGGCTCCAGCCTTGAAGGCTCCGGCAAGTCCTCTCGCCCATTCCGGGTTGATTCCCTCCGATAGACCTCACTCAGGGGCTCCTGAGGCCCATCTCGGGCATTTCAGACTGTCTTTGAACCGTTCAGCTATTCCATCCGTACGGATTCAATGGCTTCTGGAGGGCTGTATGGACTTTCAGGCCGGATTATTGGAACAATATGGCCCTTGATTAGGCCCAAATCGACACCTTTGATGGGTTTGAACCGATGGTGGAGTATCCTTTCTCTAGCAGCTCAAGCATGGCGGAGAGGATATTATTTTGAGTTGGCGAACAGCTCTCCAAGCCTGTTTGAGGCTGATTGAAGCAAGCGATTTGCGAGGTACTGAATGAACAGATTGAACCTGATCGGATGCATGGCAACCAGCCTTCTTCTAGGCGCTTCAGCCTTGGGCGATTCCGTTGCCGTCTCTGTTGTCGACCTGGGATGCGGCACCGCCAACTGCGCGCCTGATAGCCATGCCGACATCATCAGGCATGATGCCTCGACTGGTGAAATCACACTTCATTACATGACCGAGACAGGTCTCGATCTGATCGAGTCCGACTTCACACTAGACGATTTGGTACTCGAGGCTGGCAATGAGGGCGTCGATTACTCAGCTGGCAACATCATCTTCAACAATAATGGAACCAGTGGCACAGGTGCTTCGGCTTCCTACGAGGTGAATGGCGAAATCTCCAATCTGCGTCTTGCCGCTACCGGAAGCGGGTATGACAGGAATCTCGTAGCGTTGGACGACCATGGCGTCCGCTCATTCCGCATGGCTGCGTCTCTCAGGAATGCGAATGGAACAGGTTTTTCAGACATCGTGGGAGCGACTGGCACGGCCTTTGTATCTCCATTTCCAGGAGATGATCCCGCCAATTCGAATCGAAGCTGGTTTACCGCCTTCAGAATCGAGAGCGCGGGTCTCGGTGGGCCACCGAACAGCGCGGTTCGCATCAATGTCCAGAGCTTCAATCCACTCACTGATCCCGACATGGGAAACATCCTCGCGTTGACGGATGGAAGCGGGAGGATCACCAGCATTCTCAGAGCAGGCGACGTGCCCAACAACTCCGAGAACTGGCTTCACACCTCTAGTCAGTCCATTCCAGCCGAAAAGAACCCCGATCCAAATCTCTACTACTTCAATCAGAACAAGACCAATGGATTGGGAGATGTGTGGTGGGAATCATTCGGATTCCCCCAGCCGACCATCTACTACACGGACAACAATAATGGTTTGAATGAAATCGAATTCACGCAGACTCCCGTGATCCGCTTCTACAGAGGCGGCGAGATCATGCATGTCTCCCTTGATTCCACGACCAAGGGTTTCACGTCGGATCCGCTCTTTCATGATGAAACCGTCGATCTGACGGATGCTGCCGTGCTTGCGGATCTCGAGAACTTCGACGGGAGCACAGGGCTCGTCTACGCGCCGAACCACAACAGCTCCGAGGCTTCATTCAGAGTCAGCTGGAGCAGACGGGGTCCAATCAGCGAGATAATCGACTTCAATCCCGGTAGCGGATACGACTCAATACCGACATTCACGCTTTCGGATCCCGATGGTCAGGGTAGCGGTGCAACCATCACACTTGAATCGACCGAAGCCTTCACAGGAGGCCCGAAGAAGATGGTCTTTGCTGAAAGCGAGGAATCTATTCTTCTGCCAGGTACGGGATGGAAGGCCATGCCGGGCGATTTCAATGGCGACGAAAATCCGGATCTCTTCTGGTGGAATCCAGCAATTGGTTCAACCAATATCTGGATTCTCAAGAATGGCCATATCGATACGACCAAGGATCTGCCTCTGGTCGAGAACACCCTCGTGCCTGCGGTAGCGGACCTTGATGATGATGGTAAATCCGAGATCTTCTGGTGGGACAGCGTTACCGGATCCACATGGGTCTGGGGGATCACACCGGGATCGGGGGATTGGATCACACTTGCTCAGGCCTCCATGCCGGTTACGGATATTGGTTGGGAGCTTGTGACGAATACACAGCGATTCGGGCGCGATGCGATTCTCTGGCAGAACCGAAACGACGGTACGACCGGTACGTGGACAATGTCCTTGCAGGCGCCCCACGTTCTGGAAACCGCGGCAGATTTCACATGGGCAACTGGAGAACTTCTGATTCCGGGTGCAAACTGGGAAATCGTCGGTACAGGCGACATGAATGGCGATGGTCAGACCGGAGATCTTCTCTGGCACTCGAATGATGAATACGATCGAATCGCGTTCTGGATGATCGGTCAGAGCAATTTCCTTGAGGGGGACTATCTGACCTACAACGGCCAGGAAGTCACCATTGACGCCAGACTGGGCGGCATTGGAACCTACACCACGGATCGTCACCTCAACATCATCTGGAATGATGGTGGCCAAGTGGTGAATTGGGAAATGGCCAGATCGGAACAGGCATCCTCCGCCCAGACTGAAGAAAGCGGCCCACCGGCCTTGGCGGATGAAGAGGCCCGGCCGTCATTGAGAGATGACGAAGAGGGTATCGAAGCAGATCAGGAACCTGACGAGCTTGTCGACAATGAGAATTCGAATGCCACCGATGACGAGGAAGCGGCACCCGCAGCACCTGTACTTGGACCGTTGGCCTACCGAATTTCCGGCGCATGGTCCATGGGTGAAGACGGGCTACTGACCGCAACGGGATTCAGCTTCTTCGAGGGGTATCCAGCCAATCTGGGCGAAGGATCCAATAGCAACTCAACCGGAGGCTCCAGCAATGCCGCCGGCGGGGCGGCCGACGGCCTTCCTGATGATATTCCGGACTTCGGAGGGGGCGTCGACGGTGGTGGTAGCGATGATGGTCTTCCCGGTTCGAATGGCATCACGGTTCCAAATGGCGTCAATGTGTGTGATTATCTCTGCCAACTGGACAGAAATGATCCAGATGGATGGCCTCCGGAGTTCCAGACAGCGCCTCCTGAAGTCATCCAGTCCGTTTGGGACCTTCTGATCGACGGGCTTCTGGAGCAGGAGAGCTGCGATCCCTGCCCGGCGGCTCCGACTGGCGCATGCTGCAATGAGAACACGGGAGTTTGTGTCGACGATCTTGCCGAGGCTGATTGCATCTTCCCAGGCACAGAGTGGCTCGGTGCTGGTTCGACTTGCGATGACTGCGATTGAGCCTCTACCTGATTGATTGCCCCAGACCGCCCTCCAGTTGGAGGGCGGTTTTTTCATGTTGGATCCGCGGATGGGCGGGGTCTCAACGCATCTGCATGAGAGGGCTGATAAGTGCCTACAATATGGCTTGTTGGATTCACAGGGATGTCCTGTGGCTAGCAGACTCCCTCTACCTCAAGGACCCTGTCCATGCCCGAGGAAATCAACGTACCACTTCTCGATCTGCGTGCTCAGTACGACACGATCAGAGATGAAATAGAGCCCATTCTTCGAGACGTCGTCGAAAGTCAATGGTTCATCATGGGACCCAAGGTTGCGGACTTCGAACAGGCTGTCGCCGAATATTGCGGCGCTCAACATGCCGTTGGCTGTGCCAGTGGATCCGATTCACTGCTTCTGGCGTTGATGGCCTCCGACATCGGTCCAGGTGACGAGGTCATCTGTCCCAGCTACACGTTCTTTGCCACAGCTGGCTCCATCTGGCGACTGGGCGCCAAGCCGATCTTCTGCGATATCGATCCAGCCACCTACAACTGCACGGTCGAAACGGTTTCCGAGGCGATCGGGCGATGCAAGAATCTGAAGGCGATCATGCCGGTCCACCTGTTTGGACAGGCGGTCGATCTCGACGGTCTTATGACACTGGCCTGCGAGAACAACGTTCCATTGATCGAGGATGCGGCCCAGGGGATTGGTTGTCGTGATGTCACCGGTGCTCGAGTCGGCTCAAGAGGCAGGTTTGGATGCTTCAGCTTCTTCCCGTCTAAGAACCTCGGCGGCTTCGGGGATGGCGGTATGGTTACGACCAACGATTCCGATATCGCGGATCGAATGCGTCGGCTTCGAAATCATGGAATGGAACCCAAGTACTACCACGATGAGGTCGGCTTGAATTCAAGGCTCGATGCGCTGCAGGCGGCCATACTCCATATCAAACTGAAGCACCTGGATAGCTGGAGTGAAGGCCGGCGTACCAATGCATCGGACTATGACCGGATGTTCGACGAGGCTGGTGCAGGCCGGTCAGGCATGAGTTTCAACGACACCGATCTGCCGCTCTTGAGGCCATCGGCTGTCGAGTCTCCCGCGTATCAGATCTACAACCAGTACGTCATCCGGGTGCCGGAATCCATCAGAGACGACCTGAGAGCACATCTGGTCGAGAACCGAATCGGTCATGACGTCTACTATCCAGTTCCATTGCATTGCCAGAAATGCTTCAGTGGATTGAAGGAGGAGACTGGGCCGCTACCGGCGACCGAACTGGCGGCTCGCGAGACAATCGCCATTCCGGTCTATCCCGAGTTGAGCATGGAACAGAAACAGCATGTAGTGGAAACGATCGTCAGCTACGTTCGATCCCATGCGACAGTGGGGACCGTCTGAATGTCTTCCTCCGATGGAAATCAGGATCGCAAGGCTAGCGATTTGCCATCGGATTCCAGCGGATGTGAAATTGGATGGCGTTCATGGCTGAGCATACCCCGGGATTGCTTCAATGGTCCATGGGCGACACTCCTGCTTGTGATCATCGCCTGGGGGGCGACCTCGTATATTCGCTATGCCTACATCGATTGGGCTGAAACGGTCCCCCAATTCAAATGGGAGGGTGTGGTTCAGCCAACCACACACGACGCCTTCACTCATGGCGCAATGATTGAGCAGCATGTCGACGGCATACACGGGGACAATCCCAACATGTATCCGTTGTTCAATTCCCAAGGAGCCCTGCATGTTCTTTCCTGGGCTTTAATGAAGACGACATCCTTGGATACGCCGACTCTTCTACTTTGGGCACCAATCTTTCTCGGCAGCCTGATGGCGGTTCCACTCGTTCTTCTTGGCAGAGTGTTCGGAAGTTCCCTCTGGGGCTTCACATCGGCGATGCTCGGTGCGGTCGCATTCAACTACTACGAAAGATCGATGGCAGGCTACTTCGACACAGATCTCTTTTCCTTTTGGATAGCGATGCTGCTCGTGTACTTCCTGATTGCGGCACACCACAAGAAGAGCATACTGCATGCCGGTCTCGGTGCAGTTGTCCTTTTCCTGTATCCATTTTTCTATGCCAAGGGTCTCGTCATCGGTTCCTCCATAGCTGGCTGCTATCTGGGTCTTCAGATCATCTGCATCTTCTTCAGATCCGATATCTCGACCCGATTGAAGCTGGTCCTGCCGGTTGTTCTGGCGGCCTCCTTCAGCTCATGGTCACATGGCTCAAGGATCAATGAATCCCCGATGTGGTGGCTCGCAGGCCTGTTGATCGTGCTCCTTTCATGGTTGCTGGTCTCCAGAGTGGATATAAACCTCCGGAAACTGTTCGTATTCACGGGTGTCGCATTCGTATGGCTTCTGGCCAGTCTTCCCTGGAACTATTTCCTGGGTCAGGTACAGACCTATTCACACCTGTTTCAGGCACAGGGTGAGGCACAGTCCGCAACAGATCCCATTGTGCTGAAGAGACAGGCCATCGAATATGAAATTGATTTCAGGAAAACCCACAAGCATACGGTGAAGGAGTCCCAGGGGGAGGCATGGTCCGTTCTGGCTCAACGCATAACCGGATCAGTGACGGGCACTATTCTGGCATTGATCGGCTACATTCTTCTTTGCTTCCGATATCCGGGCTTCTTAATAGGGCTGCCTCTGGCGGCGATTGGGATGTTCTCATTGGATGGGGGATTGCGATTCACCACATGGGGCGGTGTGATCGCGGCGCCCTCCTTGATATACATCCTGTTCATAATCGTTCAATTTGTCTTCAGGATGGTGCCGCGTATCGATGCAAAGGTTTCCAGATTCGGAACGATCGCCTGTGGCATGCTGCTTTCGGCCCCCTTCATCGCGATAAACTATGCCCATGCGATCTCATTCAAGGTCGCGCCCGTCTTCAACAATCAAGCCATTCTCGCTATGGAGGCCATCCGTCAGGATTCCAAGCCCGGCGATTATGTGATGTCATGGTGGGATTATGGTTCTGGGATCTGGTACTACAGCGGCTGCAATGTCCTGATGACACCGATCAGCGCCAGCAACGACTGTTGGACGGTTTCCAAGATCGTGATGTCCGACTCGCAGGAGTTGGCGGCTGGTCTTTCGAAGATGGCAGCGGTGTCCGCGAGTAACGGGAATCTTCCCGCCATCGAAAACATGCTCGAGCTCGCCAGTGATTCACCCAAGGCCCCCGCGGAGCTTGTAGACCAGATTGCAAACGGGACAATTGGAATACCGGAAATCGATCAGGATGTTTTTCTGTATATGCCTCTTGAGATGCTTCCGTTGCTAGGTGTCATCGAGGCGTTTTCAAATCCCGACTATGTTCTGCCCACGGACCCTAAGGCGGGTTACTACGTCTATATTCCTACAGGCAGTTCGAAATTCATCGCGCCTTCGCTCGTAGAGATCCCCGGCGGCGTAGTGCTGGACACGAAGAATCTCACGACCTTCGTCCAGAATCCAAGCGGTCAACTGGTGCCAATACAGTTCAAATCCGTCATCCGTGTGGATGAGACCAGTCAGGGACAGACCAGAGTCGCTACGGGACCAGTGCAACACAATCCACCGATCAGAGTGATGGGGTATGGCGGCTCCGGTCCAATTTCGCTACTTCAGCAAAGCGAGCCCGATCCAACCAATTTTCACGAACTCCACCTCGTCATTCTCGCCAACAGCGGGAACATGATCATGTTGAGTGATGAATATCTGAATTCAAACGCCATCCAGATGGTGGCGCTTCAGAAGTTCGACCACGATCTATGGGAACTTGTTTATAAAAGCGGATATGCCAGAGTATTCAAGCTCAGAAAGAATGCGATGGCCATCGAGGATTCTGCGGGCACGGCCGTCGAGGGTTCCTGATCGGATCATCCCGATGTCAGTCTGAACCAACCCGTTTGGGTATCACGTTCCACTTCAACCACGGGATCTCCAGGCTCGTGATCGAGCACCAGCCGCCATCCCTCTTCCACTGCTCTGTTGAGAATCCGTTCCTTGGTGAGCAGCGTGTCGTGAGGAAGCATGTCGTAGCCCATGCTCCAGGAACGGCCCACGTGATTCGCGGTCGGCAGGAGGTCGCCTGTGAAGCACAAGGGGCCATTAGCATCGTCAATCAATATGGACTGATGTCCCCAGGTATGCCCAGGTGTCGGAATGGCCCGAATGCCATCGATGATCGTGGTTTCCCCTGTGATCCTGCGGATCTGATCCGCAACGGGATCCAGATGATTTCGCAGATAGGTGGCACTCATCGTCGACCTGTTGGCCATCGCATCTTCCCACTCCTGTTCCTGAACCACGATCTCGGCGGATGGGAATGTGGAGATGAGCTGGCCATCGGGCGATTGTCTGGTGAGTCCACCGGCATGGTCGAAGTGGAGATGAGTGAGTATGACGAGATCGATCTGATCTGGTGACACGCCGACTTCGCCCAAGGCGACATCGATTGTCCGGTCCTCGAGTCCGAAGATGGTTCGCTCCTTCGCTGACCACTTGGATCCATTGCCCGTCTCGAGGAGTATTCGACTGCCATCCATTTCCAGAAGGAGACAATTCGTCTGCAGGGGGATGCAGTTGTCCTGATCCGGCGATACGACTCTGCTCCACACGGGCTTGGGCACGACACCGAACATGCTTCCACCATCCAGGCGGAAGCTGCCTGCTCTGAGCAGTGTGCTGTTCCAGCGGGGCACGGATCAGACTTCCGGAAGGAGTGTTTCGGGAGCTTCGAGCAGTCCGACCAGCGTGTTCAGGAAGCGAGCACCTTCGGCGCCATCGACCACGCGATGGTCGCAGCTGAGCGAGAGTGGCAGAACCAGTCCTGCATAGAAGGCCCCGTTGCGAGTGAGCACCGTTTCCTTGGCACGACCTACAGCGAGGATGGCGACTTCCGGATAGTTGATGATCGGAGTCGCGAACATGCCACCGGCGCTGCCCACATTGGAGATAGTGAAGGTTCCGCCGGCCAGCGATTCCCTCGGCACCGTCCGATTGCGACAGGCTCCGGCAAGCTCTCGAACCCGTTCGCTCATCTGGACGAACGTGAGATCCTGAGCACCATGAATGACGGGAACCATGAGGCCATGATCGGTATCGACGGCACATCCAAGATTCACCGGTCCCTTGATGTGTATCTCCTCCATGAAGTCGTCGACATTGGCGTTCAATGTCGGATGCTTCTTCAGGGCGGCACATACGGCGGTCATGATGAAGGGGAGGAGGCTCAGGCGATTGCCGAGCAGGGATTCGAATCCTGATCGCTTCTGTTCCAGACGGGTGATGTCGGCCTCATCCACAACGGTGAAGTGGACGGTTGTCTGGACGGAGTGATGCAACGACTGGGCGATTTTTCGACGGATCCCATGGAAGGGGATCTTCTCGATGGTTCCCTCCGGTGCGATCGCAACTCGGGTGGTGGCCAATGACATCGGGGCGCTGTTGTCAGGTTCCGGGGCCGCGGCCACTGGTGCCGTCGGTGCCGCAGGTGCAGGCGTAGGTGCGGCCTGCTGGGAGGCCGGTGCCGCATTACCCGAGGCATGGGCCTGGATGTCGGATGCAGTGACGCGACCACCCCTGCCCGTGCCGTTGACGACATTGATGTCGATGTCCATTTCCCGGGCTATTCTTCTGACGGCCGGGGTGGCGAGCGATTTCGAGGAGCCTTCCGAGGCAGTGGGCGTCTCTCTTGTGAACGAGGCGGGCATCGTCAGCTCACCGGATACATTCCCGACCACCGTTCCCGCATCCTCTCCCGAAGATGCGTCGTCGGCAGCAGGCGGCTCGGTACTTGCTGTGGATTCGGAACCGACGCCATAACTCACCAGCACACTGCCCACATTGATGATGTCGCCCTTGTTCCCGTGAAGTTCCTGGATCTTTCCAGCCCATGGACTCGGGACTTCGACGAGCGCCTTGTCGGTCTCCATCTCGGCAAGCGTCTGGTGTTCTGCGACCTCATCACCTGGCTGGACCTTCCAGGAGATCAATTCGGCTTCGGCGACACCCTCTCCCAGATCGGGCAGAAGGAAATGAGACTTGTCAGTTGGTTGCTTGATTGCCATTAGTCACTACCAGAGGAATGTACAGAAGAAGACTCGAAGAGTGGTGGGGGTGCGTTACGGATCAGTAGGCGGCGGTTTCCTCGATCGCCTTGCCGATTCGTTCGGTATCGGGGAGATATTCCAGCTCGAGCTTGTAATAGGGCATGATCACGTCGAATCCGGCCACGCGTTGAACGGGAGACTCGAGCTGGAGGAAGCAGTGCTCCATGATTCTGGCACTGAGTTCCGAGCCGATACCACAGGTGAGCGGTGCTTCGTGGACGATGATCGCTCGCCCCGTCTTGTTGACGGAGTTGACGACCGTCTCCACATCCATTGGGGCTATTGTCCGGAGATCGATCAGCTCGATGTCACGGCCGCTTGATTCGATCGCATTCATGCAGTGGATCACCGAAGCGCCCCAGGAGATCATGGTCATCTCGCTGCCTTCGCGGACCGTTCTGGCTTTGCCGATGGGGACCGTGTATTCGTCTTCCGGCACTTCCTCACGGAATGCGCGATAGATCCGCTTGGGTTCGAAGAAGATAACTGGGTCGGGATCCCTGATCGCACTGATCAAGAGGCCCTTGGCGTCATATGGCGAGCTGGGCATGACGACCTTCAGTCCCGGTGTATGCGTGTAGATGGCCTCCGGGGAGTCGCTGTGCAGTTCCGGAGCATGGATTCCGCCACCTACTGGGACCCTGACCGTCATTGGAACAGTCAGCCCGCCCCGGGTTCGGGTTCGCATGCGAGCAGCGTGCGTGCACAGCTGGTCATAGGCAGGGCCGAGGAAGCCTTCGAACTGGATCTCGGGTATCGGGCGAAGTCCGTTCATGGCGAGGCCGACGGACGTGCCGATGATGCCTGATTCGGCAAGTGGAGAGTCCACGACCCGTTTGCTGCCGAATCGCTTGTGCAGGCCTTCGGTGACCCTGAAGACGCCTCCATTGGGGCCAACATCCTCTCCCAGGATGAGGACGCGATCATCCTTCTCCATTTCCTGGATCAGGGCGAGATTGATTGCTTGGACGAGTGTGAGATTCGCCATTGAATTCGAGTCCTTGCTCAGGCGTGAGCCTTGTCCTGGGTTGGAAGCTGTGACGGGTTCTGGCCGAGACTGCTCGTACGAAGCGTGCTCCGCTGTGCCTTCAGGTTCTCGGGCATCGATGCGTACATGCTGTCGAACATGTCGTTGCATTCGGGCGCGACGATCTCCTCCGCCCGCTTGACGGTTTCGGACATGATCTTCTCAGCCTCGGCCTGCATGGCGGTCTGCTTGGACTCGTCCCAAAGGTCTCGTTTCTCGAGATACATCCGGATTCGGATCATGGGATCCTGCTTTTCCCACTTGGAGACCTCGTCAGAGTCGCGATATCGCCGGGCATCGTCTGCGGTGGTGTGGTCGCCAAGCCGATAGGTGGTGGCCTCGATGAAGGAGGGACGCGATTCCGTACGGGCGATCTCCGCCGCATCACGAACGGCCTTCACGACCGCGAAGATGTCGTTTCCGTCGACTTGGATCGTCCTCATGCCATAGGCCAGAGCACGTTGTGCCACGGTCGGCGCTGAACACTGGATCTTGGTGGGGACCGATATGGCCCAACCATTGTTCTGGCAGAAGAAGATGGTGGGGATATCCAGATTGGCCGCGAAGTTCATGGCCTCATGGAAGTCGCCTTCACTGGTGGCACCATCGCCGAAGAAGGTGCAGGAGATCGATTTCTCATTGCGATACTTGTCCGCCCAGGCGAGGCCGACGGCATGAAGCATCTGTGTTCCGATCGGAATGGCCAGCGGAGTGATGTGCAGGTCCGGATCGATGTGATTGCCACGTTCGTCACCCATCCAGTGAAGAAGAATCTTCTCCATGGGGAGGCCTCGCCAGAACAGGCCGGCGTTCTCTCGATAGCAGGTCACGAGCCAATCGGATTGCTGCAGGGCGTAGGCAGCACCAAGGGAAGTTGCCTCCTGCCCCCGGTTCTCGGGATACGTGCCCATTCGACCGGAACGCTGGAGCTTGAAGGCGATGACGTCGAATTGTCGACAGATCATCATGTGGCGATAGAGCTTGACGAGATCCTCGTCGGGAATCAGGTCCTTGCCGAGCGACTCGTCGAAGGTGCCGTCGGGCTCGAGAATCGACAGTCGTTCGATGGTTGTTTCGAAGACGGAACTAACCGGCATTGATCTGCTCCTTGACGCCACCTTCCGCGACCCGCTTGCGAGCCAGTGCCAGAGCGGCGTGTCCTGTTGTCTCGTGATCCGAGGCCATCTCGAATACGGTCATCGTAGTGTCCTCGATTCGTTCGATCATCGCCTTCAGCTGTTCAAGCGAGTGACCGAGGTACAGTCCGGCCAGATGGATCAGGCCACCGGCGTTGACGATGAAATCGGGTGCATACAGGATCTCTCGCTTGGCGAGTCGACGGGCATCCGCATCAGGATCCCGGAGCACGTTGTTGGCGGCCCCGCAGATGACCTTCGTTCGCAGGCTGTCGATGGAATGTTCATCGAGGATGGCACCCATCGCACATGGAGCGAGCACATCGCATTCGACGCTGAGGATCTCCGACGGCGAGACGGCCTTTGCATCGAATGTCTCGCAAGCATATCGAACCTTGGCCTCGTTCTGGTCCGTCACGACCAGCTCCGCTCCACGCTCATGCAATAGGCTCGCCAGATACGTGCCAACACTGCCGAGTCCCTGTATGGCGACGGTGAGGCCCGCGAACTGATCCCTACCGAGTTGTCGAAGGCTGGCCTGCATTCCATACACCACACCCATTGCGGTGTGCGGGGAAGGATCGCCTCCCTGGCCTTCGCCGGTCCCGCCCATGACATGGTCGGTGGTCTCGAGCATCCAGTCCGTGAACTCGGGCGAGACACCCACATCCTCCGCTCCGATGTAGGTGCCGTTGAGGGTGTCGATGAAACGTCCCATGGCGCGGGCCCGATCTCGCGACATCTCGGCATCGTTTTCAGGAAGAAGAATGACGCTCTTGGCGCCGCCCATTGCCAGACCTGCACAGGCGGCCTTCCATGTCATTCCCTCCGACAGCCGAAGCACGTCATAGAGCGCATCGTTCTCGTGTTCATAGTGCCATCTTCTGCAACCCCCAAGCGCATTGCCCAGTCGTGTGGAATGGACCGCGATAATGGCTCGTAGTCCCGTCTCCTCATCGACGTGGTAGCAGACGCGTTCATGGCCATGCGCTGCCATTGCATTCAGCGGACTCAGATTGGTTGTTTCGTCATTCACGGATCAGTTCCTGGATTGCTTCGAATAGATGGGGAAAGAGTCTGTGGGCTGCATTCTACGACTGGTCGAACGCCTTGCGAAAGGCCGGATACACGGTGTCCTCGCCGAATTGCTGGATGGCATCGTTGTCGGGCTGCTTGCCGGTGCCTCGCACGGATTCGACCGGAGTTCGCTCCGGGATGAAGTAGTCGGAATTCGGGAGCGTGTCGACGAATGAATCGAGTTCATTGGCGAGTTCACGCATGGTGTCGTCCGTATTGGTACGAAGCTCTCGAAGATTGTCCATGATCCGCTTGCGGCCCAGAGCGAATACATGGTTCACGGTCGCGAGCTCCAGAGCCTTGGCCTTGCCCTCGACACCTTCCTTCATTGATCGATCGATCCTCGAGAGGCAGCACGACATCGCGTGGATCCAGATGACGCATATGCTCAGCCGCTTCTGAATGGTCTGTCTGGTGATCAGTTCCTCCTCATGGACCTTGAACATCATCTTTACCTGATGGCTGAATTCACGAACCATGTCCTCGAGTGTGTTGACATGGCCCTTCAGCTCGCCGTTGAAGCCGGTGATCTTGGGCGCCGCGGGACGAACGTTCAGGAAGAGCTCGATGGCGATCTTGATGGCCGCCTTGATGTGCTTCAGGGGAGCTGCTCGAACGCCGAGCATGTACTCGCCCAGCTGCTTCGATCCATAGGAGAACAGGAAGGAGTGCATGACCTGATTCGCGCCCTCGACGATCGTGTTGATCCTCGAATCACGCCAGAGTCGCTCCACGACGTTCTCCGTCATGTACCCTTCGCCGCCCATGATCTGCAAGGCCTCGTCGCAGCAGGCGAAGCCCATCTCCGAGCAGAACACCTTGCAGATGGCGGTCTCGAGCATGATGTCCTCGTCATTGCGATCGACGATGCCCGTGGTCATGTAGAGCATCGCGTCCATGGCGTAGCACATGGAACTCATGAAGCCCAGCTTCTCTCGCATCAGTTCGAACTCGCCAATGGGGCGGTCGAACTGGTACCGATACTTAGCCCACTTCAGTGCCTGCTCGTAGGCCGCCTTGCCGGCACCGACCATACCGGCTGCCAGGGTGCATCGACCCCAGTTGAGGCAGGTCAAGGCGACATTTAGGCCTCGACCTTCGCGATGCAGGAGATTCTTTCGTGGAACCTTGACGTTCGTGAAGGTCAGTCGGGCCTGCCAAGTGCCACGGATGCCACATTTGGAGCGGTTGCGGCTGGTGACCTTGATGCCTTCCATGTCTGGTGTGCAGATGAGCGCCGTGACTCGATCACTGGTCTTGCCGGTCTTCGGATTCGTCACAGGTTGTTTGCACATGACGGTGAACATGCCGGCCAGCGCACCCGAGGTCGCCCATTTCTTCTCGCCATTGAGGACGTAGTACTCGCCATCCTCCGAGATTTCACATCTGGTCTCCTGACCTGCCGCATCGCATCCAACATTGGGTTCGGACAGGCAGAATGCGCTGAGCGTGTCCTGAGATACCCTTGGTAGCCAGTACTGCTTCTGCTCCTCGGTCCCGAAAAGAGCGATGGCACCACAGCCGATCGACTGATGAGCCGACACGACGACCGCGGTGGAGCCGCAGGACATTCCGATGCGTTCAAGCACACGGTTGTAGCTGGTGATTCCGAATCCGCCACCGCCATATTCCTTGGGAACGATCATGCCCATGACACCGATGTTGAACAGTCTCTTGAGACACCAGTCGGGGATCTCCTGAGTCCGGTCTATCTCGGCAGAGGGATGTTCGTTGCGCAGGTACTCGTCGAGTTCCGCCAGAAGCTGATCACAACGGGCGGATTCCTCCGGAGTCACTTCGGGAAACGGAACAATCAGTTCGCTTCTGTAATTGCCCCAGAACAGATTCTTGACGAATCCCATCGTTTCCGGATCCGGACCCAGCATCTCCTGGGCCTGTTCGATCTGCTTGCGATCTTTTTCCGAGATGTTCTTAAGGTTGTCAGTCAGATTCGACTTGCTCACGTCACGACTCCTGATCTTGAATCAGCGTTGCCCTTCGAAGAAGGCGTTCAGTTTCTTTCGAGTTTCATCGGTTCCACGGAGGGCGACGAGCAAACGTCTTTCCGCGGCAAGACCCGCATCCACTCCCTGCTCCACTCCAGCGTGGACGGCCTCGCAGACGGCCATTGCCGCCGCATTGTCCCCCAAGGCGTCACGGATTCCGGAGACCTTTTCAAGGGTTGTTTCCGGATCCAGCTGCTGTACGGTTCGTACAAGTGTCTCGTTTCGATTCGATTCGATCCAGGACAGAGCGTTCGAGATGAGCTCTTCCACCGAATCCACGAATACATCGACCAGACCATCGGGGCAATGATCGGTCGTGAAGGGTGTTCCTGAAGCGGCTGCATTGACCGCGGTCTCCGCATCGACTCTTCCCGGAAGTCTCTGGGTTCCACCCCAGCCTGGACACAGACCTAGTCCGGCTTCGGGGAGACCGATCGGGTAGGAGCGACCCTTGGCGTTGTTTCGGGTCGCGACGATCCCCGTGCAATGAAGCGCGAGTTCGAGTCCTCCACCAAGGGCCGCACCATTGATGAGGGCCACACTGGCACATGGGAGATCGGCGATGCGGCGGAAGATTCTGGCACCTTCGGAGAGGTATCGTCTCAGTTCATCATCACCAAGCGAATCGATTTCCTTCAGATTGGCACCGGCGACGAACACCTTTTCATCGCAACTTCGAATCAGAAGGGTCTGGCATTCCTCCGGGAGCTCATCAAGGGTCCTGTCGATCCGGTTCAGGAGTGCACGATCCAGGATGACCAGAGGCTGCTCGGGATTCTCCAGAGTCATCAGAGCGACATTGCCCGGCATATGTTCCAGAGGCAATGGCTGGACTGTCTGTTCGCTGGAAAAAGCAGTGGTAGTCATGTCGTACTCCCTTCTTTTTCGGAAGGGGGATCCTCCGTGGCGGTCGATGAGGCCGGCCGCAATGTATTGAGGTCACCTGGTGGTGACATATGAACGATGGTCCAGCTCGCCCCAGATCGGGGCCAAGCGACTAACTATCGCTTGGAAAGTGGTTTAAGGGCCATTTGGCAAGATCCACCAGGGGATCTGCCTGTCATTGGCCTGTACCGGACCTGCAAGCGAAGCATTCTAGCCGAGAACCGCTTTCCCGGGTTTGATCTGGATGGTTTGTGGACCCAAGATGGCCTTTAAAGACCTTTAAACGGCGGTTGCTCATTTGGAGCCAAATATTCGTCCCAGCCGCTCCTGAGCTTCCTCTCCGACGATCACATCTGCCGAGATCTGTGCCGCTTTTTCAAAGGAGGCGTCTTCCAGAGATCCCTCCAGCTCATTCAGCCAATGCTTCGTGATCGACATGGCCTGGCGACCGCCCTTGCTCAGCTTTGTGGCGAATTCGAGGCACCGTTGCTCAAGTTGATCCTGTTCGACGATTTCATCGACGAGCCCGATCTCGATCGCGTGCGTTCCAGACATGGTTCCACCAGCCAGAAGAAGCGATCGAGCTCTACCAGCACCGATCCGGCGGATAAGCCAGGGGGCAACGACCGCAGGGCAGACTCCGAGTTCGACTTCTGGATATCCCAGCTTGGCTTCAGGATGTGTCACCGCGTAGTCGCACACCACTGCGAGTCCGCAGCCACCGCCAACCGCAGCTCCTTGCACTTGTGCGATGGTTGGGATGGACAGTCGCCGTATCGATCGCATGGCTCTGGAAAGTCCATGCAGCATTCCCGACATCCTCTTGGCATCGTCAAGCACGCCCTTGAGATCCATGCCTGCGCAGAAGGAGGCACCTTCGCCCGCCAGAATCATGACTCGATGGCCGTCGTTGCCGGCAATTTCCCGAAGCGAGGATTCCAGATCGTTGATTAGATCGAGAGACAGCGCGTTGCGTTTCTCGGGTCGAGCCAGAGTTAAGGTGACAATTGACCGGTCGTCTTGGGTGATCTTTACCAGTGACATGCCGACCAGTGTACGGCGTTCAGCCTCATGTCAACAATTCACCGCATTCAGGGCAGCTGGCTGCGAAATCAAGACCCTTGAGGTCGTAACCGCACCGCTGACACCGGTTCATCTTCCTGCGTTTTCTTCGCTGGAGAGATCGATAACCGCCGGCGACGCCTTCGCCGACTCCTATCAGACCAAGGAGCGGAAGACAGGTAATCCACAGCAGCACCCAGGTGATGCAGGCCATGAGGGAGAAGATGAACAGGCGAGTATTCACGACTCGGCCTCGGGCAGATTCATTCGCGAGTGGTTGAGTCGATTCCTCGAGCGCACGACGTACAGGCGACGCCAGTTCCATGCTGTCAACCAGAGGGGTGAGGGTCTGCGTGGGTCTGTCTATCTCCTCGATATCCTTGGAGAAGCTCCAGCTGATACGTGGGTCACGGATCACATCGGCGGTCGTGAATGGCCAGCCGGCCTTCGAGGTCTCGAGGAGGACATGGACGGTTCCTGATCGCGCGTCCCTTGAGGAATCCGATTTGAAAAGCACGATCCGGTCATCCTCCATGACAGCGTCGAAGGTGAGTGTCATCGAGGTGTTCGGTCGTTCGACGGTCATCTGCAGCACGAGAATGATCAGGAATGCCACGATCGCCGTAAGGACCAACGAATAGTCGACGCGGGTCGTCCATTTTGTCCGTCGCCGATCGGCCGACTGGTAGTCCAGTCGTCGGTGCCATCGTCTGATTCGTCGAATGTAGCGAAACATCCACTAGTTCCAGGGCGTTCCAAGCAGGCGTCGAAGTCCATTACCCGGATCATCCTCTCTCAGGAGCGATTCGCCGACCAGCGTCTTATTGACCCCGTGAGCATTCAGATGATCGAGATCCTCGCGAGTCCGTATTCCCGATTCACTGACCGTGATGTTCCTGTGTTCCTCGACTAGATCCAGAAGACGAATGGTGTGATTCAGATCTGTCTTCATCGTCTTGAGATTTCGATTGTTGATTCCGAGCAGGGAATAGCCCGGATGGGGGAATCCGATGTGCCTCTGCACACGGAGCAGGGATTCCATGTCGTGGACCTCGACCAGAGCAGTCATGTCGAGTTCGTGAGCCAGAATCATGCAATCGAGGATCTCACCCTCTGACAGGACCTCTGCGATCAGAAGGACCGCATCCGCACCCATCAACCTTGATTCCCAGATCTGCCAGGGATCAACGATGAAGTCCTTGCGAAGCACCGGCAGAGATACCGCGTCACGTACTTTTTTCAGGTGATCTGGTGTTCCACCGAAGTAGGCGGCATCCGTGAGGCAGGAGATCGCTACGGCGCCCGCATTCTCGTATTGTAAGGCTATGGCGGCAGGATCATATGGATCACGAAGCGTGCCGGCCGATGGACTTCTCTCCTTGACTTCAGCAATCACATTGAATCCACCGGGTCCACGACCATTGGCGACTGAACCGAAGAAATTTCGAGCGGGCGGCGCGTCCTTGATCCGTTCGCGAAATGCGTCAAGCGGCGTTGCATTCTTCGCATCGTCGACTTCACGTCTCTTATGGCGAATGATTTCTTCCAGAGTCACGCTCATCTTGCTGGTCCTCGGTTTCCTTTCGAACGGTCAACCCGTTATAGCCGCGGTGGCGACGAACGATCAAGGTGCCGCCATAGAGGTGCTTGATTCGAGCAGTGAATGGCTCCTCTGGTGGACGATCCCTGTGGCGATCGTCTCGCTCGTCATTTTTACGCAGATTCCCGATTGGAGATTGAAGAAAACACGGCTTTTGGAGTCTGGTTTCTCGTCCAGCGCGGGTCTTCTTCTCTTCGCAGCGGCCTTGATTGGAGGTGTGCTCGGAGCCAGTATCGCCACACACTTCGTGTTGCCGCCCATGGAGAATGGGGGCAACAATCTCGCGGCCACCCTGCCGATCATGGTCGGCAACTATGTCGGACAGGGGTTCGTCTTCCTCCTGGTGCCCGGGCTGATTCTTGGTAGAAAGCAATCTCGCGGGATTGGACGGCGGATGTCGTGGTGGCGAGCGGTTCTGGCAGGTTGTCTAGGAATGGCCATCGCCATGCCAATCACGCTGGCAGTGGCACAGGTGGCGGGCTTCCTGATCGAGTTGTCTACCGGGCAGACATTCGATGAAATCGGCCATGGAACACTTCTTCAGATCAAGGAGGCCGCCGAGCACCCCGATCTCACGCTTGTCGTAATCGCGATCATGGTGGTCATCGTGACGCCCATCTGGGAGGAGGTCCTCTATCGGGGAATGCTTCAGGAGTCGATACGGAAGCATCCATTGGCCCGTGGCGAATCACCCTGGACAGCCATCGTCATCACAAGTCTGATTTTCGCGGCCATGCATGGCGGGGTGGTCGATTTCCGCGGGCTGTTCGCGTTGTTCGTGCTCTCTCTTGGATTCGGTTGGATCTACATGCGAACAGGCCGACTGACGGCATGTATCGCCATGCATGCCGCTTTCAACGCCTTCAATATCCTGCTGGTGATCTTGTAGCCTTCTGCGGCCGATGCGAGACTCGGCAGTTGTCCTGCGTCGCTACAATCCGCTCATGCCAGATCCTGCACGACGTAGAGTTCTTACTGGAGACACCCCGACCGGTTCCCTGCACATCGGGCACTGGGTGGGTTCCGTCAAACGCCGAGTCGAGATTCAGGAAACACACGACTGTTTCTTTCTCGTGGCCAACCTGCATGCATTCACGACCAGAGCGGACAAGCCTGAGGACATTCGTCGGGACTGCATGGAGGTCGTTCGTGATGCACTGGCCATGGGTATTGATCCGTCTAAGGCGTCGATCTTTCTGCAGACCGAGGTCCCCGCAATTCTCGAGTTGACCTATCTGTTCTCCATGCTCCTTCCCTACAACCGCGTCATGCGGAATCCGACACTCAAGGATGAATTGAAGGTGAAGGGGCTGGATGACAACTATTCCTTCGGTTTCCCGCTCTACACGGTCGGCCAGACAGCCGACATCCTGGCTTTCAGGGCTCACGATGTTCCGGTCGGCGAGGATCAAGTACCGCACCTTGAACTGACTCGAGAGGTTGCCAGACGATTCAACAAGTTCTACTGCGGTGTCCCCGACAAGGCGCCCGATGAGGAGCATGTGGATCTCGGTGGCGTGTTTCCGATTCCGGAGGCGGATGTCGGAAAGGTCGGTAGGCTCATAGGAACCGACGGCATCCACAAGATGAGCAAGTCGCTCGGCAACAGCATTCTCATCACCGATACGCCCAAGCAGGTCAAGAAGAAGCTTGGGAAGATCTACGTCGGTGTGGACAATCGGCAACCGAACGATCCGGGTGAAGTCGATCCGGAGAAGAATCCTCTCTTCCAGTACGTTGAGACCTTCATCGATTCGGAGGACGAGGTCGCGGAACTGCGTGACAGGTATGCGCGAGGCGACAACATCGGTGATGGCGTCATCAAGGTGCGGGTGGCCGAGGTGATCAGCGAGCTGCTCGAGCCGATGCAGGAACGCCGTCGGCAGTACGAGTCGGACGATGTGGTGATGGATATCCTGCATGATGGATGCAAGAAGGCCATCGCGGCGACCGAAGAGACACTAGCCATGGCGAAGGAGGCCGCCAGCCTCCACTTCTTCGATCGCACGATCGGTATCTGAATCAGGGTCTGGGATGATGAGCTGCGACCACCGACTTGAGTCGGCTTCTGTCCACATGCGTGTAGATCTGTGTGGTGGCTATGTCCGCGTGGCCCAGAAGTTCCTGAACGACGCGAAGATCCGCACCTCCGGCCAGCAGATGTGTGGCGAATGAATGTCGCAGCATGTGTGGATGGATGTTGTCCATCCCGGCTCGCTTGGCCAGCCGACGGACAATCTGCCACACGGCGACGCGTTCTAGTGGTCGCCCGGTGTTGCTGAGCAGAAGTCTCTTGTCGTCGCGTCCATCCCCGAAACGCGTGAGTTCGGGATAGAGATCCCCGACGTACTGCTGGATGGCTTCACGCGCCGGCACGCCCACCGGCACGAGTCTCTCGCGGTTTCCCTTCCCATGGACAAGAACGACGCCAAGTGTCTCCTTGTATTCATGGAAACGAACGGCTCCGACCTCGGATGCTCTGAGTCCGGCGGCGTACATGAGTTCGAGCATGGCTCGGTCCCGTTGCCAGAGTCGACCGGAACCTGGCGAGGCCGCCTCGAGAAGCGAACGCATCTGCTTGGGTGTCATGACACCCGGCAGTCGTTTCCAACGCGTTGGTGGGATAAGCGGCGCGGCCGGATTGCGATCGATTCGCTTCTCGGCCTCGAGGTATCGAAAGAAGGTGCGGATGGTAGAAAGATGGCGACTTATGCTTGATGGCTGCAGATCGCGATCTCGATGAAGCGACTGAAGATGATCGGCCAGCTGGCGGGCCGTCACCTCTTCCGGGGAGGAGACGCCCTCTGCCTCGAGCGCTTCGACCATGCAGTCCAGATCTCGCTGGTACGCCTCTAGCGTGGCCGTTGACAGGCCCGCCTCTATGCGAAGCCACCCAAGGACTTCACGTACCGGTTGGTCGAAGTTGGACATGATCTTGCTGTCGGACGGTCAGAACCACGGCAACACAGGGTTCTCTCTCGAGAGCGGCTTCACCACGAGCCATGGACTGATAGATGGAACAGTCGGACCAGTTGCCGAAACAGGTGGACATGGTGCGTTCGAGTGATCCGAGACTGAAGAGATCCTGGCATTGCGAGAGCCCCTGATCAACGCATGGACAGGAATCGCATTCCGTCCCTGCGGCGAGGGTGTTGGGATCCGGACTCGAATTGAAAATCGGGCGATGCGCCATGTTCAACCTGATATCTATCGGCGGGCGATTGGATGCTTGGCCACAATGCTGGCCTGTACCAGTCGCCAAAGAAGCGCAAATAATGCGCATTGAATTCGATAAAGCGCATCTAATTCAATCGCATGCCCGCTTCTCACGCCATTAAACAGGCTTCCGGGCACGGCACGGTTCTTGCGAAGCAGTGTTCTGTTCGCCAGGCAGGAGGCCGACGCGCATGGATGATTCTCGAGACAAGGCAATACAACTCATCAAGCTGGCCAAGGAGGCCCGTGTCGATGATTCCATCGGAACAAGGCTTGGACAGTCGGTGCTGTTCATGGCTCAGGCTGCTGCCGCCACGCATGTGAGCCTTCTTGGAGGAAATCTCGGTTCAGGGAACTCCGGAAGGGGCACTCACTCATGAACTACGGTTTCTACCAATCCGCAACGGGCTTGATGACCCAGGTTCATCGTCTTCAGGTTGCCAGCAACAATCTCGCCAACAGCGAGACCTTCGGTTTCAAGGCCGATCAGGTCACCACAGCCCAGCGGCTGCCGGCTCGATTGGAAGGGGGGTTTGCCTCGGATCCGCACTACATGCTGGAGATGCTCGGAGGCGGTCAGCTCTCCGATCCGACCAGATTCATGATGCAGCAGGGATCGTTGACGCCAACACAAGGGGAACTGGATCTCGCCATCGATGGATCCGGCTTCTTCATGGTCAGTGACGGCGCCGGTCGGGAGGCGGACATCAGATTGACGCGAGATGGTCGTTTCACACGTGATCCACAGGGTGAACTGGCGATGCTCGGAACAGGAATGAAGGTCCTTGACGATCGACAACGAACCATTGAAGTTCCACCAGGTCCCCTGACAGTCGGTCCCGACGGACTGGTTACTCAGGGAGACGAGGAACTGGGAAGGATCGGCATGGTCTCCATACCCGACACGAATTCCCTCAGAAAGATCGGTGACAGCCTGATCGATCCCGGTTCACAGGTAGGGGAGATGGTTCAGGCGAACGATTCGACCCTTTGGCAGGGCTATCTCGAATCCAGCACTGTCAAGCCGGTACTGGAGATGGCAGGGCTTGTCGAGATCGGTCGAGCCGTCGAGGCCAATGCGAAGCTCATGCAGGCACAGGACCTGCTCACTGGTCAGGCGATCAACACATTCGGAAAAGTGACATGAAGGACCTGGAGTAACTGACGTTCTCCGCGGAGTGAATCAAAATGGCTTTTACTTGTCTTGATGCATCAGCAACCGGTCTAAGCGCGTTGACGACTAATCTGAACGTCATCGCCAACAATCTGGCCAACGCCAACACGGACGGATTCAAATCCAGCCGTGTCAACTTCCAGGATCTCATGTATCTGGAACAGCGACAGCCTGGACTGGAGAACGTCCTTGGTGATCTGAATCCAACCGGACTCTATTCCGGTGTCGGCACCAGAGTGTCCGGCACTCAATTGAATCTCCAGGAGGGTCCTCTGGTCTCGACCGAGCAACCTCTGGATGCCGCCATCAATGGAAGTGGATTCTTCGTCGTCGAAGTCGAGGATACCTACACGAATGGACTCGCCTATACGCGAGCCGGCAACTTCGCGCTCAATGCGGAACGTGAACTCGTTCTGGCCAATGATCAGGGACGACGGCTTGTTCCTTCGATTCAGGTTCCATGGGGGATTCCCGAATACGCGATCAACATCACGAATGATGGAAACGTCCAGGTCTCCTATGGCGAGATCTTCGAGGAGATCGGTCAGCTTGAGGTCGCGATCTTCGCCAATCCGGCTGGATTGACGCCCATCGGCGGCAACCTCTACACGGAATCGATCGCTTCGGGAGAGGTGGCGATCGGCCTGCCCACGGAGAATGGGCGAGGAACGATCATCCAGAACTTCCTGGAAGCGTCGAATGTCGATCCGGTCACCGAGCTTGTCGATCTGATCAACACCCAGCGGGCATTCGAGTTCAATTCACAGTCGTTGAAGGCAGCCGATGAAGTGCTGCAGATCGTCGCCAATCTTCGAAGGTACGGATGATTGACTGAAGGATGAAGATGAGATCTGATTCGATATCAATACTTGCCGGCCTGCTTCTGTGCAGCTGCCTTCTTCTGGGCGATGCCGTCATGGCGGACAGCATCACGCTCCTATCGTCGGCTCGTCGACCGCAGGAGGCCTCGATCATCACGCTTGGCGACATCGCGAAGCTCGAGGGCACCGAGGCAATGGGATGGGCGAAGCTTCCGATCGTCGAAACCGACGATCGTGATACGGTTCACATCACGATTGCTCAGGTCCGCAACCGGTTGGACGAGGCCGGTGTGCATTGGGGACGTGTCAATCTTCATGGGCAGGTTGTCGTTGTTCGTCAGGACCTCGCAAGATCCGCACAGCCACCCGCGGCCATGCAGTCGATGAACATACATCGGGATGCCGCCGCAATCTCCCGGAAGGTTCATAAATCCCCAGTTCCCGTGGATGAGAATGCCCGCACGCTTCGTGGGGCCGTTCTTCGATTTCTGCTCGCGAAACTCGACACCACCGTGGATTCGATCCAGGTGGTGTTCGACGCCAATGACGATCGCTGGCTCGATTCCCCATTGGATGAGATTCGATACGAGATAAAGGCCCTGAGCGATCTGAACATGAGTGATCGGATCGATCTGGAGATCCGGAGATGGTCGAAGGGTCGACCCGGCGAGAGAAGATTGCTGAAGGTCAAGCCGCTGATCCGTTGCACCGTGGCCGAGGCATCGATGAACATTCCACGGCATTCGACCATACAGCCCGATCAGATCAAAGCCGTCGAGACATGGCTGACCCCTTCTCAGAGAACAATTCGTCTGCAGCCGGTCGACGTGGTCGGAAGAGTACCGGTCGCACCGCTGCGCAAAGGCACACTGTTTCGTGCACGCGATATACGTGCGGTCCAGCTGGTGGATCGTGGCGACTCCGTCGTGGTGAGATGTCTGGTCGGCGGCGCAGCCATCTCGCTCAAGGCACGTGCCGAATCAGCGGGCGGACTTGGCGAGCGTATTGAGCTTCGCAAGGGGCGTGAGCGGGAGACCTTCATGGCTGTCGTGACCGGTCCCGGTGAAGCCGTCATTGACATGGAGAATCCGGTCGCGGGCAGTTGACTGTGATCTAGAACGAAAGATTGATGGAGTGATTCGATGTTGAGCAAAGGTCTGTTTCTCATATTCCCCCTGACTGCTTCTGGCCCCGTCCTGAGCGGCGAGACAGTCGTTCCCGTGAAGACAGCACCCGCACCCGCAGCAGAGCCCATGAGAGTCGCATCCGCTGGGTCCGGATTGACGGGTTCCCATGTGAATGTCGGGACGACTCGACACATGCTCAACAGGACACATGTCCCGACGGCATCTGCCATTCATGTTCACTCACTGGCCGGCTATGGAATGACGCCGGGTCTGGGTGGTGTGCCCGCCTTCGGACAGATGGCGGGCATGGGGAACATGTCGGTTCTTGGAAGCGGATTCCCCGGCATCATGCCCTTGGGCGGTGCCGTCGGCTGGGGGATGATGCCGTCGATGATGATGCCCATGGACATGGGTGGTGCGGGTTTCGAGGTGGGTGCCATCGATCCGGTTATTCCATCGGAACTTCCTTCGTTGACAGGTATGCCGCTTTTGGCGACAACACCGATGCTCACTGTTCCCATGGGCGTTCCATCAACCTCGATCATGGCGCAGGCAATGGGAGTTTGGTCGCCAGGGACGCCCGGCATGACGGATCTTCAGTCGATCAGCATGTTTGCGGTCACCCCGGCGGAACCCCGCCTCTATCACATCCACGACCTCGTCCAGATCATCGTCAGGGAAGCAAGTGTCGCGGCCTCGTTCCAGGGGCTCGAGACCGAAAAGGAATACGGTCTGGCCGGTGGTGTCGAATCATTCCCGGGGGTCAATGGAGACAACCCGCTGTACTACACGGAATTCGATGTCGTTGGCGAGAAGGAATTCGATGGTGAAGGTGAATATGTCCGTGAAGACGAACTGGTGACCAGATTGTCGGCGGAAGTCATCGAGATTCGTCCAAACGGAAATCTCGTGCTGGAAGCCCGCACTCGCATTCGAACAGATGATGAAGAGTGGTATACCCAGTTGACCGGTACCTGTCGCCCCGAGGACATCACGGCTGCCAACACGATTCTCTCCAATCAGATATTCGATCTTCAGGTTGAAAAACGACACAAGGGATCTGTTCCCAAGGCTGCCAGCAAGGGAATACTGGCCCAGGCGTTGGACGCCATCTTCGCTTTCTGAACATTCGGTCCTTGTATGAGCCTGCTACCAGCTAGGATGCCCGTATGAAAGCTGGCCTCGTACTCCTGTCGCTCCTGATGCTGGTATTGCCCGTCCACGGCGGACCCGCGTCGAACGCGAAACTGGTGACCTACCAGTCACATCAGATTTCGCCATTAATTCTGCCGGATCACATACGACGGTATGTGGTGTCGCTGGATCTCGACGAGGCGCAGAGCAGCATTGCCGACGTCAGATACGACGCGTATCTCGACGCACTCGATTCGATCGTCGAGGATTCGATCGCTCGCGAGGAGGTGATCCGCAATCGTCTCGATGGAATTCTGATGGGGCGGTATCGAGCAGCATCAGGGGAGATCAACAGGCTTCGGATCGCGCTTGAGGAATCAAGGAAATCCAACTGGAAGCTGGTTGATGAGCAGCTGGATCTCCTGCTCGACGATATCGCCGCGATCGGTCCAGATACCAGCCGGGACAGGGTCGATCGGGCCAAGTTCGATCTCTTCAGACACATTTATCTCACGCCACTGAGACTTGAGGAGGCTGATACGCGATATTCGGGCGAAGGCGTCGATCTCTTCCTGCTGGTGGAGGAGGCCTCTCGAGAAGAGCTGGGGGATGTTCCGAAGGAGTCGTTCCAGCCAGCGCTGGATTCCTGGCGAACCGCGATGTACACGATCATTCGAACGAATGCGGATCTTGAGAGAGAAGCGGGTTTCAGGAACAGGGTATCGGCGATCAACGGGGACTCCTCCGATCAGATCAACATCATGATCGAGCGATCCCGCCGGTGGTCGGAGCGTCAGGCGATCGACTATCAGGGCTTCTTGGCCATCTACTCGCTTTGCATGTCGCCCGAGGCGGCCGCCGATTGGACCGCTCGGTATCGCAAGGCCAACTATCCATGGCTCTGGATATCGGGCGACGAGGTCGAACGCATCGCAAACTGGATCTTCGAGAACGGGGAAGTCGACCAGATCGTCGTCGTGAACGACGTTCTGTCGGACTATCTGACTCGTCGGGAGGCTCTGCGACTCGAGACTGAGGCCATCCTCGCGGAGGGGCGGGCGCTCGGAGCCAATCTCAACAACGACATTTCAGCATCGTTCGAAGCTGTCAAAGAACCGAAGCTGAAACTGATGCAGAATTCGGGAAAGCGGACCATACTGATGCGTGAGGCACGTGCCCAACTGGAGCATCCACTGACGCCGGGTCAGAGAGCGGCGATTTCACGACTGCTTCTAGGCCTCTAGGGCGCTTCCGGAAAATACTCGTCCAGTACAGCGTGCCACTCCTCTATCGATCGCACGGCGATGAAACGGTTTCGGACGGCTTGCTGTTCCGGATGATGTGCTGCGAACTTGATTCCGAACTTTCGCATCTGTCTTGACGCCGAACCTTCGCCGTGGAGCTGAACCGAAAGATGGAAATGATTGAGCAAGGCGTGTCTCTGTTCCTGTAATGTCGGCGGTGCAGGTGATTCGCCCGCCAGAAGACATCTGGCCTGGCGGAAGATCCAGGGATTTCCGATGCATCCACGGGCCACCGACACGGCATGGACTCCTGTATGGGCCAGCATCAGGAAGATGTCCTCGACTGTCCAGATGTCACCACTGCCGAAGATCAACTTGTCCGGATGGCGTTCCACGAGCGACTTGAGAAACGGCCATCTGCCCGGCCCCTTGTATTTCTGTTGAACTGTTCGGCAGTGGACCGTCGCCCATGCATAACCGATGTCGTAGACGGCATTGAAGATCTTTTCGAAGTTGTCCGCCATCTCGTCCGTCTCATCGAATGCACGTCTCAGCTTCACTGTGAGCGGTATCTCGGACGGCACGACTTCACGCACCGACTCGAGTATCTCGATGGCCTGATCCGGCGCGGTAAGCAGATGACCACCTCGACGTCTTTTTCGGATCTTCTTGACCGGACATGCCAGATTGATGTCGATGACGTCGTAGTTCATATCAACGAGCATGCCGGCGGCACGCGCCATCATTGCCGGCTCCGTCCCCATGATCTGTCCAGCCAGCGGATGATCATGACGGCCCGCTGCGACGTTCTCCTCGAGTTCTCCGGTACCGCAGGCTTCGGCGAGGAGATCGGGATCCTCGCGATTGCGTCCTTTTCCTCCATTCACCAGTGTCACATCAAGTAACGCTTCCGTGATGCAGAACGGACACCCATGATCCCTTGCCACCAGCCGCATGGCACCATCCGAATAGCCTGCCAGTCCGGCCTGAAAGAAGGGCGCATCGAATCCGGGGACCAACTCGGGAATCCGAGGATCCTGTCGGAAATCCCTGGCGATCTCTTCCACGGACCTGTCCAGAGCGGGTCTGGTCAGTTCTGGGGGGTTCATTTCGACTGACATCCCTCTATTGTTGCGTCAACACGGTCCCTCGTACAATGGCCAGCATGATGATTCATCGTCTTTCCTCGTTCCTGCTGCTCCTACTGCTCCCGGCGAGCTTGATGATGCTGGCATCTGGATGCAATTCCCCCAACTTCAATCCCAAGCTGGCTACGCGGCCCTATCCATTCGAGCTGCATACGACTGACGTGGTCCCCATCCAGGTCTTCCGTGATGGGACCAACATCGAGATCGTCAACTCGACTGATCGCACATGGGCTGACGTGACGATCTGGATCAATCAACGTTATGCCGCTCCGTTGAAATCACTGAAGCCCGGCCAGCGTGTCAGCATGGATCTGTTCGCTTTTCGAGATGACATCGGCGAACAGTTTCGAGCAGGTGGCCTCTTGCGAACACGGCCAGCTGCCAAGGTCGAACTCATCGAGATTCAGGCATCCGAGGACATGCCAATGATCGGGATGATTTCAGTCATGCCCGGCGAAAACGAGTAGCAACGGATTGGCCCCGGACCACGAGGCCCGGGACCATTCCGGATTCATCCATCTCAATCTAGTCAAGCGGAATCCACTCCTGCTGCATTCCATTCATGGTGACTGCCATTCCATGGTCGGTCGCGTCGTACACGATCTCCAGAAGTCCCTGAGCGGTCTCCGCATGAAGTTCATGTATGCCGCAGGCCACAACGAAACGGCAGACTTCAGTCAAATCACCCGCGATTCTCCACAACTCGAAATCAGTCCCATTCTCGCTTTCCAGAACATCCCACTGATATTCGATGTCGTGCTCGTGAAATGAAGGTCTGATGCAATCGCTCGAGGAGGGGATGGTCAGATCGACGAACCATGCGGTTGTTCGTATGCAGTGAACCCAAACGGGGTGACTCGCCCCGACCCCTTCCGATGAATGGTCGAGCCCAGTGGATACCAGCCATTCCTCGGCTGTCCGATTTCCAAATTCTGGATTTCGGTAGGGCAGTGACGATTCAAGTTCGATGAAAGAGCCATTCACTGAAGCGCCTTGATCACCGGCCGGCTTGATCTCCCATCGTCGGTGACCATCTCTTGCCTGATCTGGAATGCCGTCCCCATCCGTGTCGTACAGGTGGATGGTTCGTCCATTTTCAAGAACGATTGTGCCAACGATTGTGCTTTCCAGTGGTCGAGGCCGATTCGTTTCGAGCACGGCAGGTGTTCGAACACTCAATCCGCTTTCAAGTGAAAATGGTGTGGCTCGAAAGTAGCCATCGCACGATGTCGGCAGAAGCCCTGCGGTGATCGCAAGTATGGAAAAAGCGGCGTGTATCAATGTCATGGTGGGTTCCTTCCCGGTAATGGATCAGATTTGCGCATCGACATCCGTATCGATGCAGCCATCTGTTACCACGAGGATGCATGACGTAATCCAAGCAAGGCCAAAAGAAACGAAGAGGCTGAACGGCCTAACGCCGCATCCAGCACTCAAAAGTCATGGCATGTTCATGCCGGTCATCGCTTGGATGCTCCGTACGCGATTCGAGTGACCAGACATCGGGATCAAGCACGGGAAATTTGGCATCACCATCCACAACCGCATGAATTCTCGTGAGAAGAACCCTGTTGGCCTGCGGGAGAAAGAGCCTGTAGATCTCTCCACCGCCAATGATGAAGCAGCCATCGGCATCCTCGCAGGCCTCCATGGCCTGTTCCGGGGTGCTGACCAGAATGGCGCCTGCCGCATCCAGATCCGGTTGGCGACTGAGGACGATATTGACTCTCTGGTCAAGCGGCTTCGGAAGCGTGTCCCAAGTCCGACGGCCCATGATCACCGGGTGGCCGAGCGTGCTTCGACGAAAGAAGGCCATGTCATCGGGCAATCGCCATGGAAGGTCGCCATCCTGACCGATGACGTTGTTCTCCGAGGCGGCCACGATCAGGCTGATGAGCATCTCGTTCTCCACGGGCCTATACGGCAACCGGTGCACTGAGCTTTGGATGTGGGTCGTATCCGGTGAGCGTGAAATCGTCCAATGTGAAATCGAAAACGCTCCTGATATCCGGATTCAAGGCCATGACCGGTCGAGTCCGCGGAGACCTCGCGAGTTGCGTGTCGACCTGTTCCAGATGATTGCTGTAAATGTGGGCGTCGCCGATCACATGGATGAAGTCGCCGCAACCAAGTCCGGTGCATTGTGCGATCATCATAGTCAGGAGTGCATAGGAGGCGATGTTGAAAGGCACACCGAGAAAGAGATCGGCGCTTCTCTGGTAGAGCTGGCACGAAAGCTTCCCGTCAGCCACATAGAACTGGAACAGGACATGGCAGGGGGGCAGGGCCATCTGATCGATTTCTCCGACGTTCCAGGCATTCACGATCAAACGCCGTGATTGAGGATTCGTGCTGATCCGCTCGACGACCTGCGATATCTGATCGATGGTCGCGCCATTCGCGGTTCCCCATGAACGCCACTGATGTCCGTAGACAGGACCGAGGTTGCCATCCTCGTCGGCCCATTCATCCCATATGGAGATTCCATTGTCGTTGAGCCATTTGATGTTGGTGTCGCCCCTGAGGAACCAGAGCAATTCCCCGATCACGGACTTGAGATGCACCTTCTTGGTCGTCACCAGAGGGAAGCCTTCTGAAAGATCGAACCTCATTGACTGGCCGAAACAGCTGATGGTCCCGGTACCGGTACGGTCCTCACGAGGACTGCCGCTGGTCCGTACATGTCTGAGAAGATCAAGGTAGGTCTGCATCGTGTCCCATCCTAACTCGCGGAAGCCCTCATGTGATCTGGAATGGCCACTTCCATGAGTTGTCTCGTGATCTCATGCTCGGGCCCGTCAAGGACCTGACTGACGGGTCCGGTTTCCACGATTCCGCCGGCGGCCATCACGGCCACTTCGTCGCACATCTGTCTTACGACGCCCATGTCGTGGGTCACGAAGAGGATGCCGATCGGTCGACGCCGGCGGATTTCCCGCAGCAACTCGAGAATTCTGGCTTGTACCGAAACATCCAGAGCGGATGTGGGTTCATCACAGACCAGCAGGTCGGGCTCCGTCACGATGGCTCTGGCGATGGCGATTCGCTGTCGCTGACCGCCGGAGAACTGATGCGGATACCGGTCGCAGGAACCAGACGGAATATCGACCGACTCGAGACAGGCGACTGCCCGTTCCCGAAGTTCCGGACCTCGAGCCATGCCGTGGACCTTCAATGGTTCCGCGACCAGATCGACGGCTCGCATTCTGGAGTCAAGAGAACCACCTGGATCCTGAAACACCATCTGGAATCTTCGCCGGAAACGCCGTCTGGCCTCCCGTTTCATGATGCCGGGCTCCTCCCCGAGTATGCGAATGCGACCATTTGCCAGCGGAATCAGATGCATGATCGCTCTCGAGAGGCTCGTCTTGCCGCAACCGGAACTACCCACCAGTCCCAGGACCCTGTCTCGCGACAGGGAGAGGCTCACATCATCGACGGCCGGAACCTCGGATCCCGGATGGATTACCGTTGCCCGTTCGACATCGAGCACGCTTTCGGATGAATCATCATGGAGCGGAGTATCAATCATGGCCGTGGCGACCACGCTACCGGGAAAGCACGAACTTCGCTGAATCCACAGGGAATCCTCTGTCGATGGATATCGCCCACATCTACCAGGTCTGGGTGTCCAGCTGGACCAGAGGAATACTCACCTTCTGGAAATGGTCCTGTTGAGCCGCAGGATCCGGTCGCCAGAAGGACAATTCGACGATCGAGCTGGGAAGCATCGACGAGATCACGGAACGGAGTTGATCGACGGTCTGCACGTTCCGACCATTCACCGAGTAGATGATGTCGCCTGAGGCCAGTCCACTTGTGCGGGCGGGTGTACCTTCCATGGTCCTGACGATCTGGACACCAGCACCTTCGAATCCGATTTCCTTGTAGTACTCGGACATGTTGGTCGATCGATCGACATCAAGGAGATCGATGGAGGAATCACCGGCATTCCCGTTCTCTTCGCAGATCAGTGTGATCCGTCTGGGCTTCTCCCTATCCGGAAAGGCTCGCCAGATCGTCAGTACACCCTGATCGTCCTGATCATTGGCGATCGCCATCACAAAGGCATCTTCATCGATGATTCTCTGGTTGTCGTAATGGGTGATGTAATCACCTCTCAACAGGCCGGCAGCAGCCCAATTGCCGGAGCTTTCAAGACTGGAGACGAGCACACCCCCAGGTCCCGGGTTCACCCCGAGCTGCGCGATCCAACTGTAGATGGGTGTTTCCTGATCGATGACTCGGATTCCCAGATAGCCTTTTCGGACGACTCCACCATCGATGAGCTGGGTTGCCACCGACTCGATCATGTCGAGAGGTATGGCCAGTCCGATTCCGGAGAAGCGGCCTTCGGATTCCACATCGGTCGTGACAATGGCGGTATTCATGCCGACGACTTCACCACGATGGTTCGTGAGTGGTCCACCGGAGTTACCTGGATTGATGGCGGCGTCGACCTGAATGAAATTCTCGTAGCCGATCGACGTGGGGTTCCGGAACAGACCGACGGATCTTCCCAGTCCCGAGACGATCCCCTGGGACATCGAGAATCGGAAATCGAGAGGGGAACCGAAGGCGAACACCAGAGAACCCTGTTGTATCTCGTTGTACGAGGAAGCACGTTTGGCCGGCACGAGTCGATCCCCGGAGATTCGAATGACGGCGATATCGGTGCTGGGGTCACGACCGACCAGTTTGGCTTCCCGCACGGTTCCATCGTGCAGCTGCACTTCGATTCGGGTGGCGCCATCGACGACGTGCCAATTGGTCAGAACATGGCCCTGTTCATCCCAGATCCAACCACTACCGGTGGAGATTCCCTGATATGGATTCCTCCGATTCACTTCCTCCTGGGCGCTGATGTGCACGACTGATGGACGAACAAGCGTCGCCACATCTCTTGATGCTCGATTCAACTGCTCGAGGAAGGTCGTGGACTCAGCCGGGCTGGCCGGCTGGTTCAAGCGGAAGTTGGCTTCCTGAACCTGTCGAACGGTTCTCTGATGGGAAATCGCATCGATCGATCTTGGTGTCGCCCACAGCAGCAGGACGGCCGCAACGACTACAAGGAGCCCGGGTATGAATGTTGCCACATACGCGACAGGGGAGATCCTTGGGGGTCGGGGTTCGGTCATGCTGTCCTCCGATGTGAATGTAGACATTCAATAGTTCGGCTGAAATGGGCCAAAGGCAAGCAAATCTCCACTCATCAGCGAATTGAGGCCGCTTGTTGGCCCCCGAGGGTCATTCTGGACCTGCGGGACCTCTCGGGATCCTATACTGACCCGGTTCATGAGTGCAGAATCAAGCCATCCAGATCGCTCCAGCCGGGAACTGACGAAGCCGGTGACGCTCCGATCCCTTCGCAAGATGATGGGAGATGGTCACCCGTTTGCGGCCTTGACCTGTTACGACGCTACGACGGCTCGGCTGCTTCAAAGGGCCGGTGTGCCGATTCTGCTCGTTGGCGATACGGCGGCTGAAATGATTCTGGGTCTTCCAGGAACGATTCATGCACCGCTTGATCTGCTGATTCAGCTCACGGCAGCCGTCAAGCGTGGGGCACCGAACTGCTTGGTTATGGCCGACATGCCCTTCCTGTCCTATCAGGTGGATGAGGTCGAAGCGATCAGGAATGCCGGCCGCTTCCTTGTGGAGGGGCAGGCCGACTGTGTGAAACTGGAAGTCGACGGCACCTTCACCGGACTGGTTTCCCAGTTGAACAGAGCAGGGATTCCGGTCATCGCCCACATCGGATCAAGACCACAACAGGTCAAGCATGATGGCGGATACCGGGCAGCTGGCAGAACCAGGGCGGAGGCCAGTCGACTGGTTGAAGAAGCTCGCCGACTCGAGGAGGCCGGTGCCACCATGCTTCTGATCGAGGCCGTTCCCTGCGAGGTGACCGAGGAAATCGTCTCCAGAACCTCCATACCGGTAATTGGATGCGGGGCTGGCCCCGCCTGCCACGGTCAGGTAGTCGTCACTCAGGATCTGGCCGGCATGACCGACTGGCAGCCCGCCTTTGCCCAGCCACTGGCTCAGATCGGAACGGCTATCACCAAGCTCGGTGAGGACTGGGTGGATCGGGTCTCCTCTGGAAATCTGGGTAAGCATCCGTATTCGATGGCTCCTGAAGCGGGCCGGGATGCCGGTTCGGGCCGCGATGCGATGGCCGAAACCAGCAGCTCCTGAACTCCGGATCGAACTCGTCCACTTCATGCTTCCAGACCACAGGCGGTTGCCTGCTGGCTGTAAACTCTGTCCATGAGCCTTACTAACCATCGTCCGGTATCAATCATTGAAACGCGTGGCAGCTTGGATGCCCGTCCCACGTTCAAAGCGGAGTCTGCCATGGAGAACGTACGAAATGTCGAAAAACTCTTCGGCGACGACTATGGCATTCTGACCTTCACGGGTGAGAACATCAGACGAAGGCTTTCGCCTGCAGCACTGCGTCGACTTGATCAGACGACCCAGTACAACGAGCCGCTTGATGAAGCCATCGCCGATGAAGTGGCGGCTGCCATGAAGGACTGGGCCACCGAGAACGGGTGCACCCACTACTGCCACTGGTTCCAGCCACTGACTGGCGCGACCGCCGAGAAGCATGATTCGTTTCTCAACATGGATGGTGAAGGTGGTGTGATCGCGGAGTTCTCGGGCGAGATGCTCATCAGGAGCGAACCGGATGCGAGTTCATTCCCGACGGGGAGCATTCGAGACACCTGGGAAGCTCGTGGGTACACGGCCTGGGATCCGACCAGTCCGGCATTCATTGCCATCAACGGAAGCGAGCGCACACTCTGCATCCCGACGGCATTCGTTTCCTGGACCGGCGAGTCACTGGACCAGAAGACGCCGCTGCTTCGATCGATCGATTCATTGAGCAAACAGGCGATGCGAATCCTCCGGGTCTTCGGAACCGACAAGGGTGTCCATCGTGTCCAGACGACCCTCGGTTGCGAGCAGGAGTACTTCCTTCTCGACGAGGAGGACTACCAGATGCGTCCCGACCTGAGAATGTGCGGCCGCACGCTCATCGGCGCCGACGCGCCCAAGGGCCATCAGCTGGACGATCACTACTTCGGTTCGATACCGGCCAAGGTCCAGGCCTATATGGCCGATGTCGAAGCTCGTCTGTACGCCCTTGGCATTCCGGCCAAGACACGCCACAACGAGGTCGCGCCACACCAGTTCGAGTTGGCACCACTCTTCGAGGGAACCAACCTGGCCTGCGACCATCAGATGCAGACGATGAGTGTTCTGCGTCGCACGGCCCGCGAGCATGGAATGGTCTGCCTGCTTCATGAAAAACCCTTCGCTGGGGTCAACGGAAGCGGTAAGCACAACAACTGGTCGCTGGTCACCGACACCGGTCACAATCTCCTGAACCCGAACGACGGCGGCGCTGGACATCTTCAGTTCCTCAGTTTCGTCTGTGCGGTGGTTCGGGGTCTCGACATGCATGCCGACCTGCTTCGAGCCACGGTTGCGAGTGCCGGAAACGATCACCGCCTCGGTGCCAACGAAGCGCCACCGGCCATTCTCAGCATCTACATGGGCGCTGAACTGGAACGGGTACTGGAGCATCTGGAAGCCGGCGAGACATCGGAATTCGAGCACAGCACGACGCTGGATCTGGGAACGACCGCGATGCCCAAGCTGGAACGTCATCCAGGCGACCGCAATCGAACGAGTCCATTCGCATTCATCGGCAACCGGTTCGAATTCAGGGCCGTTGGTTCGACGGCGGTCCCCGCCTGGCCCAACGCGGTCCTGAACACCATCGTCGCGGAGTCGCTCGATCACATCGCGGACAAGCTGGAAGCCTCGCTCACCGAAGACATGTCCGATGAGGAACGGTCAGCGGCAATCGTGGGTGTTCTCCGGGATGTCTACAAGACGCACAAGCGTGTCGTCTTCAATGGCGACAACTACTCCGATGCCTGGCATGCCGAGGCGGAGAAGCGTGGACTGCCAAACCTGCGTGGATGTGCTGATGCATTGCCAGCACTGGGTTCGGACAAGGCCCGCAAGCTCTTCAGTGACTACGAGGTTCTCGGAGAGGCCGAGCTTGATGCCCGTCTGATGGTTCTGTTCGAGACCTACGTCAACATCATGGAAATCGAGGCTCGCACGTTGATCCGAATGATCCACACGATGGTGATCCCGGCGGCGGTTCGTCACCAGTCCGAATTGGCCGGTGCGATTGCCGCGACGGACGCTGCGGGTGTCGATCCCGAGTCGGTTCGCGGTCGTCTGACCGATCTGACAGGACTCATAACGGGCTTGGAGGTCGCCTGTCACGAACTGGAATCGAAACTCGCCAGTCTCGATGGCGAAGCCGAGGCCCAGGCCAGGATGATCCAGGATGTGCTCGTACCGGCGATGGAAAAGGTTCGGTCATCTTCGGACAAGATAGAGGGAGTCGTTCCGGACGATCTCTGGCCTCTGCCGACCTATCTCGATCTGCTCTTCTAGTCAGGTTGTTCGATTCTCAGGACTTGCCTTGCTTGGCGACGGCTTCGGCTGCTGCGGCAATGGCTTCCTGATCACCCAGATACCGTCGTCCCACGGCTTCCATCGAGTCGTTGAACTCGTAGAGCATCGGAACGCCCGTGGGAATGTTCAGCGAGACGATCTCCTCGTCGCTGATGTCATCCAGATGCTTGACCAATGCCCGCAACGAGTTTCCATGCGCGGCGACGATCAATCGCTTGCCGTCGGCCACCAGCGGCCTGATGACATCCGTCCAGTAGGGGATCACCCGGTCGACGGTGTCCTTCAGGCATTCTCCAAGCGGAAGCTGATCCGAGGGGACATCCGAGTAACGCGGATCGTTCGAAGGTGATCCTGGATCGTCGGCGTCCATGAGCGGGGGAGGCGTGTCGTAGGACCGTCGCCATATGTGCACCTGTTCATCACCATGCTTCGCAGCCGTCTCGGACTTGTTCAGTCCCTGAAGCGCGCCGTAGTGGCGTTCGTTGAGCTGCCAGGCCTTCGTGGTCGGTATCCAGCAGAGATCCATCCGATGCTGGATGAACCAGAGCGTTCGAATGGCTCGCTTGAGCCTGCTCGTGAACGCCATGTCGAAGCTGAAACCTTCCTTGCGGAGCAGTTCACCGGCAGCGGCCGCCTCGACTTCACCGTTGGCGGACAGATCCTGATCGACCCAGCCGGTAAACCGGTTCTCGAGATTCCATTGACTCTGTCCGTGGCGAATGAGTACGAGCTGTGGCATGGATCCGCTCCCGTTCCACTTGCATGTGGGTCCGGACATCCTAGCAGGCGGCACTGTCCGCCAGATCGATAATCACGGGCGCGTGGTCCGAGATGGCAAGCCCTGCCTCCCTGTGCACACGCACATCCTTCAGCCTTCTCTGGGCATTGGCGTTTCCAAGGAGATAATCGATCCGCCAGCCGCGATCGAGTGCCCTGGCTTGGCCACGATTCGACCACCAGGTGTAGGGGCCCTCGATGTCTCCGAAGTGCTCCCGGACAAGATCGCGGGCTCCACGGTCAACGATCTCATCCATCCATCGGCGTTCCTCGGGAAGGAAGCCCGAAGTCGATTGGTTGCTCTTCCAATGGAAGATGTCCCGCTCGGATCGTGCGATGTTGAAGTCGCCACCGAGCAGCACCGATCGTCGGCGACGCATCAGTGATTTCGCATAGGGGGCGAAGTCCTTCATCCATCGTTGCTTCCTCAGATGGGCCTCGTCGCTTGATGAGCCGGAAGGCAGGTAGATGCTGGCCACGTCCAGATCGCCGATACGAGCGAGGACCATCCGTCCTTCCGGATCGGGGCTGCCATCAATTCCGATTTCAACTCGATCGATCGGCTGTCTGGACCAGATGCATGTCCCCGAGTATCCCGGCCGTTCCGCGGGATTCCAATGCGCATGCCATCCATCCATCCTCCGCCATTGTTCCGAAAGCTGGTCCGGTCTCGCGCGTATCTCCTGAAGCATGACGACATCCGGCTTGATCTCGTCGAGCCAGTGCTGAAGGCCTTTTCGAATGGCTGCACGCAGCCCATTGACGTTCCAGGTGAGAATACGAGTGGTCATGACGAGCTCCAGAGAGAACGAGGCTACCATGCCCAGCGTATTCCAGAGGAGTTATGAGATGTTCATTCCAGAGGCCCTGATCGCGATCATGTTGACCACACCACCAGATGCCGCCGCCAAGCCAGTCGAAACCAATCCACACGGCGTTCGCATGGTCGACCCCTATGGTTGGATACGAGGTAAGGAGAAGCCCGAGGTCATCGAGTATCTCAATGCGGAGAACAACTACACCAGGCAGATGACCTCGCATCTTGAACCGCTGCAGAAGAATCTGTACGACGAGATGCTTGGTCGCATCAAGGAAGACGACACTTCCGTCCCCTGGATCGCCAACGATGGCTGGATCTATTACAGCCGTACCGAGGAGGGGAAGTCCTACGACATCATCTGTCGCAGGAAGGGAGTCGACGGGGAGGAGGAGATCATCCTCGACATCAATGCCGAGGCGGAAGGTCTCGAGTTCTACGATGTGACCAATTGGGAGACAAGCCCCGACGGGAAACGACTGGCCTGGCTTGCCGACTCGACGGGTTACGAGGAGAACGATCTCATCATCAAGGATCTGACCACAGGTGAGATCCTGGATCGATCCGTCACCAAGGCGAATCCGTTCTCGCTGGGCTGGGCGAACGACAACGAGACCATCTTCTACGCAAGACAAGACGAGGCGAAACGTCCTGATCGGATCTACCGACATCGTGTCGGAACCACTCCTGAAGAGGATGTGATGGTGTATCACGATCCGGATGGACGGTTCTATGTGAGCGCCGGACGTTCCCGTAGTGGCGAGTCAATCTTCATCCAGAGCGGTTCGCAATCGACCAGCGAGTGGCATGAGATCGACACATCGAATCCCGAGAGACCACCTCGCGTGATCGCCCCAAGGCGGCAGGGCATCGAATACGAGGTGGAACGACATGGTGATCGCTATTTCATTCTGACGAATGAGAACGCGACGAACTTCCGGTTGATGACGGCGCAGGTCGCCGATCCCAGCCCCGAGAACTGGACCGATTTCAGACCGCATGACGAAAACGTCTATCTGACCGGGATGGATGCCTTCGAGAATCATCTGGTTGTTTCGCAGCGTCGCAACGGCTACACGACCCTCGAGATCATCCCGCTTGAGGATGAGGGATCGTCGCATCTGATCGAAGTTCCTGAGGAGGTGTCCTCGATCGGCGTCGGAACCAACGAACGCTTCGATACGACGACGCTTCGATTCGGGTATCAGTCGCCGTTGACACCTTCCTCGGTATACGACTACGACATGAACACTCGTGAGCGGACACTTCGCAAGCAGCGGGAGGTGCTCGGTGACTACGATCCGAATGCCTATGTCGCGTCACGATTCGAGGCGAAGGCCGATGACGGCGAGATCATCCCGGTGACACTGGTACATCGAAAGGGTCTTGAGCCGGACGGTACACATCCTCTCTGGGTCTACGGCTACGGCGCCTACGGTTCGTCAATGAACCCATGGTTCTCCTCGAATCGACTCTCACTGCTCGATCGGGGCGTCGTCTTCGCGATCGCCCATATCCGCGGTGGAGGGGAGATGGGACGTCGCTGGTACGACGAGGGGAAGATGGCCTTGAAGGAGAACACGTTCACCGACTTCATCGACGTCGTCGAAGCGCTTCGTGACAGTGGTTGGGGCGATCCCGATCGCATTGCCATTCAGGGCGGTTCGGCGGGCGGCCTTCTGATGGGTGCTGTTCTGAACATGCGACCGGATCTGTTTACAGTTGCTCATGCCGATGTACCGTTCGTGGATGTCATCAACACGATGTCCGATCCGACGATCCCGCTAACCGTCGGCGAGTACGAGGAATGGGGCAACCCCAATGATCCTGAGGCATTTCATCGCATGCTCGCCTATTCCCCGTACGACAATGTCCGAGAGATGGACTATCCGGCGATTCTGGTGACCGCGGGCCTCAACGACTCGAGAGTCCATTACTGGGAACCGGCCAAGTGGACCGCGAAGCTTCGTGATCACAAGACGGATGACAACCTGCTCATCCTAAAGACCAACATGGGCGCCGGTCACGGAGGATCGAGCGGCCGTTATGGGCGTCTTGAGGAGATTGCGTTCGAGTATGCCGTGATGCTTGATCAGTTGGGGCTTGCCGACAAATGATCAATCCGCTGCAGCTTCTTTCGTGGCAGAAGGCTTGTGGAAACCGAATCGTGTTCGCATTGATTCAAGCAGTATGTAGAACACCGGTACCAGCAGCAGAGTGAGAACCGTCGCGATCGCCATCCCACCAAGCACGACCGTACCCAGGGATTGACGACTGACGGCACCGGCGCCGGTCGCGAACACCAGCGGAATGACGCCTACGCCGAAGCTCACCGCTGTCATCAGGATTGGCCGGAGTCGGAGCGTGGCGGCCTTGACGGCTGAATCGAGAATCTCCGCTCCGGCATCGCGTTGTTCCTTGGCGAACTCGACCAGCAGGATGGAGTTCTTGGCGGCCAGTCCGATCAGCATGACCAGTCCGATCTGACCATAGACATCGAGTGGCATGAATCGAAAGAGCAGGAACAACAAGGCTCCCAGGACAGCAGGCGGCACCGCCAGAAGAATCAGGACCGGAAGCGTCCAGCTTTCGTACTGCGCCGCCAGGAACAGGAACACCGCGATGAGGGCCAAGGCGAACACCAGAGGCGCCAGATTGCCGGCCTTGAGCTGCTGGTAGGTCAGGCCGGTCCATTCGGTCGTCATGCCTTCGGGCAGCACCTTTTCAGAGATGACCTCCATGGCCTTGATGGCTACGCCGCTGCTGTATCCGGGGCCTGGTGTTCCGTTGAGACTGACGGAGTTGTAGATGTTGTAGTGAGGCAGGTTGTCCACGCCCGAGATCGACTCGACCTCAAGGAACGCGGCCAGTGGAATCATGTCCCCGTCGCGGTTCTGGACATGCAGCTCGCCGATCTCCTCCGCTTCCATACGGTAGGCCGCGTCTGCCTGGAGAATGACCTGATAGACCTTGCCGTACTTGTTGAAGTCGTTGACGTAGAACGATCCCATGTAGAACTGGAGCGTGTCGAGCAGCGAACCGACATCCACACCGTAGAGCTCCGCCTTGGTCCGATCGATGTCGAGATACAGCTGAGGGACATCGTTTCGGAAGGTGGTGCTCAGTCGTCCGATGTAGGGCGTCATCATCGATGCGCCGATGAACTTCCTCGTGGTCTCGGCCAACGCATCGATTCCGAGCGAATCGATGTCCTGAAGCTGCATCTGGAATCCACCGACACTTCCCAGTCCCGTGATGGCGGGTGGGTTGAAGGCCATGACCATCGCCTCGGGTATGGCCAGGAACTGCGGAAGCAGTCGATTCACCATGGCCATCGCGTTCTGCTCCGGATCGGGGCGGTCTTCCCAGTTGGTCAATGTGACGACGAAGAAGGCCGAGTTCGTCTGTGTTATTCCGGAGATGAAGTTGAATCCACTGATCATGATGACGTCGTTGACGTCATCTTCCTTCTGAAGCATCTTCAGGACCTGATTCTCGACCTGCTGGGTACGATCCATCGTGGCTCCCGAGGGGAGCTGGATCGTCACGAAGAAGTACCCCTGATCTTCGTCAGGAACGAAGTCGGTCGGTGTGGTGAAGAGCAGAAGAACGAGTCCGACCACGACGCCACTGAACACCAGAACGGCCACAAGCCACGCCTTTGCGCCAAACCGGACGATAGCGCCATATCTGGCAGTCATCCAGTCGATGAATGTGTTGAACGGCGTGAAGATTCTCTCCCGCAGACTCTTCTTGTCCGTCTCCTCCTCGCGCTTCATCATCAAGGCGCAAAGGGCCGGACTCAGTGTGAGCGAGACGATGCTGCTGATGGAGACCGAGAACGCGATCGTGAGGGCGAACTGGTTGTACAGCTGTCCGGTGATACCGGGCATCATCGCCGCCGGAATGAAGACGGCCAGAAGAACCAGCGTTGTCGCCACCACCGGACCTGTGACCTGTCTCATCGCCACGATGGTCGACTGCAGTGGTGTTCGGTCCTTGGGGCCCGTCCGGATCTCCCGTTCCACATTCTCCACGACCACGATGGCATCATCGACGACGAGCCCGATGGCCAGCACCAGCCCGAGCAGGGTGAGCGTGTTGATGGAGAAGCCGAATGCCAACATCGCGGCGAAGGCCCCGATGACCGAGACGGGAATCGCGATCAGTGGAATGATCGTGGTCCGGATCGACTGAAGGAAGATGTAGATCACCAGGATGACGAGAAAGGCTGCTTCGAAGATGGTCTTGACGAGATCCTTGATCGAGGCTTCCACGAACTGGGTGGAGTCGTAGGTGATCTTGTAGACCATGTCCTCCGGGAACTGCTTGGCAAGCTTGTCCATCTCGGCCTTGATGCTTGATGCCACGTTGATCGCATTGGCATCGGGAAGCTGATAGACACCGATCTGAGCGGCGGGCATGCCGTTCTGCCTTGAATCCCCGGTGTAGTTCTGGGATCCGAGCTCGACTCGAGCGACATCATGAAGTCGGACGACTCGTCCAGCACCGCTCGCTCGGACCACGATGTTCTTGAACTCCTCGACATCCGTCAGTCGCCCCAGTGTCGTCACCTGCAGCGTGAATGGCGGATTGCCGATGGTGGGGGGTGCGCCGACCTTGCCCGCGACGGCTTGCTTGTTCTGTCCCTGGATCGCGGACTTGATCTCCTGGATGCCGATGTCCATCGCCGCCATCTTGTCCGGATCCAGCCAGATGCGAATAGCGTACTTTCGAAGACCGAAGTTGTTGATCGAACCGACACCGGGGACACGCGTAAGCGAATCCGTGACGTGGATATCGGCGTAATTGGTCAGATACCCACCGTCGAACGAGCCGTTCGGAGAAAGCAGCGAGACCACCATCGTCAGGCTGGTGGACTGCTTGTCCACGACCACGCCGCTCCGCTGGACTTCATCCGGAAGCCTGGGCTTGGCTCTTTCAACGCGGTTCTGCACATCGACCGCGGCAATGTCCTGGTCGTAGCCGACGTCGAAGGTCACGGTGATGTTGGAGTCACCGTTGTTGGTGCTGCTGGAGGACATGTAGATCATGCCCTTGACGCCATTGATCTCCTGTTCCATCGGTCTCGTCACGACATCCGAGACCGTCTGGGAATCGGCCCCCGGGAAGTTGCTCGATACCGTGATGGTCGGAGGTGTGATGTTCGGGAACTGGGCGATGGGAAGAAGTCCCACCGAGACCATCCCCGCGAAGATCGCCAGCAGCGACAACACGGTCGAGAAAACAGGTCTTCTTATGAAGAACTCAACCATGATCGATCAGCTTCCTTCACTCGGCTTCGCGGTTGGTTGCCCGGTGTTCTTCTTGTTGAGATCCTCGAACTCCTTGGCGGATACCACCAAGAGCTCGACACCGGGACGGACTCTGGCGCCTCCTTCGACGATCATGTTCACCCCGGGCTTCAATCCTCTGGTCACGACGACCTGTTCACCGTGGCTGGGTCCCAGTTCGATGTTCACCTGGACAGGAGTCTTCCCGTCCTCGAGCGTCCATATGAACTTCTCGCCGGCCTTCGACTGAACAGCCTTCGATGGAATCACGACGGCATCCTTGAGTGTCCGGAGAAGGACACGAACAGACACGTATTGCCCCGGCATGAGTGCGAAGTCGTCGTTGTCGATACGAGCCCACATCTCGACCGTAGAGGTGTTCGGATCGACCATGTTGTCGATGAAGTTGATGTTCCCCGTTCTCGTGAAGCTCTTGTCCGACGGGATGGTCACTTCAACCGACAAAGGCGTCTGTCCAGCCTTGATCTGGCTGAGATATTCCGGCCATTCGGATCCAGCGGGATCGAAGACCGTTCGAATCGGAGAGATCTGGACGACGGTGGCCAGTTCCGAGTTGCCGGCGGGGCCGACCAGGGTTCCTTCATCGAAATAGGTGTCGCCGATTCGATAGACGTAGGCGGGGTCCACATCAGGCACGGCGACACTGCAGTAGGAGAGGTTCAACTCGGCCTGTACGAGGCTGGCCTTGGCGGAATCGATCCTGGCTTCGGCCGCCACGAGCTTGGCCTTCAGCTCGTCGTAGTACTCCTTCGAGATGGCACCCTGCTCCACCAGCGAACTGTTTCGATCAACCTGCGACTTGCTGTAGTTGAAGTCGGCGATGGCCGAAGCCAGTTCCGCCTGAGCGGCATCGCGTTCCGCCTTGAACGGTTCCGGCTGGATGACGTACAGGATCTGACCGGGTACCACCAGACTGCCCTGTTCGTAGACCTTGCGTTCAAGAATGCCCTCGACCCTCGCGTTGATCGGCATGGTGCGTTCCGATTGCGTCTTGGCGGGGTAGTTTCGATAGACGGGCACGTCGGCTGTCGTGGATTTGCCGGTCACGATGGGGGCAGGCGGCATCTGCTGCGGTTCTTCCTTCTTGCAACCGGGACTGCCGGACATTGCCAGCATCAGGACAAGACCGATCACGGGCCTGAGGATCTTCATGCCGATTCCTTTCCTGCGCCGGCCAATTCTGGATTGTCTCCGGCTTCGTCATCCCCCGATGAATCAGGCGGGACGACACCGGGTGTCCAGCCGCCTCCAAGAGCGCGATACAGTTCGACGAGCAGTTCGGCGGTCAATCCCTGTGATTGAACCAGCTCATCCTGAAGTGTGAGCACCTGCTGCTGTGCCGTGAGAACGGTGAGAAAGTCGAGGGTGCCGGCGGAGTACTGCAAGGTCGCGAGCTTGACCGCTTCCTGTCCGGCTGTGACGCCTGATTTGAGAATGTCCCGTTCACGTGCCGTCAGTGCGAAGCCGGCCAGAGCCGTTTCGACTTCCGCGAGCGCAATCAACGCTTTTTGTTCGTAGTTCAACAACGCCTGTTTCTCGACGGCCTCCGCTTCCTTGACGGCCGATTGGAGACGTCCTCCGTTGAAGATGTCCCAGCTGAAGGCGGGGCCGGCATTGTAGGTACGGCTGGACCAGTTCCAGACGTCGGAGAAATTCGATGCCGTGAAGGCGAAGCTCCCCATGAGTTGAAGTCGTGGATAGAGCTGTGCTTCGGCCACACCGATGCCCGCTGTCGCGGCCGCCACGGCTCGCTCCGCCGATCGAAGATCGGGTCGACGTCTGATGATGTCCGCGGGAATGCCCACGGCGACCTCGCCGGGCGGTACTGGAATGCCATGGAATGCACCCAGTTCCTCCATGAGCCCCGCTTGTCCACGCCCCAGAAGCACGGCGAGATTCCCGATCTCCTTGGCAAGCATTGCTTCGATTCGAGGAAGCTGCGCCTCGAAGAAGTAGAACTGGGCTTCCGCCTGATGGACCTCGAGCATGGAGTTGGTGCCGGATCCCTCCATGTCGCGAGTGAGTTCGACCAGTTTTCCCGTCGACTTCAGATTCTCGAGGACGACAAGACGTCTGGCTTGGAGCGTTCGAATGCTGATATAGCTCGAGGCGACATCGGCCCGGAGAGTTACCATGACATTCCGCCAGTCATCGATCATCCCTTCCCATTCGGCCGTGGCCGCTTCGATCGTTCTGGCGATACGGCCGAACAGATCGATCTCCCAGCTGGCATCGAGGCCAAGACCCCAGTTGTTGAATGGTCCACCAACGGAGAAGCCGGGTTGATCGAAGTCGGTGTCACTGACACGGGCGCGTCTGTAGGCAGCGAATGTCTGGATGTCCGGATACAGATCCGCGGAGGCGATGCCGTACCGGGCTCTGTATTGATCGATTCTGGAAACCGCGATCATCAGATTGCGATTGTTCGCGTCCGCTTCGGCGATCAGTTCGTTGAGTTTGGGATCAGCGAAGGCATCCCACCATTGGTCCCAGTCGGGTGTTCCCTGATCTTCCATGAAGGGCCGGCGTTGAGCCCAGTCCTCGGGCATCGAAAGATCCGGACGCTTGTAATCAGGGCCCACCTTGCAGCTGACCAGCATGCCGCAGAGGCACAGGAGGAACAGCGGGATGACGTTTATTCGCAGCATGATCTGATGGATTGAATTAGACCATGCCTGTGGAAAATTAGCCAATTTGGCAGACCGGTTGATGATGCAACGATCACTTCGGGCTGCGATACTTATCCGGTGTTCACAGATTCATTGATTGGTTCCCTGGCCTCCATCGGCGCCGCGCTCTGCTGGGTACTGACCGCGTTGTCGTTTGCAGCCGCAGGCCGACAGGTCGGATCGGCCGTGGTGAACACCAGCAGGCTGATCATGGCTGTGATCATCATTTTCCTTGTTCATCAGATGGTGATCGGTTCCTGGTGGCCGGAGATGAGCTGGGAATCGATGGCCTGGCTGGCTGCCTCCGGAATCATCGGACTGGGGATCGGGGATCAACTCTGCTTTCAGGCACTGGTCGATGTCGGATCGAGGATCACGACGCTTCTCCTGACATTGGCGCCGCCAATCACCGCGATCATGGCCTGGCCGATTCTCGATGAGACGCTGGGAATCGTTTCAGTGATCGGCATGGCCGTCACCCTGACCGGGATCGCCTGGGTCGTGAGCGAAGGCGGAGATTCGGATACCGATGACTCCGGAACATCGATACAACGTCATCCGCGTCGCGGCATCCTGTTTGCTTCCGGAGCGGGCATCGCCCAGGCGCTCGGTCTCATTCTCGCGAAGCTTGGAATGGGTGATCAGGACCTCATGGATCCATGGTCCGCCACCCTCATGAGACTTGTATTCGGGACAGGGACGGCGATTCTGTTGCTGTTGGCCATTCGATGGTTCGCTCGCGAGGGGGTGGCGCCGGTTCGCCAGCAGGGGCGGCTTGCCGTTGCCTGGTTCCTGATTCTGGTCGGTGCCATCTTCGGACCCGTGCTGGGCGTCTGGCTGAGTCTGGTCGGCATCGATCGGATCGAAGCGGGTATTGCCGCCACCCTGATGTCGCTCTCCCCGGTCTTCATCATCCCGTTCGCATCATGGATCGAGAAGGATCGGGTGACGAAGCGTGCCATACTCGGTGCGATCGTATCGGTCATCGGGGTCGCCATTCTCGCCTACGGCCTCAGTCGACAGGGCGAACGGGACATCGCGGAATCCACGGCGCCGGCTCAGGCGAGTTCGACCAGTTTAGAACCGGGTTGGACGTCATAGGCATCACATCCCTTGCGGAAGACTCTGGCGGAGGCACCCACCAGCTCGAATGATCGATCCTCGACCCGTATGAAACCCGCTTCCCAGAGTCCGACGACCGGCGTGTCGTTCATTTCATGGAACTCCCGGATTCGATCATCACGGGTTTCACCGAAGTGCTCGACGAATTCATCGTCTTCCTTCACCCAGATCGAACCCGCGTAGTAGTGGGCGTTCACCTGGAAAGGGACCAGCCCCAGTGCATCGAAGCTGGAAGGCATGGTGATGGGCATGTCGTTTGTCGTCTGCATGGTCGGACAGGCCACGTTGGTTCCGGCGCTCACGCCCATGTAGGGAATGTCATCATCGATGACTCGGCTTCGGATGGCGTCGAACAGCCCAAGACGATGCATGTCCGCGGTCAACCTGAAGGTGTTGCCGCCGCCGACGGAGATCGCCTCCGCTTCCCTGACCGCCTTCACGGGATCGTCATGTCGATGGATACCGTCGATCTCATAGCCCGCGTCAAGGCCTCGTTCGGTCATCATGCGGGTGTATTTCTCATGATCATGCAAGGCGTACGGAACAAAGAGAACCCGTGAGACGTCTCCGAAATGTCGACGCATCTCCTCGTTGTACAAGGCCCTTCGTTCCTCGGTTCGAAAACCTCCGCTACCCAGCAGTGCTCGCATGGCATGTTCTCCCGTTCTCTAGAAATCCCGGCGTGAAAATATCCTCAAGGCGACCAGAAGCATGATGACCGTCGCGCCGACGAAGGCGCCCGATGTGATCCATGGGATGTTGCCTGTGCGGATCTCCATGAATACCCAGACGTCTACGGTCTTGAACAGACTTATCTCATCGATCTTCTGGATCAGGTAGAAGGCGAAGTTGAGAAGTATGAATCCGATCAGAATGATGCCGGCCCGCATCTGATGACTGCTCATCGCCGAGATCATGGCCGTGAAGGTCACGAGCATGATCAGGAACAACGACATGTATGTGCTGGAGAGCAGTACCTCGCCCCAGCGGAGTTGTTCTTCGACCGCAGGTGAAATCCAGATCGCGGTTATCGAGGTCAGGTAGACCGGCGCAATGACCAGCACGACGGCCGCAGCCCATCTGGTGAGGAGGATCCGCGATCTGGAGACCGGTCGGGAAAGAAGGAACTCCGCGGTTTTCTGATCGGCATCGCGTGCAACTACGCCGCTGGTCAGAAAGGCTGCGGCTGCCAGGCCGAACAGGCTGCATCCCTTGAACCACTGCTGCACGGCCAGATAGGGCCAGTAGCCCGCGATCTCGACCGAGTCCATGAGTCGCTGGAGCGATTCGAACGGAACCAGTTTGGCGATGGCGGGCATGTTGTCCCTGAACTTGGGCCAGTACAGGATGGCGGCCACGAGCGCCGCTTCCAGGATCACCACGTATCCGAGAAGAATCCACCATCCGTCCCGCAACCATTGCCTGAGGAGCGTCATGACTCAGGCTCGCTTTCATCGTCATAGAGTCGCTCAAAGAGATCTTCGAGATTGCTGCTGTCATCCTTCAGGCTGGCCAGAGGAAGTGTCGAGAGCTGCCTGGTCACGCTTTCAAGCGGTGTTTCGAAACTGACTTGCCAGTCGACCCCGTTGCCGGTCCACGAGAGTCCACCATCAGTCGGCAGGGATTTCAGGTCCATCGGTTCTCGTAGTTGAACGTGGAGTCTGCCGGGTACACCTGACAGCAGAGTATCGACGGGTCCGTCTCTCAGGACCAGGCCACGATGAAGGAAGGTGACCTGACTGCAGAGGCGTTGTGTGCTGAACAGATCATGTGATGACAGGAAGATCGTCCGTCCCTTGCGGCATTCATCCTTCAACAGCTCCTCGACGATTCGTCGGGCCTCCGGATCGAGCGCTTCCATCGGCTCGTCCATGATCATCACAGGTGCATTGCTGGCGATCGCCTGGGCGAGGATTACCTTGCGTTTCATTCCATGGCTCAACGCGCCGACTTTTCGATCATGCGGAACACCGAGATCATCCAGCAACGCCTTGCCACGAGCCAGGTCGGAATGGGGGTGGTATCGAATGGCGAAGTCGAGCAGCTCGACGGCCTTCATTCGGTGATACAGCGATGTCTCGGCGGGGGCGTATCCGACGCGACGTCGAACTTCCAACGAGTTTCTGCGGCCATCGATGCCGTCGATCTCAAGCGTTCCGGAGTCCGGATGGACGACACCGACGAGGCATTTGAGGAAGGTCGACTTGCCGGCTCCGTTGGGCCCGACGAATCCATGGATGGTTCCCGGTTGGACATTCAGGGAAACTCCCCTGAGAACCGTGGTCCGCCGATAGGCCTTCTTGATGTCTCTGGCTCGGATCATTCCGATGCAGGATACGCTACCAGCGGATCTGTAGGATTCTTTTCGTGAGTTGATGATGTAGGGAGATGTGTGATGGATACGGAATCACAATATCAATGGTCCAAAGTCAAGGGATTTCATGCGCGTCTGATCCCGGCCATGATCCTCGGGGCCTTGATCATGTCGATAGTTCTCAGCATCCCCATCGCCATCTTCGGTTTCGGGTTAGGTCTCAGATCCTGGCAATCGCTGCTGACCGCGATTCTGGCGATCGGATGCCCACTTGGAGGATTGCTTGGTTATCTGTTGGGGCTGTTGAGCACCAAGTCACGGCTTCGATTTCTCAAGTGGGCCGAGGCGACCGGATGGAGCTTCGAAGCGAAGCCCAAGGCAATTGAGCCCGGTCGAACATCCTTCGCGAAGAATCTTCAGCAATCGACGATCTTCTGGAAGCATGCCAAGAAGCGTTATCTGATCTACCGCCAATTCGATGACCGAGGAGTCCGCATCTTCTGGGCCCACGGCGCAGTACATGATAACTTTCTCAAACAAAACGAGGAGTACAGTGTCAGGGCTAAGACGCCATCTGGAGATAGCATCTTCGTGATGATCGAGAATTCGAAACCTTGTCCACCGATGAACATCCACCCACGTGAGTTCACTGATTATTTCCAACTTCCTTCAAGTCGTCCCGAGATCTCCTTCGAGTCCGAGGATTTCAATGCGGCGTGGGTTGTGCATGCCACCGATGCGAAGGCGGCCTACGGCCGGGTTTCCCAGGAGGTCATGGAATTCCTGATGAATTCGCCATCCCTCTACCTGATTGAATTCGTTGATGATCTGCTGATCATTCAGCACAGGATGTCGTTGGTTGAGGTGAGAAATATAGGGTCGTGGCTCACGATGTATCGAAAAACCATGAAGTTTGTGGAGGACTTCATGGAGGTGGTACCGGATGATTTGCTTCGACCGATTGAAGTGGTTGCTCACATGCCAGAGTTCCCGACCAAGTAGTCTGAGATCTGAGCATACTGGTGCCTAGAACAACAGTATCAATGGAACTCTAGGATTCTTTTCCATGAATACCGATCTCCATCGATGCCCCTGGTGTGGAACCGATCCCCAGTACGTGGCCTATCACGACGAGGAATGGGGTGTCCCGATCCATGACGACACCGACCTGTTCGTGAAACTCACACTGGATACGTTCCAGTCCGGCTTGTCATGGCTGGTCGTCCTGAGAAAGCGAGCAGCGATTCTGGAAGTCATGGACGGACTCGAGCCCGTGAATCTGGTCAAGTGGGATGCCTCCAGAATCGAAGCGGCGATGGGTGATGCTCGAATCATCCGAAATCGCGCCAAGATCGAGTCGGCCGTCCACAATGCCAGAGTGGTACTTGATCTGGCGAAGGCGGGCCGGCCGCTGTCAGCCATCCTGTGGGATCACGTGGGCGGAAAGACGATCGTGAACCAATGGGAGAATCAGGCACAGGTCCCCGATCTCACGGAAGAATCGAGGAACATGGCTCGAGAGCTCAAGTCACTTGGATTCAAGTGGACCGGTCCGACCGTCTGCTACGCGTTCATGCAGGCTGTCGGAATGGTCAACGACCACCTGACGAGTTGCTTCAGGCACGCCGCCTGTGGATCAGGTCAGTCCTGATCCGCTCCAGCCTTTGCAGCGGCGTACGCCTCTCTGGCTCTGTTGAGAAGTGTTCCATCATGGTTCGGATCAGTGAGCGTGTTCAGGAACAGGCCAGCCTCATCGATTCGACCATTCTCAACCAGCGAAAGCACCAGCATGGATCCTGCGGTCGGATGTCTGGGGTTCTTCTCCGCCATTGCGCGAAGCATGTCCTCGTTGTCCTTCCAGAGCTGATTCGCCTGGATCAGATTGCACGCCATGAGAACAGGCGTCGGTTGGTTCGGATTCATCTTCCATGCGGCTCGGCAGGAATCGATTGCTTCCAGATGACGATTCAGGAGTATCAATGCACGTATGTTGACGAAGTAGGCATTGAGATCGGCGTCATCGATCTCAAGTAGCTTCTCCGAGGTTTCCAATGCCTGAACGGCCTTGGTCATGTCCTGACGTTTGTCGGCGATTTCCAGTTGTGCATTGGCCTTGGCGATCAATAGTGCCGAGTCATCCGGAGCTTCCATCAGCAGGCCATCGATTATCGCGTTCGCCTGCTCGGGGGAACCCGCCTGTATGAGACATCCAGCCCTCTGAAGTCGAGTGGCGTTCGTGGGCGGTTCGTATTGATCAAGTTGATCGAGCAGACGAAGCGCAGCTTCCCATTTCTGCTGCTGTATGGCTGCGGCAATTCTCATCTTCAGACTCGGCAGGTCGTATCGCATGCGGAGAATCTCGAGCGACCAGCTGTCGTTCATGGAAGGTGTGCGACTGTCGGCGTACTGCATGGCTTCCTGGGCTTCACTGGTGTTGCCAAGCTCCGAATGGGCATCCGCCAGCAGTTGTTGGATGTAGGGACCAAGAGGCGTTCGGACAAGTTCATTCTGCTCGGCGAAATCCACTGCGATCTGCGGGTTTCCGGATTCGATATGAGTCCGCATGATCGTCGCCATCAAAGCGGGTTGATTCCCGATTTTTCTCTGGGCTTTCGTGAGGTACTCGAGTGCTTCGGTGGATCTTCCGGAGTCGAGCAGCATTCTTCCGATCTGCCAGTTGGGAAGCGCGATTTCCGTTTCAGCAGCATGGGATGCCGCGATCTTCATGGTCTCGATCGCCTGTGCTTCACGACCTGTGCGTTCCTGAAGCAACGCGAGCTGGTACCAGGGTCTCGGATGTTCGGTCAGAAGTCCGCTCAACTGTTCGTAGCAAACCTCCGCAACATCATTCAGTTCATTGGCGTCGTAGAGCATGCATAGTTTCAATCTGGGATCGAACTTGGTCGGCTCCTTCGAAACACGATTGAGCTGGCTCTGAATGCTGTCCCTGAGGAGAGGATCCTTGACAGCCTCCACCCTCGGAGTCGGTGGCGGTGGGGCTCCCTGCGATTTGAAGAGGAAGAAGTACACGGCAATGACCGCAAGAACGATCATCAGCAACCATCTGAGCCATTCAACGTTTCTCATCATCATTCCTTAGTCTTGAAGCAGATCGATGCGGTTGAGCCGTTCGTCCGGAGCAGGTCCGGGTATTCAGCATATGGCAATCGGGGTGTGCGGCATCCATGGAACAGGGGGGGCGGAACCCCTCCTGAAGAGCCTTCCGGATTGGGCCATCAGGGGGCATTCAGGGCCCATCTGGGTATTTAGGCAAGCTGGGACCGATTCGCGAACCTCCGTGAAGAGACCGATAACTGCCTTTCGGGCAAAAACTTGGGCAGATTTCAGGTTCCGATAGTTTCTGCTCTTGGCGCCATGGAATTGGCTTCTACTATCAGGGGTGCGCCGAAGGTCAGTATCAAGGACCGATTGGCACGACAGGGTGGGGATTCTGCATTGATTTGTTGTGGTTCCCGCAGCCTGGCCCTCCACCAGGTTTCGTCGTTCAATCGAGGATTACGGGCCAACGACGCGACTCGAGCATGGAGCCATTCATTTGGCGTCCTGTTTTTCGAGTTTCACATGCCGCTTGTCGGCATGACTTCCGAGCGTCGGCCGCGACCTTCTAGGTCGCGGCCGGTTTTTTTATCACCCCTAGATGTGACTTCAAACCCGTGGCCACTCGATATTAAGTTTGTTCATCACGGATAAAATGACATCTTGAACATCTAGGATGAAGTGCTCGTCTCATCGATTCGGGACATCGTTTCCACCATCTTTCGAATGATTCAGGAGTCCATTCATGGTTCCCGGGAGGAATCCAGAATTGAATCCAACGGATGCTCGGGCCGAATCCAATTTTGTTGGACGGGATCTGGGCTGGCTTGAATTCAACAAGCGGGTGATCACGGAGGCGGAGGATCCGTCCCATCCATTGAAGGATCGGCTTCGGTTCCTTGCGATCACCGCCTCGAATCTCGATGAGTTCTTCATGAAGCGAATCGCCCTGTTGAATCAACGGGTCAAGACGGGTGCGGAAAAACGTACTCACGATGGATTGTCTGTTCGTCAACAGCTCGAATCCTGTCGAGACGCCATTGAAATATTTCAGGAAAGGCAGGCGAGGATCTGGTCCGACGAGATAGAACCAGAGCTCAATGAGAACGAAATCAGGCTGGTCAAATGGAATGAGCTCGACCATGAACAACGTGGTCGTATGGACACCTGGTTCCACGAGATGGTCTTTCCCATACTGACGCCACTTGCCGTGGATCCCGGTCATCCATTCCCGTTCATTTCGAATCTCTCACTGAGCATCGGTGTTCTCATTTCCGAGCCCGGCAGTTCTACAAGGCAGTTCGCCCGAGTGAAGATCCCGGATGGTCTTTCGAGCTGGATGCGTGTGCCTGAAGAGGGGCCTGTGCAGGGGATGGAAGGCTCGACACCGGCGACCATCATTTCCGTATGCGACATCATCGAGAACAATCTCCATGAGATCTTCCCGGGCATGGACATCCACGACACGCTTCTATTCAGAGTCACGCGAGGTGCCGGTCTGGAGGAAGACGAGGAGGACATCGAGGATCTCATGGAATTCGTCCAGGAGTCACTCCGCCATCGCAGGTTTGCGGAGGCTGTCCGACTCGAGACGCCGACCGATCCCTCGAAGGAGATCGTGGATCTCCTGCTTGATGAACTGGAGTTGGATTCCCGATCGCACTACGCACGTTCCGGACTGCTGGATTACACCACACTGAATGACCTGCAGGTCATCGATCGACCTGATCTGGTCCGACCAAGATGGGTTCCGGTTCCGCCCTCACGACTGAGAACTGGTGAAGAGGACATCTTCGCTGAAATGCGGAAGCGGGACATTCTGGTTCATCATCCCTACGAGTCCTTCGACGCATCCGTAGAACGCTTCCTGCTGTCGGCGGCGGAGGACAAGGATGTTCTGGCCATCAAACAGTCTCTCTACCGGACCGACATCGATTCATCGTTCATCGAAACGCTCATTCGGGCGGCCGATAGTGGAAAGCAGGTGTCCTGCATCGTGGAGTTGCGTGCGAGATTTGACGAGGACCAGAACATGCAGCTGACTCGTCTTCTGGAGAAACATGGGATCCACGTGGCCTACGGCATGCTCGGGTACAAGACGCATGCGAAGACGTCATTGGTCGTGCGTCGCGAAGGGGACAAGCTCCGAAGCTATGCACACATCGGCACAGGAAACTATCACTCTGGTACTGCAAGGTCTTATTCGGACATTGGCCTGCTGACATGTCGCACCGACTTGACGAATGACCTCGTCGAGCTGCTCAATTATCTCACAGGCAGATCGCGATTCCGTGATTTCAAGAAGCTGCTCATCGCACCAATCACGATGCGAGATCGCTTCATGGAGTTGATACAAAATGAAACAAAGGCTGCCGAGGCAGGCCGCCCGGCCCGAATCATGGCCAAGATGAATCAGCTCGAAGATCCGGCAATCATGAACGAACTCATCAAGGCGTCTCGAGCAGGTGTTCCAGTGGATCTTTCCGTACGGGGTTTCTGCTGCCTGAAGCCGGGTATTCCAGGCCTGACTGAGAACATCCGGGTCGTTTCGATCACCGGACAGTTCCTGGAGCATTCCCGTGTCTTCCACTTCGCCAATGGTGAAGAGGATCAACTCAAGGGGCTCTGGTTCATCGGTTCGGCCGACTGGATGAAGCGCAACCTCGATACTCGTGTGGAGGTCGTCACGCCGATCGAGGATCTTTCAGCGAAACGGCGGTTGAAGCGCATCATGGAAGTGAATTTCGCCGATCGTCTCAACGCATGGGACATGATGTCGGATGGGACCTATCAAAGGCCCCGAATCGAGGCATCCATGGAAGTCGGAAGACCTTCAGGCGATGGCACGTTCCTGACCTTGTGTCAGGACATCACGAAGGTCGAGAATCGTGCCAAGAACAAACTGGGCTCGAGTGGAGGGTCGAAGTCCGGATCCAGCGAGAAACGCTCGGTCTCAAAGTCCCAGCCTCGCAAGAAAGCCACGGGTAGAAAGAAGAAGTAATGGGACGATTGCTCTTGATGCGACATGCCAAGTCCAGCTGGTCTAAGCCGGGGCTGTCCGACCATGACCGGCCGCTGAATGATCGAGGACTTCGTGATGCGCCGCGAATGGGTGCATGGCTTGACGAACAGGGGCTACGCCCCGATCGGATTCTCAGTTCGACGGCATTGAGAGCTCGTACGACAGCGGAGCTTGTGGCGAGTACATGGGAATCATCGCCCGACGTGCATCTCTATCAGGAGCTCTACCTGTCTACACCTCAGACGATGCTCGAAACGATCATGTCCGAATGTCGAGAAGAGGAATGCATACTTCTCGTGGCGCACAATCCGGGTGTGGAGGATTTCATACACGCGACGACCGCCTGTCTTGAAGGATGTCCCACCGCAGTGATCGCCTCATTGAGTTTCGAGAAAAGTTGGATGGATATCCTGAAATCTCCAACCGCCACGCTCGATGCCATCTGGCGACCCAAGGAACTTCCCAGTACTCAATCCCGGTAATAGTCGAGGTACCAGTCGACGAATGCCTTCACGCCGTCCTCCACACTGGTGGTGGACTTGTAGCCGACATCACGTTCGAGATCGCTTGTGTCGGCCCATGTGGTCGGGATATCGCCAGGTTGCAAGGGGAGCATGTTCATCTCGGCCTTCTTTCCGAGATAGTCCTCGAGCAGCTTGATGTAGTGCATCAGTTCGACGGGCTTACTGTTGCCGATGTTGTAGACCCGCCATGGGACGTTGCTGATGGCAGGATCGGGATTGTCGGTGTCGAAGTCGGGATCCGGCTTCGCTGGATTGTCCAGTGCACCGACGATGCCCTGCACGATGTCCTCGACATAGGTGAAGTCGCGCTGGTGCTTACCGTGGTTGAAGACGTTGATCGGTTCCCCCGCGAGAATGGCCTTGGTGAAGAGGAACAAGGCCATATCGGGTCGTCCCCATGGTCCATAGACGGTGAAGAACCGAAGACCAGTGGTAGGTAGTCCGAACAGGTTGCTGTAGCCGTGAGCCATGTGTTCGTTGGCCCGTTTGGTCGCGGCATAGAGCGTCATCGGATGATCGGCGCCCTTGTGTTCCGAGAAGGGCATCGAGGTATCGCTGCCGTAGACGGAGGATGTTGACGCGTATACGAGATGTTCCACGTCGTGATATCGACAACCCTCGAGGACATGAAGAAACCCCGTGACATTTGAATCGATGTAGACATGTGGAAACTTGAGAGAGTGTCGCACGCCCGCTTGAGCAGCGAGATGTACCACACGATCAATTTGCTGGTTTGCAAACAGTGATTCGATGGCCTCGCGATCCGCTAGTTCACCCTTGATGAATTCGAAGCGGTCGGCATCTTCTCTGGAATTGATTCGATCAAGCCGGGCCTGCTTCAGGCTGGGATCGTAGTAGTCGTTCAGATTGTCGAATCCGACAACTTCATCGCCTCTTTCAAGAAGGCGATGAGCCGTGAATGACCCGATGAAACCGGCTGCTCCGGTGACCAGAACCCGCATGGCGACCACTCCTGAATTGGATCATATCAATTCAATCAAGCGACTGAATTCCGTCATCTTCCCCGGCCAACTGCCTAAATGTCTCATTGCGGTCAATCAGTTCATCCCAGGTTCCGATATCCGAGATCCGGCCGGAATCCAGTACGACTATTCGATCGCAGAATCTGACTGTCGTGAGACGATGCGCAATGATGATGACGGTCCGATCCTCGGCTTGCTTCCGTAGCCCGTCCATCACCTGCTTCTCGGTCTTGGAATCCAACGCACTCGTCGCTTCATCGAGAAAAATGACGCTTGGGTCGTGATAGATAGCGCGTGCTATGCCGAGTCTCTGTATCTGACCGCCACTGAGCCGCACACCTCTTTCACCAACCGGTGTCCAGTACCCGTCGGGTAGTTCCGATGTGATGAATTCATGCAGACCGGCTACCGATCCCGCGTACTCGACTTGTTCCTGTGAAACCTCTTCGTCAGGTATGCCAAACGCGATGTTCCGGCGGATGCTGTCGTCACTGAGGAAGATGTTCTGGGGAACATATCCAATCTGGCTTTGCCATCCACGCACGTTTTCAGGTGTGACAGGAATGCCGTCGATCTTCATCGTTCCCATTGTCGGTTCAAGCAGACCCAGAAGGATGTCCAGCAGAGTGGTCTTGCCCGCGCCTGTGGATCCCACGATGGCGATTGATTCCCCGTGTCTGATCGAAAGATCGACTCCCTCGAGAATATGCCTTTCGTCTGTCTCGTATTCAAATGCAACCTGACTAAGTTCAAGGCAATCGGTGAGTGGAAAGGGATCCACCCGATCCGCATGCCTCTCTTTAGGGAACGTTTTTTTCAAGTCGGCAACAACGACATCAAGGCTGGCGGTGGACGATCGTATGTTGGCAATGGCAACGAAGATCTGTGAAAGCGATGGCATGAGCCTGTAGCCAGCGAAGGCAAACACCGACAAGGTTGGAATGATGGTTGAGATCGAGCCGGAGGTGCTTAGCAGAATCAGTACCAACACGAGCATACTGCCGAATGCGACCGTTTCCAGGATGTAGCGAGGAGTTCCGGAAATGATGACTCGTCGGCGATTCATTCTGGCCACCATGTAGCCTTGCGGCGAGAATGCGTCTACGTATACCTGCTCCATCCCCCGAAGCTTCGCCTCCTTGATTCCACCAAACGCTTCATTCGTAACGCGATAGCAGGCTTCGTTTGCGGAGACTATGCGAGTTCCGATCTGCTTGAGCGCCTTTCTACTGACCATGAAGACAATGGCGTATGTGATCGTGAAAACCACCGCAATGCCAAGCGATATGGCCCAGTTTATGTAGAGGAGCAAGGCCAGAATGAGACTGATTGAAATACTTCTCGACAACAGTATGACGCCGGGAAGAATCAAGCCCACGATTACTTGTCTGACTTCCTGATAGATGTTTCGTGTGAAGTCCGCACTGTTTCGTCGCAGAAAGAATGTGTATGGCTGAGAGAGATAACTTCTCAGTAGTCGCCTTGAAATCGAAAACGATCTCATCCACGAGAAATGGGCCTGGGCGCACAGGCTGAGAGCATTGACTGCGTTCACGATCACAAACAGGCCCAGCACGCAGAGCCCGCTGAATATCAGAAAATTTCGATCAGTCGTGAACCCCAGTGATTCGTAGGCCTTCTGGGTGAACCAGGTCGTGTGTATGGCTTCCGGTCTTTCCAGCAGCGCCATGAAGGGCAGGATGGAGCCGATTGAGATCACCTCGAGGCAGGCCTGAACGATCATCAGCATTACGAGCAGGCCAAGTTGGCGTTGCTCGTGGCCATCCAGCAATCCCCAGGTTCTACGTACGAGTTTATTCATGAATCAGGCAAAATCTCGCTGGCGGACATGGTAGGCGGGTTCCCCTTCATATGCGCTGTTTCTGGTACCAACAGCGTCCGATTTGGATCGCTGGCGCGATATAATGTGGATCAGGAGTTCCAGGCCAATGCTCAACAACAGTTCCCTGCTCATTACCGGTGGCACAGGCTCATTCGGGAAAGCCCTGACTCGCCGGGTGCTCCAGAAATATCCGGATATCAAGCGTCTGGTGATCTTTTCCAGAGATGAGTTGAAGCAGTACGAGATGGCTCAGGAGTTCCCCTCCGAAAAATATCCAAACATCAGATTCTTCATCGGTGATGTGAGGAATGAGGAACGGCTACGACGTGCGCTGGAACGGATCGACTATGTCGTCCACGCAGCGGCTCTCAAGCAGGTACCAGCCGCTGAATACAACCCCATCGAGTTCATACAGACCAATGTGATGGGTGCCCAGAATATGATCTCCGCCTGCATGGATACCGATGTTCGTGGAGTCGTGGCCTTATCCACGGACAAGGCGGCCGCGCCAATCAATCTCTATGGAGCCACCAAGCTCTGCTCCGACAAGCTGTTCATTGCAGCCAACAACATTACCTCGAAGGACATCAGATTCTCTGTTGTGAGGTATGGAAACGTGATGGGATCACGAGGCTCCGTTATTCCATTCTTCATGAACAAGCGATCGGAAGGCGTACTGCCGATCACGGAGCCGACCATGACTCGTTTCAACATAACGCTTGATCATGGCGTCGATCTGGTGCTTCATGCACTTGAGCATTCCATGGGCGGGGAGCTCTATGTCCCTAGAATCCCTTCTTATCGAATCATGGATCTTGCGGAGGCGATTGGCCCCGACTGCGAGCATCCGGTGGTCGGTATCAGGCCCGGCGAAAAGGTCCATGAGGAAATGATCACCGAGGCGGATTCCCTCACGACATGGGATCACGGCGATTTCTTCACGATTCTCCCCGTCAGTCCACGTTGGAATGTGGCGGACTGGGCGGCGGCTCACGGCGCCACCAAGGTGAAGGAAGGCTTCCACTACACCTCAGCCAACAACAGTTCATTTCTCACTGTCGATGAGATCCGGGATCTCATTCGAGAACACATCGATTCCGGCTTCGTCCCCGGCATATCCGCGGCCATGACAGGTGACAGTGCCTGAGATGATTCCCTATGGTCGTCAAGCCATCGATGAATCAGACATCGAAGCCGTCATCGAGGCGCTTCGGTCTGACTGGTTGACGACTGGGCCACGTGTCAATGAATTCGAGGACGCCATGGCGTCCTTCACGGAGGCCTCTCATGCTGTTGCGGTCAACAGCGGAACAGCAGCCTTGCATTGTGCCATGCATGCCATTGGAATTGAACCAGGCGATGAGGTCATCGTTCCGGCGATGACATTCGTGGCCACCGCCAACTGCGTCTGCTACCAAGGGGGCACTCCGGTCATAGCGGATGTCTGTAGTGAAACCTTGTTGATTGATCCGGAGGATGTGAGGAAACGGATCACACCTCGTACCAAGGCTGTGATCGCCGTCGACTATGCGGGGCAGCCAGCAGACTGGGATGCGCTTCGATCCATCGCGAAGGAGCATGGTCTGGTCCTTGTTGCTGACGGATGTCATGCGCTCGGCGCCACTGACAGGGATCGATCGGTGGGACGGCTTGCCGATATGACCACCTTCTCGTTCCATCCGGTCAAGCACATCACCACCTGCGAAGGTGGAATGATAGTTACCGAAAAATCCGACTGGGCCGATTCCATGCGTCGCTTCAGGAACCATGGCATGACCACAGATGGCCGTCAGCGAGAAGAGGGTCGCGGCTGGCAGTACGATGTTCCCGGCCCCGGCTACAACTACCGCCTTTCAGACATCCAGTGCGCGCTTGGATCGAGTCAGCTCGCTCGTCTTCCCGGATGGCTGGCGCATCGCCGAGCGGCGGCTTCGAAATATGCCGAGTCACTTGAGGATGTCTCCGGAATCAACATGCTTGAAACTCGTCCCGATGTTCAGCATGCCTGGCATCTTCTGGTGGTGAGTGTCGAGAATTCGGTTCATGGGATGAGCAGGGACACGATGTTCCATGAGCTTCGAAAGCTCGGAATCGGTGCCAATGTGCACTACACCCCTCTGACGAACCTGACCCGTTTCTCCTCGTTCAAGGGCCAATGTCCAGTTGCGGAGATGATGGGCGAGAAAATTCTCACGCTCCCGCTTCATCAGCGGATAACCGAAGACCAGATCGAATACGTTGTTGATTCGATAAGAAATGTGCTTTTGACGAAATCCGTCCATGGAGAAGACTGATGAACGCGTATACGGAATCTCGTGCGGTTCGATTTGGTGATCGTGTCGTCGGAGACGGGCAGCCTTGCTTCATCACCTATGAAGCAGGTCCGACGCACGACAGTCTCGAATCTGCAAAGGCCCTTGTCGCCATGGCTGCGGAATCGGGCGCCGATGCTGTCAAGTTCCAGATCTTTGATGCAGAAAGGCTTGTTGCAGACAAGAAGCAGCAGTTTTCCTACGACATATTGATAGATCGTGAATCTGGCGAGACCAGAACCGTGGAGGAATCGCTCTTCGAGATTCTCAGGCGTCGTCAACTCAAGGAATCCGAGTGGCTTGAACTCAAGAAGTTCAGTGACTCGCTGGACATGGCCTTCTTCGCCACGATTGGATTCGAGGAGGATTTGGACCTCCTAGTCAAGATGAATTGCGATTCCGTCAAGATCGCATCGGCGGACGTCAATCATCTTCCGCTGATACGGCAGGCGGCTCAGACGGGAATGTGCATACAGCTCGATACTGGGAATGCATCGCTTGGAGAAATTGAAACGGCAGTCGACACTATTCGGACAGAAGGCAGTGAGCGAATCATCATCCACCAGTGCCCTTCAGGCTATCCGGCGAGGTTGCCCAGCATCAATCTCAGAATCATCGAGACACTTCGCCAGATGTTTCCGTTTCCAATCGCCTATTCAGACCATACGCCGGGGTCCGACATGGATATCGCGGCAATGGTTCTCGGTGCGAATCTGGTCGAGAAGACCATCACATTCGATCGCTGCACACCAAGTGTGGAACACATCTTCTCACTCGAGCCAGCGGAGGCGAAGAGTTTCATCCAGCAGTTGCGTGACGTGGAGACGGCTATGGGTGGCAGTAGGCGCATTCTGCATCCGGAAGAGCTCTCCAAGCGCAACAACATCAGACGAAGCGCGTTTCTCCGCAAAGGCGCCGAGAAGGGCACCAGGCTTGCTGATCTGGAGATCGAATTCAGAAGGCCAGGAAGCGGTGTCCAGCCAGATCTGTTTGAACAATGGTCTGATGCAAGGCTCGTCCGAGCACTCGATGCAGGCAGCATGATCCGTCAAGAGGACGTATGGAATGCATGACCGGGGCTGCATCGCCTTTATTCCTGCAAGGGGTGGCTCGAAGCGGCTGCCTCGCAAGAATGTCATGGATCTGCAAGGCCGCCCAATGATCTCATGGACGATCAATGCAGCCATTCAGGCGGATTGCTTCGATGAGATCTATGTCTCCACGGATGATGATGAAATCGCCGCCGTTGCGTCAGTCGATGGTGCCACTCCATTGAAGCGACCGGATTCCCTTGCGGGTGATGATGCCAGCGTCACGCAGGTTCTGGTGGATTATCTCGAGCAGCAAGATTCCATGCCAGAGACCGTCGTTGTGCTCTATGCAACGGCGCCGATGCGGTCGGCCGAGGACATCCTCGCTACTCACAATCTTCTGGAGCCGGGCAAATGTGATTTTGCCGTGGCTGTTTCACGATTCCATTTTCCGCCGCATCAAGCACTCAAATTGGAGGGGGAGGATTTTGCATCCCCCGTGTGGCCTGATCTCGTTACCAAACGGTCGAGTGAATTGGGGGATCTTGTAGTGGATAATGGAAGCACCTATGCGGTGAATTCCCGTGCTTTTCTTGAGCATCGGACCTTCTTTGGTCCGGGTACCCGGGTACACGCGATGCCCTTCATGCGATCAATTGATATTGATGAGCCTTCCGATCTCGACATGATCAAACTCGTGATGGGCGGGGGATAGAAATGAAGGTACTCGTGATCGGATCCGGATCAATTGGTCGTCGACACTCGATTAATGCGGGTAGGTATGGCGAGGTGGCCGTGTTCGACCAGGATCAGGCTGTATCGAAGAAGGTCGCGGAGGAAGCCGGCGGCGTATCGTTTCCATCCATCGACCAGGCGATCGAATGGGGGCCGGAGGCTGCCGTCATCGCCACGCCAGGTCATTCTCATCTGGCTATTGCCCGTCAATTGGCCGGGCATGTTCGCCGACTTCTGATTGAAAAACCACTATGCATCGAAATGGATGAGATCGATATCACAAGACAGGCCTTGGAGAGTCAGGGTACTCGGACCTGGGTTGTATCGAACATGCGTTATCACCCGGGACCACGTGACATCAAGGCATCGATGGATCGGATCGGAACAACTCGATTTGCAAGAGCCCATTTCGGCAACTGGCTTCCAGGCATGCGGCCGGGTGTCGACTACAGGAATATCTACTGTGCCAGCATGAAGGACGGCGGAGGCGTGATCTTCGACTGTATTCATGAAATCGACTACCTATCATGGCTTCTAGGTCCGGTGGAAGCGATCACGGGTTCCTGTTCCAGATTGTCCGATCTGGAAATTGACGGAGAGGATTGGGCCGTGATCATCATGAGACATAGGAGTGGAGCGAGATCGGAGATTCATCTTGACTATCTGCAGCGTTTCAAGCAGCGGGGATGTGAAATCGTCGGCTCCGAAGGCACAGTCTCGTGGAGCAGCTCCGGTAAGAGTCCGGAGGACTGCCGGGTCAGTTTGTTCGAATGCGGGCAAGAAGAATGGGAAGAACTGTATGCTTCAGATCCGATCAACGATGGGTGTCCCTATAGTGAGATGATCGAGGACTTTTTATCTGCGGAACCCAGTGATCGGCTATCCACCTTCGAGGATGGAGTACGGGCCGTCCAGCTGGCCCACGAGGCCAGAAAACAAGGTCAGGAGCAATCATGACCAAGACTCAAACGGATCATAGAACGCGTCTACTGAACGCCATTCCCGGAGGCGCCCATACCTATAGTCGCGGATTCGACACCTATCCTTCAAATGCTCCAGATCTCATGGTACGAGGCAAGGGGTGCCGTTCCTGGTCTGCGGATGGACGCGAGTTCGTCGATACCGTCATGGCGCTGGCATCCGTCAGCATCGGGTTCGCCGAGGATGAGATTGATGAAGCGGCAATCGAGCAAATCAGAAGAGGGAACACAGCGAGCCGTCCCTCCGAGGTGGAGCTCGAGGCGGCAGAGAAGCTGATCGATCTGGTTGACTCCGCGGATATGGTCAAATTCACCAAGAATGGTTCAACCGCAGTGACAGCGGCGGTGAAACTGGCCAGAGCCCATACCGGCAGGAATCTCATTGCACGTTGTCGGCAGCATCCATTCTTCTCGTATGACGACTGGTTCATCGGGTCCACTCCGATCAAGAAGGGCGTGCCTGAAGAAGTCGTCAATGGAACCGTTCTGTTTGACTACAACAATCTTGAATCTCTTAGGCAACTTCTTCGGGAACATGATGGTGATATCTCCTGTGTCGTGATGGAACCCCTGACATCGCAGGTTCCACATGGAATGTCTTGCGGTGATTCAGGCCCTTTGCCGCTGATCACACTCGGGGATTTTGAAGAGCGCAACCATTGCTTCCTGCATGATGTACAGAAGTTCTGCCGTGAGAATGGAATCGTCTTCATTCTTGACGAGATGCTCACTGGATTTCGCTGGCATGACAAAGGCGCTCAGCATCTTCTTGATCTGGATCCAGATCTCTGCACCTTCGGAAAGGCCATGGCCAACGGATTCTCGGTGGCATGTGTGGCCGGTCACAGGGAGATTATGGAGCATGGATCCATCGAATTCGAAGGCCGTGAACGGATGTTCCTTCTTTCAACGACGCATGGTGCTGAAATGAGCGGGCTCGGCGCATTCGTGTCCACGGTCGAATTCAACGAAAGAGAGCAGGTTACGGCTGGCCTTTGGGATAAGGGCCAGCGACTCGTCGGCATGGCAAGAGAAAGTGCAGCTGCACACGGTCTGTCTGATCATGTGCATTTCGGTGGTGTCGCCTGTCGACCTTCCTTCATGGTGGTCGATGATCAAGGAAATCCAAGTTTGCCTCTCAGAAGCCTGATGATGCAGGAGATGATTCGCTGCGGCGTTCTCTTCGGTGCTATGAATGTAAGCCATCGCCTTGATTCCGAAGCGTTCACGACCATACAACGCGCGTTTGATGAAACGATGCCGGTCCTCTCCAGGGCCATTCGTGATGGAGTCGATGGACTGCTTGAAGGGCCACCAGCCAAGCCAGTCTTCCGCAAGTTCAACTGAAATGCATGAGATCTGAAAATGAGGATCAAGGAATGAAGAAGATTCTCTTTCGATCGGATGGTTCGCCAGTCATTGGGGTCGGACATCTTGTCAGATGTTCCACTCTGGCAATGGAGCTTCATGCACGAGGCTGTGAAGTCCATCTTGCGGTACATGGCTCGGCCGAATCGGCTAGATGGCCATTGACACTGTTTCCGGGTCAAGTGCACGAGCTGCAGAATTCAGAAATCCAGACTGAGGATCAAGGGGACCCGGTGGCTCATGCGGACTGGCTGCTAGGTAGCCAGGCCGATGACGCTCGCAAGACTCTTGATCTGATCAATATACAGCTGCAAGGTAGCGTTGATTGGATCGTGGTGGACCACTACGCCCTGGACTCCCGTTGGCATCGTCAGGTGGGCGCGGGGGACAGGCATGTCATGGCTATTGATGATCTCGCTGATAGGGAGTTCGAAGTCCAGTTGCTGCTGGATCAGAACCGGGAAGAGAAATCGGGACTGCAGGCGTATCGAGCATTGGCGGGTGAAGCGTGTCGTCTTCTGATGGGGCCAGACTGGGCGTTGGTACGTCGCTGTTTTCGCGAGTCTCGGCGGCCTTTCAAGGCGATTGGGAATCGACCTCGGCTTCTCTTGATGTCGGGTGGAACGAACAGCTTGATGATCACCAAATGTCTTGATGCCATCGCGAACATGGAGCAGGAATTGGAAATCGACATCATCGTCGGATCCCCAGACTCCGGTATGGATCTCTCCGGACATGAAGCAGCTAATCGGCATCGAATTCGCATTCATTCTGCGGTATCTGATCCGGCTTCCATCATGTCGCAAGCGGATCTCGCTGTTTCCGCCGCAGGCTCGACGGTCTGGGAGTTGGCATGCCTTGGTGTTCCATCATTGCTAGTTCGAATAGCCGACAATCAGATTCCTGTGCTGAAGCAGGCGGTTGATTCGGGTGCGGCATGCTCCCTTGAGCTCGATGACGAGGCGGCGACGCGTCAGACGCTGGAGAATCTTTTGGCGGATGCAGATCGTCTGGCAGAGATGACCGATGCCGGTCACGGACTTGTAGATGGTCTCGGGACATCACGAATTGCTGATCTGATGCTGAAGAGTTAGTGTTTCATTGATGTCGGTGCTGGATTTCGCTGACTGGGCAACTTACCGAGGTGGCATTCGTAGTGGAATGGCGTAGTTACATCGAGTTCGAGGGCCGACGAATCGGTCAGGGTGAATCTCCATTCGTGGTGGCCGAGCTCTCTGGAAACCACAATGGCAACTTTGAACGTGCCATCGAGCTGGCCGATGCTGCCATCGATGCAGGTGCAGATGCGATTAAGTTGCAGACGTATACGCCCGACACCATGACCATCAAGTGCGATGCCAAGCCGTTCCAGATCCAGAAAGGGCCCTGGGCAGGTCGGAATCTCTATGAGTTGTATGAATGGGCGCATACTCCATGGGATTGGCATGCCCCCATCTTCGAGCATGTGAAAAAGCGTGGTTGCTGCTGTTTCAGCACTCCATTTGACAAGACATCGTTGGAGTTGCTGGAAGGGCTTGAATGCCCCATCTACAAGATTGCGTCATTTGAGATCGTGGATCTCGAATTGATCAAGGCCGTCGCCGCAACCGGAAAGCCGATGGTGATTTCGACGGGGATGTCATCCCATGATGAGATCTCCGATGCTCTTGAGTCCGCCTATGCAGGCGGATGCCGCTCACTCGTCCTCCTGCATTGCGTCAGTGGATATCCGACGCCTGTTGAAGAAATCAATGTGCAGTCGATGGCAAGGCTCGGAGAGGAATTCAACGTACCCGTCGGCTTGTCCGACCACACCCTCGGTACGCTTGTGCCGACGATCGCGACTTCGATGGGCGCGTGCTTCATTGAAAAGCACGTCACGTTGAATCGAGCTGATGGGGGGCCTGATGCCGGCTTCTCGCTGGAGCCGGATGAATTCTCTGAAATGGCGGCTGCGGCAAGGACCGCATGGCGAGTCCTCGGATCAGCGGACATGCAGTTGCGGCCCGTATGTGAAGACGAAACGCGTCCGTTTCGCAGGTCGCTCTTCTTCGTCCAGTCTGTCAAGGCGGGCGAGACCATCACATCTGAGATGGTTCGCTCGATACGGCCTGGCGATGGACTGGCGCCCAAGCATCTCAAACAGATTTTGGGCGACAAGGCAGTCAAGGATATTCCTAGAGGCACCCCGGTTGATTGGGAACTTGTTGAGGGATCGGGCGTCGTCTGAATCAGTTTCGGTATGAGATCCGATGCAATGAGCCAGAATCAAGAAAAGATCATTCTTCGAAGGGCCTCTCCGGACGATTCGGATTTCCTCTTCTCATTGCGAAACGATCCGGTTGTCATATCCACCAGTACATCAGGTGCAGGTGTTGAGATAAACGAACATCTTCGATGGTTGGCCAGAGTTTGCGAGAGCGATGCTCACTTGCTCTGCATCATTGAATCAAGGGATTCAGGTGAACGAGTCGGATATTCACGATTGGACAGAAGAGATTCATCCGATGCAATCATGACCATTGCAATCGTCGAGGAGTGGAGAAGCCGGTCTATCGGAAGATCGTCGATAGCCGAAACGGCCAGGCTTGGATTCGAACACTGGCAGGAGGTCAATTGTGTGCTGGCATACGTAAAAGCCGGCAACAAGGCATCCGAATCCGCCTTTCTCCACGGCGGCTTCCGTCTGCATGACAAGCCGGACAAGGAAGGCCACCACCTCTACTCAATTGAAAGAAGCATCTCGAATGCATGATTCGACTGGGCGATATGAGGATCTGACCCTCGACACCGTTAACGCATGCATTCCTGCGATATGAATCCATACGACTTTGGGTATGATCCACACCCATGACGGATGGTCATTACATCGTGGCAGGCAAGCACGACTGGGTTCTTCAGGCATTTGAGTCCAGACAGGGTTCGCTTCCTGGGAAGTGGTCTTATTGCAGTACGCCGGAGGAACTCGATCGAATATTGTCCTCCGGCGTTTGTCCGGAAAGGATCTTCTTCATTCACTGGTCATGGCGTGTTTCATCCGATCTTCTATCCAGTACCGACTGCATTTGCTTCCACATGACGGATCTTCCATTTGGAAGAGGTGGTAGTCCGCTTCAGAATCTGATTCTCCGCGGTCTGGATTCCACCATGCTGACAGCATTGCGCATGACCGATTCAATCGATGCCGGACCTGTCTACATGAAAAGGGAACTTTCGCTCACAGGGAGCGCCCAGCAGATCTACATGAGGGTTTCTGCTCTGGCCATGGACATGGCCCTGGAGATAATCGAATCGAATCCTGAAGCGATTCCCCAGGAGGGAGAGCCAACCATGTTCGAAAGACGGCGTCCGAGTGATAGTGAACTTCCTAATGTGGAAAACATGAAGCAGTTGTACGATTTCATAAGAATGCTCGATGCAGAGGGATATCCGCATGCGTTCATCGACAGGAATGGGTTGCGCATCGAATTCACCAATGCCACTCTCCAAGGCGATTCCATCGTCGCTTCGGCTAAAGTAGAGTTTGCGGAGAAGGACTGACCTTTGTTAACGAGATTTGCATACATTTCAGAGGAATGGTGCTCATGAAATTGATCTCCAATGGACCGATTCTGGTCGTGGCGGCTCATGCGGACGATGAGATACTCGGCTGTGGCGGGGCCATGGCGAAATTCAGCGATGCTGGCCACGAAGTCCACACGCTTCTCATGACGGATGGAGTCTCCGCACGGGCGGATGCCAATGATGGAAGCGATCGGCGCCAGGCCGCCTGCGAGGCCGCCAAGATCGTGGGCTCAAACGAACCGATATTCAACGACTTCCCTGACAATGCCATGGATTCCATTCCACTGCTCGAAGTCGCCAGAGTAGTCGAATCCGCCATCGATAGAATCTCGCCGGAGATCGTCCTGACCCACCATCATGGCGACTTGAATGTCGATCATCAGGTGGTTCATCGAGCAGTCATCACCGCTTGCAGGCCGCAACCAGAGCATGTTGTCAAGACGATCCTGAGTTTCCCTGTTCGTTCCAGCAGTGAATGGTGTGTATCTGACCGAGGGAACTACTTCCATCCGAATCTGTTCATCGACATCGAGTCAACGCTACCCAGGAAAATGAAGGCTCTGGAGGCGTATGCAATGGAGATGAGGGAGCCGCCACATACGAGATCGCTTCAGGCGGTGGAGTCGGAGGCGAGATTGGTCGGAAACACAGTCGGGGTTCAGGCGGCGGAAGGATTCGAGATCATACGAGGTGTCTGTTGATTCGAGATAGATTCGCAGCCGGCGGAATGTGGATCAAATTCAGGCCATCGAATGCATGCAGCAACCCGATCACTGAGCGCTCATCACATCTTCACTGAATCAATCGTCAGGTGCTCGAAGTGCTCTTCCATTCCGTTGTAGCTTCTCAAGACTCGCTCGATCGATGTGACCTTGAAGCCCTCTCTTTCCATGAGTTCCCGAACTGAATCGGGATGCGAGAACCGGAATGGATAGTGGTTGCCGGCAAACATCGAACTTTCCCGATAGATGCCGTTCAAGGTTGAGCTGTCAATCAGCTTTGCAGGCGCATGATCACGAAAGGCATCGCTCTCCTGACCTGGCGTGTATGAGAAGAAGTAGCCGCCTGGTTTCAAGACACGCTTCACTTCGCGGACACAGGTCTCGAAATCGGCCTCGTTCAGACAGTTTGCAGAATAGATGTCGACCACGCAATCCATCGACTGGTCTGGATGGGGGATGTCAGTCATCGAGCCTGATTTGAGACTTGCCGCCTGCACTCCCCAATCATCCATGATGCTCGGGCCTAGACGAATGGCTTCATCACAGAGATCAAGCCCGTGTGCCTTGAACCCCTCCTTGGCAATCACCCAGAGGTTTGCGCAGGATCCGCATCCGATCTCGAGAATGTTTATATCGGAACGCTCGTTGCGGGGGACGGAAAAATAGGTCCGCGCCATGAATCGAACCAGTTCTTCATTCGGATATCGGCGTTGTGCGTTGACTCCGAGCTTCCCATAGCTGGTCTCGTACCATGCCTTCGTTTCTTTGATTCCCTCGGACATTCTATTGCTCCATATTTTCTAGCATGATATCGAGATATGGAATCGTCGATCCGCCAAATCCCGTCTTGAAAGCACTGATATTAACATCCTTATCCGATCTGGCAGGATGGGCTGGCTGGTTTGGATAGATCTCCTCTCCCACATCAAACCATGTACAACCCATCGCTTTCGCATGAAGGATCGCCTTCCAGAGAACCGAATGGAAGAGGGGTTTCTCGAAAAGGTCGCGTCGTGATGCAGATGATCCGTAGTAGCAGTTGTGCTTGCTTGTGAAGAACATGCCTGCGGAAACCAGTTCGTCTCCAATGTGTCCTGCAACGACGAATCCTTCACCAGCCTCGACAATGGACTGTTGCCTTCGCCAGCTCTCCTCGGTTCTTGTCTGACGCCCTGCCGCTTCGGCGTGAAGATTTCGAAACACGTCCATCTCGGACCATGTCAGTTTTTCGGAATCAAGCACGATCGGCTGCAGTTCCCGGTTGCCCCAATTAATGAAGCTTTTGTAGCGCTTCCGTATATTCCTCTTCAAATCAGATTCATCGGGCTTGAGATCGATCACCCTGTTCAAGGTCGTGTCAAGAGAAGCCCCGTATGCCAGAAGATGTCGACTGAGGAATGACATTTCCCCGTTCGGCAATTCATCTCGAAACCTGATTCCGTTGTCCGCCTGTTTCGCAATCAGATCGAATTGCTCGATGCATAGGCTTCTCGCCTTCGCATGGGACAGCTCAGGATCCTCGATACAGATCATTGCATTGTTGAAGGAGGCCAGCGTCTTGCCGGCATCGGAATCCAGTCGTTGTGCGATGATCGCGATTAGGGGAGTGTCGCCATCGTTGATCGTGAAGGAGCAGTCCTCGATCGTGCAGGAGCCCTCGTACTGTTCGCGATAGTAATGCAGGGCAGAAGCGGTATGTCTTGGCGACATCCAGCCCGTCCGATTCGCCAGGATTCCGATTGAATTCCAGAATGAATTCTCATGAGCTTGTACGCAGTGAATCATTGACTGTGGCATCTCAATATTGGCTGTCCGATCGACGGGATTTGTCACGCCTTGGAATCAGGCATAAATGCGAGTTCCGCTCGGCTGAATACTAATCGAATTCCTATCGGTGTTTGAATACCAGTCGATAGTTGCAGTTCTGCAGTGCCTTCGTATACCGTATCGGTCAGATTTCGTCCCAAAGCTAGGAGTGACGTATTCAGTTGTCGACATCCGGCACTTCACAGTCTGATCTTTCAGAGTCAGGGGAACCGCTTCCAATTCTGATGACTATCGGTGTAGCCGGCCATATGTCGATAGTCCGATCCTTTCGCCGAAATCTAAACCGCAAGACAGTTGCTGTTGTCCTGAGTGGACAGGGACTGGAGTATGTCAGGAGTCTGGATGAGACCGTCTTGAGCAAAGTCGTCTCGTTTCCGGACTACTACCGAGAGAACTCGCCGGTGATTCGGGAACTGGATGATCAGGAGATTCTCGACCAATCCAGAGAAGTCGAAGCGCAGCTGGGTGTCTCATCTGTCAATCCCTATCACTACTACGATCGCGATCTCAGGAAGAACGGGGACTGGAATCATGTTATTAGGCGACACCTTCTCAACTTGAGATTTGTTGCAAAGCTGCTTGTCGATGCGCGGTACTACTTTGTTCGAGGCGAGAACGTCACTCACATAGGCTGCCTTATCCAGCAGGCGGCGCATGGATTGGGCCATAGATATATACGTCCTTCCAATGCCAGATTGCCGAATCGTCTGGAGTTCGGAAGCAGGATTCTCGGGCCCAACTGTGGCATGGAAGCGGCCTATGACCGTATCCGCTCAGGAGCGACCGACGACACTACAAAGAAAGCGGTTGAGCAGGCAGATCAGTGGTTGGCGAGTTTTCTCGACAACCCCAGTCAACCTTCCTGGGCACTCAGGAACTCTCGGACCAGATTGCATCTTTCGAAACGCGTATATCAATATGCCCAGATTGGTCTTCAGAGGGCAACGCGACCATTGCGACAGAGTCGGGATGCCCGGCGATTTGATCGAGAAGCAAGGATGACGGGTTTTCCCGGTGCCAACTTCGTCAATCAGATGTTGTTGCCGGATCTGCGTCGAATGCTGCATTTGCGAAGATCCATCTTTCGACGTGCAGTATCTATGGAGGGGGACTTTGTCTACATGCCTCTCCAGTATTCACCAGAGATCAGTACTCTTGTCTACGGCTATCGATACGAGGATCAGATGAACCTGGTGCGCACACTTGCGGCCTACTTGCCCACGGGATGCCGACTACTGGTCAAGGATCACATGTCAATGATGGGGCGGAGGCCGTATGCGTTCTACAAGGAGCTGGAAAGCTTCTACAACGTCCAGGTCGTCTCGCCGTCGGTCAGTACTTTTGAGCTATTGAACAAGTGTCGAGCCGTTGCAACCAATACGGGAACCCCCGGATGGGAAGGATTCGTGATGGGCAAGCCTGTGCTTGTCTTTGGAGACGTCTTCTACCGTTATTTCCCGAATGTCCTTGGGCTCGAATTCAGTCAGGACATGGGCGAGAAAATCCGTTCATATCTGGACAACTTCAAGGCTGATGAGACGGTCATACGCAACTGTGTCGCGTCCTACTTTGCATCGACCTACGGGTGCACGATGGTTGATATCGGGGAGGATACGCCTCCCGACAAGGTTGAGGAGCAGGCGGACCTGTTCGCAGAGGCATGCAGATGGGCGGTTGAATCACTGGAAGACGACTTCCCCATCGATTGGGAGCATTAGGCGATGGGTTCGAGATTGCCCATGTATTCTCATCCGGTGTCTAACTGAGATACGGCAGAATGGTTAGAATTACGACAGATTCTCCTGACTCGTATTTCAGGGCTCCGTTGCATGCGTAGATATCATCAACACCTGGCTCGTCACGAAAGCAAGCGTTGCCTTTTTCGCTTGATTCCCCGGTGTATGTCTGACTGGATCAGGCTGCGAAGATTTCGACGGCTGTATCCTGAATCCATCGTCACGGTTGGTAGTCAAGTCCAGGATGGAGCCGACATCGGAAGAGGTGTCGTCATCAGGAATTCGATTGTGAGCCGTTCATCGTCCATAGGGCGATTTACCACCATTGGAGAAAACTGCCGACTGGCAGGTCTTGGCCGCATATCAATAGGGCAATTCTGCTCCATTGGACCTGACTGCTCAATCCGTTCGGACAATCACAGATTGGATCGAATCAGCACATATCCATTCAATCAGATTGAGGACGGTGGTGCTGGTACGGAAAAGGACTATGTAGCAGAGCCGGTTTCAATTGGAAACGATGTCTGGCTCGGTGAAGGTGTAACCGTTCTGCCTGGTGCGAATATTGGGGATGGTTGCGTCATTGCCGCCCGATCCGTCGTGGCGCGAGGCGAGTATCCACCCTACAGCATCATCGCCGGAATACCCGGAAAGGTGATTCGGGCACGTATTCCAGCGGAAAGCATCGCGGCCATACAGGCAGCTCCATGGTGGAATGAAGCTGAGGATCGAATATTCGGGGAGTTGCGATCCGAACTTACCCGCACTGTTGGTGAAGGTGATTCCTGATCACCGGAGCAGATAGACTGAACGCTTGATCTGTTTTCAATTCCTGATCCGAGAAATAGGTGAGGCTGATTCCCAATCTTTCTTTCAACAAACTGCCAAACATGCTTGTGGTCGGTGCTGCCAAGTGCGGTACCACTTCACTTGCGGCATTTCTCAGAACCCATCCTGACATCTACATGTCTGGCACAAAGGAGCTGAGCTTTTTTCTTCCATCAGAAGGCCAGATGGTCAAATCGCTCGATTCATACAAAGCGTGTTTTGCGTCTGCGGAGGATCAGCTTGTTCGTGGGGAGGCTTCCGTCAACTATCTTTACTACGAGGAATCTCCTCGTCTGATCCGAGAAGCACTCGGTTCCGATGTCAAGTTGATCGTAATGCTTCGAAATCCTGTGGACATGGCCTATTCGCTTTGGGGACACAATCGTAGGTTAGAGCGTGAACCCAGATCATTTCAGAGCGCATTGGATCATGAGATGGAACGAATGGCCGGAGAGGATGAGCTAGTAGGCTGGCGGCCGAATTATTTCTATCGAGCTCGTGCTACATACTCGCCACAGATTAGGCGATATCTCAATGAGTTTGGATCTGAGCATATTCGAATAATGCTTTTCGAGGATGTTCTTCGTGATGAAGCTTCGGAGCTACAGGCGCTTTGTGAATGGTTAGGGGTTTCCACGAATGTTCCGCTCGAGTTCCCAAGGCTTAATCCGGCGGGGTCGAATCGAATAAGATCGCTTCGAAGATGGATGGATGGAGGCAGCAGCTCCAAGAAACTACTGAAGCGACTTATTCCGAACAGTGTCCGATTGCCTGTGCGAAGAGTTGCTGAGAGATTCAATAGAACCGAACGCGCGCCGGATCGACTCGATGCGAATACCCGCGAACAGTTAATGAGTCTGTTCATCAAGGATGTGGACCAACTGTCTGAATTGATTGGACGTGATCTGCACGAAATTTGGGTAAATGCCAGTAGAAGAGAAGGATCGTCATGATTTCGGTATGTGTCAGTATGGCATCAATGAATCGGATTCTACGAGTCGCATCGAATGTATTCGCCATGCCATGTGTTTACGGGCTCATGTCCTCAGTTGGCCGTGAAGCAGGGATCCTTGCGTCATCTATCTCAGTCATGATCTTTCCAATTAGTTACGTTCAACCTAACTTTGAGCAGAATCCAGTCTGATGTGTGGAATTGCGGGCATATTCGGCGGATCCTTCTCCATGGACCAACGCAAGTCTCATTGCGAGAAGATGCGAGATGCCATTACTCACCGTGGTCCGGATGATCAGGGAATATTCACATCGTCAAATGCCCCGATGGCCATGGGGCATCGACGGTTGTCCATCATCGATACGTCGCCTGCCGGTCATCAGCCGATGACGAGTCATTGTGGACGATGGACGCTCGTCTTCAATGGAGAGATCTACAATGCGAGACAGCTCGCCCAATCGGTCGACAAGTCCGTGCCCATGCGTGGATATTCGGATACCGAGGTTCTGCTTGAATTGATCGCACGAGATGGCATCGAAGCAGCGATTGCCCCAGCTGTGGGCATGTTTGCTTTCGCGGCATGGGATCATGAGCGGAAACGCCTTTATCTGGTTCGAGATCGAATCGGCATCAAGCCGTTGTACGTGACCGAGCACAGCGGCCTGCTTGGATTCGCATCAGAGCTACGATCATTCCGGCATGTGCCTGAGCTGCATGGAGGCGTATCCAAGGCCGGTCTGGCATCTCTTCTCAGATTTGGATACATCCCCGGACCGGCCACCATTCTCGAAAACACTCGTAAGCTTCCGCCTGGTTCCATGCTGGTAGCGGATTTCCAAGATGGCGTTCTGAAGACGCGCACCAATCGTTGGTGGTCGATCCCTATGCCGCCCGAGGACTCGATTGGCCGATTGGATGAACAGGATGCCATAGAGAGAGTTCGAGAGGTCATCGGTCAATCAGTCTCCGATCGTTTGGTCTCGGATCGACCACTCGGCGCATTTCTATCAGGCGGTATCGACTCCTCGATCGTTGTGGGCATGATGGCCAGGACAAGTACCGAATCCGTCCGTACCTACTCGATCGGATTCGAGCAGGAGGCATACGACGAGGCATCGCATGCCCGTGGAGTGGCCGCTCATCTTGGAACCGAGCACACCGAGTTGTATGTTCAAGAGCAGGATGCCATTGATCTGGTTCCGCAGATGGGAGCGATCTTCGACGAACCGTTTGCAGATTCCTCCCAGATCCCTACGAGTCTGGTTTGTCAGCTGGCAAGACGTGATGTCGTGGTCGCCTTGTCCGGCGATGGAGGTGATGAATTATTCAGCGGCTATGAACGCTATGCCTGGACAATGAGATTATGGAAGCGGATTTCCAGAGTCCCGAGGCCGATCAGACAGTCCATGTCTCTGGGGCTTCGGACGGTGCCGCCACCATTGGCGGCTTCTCTTGCAAAGGCGATAAACCGATGTGTTCCGCGTCGCTATCAGGTCAGGAATCCATCTGACAAGGTCAGGCTGATGTCACAGTTGCTGGGTGCGAAGGATGCGCGTGATCTCTACCAACTGATTGTGGGTCATTGGAAGAACCCGGAACGAATTCTGGCGGGCGGCCTCTCCCCGGAGGAGCAGCCAGTCTTCCCGGACGTGCCGAAGATGGATGACCGGCATGCCATGATGATGACCGACATGCTTGGATATCTTCCGGACGACATACTGGTCAAGGTCGATCGAACAAGTATGAACATCGGACTGGAGGCAAGGGTTCCATTACTTGACCATCGACTGGTTGAATTGGCCTGGCAGTTGCCTATGCAGCTGAAGGTACGCCATGGCGAGGGCAAATGGCTTCTGCGGCGAGTTCTGGAGGAACTCGTACCAAGAGAACATTGGGATAGACCAAAGCAGGGTTTCGGTGTTCCCATCGGGCAATGGCTGCGGGGGCCTCTCAGAGACTGGGCCGAGGCATTGCTTTCAGAGGAACGATTGGGGAGAGAGGGTTATCTTCAGCCAGCAGTGGTGAGAAAGGCCTGGAATCAGCATCTCTCAGGAACGCTGGACATGGGCGCCTACATGTGGGACATACTCATGTTCCAATCATGGCTGGAGGCGAACAGATAGCTATGCGCATCGCGATTTTCACAGGATCTCTGGCTACCGGTGGAGCGGAACGACAGTTCGCACTGCTTGCTGGCCAACTTGTGAAACGTGGTCACGAGGTGCTCTTTCTGACAATGGAAAGCCGTTTCGACAATCCGGACTATCTGAAACTACTCGGTGACGCTGATCATCATGTTCTTCAGGAATCGAGATGGCCTGGACCACTCAGATTGATTCAGCTTCTTGGCATGTGGCGATCGGTTCGCCGTGAACTTTTCCAATTCAACGCAGATGTCGTCTATTCCTCTCTTGAATGGCCGAATTGGCTGGCTGCTCGCGCTGTCTCCGGAATGAGAAACCGGCCCTTCTGCGTGGGAGGTATTCGAAACTCCTCGGAAATCATGAGCTGGAAGAGAAGACTCCCAATAACCCTGCTTGCCAAGCGGGGGCATCTTGATGGGTTGATCGCCAATTCCCGAGCAGGACTTGACGAGTCTCATCGATCAGGTGTGAAGGCGAATCATGAGCAGGTCATATGCAACGGAATCGATTCGATTCGATTCAGACCCGACGATCTTGAGCGGGCTCGAATGCGATCGGAGCTAAAAGTGCCTACTGATTCCCTGCTCCTCGGTCATGTTGGTCGCATAAGTCCCATGAAGGATCATGAGACGCTACTTCGAGGATTCGCACAAGTTCTGAAGTCCATGCCCGAGAGCCACCTCGTCTGTGTAGGCGATGGTCCAACGGCCCGTATTGATGAGCTGAAGTCTCTTGCAACGAAACTCGGCATCGATTCCAGAATTCAATGGCTTGGTCATGAATCACGAATATCGTCGCTGTATTCCGCATTGGATGTTCTTGTCATGTCGTCTCGTGATGGGGAGGGTTTTCCAAATGTCGTCTGCGAGGCCATGGCCTGCGAGACACCTTGCGTCGTGACCGATGTTGGTGAAGCACGGAACATAGTTGGTGAGGCCGGCAGAACAGTTTCCGTTGGAAATCCCGATGAGCTTGCTCTTGGAGTGATCCAAGTCAATCGGGAGAAGGAACTGGGTGCAATGGCCCGTCGACGCATAGAGGATCATTTCAGTGTCGAAAACATGGTGTCTCGGACGGAAGCGATGCTTCAGGATTTGATCACGTCATCAGGATGATGCGGATCCCTTGCCGAGTGTATCCTGCGTACACATGATCCGAATTGCCCATGTCATCAACAATCTCCAGACAGGTGGAGCCGAGACGACTCTCCTGAGGCTCATGGAGCACATTGATCGAAGTCGTTTCGAGCCCTTCGTGCTCGCGATGATCGGCGAGGGAACCATTGGGCCACGTATTCGTGAAATGGATATTCCCGTCGTCGCTCTGGGCGCAGCCCGCCGGCGACTCAGCGTGCGGACCTTTCTCGAGATCAGAAGACATCTCAAGGAATTCCAGCCTGATGTCATCCAGTCATGGATGTATCACTCGAATCTGGCGGCCTACCTTTCAAGAGGTGCCGTTCCAAACCGACCTGCGCTGGCCTGGAACATACGTCATTCGCTTCATGATCTGTCCCACGAGCCGTGGATGACGCGACAGGTCATCAAGGCGGGGGCCAAGCGTTCCGCAAAGGTCGAGGCCATCATCGCCAACTCCGCCGTGAGCATGAGACAGCACGAGGCCATCGGCTATCGCTCATCGAGAAACGAGGTCATTCCAAACGGATTCGATCTCGAGTCACTGAAGCCGTTTCCGAATGCGTCCACCAAGCTGCGTGAAGAAATCGACATCGGCGATTCAGGATTCATCATTGGTTGTGCGGCAAGATTCCATCCCATGAAGGACCAGCAGATGCTGGTCAGAGCTACGGCCGAACTTGTCGAGAAGGGACGTGATATCCACTGTGTCCTGATCGGCAGAGGGTGCGAGTCCGGCGGGGAAGCGGAATCGCTTCGTCCATTGCTCGGAGAGCGTCTGCATCTTCTGGGCGAGCGCCGTCCGTTGGCGGAAACCGTCTCCGGCCTCGACTGTCTTGCGGTCGCATCAGCATGGGGAGAGGGATTCCCGAATGTTCTGGCCGAGGCGATGGCCTGCGAGGTTCCCTGTGTCACCACGGATGTCGGTGATGCGGCCGCCATCGTGGCCGATCCCGAACGTGTCATATCACCTAGAGATCAGAAGGCGATGGTCGAGGTCGTCGACAGGATGCTTCAGCTCGAAAAACAGCAAAGACAGAAGATCGGACAAGAAGAACGAGCAAGAATCCTGGAGAACTATCCAATTGCCAAGATCGTCAAGCAATACGAGGATCTCTGGGTCGATCTGGCATCCTCACGGAATACCGTCCCATGAGTCGTGTGCTCGTCATGGGAGGCTTGGCGCCGACGTTGTTTCTCTTTCGAGCACCCTTGCTGCGGGCGATGGTCGAGCGTGGTCATGAAGTGATCGCCACTGCTCCCGATGAAGATGATCGAGTGCCTCAGGCCATGGAGGAACTCGGTGTCCAATGGCGACCACTCGACTTCGAACGCAATCGAGTCCAGCCTGTTCGTGATCTTCTGTTCCTGAGGAGAATCCGAAGCCATCTCAGGGATATCCAGCCCGACCGTCTTCTGACATACACCATCAAGCCGAACATCTATGGTGGATGGGCGGCGCGATCCGAACAGATTCCATCGGCCGCGATGGTGACAGGTCTTGGTCAGGTCTTCACGAACCCCGGGATTCGTCGGACATTGGCGACACGCATGCTTCGAAGCGCCTGTCGACACCATGATCATGTATTCGTCCAGAATCCCAACGACCGATCCGATCTTCTCGATTTGGGAATCGTGAATGACGAATCCAAGATCGTCATGACGGCCGGTTCGGGAGTGGATCTCTCGGCCTTCCCATCCATGCCGATGCCTGACCGCCCCATCTTTCTCATGCTGGCAAGACTTCTCGAATCGAAGGGAGTCCGGGTTCTGATCGAAGCGGCCCGGCAGCTCAAGGAACAGTGTCCAGAGGCCACGGTCCGGATCGGGGGCATGGAGGATCCGGGCAGCGGGGGGGTTTCCATGGATGAAATCCGAAGAGCGCACGACATGGGGATCATTGAATACCTCGGTTATGTCGACGATGTGAAGCAGGCTCTGGCCGACTGCAGCGTGTATGTACTTCCCTCCTGGTATGGAGAGGGCGTGCCACACAGCATTCTGGAAGCGATGGCGACCGGCAGGCCGATCATCACGACCGATCATCGCGGATGCCGTGAAACAGTCGACGCAGGACATAACGGGATGCTTGTGCCAGTCCGAGATTCCAACGCTTTGTTTCAGGCGATGCTGGTCATGGCCGAGGATCATGAGGCTCGTCAGGAAATGGGAAAAGCCAGTCGAGCACTCGCGGAATCCCGATTTGACGCCCGGGAAGTCGCCACATGCATGCTGGACAGCCTCTCTCTGTGAACCAATTGGTTGAAGAGAACATAGACTGCTGACCATGAGTCGCGTCCTTCTTCTTGGCAGCTATGCACCATCTCTGGTCCTCTTCAGGGCGCCATTGCTGAAGGCATTGGTGCAGGCCGGACATGAAGTCGTTGCATCGGCACCCGATGAGGATTCCTCCATTGCCGGTGCCATGGAGCAACTGGGCGTCCGATGGGCGCCTATCGACTTCGAACGCAACAAGGTCCAGCCTGTGCAGGATCTGGTTCTGGTTCGCCGGCTGCGTGCCCATCTTCGCGACATTCAACCGGATCGACTGATCACCTACACCATCAAGCCGAACATCTATGGTGGATGGGCTGCTTGTTCCGAGGACATTCCATCAGCGGCCATGATCACAGGCCTTGGAACGATGTTCATGAATCCCGGCATTCGAAGGGGCATTGCCCAGCGAATGCTTCGCAAAGCCGTTCGACATCATGATCGGGTGTTCTTCCAGAATGGTGACGACAGAGATGATCTTGTGAATGCCGGCGTTGTGGAGGATGCTTCCAAGATCGTCATGACGGCGGGTTCGGGAGTGGATCTCGAGAAGTATCCGGTCCAATCCCTTCCTGACAGGCCCGTCTTCTTGATGCTTGCCAGGCTTCTGGTGGCCAAGGGTGTGCGTGAATATCTTGAAGCGGCAGCCATTCTCAAAGAGAAGCATCCGGATGCCGTCGTTCGTCTTGGCGGCATGGAGGATCCCGGAAGTGGCGGTGTGCCGATGTCGGAGATTCAACAGGCTGTCGAAGATGGTGTGATCGAATACCTCGGACATGTGGATGATGTGCAGGCGGCGCTATCCCAGTGCAGTATCTATGTGCTGCCCTCATGGCACGAGGGGACTCCGCGCAGCGTATTGGAGGCAATGTCCACTGGTCGTGCAGTCATCACGACCGATGCCAGAGGCTGTCGAGAGACCGTGGAGGATGGGAGAAACGGTTTGCTTGTGCCATTGAGAGATCCGCATGCACTCTCCAATGCTATGCATCGACTTGCATCGGACTCTGCTCTTCGTATTAAGATGGGTATCGAGAGCCGGAATATAGCTCAGGATTGCTTTGATGCGAATCAGGTTGCAGATGTGATGCTCAGATCACTGAATCTTTGACTACTATCCAAGAAGAATTCAATCGGTTCGCATGAAATTTCACTCGTACAGATGCCATTGAAAATGGCGGATCACTCCAGTTCGAATTGAGAATGAAAATATGACACCCTCGATTGAATCGAACAAATCACTTGAGAACCATTTCGAGTTCGGTGCGAATTGGCTGGATTACTCGGATTCGGTCACGCAATCCCATCTGGACCATGCAATCTCGAATCTCAAGCGACTGTTCGCATGCGAGCGTATGGACGGGGCTCGCTTTCTGGATATCGGATGTGGTAGTGGTATTCATACGGTTGCTGCTGCGAAGCTGGGCGCCCGGATAGTTTCAGTGGATCTCGATCCAATGTGCATAGAGTCGACAAGGAAGTTGTGTGATCTTTTTGAAGTGCAGAGCCAAGTCGAGGTTACAAGGCAATCGGTATTCGAGCTCGATCCGTCATTGAGGCGTTCATTCGATATCGTCTATTCTTGGGGCGTACTGCACCACACAGGGGACATGTGGACGGCGATCGAGAGGGCGACAGAATGCGTCTCTGATTCAGGCCAATTCAGTCTTGCCATCTACAGAAAACTATGGTGTTGCGGCTTGTGGAGAATGGAGAAGTACCTCTATTCGCGCATGCCATCGGCAATGCAGAAGATGGTCCGCTGGCCGTATACCGCTGTTGTCGACGGGGTGACATCCATCAAGAGGATGCAGTCTCCACTCAGTTTCCGCCGTGAATACAAGGCCTCGCGTGGCATGACACGGGATCACGACATCCATGATTGGCTGGGGGGATATCCCTACGAATCTGCTACTGCAAGCGAGATCGAGGGGTTCATGAAGTCCAAGAATTTCACTCTGCTCAGGAACTTCGGAGCTGAATCCAAGAGATTTGTATTGGGACTTTCAGGTAGTGGATGCATTGAATATGTTTTCCGTCGTGACGATTGAGATTTAACTGTTGATTAATCGGCACTTGGATTGTTCTGGATTTGGCCGACGAGCTCATGAGTACGTTGATTAAAAGATGCTTTGATTTGTCCGTGAGTATCGTCATGCTCCTTGCATGTATCCCGATATTCATGTTTGTCTCGATTTCCGTTCTCATTGCCATGGGATGGCCTGTGTTCTTCAGGCAGTCGAGGCCGGGAAAAGGCGGCAAGCTCTTCATGATGTACAAGTTTCGGACGATGTCCAATGCGAAGGATTCGAACGGCGAACTTCTTCCCGATGCCCAGCGACTCGGTCGACTGGGCAGATTGCTTCGCAAGAGCAGCCTTGATGAACTCCCGGAACTCCTGAATGTCGTCAAGGGCGAGATGAGTCTGGTGGGACCCAGACCGCTGCTGCCGGAATATCTCCCGCTCTATGATCAGGAACAGGCTCGGCGACATGAAGTCAGGCCTGGAATCACCGGTTGGGCACAGGTGAAGGGTCGAAACAGCCTGGCCTGGAAGGAAAAGTTCGCACTGGACGTCTGGTACGTTGACAACCGATCAATCTGGCTGGATCTTCGTATTCTTCTCATGACTGTTGTTCAGGTCTTCAAAGCAGGAGACGTCAATCAGTCTGGGCAGGCGACGATGAGCAAGTTCACGGGGAACACATGAGCGACAACAGGCTTCTGATCCTTGGTGCCGGTGGAAACGGACGAGTCATTTCCGACATGGCAGAGCAATCGGGCATGTGGTCGATGATCGCCTTTCTGGATGATTCCGTCGACGCCCATGACTACCCATGGGGGATCGTCGGTTCCTGTTCGGACTTCGTCGAACATGCGGCCATGTTCACCCACGCGATCGTGGGCTTTGGCGACAACACGCTTCGATCGAAATGGATCAATCGAATAGCGCAGACCAGTCTCCAGATGCCGACCATCATCTCGGAATCGGCACAGGTCAGTCCACGTGCCGAGCTCGGGTCTGGAACAGTCGTCATGCCGCAGGCGGTGGTGAACATCGGTGCTCAGATCGGCGCTGGATGCATCATCAACACCGCCGCGTCGGTCGATCATGACTGTCAGCTTGGTTCCTGCGTCCACATCGCACCAGGTGCGCACGTCGGCGGGCATGTGAAGATTGGCGATAGAAGCTGGATCGGGATCGGGTCATCCATACGAAACGGCATCAACATCGGAACGGACGTGATGGTCGGTGCGGGCGGCGCCGTCATCTCCGATCTGGCCGATGGTTGCACCGCTGTCGGGGTGCCGGCTCAACCACGGGACTGAATTCAAGCGTTTGCCTGTTCAAGCACGTTGCCGATGGCATCGACGGCCATCTGCATGGTCTGATCGTCAATCGTGTGATGAACCAGAAAGGCCAATCCGGTCTCGCCGAGTTCCTGTGCCACTGGCAGGCGTTCGGCAGGAGCCAGACCGGCATCGGCGATCAGTTTTTCACGATAGATCTCCGGACAGCCACCGACCTGACATGGCCATCCTGCCTGATTGATCTCATGCATGATTCGATCTCGCGACCAGCCATTGGCCAGATGATCCGGTTCAACGAAGCAGTAGGCTCGATAGCAGGCGTGGCTTATATTTTCATCAGGCCACGGGAAACGAATCACCGGCAGTCCTGTCAACCGCCGTCTCAGAAGATCGGTGTGTTGTTTTCGCTTCAGGCACCAGTTGTCGAGCTTCTCCAGCTGACGCAAGCCGATAGCAGCCTGAGGTCCGGTCATTCGCCAGTTGCTGCCGAGTGATTCGACGACCCAGCGAAAACCCGGTGGATGATCATCTCGATGAACGGCATCCCAGGATTTGCCATGCTCTCTTGCCGACCAGGCTCGCTTCCACATTGCCTCGTCGTTGGTCACCATCATTCCGCCATCACCACCGGTACTCATGATCTTGTCCTGGCAGAAGGAGAAGGCCGAAGCATGGCCAAAGCTTCCAACGCTTCGTCCGTCTACCGAGGCGCCGTGAGCCTGCGAACCATCCTCGATGATCTTGATGCCATGTTCATCGGCCCAGGTCATGATCGCCGGCATGTCGCATGGCCATCCAGCCAGATGGACGACGATGGCTGCTCGAGTGCGAGGGGTTCTGGCTGCTTCGAGCGTTTCGACAGTGAGATTCTGAGAGTCACGATCGACTTCGGCGAAAACGGGTCTTGCCTGTCTGAGCATCACGCACGAGACCGAAGCCATGAATGAGCGGGGGGTGACGAGCACGTCGTCGCCCTCTCCGATGCCGCACGCGATAAGAGCGGCTTCGAGGGCCAGAGATCCATTGGCGAGCGTCAGGCCATGAGAGGCATCGAATTTTTTGGCAAATGCGGCTTCAAAGTCCGCGCAATGGCTTCCTGTCCACGCATTGACCAGACCCGAACGAAGCACCGAGACGGCTGCTTCAATCTCATCAGGCTCGTATTGGGGCCAGGGAGGTAGGGGCATGAAGGAAGTATAGGGTTGCTGGCACACTCGACGATACAATCAGGCCCATGATCAGAGACCATCTCATCTCATTGCCTCGATCCGCCAAGCAGTTGCTGGCGATGTTGGCCGATGCTTCCATGGTCTCAATCGCCGTATGGGCCGCCTTTGCCCTGAGACTTGCCGATCCATGGCCTGAGATGCTGGCAAGCCGCTGGTGGCTGCTGGTGGCGATGCCTGCCGTGACGATCCCGATCTTTAAGCTCTCTCGTCTATACCGGACGGTTGTCCGCCATCTGGGGCCTCAGTTCGGCCTGTCCCTGATCTACGGCGTGACCTTCTCAGCCCTTTGTCTGCCTGTGATGGTTCTTTTGTCACAGCAGACCGAGGAATTCTCTCGGTCAGCGGTGGTCATCTACTGGCTTCTGGCCATCGTGGGTGTTGGTGGGTTGCGACTGCTTGGCCGGGGTTGGTTCAGGATATCGATGCAGGAAGGGCTCAAGCCGGTCATCATCTATGGCGCCGGTGAAGCCGGTGTCCAGTTGCAGTCATCAATGACGGGCAGCGAACGATATCGAGTGATCTCATTCGTGGATGACGATCGAACCGCCTGGAAAACGGTCATCAATGGAGTTTCCGTCTCAAGCCCGGAAATTCTTCGGCAACTGGTTCTGAAAAATCGCTGCCGTGACATCTTTCTTGCCATGCCCTCGATTGATCGAATCGAGCGGCGCCGCATCATTGACCGTCTCAAATCTCTTCCAGTGACGGTTCGAACCGTTCCAAGTCTCGCCGAGCTGATCGATGGAACGGCCAGTCTCGATGATGTCCGGCCAATCGCCATCGAGGATCTGCTTGGTCGGGATGTCGTCGCGCCTCGTCAGGAGCTGCTTGACCAATGCATTCGGGACAAGGTTGTTCTGGTCAGTGGCGCTGGCGGATCGATCGGATCGGAGTTGTGTCGTCAGATTCTGAGATTGGCGCCCAAGAGGCTCGTACTACTGGAACGATCCGAGGTCGCGTTGTACGAGATTGATCGAGAGCTGAATGAAATCGCACAGGAAGAGGGCCTGCAGGTCAGGATTTCCCCGGTTCTGGGATCCGTCCGCGATCGGGTTCGTGGAGAGGACATTCTCCGCACATTCGCCGTGGAAACCGTCTATCACGCAGCGGCCTACAAGCATGTTCCATTGGTCGAATACAACATTTCTGCTGGCGTGGGCAACAACTCAATTGCGACCTGGAGCTTCGCCGAAGCGGCGGCTCAGGCAGGCGTCACTTCTTTCGTATTGATCTCGACGGACAAGGCGGTACGGCCCACGAACACCATGGGTGCCACCAAGCGATTGGCGGAACTTGTGCTTCAGGCACTTCAGCATCAGCATCCAAACACCAGATTCTGCATGGTCAGATTTGGAAACGTGCTGGATTCGTCTGGTTCCGTCGTGCCGAGGTTCAAGAAGCAGATTGCCATGGGTGGGCCGATCACGGTCACGCATCCGGAAGTCATCCGATATTTCATGACGATTCCAGAAGCAGCGGAACTGGTGATTCAGGCCGGTTCCATGGGAGAGGGCGGAGATGTCTTCCTGCTGGACATGGGCGAAGCCGTGAAGATCGTGGATCTGGCTCGACTCATGATTCGACTGGCCGGTCGGACGGAACGGACATCCGATCAGCCTCATGGTGACATCGAGATCCAGTTCACCGGTTTGAGACCGGGAGAGAAGCTCTACGAGGAATTGTTGATTGGAGACAATCCATCCGGCACGGATCATCCGATGATCATGAAGGCCAATGAAAGCGAGCTGTCCTGGGAAACACTGAAGGGGCATCTGGAGTTTCTGGCCGAAGCCTGCCGTAAACCGGATCCCAAGGCGATCAGGGATCGTCTGGGAGTGATCGTCGAGGGATTCGAGCCGGAGCAGGAACTGGTCGACATCGTCTGGCAGGAACAGCAGGACAGAGTGGCTCGTGGATCCATCCCTTTCAGGAATACCTCTGGAACCAGAAATGACGAGGATTCCAACCGGTCACATGGCTGATGGTCTCGGATACCTTTTTTCCCAAGCTAGAATGACACGATGACTTCATCCAATCAGATTGAATCAGATTCACCTACCAAGGTCCTCGAGAACCGAATCGACTCATGTGCCGCGACGGTTGCTGTCATAGGCATGGGCTACGTGGGATTTCCATTGGCGAGAGCCTTGAATCATGCAGGCTATGGAATCATCGGATTTGATGTTGACGATCGAAAGATCGAGATGATGAAGCGAGGCGAGTCCTATCTCGGACACTTCGGGGACGAGTTCTTCCGATCCCTCACCGATGGTGAACGATTCACACCAACCAGTGATCCAGCCTCCATCAAGGAGGCCGACATCATTCTTCTGTGTGTGCCCACTCCGCTTGGCAAAAATCAGGAGCCCGATCTTTCCTATGTGCTGCAGAGCACGAAGATGGTTTCCGAGAACATGCGAGAAGGACAGTTGATCGTTCTTGAATCGACTACGTACCCCGGTACCACTCGCGAGGAGATGCTTCCAATTCTGGAGGATTCCGGGTTCGTTCATGGTCGGGATTTCTTCGTGGCATTCAGTCCGGAGCGAGAGGATCCCGGAAGAGCAGGCATGAGCACGGCTCAGATTCCCAAGTTGGTAGGTGGGCTTGACGACAAGAGCACGGACTTGGCGGTGAACTTCTATTCCAAGGCTATTCAGCAGGTACATAGGGTCTCCTCTGCAGAAATCGCAGAAGCCGCCAAGATTCTCGAGAATGTCTACCGCGCTGTGAACATCGCGCTTGTGAATGAGCTGAAGATGGTCTTTGGACATCTGGACATCGATGTGTGGGAAGTCATCGAAGCGGCGTCAACCAAGCCGTTCGGCTTTCAGGCGTTCTATCCCGGGCCGGGGCTCGGTGGCCATTGCATCCCGATCGATCCGTTCTATCTCGCCTGGCGTGCCAAGCAGGTCGGTTATCCGACTCGTTTCATCGAACTTGCTGGCGAGATCAATTCCGCCATGCCAAGATCCGTCGTCGACAGGGTGGTGGAAGCGGTTCGAGAGCAGGGTAAGAACATCTCGGATGCCAAGATCATGGTCAGCGGCATTGCCTACAAGCCCGACATCGACGACATCCGGGAGACTCCGGCCGCGCCAATCATAGAACTGCTTCAATCGCTTCAGGCCGAGGTCTGTTACCACGATCCTCATTGTCCGGTCTTCCCGGAGATGAAGAAGCATTCGCTTGATCTTGCGTCAGTCGATCTGTCTCCTGAAACAATCGAATCGATGGACTGTGTAATCATCGTCACCGATCATGCCGCAGTCGATTACGAAATGCTCGGCAAGCATGCTTCTCTCGTCGTGGATACGAGAAACGCCATGGATCGTGTCGATGCTCCCGCTGCAAAGATCATCAAGGCCTGATCTTGGTCAAATGAAACAGGCGAGCCGGCCCTGAGGACCGACCCGCCTGTGAACCAGGTTTCGGCATTTTTCAACTGCCGTAGTTGCTCAGAAGAATCATGAGATCATCCACATCGACATCACCGTCGCCGTCGAGATCCTCCGGACATCCGGAGCAGCTGCTTCCGTAGCTGGCGATCAGATTCATCAGATCGTCCACATCGACATCACCATCGCCATCCACATCGCCGGGATTTGATGAAGGCTCGACTTCATCGCCCTTGAGACAATCGACGAACAGCTCCTGACCACCGATGGCGATCGTGTCGACGATTCCGTCGACCTGAATCCATCCACAGTCCGCAGTGACGGGAACAACTGTGATCAGGCAGCTTCCGATGGTCTGGCCATCAAGTGCATTCACGCTGCTCTCGAATCTGAAGTCGCCATTGACCTCGAAGTTGATGTCGCCACCGTAGTAGCCATAGGCCCATTCGACGTTTTCGTATGAGACGCCGCTGCCGAGAATGTCATGCACGACTGTCGCGGATCTCAGCTTGAGTTCCTGTCCTGAATGGCAGGCTTGATGGGCCAGGGAAACCTGCACATCACCTGTCGTGAATGGCGTTCCATTCCAGAGGATGAAATCACGTGTCTTGGAGGGAAGGCCATCGGTCATGAACGACGTACCCGGTCCCATGGCAAGCGATGGCGACAGATCCTCGTAGCCCCAGTCGCAATCGCCCTGAGTGCTCTGAAGATCGTCGAGCCAGAACTCCTGACCCCCGAAGCTGATGGTATTGACGTTGCCGACGATATCGATTCGACCGCAGCCACCACCGAGTGGAACGATGTTGACATTGCATCCACCGATCACTGCGGGGAAGGCGCCTGGGTTCGGTCCCCAATGACGATCTCCATTTATGGACAGATTCAAGGTGCCGCCATACCAGCCGAACAAAATGCTCGGGTCCGTTTCCGGTCCGCCGCTGCCCGCGTAGTCGTAGGTGACATAGATGTTAGAAAGCGCGAGTTCCTGATAGGAACCACAGGCGTTTCCACCATTGTCGATGTAGGCATGGCCATTGTTGCTGAATACGCCCGGAGTCATTTCGAAATCCGAGAACGAGTAGTTGACGCCACTGCTGTTGTCGGCGTCGAGACAGTAGTAGGTCTTGCCGAGTGCCACGTCGTCAAAGGCGGGTTTGGCCGAAGCCACTGCACCCATTGCCAGAGTCAGTGCGGTGGTCGCAGTCAGTACGAAAGTCGTGTTGTTTTTCATGATGGGGCTCCTGGTAAACATGGTTCGAAGCGAAACAAGATCGCTTCAACAGGTCTGCGTTGGAGCCACGGTGATCTCACAGCATTCAGCGGGAAATCTCGGATTTCCGCATGCTTATCCTGTTTTCAAGTCGAAAAACGGGCTTTGGAACCCCTCCATGTGCCTCAGTGCAGGGCCATGGGGGCGTTCTCCCCCTCGGGCAGAGGGTCCACGATATTGACCCCTCTGGTTTCCCTGATGAAGAACGTCAGCAGGGTGGCCAGCAAGAAGAGTATGGGTATGCAGGCCAGCGCCCATTGATAGTCGATGGCCTGAAGGCTGGCGAAGGAGTCTGGATCCTTTGCAGCAGCAGCGATGTGTTGGGTCGACGGATGGATCGATCGCGGGTGCATGGGGATCGTTGATCCCGGCACATGCATTCCGGACCTCCAGTTGAGAATCCAGCCGATGCAGACTTGCAATCCTGCCGCCATGAGCATCACCAGGAAGTTGCAGATGGCAACCGATGTAGCACCGAAGCGACGTGGATTCACTTCCATCGCCATTGCAAAGGTGATTGCCTGGGAGCTGGTCGCCAGCCCTGATAGGAAGAGCATGCCGATCAGGGCCCAGTAGGGCAGCCCTGGGATCAGCAGAATGATCATGGTTCCCATCCCACCAAGGCATCCAATGAGGATGAATGGGCGTCGACGCTTGAAACGGTCCGACAGCAGACCGACAAGCGGGCAACCGACCAGCCATCCGATGGCCAGCATCGAGATGGCGAGATTCGCCTGATTGCTGTTCAGCGAGTCCAGTGTCTCCAGACTGCTTGTACCCCATAGCGCGGCCAGAACGCTCAGCGGAAGATAGATGACCGCACTCACGAATCCGATCAGCCATATCTGGCGGTTGCCGAGTACGCAGGCGATGCTCTTCCAGAGTCCTATGTTGTCGGATTCGTGTCGAGCTACAGATGCACTGAACCACGATGGTCTCTTCGGTATCACGAGAAAGATCAGCACACCCAGCGCACCGCCAAGAAATCCGGTCCACATCACGACCTTTCGCCAGCCGAAGTCCTCGACCAGAAGATTCATTGGAAGTTGCCCGGTTACTTCTCCGATCATTCCCACCGAGGTCGTCATCCCAGCGATCAAGGCAAGACGTCTTGGCGGGAACCAGACGGTCGCTACATACACCGCGCCGACAAAGGCAAAGGCCGAGCCGATCCCGATCAGGCCTCGAGCACCAGCAGCCATGCCCAGGCTGTTCGAAAGGGCGAAGACGAGACAACCGACACCACAGATGATGGAGGCGGATGAAACGAGGTACTTGGTTCCAAATCGATCGAAGAGCCATCCAACAACCAGTTGGGTTGGCGCATAAACCCAGAGGTATACGGACATGGCGGAGCCGATCGTTCCAGGATCGGACTTGAGCTCTTCCGAGAGCTGGGGGAGGATGACATTCGGCGTCACACGAACGAAGAACTCGTATAGATAGAAGATCGCGACGATGCCCCAGAAGCACCACGAATACCAACCACCACGCTGCAATTCGCCAGTTTTGGGATTCGGCAACGCGTGTTTTTGAGTAGTTCTATCCATGCTTGTTGGCTTCTACCATAACCTCCCGAGGCATCCTTCGGGAAATCCTCGGCCTTGATACCATCTGCTTGAATGATGACCATCATGGGACATGGCGTTTTGCTCCTTTGTGTGCTCTTCTCGAGTCCAGAAGGTGGTACTGCGGGTTCATCAGAGCAGACCAGGGACAAGGAGTCTCCATCCGAAGTCGCAACGCCCGATTCTCCTTCCGATGCCCTTCCATCAGCATCGGATTCCCGAGCGAAGGAATCAGTATCCCAGACCAATGACAATTCAACGAATGTTAGGGCTCGCATCGGAAGAAGAGAGGTCGTCCTCATTCCCAACTCTGGTCCGATCCGTCGCGGTCATGGCGGTCATGAAGTCTACAGCCGTTCAGGCACATCGATACCGAGACTGCGTATCCCTCGTTCGAAGCCGCCCGAAGGGGAGGAGGCGCCAGTCGGATCGGACAGCTTCGGATTGCTCGTGGGACTCTTCGACGACACCGCAAAGCTCAACGTGATTGATCGTACTGAAGCGGGTTGGACCGGCAAAGGTCTTAGGATCTTGTCCGACCAGCACAAGCTGGCTCGAGTATCAGAACCACTATTCGATATGGATCCGTTTTCTCCACTCAACGATGCGATTCAGGGATTGCGACGGGAGATTCTGGCTCCGATCAGCACGACCTTCGATCCCGCGATCGCCTGGACCTACCAGCACGCCACGAACGTGCGAGATGGATACGAGAATGGCCGGTCTTCACTCTGGTTCGGTGCCGATGGTGCCGTGATTCTCTGGGACGATCCCGATTCCTCGGGACGTGTCGTCTACAACATTCAGTCGGCAGTAGGTGCATTCACACCAGTCAGACCCTATCTGGGGAATGCAGTGGGCTCACCGATGATCGTGAACAACATTCTCGTCAGCAGCAATTTCAATCTCTACATGCTGTTCTGGAAGCAGGAGCTTTTCGAGAAGAAGGTTCGTGTCATGGTCGGAAAGTTCGAGGATCAGGTCTTCTTCGATGCGAACGCCATCGCTTACAACCCGATGTCCCAGTTCATGTACGAAGGTTTCAATGAAAGCATCACAAACCCCTTTCCGGGATACGGATTCGGTGGTGTGGTCCAGTGGGAAGTCTCCGACTCATGGGATCTGAGAGTCGGCACCATCAATTCGGAAACAACCGGCAAGTCCACCGGCTTCGAGTATCTGTCCTCGGACCATCTATTCTCGATTTTTCAGGCGACCTACACGAGTGAACTGACCTGGGGCGATCGAATTCACGAGGGTCATTACCGGGCAATGATCTGGTACAACTCAATTGGAAAGACCCCGAGCGGGAAGAATCCATGGGATGCTTCGGGCTGGGGGGTGACATTCAACATGGATCAGGAGATCTGGCGAGGCTTGGGCGCATTCTGCAGGGTGGGGTGGGGCGAGAACGATGTCACCACCTCGAATTTCTCAGTATCTGCCGGTTTCAGCATCGAGAACTTCCTGGGTCGGCAGGGGGATGCGATCGGATTTGCGGGCGCCTGGTCGAAGATCACCGAACTTGGGCGGTACCAGACGGGGTTTCCGATCGAGCCCATCGGGATGCAGCCAGCGGTGCCGGCAGGAAATCAGGCATTCATGGAACTCTACTGGCGAGTCAACGTCACGGATACGGTTCAGGTCAGTCCTATACTTCAGTACATCACCGACAATTCATCGGGTATAGGCAAGTCTTGGATATGGGGTATCAGATCGGTGTGGTCCTTCTGATACCCATGTGATCCGGACTTCAGCCAATGATGGCACCGACTAGAATCATCAGTGTTCCACCAAGGTAGATCGCCGATCCAATCACCGCGGTCAGCAGCGTGAGGTCCGTTGCGCCGAGTCTCATGGCCTGCTTACCGGTCCACAGGCTTATTGAAGCAAGAAGTATTCCAATGGCGAATACAGCAAAGACTCCGAATGCCACTGCAAACATGCTCAGGCCATGTCCCTGCTGAAGTGATGAGATTCGCATTTGAATAGTCACATCTTCAAGTGGAATGCTGCCGAGCTTGCCTGAAAGCACATGGTTCATGTCCATGAGAAGGGAGTAGACAATGAGCAGGACCGATCCTGGCAGAATCCATGTCATTGCCGAAAGAAGGATGGTGCATCGCACAAGCGCGGGGCGATCTGATGTGGTCATCTGATATCCATTGGTGTGTTTGGTACATACCTTTTCGGACAGAAAGATCAATTGCTTGAAAGAACACTCATCGCACGCGATGCAGCGCATGATGTGCGGCTCAATCGTCCGAGAACCAGTCGATAGTCGATTCAGCTGACCTTGAATTCGACGACGAGGTCAGTCAAATCGCCACCATGCTTGCGGTTCAGAAGAAATCCTTCGGACCGTGGTCACATGGGTTCCGTGGCCAAGGCCGCTCTCATGGTGCTTGCATAGCAGTTCGAAGCCGGGTGATTTGAAGTTACACTGGTGCCAGACCGGAGAGAGTGCACCATGACAATTTGCAAATGGCTTTTTCTACTTGTCATAGCTGTTCAGCCCGACCCGACTTCATCCGAGAAGATCCAACTCGACGAAGGCCTTGCCGTTCAAGTCTGGGCGGAGTCGCCATTGGTCGAGGATCCGGTCGCCATCTACGCTGATGCAGATGGCCGGATTTACGTGGCGGAGACCTTTCGTCAGGAACAGGGCGTCGAAGACAACCGCTCACAGCCATACTGGTTGATTGATGATCTTGCTGCTGTTCGAATCGAGGATCGACTCGCCAAGTACCGTAAATGGGCGCACAAGCGAGAGAACGGCATGGACTGGTATACCGAGAAGGAGGACCGTATTCGCTGTCTTGTGGATACGGATGAGGATGGTCGTGCGGACACTTCGGTCATAGTCGCCGATGGATTCAATGAAACACTCGATGGAACCGGTGCGGGCTTGCTCATCAATGGCGATGAACTCTGGTACACCTGTATCCCCAATCTATGGCGACTTAGGGATGTGGACGGCGATCTCCAGGCCGATACGCGTGAATCCATGTATTCGGGATTCGGCGTACGCGATGCATTGCGTGGGCATGACATGCATGGGCTGGTCTGGGGACCGGATGGTCGAATCTACTGGTCGATAGGCGATCGTGGATACCACGTCGAACGTCCCGATGGAACTGTTCTTGCAGACCCGCATTCCGGAGCGGTCTTCCGGTGCGAAGCCGACGGCAGCGACCTCGAGGTGTTCCATACCGGACTGCGCAATCCGCAGGAACTTGCATTCGATCGCTTCGGCTACCTGTTCACTGGAGACAACAATTCCGATGGTGGAGATAAGGCACGCATGACCTATTGCGCCGAAGGTGGTGAGACGGGATGGGAGATGAACTACCAGACTCTCGATGGAGACAACAATCGAGGCCCGTGGATTCAGGAAGGCATCTGGGAGACTCGCCACGAGGGGCGGCCTGCCTGGGCATTGCCACCGCTGGAGCATGTGGGTTCGGGTCCTTCGGGATTCGTGTTCTATCCGGGCACGGGCCTGTCCGATCGCTATGAAGATCATTTCTTCATGTGCAACTTCCTGGGCAGTCCCGAGCACAGCGGAATCATCTCGATGAAGATGGTTCCGGATGGGGCCGGGTTTAAGGTCGAGGATGTGCATGATTTCGTGAAGGGGGTTCTGTGCACGGATGTCGATTTCGACGTGCAGGGTTCGATGATCATCTCGGACTGGGTCGAGGGCTGGTACAGCACGAACACCGGACGGATTCTGAAGATTTCAGATCCATCACGTCAGGATCAGAATCGATCCGTCGAGGCCATACTGACATCCGATTTCTCGACCATGGGCGTGGCTGATCTGATCGATCTGCTTTCGCATGCGAATCAACGAGTGCGACAGCAGTCCCAATTCGAACTTGCGAGACGAGGTGACTCGGAACGACTTGAACTGGTGGCACTGGATCCGGAAGTGGACCAGATGGCTCGCATTCACGCGATCTGGGCACTCGGCATCATCGATCGAAGATCTGGAAATGCCGAAACCATGCGGGATGAATTGCGAGTGATCGCATCCCTTCAGGATCTGATCTGGGATGACGATCCAGAGGTTCGCGCACAGGTGATCCGTGTACTGGGAGACGCGGCGTATGCGGCGGCTCTGGAGGACATTCAGGCGATGCTCTTCGATGAAATGCCCCGTGTGATATTCGAGGCGGCCATTGCGCTTGGGAAGATCGGAGACAGCGGATCCCATGATGGCATCGTCGAGATGATCGCGATGAATGGCGATGAGGATCCCTGGCTCAGGCATGCCGGTGTCATGGGACTCTCCATGATCGATGATCGGCCGAGGTTGCTCGAGCTGTTGGCTGATCCACAGCCGCAGGTTCGTCTGGCTGCTGTGCTTGCCTTGAGAAGACTCCATGATCCCGGCGTTGCGATTCTCCTGCGAGATCAGGATGATGAGGTTGCCGCCGAAGCAGCTCGGGCCATACATGATGTTCCGATTGAAGCGGGCGATCCTGCACTTGCCGATTTGCTGCCTGTGCTCATCACTTCTCAGGAAAGCGACCGGAGCAGCCGAACATACAAGGCGGTGGCAAGAAGATGTCTTTCGGCGGCCTCGCGTCTTGGAGAGCCGGAACGAGCGCGTGATATGGCGAGATTCGCGCTCGCTGAAGACCAGCCCGAAGTGCTTCGGCGTGAGGCCATGGGCATCCTTGCGTCTTGGCCGGACCCATCACCTCGCGATCGTGTTCAGGGGCGATATCGTCCAGCGGGCAAACGAGATGTCGAAGGATGGAGGGAGGTCATGTCCGCTGTACTTCCCCCGATGAGCGCCTCGGATGACATTGTCGCGATACCAGCTCGGGAAATCGCGTCTGAACATGGAATCCCACTCGACGCCTCTTTGCTGGAGGAACAGTTGGCAGACGATGCGAATGCAGTTGATCAACGCATCTCCGCATTGGAGTTTCTGGTCAAGGATCCAGCAACACGATTCGATGCGATTCACAGGGCGGTCATGGCCGAAGATCAGGGATTGCGATCAAGAGGATTGGAACTGGCGGGCATCTGGCAAATGGACGAAGCCCATGACTGGCTCGTGACCGCTCTGGAATCAACATCCACAAGCGATCGACAGTCGGCCATCCGGGGAATGGGATTCATGGAAGATCGGCGGGTTCTAGCAATACTCCGAGATCGCCTCGAACTGCTGCAAGAGCAGGATCCAGCACTGGCGATGGATCTGCTCGAGTCGTCGAGGAATCGCGAAGATCCGAAGCTCGATTCCTTGGTTGAGTGGTGGGATCTTCCGGGAGAGGATGGCCATCCTCGCGCCTACACACTCGCCATCGACGGCGGTAATCCATCGAATGGTCGCGACATCGTCTTCTACGACTCGGGGGCGACCTGTCTGAGATGCCATCAGATCAACGGCAATGGTGGTGTGGCCGGCCCTGATCTGACGGATGTCGGCGGTCGACTCGATTCCGCACAGTTGCTGAATTCACTCCTTGATCCCGGGGCCGAGATCGCTGATGGATTCGGAGATGCCTCTGCCATGCCTGCGGTGACACCGCATCTGGATCCCATGCAGATGCGGGATGTCGTGGCCTACCTCCAGACACTCCGTGACACTCCGAATTGAATCGGTGCGGATCGTTCTTCGGGTTGGTATTCTCGATGGATGTTCCTCACAAGCATTCTCCATGTCTGCACGTTCTGCCTGACCTCAGCCGGCGTATCAGAGGAATCACCCATCAGGCCGGGTGACCGCATATCAATCGTGGGCAATACCTTCGCGGAGCGGATGCAGCTGGATGGCCAGTTCGAATCCGCGTTGCATGCGGCCTTCCCTTCCCATGATCTGAGCGTGAGGAACTTCGGGTGGAGTGGCGACGAAGTCGCTCTGCAGCCGCGTCCGTACAAGTTTCTCGGAATGAAGGAATGGCTGAGCCGCCATGATACGGATGTACTCATCGCATGTTTCGGGATGAATGAATCATTTTCTGGATACGAGGGCCTTGCTGCCTTCCAACGCGATCTCGAAGCCTGGCTCGATGAGCAGCTGGCCGCCAGCTACAACGGCGAGACGCCGCCGAGAATCATCCTGGTTTCGCCGATTGCCCACGAGGATCTCGGATCCCCGCTCCCCGATGGCGAGGATCACAACTTCGTTCTGGATCGGTATGTGCAGGTCATGAGGCAATCGGCGCGTAAGAAGGGGGCCATCTTCATAGATCTGTTTGAACCGACTCGTGATGCCATGAAGATTAGCGATGAACCACTGACGATCAATGGAATCCATATGAATGAAAGCGGGTACCGCTTCATCACCTGCGAGATGCTTGCCGCGATGAATGTATCGATTCCATCTCAGGATGCCGTGGATGTTGACTCGGCGTCGGATCATGAGGCATTGAGACAGGCAGTACTCCGAAAGAACCGTCTCTTCTTCCAGAGATGGCGACCGGTTAACACGGAGTATGTATACGGTCGTCGACATGAACCCTTCGGTTCCGAGAACTTTCCCGAGGAAATGAAGAGACTGGACGACTTGATCGAACAGGCTGAGAAGCAGGTCTGGAGTCTGCCTCCGGGCGAAGCGGGCTGTCTGTCGATCGAGGTGGGATACCGATGATGCCTGTTGTTTCATTCTGGATAGCCCTTCTGTCGATCGTCCTGATCAACGAGCCCGCCACACAACCTGCGGATCGCCCTGTTCCTTCGCCGTCCGATGCGTTGAATTCATTCATTCTTCCCGATGGTTATGAAATAAACTGCTTCGCCTCCGAGGAGATGTTTCCTGAACTGGCGAATCCAATCGCCATGACCTTCGATGCCAGTGGCCGATTGTGGGTCGCGGTGTCCCCGACCTATCCGCACTTGATTCCCGGCGATGCGCCGGACGACAAGCTTCTCGTTCTGGAGGACACCGATGGCGATGGTGTCGCTGACAGAAGTACCGTCTTTGCCGACGGACTCTACATCCCTACGGGATTCGTTCTGACTGGAGACGGGGCCTATGTCGTATCACAGCCGAACCTTCTCCATGTTCGCGATATCGATGGTGATCTCGTTGCCGATGAACGGACCATCGTGCTGCATGGATTCGGATCGGAGGACAGCCATCATTCGATGTCGGCATTGACCTGGGGACCTGATGGGGCGATCTACCTCAACGAGGGGACATTCCATCACACCCAGATCGAGACACCCTGGGGACCCAGAAGGGTTCAGCATGGCGGCGTCATCCGTTACAAGCCCGACATGGAGCAGGTCGACATCGTGGTCAGCTTCCCATTCGCGAATCCATGGGGCCACGCGATCGATCGATGGGGCCAGAGCGTCATCTCTGACGCCTCGAATGGATACAACTACAAGATGACCCATCTGATGGGTGCCCACACCTATCCCGACGACATAAAGGGGCAAGGGCCATACAGAAACATCCGTTCATTCACACCTGGTGGACGAAGGCCTTCGGCTGGCAGCGAGTTCATCCGTTCCGCTCATCTTCCCGAGGAGGTACAGGGGCGGTTCGTCACGAGCCAGTGCATCGGTTATCACGGTCTTCGCTGGTATGACCTCGAGGAGAATGGTTCAGGTTGGATCACCGAAGCCGAAGAGATGGAACTTCTGCAGTCGACGGACACGAGTTTTCGTCCAGTCAGCATGGAGATCGGCCCCGATGGCGCCTTCTACGTACTGGATTGGGCGAATCCGATCGTGGGTCACATGCAGTTCAATGTTCGGGATCCAAGGCGGGACCATGATCATGGCCGCGTATGGCGGATCACCTATCCATCCAGACCGCTCTCAAAGCCTCCGTTCATCGCCGATGCACCGGTCAATCAACTGCTGGAATGTCTCAAGGCTTATGAGAACAGGACACGTTCGCTGGCTCGACGAGCTCTTCAAGAGGGGGATCCAAAACTCGTGCTTCCAGCCTTGGCGCAATGGTTGGAAGGGCTTGATGAAGACGATCCGGAATATGAACATCATCTGGTTGAAGCCTTGTGGATTCATCAGGGCTTGAACCATGTCGATGAATCCTTGCTTGAGAGAGTGCTCAGTTCGGAGAATCCGAATGCTCGCATGGCCGGTATGCGGGCATTGAGATGGTGGCTAAACGACATCGACGATCCATGGCCCCATCTTGAGCGTGGCGTCCTCGATCCTCATCAAGGCATGCGGTTGGAAACAGTGGTCGCACTTGGCCATCTTCCCGACATCAGATCGGCGGAACTGGTGGGGCTGGCGACCAGTCAGCCAATGGATGCCGACTTCGAGACTGCTTTCAACCGGACACTGACGGCACTTCGTCCATGGGGGACGCCGATGGGAGAAGGCACGATCGCCTGGCAATTGAAGCAGATGCCGGATTCCGATCTGCTCGAGTTGGAAATGGATCATTTCGTCGCTCGCGAGAGAATGAGACGAATTGGTCTCCCCGAAACCGAGAGGGAGGCGGCCATTCGATGGCAGGCGGAACAGGCGTCACGAACCAGGATCGAACAGTTGTTGAATGTCGCTTCGGATCTCGATCCTGACGAGGACGCCTTGAACGATGTCATCAGGATGATCATGGCCTCATCCCCCGAAGCAATCTCATCGGAACGTGATCGACTGCTTGAGATGGCGGTGACCCCTGAGCTGGACAGTAGCCTTCGACAAGCGGCCTGGGCATGTCTTGCAATGGACGATCTTGATTTCATCGATACATGGCGTATTGCCGAGCAGAGTCGGGATCCAAGAAGATCCTGTTCGGAGTTGCTGGGATCGATCTCGCTGCTGCAGGGCCGCGACGAACTGAATCCGGTTGTGGAAAAGGCCTGGCATACGGCAAGGCTGCAATTGCCCTTGGAATCCCATTCGATAGAAGAAGTGCAGGGCAGGCATGTCCGCATTTCGCTTCCCAACTCCGGCACGATCACGCTGGCCGAGGTCGAAGTCATCAGTGACGGACTGAACATCGCGATCGACAAGCCTTGTCGTCAGTCGAGTACGGTGTGGGGTGGCGATGCGTCACTTGCAGTTGACGGAGATGCCAATGGCATCTTTTCGGCAGGAACCTCTACTCACACGCGTGAAGGCGGTGAATCGCCATTCTGGGAGGTCGACCTCGAAGGTATGCACCCCATCGACGGCATTCGAGTCTCGGGACGATCTGAGAGGCCCTTTGACCAGAGGCTTGATGGTTATCGAATAGAGATTCTCGATGATGATCGGGAGATCGTCTATGCGCAGGATGATCTTCCCGCACCACAGTTCACGAGTCAGATTGAGATTGGCCGTTCATGGGACCCGGTTCTTGTCGAATCAGCCTTGAACGCGATGTGCGGTATTTCATCACGTTCCAAGGATTCGATGGAAATCATGCGAGGGTGCGTCGACTCCTCGAATGATCCGTTGCTCAGGCTTCTGGCTGTCGAGGCGATGCAGTCTATCGATTCCGAATATTGGACTGAGGACGACGACAGATGGCGTATTCGGGAGATCGAACTCGAGACGATTCCTGATCGGATGATCTACGACAAGAAGAAGATCCAGGTTTCAGCGGGGGAACCGGTCAGGCTGAGGCTTGCCAACAAGGACTCCATGCCGCACAACCTACTCATATGTCGACCGGGTTCAATGCGGAGGGTGGGAATTGCCGCAGACAACATGGGCACGGGTCCAGATGCGGTCAAGCTCAACTATGTGCCGGACATGAAGGAGATTCTGCATGTGATGGCGATGGTGGAGCCGGGAGAGGTGGATGAACTGCTGTTCATGGCTCCAGAACGTCCTGGCAGATATCCATATGTCTGTACTTTTCCCGGCCATTGGCCGATGATGAACGGTGTGATGACGGTCAGAAAACGGAAATAGCCCTCCGGAGTTCTCGAATGATTCGCTTCATGATTGCCCTGATCCTTGCTCTGGTCGCCTGGCCTGTTCATGCCGAGGACGACAATGCGCCGATTCCGCATCTCAAGGTGGGGGTGTTCCTGGAGCCGCCATTCACGATTCAATCCGCCAAGGAACTGAATGGCATATCGATCGAACTGTGGGAGATGGCCGCCAACAAGCTCGGTTGGAAATGGTCGTATGAGATCATGGATCTTCCGGATCTTCTGGAGAGAGTCACCACGGGAGAGATCGATATTGCGGTGGCACCGCTTGCTCGAACTTCGGATCGTGAAAAGGTTATGGACTTCACGCCTTCCTATCTGCAATCCGGACTGGCCATCGCCTCGGAACGCGAACCTGTTCACACACTGCTCGACGTCATCTCGCATGTCGGGGATCGAGCATTCATACAGCTCACCTTCTCACTGCTCGTCATCACGATCTTCTTCGGTCTGATCATGTGGTGGGCGGAGCGAAAGACCAACAAGGATCACTTCGGGGGTCAGATGGTCCATGGGTTCGGCAGTGGTGTCTGGTGGTCCATGGTCACCATGAGCACCGTCGGCTATGGAGACAAGGCACCGCGGACGGGATTGGGCAGATTTCTGGCACTCGTCTGGATCTTCATCTCGATCGTGCTGCTTGCCGCATTCACGGGAACGATCGCCTCCAGCATGACCGTCGGTCGAATGGGTCAGAACATGTCCCAGTTGTCGGATCTTCATGGAAAGAGGATCGGGGCCATCGATAAGTCGGATGCCCAGACCTGGCTGGAAAGCCACAGTTTGCAGGTTGTGCCGTACAAATCGGTTAATGAAGGCCTCAATGCCATTCTGGATGCCAAGATCGAAGCGTTTGTCTCCGATCGATCCCCAATCCTCTGGGAAGTGGCGCAGTGGGACAAGGGGAACGAGATCGTGACCGAGGGGAACATCCACCCCCAACGACTTTCGTTCGCGTTGCCGACCGGAAGCAAGTACAAGGAGGCGATCGGGGTGGCCATGCTTGGTGTTCTGGAATCACGGACCTGGGACTACATTCGTGCCCAGTACGGTGAGCAGAAGGGTCTGCTGGGCCAGCTCGATACGTCTGGTTCCGAGTGAGCCTCGGCTTCGAGTGAACAGCCGACAACCGACGACGCCATCGCACTCTGTAGCCGTTCCAGAGGCCTGCAGTGGCTGCATCCACTCTAGATCTTTCCTTCGCAATGCTTTGTGATTGATTCAGGACTGCCTCATGTTCAGCCATGGTCATGGATGTTCACCGGGCGGAACTTCCTGCTGGGTGTGAAAAAACGCAATTAGCAGTCTGGAAATCCAACCTGAACACAATGTGAACGCGAGAGGGGGATCGTTCCATCATCTGAAAAGTGTCGTTTCATTCATATATAGGAGTAAGTGAATCATGGCATTCCAAGCCAGGGGTTTATGGAAAACCGGATCGATACTGGGTATGGGAGCCATTCTCCTGTCCAGTGGATCCGCCGTTGCAAATGACGAGGTTCAGGAGCTTCGGGAGCTTGTCGATACGTTGCGTTCCGAGGTCGATGTGCTTCGTGCGGAACAGGGGACGGACTGGATGACCGAACAGCGTTCGGAGCAGATCCGTGAACTTGTCCAGGATGTTCTCGCGGATGCCGATACCAGGGCGAGTCTTCAGGGCAGCAGTGCACTGGCCGGCTACGACGGCGGATTCTTCATTCAGTCCTCAGACAACAAGTTCAAGCTCAAGTTCAATGGCCAGATTCAGACTCGATGGGCCTTCAACCATCGCAAGGGTGATGCCGCGGAGGAGACCAACGCGTACGGTTTCGAGATCCGTCGTTTCAAATTGAAGTTCAGCGGTCATGTGTTCGATCCGTCATGGACGTACAAGATGACCATCGTCAACACACGGAATGCCCGTGAGGGAGGCGGTCCGAACTTCTATTCCGAGGATGCCTGGCTTCAGAAGAAGTTCGAGAACGGCATCTACGTCAAGGCGGGTCAGTTCAAGGCGCCGTATCTGCGTGAAGAACTGGTCTCCAGCAGCGCGCAGTTGGCGGTTGAGCGAACCATGGTGAACAACGCGTTCACATACGGTTGGACCCAGGGACTCGAGATTGGCTGGAAGAATGACTGGCTTTCCCTTCAGGGCATGTACAGTGATGGACCTCTGGCATTGAACGGCCAGGCATCGTCGGCCGGCGAAAACAGTCTGACGGGCCGTGCCCAACTGCTTCTGGCAGGCGACTGGAAAATGTTCAATTCCCTTTCCGGTTACGGCAACTCCGACTTCGGTGCCATGCTCGGCGCAGCTGTCCAGTGGTACAACTTCGACAATCCAGCCAACTCCTTCGAGTACGGAAACGTCGATGGTCGAAACAACATTGGTTTCACCGTGGATGCATCGGTTGGTGGAAAAGGCTGGACAGCCTTCTCGTACTTCGTATGGGGTGCCGGTCGAAACAACGATGTCGTCTTCGATACCACCAAGATCAATTCATGGGGTTGGGTTGTCCAGGGCGGCATCATGCCGTGGGAAGACATCGAACTCTTCTCCAGATATGAGTTGGGCAACATCGAGGACTATCGTGGTTCGCTTGATCTGCCAGGCCAGACCGGCCACAACTCGACCTTGACCCTCGGTGCCAATTGGTGGCCGACCGGCACCAAGAACATCAAGATCTCAGCGGATGTCGGATATGCATTTTCGAACCTGGCCAATGGTCCTGGTGCGAACAATGATCCGAACAATCCAAATCGAAATCCCGGAAGTGCGGACTGGGTCAGTTCGGGTACCGGATGGCAAAGCGACTACAGCAACAACAGTGGCCAGATTCTCATTCGTGCTCAGATGCAGTTGCTCTTCTGAGCGAACTCTGTTCGGTTGAGGTCCTCTTTCAACTGAGGATCGATTCTTCGGAGGTGGCCCCGGTGCATTCAGCACCGGGGGCCTCCTCTCGGAGGTCAGCGGGCCAGCTTCTGGCCACTTCGGCAACCGACCATGCCTGTGCCGGGCAACCATGTGCTCGGTGTGGCTTGTCACCATCGTAGATCTCGGCGATTTGACCGGTGCAGCCATCATCCATCGATTCGACCAGCGGATTCAACAGTTCTCGCATGAGTTCGTCGGTTCCAGTCGCGTCTTCGGAAATGGCCTGCAGTCCGTCACAGTAGGGGCCCATCAACCAGGGCCATACGGTGCCGTTGTGATACGACTCGTCTCTGGTGGTCATGTCGCCTTCATACCGTCCCTTGTAATCTGGATCATCCGGAGAGAGCGTGCGAAGTCCGTACGGGGTCAACAAGTGGTCTCGGGCGCAGTCCATGACAAGCTTGGCCTGTTGGCCGGTGAGGCAAGGGAATCGAAGACTGACGGCCAGAATCTGATTGGGCCTGATTCTCGCATCACCACGCCAGTTGCCCTGATGAGGAACCAGTAGGTCATAGCAGCAGTTCGAGGCCTCGTTCCAGAATCGGCCGAACGATTTCCTGGTGAGGGCAGCGGCCGCCTTGTATTCGGCGGATTCGGCTGGATCAGCGACCATCTCGGCAAGGCATCGGAGCCCGTTGTACCAGAGAGCCGAGAGTTCGACTGGTTTGCCGATTCTGGCCGTTACACCGACTCCATTGACTCGTGCATCCATCCAGGTGACGGCTTCACCGGGAATACCGGCCATCAGCAGGCCGTCGTAGTCGATTCGAATCCCGTAGTCGGTGCCACTACGATAGGAGTCGACGATCTGCCTGCAGGTCTGAACCAGAAGCATGAGATCCGATGAAGACCCGGGATCATCAAGGCTTTCATGACAGGCATGCACAGCATTGATGAACCAGAGGCTCGCATCCGCGGTGTTGTAGTACGCCTTGTCCTGAGAGTCGTCGAATCGATTGGGGATGATTCCGTTGCGGATCCGCGAGGCAAATCCTCCGAGCATGGAGATCGCCTCATTGGCGCGGGCCTGCTTCAGAAAAAGTCCGGGCAGACTGATGAGGCTGTCTCGTCCCCAATCGGCGAACCATGGATAGCCGGCGATGACGGATGCCGGTGCTCCATCACCATGACTTCGCTTGACGATGAACTGGCGGCAGGCATCGGCCAGACGATCGGCGACCACATCTCCATCCGAATGGATGTCGACACTGGGTGGGGAAGGTTTCAGTGATTCCTGAAGCGACACTTTCATTCGGACCGTGGATGATTCAGGAGAGATCGGAACCCTGAGGACGCCGGCACAGAGCGCATGCTCGGTGTGATCCTGACCACGAGCCATCTCCTTTGGATAGTCGAAGTTGTCCCACCAGTTGCAAGTCGATTCCCAGTCACCGGAACAGGACTCCATGATCATCGCCTGACCGTTGCGCTGGACACAGCATCGCGTGCCTTCCGCGGACGATTGGAGATCGTCCGGAGTGGAGGCGAGCAGCTCATGGAAGTTGCGCATCGTCACCAATGGTCGGATCGTCAGCATGGCGTCGTGAACCAGCCCATCGATGGTCCATTCGAGCAGGCACGAATTGCATCCCTGCTCGAGTGCCAGCTTCTTGCGAATGGTGATTCCACCATCGACGACCCATGTCCATGTCGCGGATTTCATGTCGCATTCGAAGTCGACCTGGTATTCCCATCCATTCGGATGTGGTACATCGGATCCACCGAACAACTGGGTACTCAGCGGGAAGTATCTGCCTTCCTCGGCAGTCGGATGAAACTGATCGATGGTGCTGTTCAGGCAGACCACGCGATCGACTGGAGGATTGACTGCCGCGACGAGAAGTCCGTGATACCGACGCGTATTGGCGCCCGATGGCGTGCCCATGGCGAAGCCACCGATACCATTCGTGAGCAACCATTCCGAGGCGTAGTCAGGCCGTTGTCCGTGAGTATTGTTCCGAGGCTCGTTCATGATCAGATCTGATTGGTCTTGTAGTAGTTAATGAGTCCGTTGGTGGAACTGTCATGGGATGAAACCGACTGGTCACCTTCCAGTTCGGGCAGGATGGCCCGGGCCAGCACCTTCCCAAGCTCTACACCCCATTGATCGAAGGAGTTGATGTTCCAGATGGCGCCCATCGTGAAGATCTTGTGTTCGTACAGGGCGACGAGCGATCCGAGCGTCTTCGGATCCAGGGTCCTGAACAGGATGCTGGTCGACGGTCGATTGCCCTCCATGACCTTGTAGGGTGCCAGTGTTCTGGCCTTGTCCTCGTCCATGCCGCCACCGGTGAGTTCCTTGACGATCTCCTCCTCGGTCTTGCCCTTCATCAGGGCCTCGGGCTGAGCGAAGAAGTTCGACAGCAGTATTCGATGCTGTTCACCGATCGGATTGTGGGTGTGAATGGGTGCGATGAAGTCGCAAGGGATGATCTTCGTTCCCTGATGGATCAGTTGATAGAAGGCGTGCTGACCATTTGTCCCGGGCTCACCCCAGATGACCGGGCCGGTCTGACAATGGATATGGTTGCCCTGGCGATCCACGTGCTTGCCATTGCTCTCCATGTCGCCTTGCTGGAAATAGGCGGGAAAGCGATGCATGTACTGGTCGTAGGGGAGTATGGCCTGGGTCTGGCAACCATAGAAGTTGTTGTACCAGACACCAAGCAGTCCCATGGTGGCGGGTATGTTCTCCTCAAGCGGTGTCGTTCGGAAATGCTCGTCCATTTCATGAGCACCCTGAAGAAGTTCCTCGAATCGATCGAATCCGATGCTGACGGCGATGGAGAGTCCGATCGCGGACCAGAACGAATATCGTCCGCCAACCCAATCCCAGAATCGGAACATGTTGGCGGGATCGATCCCGAACTTCTCGACTTCGGTTTGATTCGTCGACAACGCCACGAAGTGCTTCGCGACATGGGAGTCATCGCCGGCAACCGCCATGAACCAGTCACGGGCGGCGTGTGCATTCGTGAGCGTCTCCTGGGTTGTGAAGGTCTTCGAGGCGATCAGGAACAGTGTCGTCTCCGGATCCAGTGACTTGAGCGTCTCGGCGATGTGCGTGCTGTCGACATTGGAGACGAAATGCGGTTGGAGATCCTTGCTGATGTATGGGCGGAGTGCTTCCGTCACCATCACCGGACCGAGATCTGATCCCCCGATTCCGATGTTGACGATGTCCGTGATCTGCTTCCCCGAGAAGCCTCTCCAGGTTCCACCACGAACGGCATCGCAGAAGGTCCTCATCTGTTCAAGAACCGCGTTCACTTCCGGCATGATGTCCTGGCCATCGACGAGTATGGGGCGGTTGCTCCGGTTTCGAAGCGCCACGTGCAGGACGGCGCGGTTTTCCGAGGTGTTGATCCGCTCTCCGGCGAACATGGCATCTCGTAGCTTCTCGACCCCGGCCTCTTTGGCGAGCTTTCTCAGAAGCGGAAGTGTCTCATCGGTGATCCGATGCTTCGAGAAATCGATCAGGAAGTCCTTGAACCGCATGGCGTATCGATCGAATCGATTCGCATCCTCATGAAAGAGATCCCTCATGTGCAATGGAGCGGTCGCTTGATGGTGGGACTCGAGTTCCTTCCAGACCGAGGAAGCGGTGATGTCGCCTTCATGGAGAGCGGTACCTTGAGTCATGTCTTGCTCCTAGCTTGTCTGGTTGCCTCGGTTGTGGATCAGGCTATTCCGACCCCTGTTCCCAGAGTCGGAAGCCGCCCGTGAAGGCATTGGCATTCTGCCCCAGTTCACAGTAGTCGGGAAGTTCATCCTGATCGAATTTCTTGGCATTCCCGCCGCCGATGACGATGTAGTCCGGCTCGAGGGCCCGTTTGAATTCGGCGATGATCTCGAGCACCGCCGCCTTCCAGTGCTTCTTTCCAAGTTCTGCATAGCCCCGCTTGCCGGCAAAATCCTCGAATGTCCTGCCATCCTTGTATGGGAGATGACCGGCCTCCATGGGCTGCAGCTCGCCATTGACGATCATGGCCGTGCCCAAGCCCGTTCCAAGGCCCATGAAAAGCATCTGCCCCCCGTGGTAGCTGCCCAGAGCCTGCATGGCGGCATCATTGACGATCTTCACAGGGCATCCGAAGGCTCCGGCGAAGTCGAATGCCACCCATCCATCCCCCAGATTGGACGGCTCGCACATGATCTTGCCGTGGACCACGGGACCTGGATAGCCGATCGCGATTCGATCCCAGGACCAGTCGTCGCCTCCGAGGTCCTTGACGATGTCAACCATGCCGGCAGCCGTCATTTCGGGTCCTGAAGGCGCCTTCCGCCGCTTGGTCTCCCCTGAGAGGAGGACCTTCACGCTTGTGCCACCGATGTCGCAGACCAGGGTATTCATGTCTTCTCCAGCTCCCGCCGCCGGGATCCCGAACGTCGTTTCAGAGACTTCGATGCGGCGAATACGGGATCCATCCACTGTACTCGAAGCAGGTCCTCCGGAGTGGCCCGGGTCGACTTCCGGAGGCCCCACCCGTGGTAGCATGGCCTACTCATCAGGACCGCGAAATCCAGGGTGAACCAGGGAGGAATCGAGCATGTCACCAGAGGGCCATCAGACATCATCTCGAGATACGGACTGCATCAATGCAATTCGTTTTCTTGCCATTGACTCGGTAGAGAAAGCGAACTCGGGTCACCCCGGGACACCCATGGGATTGGCACCGGTCGCCTGGCGATTATGGGCTCGTCACATGCGGTACGACCCTTCATCGCCGCATTGGATGGATCGCGATCGCTTCATCATGTCAGGTGGACATGCCTGCATGCTCCAGTACGCGTCGCTTCATCTAGCGGGCTACGACCTGAGCATTGAGGATCTGAAGAACTTCCGGCAATGGGAAAGCGCGACGCCGGGTCATCCTGAAATGGACATGACCCCGGGTGTCGAGATCAACACGGGGCCACTCGGGCAGGGTGTTGCCAATGGCGTCGGCATGGCCATGGCCGAACGGATGCTGGCCGCGAGGTTCAACTGTGAAGGTCACGACATCATCGACCACCATGTCTTCGTGACAGCCGGTGAAGGCGACCTGATGGAGGGCATCTCCTACGAGGCGGCTTCCCTGGCCGGTCGGCTTAAGCTCGGCAACCTGACTGTCATCTACGACGACAACGAGGTGACCCTTGAAGGGCCTGCCCCTCACGAAATCGATGAGGACATCGCCGGTGTCTTTCGTGCCTGCCGATGGCATGTCGTCATAGTTGATGACATCAACGATCTCGATGCAGTCGACAAGGCCTTCGAGGAGGCACGAGCCGAGACCGAACGTCCGACTCTGATCATCGTCAGCAGTCACATCGGCTACGGGTCGCCGGTGCAGGACAGCTTCCATGCGCATGGCGCACCGTTGGGCGCCGACAACGTTGCTGCCACCCGTAAGACGCTCGGATGGACACACGAGCCCTTCGAGATTCCTCAGGACATCATCGATTGCTGGCGAACGGCCGCCGCTGAAAGGGCGGCGACCCACTCCGATTGGAAGAATCGATGGGAAGCCTATGCCGCGGCACATCCGGATCTTGCCAAGGAACTCGAACGCGTCATGAGTGGCGAACTCCCGATCGAATGGGATTCAGCCGAGATGCCGGTCTTCACGCCCGGCGAATCTGTGGCCACGCGTGTCGCAGGCGGCAAGGTATTGAACGCCTTTGCCGCTCGAATCCCCGAGATGGTCGGTGGCACGGCCGATGTGGCTCCATCGACCAAGACCGACATCATCGATGGCGGCGACGTCAACACCGGAGACTGGACCGGTCGCAACATCCACTTCGGCGTCAGGGAACACGCGATGGGCGCCATCTGCAACGGTATGGCGGCTCATGGCGGCATACGTCCGTATTGTGCGACCTTCTTCTCGTTCCTCGACTACATGCGAGAGCCGGTACGGCTGGCGTCACTGATGCAGTTGCCGGTCATATTCATCTTCACGCACGACTCGATTGCGCTGGGGGAGGATGGTCCGACCCATCAGCCTGTCGAGCAGCTGGCGGGCCTTCGAACGATGCCCGGCATGCACACCTTCCGTCCAGCGGACGCTCAGGAATGCATCGGCTCATGGCGAGAGGCGTTGGCACATGATGGTCCGACTTGTCTGGTACTGACGCGTCAGGGCATTCCCATTCACGATTCTGGATTCGCGGATGTATCGAAGGGCGCTTCGATCATGGCTGATGGCGATCGCGGAACGATCATCGCGACGGGTTCGGAGGTCAATCTGGCCATGCAGGCAAGGGAGTTGCTGGCCAAGGAGGGCGTGGATGTCCGTGTGGTATCGATGCCGTGCGTCGAACTCTTCCGTGAACTTCCTGAGGACATCCAGGCCGAGATCGTTCCATGTGATCGGCCGATCATCGCGGTCGAAGCCGCTTCGCCCGAAACCTGGTACGAGTTCGCGGATGACGTGATCGGTCTTTCACGATTCGGTGCTTCGGCACCGGGCGGTAAGGTGTATTCGCAGCTGGGCTTCACGCCGGAACATGTTGCCGAGCGTGTGCAGAATCTGGTCGGCATCATGGAAGGGGTGGCCTGATGCATATCGCCATGGCCAGCGACCATGCTGGCCGTCCGTTCATGGATCCGCTTGCAGAGGTCGCTCGTTCACTTGGTCACGAGGTCCACTTCGTCGGCCCGTTGACAGGCGATTCGGTCGACTATCCGTTGGCAGCGGAAGCCTTGTGCAAGGAAATCGGAAGTGGCCGGGCGGAGCGTGGAATCCTGTTGTGCGGAAGTGGTGCCGGGGTGACCGTGGCGGCCAACAAGATGCCGCTCATCCGGGCATCGTCGACGGAGAACATCTACACGGCTCACCAGATGGTGGAGCACGATGCCGTGAACGTGATAACACTTGGTGCCCGTACGCTTGGTGTGGAGCCGGCCAAGGAAATCGTTGCGGCTTATCTCAAGGCCGAATTTACTGGTGAGGAACGCCACCGTCGTCGTCTCGGTGAAGTCCTCCGTATCGCGAGGGAGCAACACATGAACCCCATGTACGATCTGCATGAAACGGGCCAGCGCATCTGGCTGGACTACATTCGCCGGGACATTCTCGACAACGGCACACTTGCCCGATATATCGAGGAATTGTCCGTTACCGGTCTGACCTCGAACCCCTCCATCTTCGACAAGGCCATCGCGGACACCGATCTGTACGACGCCGAGATCCGCTCCCTGCGTGCTTCAGGCGTCACCGACCGCGAGGACATCTTCTTCACGCTTGCCATTCAGGATCTCAAGCGAGCGGCATCGTTGTTCAAGACGATCTGGGATGTCTCGGGTCATACGGATGGCTGCTGCTCGTTGGAGGTCTCGCCGCTTCTGGCAAACGACACCGAGACGACCATCCAGCAGGGGGATGCGCTCTTCAAGCGTGCTGACTCGCCCAATCTCATGATCAAGGTCCCGGGCACGCCCGAGGGTGCGCCGGCCATCGAGGAGCTGATTGCGCGTGGGATCAACATCAACGTCACACTGCTCTTCTCGGAAGCCCAGTACAGGCGCGCAGCAGAAGCCTACATACAGGGTCTGGAAAGACGAGCCGAGGCGGGAGAGCCACTCGACAACTTCTCGGTCGCGTCGGTCTTCGTTTCCCGCTGGGACAAGGCCGCCATGGACGACCTGCCGGACAATCTCAAGGACAAGCTCGGTGTGGCTGCTTCAGTGCAGTGCTATCGAGCGTTTCACGAGATCTTCTCCGGTCCACGATGGGAAGCCCTTGCCGCGAAGGGAGCGAATCCTCAGAAACTGCTCTTCGCCAGCACCAGTACCAAGGATCCTTCGCTTCCGGACACCTTCTATGTGGCTGCCCTGGCTGCGGATGGCACCGTCAACACCATCCCCGAGAAGACGCTTCTGGCCTTCGCCGATCATGGTGAAGTCACAGGTGTTCTGAGTGAAGCCGACATGAAGGCGGCGGACGAGACCATTGCGCAATGCAAGGCGGCCGGACTGGACGTCGATGCGTTGGGCGAACGTCTCCAGATCGAAGGTCGAGATGCCTTCAACAAGTCATGGGGCGATCTCATGGACGCCATCGATGAGAAGAGTCAGGATCTCCAGTCCGCCTGATCGGCGTCGAAGGACTGGAATTGGAAGACAAGGAGAACTGCGATGCAGATGGGAATGATCGGGCTCGGCCGCATGGGCGCCAACATGGTCCGCAGGCTTATGAAGGATGGCCACGAATGCGTCGTCTACGACGTCCATCCGGAAGCTGTCGATGAACTCGTGGGAGAAGGCGCCAAGGGCGCGAAGACTCTTGATGAATTCATTGATGCACTCGAAGGCCCACGAGTCGTCTGGATGATGATTCCAGCTGCATTCGTATCGGATACCGTCGAGAAGGTGGCGCCGCTGCTTTCAAGGGGCGACATCCTCATCGATGGTGGCAACTCCTATTACCGCGACGACATAGATCGAGCGGAGTCGCTCGCCGACAAGGGCGTGCACTACGTCGACATCGGCGTGAGTGGCGGCGTCTGGGGTCTGGATCGCGGCTACTGCATGATGATCGGTGGGCACGACGAGGCGGTGCAGCACATCGATCCCATCCTCTCGACGATTGCGCCCTCCATCGATGAAGCGGAGCGGACGCCCGGCCGTGAAACAAAGGGTGGAACCAGCGAGCATGGATATCTGCATTGCGGTCCCACCGGATCTGGGCACTTCGTCAAGATGGTTCACAACGGCATCGAGTACGGCATCATGGCGGCCTATGCGGAGGGGATGAACATCCTTAAGCATGCGAATGTCGGCATGAAGCAGAGGGACAACGATGCCGAGACGACTCCTCTCAGGGATCCCAAGTACTACCAGTTCGATCTCGATCTCGCCGATATCGCCGAGGTCTGGCGACGCGGAAGCGTGATCGCATCGTGGCTTCTGGATCTGACGGCGAAGGCGTTGCTCGACAGTCCCGATCTCCACGAGTTTGCTGGTCGAGTATCCGACTCCGGCGAAGGCCGGTGGACGCTCCAGGCGGCGATCGACGAGGGGGCACCCGCGCCGGTTCTGGCAACAGCGTTGTTCGAGCGGTTCAACTCGAGAGGCGAGGCAGATTTCGCCAATCAGCTGCTTTCGGCGATGCGTTATCAGTTCGGCGGGCATCATGAAAAGGCAGCGGCCAAATGAGCCGACAGTCATGCGATGCCTTCGTCCTCTTCGGTGCCACCGGTGATCTCGCTCACAAGAAGATCTTCCCATCACTGTATGCGATGGAACAGCGGGGAAATCTAAAGGTTCCGATCATCGGCATCGCCCGCGACGAGGAAAAGGCCAATGCGCTGATCGCAAGAGCAAGAGATGGAATCGAGACCTATGGCGAAGGGGCCATCGATGAGGCGGTCTTCGATCGACTAGCGGATCGAATCAGCTATGTGAGCGGAGACTATTCAGATTCGAAGACATTCGATCGACTGAAGAAGGCTCTTGGCGATGCCAAGTGTCCGCTTCACTATCTGGCCATTCCGCCAACCATCTTCGAGATGGTCTGTCAGGCACTCAAGGCCGCGGGCTGTGCGGACAACGCGAGCGTGGTGGTTGAAAAACCATTTGGCAGGGATCTTGAGTCGGCCAGAGAACTGAATAAGGTTGTCCATGATGTCTTTCCGGAGGAGAACATCTATCGGATCGATCATTTTCTGGGCAAGGAGCCGGTTCTCAACCTGAACTATTTCCGATTCGGAAACGTGTTCATGGAACCGATCTGGAATCGCAACAGCGTCAAATCCGTGCAGATAACCATGGCGGAGGATTTTGGCGTACAGGGTCGGGGTGCCTTCTACGATGAAGCCGGCACGATCCGTGACGTGGTACAGAACCATCTGATGCAGATTCTGGCGATTCTCGCGATGGATCCGCCGTCCAATCGTGATGAAGAGACCCTTCGGGACGCGAAGGTCCGGTTGTTCAAGTCGATCAAGCCGCTGACGAGTCAGGATGTCGTCCGAGGGCAGTTCAAGGGTTTTCTGGACGAGCCAGGTGTGAAGACCGATTCCAAGACGGAAACCTTCGTCGCCTTGAGATTGCACATCGATTCATGGCGATGGGCGGATGTGCCGTTCTACATACGGGCAGGCAAGAGTCTTCCGGTCACATCGACCGAGGTCGTGGTCGAGATGAAGCAGCCGCCGCAACAGCTCTTCGAGGACTGTCATAGGAATGAACGCAACTACTTCCGTTTTCAGTTCAACCCAAACACCATCATCGCCATTGGCGCCAGAGCCAAGAAGGTCGGCGAGGAGATGGTCGGGGAACAGATCGAGATGGTCGCCCAGCACGAGGAGCCGGATCAGATGACGGCCTATGAACGTCTCATCGGCGACGCGATGGCGGGCGAAGCCGGTCTGTTTGCTCGAGTCGATGAAGTGGAGTCGGCATGGGAAGTCGTGGATCCGGTTCTTGACCAGTCGACTCCGGTTCATGTCTACGAGCCAGGCACATGGGGTCCCGAGGAAGCCGATTCACTTCTGATCGATGGAATGAAGTGGCGTGCTCCGCAACTGGAACCCGTCGAGGAGCTGGTGAAGTCATGATCGGTACGCGACTATGGCTGCTTCGTCATGCCGAGACCGAATGGAGTCAAACGGGAAAGCATACGAGCTTCACGGACATCGGCCTGACCTCTCACGGCGAGGAGATGGCCAAGCTGCTTGGACGCTCGCTTGCCGGCAAGAACTTCTCACTGGTGCTTGTCAGCCCACGCGAACGAGCTCATCGAACCTGCGAACTGGCGGGCTTCGCGAGCCAAGCCGAGACATGCAACGATCTGTGCGAATGGAACTACGGCAAGTATGAAGGCCGTACGACGCCCGAGATCAGGAAAGAAGTGCCTGGTTGGACAATATGGAACGGTCAACCGCCAGGTGGCGAGTCGGCTGCGGACGTGCAGGCGAGATGTCATCGTGTCATCGATAGAGCCAAGGAGGCGGGCGGTGACGTCGCGCTCTTCGCCCATGGTCACGTGCTCCGAGTCATGGCGGCTACATGGCTGGGTCTTCAGCCAGAGGAAGGCCGATGCTTCACGCTTGGAACCGGTACCTACTGCGTTCTTGGATACGAACATGAATACACGACGACGCTCGTATGGAATCAGAACGTGCAGGCAGTTGTCGAGGCGATTGAATGATGTCGAGCCACCAGCCGCCTCCTCTTCATGTTCTCAAATCGGCGGCTGAGGTCGCTCAGCAGTCCGAACAATGGCTGGCGGATCAGATACGTATCGCCGTCGAAGATCGAGGTGCTTGTTCGATGGCGGTCTCCGGAGGCCATTCGCCCTGGCCGATGCTCGAGTCGCTTGCCCGAAGATCAGACCTGCCGTGGGGATCAGTCAGCATTTTTCAGGTCGATGAACGAATCGCACCCGAAGGCGACGAAGATCGCAATCTGACTCAGTTGAACAAGCATGTCCTTGATGTGAGGCCATCACTCCGCGCCAAGACCTATCCAATGCCTGTGAATGATCCGGATATCGATCAGGCTGCAGATCGATATGCGAGCCGGTTGATGGAATGCTGCGGAAGCCCGATTCAAATCGACATCATTCATCTCGGACTCGGCCCGGATGGTCATACCGCCTCTCTCGTACCAGGGGATCCGGTCCTGAAGGTGCGAGATCGTGATGTGGCACTAACGGGGGGGCTCTATCAGGGCCGGCGTCGAATGACCTTGACCTATCCTGCGATCAATCGCGCACGCAGAATCATGTGGCAGGTTGTGGGAGGCGACAAGAAGGATGCGCTTGGTCGGATGATGGCTGGTGACGATTCGATCCCGGGAGGACTCGTCTCGAGTTCGCAGGCCGTGATCTTCGCGGACCAGTCGGCCGTCACCGCATGAATCGATTGATTCACTCCGGTCTTTTCAGAACGAGAATCGTCACATCATCCGATGCCTGTCCCTGCTCCCGTTCGCGAACCGACTCGACCAGACTCCGGCAGAGAACTTCGGGCGACTGGCCAGGCAGGTCCTTCCTCTGAAGAAGCTCGAGCAGTCCATGCACACCAAGCAGGTTCTTGTCCTCGTCAGCGGCCTCCGTCACGCCATCCGTATAGAGAAGCAACTGTTCCCCAGGTTCGATCATGGCATCGATCATGTCCCATTCGACATCTTCGATTGCGCCGACCAGAGGTCCAGTCGAGTGTCCGATCGCATCGACTCGCCCATCGGGCATGAGTCGAATCGGTGGGGGGTGGCCGCCATTGACGATCTGCATCCTTCCCGTCGCGATCTCGTATCGAAGAATGACCATTGTCACGAACATGGCACCATGTGAATCCGGATAGAGACGCTTGTTGAGCTCGAGTACAAGATTGGAAAGTGGAATCTCATCCACATCGAGCATTCGAATGATGGTTCTCGCCATGGACATGAACATCGCCGGTCCGGCACCCTTGCCCGAGACATCCGCCATGACAAGGGTGATCCGATCGCCATGATCGATCACATCGAAGAAGTCGCCTGCCACGACTCTCGCGGGTTCATTGAGTGCCCAGACCTCGACATCCTTTCGATCTGGAAATGCGGGGAAGGCTTCAGGGAGCAACATCTCCTGGACTTTCCTGGCCAGCCGCATCTCACTCTCAACACGCTCTCTTGCGGCGGTTTCCCTTTCCAGATCCTGGATGTTCTCCTGCAGACGTTCGGTCATGTCATTGAAACCACGGGCCAGTGCGCCGATCTCGTCACGCCCCGGTGGAGGTGGCACGCGAACATCGAGATCACCTTGCCCAAGTTGTCGGACGGCGGTCGCCAATCGTCGGACAGGGCTCACGATCCTGAATCCGGTGAAGGCGATGATGATCAGCAGCAGGACGAGGCCGGCACCCATCAGGACCAGATTCATGATCAATTGATGATGGACAGGTTCCAGAATGTCCTCTTCGGCAAAGGCGGCAGCCATGGACCAGTCCGTCGCATCCACGGGGGAATAGAGCAGCCAGTGATCTCTTGCCAGCGGGTACCCCTTGAGTCGCTGGAATCCCGCGTTTCCTCTTCGCACATCCTCAGACCAGGACGCGAGTCCGTCGGAATCCGTCCGGGCTGCTTCTGTTCGAATGGAGTCGGAGAAGATTCTGGAGGCATCCGGATGCATGATGAAGGTGCCTTCCGGAGATGCCAGCATGGTCGTCATGCCCTCTGGCCCCTGCATCTGGAGCTGCCGCTGCAGTGGAAGAAGTGCAATGTCCGCAGCCACTACTCCGACGACCAGACCGTCGCGAACTACAGGCGTGCTGTAGGTGACCAGCAGGGAACCAAAGACAGGTCCATCGTATGGTTCGGTCCAGCCAGCCGACCCATCGGCACCGACCTGGTACCAGGACTTCTCCAGATAGTCGTATTCCTGGGCGAGGTCCTTTCTGTGGCGGGCGCCGTTCGAGTCCCATGCATACGGGGCGTACCGCTCGACATCCGCTTTCCATTGGCCTGGTTCAAAGGCAACTGAGGATCCAGCTACCAGATCGTTCTGATCCATCAGCTGTTCGTTGTAGAGGTAGAGTTCCTCTTCCTCGGGCTCCGCATGGATGGCGACGGATGCAGCGATCGCATCCACCGCCTGTGCTACGCCCAGAAGTTGACCATTGAATGTGTTTGCCCAGGATTCCGATGAGATCCGAGCATTTGTTTTCGCATTGGCGAGCGAGGTCTCTCGCAATGTGCTGAACTGCATCCATATCAGAAGCCCGTAGATGATGATTACGGGGATTCCGATCGAGAGTACGAGTTTCCAGCGAAGAGACATGTGGTGACCATCTATAAGAGGTGTGGATAAACCGGATTGTGACAGAATCCGCGCAAATATGGTTGATTTGATCTGGACAAATGCCTCAGGCGACAGGAAGACGCCACCCTCGTTGCTAGAATGAACCCTGCGAGGGCCAAGGCCCTGATTTGATTCAAATTGGATTCATCGAAAGGAAGATCCATGAACCTGCCTGCTCTCCTGGCTCTGGGTACTGGTGCAATCATTGCCATATGCGTCGTCGTTGCAGTCGTGGTGCTCATCGCCATCGTCATCGGCATGTACAACGCACTGGTTCGTGACCGTAATCGCGTCAAGAATGGGTTTGCCCAGATCGATGTACAACTCAAGAGACGACACGATCTGATTCCGAATCTGATCGAGACGGCCAAGGGCTACATGGCTCATGAGAAGGGCACCTTCGAAGCCGTGACGGAAGCTCGCAATCAGGCCATGTCCGCAGCCAAGTCCGCAGCCAAGGATCCAACCGCTGGTGGTGCCGTCAAGGCTCTTTCGCATGCCGAGGGTGCGTTGACCGGCGCGCTGGGCAAGCTGATGGTGACGATGGAGGCCTATCCAGATCTCAAGGCCAGTCAGAACATGATGCAGGTCCAGGAAGAGTTGACCACCACGGAGAACAAGATCGCTTTTGCACGGCAGGCGTACAACGACTCGGTCATGGTGTACAACGTCCGAAGAGAGCAGTTCCCATCCAGCATCGTTGCAGGCATGTTCAACTTCTCCGAAGCCGACATGTTCGAAATCGAGGATGAAGCCGAGAAGCAGGTTCCCAAGGTTGATTTCAGCTGATCAGATCCGATCGACCGATTTGCGAGACTGAGTGGCGATGGCGACCAATTTCTTCGAGCAGCAGGATCATGCCCGCAGGCGAACAGGCCTACTCGTCACCTGTTTTCTCGTAGGACTCATCCTCATGATCGCGGTTCTGTACGCGGTCGGGATGATCATTTTCAACATGGTCGCTCAGGACGACCAGAGCACCCAGATCCAGGTCCAGTATTTCAACGGGTGGGTCCTTCTTGGAGTGGCTGCGCTCACGACAGCTATCGTCGGTGGGGCGAGTCTGTTCAAGATCATCGAACTTCGATCGGGCGGCAGAGCGGTCGCAGAGATGCTGGGCGCGAGACAACTCGATCCGGCAACCCGTGTGCATGAAGAGCGAGTCGCCTTGAATGTCGTCGAGGAGATGGCCATTGCCAGTGGCACACCAGTGCCGCCGGTCTACGTTGTCGAGGATCAGTCCATCAATGCATTTGCCGCAGGCTGGTCTCCCAATGATGCGATTGTCAGCCTGAATCGCGGAACAATGCAGAAGCTCAACAGGGATGAACTCCAGGGGGTGGTGGCCCATGAATTCAGCCACATATTCAACGGCGACATGCGGATCAACATCCGTCTGATCGGCGTCATCCATGGATTGCTGGTGCTCGGTGTGACCGGTTGGGTATGTCTTCGTTTCATTGGTCCTGCCATGCTCGGTTCGGGGCGGCGATCCTCATCCAAGAACGATGGTGGTGGAGGCATCGGGGCAGCCATCATGTTGTTCGGCCTGGCCCTCATGCTCTGTGGTTTCATAGGAACCTTCTTCGGTCGTCTCATACAGGCCGCTGTCTCCCGTCAGCGCGAATATCTGGCGGATGCTTCCGCGGTCCAGTACACGAGAAATCCGGACGGCATCGGAGGGGCACTCGAGAAGATAAAGCTGGCCGGCAGCATCAAGTCGAGCAAGGCCAGCGAGAAGGCCTCCGAAATCAACCACATGTTCTTCACCAAGGGCTTCGATTCGATCTTCGCAACCCACCCTCCACTGGCTGACAGGATCTCCCGGGTCCGCGGTATCTCCCAGGATCAGGTTCAGCAGCATCTGCAGGAGACGGCATCGAGAATGGAGAGGCAATCATCAGCGACTGCCCCGGAACCCTCGGCTCGAGTACATGCTCAAGCGGAAAAACGCCGTATGGCCGGCGACATCATGGGCGGTGTGATTCTCGGATCCGTTCTGGATCACACGGTCAATCGAATCGGAAGCATCGACAGCGAGTCCCTTCAGCATTCGAGAGACATCCTCGAGTCGATTCCGGATGCATTGAAGGACGCGGCTCATGCGGCTCCCACGGCCCAGATGCTGGTCTATTGCCTGATTCTTGACGAAGATTCATCGGATCAGTCAATCCAATGGAGTGTTCTGGAGAAGATTCCAGGAATGCAGGCCCAACAGATGCGGCAGTACCAGACCCTGATCGAGAAACTCGACATACGCGCCCGTTTGCCGCTGCTTGATCTGTGCATTCCTTCGCTCTCCCAGATGAGCGAAACGCAATACAGGAGTTTTCGCGAAAACTTCGAGCGACTCATTCGTGTCGACGGCCGAATCGATCGCTGGGAGTGGGTGGTCGACACGGTTATCGACCGGCATCTCGAGGAGCGATACCACAAGCCCGGTGCGGAAAGAAAGGCCAGAGGTAAACTTGAATCCCAGCAGTCGTCGGTAGTCGTCGTGCTGGCGACACTCGCCTGCATAGGGAGTGACGACAAGGCGGCTGCCGAGACCGCCTTTGGATCAAGCATGAACGTCCTTGGATGGCAGGCTCCATTCCCCGATCCATCCTCATTGAAACTGAATGGTCTGAGAGCCGCCCTCAAGGCGATACGAAGGGTGCGTTTCAAGGATCGAGGCAGATTCCTGGAAGCCTGCAAGCATTGCATTCTCATGGATGGCAAGACCACAGTCGAGGAAGCCGAGACACTCCGGGCCGTTGCTGAGTCGATCGACTGCCCCATGCCGCTGCACGTCACGCCCAGCTGATCATCAACTCCAGGTCAGGCCTTCCGGAAGCGAATTGAGCGATTCCACACCGTCATCGGTCACGATGACCATGTCCTCGATTCGAAGGCCTCCGATGGCCGGGGCGTACAGTCCCGGCTCGATCGTCAGGGCATCGCCTTTGAGCAGAACCGGGCCACCGAAATCAAGCAGAGGAGGTTCATGGACGTCAAGTCCGACTCCGTGCCCGGTTCCATGCGTCATCGCGATGCGATCATCTGGATCATCAGATCCGGGTAGGCCCGAGGCGAATCCATGGGCATGGATCTTCTCGAGCGTCGCTTCGTGAACCTGTTCCCCCGTGACGCCGGCACTCGTTCGTGCGGTGGCCGCCGCCTTGGCTTCCACGATCGCCTTGTGCATGGCATCGATGACCGGGGGGATGTCACCGTTCACGACACATCTCGTGCAGTCGCCCACGTAGAGCGAGTTCTTGTTCCTGGGGAAGATGTCGATGATCACCGGCTCTCCTGTCCTCAGGGGCCCTTTGCCTCGCTCATGGCAGTCTCCTCCACAGGTTCCACCAGCAACGATGCTGGGAGTGGTCTCGTATCCCATCCTGAGAAGATGGAGGTCGATCATCTCCCGGACACGCTCGGATGTCAGCATGCCTTCCTTGTCGTGCAGGACGCCGGCTGCATCCGGTGTTGCCCGGGCAATGGTTTCACAGGCCATCCGGATCGCTGTTTCGGTGTCGGCCTGCGCTTCTCGCAACGCTTCGATTTCCTTCGGACCCTTCTGCCTGCGATCGAGTACGCCGAGTTCGGGGTCGTATTCGATCTCGATGTTCCTCTTGAGGATCTCATCGGCGAAGCTCAATGGGAGTGTGCGATCAGAGACCACGCTCTGGACGCCTTTGCGTGCCAGACATTCGGCGACGGCCTGAGCCGTGGCGGTTTCACGATCGCCGGACAGGCCGGATGAGGGGGTGAAATCCGCCGGGCAATGGACGGTATCGGCAGCCGCGCTGGCTTTGGCTCTGGCCATCTCGATGTCCCGAAGTATGAGGAGTCTCTCCTCTCCTTCGGCCTTCAGAAAACGAATCAATGCGGCCGGATCACCGACGTTGAAGGCGATCGCCTGGAAGAGGCTCTTGTTCACGGCTGGTATGCCCGCCATCACTATTGTCTTGGATTTCATGAGGCGAGTGTATCTAAATGGCGGATTGACGGTGTCACGAAAAAAGCCACCCCGGATTTCCGGGGTGGCTGGAGTTTGAACAAGTTGTGGAAGAAGATCTAGTCTTCCTGGTCGGCCTGTTCCTGCATGAACATTCCGCCAAGGTCGATCGAGATGCTTCCCAAATCGTTGGTGTTGTACATGTACTGGGCATCCAGTGCACGTTCGATCTTGGACTTCGCCTCCGCAAGGTGTGCCTTCGAATAGGCATCCAGTCGTCTGGTCTTGACACCTTCGATGTCGGAGAGGATCTCTCGCAACTGCATTCTGCTCAGGTTCGAGACAGGTGCGGCAGCCGATCCCATTCCATTGCCAGGCATGCTCATGTCGATCAGCCGATCAATATGTGCACGCTGGAGATTGCGACGAAGGCTCGAGACATATGGATTGCGGTTGTTCACACCATTGTCGGGATCCGATTCCAGCTCGGTCCAGACGACTGCTCGAACGGACTCCATCGTCTCAGGCAACGTCAGAACATCCTCTTCGCCCATGGCGCGGAATTCGTTGTCGTAGATCCGCTGGAGCGTGGTTGGATTGATGATCTGTGAAAGCGCCATCGACTGTACACCGGAGATCTTCGAGTGGACGGGATACGTCTCATCCTGATAGATGAATCGCATGCCGCCCTGGTCGTACCATTTGTCAACAGTCATGCGATGCAGCAGTTCCGGAGTCAGTCCGTAGCACTCGTCGTACATGGTGTTGTCGAGCACGAATCGGAGGGCTCGTCGTTGCTGCTCCGCTGGAATGTTCTCGATTGGCCGTACCGCATCCGGATCGCCCTTCTTGTGGCGATTGAGATAGCTGCCGCCAATCCAGTTCGAAGCGATTCCGACTGCCGAGGCGTGCTTGCCAAGCAGAAGGTCGTAGGCCTTGCGTGACTCAGACCAGCTTTCGCCATCCTCGACCATCTCATCGATGATCTTGCCACGAAGATCCTTCACGAGCGCAACCTGAGAGTCCGCATAGTCGAGCGGATTCTTGGCATTGTCGAACCGACGGGCGGTCGGGTCTGGTCCCCATGTGTCCTCGTCGGTCGCATAGGCGAGTTGCGGTTCAGCAACACGCTTCAGGACTTCCTTTGGATTCTTTCCATAGCCGTACTCGATGACCCAGTAGTCATAGGGGCCGATCGTGACCATGGTGTAGTCACCCTGGTTGGCATTCTCGCCGTAGTTGATGTTGACAGGCAGATAGTCCATGACGGATCCGCCGATGGCCTTGCCCTTCATCTCCTCGGCATTCATCTCATCCAGATCGTAGACGCGTGAACCCTTGAAGTTGTGCCTGAGGCCAAGCGTATGTCCGACCTCGTGCATGATGACATCCTTGAGCTGCGGACCGATGAAGCTTTCTGGCACACCATCGATCAGCTGGATATCGCCCTTGCGGCTGGCCTTGCCGGTCTTGGCAGCGCTGACCACCTTGGCATCCGACTCTTCCTCATCTGCGTGATCATGATCATCGTTCATGACATGATCATGATCATGATCGTGCGAATGGTCATCGGCCTCGTTGTCGTCGCCTTCATCGGAACTCGACGAACTGCTGGCAGCAGGCATTTCACGCTCCGCCCAGATCGACATGCTGAAGGCGTCTTCACTGATGGCGCCGTTCAGACGGTTTTCCTCGAGTGTGAGGACCATTGGGTCCTCGCTTTCCTCGGTGTCGCTTGGAAGGATTGTGAGTGTCGCTGAATCGACATCCCACTCGCCGCGGATCTCCTGATCGCCCATCGGTCCCATGGACATGGTTCCTGTGACGCTGTTGTCGGAGTGCAGTTCCAGCTCCATGGTGAAGGGCATCTCATGGGTATCGCCACCGGGGCCACTGAAGGAGGCTTCGCCATTCCAGGTTCCGGAGATCGGATCGGCCTTGGTCTTGTCGCCCTCTTCCTTGCTGGAAGGTGCTTTAAGACTCATGAGCATTTCGTAGTTGAGACGGAACAGAGCGACATCAAAGGCCTTGCACGAGGCATGCTGGCAAGCACCATTGACCTGACTGACGCGGCCGGAGAGTCCGTCGAACTTGTCATCGCCCATCAGAGTCGGATCACTGGCGGTCATCATCTGATGATGGCCTGGCAGTTTTCCATTTGCACGAAGAACGGCTTCTCGTGCCAGCTGCTGACGAACAGCCTCCTGCTGCGGCGCAGGAACGAGTGTCACGCGTGGATCGTATTCCGGACGTGTCTCGAGCCATGCATAGGTCTCGGGACCGAAGTTCTCCATGGCGATCTGTGGAACCAGATCTTCCCATGTCTTGGACCATCCGGTGATGAAGCCTTCGTCCATGACGATATCGGCATCAAGAATCTGACCGGTCTTCGGATGTACTCGGCTGGGGCCGATTGCGAAGCCCATGTCCGAGTTCGTCCAGAGGATGAAGTTGTACCGGGCATCCTCAGGATCCTTCTCCATGTGTGCACCGGTGCCGGCATCCTGCTGATAGACCTCGATGGCATTGATGATGCCGACCTTCTCGAAGGCCTTGTTCCACTCCAGAACGCCGTCACGCACCCAGCGGCGGTAGCGAACCGGAGTCGTATGTTCGATGTAGAACACGATCGGCTTCTTTGGAGGGCTGAGCTTCAGCGAAGAGTCGGCCTTCTCAAGATGCCATCGGTTGATGTATCGCTTCCAGGGGGTTTCATCGGAAGCGTCGCCGATATCGCGATGCGACGTGACGAAGTATCCGAGGCGTTCATCCGCTGCACGCGGCTTGTAGCCGGTGTTTTCCGGAATCTCAGCGATGGAGTAGTAGATCGTTCCGAACTTCCCGCCACGAAGAGGCATTTCGAACGCGAGTTCGACGTTGCTAGGGAAGGTCTTTGCCTTGGCGATCTTCGCAAGCTTCGTATTGGCGCCACTTGTGGCACCACCGAAGAACTTGGTCGACTGATTCACCATGAGGCTCGACAGATCGATGACTGGTCCGCCCTTGGGACCCATGGACAGAATCGGTACATCAAGGATGACGCGATCAGTATGAACACGCTTGTGGCCGGCCTTGGACTGCGTATCGCCTGTTGATCGAACACTGAAGTTGGGTTGGATCAACGCAAGTCGCTTGCCGAATCTCTTCCAGTAGGCGTACATGTCGCCGAACTGGACGCCTGACTCATCGATGCCTCCAGCGATCGTGTAGGCAAGGAAGATCTTCTGTCGTTCAAAATTACGCGGCAGCTCGGCGAGCACCTTTCCCGTCTTCTCGTTGACGAAGAGGTTGTACATGCCGGCCTGGCCATCCGCGGTCGAGATGACTTCCGTGTAATCCTTGGTTACGGATTTGAAGTCTGGAAAGTCAGACTTACTGCTCCCGGAACCCGCCATGACGGTTTCAGCAGGCATTGCCTGGGTGGGCTCCTGCAGGGCGTAGGCCTGGGAGACGATGGCACTCAGGGCAGCTGCGCACCCGGCAGCGATGAGGGGGCGACGCATCGACATGATTCAAACTCCTTCAGTGGTCGATAATGAGGCGATTCCTGCAAGATGCAGGCTGATGCCAATAGTACTGTGCAGAGGGGGTTGGGGATCGTCAAAAACCGTCCAGATCCCTCAAGAGGGGGTTAAAAAGGGCTCTGGAGGGCCTGATAGAGTTCCAGAAGCACAATTCGATCCATAAAAGGAGTAAATGGACGTGGAAGAGCAGACGCTCAATTTGGACTACCCGTGTGAATGGGAATATCGGGTAATCGGCTCCGAGCCAGCCCCTCTGGAGCAGGCCATCAAGGAGGTGATGGGGGCTCGAGCCTACACGTGCCAGGAAGGCAGGCAGAGTGGGGGTGGCAAATGGATCACCAGAGTCGTGTCGCTGGTGGTTCAGGACGAGAATGAACGCACCAGCTTGTATGAGCAGCTCAGATCACATGAAGCCGTCAAGATCGTTCTCTGAGACATCAGAGGAGACGAGTTCAACTTGATCCGATCAGCCATTTTCCTTGAGCTGCTGTTCGATCCTCAGCAAGCTGTCACGAATCTCGACCATGACGGATTCGTCGGATGGCGGTGCGGTGGCTCGACTTGTCTTGGTCGTCGGATTGGCGGCATCACGGGTGTCGAGAACGAGATCACGGAACTCCTCCGAGTTCTTGATGCCCAGCAGCTTGACCAGCGCACCCCCCCCGGAAGCGCCGCCCGATTGCCCCGCCGTTTCGAACGTCAGTGAATACAAGCCGAATTTCCGCATGATCGGCCCCTGGACGGATCCGACATCAGTGATCTTCTCAAGCGGTATCGTCTTCTTGACCTTGATGAACAGGCCCTTCTTCACATGGACGGCTCGATTGGTCAGTGTGCATTCCCATGTGTCGATGATCTTCGGTGCAATGAGCATGACGAGCGGAATCGCGATCGGGATGATGACGATACCGACAACGCTGCAGGCCATTCCAATAGAGAATGACACGATCTGATACGTGGTGATGTCCTTCTTCCGGAACTGGGCCTCTTCAATCACGGTTTCATTTCTGAAGGCATCTTCACTCATGATCGGTACATCTCCTGGGTTTCTGGATTCCAGTTCATGACACAGTTCTGTCTGTAGGCTTCAACGCCCATCTTGATCGCGACCATCACGCTGCAGCCCAGATCGACATCGCACGCCAGTCGGTCACCGTTGCGAACGGCATCCAGGAAGTTGCCCATGTGATCCCGACGGGCTTCGGTATCAATGTTCACCATCGCCTGTCCGGGCTTCAATGCCTCTTCGGCGGGATCATTCGGTACTGCAGCCGCTTGAGGGTTGGCTTTCCTGAATTCCTCGGACCAGACGGCCTGTTCCTTCAGGGTCAGGCCGGAATCGAAGTTCATGGTCGCGTACTGTCCACGAATGACGGTCGGCCAGGTGTCGTCATTGGTCATGACGCTGTTGAGAACAACCGTGTGCTCCGATGGATAGTCCGCCATCATCATGAAGGTGTCGGGGATATCGCGTTCATCCTTCTCCAGATACTTCCCGCCACTGGCGACGACCCGGGTCGGGTACTCGCCTTGATGTCCGCTGATCGCCAGCAGCAGGGGGGACAGCTTGTGATAGAGCAGATCCGTGGCGAGGCCGCCGTTGTAGGCGAAGTACTTCCGGAATCTGAAGAAGTGATCGGCGTTCCATTCGATCTTCGGCGAGAGTCCATGTTCATGGCCAAGCCATCGATCCCACCAGACATAGCCATCGGCACTTCTGTCATTCGTTGGTCCGGCATCCGGATGAATCGGCCAGTTGAACTGTCCGCCTCTGGAGTTGCGGCAGTAGGCGCCCTGACTCCAGACGGGTTTGCCAATTTGTCCGTTGGAGATGGCCTTTCGCGCCGCCCAGTATTTGGGGTCGCTGGTTCCCTGTGGACCGACCTGCAATATCCGACCGGTTCGATGAACGGCATCCCGGCAGGCGAGTGCCTGTGGGACCGTGTGCGAGAGCGGTTTCTCGACGTATACATCCTTGCCGCTCTCCATGGCTTCGATGGCGATCTTCACATGCCAGTGATCGGGTGTGGCGATCACGACCGCATCGACATCGGGATCATCCAGAATCTCACGGTATTCCATCGTGGCCGCCGAGTCGTCTCCGCCGATGAGGCGATTGGCGTCGTTGAGCCTTCTTCGATAGACATCGCAGACACGTATGACATCCACGTTGTCCGCGTCACGCCTGCCAACGAGATTCCTCGCATGTGACGTGCCCATTCCGCCGGTTCCGATCACGGCCAGATTGAGTCGTTCATTGGAGCCAAGTACACGCCCCCAGGACACAGCCGGCATCAATGTGACACCGAGCCCCGCGGCCGTGGAAGCCTTGATGAATCGTCTGCGAGTGGATCTGTTCGACATGCTGACTCCTTCTCCAGTGGTCGATGACGACAGCCTACTCCTGAAACCCGTTCGATGTCAGTCCAGATCGGCGCCTTGAGACCTGTAGAAGGGGCCAAGGTCGATTCTTTTCGGGGATTTGAACTTGTTCGCCATCTCCTCCGACCAGATTCGCCTGCCGGCACCTCGTGCCTCGAAGTACTCGAGCATCGTTCTGTCGTAGTCATCCATGTTCGAGTGCATGGTCTCATCATCGGGATAGGCATCCTTGAAGAGAACCGAAGGCAGTGGCAACCGCGGCCGGAGCGTTGGATCCTGAGCAGGTGTGCCGACGCAGAGACCGAAGAGGGGATAGATGCCCTTGGGCAGCTTCAAGAGAGTGGCCACATCGTTCAATTGATTTCGCAGTCCACCGATGTAGCAGATGCCGTATCCCATTGATTCGAATGCAAGCGACATGTTCTGGGCGAAGATGGTGGCGTCGACGACGGAAAGGAGAAAGGCCTCGCATCGAGTGTCGTAGGGAGTCTCTTCACGCTCGGCCAGCAGTCGATGTCGTCTGGTGTCTCCACAGATGATGAAGAAGGCGCCGCATCTGGCAACCTTGGTCTGGTTGCCCGTGAACTCAACGAGCTTCGCGAGCGATTCCTCGTCGGTTATCTGCATGACGCAGTAGGACTGGATGCCCGCGCTCGTCGATCCCATCTGTCCGGCCTCGACCGCCTGACGGATGTGGTCCTCAGGGACGGGGACATCCTCGAATCGACGAATGGAACGATGTCGCATCATGAGTTCGATTGCATTTGTCATGGACGGAATCGTACTGGTTCCATGACGAGACGTCAGCGACGTGAACCACGGTTCAACTACCGATATAGCGGTCATAGATAGATCGAGCTCGCTCTGCGGAATCCACCCCTCCGACCAACGCACGCAGATCATCAAACACGGTCAGTTCGACCGGATCTCCAGAACCACTGCGTTCCTCGTGCAATTGGCCGCGAATGATCCCGTCATGGACATCGAACTGGCCATGTGGGGCCAATCTGCGTGACAGATCCTCGATTTTCACGCATGTATCCACAGCCGGGAGCACCTGCACAGCCCCTTGGCCACAGAGCACGGTCGTGCTGCTGGTCCGATGTCCATTGAGCCACTGGAAGTCCCGATCGCCACAGCATGGACAGCCGGGATCCGGTGCGGCGACATCGATTCGATGCACGGCATTGTTCCAAACATCAATCCTCATAAGGTTTCGATCGACGTCTTCGGATCTGCCGATGATCAGTTTCATCGCCTGAAGTGCTTCATGTGCCGCCACCATGGAGATCAACGGGCCAAGCACACCAGCCGTGTCGCAGGTTGCGGTCGTGCCTGGTTCAGGTGGTTCGGGAAAGAGGCAGCGGAGACAGGGTGTGCCGGTCGTCCCACCATCGGCGAGCACGGTGAACGAGAGACCTTCCGAACCGACGGCGCCTCCGTAGATGTATGGTGTGCCGCTGGAGATGGCCATGTCGTTGAGCAGGTAGCGGGTCTCGAAGTTGTCGAGCCCATCCACGATCACATCGCAATCAGCGGCGAGTTTTCGGATGGTCATCGGGTTGATGTCTTGCGAGTGGGACTCGATCCGAATGGTCGAGTTGACGGCTTGAAGCCGTTTCTTCGCGGCGGAGGCCTTCGGAGCTCCGATGTCGGTCTCGGCGAAGAGGATCTGTCTCTGCAGGTTCGTGAGTTCGACCAGATCGCGATCGACTATTCGTAGATGTCCCACCCCGGCACGAGCCAGAAGATCGGCGATCGTGCAGCCAAGCGCGCCGCATCCAGCGATCAGAACACGGGCCTTCGACAGTCTGTCCTGTCCGTCCGCTCCGATCTCGGGGATCAGCATTTGTCTCTGGTAGCGGTCGTGATTCATCGCATGGTGTTTCCATACTTGAGCAGCTTGAGCCAGCGTGTCACATCGTAGTCGCGCACGGTGCTGTAGCTGACTTCAACCGTGAAGGAACGCTCGTCATTCCAACTGCCCTGGATGAAGATCCGCTCCTTCTTCCCCAGTCGAGAAGCTTGTTTTCTGAATTCCTCCATCTGCTTCTCATCGAGTGATGAACGACTGCCCAGTTCCCCGCATATCCGATCGACGTTCCTGACGGCGTCATCCACCGCCCATCCCGCCTGGATCTCCGACTCGACGGCTTCCAGCGCGGCAGCGAGTCTCTGTTGATCGGTGGGCGCCTGTTGCATCAGCCAGTATCTGAGTGAACGCCCCGGATGTGCCCACGCCTCTTTCTCCCGGGCTTCGGTCTGGATCGTCTTCAACGCGGCCGCGGCATCCTTGACGTTCTGCTCGCTCGGCCTGCTTCGGTTCATCTCGTTCTCGAATCGACGCACCGTTCGTGATTCGGCCAGAGGGTTCTCTGGAAGATCCGGCAATTGCTTGAGCAGCCGATCGAACCGGCTGCCGCCGAGTTCATCCGGTTCGGCGACGGCCGTGAGCTGCCATCGCACGTAGGCATCCACCTGGGGGTTTCGATCCTGTCTGGAAAAAAGACGCTTGGCGGCAAGCGACGGATCAATCTCCAGGGATTCCTCTTCGAAGAAATCCGTTTCCCATCGGGGCGGTTCCGATGTCGCCGATCGAGCTTCTTCCTTGAGCAGATGGATCGCCTTGCTCATCGATTCGGTGGGGGTCATGGACGAATCGATCTCCGATCCGATGGCCATGCCTGCCGAAAGCAGTAGCGCGATGATGCCGAGGGTACGCATGAACATCATCGTACCGACAGCTCCATTCCAAGCGGAATGCGGTGCATTCGATGAGACAATCCCGAAAGGATCACCAGGCGAAGTGCGAGAACGCCTTGTTGGCTTCCGCCATTCGGTGGGTCTGTTCGCGGACGTTGACCGCCTTGCCTTCTCCACACGCGGCGTCGTACAGCTCTCGAGCGAGTCGTTCGGACATCGATTTGCCCTTCTCTGCCCGGCAGGCGGTGATGATCCAGCGGAAGGCCAGACTCTGTCGACGACGCTGGGTCACCGGCATCGGAACCTGGTAGTTGGCACCGCCGACACGCTTTGAGCGAACTTCGACGTTCGGCTTCACGTTGTCGATTGCGCGATGGAAGGCGTCGATCGCCTTTTCCGGCATGTTCTCACGCTTTTCCTTGTCGATTCGAACCTGAATCTTGTCCAGCGCGTCGTAGATGACACGTGTGGCGACAGCCTTCTTGCCATCGAGCATCACGCAGTTGATGAAACGACTGAGAACCTTGTCGTTGTGACGAGGATCACCCTTGAGTTGCTGTTCTGACTTTGTGATTCGACCGGCCATGCCGACCTCCTTTGGCTCATCTGCCCCGTCCGGGGCCTTGTTCACCGCGATCCTTCATGCAGGGAGGTGTATCGCGATTACTTGCCTGGAGCCGCTAGGCGACTCGCTGAATTGTTATCCACGCCTTCACACATGAAGGCAGTGGGAGAGAATCATTTCTTGGCGCGTTTGACGCCGTACTTGGAACGACCCTGCTTGCGGTCGTCAACTCCGAGCGTATCGAGCGAGCCACGAACGACGTGATACCGGACACCCGGAAGGTCACGGACACGGCCGCCACGGACGAGAACGATCGAGTGCTCCTGAAGATTGTGGCCTTCACCACCGATATACGCGGTGACTTCCTTGCCGTTGGAGAGTCGGACTCTGGCTACCTTTCGAAGTGCCGAGTTCGGCTTCTTCGGGGTAACGGTGCGGACCTGAAGGCAGACACCGCGTCGCTGTGGGCAGGCATCCATATCACGGACCTTGGACTTCACCTTTGGCGTGCGGCGTGGTTTTCGAACAAGTTGGTTGATGGTCGGCACTCGGGCTCTCCTGAAATCAAGTCCAGCAGTCTACCAGCCCCCGAGCCCAAGGCCAAGAGCGGAAAGCTCCCATTTGAGGGTCGCAAACGAGATCCATGCCCCGAGGATCGATCCCGGCATCCCAACCCTGCTACTCTTCACGCGTCATGAGTGAGCCAAACCCCGATTCCATGCCCGAGGCGGCCCTTTTTACGGACGGTGCCTGTTCAGGCAACCCCGGACCGGGGGGGTGGGCCTACATTCTCAGACGGCTTCCGGAGGGGGATGAAGAGGTCCAATATGGCGGTGATCCCGCCACGACCAACAATCGTATGGAGCTGATGGCCGTGATCGAGGGAATTCGTGCTCTCTCCCAGCCGACTCGTCTGGCGCTCTATTCCGACAGCCAGTATGTGCTGAAGGGGCTCTCCGAGTGGATGGATGGATGGAAGCGCCGAGGCTGGAAACGCCCTCGCAACCAGCCGGTCCTGAACGTAGAGCTCTGGAAGGAGCTCGACAAGGCCAGAGAGATACACGACATCACGACCCACTGGGTCCGTGGTCACAACGATCATCCGGAGAACGAGCGATGCGATCGTCTGGCTGTTCAGGCGAGAGATGAAGCGGCTCGCGGCGGGTGATGCTTCTGGAAGGTACCTTGGGCACATGGTGATACATCGCATCGAAGTTGCTCCGCGTGAAGAAGTCGATGATGCAAGGGGCAGAGCGGCGCTTGCACAGGCCAGTGCAGCCGGTCTTTCCAGACTTCCAAGTCGAATTCAATGTGCACGCGTCTACCTTCTCGAAGGTGAGCTGAACGAATCGGAACTCGAAACGGTCAGGCAGGATCTTCTCGGCAATCCGGTCACGGAAGATGCCAGGAGCGGCTCACGGGATGCCAAGTCATCGTCCGTGATCGAGGTTCATCCACTGCCCGGGGTCATGGATCCTGCAGCCGATGCCGTGGAGATGGCCTTGAGGAGTCTTCTCGGTCGTTCGGTTTCGGTTCGGACCGGTGTTCGCTACGACATGGCCGATCTGGAAATCGATGACGCATCGGAGCTGGCTCGACAGTGTCTGGCGAACCCGCTCATTCATCTGGTGCATGAGGGTCCATACCATCCCGAGGCATTCACGCATGGAGTCGATCGTCAGGTGCCCATGCCGACGATAGACATCCGTTCGCTCGACGACGACGCACTGCAGACCCTGTCCCGGGAAGGGCATCTGTTCCTGAGTCTCGAGGAGATGCGATCAATCCAGTCCTTCTACAGGGAGGCGGGACGCGATCCTCGCGAGATCGAGTTGGAGACATTGGCTCAGACATGGTCGGAGCACTGTGTGCACAAGACGCTCAAGTCCGCCATCGCCTATGACGGTCCGTTGCCCGAAGGTGATCGTCCCGGGCATGAAGCCCGGCCCGATGGCAAGACAGAGATCGACAATCTGCTCAAGTCGACCGTGGCGGCGGCGACACATGAACTGATGGCGGATGGGATCGACTGGTGCCTTTCCGTCTTCGTCGACAACGCGGGAATCATCGCCTTCGACGATGACCATGCCGTCTGCTTCAAGGCGGAGACCCACAATCATCCTTCCGCACTCGAGCCCTATGGTGGCGCCGCCACAGGAATCGGTGGCTGCATCCGCGATGTGATCGGCACGGGACTGGCAGCCAAGCCGGTGGCGGCCACGGACATCTTCTGTGTGGCACCACTCGACACGACCGATGTTCCATCCGGCTGCCTTTCGCCAAGACGTGTTCTCTCGCAGGTGGTCGCTGGCGTTCGGGACTATGGAAACCGGATGGGAATTCCGACGCTCAATGGCGCGGTCTGGTTCGATCATCGTCATATCGGGAATCCGTTGGTGTTCTGCGGTTGCATCGGACTGATGCCCAGGGATCTGGTGACAGGTGATCCAAGAACCGGAGATCGCATCGTCGCACTTGGTGGCCGTACCGGTCGTGACGGCATCCACGGCGCGACCTTCTCCTCGGCCGAGTTGACGGACACCCACGCAGACGAATTCTCTCATGCGGTCCAGATCGGAAACGCCATCACCGAGAAGAAGGTGCTGGATGCGATCCTCGAGGCTCGTGATCAACCGGACGGTCCGTTGTACACATCCATCACTGACTGTGGCGCCGGCGGATTCTCCAGTGCGGTCGGGGAAATGGGCGAGCAGCTGGGCGCGGAGGTCGATCTCGAGAAGGCGCCCTTGAAGTACGCCGGGCTGACGGCAAGCGAGATCTGGATCTCCGAGGCGCAGGAGCGAATGGTCCTTGCCGTTCCCCAGAACAAGCTGGCCGATCTGCAGTCGATCTGCGACGCGCACGAAGTCGAGATGTGCGATCTGGGTCACTTCGGCAATGAAAATCGCGAGCTTGTGCTTCGGCACCATGGAACCGAGGTTGGAAGGCTTTCCATGCACCTGCTGCATGAAGGCGTGCCGCAGCTGACACGGGAGGCAAGCTGGTCGGAGCCGACGATCGCGACGGTCGGATCCCGGACCGCTGACGTGGCCGATCTACTCCTGAAACTGCTCGCGCATCCGAACATCTGTTCCCGACAGCGCATCATCGAACAGTACGACCATGAAGTGCAGGGGCGTAGCGTCATACGACCTCTCGTGGGTGTGCACGGCAATGGCCCTAGAGACGCCGCGGTCATCAAGCCTGTGTCCGGCTCGAATCGCGGACTTGGAATCGGCAATGGTCTGGCGACGGGATGGGAGAGCGATCCGTATCTGATGGTGCTGGCCGCTATCGACGAATGCATCCGCAATCTCGTCTGTGTCGGAACCGATCCTGCATGTGTCGCCATCCTCGACAATTTCTGCTGGCCGGGCTGCGACGATCCGGAAAGTCTCGGTCTGCTCGTCCGCGCCGCCGAAGGTTGCTACGACGGCGCCAAGGCCTATCGCACACCATTCATCTCCGGCAAGGACTCCTTGAACAACCAGTTCACCGATGAGGACGGGCGAACCATACGCATACCGCCCACGCTTCTCATCTCGGGAATGGGAATCATCGACGACGTCGAGAACTGCATCACTATGGACGCCAAGTCGTCAGGCAACCTGCTGGTGTGTGTCGGTGAGACAACGGAATCTATGGGGGGCTCGCATGCGGTGATGGTGTATCCGGATCTGGCGGTCGATCGTTCGCTGCCTCGAACGGATCTCGTCAAGGGTCCCCACAGAGCCCGTCTCGTATCCGAAGCAATCGGAAAGGGGCTCGTCCGCAGCGCCCACGACTGCAGTGAAGGTGGACTTCTGGTCGCATCGGTCGAAATGGCCATGGCTGGCGGTCTGGGCCTCAGGATCGACGAGACAATGGTTGCAGATCAGGATCCGATCACAGCCTGTTTCTCGGAGACACCATCTCGATATCTACTTGAAGTGGAGCCGGACAGTCTTGACGAACTCGATGGTCTGCTTCAGGGGCATCCATGTCGGGTCATCGGCACATTCACTTCCGATGCCAGATTGGTGATCGGCGAGCTGGAACTGGAGATGGGCAATCTGAGCGAGGCCTGGTCGAACGGTCTCGTCATCTAGTCGCTGGTGGCTGCCTGCCATGATGTCGCGACCATGCGGTTGATGTCCTGATATCTGGGTTCCCAGCCAAGCTCGGATCGGATCAGTGAGTTGTCCGCCCAGATGGCACTGATGTCGCCCTTGCGAGGGTCGCCTTCGATCACCGGAATCCCATGGCCTGCGGCTTTTTCAACCGCCTTGATGATCGATCGAACACTGATGCCGTGCCCACACCCCACGTTGTAGATGCGCATGGGCCCTTTCTCGATCGCTTCCATGAAGGCAAGGTGCGCACCTGCGATGTCGGTTACGTGGACGAAATCCCGTATGGCTGTTCCATCCGGGGTGTCGTATTCGGTCCCGTACACCGTGAGTGTCTCGCGATTCCCGAGCGCCGACTGTATGCAGGCGGAAACCAGACGCGGGTCTTCGATCGGTTCCTTCAGGACGCCTTGTTCGTCAGATCCCAGAACATTGAAGTAGCGAAGCACGCCTGTCGCGATGCGACCCTCTTCCGCTGCGGATCGAAGAAGGTTTTCGGCACTGATCTTGCTCTGGCCATATGGATTAGCGGCAGCGAGCGGCGAATTCTCCGTGACTGGCCGCTTGGTGTCCGAGGGCGTTCCATAGACGGCGCAAGTGCTCGAGAGCATGAACGACGCTACGTCGTGTTCAACGGCGCAATCCAGAAGTATTCGTGTGACATCGACATTGTTCTTCTCATACATATCAGGGAACTTCACCGACTCGTCGATCTTGGCATAGGCGGCGAAGTGCATGATCGCGTCCATGTCCTCGAGAACCGGTGACAGAATCGAGTGGTCGCCGCAATCACCTTGTATGAATTCGATCGGTCCCTGTGCCTGGAGCCGTTCGATCACAGCCGCACTTCCTCGTTCCAGCGTGTCGATGATCGTCACCCGATGCCCCGCCCGCATCAACTCGAGAGCGGCATGCGAGCCGACATAGCCGGCACCGCCCGTCACAAGCACCTTTTTGGAAGTCCTTTCAGCCATGATCAAGTGAGGAGTATCGCGATTGGCGGCTTGAACCACAAGACAGGATCCGATCCGGACGTACAATGTCGGCATGGCCGATCGACCAAAAGCACTGATCATGACCGCTCCCGGGATCAACTGTGACGAGGAGCTCTGTGAAGCCTTCGAACTGGCAGGGGCCACTCCGGTCAGAGTCCACATCAATCGATTGTCGGAGGATCCGGCTCTGCTTGACGCAGCCGATCTGATTGGACTTCCGGGCGGCTTCTCCTATGGCGATGCCGTGGCCGCTGGCCGAATAGCCGCTCAGTTGATTCGATCCCATCTCTGGTCCGGCCTGATGCGCGCAGTCGAGCGTGGCGTTCCGATGATCGCGCCATGCAACGGTTTCCAGATCGCCGTTCAGGCCGGCCTTCTCCCCGGGCCCGGCAAGGGGACCTCGTGGCCGGCCGCTCCATCCGCCGCCGAAGTGGCTCTGGTCGACAATGAATCAGCACGTTTCATCGACAAGTGGGTCAACGTCGACTACCCAGCCGACACGGTCTGCGTGTGGACACGTGGATTGGAAACAGGTGGTGGCCCATCGCTTCTTCCGATCGCCCACGGCGAAGGACGTTTCATCGCGGGTGGTCAACTCGAGCATCTCGAAGAAGCCGGGCAGGTCGCTGTTCGCTATGCGGAGGGTGACAATCCCAACGGCTCAGACGGAGGAATTGCGGGCATCTGCGATGCATCCGGTTTGATCCTCGGCCTCATGCCTCATCCGGAGCGGTATACGCGATGGACCCAACATCCGTTCTGGACACGTCTTGACGAGGCCGATCGTCAAGGAGACACGCCCGGCCTCGCCATGTTCCGAAACGCAGTGACCTGGGTGAATGCGCGCAGAGCTTCCGTAGTCGAAGCATGATGTCCTTGACCTGCGGGGGGGCGTTCAGCTGAAACATGCCAGTTGATCCGGTCATCCTGATGCCCGACGAGCCCGATCCGATGAAGGATGATCGTGTCTGCAGTCAGTGTGGATATTCGTTGAAGGGTCTAGCTCGAGGTGTCGCCTGTCCGGAATGCGGCACGCCTGAATCCGATCAGGAACCAGCCAGGCTGCCGGGTGGACTGTCGAAGCCGACCAAGACGACGCCGCAGTGCAGCGGATGCGGGTACCTGTTGAAGGGACTGCCATCCGTCGGGACCTGTCCCGAATGCGGTACGCCATACAAGCCGGAAACTTCAAGGCGCCGAAACACCGATCTGATCACACCCCGGACGCTGGTGTCGAGCCGCTTCCGATTTGGTCTGACGTTGTTGATCACGGCGATCACATCGGCTCTTTTCATGCAGGTGATCGTCCTGTTCTACAAGATCCAACCGGACGACTACCGGCTGGTGATGACCATGAGCGGCTTTGTATGGTCGATTGGACTCTGTCTGGTGGTGGTTCGCCGGGTCGCCGGCCAGAACCGATTTCTCAAACTTGTCTGGCTGATCACACTGGCGTCGCAATGGCTCTGGCCACTTGCCTATGCATTGGGTCGATATGGTTCGATGAACCAGAATCCGGGCGGGTCTTTCATCACCTTCGGGATCATGATCCTCGACGTGGTCGCTTCTCTGGGAATGTTCAGCTCATTGTGTTTTCTGGCGATGATCTGCAGAGATCTCTACTTGCGACGCCAGGCATCCCGGATCGAGTTGGTTGCCCTGATCTTCCCCTTCTACGCCATTGGTATCTGGATCTTCCCGTATCCCGCCGAAGTGCAGGACGGCCTCTTCAATTCAGGCGGTGGTTTCAGACTGATCATCTTTATCGTCCTGCTCGGTCCATGGTGGCTTCTCTTCCTGATGACCGGGCTTGCACTAAAGGACATTTATGTCCGGAGCATCTGGGAAGGTCGCATTCAAAGGGCGAATGCGGATCGTTTGCGAAGTGCTTCGGAGGAGGAAGCCGGCAATCGTGGGGCGGTCGATTCGCATCTTTCAGGCCCAACCGAGGAACCTCCCGAAGTCGAGAGCGAGTACTGGGAGAAGTCGGGCGACATACCGTTGTCGCCACCGGACAGTCCCACCTCCGAGTGACGGTCTCGGGCTCATGCCGACCTGTTACGATGCACCTTCCTGAAGGAGTCGAACGTGTCCAGTGAAATCATTCGTTGTGGTGTCGTCGGTGTCGGTCGAATGGGCCGACATCACGCTCGTATCTATGCCCAGATGCCCGAAGCCGAGCTTGTCGGTGTCGTGGACGCCGATGCCGAACGTCGGGAAGACATCACGGGCGAGTGGGGCGGCACGCCGCTCGAGACCGTTGCACAGCTGATCGATCTCGGTGTCCAGGCGGTGACGATCGCGACACCTACAGTCCATCACCGTGAAGCGGCCGAGCAGTTGATCGATGCAGGCATCGCATGCCTCATCGAGAAGCCGTTGGCGGCTACGGCTGCCGATGCCACCGCAATCGCGGACGCGGCAGCGTCGAAAGGTGTACCGCTTCAGGTTGGTCACGTCGTGAGGTATGACCCCGTCATGCAGGCGATTCGTGCCCTTGGTGATTTCAAGCCACGACATCTGGAATTGCACCGTATCTCTCCGATGACATTCAGAAGCGTCGATGTAGGCGTTGTGCTCGACATGATGATCCATGATCTGGATCTGCTCACGATGCTGATAGGTGCCGAGCCGGAGGATATTCAGGCCAGTGCGGTTGCGGTTCTCTCTGATGCGGAGGATGTCTGCAATGCCCGTCTGACCTACTCGCCCGATTCCGCCGGCGATCGTTGTGTCGCCAATGTGACGGCAAGTCGCCTGGCCCTGAAGACAGAACGAAAGCTCAGGATCATCTGCGAGGATCTGTATGTGTCCGCGGATTTCGTCTCGCGAACCGGAACCGTCGTTCGGCAATCCGCCAATGCCAGTCAACTGGATGATATTCGGGCCCGATTGCGAGCTGGTGAGGATCTCTCGAGTGTGAACTATCTGGATCTCGTGAGTTTCGAGGATCTGGTCGTCGAGGACGCCGAGCCGCTTCGACTCCAGGCCGAGGATTTCCTGAACTCCGTGCGAACGGGTCAGCGACCCGAAATCGATGCGGAAGCGGGCCGGGCTGCGGTTCGAACGGCGGAACGCATTCTTGAGGCCGCCGGCATTCCTGCAAACGTGTGATCGATCACTGGCTGCACGCGGAGCGGAATAGTGCCGATCGTGCGCCGCTTCTTACGGCATCTTCTGCGCATGAGGCTTCTGAATGCTGTCCCAGGGGGCGGCATGATGTTTGCGTGAGGCATGGATAGTCCCCTCAGGAGAATTCCATGATCGATCCAGCTTCCACGACAGTACTCAAGGGCGGCATGCCCGTTGAAACCATGGATCGATCGTCCGACAAGGTCGTCGGAAACGTGACGATCGAGGATCTCATCCGAAACTGGGGCGAGTCGGATTCCCATGCGGATCTGAACGCTGACGGCATCGTGGATGTCGACGATCTGCTGCTGCTTCTCGAACAGCAGTCCTCTTCGAATCCCGTCATCAATTCCCTCATGGAAGCTCCGACGGCTGCAATCGAGGGGCTGGCATCGCTTGGCGGCCTTCTGATGGAGGCGCTTGGTATGCAGAATCCGAATCAGCAACAGCTCACAGAGATTCCGGACATGTCCGCTGCGGATGCGTTGGACCTTTCCGGCATGCAGCCTGCCGATGTGGACACGGCCATGAAGACGGCGAAGGGGATGATCGATCGCTGGCAGTCGCGTGGCTACATATCCTCGCCACCTCCCGGATTCGAACAGGTCATCGACACCCTGCCGCTGGATCGGGATCTTCGAGGCGTCATCGCGAAGCTCATAGAGGCGACGTATTCCTCCTGATCGTCAGTTGCCCCAGCCACCACCGAGCGGAGGCGGTCCTCCGGGCACGTCATCCTTGCGATGATCGACGTCGATCGATTCCGATCGCTTGAGGCATACGATGAACATTTCACGAGACACGGATCGCGATGCCTTGGGCTTGGCGGGTCGCACGGTCTCGAACATCTCCCGGGCGCGGTCAAGCAGATCCTTGGAACCTGGACCCTCGAACATCTTCATGACGAGGTCGCCACCCGGTGCCAGACGAGTTGCGGCAAGATCGAGGACGAGATGGCAGAGTCGCATGGATCCGTAATGGTCGGTGTCCCGACTGCCGGTCGTTGCGGGGGCCATGTCGCTCAGCAGCACATCGAACGGCGAGGACGGATCGAGCCCGAGTTCCACGAGCGTCTCGTCACTGAGTTCGGCGACATCCCCCTGCAGCAGATGAACGGGCGAACCCTGGAAGCTGCCGGTAACTGGCTGGAGATCCATGCCGACCACGATTCCACCTGGTGCCGTCCGCTGAGCCGCGACCTGTGTCCATGAACCAGGCGCACAACCGAGATCCAGCACACGTCGACCCTTGGCGAGTATTCGACGCTTGTCATCTATCTCGATGAGCTTGAAGGCCGCTCGCGATCGATAGCCCTGTCGCTTGGCTTCCTTGAACCAGTGATCTTGTATTTCGCGTGGCATGTATGACGTCAATCGAAGTCGAAGGAGCTCTGTCGATGTGGATATTTCTTGATCACGATCCGTATCGTCCCGTCATTGGTTCGGAGCACTACGGGTTGTTCACCATCATTGATGACCCCCTGCATCGTCCGATCGCTGCTGCGACCATGTACGCGAAGCTTGCCCTTGGGGACCTTGCAGACGACCCGACCGTCGATCGTGAAGGCATCGAGACGACCACGTGTTCCCGTGCCCGCCCGTAGGGTGATGTCGCCTTCGGTCGTCGAGACGTTGATCGAGTCATCGAGGGCCTTGCCCGTCACGATGTCTACATCCCCTCGAGTCGAATTGACATCGATCGGCCCCGTGATCTCGCTGAGATCGACATCGCCCAGCGTCGTGTCCACCCGGACACCATCGATGTCGGGCGCGTTCACGGTCACATGGAGCCTCTGAAGCCCGGACTCCGGATACAGGGTGGTCGCCCGGATCCGGATGATCGTTCTTCCGTTTTCCTCCACGGTTTCCACGGACCAGTCGATGTCCTTGAGGGATGCCTGGGCATCGCCCATCCTGTGGAAGGCATGTGTCGACTGGGGCTTGACCAGCACGCTGGCGTCGCCGGGTGCATCGCCTGTGGAACGAATGGTGACATCGCCGGCAAACGTGACGACATCCACGGAAACCGGCCCCTTGATATCCAGAGGGGTCTTGGTGCCGAAGGCCATGTGTCCACATCCACCGAGGGAGGCCATCAGGAGAAGGGAGGCCAGCAGTCTGACGCTGGGATGTCTGCCATGATTGGATCGCATGCTTGTGGCTCGAATTGGATTGTACGGCCCACGTCCACACCCTGTCGGGTGCTAGACTGCACGAACTGGAGAACAAGAGATGATTCGATCGAGCACCCCTAATTCGACGACGCCCTTCGAACAGATGGATGATGACGGCTTCAGATCCGCTCTTCCGATGCATGGAGCCTTGAATCCATCATTGAGCCTGTCAGGCACGACTCCCGGCTGCTTCGCAAACAAGCCGGATATCGGAGGTCCGTTGAGCTACAGCAGCCCGGACACGCCTGGAATGCCGTCGGCATCGTCACTGACGGCCTGGGATTTCCTGCCGGAGGGTTGGACAATCGAATCCCATCCCGATGGATGCAACGGTCACAATCAGGGTGATGAACCGATTCGTGCGATACCGGTCGAGGGATTCGTCGCGGTCACACAGCTCGAGCACGCACGTCTGGGAAACGTCACGCCGGAGATGCGTCGAGTCTCCGAGCGTGAACCGCATCTGACGCCCGAGCAGATCCGTGACGAAGTGGCTGCCGGACGCATGATCATCCCAGCCAACATCCATCACCTGAAGCACGATCTCGATCCGATGTGCATCGGTCGCGCCTCACTCACGAAGATCAACGCCAACATGGGCGCCTCACCGGTCAGTTCCGGAATGGAACAGGAGCTTGAGAAGCTCAGATGGGCGGAGAAATGGGGCGGTGACACGGTGATGGATCTCTCCACAGGTGGGGATCTGGACCAGTGTCGCGAGACGTTGATCAAGCACTCGAAGGTTCCGATTGGAACGGTTCCGATCTACTCGATGATCATCGGTCGCAAGATCGAGGATCTCGACGAGACGGCGATATTGGAGATGCTGGAACATCAGGCACGTCAGGGAGTGGACTATTTCACGGTCCATGCCGGCGTTCGTCGGGCACACCTCAAGTTCGTTCGAAAGCGGCTCATCGGCATCGTCTCACGAGGCGGTTCGCTGCTCGCGAAGTGGATGATTCACCATGGCCGCGAGAATCCGACCTATGAACTCTGGGACGATATCTGCCAGATCATGCGACAGCACGATGTCTCCTTCTCGATCGGCGACGGTCTTCGACCAGGCGGCCTGGCCGATGCCACGGATCAGGCGCAGCTTTCGGAGCTCCAGACGCTCGGTGAACTGACCGAGCGAGCATGGCGGCATGGTGTCCAGGTCATGGTCGAGGGCCCCGGCCACGTACCGCTCGATCAGGTCGAGTACAACATGAAACTACAGCGGCAGCTCTGCCATGGTGCGCCTTTCTACGTGCTCGGCCCGCTCGTCACGGACATCTTCCCGGGATACGACCACATCACCTCCTGCATCGGTGCCTGCAATGCCGCCTACCACGGTGCCTCCATGCTTTGCTACGTCACACCGAAGGAGCATCTCGGCCTTCCCAAGAAGGATGACGTGAAGCAGGGATGCATCGCCTACAAGATCGCCGCCCATGCGGCGGATATCGCACTGGGAATTCCTGGGACACGTGATCGAGATGACGAGCTCACCAAGGCCCGTGCCGCCCTCAACTGGGATCGTCACTTCGAGTTGAGTTTCGATCCGGATACGGCTCGCGCGCTTCATGACGAGGATCTCGATGTCGATACCGATTTCTGTGCCATGTGCGGACACGACTGGTGCAGCGTGAGGATCAGCAAGGAAATTCAGGAATTTGAATCCGGTCTTGAGGAGGGGTATTCGTGGGACAAGCCGAAATTGACGGCTGCGCTCACCGAGGAACAGAAAGCCATCCTGGAGCAGCGAGGCGTACTGGATCCTGCGGAGATCCATCGTCTTGCTTCAAAGGCAAGACCTTCGAAGTCCGATTCTGGCGAACAGGCGCCAGCATGTCACAGTGATCAGGCGACTTCCGAAGAGGCTCAGGAAATCCAGAAGAAGAAGGGTGTCGACAATCTCGTACCGCTCGACACCTCCGAGCTGACCAACATCCCGAACCACGACTCACTTATCTGAAGAATGACCGCACATGGTTGATGCCAAGAAGAGCATGGTGAAGGGAGTCAGATTTCCGAATCTGTATCTCTGGCTTACTTTTCTGTCCGCATTAGATGTCGTTCTGACCCGTGTGATCCTCTACTTCGGAGGAACCGAGGTGAATCCGCTGGCGGACTGGATCATCGACCAGTGGGGCCAGATGGGCATGAGTCTCTTCAAGTTCGCCATCGTCGCCTTCGTCATCATCATCTGTGAATACACCGCTCGAATGGACATGAAAATGGCATTCCGGCTGGCATTGGCCGGCTGCATCATCTCGGCCTTGCCGGTCCTGTGGTCGACAGGTCTGATCATCGAGCTGATCCTGACCTTCGATCCAACGGCTGAACCGCCTCCGCCGGCACTACCTGAAGGGCTGTCCCCGGCGTCGATGATCGGCTGGATGAGAACGACATTCTTCTGCTGAATCAACCGGCTTGGTCTGGTTATGATGCCTCGAGAACTGATGCACAGTGTCGAGGAGCATGAGATGGCTGAAAAGCGACCGTTGAGAGTAGTGGTTCTGGGGGGCGGATTTGCAGGCGGCTACGTCGCCAAGCATCTCTTCGACAAGAATCTCGGACTGGATGTCGAGGTCATCATCATTGACCGGAACAACTACTTCGTCTTCTACCCGCTCCTTGTCGAGGCAGGCACGGGTTCTCTGGAACCCAGGCACTGCACGGTACCGATCCGCGAGTTCGCCAGCAGGAGCGAACTGCTGATGGGCGAAGTCACCGATCTGGATGCGTCTTCGAACAAGGTTCATTTCAAGCTCTGTGGGGACGACACCGTTCGTGAAATCGAATATGACCAGCTCGTGATTGCACTGGGAAGCGTCACGCGAATTCTTCCCGAGAAGATCTGCAGTGGTGTCACGGAGCATGCGTTTGAAGTCAAGCACATGAGTGACGCCGTGGCGATCCGGGATCGCGCCGTGGAACTCCTTGAACTGGCCAATGCGACTGACGATCCGGAGGAGAAGCGTCGACTTCTGCATTTCGTGGTTGTCGGGGGGAACGTGACCGGCATAGAGGTCGTGGGCGAGCTGGAGGTGTTCGTTCGAGGTGCCACTTCGATGTATGCGAACATCAAGCCGGAGGATTGTCAGTTCACGGTCATCGAATTGTCACCGGAGATCCTACCGATTCTTCCGAAGCAGTTGATCAGGTGGTCCACGCAGAAGCTCGAGGAGCGGGGGATCGGATTGTGGACAGGGAAATCCGTGAAGGAGGTCCATGCCGATCACGTGATCACATCCGATGACACGAAGGTTCCATGCTCGACCGTGATCTGGACGGCGGGAATCGCGCCCAATCCGATTCTTCAGGAGTTCAAGGATCTCGCCTTGAATTCCCATGGAGGGGTTGATTGCGAGCCGACCTATCGAGTCAAGGGCCATGAGAACATATGGGCGCTTGGGGATTGCGCCGGCGTTCCGGGGCCGGACGGCAAGCCAATGCCGCCATTGGCTCAGATCGCGATTCGACAGGCGAAACAGGTCGCCGCCAACATCGCGGCGGCTCATAGGGGCGAGGAGCTTGAACCCGGGGACGTGAGTGTCCTTGGCATTCTCGTTCCACTGGGTCGTCATCAGGGTGTGATGAACTTCAAGGGCATCCGTGTGGAGGGGTTCTTCGCCTGGGCGATGTGGAGAGCGATCTATCTCAGCAAGATGCCCGGCTTCGGAAGAAAACTACGGGTGCTCCTGGACTGGACCATCAATTGCTTCTCCCGACGCGACTATGTGCAGTTGGGAATGAATCCAAACGCGACTCGGGAATTCAAGGGACCGGATCGCGGATAGTCGACCTGAGTCTACCGCCGGCCCCATCGTCTCTTCAGTAGCTCCATGGACTCCTCGTCGTTGGCCAGTGGTGCTGAGGCCTCGACTGGTGCATCGAACCGTTCATCGGATCGACTGTCGTCAAGTTCATTCAGCCACGACTTGGTGACTTCAAGCGCATGGGAGCCATGGGTCGCCACACGTCGGGCCAGTTTTTCGGAGGCGTCGCATGGGGCCTCATCAACCATGCTCGCCAATCCTGTTCGAAACGCCTGAATTCCGTCGATCAGTTTGCCGGACAGCAGAAGTGATCTGGCAGGACCGTTTCCAATGCTGCTGGCAAGCGTGTTTCCGCTGACTACCGGAGATATGCCAAGTGCATGAACGGGATAGCCGAGTCTGCTGTCCGGTGAAACGACAACCATGTCACAGGCGCTGACGATGGCGCATCCTCCCGCGACGGCGGCGCCATCGACTCCCGCGATAACCACGGCCCGATGTCGACGAATGATCTTGAGCAGTCTTCCCAGGACGCCGATGAAGTCATTCAGAATCGAGGAATCCTCCAATACAGGAGCAAGATCGAAGCCTGCGCAGAAGGAGGGGCCGCGTCCTCTCAGAAGTATCACGGAGATGTTGCGGTCCTGCTCAAGTTCCATGAGCATCGACTCGAGCTCCCGCATCGTCGAGAGTGACAATGCGTTTCGATTGGTCTCGCCATCGAACCAGATGAAGGCGATTTTGTTTTCGATCTCGAGTTGGACGGTGGTCGGATTCTTCATGTGTTGGTTCCCTACCAGATCAGAAGCCAGATCGTCATCCATGTTCCTGCGGCAAGCATCACCAGTGCCGTATAGCCGACGATGTCACGTGCCTTGACACCTGTTATGGCGAGCAGTGGGAGCGCCCAGAAGGGCTGAAGCATGTTGGTGAGTTCATCCCCATAGCTGACGGCCATCAGCATCTTCGGTATGGAGACGCCGCTTTCCATGGCACTTTGAATCGCGATTGGTCCCTGGACACCCCATTGGCCGCCTCCTGACGGGACCAGGAAATTGACAACACCCGCCGAGAGGAAGGTGAAGAACGGCAACGTGGTCTCGGTCGAGATATCCGCTGCGAATCGCGCGATATCCGCCATCAGTCCGGAATCACGAAGCATGATGAGTATGCCCGCGTACAGGGGGAACTGTATGAGGATTCCGGCACATCCCCGGGCGGCTCTTTCGATTGATCGGGCATAGGCGATGGGGGATCCATGGAGAATGAGACCGATGCCGAGCATGACTGCATTGAACTGGTTGGGTCCAAGCCTCATGATGCCTCGCGAATCGTCCGTGAGAAATATCAGGAAGCCGGCAACCAGAGCGGCGGCGACGATGAAAGAGAAGAGCATTCCGATCGGCCCCCAGCTTTCATTGATCGTGATCTTTCCTCTGGTCTCCTCGGGCATTGGGTTCGCGTCGACCTGACTCAGAGACCGGCATTCCGAACCGGAGGGGGCCAGCAACCAGAGGACCAGCGGGATGATGATGAGCAACCCGCCGCTGACCACCAGATTCATGGTTGAGAACGTCGTGTCGCTCAATGGGATGCCGTCCGCGAACCCCATGGTTGCAAGCCGCGACATGAGGTCTTCGCCAAGCAGATCCTTGGCTTCGGTCAACGTGCTCGATTTCAAGGCGGCGGAACCGGACAGTCCACCATGCCAGACGAGCAACCCGACGTATCCCGCTGCGCACAGCAGAGGGAAATGGCTTGCTCGCCCACGTGCCTCCATGCTCCGTCCCACATCGCGTGCGAGCAATGCACCGACGATGAGACCAAGTCCCCAGTTGACGAGTCCGGTCAACGCCGCGACGAATCCGACCAATGCGGCAGCCTGTCCGGGTGATTGAGGCAGTTGTGCGATCCGCCCAAGGAAACGACGGATGATTGGGCTGTCTGCCAAGGCGTATCCCGTCACCAGTATCAATGCCATCTGCATGCTGAACTGGAGGAATTTCCAGAGACCACTGGACCACCAGGTATCGATCAGGACGAGTGCGGTCTCCCGTCGATCCAGTTCACCGTATCCGAATGTGAATGCGAGTATCGCCGTCAGGATGGTCAGTCCCAACGCCAGAATGAGTGGATCGGGGATGCAGCGTCCGATCGTACGGCTCAGAATCAGGCCCAGTCTCGCGATCATGGTCCCAATGGTATGTCAGTGTGGCATGGTGGTCGATCGCGGGAGATCGACCGGCATCAGCAGCTTATTCGGAATGCCAGGTACGACTGCATCGATCAAATACCACCGATGTGGTGGCGGGCCCGACGACCTCTGTTTCAGGGAGTGCCAGCCCGAGATCGATGAACTCCGGGTAGACATCGGTTTCCAGCGGATGAATGGCGAGTCTTCCCGTGGCCGACATCAGATGATCGATCAGATCCGGATCCGGAAGCGGGAAGTCCATTGGGCTGCAGCTCATTATCTGCGAGAGATGTCCTCGCATCATTTCAGCGATGACCGCCAGCAGTGGCTGGTCGGACCGGCTTTGAATCTCGATGACTCCCGATTTGTTCAGTACCGATGCCGCTGTACGGATATCCGCATCAATAAGACTGGTTCCCGAGATCAACGCCTTCTCGATGGCCTTTGCATCGGCTTCCTCGATCGGGCCATCCACGCACACGGCGTATCGAAGTGGTGGGGATTCGGCTTCCAAGCCCAGTTCATCGGTGAACTGTGGGCCGGCATCCAGACCGAGCATGACCTCCATTCTGGGGGATTCCATGACGGCAGCAACCGCGGTGAGTGCAGACCAGCTCGACACGCCTTCGATCGTCAGACGACTCATTCGATGATCATGGATCAACCGGGCCCATTTTCTGGATGGGATCTCGTTCGATTGCGAATCTGCTTCGATTGGATTTGAACCGTCGTTGTCTCTGAATGCATTCTGGTTCATCGATCTCATTCCCCTACACAGCTTGTTGAACGCACAACGCCCCGAACAAGCGGGGCGTTGGAGACTCCGACCCGAAACAGGGTGGGTCAGAATTTCCTGCGGCGCCTCTCTTCTCCTCGCATGCTTGATGCCAATGCCTTGCCGAGCAGATCCCAGAATTGCTTGAGCGGGTGAACCGGTCTCTGAAGAGGAACAGCTTTCGCGTCTCTTCGAAGGCAGTCCCTGGATCGTCGGGTGTCGGTTTGCTTGTAGTAATCAACCATGCAATTGGAGTGTTCTCCGAATTCAGTAGAGATCAAGCAGAACATGAGGAACTTGCCAACTAATGGCGAAAGATCTTCCAAGACGTCTTTGAGCAGCCCATTTCCGCTCAAACCATGCCATGTCCATAGCCTCAAGGGGTTTGTGGGATATCTGGCAGGCTCGAAACGAGGCTCTGCCCGGGAAGCCGCTATAGTGCCGCGAAGTTCTCAGGATTCAGCAGGAGCCTTCCATGTCGATGTTGCAATTCGTCCGGCACGCCGGTCGATACCGCGAGATGCTTTCGGTACTCGTCAGTTTCGGGTTTCGAGAGTTCTTTGAAGATGCCAAGCTCGACCTTCTTCTTGAACGTGGTCGTCGGGTCTTCCATCATTCATCGAAAGATGAGATCCAGAGGATGGGTCGGCCCAAGCGTCTGAGATTGGCGTTGGAGGAGCTTGGTCCCACCTTCATCAAGCTTGGTCAGGTTCTCAGCACCCGTCCCGACATACTCCCACCGGAGTACATCGAGGAGTTCCAGCATCTCCAGGATGATGTTCCAAGTGTCGCATGGGACAAGATCAAGGAGCAGTTGATCGATGATCTCGGCGATCTCGATGAGCATTTCGATTCCATAGATGAAGTTCCAATGGCGGCCGCCTCGATGGCGCAGGCCCATCGCGCCGTTCTCAAGGGTGGCCAGTCAATCGTGTTGAAGGTGCTGCGTCCTGGTATCGCCAAGACCGTTCTCATGGATCTCGAGATCCTTCACGAGGTGTCGGTCTGGGTGGCCAAGCACAAGCCGGATCTGCCATTCGATCCAGTCGCCGTCGTGGACGAATTCCAGCAGGCCATGAGCTACGAGCTGGATCTGGTCCACGAAGCACGAAACATCGAGACCTTCAGACGACGACTGGAGGATGAGCCCGGGACGTATTTCCCCGAGGTCTACTGGGATGTCACGAGAAGTCGCGTACTTGGACTCGAGGAAATCAAGGGCATACAGCTTTCCCATTGGAAAGAGGCGGGGCTCTCCCAGGAGGAACGAACGAAGATCGTCGAAATCGGTTCCGAGAGCATTCTCAGACAGGTTCTCGACATCGGATTCTTCCACGCCGATCCTCATCCGGGAAACATGTTCTGGCTACCGGACGGAAGGCTGTGCTTCATCGACTGTGGCATGGCTGGCAGGGTCGATGAGGAAACCGTCAATGAACTCGCCAATCTTCTCTATGGCGTCTCCTGCAACGATATAGACAAGGTCTACGAGGCATTCATAAGCCTGGGAAATGTCCAGGAGGATACGATCTCGCCTCGAGCGGTCCGACGTGATCTTCAGGACTTCCTGGACCAGTTCACAGGAGTCTCGTTCGAGAAGATCCAGATGTCGGCTGTTCTCCAGGCATTTTCGGATGGGCTTCGAAAGCACCATATCCAGTGCCCCGGGGACATCATTCTCATGATCAAGGCCTTGTCGACCATCGAAGGTGTTGGCGAGGATCTCGATCCGAAGTTCGATCTGATCGGGTACGCGCGGCCTCACCTCGAGGCACTCGTCAAGCGGCAGTACTCCCGCAAGGCGATATTCGATCGTCTTAAGAAATCCTCGATGAAGTATCTGAAGTTCATCGAACATCTCCCGGGCCGGGCAAGCACGGTCATGGAGCGATTCTCGAGGAATCAGTTGAAGATTGGCATCGACGTAGGAGGTCTGGATAGACTGACACAGTCGATTCATCATGCCAGTCGGCAGATCTCGTACACCGTGCTGATCGCCTCGATGATTCTGGCCTCATCCGTTCTGGTTTTAGCTTCCGGTCGAAAGGGGCACTCTGTTCTTGAGTGGATCGGTTTCATCGGATTCCTTGCTTCCTTCGTTCTGGCATTCTGCATTCTGCTCGAGAACTTCCTGCGCCGGAACCGTTGATTCAGTTCCGAAAGTCGTCTCGAGAACGAACACGCTTAGGATCCTCGACCGGTCTTCTTTTGGTCTGGTTCTTCAATCTCACATCGGTGGAGCGATCCCAGGGCTTGTGGTATTCGGCGATCTCGAGGTTTCGATACTGCGATCTGCATCGATAGCAGACCAGTCTTGTCCTTGCGAAGAAGAGGATGGCGATGTCGAGCAGGAGAACGCCGGTCATGCCGATCAGGATGGCGATGTCGGTGACGAATCCAAGGACACCGATCAGACTCAAGCCGAATGCCAGGACGATCACGAACGGAGTGATCTGGGGAAATGTCTTGTGCTGGTAGAGGTGGTCGCTTCCGCAGATGATGCATCGGCGAAGCTGTCCGGCGTCATCGAACGCCCGTTCCCAGTCGAGAAAAACCTCCTGATCGGTATCGATGGTCCTTGTGCGAGCGGGCCGTTGTTCCGCATCCGCTGCTATCTCGCCGACCTTCGATCGATCAATTTGACGAACCAGAACATGCATGGAATCAGATGGTACGAGTCAGGCCGGTTGAGCGATACCGTGGATGGGCTGACGACAGCAGACCGGGAGGCTCCGGCGGGGGTATAGTTCTGGAATGTCAGATTGGCCACATGTGCTTCAACACCGTTTCCTCGTCTTCGACGGCCCGGATGGGTCTGGAAAGAGCACCCAGTTTCGTCGTTTCTCCAACTGGGTGAAGGAGCAGCAGATCGCGGTGACGGAACTTCGCGAGCCGGGCGGCACACCGATCGGTGAACGCATCCGGGAGGTTCTTCTTGATGTCGCCCATGAGGAGATGACGACCACCTGCGAGATGCTTCTCTACATGGCAAGCCGTGCACAGATCGTAGAGGAAGTGGTTCAGCCGGCATTGAACAGAGGTGATCTGGTTCTGGCGGATCGATTCATCAGCAGCACCCATGCCTATCAGGGCGCCGGGGGAGGGCTTTCTGCCGACTCCATCGACATGGTCGGTCAGGTCGCCGTGGGATCCCGCATGCCCGACCTGACCGTGATATTCGATGTAGATCAGGAAACAGCCGGTCGGCGATTGAACCCGCTGCTGGACAGAATGGAGCGAAAGGGTGAGACCTTCCATGCGAGAGTGAGGGAGGGATATCTGGAACTGGCCAGACGTTCACCGGACTCGTTCATCGTCATCGACGCCTGTCCCGGCGAGGACGAGGTGTTCTCATCATTGTTGACGTCCATTGAACGTCGCTTCAGTGGATGTGTGTCGTCCTAGGAACTCGTGGACGGTTGTTCCCATGGCTTTCCCGTGACGTCCAGAGTGGTCCTGATGACTTCCTTCAGATCACCGGTATCCTTGGCGACCTTGTGCTGCGTCGCGGCACCGCTGCCATTCTCAAGAATGCGTTCGACGTAGGACAGTTCCTCGGCACAGCCCAGCTTCTCCGACAGTGGTTGGCACAGATCCAGGAGCAGTCTCGCCTGTTGCCGGGCAGGTATCGCGTGCATGGTGTCCGGATCGGCCAGGGTGGCGTCCAGTCCGTAACGAGCGGCGTGCCATTTGTTCTGACGGGCGATCATGGGATGGCAGTCGACGAGATACATGCCTCTATCGATTTCGGACGAGAGTCCGGAGACGATGCATTGTGTCATCGCGACCAGCCCAAGCAGATGCTCCATGGTCATCGGCGTATCCATCACCCGGATCTCCACGGTTCCGAATCGGGCGACCGGTCGAACATCCCACCAGATCTCACGGGGTGAATGTATGAAGTCTGTGGCGATCAGGTGATCGGTCAGCCAGTTGTATTCCGACCAGTTGCGCATCGTCTCGGGAAGGCCTGCCGTAGGGAGTGATTCCATGACCTTGGATCGATAGGAATGCAGTCCGGTGTTTCGTCCACACCAATGTGGCGAATTGGATGACAAGGCTAGTAGCACTGGGAGATGCCTCAGGAGCCGATCGCACATCTGGATGGCCTTGTCACCCGAGTCGACTCCGATATGGACATGAAGGCCGAACACGACAAGTCGGCGAGCGACGAACTGCATTGTTTCCATCAGCCACTCGTAACGCTCGTCGTCCGTGAGCTTCTGGTCCTTCCAATGACTCGTTGGATGGGTACCGCTCCACAGGAAGGTGTTGCCCATTTCGGCCGCGGTTTCATAGCCCCATTGAAGCTTCTCGGAGAGATCTCTTCTTACTTCATCAACCGTCTGACAGACACCGGTGTTGAATTCGAGGTAGCTCCTCATGAATTCAGGTTTGATCGAGTCCTCCCATCCAGTGGGCAGACGCCTGAGCATCTCGGGGACATCCATCGACAGTTCAAGTGATTCGCTGTTGATGAGCCCCAGCTCGATTTCAACGCCAATACTCGTGTTGGTGCTTGGTTTGAAACGCATGGCCATGGAAGTACTCCAGTCACATGAGACGAAACTCGATCAATCGATTTTCAGGAGGCCTCTTCCGCCATGCCCAGAACAGCGGTTGCGGCGAGAAGAAGCGATCCAATTGGAAGAGCGTTTTCGTCGATATCAAAGCATGATGAATGGAGCGGGCGTCGATCCGAGATTGCCCCGCTCCCGGTTCCAAGTCGTGCCATCGAGCCTGGTATGACTTGTTGAAAGTACGCGAAGTCCTCGCCACCAAGGCTGGGAAGCTCTATGTGGATGATACCGCTTTCATCAACCACGCTTCGAGCGGCTTGCTCGATGAGGTTGGTGGGATGTTGATGGTTGTCCGTCGCGGGTGCCGTATAGGGAAACTCGAGGGCGGCTCCGCAGCCTGTGGCTTCGCAGACACCGCGAATGCAGCGATCCATGGCTTTCTTGACCTTCTCCAGATCCTCTGCTCGGCCTGCCCTGAGCGTTCCACACAGCACCGCCTTGTCCGGTATGGCGTTGAATGCCTCTCCAGCTGTGAGACTCGTGATGGTGAGGCACATGGCATAGCGACTGTCCATGCTCCGGGGGGCCAGTTGATAGAGCATGGAAGCGACATTGACCGCTGCAGGAACTGGATCGATGGCTTCATGCGGTCGCGCTGAATGCCCACCTTCTCCGGAGATGGTTATGCGAAAGGTGCTCATGCAGGAGGTGATGGGACCGGAGCGGATGCCGATAGATCCGACATCTAGAAACGGGTCGCAATGCAGGGCAACCATGTTCTGTACCCCGTTGACGACACCGGCGGTGATCAGCTGCTTGGCGCCCATCGCTGTTTCCTCCGCAGGTTGGAAGATGATCCGGAGATTTGCGCCGAGTTTCATTTCCTCCAGCGTCAGTCGTTGGCTTGCCAGTGCTTCTCCCGCAAACAAAGCCATTGTGGCATGTGCATCGTGACCACAGGCATGACATCGCCCCTTGTTTCTCGATCTCCATGACACCGACTTCTCGTCGTCGATCGGAACGCAATCGATGTCAGATCGTATGGCCATCCATCGATCGTCCGGGCCGCCGACATGAAGGTCGGCGACGACACCAGTGCCAGGCAGATCGTGAAGATCGTAACCCAGTGCGTTCATTCGCTCGGCCAGCCGGTCAGTCGTCCGGAATTCCTCGCCAGCCAGTTCCGGATGGGCATGGAGATCCCGTCGAAAGCGGACCATCTGCTCCGAGTTTTCCTGAAGCTTCCGCCGAATCACATCGAACAGCTCGCCCTGCAGATGGGGGTCGTTCGAGAAGGATGTTGATCTGGATCGAGACATGCGTGGGTTCCTGAAAGACTATGCCGAAATCAGGTCCAATCCAGAACGATCTTCCCAAACTGTTCACCGGCCTCGAGCCTTCCCCAGGCCTCATGGCCCTGCTCGGGAGTGAATACCCGGTCGATGGTCGGTCTCAGTGATCCTGACTGGAACAGGGAAACCGCCTGTCGGAATTCATCCATGTCGCCCATGGTCGATCCGATGATGGTGAGTTGATGCCAGAAGATCCTCTGGAGGTTGGTTTTGGCTTCGAATCCAGCTGTTGTCCCGCAGGTGACCATGACTCCACCACGAGCCAGCGACTTGAGTACCGAGTCGTGGATGGCGCCACCCACCGATTCGACGCAGACATCGACACCACGTTTTCCGGTGATCTCCCGCACCTGCTTCGACCAGTTCTCACCCGTGTCGAGAATCGTGTGCTGGGCGCCGAGTTCGATGGCGCGATCAAGTTTCCATTGATGCCGTGAGGTGACGATGGTGCGGCAGCCGAGATGACCCGCGATGTTGAGTGCCGCCAATGCGAGGCCGCCTCCGATGCCCGGTATCAGGACCCATTGGCCGGCCTTCAGGGAAGCTCGCGTCAACATCATTCGCCAGGCCGTCAGATGCGTCAGACCGTAGGCGGCGGCCTCGATCGGATCGAGCTCGCCGATATCGAGTACCTGAGTGGCCGGTCCCACGAAATATTCGGCATGACAACCTTGTTCGAACTCGCCGATCATGTGCAGATCGGGCAGGGCGGGGGCACGATCGGGATACGGATTGTCTGCTGCTGGTTTCGCCGCGTTCATCATGACGCGTTTGCCGATCCAAGCATCATCGACACCGTCGCCGACGGCCTCGATTCGACCACAACCATCCGACCCGCTGATGCGTGGGAACTCCTCTGCTCCGGGCATTCCTGCGCCGACCCAGATGTCGAGTCGATTGAGGGCCGAAGCTTCGGTCTTGACAAGCACCTCACCGGGTCCGGGCTCGGGTTTCGGATGGTCCTGAACCAGTTCGATGTTGGGTGTGACGGGCAAACCGGCTTTCTGGATGATCAATGCTTTCATATGGAGTGCCTCATGTCCTTCGACAGCCATTCCTCATAAGCAGGTCCCTGGTCGCGGTGATGCCATCCCGTTCGGAAAGCTTCTCACCCTCGTACTCGATTCCGACCCAGCCATCGTAGCCAGCCTGGCGAGCGATCGAGAGCATCCTCGTGAAGTCGGAGTGGATCTCCTCGCCATCCTCGTTGAAGTCGTTGCTTTTTGCACTCAGCGCCAATGCGAACGGCATGAGTTCGGTCATTCCCAGATAGCGATCGTAGGTTTCCCGCGTATCCCAATCGAGAATGAAGTTCCCGAAGTCGGGAAGCGTGCCGAGCCGAGGATGATCCACACGCTCGATGAGAGCGGAGAGCCAGGCACCGTTGCTCGAGAGGCCCCCATGATTTTCGATCGTGACGTTGATCTCGAGCTCGTCTGCGTGCGGCATCAATCGGCTGAAGCCCTCCAGGCATCGATCGCTCTGTTCTTCAGGCGTTCCCTCCGACTGGGCATTCACGCGAATGCAGTGGCAGCCCAGGCGTTTTGCCGCCTCGAGCCATCGTCGATGATTCTCGATGGTCGACTTCAGTTCACTCCCGTCCGCAGCGCCCATGTGGCCTTCGTTGTCGATCATGATCAGTAGGCTCTGCACACCATGATCATCTGCCCGCTTCTTCAGTTCGGAAAGGTAGGATTCGTCGGAGACCTTGTCCTTGAAGAAGGTGTTCACATATTCGACGCCGCCCAGATCCCATTCTTCACGCGTCATCCTGGCGAAGTCGAGGGGATCGAGTTCACCACTGCGTATCGTTCGATGAAGCGACCATTGCGCCAGTGAGATTGGATACTCGATATTCGTTTCACTCATCCCGTGATTCTCCGATTCGTTCCTGCTCGTCCTGGAGCAGCTTGCCAGGAGACCTCCAATGGAAGCGACTCCTATTGACTGGATGACCCTTCGTCTGGAGGGATCAATGCAAGTCATTTCAGCTGCTCGAGTGCCCAGTTCGTCCCGTCGACGGCTGCTTCCTGCGCACATTCGGGTTTGCTGCCGCCAGCCTGAGCCATGTCTGGTCTTCCACCACCACCACCACCACACATTGAGGCGACATGCTTGATCCAGTTCCCTGCCTTCAATCCTCGTTCGATGAGCGTATCGGGAACCCTCGCGACCATCACGACCTTGCCGGCTTCGTGATCGGTACCCAGAAGCATGCAGGCCGAGTCGGGATGGCTGCCGCGGATCGTGTCCATTGCCGCAAGAAGATCGTCACGTTCAACGACACCTTCCATGACGCTCGCGATGACGTCACCTTCGGAATCATCGGAAATCGAACGGGCGAGTGCGACGGCTTCGTTCTTCGACGACTTCGCCGCAGATTTACGGGCGGCCTTGACTCTTGATCGCAGCGATTCAAGCGTGTGCTTGATCTGTTCCCGTGCAAGCAGGCCGAGTGTCTCCTCGTCGGCCCGCTTGGCAAGAACATCGATTCGATTCGCGAGCTCGAGATCCTCGCAGGAGCTGGCCTCCGTCACATCTGCCGACAACTGCTCGCCACGTTCGACGGCTTCCCGAGCAGCTGTTCCGGTCAAGGCCGACACGCGGCGGACACCAGCGGCCAATCCCTGTTCCTGGATCAGAAGGAAGTCCTCGGCCCTGGAGGTGTTCTCCAGATGGGTGCCACCACAGAATTCGATCGAGTGGTTCATCCATTCAGGATCCTCCGGACGCTCGACAAGATCCGCTGAGGCGGCCCCGATGCTGACGACTCGGACTGGATCGGGATATCGCTCCCCGAATACGGCGCGGACGCCAGTGATCTTCATCGCGGAATCAAGCGGCATATCCGCAGCATGCACGTCCATTCCGCTGGCGATCGCAGCGCGTACATCATTCTCGACTGTCGCGAGCTGTTCCGAGGTCGGTGCGGAACGAGAGGAGAAATCGAAACGAAGGCGATCGGCAGCCACGAGGGAACCCTTCTGCTGGACATCGTCACCGAGTGTCGATCTCAAGGCGAGATTGAGAAGATGCGTGCAGGTATGGTTGGATTCGATCCGATCACGTTTCTCCTGATCTATCGATGCCAGACCCGTGGTGTTCAGGTCCAGTCCTTCACCGGTGCCCTCGTGCAGGACATAGTCGCCGAATCGTCGAGTCTGGTTCACATGGAAGACGGCGTCTCCTGCCACATACCGTCCGGTATCGCCGACCTGTCCACCCTGATCGGCATAGAACGGAGTGTTGTCCAGGATCAGACCGACGGAGGTTCCCGATTCGACTCGATCCTTGAAGTCGCTCCCATCCCAAATGGCCAGGATGCTGCTCTCCACCTCGCCGGTCTGGAACTTGGGTAGATCATCCGTGGGTTGAACGCCGTCCTGCGACAGGCGGGCGATGGCATCGGCGGGCAGGGTCATTTCCGTGGAGTCGCTGCTGGAGGCACGGGATCGTTCACGTGCGGATTCCATTAACTGCTCATAGCCAGCTCGATCGATTTCGAGTCCTCGCTCACGCGACATCAGTTCGGTCAGATCGATCGGAAATCCGAAGGTGTCGTGAAGTGCGAAGGCATCCTCGCCGGAGATCCTGCCGTCCTTTGCAGAAGTGGCGGCGTTGTCGAAGAGGGCGAGACCCCGTTCCAATGTCCGCAGGAAAGCCTGTTCCTCGTCACGGATGATGGCGGCGACCGTGTCCTGTTCGGTAACAAGTTCGGGGAAGATGGAGCCCAGACTGCTTGCGACGGCAGGAACGATCTTGCAGAGCATAGGCTCATGCACACCAAGGGTCTGATGCACCATTCGAACTGCCCGTCGAAGAATTCTTCGAAGGACATAGGCACGCCCCTCATTCCCTGGACGTGCACCGTCCGCCAATGCGATGGTTATGCATCGGACATGGTCCGCGATCACCCGGTAGGCGATGTCGATCGGATCATCCAGGCTGCTGCCGTACGGCCGAGCCTGACTGTGGGACTGAATGGCGTCGAACAGTGGAGTCCACAGATCGGTGTCATAGTTGCTGGTCTTGTTCTGGAGGACCCTGACGATTCGCTCGAATCCCATGCCGGTATCGACATGCTTCGATGGAAGGGGTACCAGCGTGCCATCGGCTCGGCGATTGAACTGGATGAAAACCAGATTCCAGATCTCGATCACATCCGGGTGATCCATGTTGACGAGCTTGCCACCGTTTCCATCTGCCGTGCCGTCGTAGTGGATCTCACTGCAGGGACCGCATGGTCCGGTTGAGCCCATCTCCCAGAAGTTGTCTTTGCGACCCCAGCGAGTGATGTTCTCGGGGTCCACGCTCGTGTGCTTCAGCCAAAGTTCATGTGCTTCCTCGTCCGGTTCTGTCCCGTCTTCAGTCGATCCTTCGAACACAGTCACATGCAGTCTTTCCGGTGGAAGACCCCAGACCTCAGTCAGAAGTTGCCAGGCCCATTTGATGGCCTCGGCCTTGAAGTAGTCGCCGAACGACCAGTTGCCGAGCATCTCAAAGAACGTGTGGTGATAGGTGTCCGTTCCGACATCCTCGAGGTCGTTGTGCTTCCCGCCCGCTCGAATGCACTTCTGTGTATCGACCGCTCGCTTGTATGGACGTTCACCCTGACCGAGAAACACATCCTTGAACTGGTTCATTCCGGCATTGGTGAACAGCAGAGTCGGATCGTCATGTGGAACGACTGGAGACGAGGGTACGATCGTGTGTCCGACCTGCTCCGCGAAGAAGTCGATGAAATCACGGCGGATTTCCTCCGCGGAGCGGTGGGCAGGTGTGTTCGCATCTTGAGAGGGGGTCATCTGCAGCCTCCAGGCATGGATCTCTTCAACCAGCAACAGAATGCGGCAGTGTACTGCTGCACGGGCGATCAGACGTCCGAATTTGCAGGTGGAGAGGGTTCGAGCGGAATTCCGGGCCATCTTGGAGCCGGAGCCGCTATCCTCGCGACGTCATATCGAGGAGGTCGCGTCCATGGATGCTCGACAGCCCCTTGTAGGGGGAAACTGGAAGATGAATACGGGGCCGGAGGAGGCCCTTGAACTGGCCAGAGCGATCATCGATGCGCTTGATGCCGATTGGGCCCAACGATGTGATGTCTGTCTTTTTCCACCATTTCCTTGGCTCTCGCACATAGGCCGTGAGGCCTCCGATTCCCCCGTGCTCGTTGGTGGTCAGGATGTTAGCGACAAGATTTCCGGTGCCTATACGGGGCAGGTGAGCGCCTCGATGCTACTCAACTCAGGTTGCACAATGACATTGGTGGGGCACTCGGAGCGTCGACACGGGCTTGGCGAGTCCGATTCCCTTCTCAATGCCAAGGTTCGCCAGGCCATCGCCGAGGGGCTTCAGGTCATGTTGTGTGTGGGGGAGCAACTGGCTGAGCGAGAAGCAGGGCACAGCGAGGAAGTCGTTGCCCAGCAGGTGGCGGCAGGCCTTGAAGGGGTCTTAAAGGAGGATTTAAGCCGAATCAGCCTGGCCTACGAGCCTGTGTGGGCCATCGGAACGGGCCGAAATGCCTCACCAGAGGATGCTCAAGCCATGCACCGGAGGATTCGCGCAGACCTCGAGAAGCAGTATGATGCTCCGTCCGCTTCAGGGGTGCGCATTGTCTATGGGGGCTCGGTGAAGCCTTCGAATGCCGATGACATCTTTGCCCAACCGGATGTGGATGGTGGGCTCATCGGCGGCGCCTCTCTGGATGCAGAGGCCTTTCTCGCGATTATCCAGGCTGCAGCATCCAGCTCTGCATCCTGAATCTGACTTCAGCCTGCCTGTTGAAGAAACAGGCCGATCCCGGAATTGACGACGACCATGACTACTACCTACCTCATCCTCACGGCAATCTTCATCGTCATCTCGGTGGCGTTGATCCTGATCATCCTCGTTCAACGCCCGGCAGGCGGGGGTCTGGCTGGAGCCTTCGGTGGTGCCGGTGGTGGTGGTACCGAGAGTGTCTTTGGTGGTCGTGTGGGTGATGCCCTGACTGTGATGACGGTTCTGGGTTTCTGCGTCTATCTGGGTCTTGCCATTGCACTCAACCTGATGGAGAGTCGCAACACGGCACCGGCTGCACCGCCGAATATCGAGGAAACGCTTCTTCCATTCTCGGCTACGGATCCATTCGAGGTACCGGGTGATTCTGAGGGCGCAACACCTTCCGAGGGCGCGACCTCCACGCCCGCGGCCCCCGCTGAATCCGAGGGGATCTTCACACCCAGCGAGCCGGCATCAGCACCCGCCACTGGCGAGGGCGGCTGACCGTGCTCCGATCAATGACCGGATTTGGATCCGCCACGGAGACCGTGGATGGTTGCCGTTTCGTGATCGAGGCTCGAGCGGTGAATGGCCGCTATCTCAAGTGTCACATTCGATTGCCGGAGGAGTTTCAGGGTCTGGAACAGGGCCTTGAGGAGATCGTTTCCAGTTCACTGGATCGAGGAACGGTGACCGTGACGGTTCGGGTCAGTGGCAGTTCACTGGATTCCGGTGCCGCGGTTGATCCGGCAGTGCTCGATCGCTACATCGAACAGCTGAAACCGGTTTCCGAGAAGCACGACCTCTCCATTCAGATCGCCGACATGTTGGAACTGCCCGGGGTTCTGGTTGCACAGGTAGATGATGACGCTCGCAGCCGCGTGGTCGAGATCATGCATCGATTGCTCAAGCAGGCCTGTGATGAACTGGACGGAATGCGTTGTCGTGAAGGTGAAACCTTGCAGCAGGATCTACAGGGAAGCCTCGATGAGATCCGGACAGCTCTTGATTTCATCCGCGAACGTTCCCCGGTGGTGGTGAATCTCTATGAGGATCGCCTGCGTCAGCGAATGGAATCACTGATGTCGAGTGTCGGCGCAACCGTGGCGGACGAGGATCTGGTCCGGGAAGTCGCGATATTCGCGGAGCGGTCCGACATTGCAGAGGAAGTCATCCGCCTCAGTGGTCATCTGGATCACTTCCAGGAACTCATGAACTCCGATACGGGGGAACCGCTTGGGCGAACCCTTGATTTCCTCTCGCAGGAAATGCTACGCGAAACCAATACCATCGGAAGCAAGTGCCTTGACAGTGAAGTCAGTCGTAGAACGGTGCTGATCAAGGGCGCCATCGACAGACTCAAGGAACAGGTTCAGAACGTTCGCTGAGCAGGCACGAGCTTTTCGGGAGCGGTGTGTTGTCTGACAAGCCATTTGATTCCGAAGAAAAGCCCCGGATGGAAGACGGCTTCTCATCAGAAGAAGTCTCCGAAATACTGTCCAGATACGATCTCGGCACCATCACCAGCGTTCGCGGCTATCAGAGAGGCTCAAGTCGCGCACCCAAGGCCTTGATCGAATCCGATCAAGGGGAGTATTTGCTGAAGAGACGTGCGCCAGGTCGAGACGATCCCACGAGGATAAAATTCGAACATACGGTTCACAGAGAACTCAGCAAGGCCGGTTATCCCGTTGCTGAGATCATCGCGTCCCGACGAAGTCAGTCAACCGCCATCCGAGGCAGCCATGGGATCTACGAACTATTTCGTTTCGTGCGATCAAGTCGATGTCACGGCACCACCACGGAGCTCTTGTCATGCGGCGCGGCACTTTCGGACTTCCATGGGATTCTGAATGACTTCGAGTACCCCATGCCGTACAAGGCAGGCTTTCATGGCGCCTCGAGGATCGAGAGGCACATGGAGAAATATTCCAAGGCACTCAGTCGCCGCAGCAGGCGTGTCTGCAGCGAGATCATTGATTGCTACACGCAGGCGGCCGAGAGTGTGGATTCCCTTGGATGGTCGAAGTGGTCGACGACCATCGTCCATGGAGACTGGCATCCAGGAAATGTCCTGTTCGGCGATCAGGCAAATGTCAGGGTCGTTCTTGATTTCGACAATGTTCGGAGAGAACCGCGAATCGTGGATATCGCATCTGGGATCCTTCACTTCGGGAGGTATGTGACTGCATTGCACAAGGGGGAAGGATCCACCTGGCCCGTTGAGCTGCATGAGCCCTCCGTGAAGTCATTTGCGAGAGGGTATGCATCCCATGCCACGCAATCTCCTGTGGCCACAGAGCTGGCGGCACTCCCGGCACTCATGGTCGAGGCGATCGCATTGGAGACGATTCCATCCCTTCTTCGAGAGGGAAGATTCGGCGAGCACCCCGTCAATGAATTCCTGCCCGTCGTTTTGCATTCACTCAAGAACATGTTGTCCAATTCCGGTCGACTCATCGCGACCCTCCAGACTATCCTTGGTTGATATGCGGACCCATCGTTTCATCCTTCTGCTACTTGCAGCTGCGGCAGTCCACTCGGCTTCATTTGCCGATTCATTGCCGCCGTCCCGGGAGGAACTTCCGGTCGATCCTCGAGAACGGCTTTCCATATACGTGGATCGGCTTGACAGCAAGGAGTGGTTCGATCGTGAGAGGGCTACGCTCGATCTGGCTCGGGATCGGGCCGTCGAGGAAAGATTTGTCATCGAGAGACTGACCCAGTCGGTCATGACGCAGGAGCAGCGACTGAGGCTGCTTCGCGCAATTGAAACACGATTGCTCATCCTGCCCAAGGGAGCGTTGGGCATATCCATGAAGAAGCACATCTCGGACTTCATCGATCAGGATGGGCAGCCGATCCGGGGGGTGGAGGTCGTCGATCTGATTCCAGGGATGCCTGCCGAGGAGGTTCTCAGGGTGGGCGATGTCATGATTTCGATCGAAGGCGAGCCTTTCGAAGTGCCTTCACAGGTCTCTTCTCTCATCAAGCAGTACTGGCCTGGTGATGAGGTGGAGCTTGAAGTAGCGCGTGACGAAATGGCTGCAGACGACGATGGTGTCCGGCGAAGTCGTCGGATGCGTATTCGGATACGGCTTGGCTCAACGGAGCAGCTGGCGCAGCAGAATCGGAGTTCCAGGTTCACAAGCAGCGATCGTCATCGGGATGAAAAGCGCGTCTACGACTACTACCAGCAGTACGGACCCAAACCAAGGCTTCTGAACCCTCCGGAGAACGAGGGTTCGCCCATGCAGGTTTCGGCAGTGCCCATGGGTCTAGACGTCGATCTGATTGTCCAGCAGCTGATAGCCGATCGAACGGCCGTTCTCGATAAGAGACCAGGAGCCATGTCCGAGGCCGAGTTCACTCGTAAATGGACTCGCTATTCGCAGGACATTCTTGTCATTCTCCAGCAGAACACCTTCAGCGATCAGGATCGAATGACGCTTGAATCCTTGAGTGCCAGAATCATAGAGCTGATGTCACTCGAGCCGTGATTGGCCGATTCAAGCTCAGAAGAAATTCGGCAACGCAATCAGCACGAATGCGACCAGAGCAATCAGGCAGAGCGTCGCGATGAAGCGGATAGAAGGCCGGATCGTCGTCGGCACGGGCTTCAGTGGCAGGGTGTCGCATCGCTCGCCGACATCCACCTGTTCCCAGTCGAGGGCCTGTGCGTCGGAACGAGCGTCCTCGATGGTAAGTCTTGCGAGTTCGAGCTGGGATTCCCTCACGAGAACCGGATAGGCTCCATTGCCTTGCTTTGGCTGCAGGCTGGTGTAGTTTTCCGGAAGTACTCCGGGCGAGTCGGCCGGAATGTCGAATTCAGCGAGCAGGATGACGAGCGCTTCGGCTGCGAATTTGCTGTCGCAGTTCTCGACCGACACCAGCCGTTCATGATTCTCGAATTTGCTGCTCATTCTGGATACATGCTCTGAAGGGCTATCGCGGCATCCGGACCATGCGGACCTTCCGGAAGCATGACGCACCAGGATGAGATGGTCTCACTGTCGATGTCGTGTCGCTCGCCCGGCGTGAGCCCCGGTATGTCCGTAGGACAATGGACGAGTTCCGCCCGAAGCGTCTTGTCAGCGACTTCCACAACCTTCAGCCAGAGATGGTGGGTGTCCTGATCCGTATCGTCCTTCGGCATGAAGGGGACCTGAACCAGACAGTCGATCTCCTTGCAGATACGCCGACATGTGGCAACGAATACAGGCCAACTTTCTCTGGCGAGTCGAGTCTCTCTTGAGCTGGATCGCTCGGTTCTGTACATGGCCACCGTTGGCTGATCGAGTGCGGCGAGAATGTTGGAGGCATCCTCGCCGTCAGGATCGATGATCACCGCGGTGGGTGACGGGAGGTACTCCTGAAGATCCAGTGATTCCTCGGTGGCCAGTTGAATCCTGAGATCAGCACCGATGCGTGCGACCTCGGAAGGCGATGGGAGCGGATGCTCCATGCTCAGACTGGCGACGCCATCCAGAAGCATTAACGCCGCCTGATGGGAGTCCTCCCCGATGTGAGCCACGGCCAGTTCCGCTCTGCCACAGCGGTGCAGGCCCTTGGTCTGGAGAATCCAGTCCTCATCCTCGGTCTCGATGCCCTCTATGACCCAGAGAATCCGGTCGGGAGGCTCGGTTCCATCGCCAAGAAAAGCATCTTCGAGTGTCTGTCCCGCCATGATTCGATTGGTGATGATGTCCCAGGCGAACATCGCCTCCCCGGCGGCAGCGGAGACAAGGCGAACCATGTTGACATACATCGTCAGTGGGTCGATTGCCGGAAGAATCGTCTCGATCCCGACCAGATAGGGGCAGTCTTCGAGCGAGCATTCCAGTCCATCGTCCTCTGTCCGCTTTGCACCGAACAAGAGTAGTGCACTTGGAATCCCAGGGACCTCCACCTGCGCGAGCCAGTCCTGATGAGGTGGTGTCTCCAGTTCCCCGGCCTGGATGGAATCACCGATGAAATCGGCCATTCTCTGTATGGCCTGCTGGCCACTGACCTCGGTTGGCGAGCCGATGAGTATTCCGCTCGGCTCGGGAGGTTCGACCAGCCATTGGGCATCCGGCAGACTGGAAAGATCGATGAGTGGAAGCAGTGACATGTTCAACCCGTGATGATGTTGATGATTTTGCCGGGAACGACGATGACCTTACGGACAGGTGCATCGCCAATGAGTTCAATGATTCGTGGATCTGCCAGAGCTGTTTCCTGCAGATGTTCCTCTGTCGCGTCGGATGGGACGGTCATCTTGGATCGGACTTTGCCCTTGATCTGTATCGGCATTTCAATGGTGTCGTCGATCAGCATTGATTCGTCGAATTCCGGCCATTGAGCAAGAGCGATCGGTGTCTCGTTTCCGATTCGATGCCAGATCTCCTCCGCTATGAAGGGAGCCAGCGGCGCGAGGATCCTCACCACTCGACCGATCTGATCGCTCGTCAGCCGCCCTTTGGAGGTCGCTTCGTTCACGAATTCAATCAAAGCGGCGATGGCGGTGTTGAAGGAGAGCCGTTCGATGTCAGATTCGACCTTCTGTATGGTCCGATGCAGCGCACGTTCGATGGTGTCATCGTGTTCTTCCGCCGTGATTACGGTTCCCGTCTCCTCATCGACGAACAGTCTCCAGAGTCTCTGGAGAAATCTAAAGACGCCGACGATATCGCGTGGGTTCCAGGGCTTGCTTGACTCAAGGGGTCCCATGTACATCTCGTAGAGTCGCAACGTGTCTGCGCCCCAGGTCTCGATGACTTCGTCTGGATTGATAACGTTTCGCAGTGACTTACTCATCTTGGCGATGGTCCGCTTGACCGGGTCGCCGGTGGAGGTTTCGATGAACTGCTCGCTGCCTGTTTCCTCAACTTCATCGACGGGGACAAGTGATCCGTCGGCTCGCTGGTACGCCCAGCTTGTGAGAAGCCCCTGATGGAACAGTCTCCGGAAAGGCTCCTCCGAGGATACGTAGCCCAGATCATGCAGCATCTTGTTCCAGAATCGTGCGTAGAGCAGGTGCAGTACCGCATGTTCGGCGCCACCGATGTACAGGTCGACCCCATCCCCGAGCCAGTAGGCTTCGGCTTTCTTGTCGACGAATCGAGTGTCACAGTCGGGGCTGCAGTATCGAAGGTGATACCAGCAAGAACCGGCCCATCCGGGCATCGTGTTGGCTTCTCTCGTGACGGGGGTATCCGGTGGGAGCAGGGCTGGGTCTACACCAGCTTCTCCGGCCGTCGTGTGCAACCACGATTCGGCCTTGGCCAGAAGTGGCTGAGGATCCTCCGATTCCGCGGGGGCGAAGTCGTCGAGAGGCGGCAGTTCGACCGGAAGGTGCGTTTCGGAGATCGGCCAGGTCCGCCCATTCTCGTCGTGGACGATTGGAAATGGTTCTCCCCAGTAGCGTTGTCGTGAGAAGAGCCAGTCACGAAGCCTGTACCGCACCTGACGATCCCCGATCTGCTTCTTCTCGAGCCAGTCGATGACCAGCGTACGGGCTTCTTCCGATGAACATCCGTCCAGTGACAGATCGTCACGGGATGAGTTGATGACGATGCCGTCACCAGTCAGACAGCCATCAGTTTCCGTGCCGTCCGATGACTTGACGACCGGCCTGATGTCGAGATTGAATTTTGCGGCGAATGCGGCATCGCGTTCATCATGACCGGGTACGGCCATGATGGCACCATGGCCATAGCTCATCAATACATAGTCGGCGACCCAGATCGGGATTGAATCGCCGGTCGCCGGATTGACGGCGGAGATGCCCAGCGGCACGCCCGTCTTCTCGTCCTGATCCGCCATCCGATCCACATCGGCGCGTGACGAGGTTTCCTCGACATAGCTGCGTAACGCCTGGACATCGGTGGAGGCGGACGGGTTTTCGATCACCTCCGCGACCAGCGGATGCTCTGGCGCGAGAACCATGAACGTGACACCGAATATGGTGTCAGGCCGCGTCGTGAAGACCCGGATTGGATCACCATGCTCGCACTCGAAATCGACATCGGCCCCTTCGCTTCGACCGATCCAATCGGCCTGCATGGTTCGTGTCGATTCCGGCCAGTTCACATTGTCCAGATCGGTCAGCAGTCTGTCCGCATAGGCGGTGATCCGGAACATCCACTGCTTGAGCGGCTTTCGGACCACGGGATGCCCACCTCGCTCGCTCTTGCCATCGATGACTTCCTCGTTAGCCAGCGCCGTACCCAGCTTCGGGCACCAGTTCACGACCTGTTCCGACAGATAGGCCAGACGGTTCTCGTCAAGGAATACCTCCTGCTCTACGTCGTTCAATTCCGACCATTTCCGACCATGCGCATCTCTCTGTCCATTTTGGAGAGACTCGATCAATTCGGAAATCGGTCTCGCCTGATCGCACGTGTCGTCAAACCATGCATTCCATGCCTGCAGCCAGATCCATTGTGTCCACCGGTAGTAGTCGGGATCGATGGTGGCGATCTCACGCGTCCAGTCATAACTAAAACCGATGGCATCCAGTTGCCCGCGATAGGTCTCGATGGCTGCTCGTGTCGTCTCCGCCGGATGAATTCCAGTGGTTATCGCATATTGTTCCGCCGGCAGCCCGAAGGCATCCCAGCCCATGGGATGAAGAACGTTGTACCCACGCATGCGATGGAATCGAGAGAGGATGTCGCTGCCGATGTATCCCACCGGGTGTCCGACGTGCAGTCCTGCTCCCGATGGATAGGGGAACATGTCCAGGCAATAGAACTTCGGCCTTGATTCGTCGAATCCCGGATCGCCCGGATTGGCGACACGGTAGATCCCATCCGACTCCCATTGGCGACGCCAATGCGACTCGAAGCCACTAGCCAGTTCCGCCGTGTAACGGTGTGACGGTGTCTGTGCAGTTGACTCGTGCTTTGTGCCGTGATCGGACATGCTCATTGCTCCCTCGATGGAACACGGCATGGTACCTCTGGGCGCTGCTTTCGTGAGGCTCTAGGCGTTGGCGGTGGCGGTGGTCCGTTGGGTGGACAATTCGGCCAGATGCCGTTTGGCTTCACCAACCATGTAGAAGCTGCCTGTGACGCAGATCAGGTCATCCCGGCTGGCAGCCTGAGCGGCCGTTTCCAGAGCCTTGGCCAGCGTCGGCTCGACCTGGCAGACACGGTTGTGTCGATCGGCAAATCGCTTGGCGAGATCTTCCGGTTCGGCAGCTCGAGGATTGTTCGATGCCTTCGTGAAGATGATCTTGTCGCCACCGAGCGCCACCTTGTCGAGGAGTCCGTCGATGTCCTTGTCCTGACAGCATCCGAAGACGCAGATCATCGAGTCATTTGGAATATGGGCTCCGACTGTTCGCATGAGGCATTCGAGCGCAGCTGGATTGTGCGCGCCATCGGCGAGAATGGCCGGCTTCTGCCAGACTGGTTCCATTCGTCCTTCGATCTGCGTGTTGGCGAGTCCTTCGTAGACCACCGACTCATCGATGGTATCGGTGTTGGCCGAGATGCCGTCAACGGCCGCGAGCGAAAGTGCGCAGTTGATGGCCTGATGAGCACCTGGAAGCGGAACCGGCAGATGCATGTACTGACTTCGTCCCGTCAGTAGGCAGATGCGGGTATGGGCCCCAAGATCGTCGGAGACGCAGAAGCGACTGCTGAATTCGATTTCATTGCCGATAAACTGAATGGTCGTGCCGACCTCCTCGGCCTTGGCTCGCAGGATTTCCTCCGCTTCGGGAGGCTGTGGAACGGAAACAACGGGTACTCCAGCCTTGATGATGCCGGCCTTCTCTTTGGCGATGGACGCGATGTCCTTGCCGAGAAGATGCATGTGATCAAAGTCGATCAAGGTCATCAGTGTGATGTCCGGATTCGTTAGGTTGGTCGAATCGAGTCGACCACCGAGTCCGGTTTCGACGACGGCGATATCAACGGCTTGTTCAGCGAAGTACTGCAGCCCGATCGCGGTGAGCAGTTCGAAGTAGGTGGCGTCGGGTGCGACTTTTTCCGCCGCTTTGCCAACCGCGGCAACCAATGCGACGAAGGACGACTTGTCGATCATCTCACCATTGATCGCGATCCGTTCACGGATGTCGGTCAGGTGCGGGGATGTGAAGGTGCCCACCGTGTAGTCGGCGTGTTTCAGGATCGAGGCGACCATGGCAACCGTCGAGCCCTTGCCAACGGTGCCCGCTACGTGTGCCACGCGAACGGACGCCTGCGGATTGCCCAGCGCATCGAGAAGCTTGGCCATGCGATCAAGCTTGAAGGTGTCCTTGTCGTACTTGACGGATCGCGCCCGCTCAAGATCGGTTTTCTCCATCAGGTAGCGGACGGCGGTGTTGTACGTGGTGACTTTGCTGGCCTTCAGAGCGGCGTGACGAGAGGATTTGGAGCCACTTCGTCTTGGTGTTCTGGTCCGGCGAGCACTGGTAGTTTTCTTGGCTGCTGGCATGATTCCGCCATAGTAGCAAATCTAACTCTCCAGAGCAAATATTCTGTTGTAAGTAGCTTCTATAAAGGCGTTTATGAAAATGAGCCTGATAAAAGCCCTTGATTTCCATTCAAGCCAGAAGTCGATATTCGGGCACAGCGGCTGGTAGGATCAGTTCGCCATGCACGCGGATATCCAGGCCATTCTGATTGATCGTGACAGCATTGCGGAACGCATCGAGGTGCTCGCTGGCCAGATGGAACGCGATCTACGAAGCCGGGCAGGCGGAGGGCAGCTCACGCTCCTGCCAATCATGACTGGCAGCGTCGTCTTCGTTGCGGATCTCATGCGGCATCTGCCCATCCCGTTCCGCATAGAGCCAGTGAGAGCAAGAAGTTACGTTGGTGCAACGACTGTTCCCAACCAGCCCGTCAAGGTGGAGGGGCTCGATTGGGATTCTCTCAAGGGGAATCACGTCGTCATCCTCGATGATGTGCTGGACTCGGGAAAGACGCTCGCTTCACTCAGACGCATGGCTGAGGATGCCGGGGCGGCATCGGTCATGGCTTGTGTGCTGCTTCGCAAGGAGACTGCGCCGGACGTGCCTTGCGAATACATCGGTTTCGATATTCCCGATGAATTCGTGGTCGGCTACGGGCTCGATTACGACGGGCTGTATCGGAATCTGCCAGACATCGGCATCCTGCGGCCGGAGATCTACCACGGTTGATTGGACGTTCCTTTGAGAAGAGATGTCATTCAAGGCGATGAAGAGATTGTTCTGATCACCAGACCAAGCGCATGGTTCGTTGTTCTCTACCCGCTGAAGATGATCTTGCTGATAATCGTGATTGCAATACTCGTCGGTGTCGTGTGTTCGATGCTCAACGTGACGGGGTTGGGAGGATTGATGGCATGGAGCACCATCTGGCTTCTTGCGGCGTTGACCATTGTTCTTGTGCTGGGATGGTCGCTGCTGGAATGGAGATTCCATGTCTACACGCTCACGACCAGACGTGTCTTGACTTCTACCGGAGTTGTTCGAAGAACGCTCTACGAGACGTCTCTCGTCCATCTCAGGCAGACGATGGTGCACGTCTCAATCGGTGAACGATGTGTTGGTGTAGGAAGCCTACTCTTCGCGACGGCCGGTACGGCCTACTACGACACCGTCTGGTCGATGCTGTCCGATCCATCAGCAGTCCAGCAGAAGGTTCAGAACCTGTCTCGAAGATCCGAAAGATCCTGAGCTCGGAGCGTCATTCGATCAGGCTGGGGAGGCGACGGTCTCAAGAATCTGCTGCATGATGCGTCTGGTGGTGAGCGTATCTCCATCATGCATGTAGCTGCGACTGATGATTCGATGGGCACAGATGGGGACGATGTTGCCGACGATGTCCTCGGGTACGCAGTAATCCCTTCCATTCAGGATCGCAGTGGCCTTGGCTGCCTGTGAAAGCGCCAGCGAGCCTCTTGGACTCAGGCCGACCTGGAGATCCTCATGGTTGCGAGTGGCCGTGGCGATCGCGACGATGTAGTTCAAGAGGGACTGATCCATCTTCACATCGTCAGCCGACTTCTGCAGCGACACGATGTCATCGACATTGATGACCGGTTGGAGTTTGCTGAGGCTCGTTCTTCCGGGCTGTTGTTCAAGCACGCGGCACTCATCAGGAGGTGCCGGATATCCCAACGCGATTCTCATGAGGAAGCGATCAAGCTGGTTTTCGGGAAGAAAATAGGTGCCTTCGAACTCATATGGGTTCTGCGTGGCGATCACCATGAATGGAGCGGGGAGCGATCTGGTGACGCCATCTATGGAGACCGTGCTTTCGCTCATCGCCTCGAGCATTGCCGACTGCGTTCGGGGTGTTGTTCGATTGATTTCATCGGCAACCACCACGTTGTGGAAGATCGGGCCAGGCTTGAACTGGAACTCTGTGGTCTCCCGTTCATAGACCGTGATGCCGGTGACATCGGCGGGTAGAAGATCCGGCGTGCATTGAATTCGAGAGAATGATCCATCGATAGACTTCGCTAGTGAACTGGCCAGCACCGTCTTGCCCACACCGGGTACATCCTCAATCAAGACATGACCTCTGGCCAGCAGACAGGTGAGAACACGATCGACCGCGGTGGTGTTTCCGAGATAGACCGAAGTCACATTGTCTCGTAATCGAGTCAGGGCATTGCTGTCCATGCCCACCCTCCTGTCCGCATGTGGACGGCTTTGTCATCCATGTCAGGCCCAATAGATACAGTCTTCTGAGTATAGCTTTCAAGGCATTGTCGGGATGTCCATTGACAGAACGGCGGTCATGAGGTCATTCTTGCTTATGGATTCCTGATGCAATCGACTCAAAGTGACATCCTATTCGGCTCGGATGGCCCGGAGAAACTCGAGGGTCGCGACATCTGTCTGCATCTTCCATGCAGCCGTTGTGGGTACGACCTGCAAGGTCTGCCAGCCACATCGGTGTGTCCGGAGTGTGGGACGTCCACGAGTCAATCGCTCGCGTCAGCCATCGATCCGACCATGCACAAGCTTCCGCCGCTGCTAGCGCCGCATCGTGTCGGTAATGCCTTGTTGATGCTTGGCGTACTCACCTTGCTGGCTGCATTCTCGATCGCCTTGCGAGAGGTGCTCATGATGCCATGGCTCGGGCTGGACAAATCATCATCTGCGGGAATGCTGCTATTCGTGACCACCGGCATCGCCGTGATCTGTGGAGTGCTGGGTTGGATTCCGGTTTTCCAGCTCTGGCCCTCGCCTGCCGATGCCGGAATTCACAGTGGGCGAAAGGGGATCGCCACGCTGGCGGCAGGCCTGGTTGTCTGGGTGGCGGGTTGTCTGCTTGCCAACAAGTTCGATGCGGATTCCCTGCTCGGTCCTACGCTGATCGATCTCGTACCTCTATCGGGCGCCTGGTTGTATCTTCTGGGTCTGAGGCAGATCGTTGTGGAAGTTGGTGCGAGGAGTCGCGTCTTCAGAACGGACCGGATCAGGCGTCAGCGAATATGGGATCTCCTGATAGGAATCCTCTTCATAGCAATTGGTATCGTTCTTGTTTGGGCTGGGGAAGCCTACTCGTCAACGGGGAACCAGTCGTCCATTCCCTTCAGCAGCACTTTCACGCTGGATGGAAAGCCCGTATCCGGAATCGGGTTTCTCGGCATGGCCATTTCCAGTGTCGCCGTGATTCTGGTGCTGGTGGGTTTGATCTATCTCTGCTTCAATCTCGCATGGGTCCGGTCTGCCCTTCAGTCGCCACCACCTAGATTGAGGGAGTATCTCTCTCCGGTCGAGGGCACCTGAGTCGACCTTCAGTGAGCGAATAGCCTGCCAACCTGGCAGGAGCTGGTTCCTCGACGACAACGCCTTGGCACGATGGATATTCGGTGATCGCCTTCCACGCCCCGCCAGGGGGGTTTTCCACCAGAAGTGCATGGGGTACATCGGCGCCAAATTTGAGGGAAGATACGTGATCCGACCTCCGGGTGGTCTGACCATGCTCGGGGGCGGCAACATGGAAAAGAAGGCAGGAGTATTCATCATGGCCGCCAAGGAACTGGCTTTCGATATCGAGGCACGCAAGTCTCTGCTCAAGGGGGTTGAGAAGCTTGCGTCCGCCGTCAAGTCCACGCTTGGACCAAGGGGACGAAACGCCGTTCTCGACAAGAGTTGGGGAGGTCCCAAGGTCACCAAGGATGGTGTGACCGTCGCAGAAGAGATCGAGTTGCGTGATCCAGTGGAGAACATTGGAGCACGCCTTGTTCGCGAGGCGGCTTCCAAGACGAGCAATGTTGCTGGTGATGGCACGACCACCGCCACTGTTCTTTCGGAAGCCATCTTCAAGGCCGGCCTGCGTCACATCGCCGCTGGCGTCGATGCCAATGCGATGGTCCGTGGAATTCGTCTTGCCGTCACGAAGGTGACATCGGAGATCGAGTCGATGTCGGTGCCGGTTGCGGACAACATCGAGGCTGTGGCGACCATTTCCGCGAACAACGATCCCGAGATCGGCAAGATTATTGCAAAGGCTTTCTCCAAGGTCGGCAAGGATGGCGTCATCACGGTCGAAGAGGGCAAGGGCCTTGAGACTGACATCGAGGTCGTCGAAGGCATGCAGTTCGACCGTGGGTACCTCAGCCCGAACTTCGTCACGGATTCGGATTCGATGCTCGTCGAGCTCGACAAGCCCCTGATCCTCATCTACGAGGACAAGATCGACAGTGCCCAGAGACTCGTGCCCGTGCTCGAGAAGGCGGTCGAGTCGAAGAAGCCGTTGCTCATCATCGCCGAGGACATAACTGGAGAAGCCTTGTCGACTCTGGTCATCAACAAGCTTCGAGGCGTCGCACAGGTCTGTGCCGTGAAGGCGCCCGGCTATGGCGATCGCCGAAAGGCCATGCTCGGTGATCTGGCCGTCCTCACGGGTGGTGAGGCCATCATGAAGGATCTGGCCATCGATCTCGAGAAGGTCAGCATCTCCCAGCTTGGCCGTGCGAAGAAGATCATCATCGATTCCGATTCATGCACGATCGTCGAGGGCGTCGGTTCGACAGCAGACATCCAGGGCCGCATCGATCAGATTAGAAGAGAAATCGAGGCGTCCGATTCGGATTACGATCGGGAGAAGCTTCAGGAACGATTGGCCAAGCTAGCCGGCGGCGTTGCTCAGGTGAATGTAGGTGCCGGGAGCGAAGCCGAACTCAAGGAAAAGAAGGCCCGAGTCGAGGATGCGCTCCATTCAACCCGCGCAGCAGTCGAGGAAGGCGTCGTGCCCGGCGGGGGCGTCAGCTTCATCCGTGCTCGCGAAAGTCTCGCTTCAGTTCGCAAGTCGGCGACTGCAGACGAGAAGTACGGAGTCGATGCGATTCATGATGCTCTCTGCATCCCAACGAGATCAATTGCCGACAATGCCGGCGAGAAGGGCACCGTGGTTGTGTCCAAGGTCGCGGAAGGCAAGGGCAGTTTCGGTTTCAACGCGTTGACTCGCACCTACGGCGATCTCATGAAGGATGGCGTGATCACGCCTGCCAAGGTCGATCGCACGGCCATTCAGAATGCGTCATCAGTGGCATCCCTGCTTCTGTCAACCGATTGCATCATCACGGAGCGTCCCGACAAGGATGCGGCTGCGGGTGGTGACCACCATGAAATGGACCCGATGGGCGGCATGGGCGGCATGGGCGGCATGGGTGGCATGGGCGGCATGGGTGGCATGGGCGGCATGGGCGGCATGGGTGGCATGGGCTTCTGATTAACCCCACGCTTCCCATCAGTCTCGCAATCGAACACATCAGGAACAGAACGGAGAACGAAACATGTCAGTCAACCCACTTGAAGATCGGGTGCTCATCAAGCCAATCGAGGCGGAATCGCGTACCGAGTCCGGGATCTATCTTCCGGAATCGGCCAAGGAGAAGCCGATGCACGGCAAGGTCGTGGCAACTGGTCCAGGCAAGCTGCTCGACAACGGCGAGCGCATCAAGCCGGCTGTTCGCAAAGGCGACACCGTCGTGTATAGCAAGTACGCGGGTACCGAGGTAGAGATCAAGAACACGACGCACCTGATCGTGCGTGAATCGGAGCTTCTTGGAATCATCGAGTGATCGACGTCGACCGTTGATGTCCAGAACTCGTGTGATTGACCAGGATTGGAAGGAACTCGAATGTCCAGCAAGCAGATGAAGTTTGATTCGGATGCCCGTCAGGAATTTCTTGTCGGTGTCGAAAAGATGAGCCGTGCCGTCTCAGTGACGATGGGGCCCGGTGGTCGTAATGTCGTTATGCAGAAGTCCTTTGGTGGTCCTGCCGTCTCCAAGGACGGTGTGACCGTCTCCAAGGAGGTCGAGCTGCCGTCACCATTCGAGAACATGGGTGCTCAGATGGTCCATCAGGTCGCCAAGAAGACGGCGGATCTGGCTGGCGATGGCACCACGACGGCCACCGTTCTGGCGGAATCGATCTACCGAGCCGGTCTTCGTCATATCACTGCCGGCGCCAATGCCGTTGCCGTTCAGCGAGGAATCAACGCAGCAGCAAAGGCCGCCTCGGCATCCATCGAGGACATGTCCAAGACCTGCAAGGGCAAGGACGACCTCAAGAAGATCGCCATGGTGTCCTCCAACCACGACAAGGAAATCGGCACGCTGATCTCTGAAGCCATCCATACGGTTGGTGCCGAAGGCGTGGTGGAGATCGAAGAGGGCAAGACGAGTGAGACGACGCTCGATTACGTGGAGGGCATGTCCTTCGACAAGGGCTATCTCAGCCCTTACTTCATGACGGATCCAAAGTCCGCGGAGTGCGTGCTCGAGGACTGCCTGATCCTCATCCATGAGAAGAAGATCAGTAACCTCGCCGATCTCCTGCCATTGCTCAACAAGGTAGCGACGGCCGGTCAGCCTCTCCTGATCATCGCGGAGGATGTCGAGAACGAGGCGTTGGCGGCGTTGGTCGTCAATCGTCTTCGTGGAGTTCTCCAGATCGGTGCCGTCAAGGCGCCCGGATTCGGCGAACGTCGTAAGGCGATGCTCGGTGACATCGCGGCACTGACGGGTGGAGCCTTCATTTCAGAGGATCTGGGCCGCAATCTCGAGGACATCGAGTTGAAGGAACTTGGCAAGGCCAAGCGTGTCACCATCAACAAGGACTCGACCACCGTGCTCAAGGGTGCCGGCAAGAAGTCCGATGTGGAACGCAGAGTGTCCCAGATCAAGGGCCAGATCGAGAAGTCGACCAGCGACTACGATCGTGAGAAGCTGCAGGAACGCCTCGCCAAGCTGACTGGCGGAGTGGCCGTGATCACAGTCGGTGGTGCGACTGAGCCGGACATGAAGGAACGCAAGGACCGTGTCGAGGACTCGCTGGCGGCGACTCGTGCAGCGGCAGCCGAAGGCTATGTGCCAGGTGGCGGCGTTTCCTTCCTTCGAGCCATCGACGCGATCAACAGTTCACGGAGCAAGGGTCGCGGCGACGAGAAGCTGGGTTACGACGTCGTGGCGGATGCTTTGACGGCGCCAATCTGGCATATCGCGCACAACAGTGGTGTCGATGGAGATGTAGTCGCCGAGAAGGTGGCGGAAGGCAAGCAGGATTTCGGTTTCAACGCCGGTACCGGCGAGTACGAACAGCTCTACAAGTCCGGCATCATCGATCCCGCCAAGGTCGTTCGCGCAGCTTTGGTGAACGCGGCTTCGGTTGCGGGTCTCATGCTGACTTCGGATGTCGCCATCACTGAACTCGAGGATGAGGCTGATCCCATCAACGACGCCGTGTGCTGATCACATCGTGAGCAGGCCGCTGCGGAGATTCCTTGAATGGGCACGACACGCTGTTATTACGAGATCCTGAACGTCGAGCGTACTGCGACTGGCGATGAGGTCAAGCGTTCCTATCGTCGCCTTGCGATGAAGTATCACCCGGATCGGAATCCTGGCGATACCGAAGCGGAGGCTGCCTTCAAGGAGGCTGCTGAGGCGTACGAAGTCCTTTCTGATTCGGAACGCCGCGCCGCCTACGATCGATTCGGGCGTGATGGCCTCCGGTCTCGCCCTGGACACGATTTCAGAACGATGCATGTCGAGGACATCTTTTCGATGTTCAATGACATCTTCGGAGGAAACGCCGGTGGCGGTCGAGGTCGTCGTCAGGCGGTACGGGGATACGATCTCGAGACGGAAGTCCAGATCACCCTGCAGGATGTCCTCTCGGGCGTGGAGACGGAAGTCATCTTTTCCCGGCTCGACGTCTGCGAGACGTGCGACGGATCCGGTGCCAGACCAGGCACGATGCCAAGCAAGTGTTCGACTTGTGGAGGTGGCGGTCAGGTCGAGCAGGCGGGGCTTGGAGGCATGTTCCGCATGGTCACCAACTGCCCAGCATGCAAGGGTCGGGGAACGGTCGTGACGGATTCATGCGACGACTGTCGCGGTCGAGGTCGGATGAGCGTCGAACGCAGACTCTCGGTTCGGGTTCCTGCTGGCATTCATGACGGCCAGGCCGTCAGACTTCAGGGCGAGGGCGAGCCACCACCAGTGGAAGTCGATCCATCGGGTTCCGCGGGGCGTGGCGATCTTCATGTCGTATGTAGGGTCGAATCGCATGAGCAGTTCGAGCGTGATGGAGACGATCTGATCGTCGCGTTGCCGGTGTCGTTTGCCCAGCTGGCCATGGGTGCGAAGGTGCCCGTGCCGCTTCTCGATCCGGATGAGCTGGAGGATCATGTAGATGTTCCCGGTGGAACGCAGCATGGTTCCATCTTTCGAATCGAAGGCAGAGGCATTCCCGGACTTCGCACCGGTCGTCGAGGGGATCTGATTGCCGTTCTCCAGATCATCGTTCCAAGCAAGCTCGATGATGAGCAGCGTGAGTTGCTTGAACGGTATGCGGAGACCGAGGATATAGAGATCAACGCGACGAATCCGTCGTTCTGGAATCGAATCAAGGATGCGGTCACGGGCCGTTAGGCTGAATTAGCCAGGAATCATCAGGCAAGGCGTTTTCATGAGCAACGAAGAAACCACTGATCAGGCATTTGAAGAGACCAATGGACAGGAGTCCGTTGCCGAGGAAGTCGTCGTCGAGAAGTTCTCCGATGAAGACATCCTCGAGATGATCTCCTCTCTGGATGAGAATTCGGCTGCAGCCATGGAGCAGTTGCGTGTGGAGCGGGATCAGGCTCGCGAAGATAGGCTTCGTGCACTGGCTGAAGTCAGCAACAACCAGCGGCGAGCAATGGAGAACGAGCGACGAGTCGAGCAGGCATCGAGAGCCTCGTTGATTCGCCGGATTCTTCCTGTTCTCGACCAGTTCGACATGGCGGCATCCCAGGATCCCGATTCGGTCACGACCGATCAGCTTGTCGAGGGGTTCCAGATCGCCGGCAACGAGCTGTTGAAGATTCTCACGGATCAGGGTGTTGAGCGACTGTCGCCCGAGATCGGAGATGTCTTCGATCCCATGAAGCATGAGGCCATGCTTCGACAGGAGTCCGATGAGGTCGAGACGGATCACATCGTGATGGTCATGCAGGCCGGCTACACGATCGGCGATCAGGTCATTCGGCCGGCCAAGGTGGCTGTCGCATCCTGAGGAACCGAATCATGCCGACCTACGACTATCTGTGTGAAGCATGTGGGCACGCTTTCGAGCTCTTCCAGTCGATGAGCGCGCCCGTCAAACGAAAATGTCCCGAATGCAAGAAGTCCAAGCTCAAGCGGCTGATCGGCACAGGATCGGGAGTCCTCTTCAAGGGCAGCGGCTTCTACGAGACGGACTATCGGAGCGATTCCTACAAGAAGGCCCAGAAAGAGGACAGTTCCTCTAAGTCGTCGGATACCGGCAAGTCCGGCGAATCCAAATCCAAGAAGGAAAGCGGAAACACCGGCAAGAAACCTGCTTCGGGGGATTGATTCGCGTCTGCCGTTTTACTTCGGTATCGTTGAGATGCCGACCACATGCCTCAGCGATACACCAATCGAATCACCGGTCTTCTTGGAAGACCTGAACGTTCCGCTCTCACATCAGGAGAGTTGGCCGAGGTTCTGGCCGTCGATCGCGAAAATCGAGCGGTCTTCGACGAAGCTCTGGCATTGTTGGAAGCAGAGGAACGCGTCGAGAAGGGGCCCGATGGTCGTTGGCGTCTTCCGCAGCTCGAGGATTCCTGCGAGGGGATCATCAGGGTGAACCGGAAGGGCTTCGGCTTCGTCACGCCGGATCGTCCATGTCGCGAGGGTGACATTTTCATTCCACCGGCAGCCATGGCGGGAGCGATTTCAGGCGATCGTGTTCTGGTGACGGTGGCTCGTCGGAAGGGCAGCAAGGGGCGTGGCCCAGCGGGTCGCATCGAGGAGGTGCTCGAGCGTTCTCGCAGCACGTTCGCGGGCACGGTGCTCCATCGAAAACGAAGCTGGCTGATACGCCCTGATGGTCGAGCGTTGCAGAGCCTTCTGGTGATCAGGGATCCTCATGCCAGACCCATCCGGGATGGAGATAAGGTCGTCTTCGAGTTGGTCGCGAGCCCGGATGGCGATGTGCTTGGTGAGGCGGCCGTGACGGAGGTGCTTGGTAAATCGGGACAACCCGATGTCGAGACCTCCGCGACGATCGCTTCGTTCGGTCTGGCGAACAGCTTTCCGGACGCGGTTACCGACGCCGCGAGAGCCGCCGCTAAGTCATTTGAGACGCATCGCGAACATGTTCCGGAAGATCGCGAGGACCTCACCGAGGAGGTCATCTTCACGATCGATCCACCCGATGCCCGCGACTTCGATGATGCCATATCCATCCGGTACGACGCCGACTCGCGAGAATGGACGCTTGGCGTACACATCGCCGACGTCTCATCCTTCGTGGAGCAGGGGGATCCGATGGATCTCGAGGCGATGGCTCGCGGCAACAGCACCTATCTTCCTCGAGTCGTCCTGCCCATGCTGCCGGAGATCCTCTCGAATGGTGTTTGTTCATTGCAGGAAGGTGTCAATCGTTTCTGCAAGAGTGCGTTCATCACCTTCGATCATCGAGGTGTTGTGATCGGTCAGCGATTCGCATCGACGGTCATCCGATCGAGAAAACGACTGACCTATCTGGAGGCGCAGGCCATCATCGACGACGACCTTCAGGAAGCCCGGAAGCACATGCGTTCCGACACGAACTGCCAGCCGGAGGTGATTGAAGCGATCAAGGAGGCAGACAGACTTGCCAAGGCGCTCCAGAAGCGACGTCTGCGCGATGGAATGATCGTGTTGAATCTGCCCGAGGCCGAATTGTTCTTCGATGACGAAGGACATGTGAAGGATGTCCAGCCGGAGGACGATGCGTACACCCATACGCTGATCGAGATGTTCATGGTCGAGGCGAATGAAGCGGTTGCCAGACTCTTTCACGGTCTCGACATCCCCATTCTCAGACGTGTGCATCCGGAACCCGAGCTCGATGACATGGAAGGCGTCCGGGTTCTGGCGATCACCCTCGGCTATCGACTGACCGATTCCGTGACACGGATGGATCTTCAGAGACTTCTGGAGAAGACGGCGGACACGCCCGCTGCCCGAGCGGTTCACTTCGCCGTACTCCGGACACTCACCCGGGCGGAGTACAGCCCGCTGCCCATAGGTCACTTCGCACTCGCATCGACGGCCTATTCCCACTTCACGAGTCCGATCCGCAGATATCCCGATCTGAGTGTGCATCGCGCCCTGCAGGCCTATCTCGATGCGACTGACAATGGGAAAGCCCGTGGTGGACGACGCCGGCGGGAGTTGACCGATACCCTTCTCCAGGACAATCGGGTCCTCGACATGACTGGTCTTGTGGAACTGGGCCGCAGCTGCACGGAGACCGAGAAGAATTCCGAGGAGGCCGAGCGGCATCTTCGGGAGTTCCTGGTGCTGCAGTATCTCGAGGCCGAGATGGTCGGGGAGGAATTGCCCGGTGTGATCACGGGATTCAGTTCGGCAGGGGTATGGGTTGCTCTTGATCGGTATCTCGCCGAAGGGCTGGTCACATGGGACGACATGGGCAGTCAGGGCAATCGTCCTGAAAGATGGGTTCAGATCGAAGGCACGGGACAGTTGATTTCATCCCGTACGGGATCGGTCCTCTGCATAGGCGACCCGGTGACGGTTCTGCTGATGAGGGTTGATCCATCGGAGCGGGACATGGAGCTGATGCTGAAGGAGCGGCCCGATCGGAATGCCCGCGAGATGCCGCGCCCGAGATCGAGGCAGAAGGGCAAGAAGGGTGGTCGAGGGAAGTCCGGTCGCCGTCGCAGACGTTAGACCGCTACAGACGTGATCGGATCTCGATATCGTGGGCAGTGAATTCCGGAGGTGCTATCCATGAATGAAGATCAGAACATCAAATCAAGTCTGAGTGAAGAACGGGTATTCGATCCTCCTCAGGATTTCGCCGAAAGGTGCGGTGGTGTCTGGGTCGACTCCATGGATACCTATCGGGAACTCCACAAGGCCTCGATCGAGGATCCTGAGAACTTCTGGTCTACTGTTGCCAATGAACTGGATTGGTTCGAGCCATGGACGAAAGTCGTTGATTGGAATCCACCCGATGCCAAGTGGTTCGTAAATGCCCGCACCAATGTCTGTCACAACTGTCTCGATCGTCTGATCAATCTCGGGCATGGCGACGAGCCTGCATTGATCTGGGAAGGAGAGCCCTCGGGCGATGACGGACCGGAAGTCAAGACCTATACATATCGTGAACTCCATGCGGAGGTCTGTCGATTCGCGAACGGCTTGAAATCGCTTGGTGTCGGTCGTGGCGACATCGTCACGATATACATGGGCATGGTGCCGGAGCTGACGATCGCGGTGCTCGCTTGTGCCCGGATAGGCGCGCCGCACTCCGTGATATTCGGAGGCTTCTCGGCATCCGCCATTGCGGATCGAGTTGAAGATGCGAAGAGTCGTTTTCTGATCACCTGTGATGGCGCCTGGCGACGCGGAGCCGTCGTCCCGTTGAAGGCGCAGGTCGATCAGGCCGCGACCATGACCGACAAGATCGAGACGACGATCGTACTTCGTCGTTGCGACAACGAGATAGACATGCGTGTGGGTCGCGACCATTTCTGGTCCGACATCGTGGCGGATCAGCCCGATGACTGCCCATGCGAACCCATGGCCAGCGAGGACATGCTTTTCCTTCTGTATACATCCGGATCAACCGGTAAGCCGAAGGGCATCGTCCACACGACTGGTGGTTACATGGTCCACACCTATCTGACCAGTCGCTATACCTTCAATCTGAGACCCGGCCATAGCCACGTCTTCTGGTGCACGGCGGATGTCGGATGGATAACGGGCCATTCCTACATCATCTACGGCATTCTTCAGAATCATGTTCCCACCTTGATGTACGAGGGGGCGCCGAACCACCCCGAGCCAGACCGTTTCTGGGACATCATCGAGCGTCACAAGGTGACCCACTTCTACACTGCGCCGACGGCCATCCGGGCATTCATGAAGTGGGGGGATGAACATCCAAGAAAGCACGATCTCTCCAGCCTTCGAGTGCTGGGCACAGTCGGCGAGCCGATCAACCCCGAAGCATGGATGTGGTATCACCGGATGATCGGTCGTGAACAATGTCCGATTGTCGACACCTGGTGGCAGACCGAGACCGGTGGACACATGATCACGCCTCTCCCGGGCGCCACTCCGACGGTTCCCGGTTCATGCACCTTGCCGTTTCTGGGTATCGATGCAGCTGTCGTCGACAGCACCGGACGCGAACTTCCACCGAATGAAGGTGGACTGCTGGTGATCCGAAAGCCATGGCCGAGCATGTTGCGTGGCGTCTATGGAGATAGACAGCGTTTCATCGACACCTATTTCTCCGCGGTCGAAGGCATGTACTTCGCCGGCGACAGCGCCCGAAGGGACGATCAAGGGAATTTCTGGATCATGGGTCGCATGGATGATGTGATAAACGTCTCCGGACACAGGCTCGGGACCATGGAGGTCGAATCCGCACTGGTCAGTCATGATGCCGTGGTCGAGGCCGCCGTCGTCGGAATGCCGCATGAGATCAAGGGCACCGGTATCGCCGCCTTCTGCACACTCAGCGGCGACTACACGCCAGACGATGCGCTTCGTGGGCAGTTGCGAGCACACGTGGCAGAAGAGATCGGCCCCATCGCCAAGCCGGACATCATCCGGTTCACCGATGCACTTCCCAAGACGAGATCTGGGAAAATCATGAGGCGGTTGCTGCGAGACGTGGCTGAAGGCAAGGAATCCACTGGCGACATGACCACACTCGAGGATTTCAGCGTCCTGGCCAAGCTTCGCGGCGATCAGGAATGACCGTCCTTGCTCGATGCTGCACGGCTTGTCCACAGAGGACGCTTTATCGGCAGATTCCTGTTTTCCTCTATTTCGCTACGATGCCTCGATGCAGTCTGTTCAGGACGACATTCCATCATCTGCTCGACAGGGTTATCCGGCTTCGGAGATCCTGTTCTCGCTGCTCACCGTCACCGTTTTGTCGATGGTGATATCCGTCAACTTCATGCCGATTGGCGAGCAGGCAAACAGGAGTCTTCAGCGGGCGGAGATCGATCGGGTCACCCAGGCGCTGGACAGCTACAAGTCGAGCATGGGCGCCTATCCGACGAAGGAAGAGGGACTCGAGGTGCTTTGGGATCAGGCTGCCGTCGTTGATGTGGATCTCTCGGACTGGTCGGGGCCCTACTTGTCCGGTCCAGTAAAGGATCGTTGGGGCGCACCGATCGTCTACAAGTGGCCGAGCGAACTAGCGCCATCCGACAATGAAGCGAAGTTCGATCTTCATTCACCAGGTCCTGATGGGCGGATCAACACATCCGACGACATAACTAATCATGATGAACAGATCCTTGCTGGAATGGATCATGCAAATGAAGCCATTCCCTATTCGGATCCGGATGACGACCCGGATGCGAGTTGATATTCAACCGCAGTGAACCGCAGCAGCCCCTTTATCACCATCGATAATGGGACAACTCTCACGGATTGGTCAGTTCCATGTTCTATCGCTAGACTAGTCGATCGGTCTGAGGGAAGTGGGTCCTTCTACCGGTAGCACTCGAACGGGATCACTAGGGAAGCGATATGAAGGAGCCAATCATGTCATCCATCCGTAAGGCCCTGATCGTGGCGATGATCGCCATCATCGGGATTTGCACGTCCAATGTTTCAGCTCAGGGTTCGATTCAGATTCCTGACAACGTCAAGAAGCACATTCCGGCGGAGTCCTTCCTGCTGGTATACGTGCCATCTCTGGGCAAGCTGGTTGACTCTCTCGAGCAGACCGCAGTCACGGTCGATCCCGGGATGGCCATGCAGGCCAAGATGCTGCCGATGATGATGGCATCCAGCATGTTCAAGTACAAGGACGGCAAGAAGCAGGCCGAGTTGGACATGTCCAAGCCAGTCATGCTGGCGGTAACGGCTGCGGGCATGACGCCTGCTGTCACGGCCATGATCGGTATCAAGGGCAGTCATGACGGTCTCGAGACAACCGATCCATCAATGAAGGTCGAGTCCATCACGGATGGCGGCATGGTGATCGTTCATCAGGGCCCCAAGGCCGAATCGATTTCCTCCAATGCAGCACTTCTGCAGAACATCCCGGCGGGACAGATCAGCGTCGCCTTCGATCAGGAGCTCTTCGTCAAGAAGTTCGGTCCCGTGATCGAGATGATGCTCGCCATGTCCACTGGTGGAATGGGTCAGCAGAAAGGCAAGATGACAGCTGCCGAGCGTGCAAGCATGCAGCAGGCGCAGCAGGCCGCCAAGCAGGTCAAGACCTTCATGGGCATGTTCAAGTCCTGGGACATGGCCATGGACTTCGATGGCGGCATGATGGATACCACCGTGCGTTGGATCCCCATGGACGCCAAGATGAATGCGACGGGCAGTGCAGACCTGGGCAATTACACCCATGTCATGGCTCAGAACCCACCTCTGGCAGGTGCCATGAGCATCGGATGCCTCCGTGCCATGCTGAACATGGATCAAGCCGGCGACATGTCGATGGTTCCTCCGGCGATGGCCGACATGGTCAAGAAGATCTATGCAGATGCGGACGCCATTTTGGGGAACATCAAGAGTTCGATGGGCTTCTCCTACGGCATTAGCGACAAGGGTCTCTGGGGCATGCAGTCCATGAAGGTCAAGAGCGTTGATACGTTCCTGTCCCAGGTGAAGTCGATGATGACTATTCTCCAGGATTCGAACATGGGGTTCACGGTCAAGGATCTCAAGATGATCGATCCAGGCGTCGGCTACACCCTCCATATGGATATGCAGAAGATGATGGACTCCATGAACATGGGAGGCATGATTCCACCAAATGAGATGGCCCAGCTTGATTCTGTGGTGGATGCCATGTTCGGCGGCGAGGTCGGACTGCAGATCCGTTACCTCAACAAGGGTGATCATGTGATCGCTGTGTTCGGCCGAAATGGCAAGCTGCTCGGCGAGGCCAAACGTCTTCTCAAGTCCGACGAAAAGGGCGCTCCCAATGTGCTCGATTCTCTCGTATCGACCGCTCAGGGAACGCCAACCATGGTCATGTCTGTGGACATGCGTTCGGGTATCAAGGACATGATGCAATTTCTGGAGTCCATTCCATTCGTCAAGGCCGATATGGGTGATACGCCACGCGTACCGTCCGGTGATCGCGTCGGGCTCGATGTGACCTGCACGGCCATGCAGAAGGGTGGCCAGTGTGTCATCAGTCTGGATCTTGGCGGCATGGCCAAGATGGTCATGCAGATGGAAGCCGAGATGGAAGCCAAGAAGCAGAACAAGGCTGCCATGGCCAACTGATCGGCGGATTTGTTTCCTTTGAATCGAGACAGGCCTCGCAATCATGTTGCGAGGCCTGTTTTCTTGACAGTCTGGATGAAAACGAAGCCCCCTCGTGACAGGGGCACAAGGGGGCTTTTAACTGGGGATCAAGGATTCGAACCTTGACTAATTGATTCAGAGTCAACCGTGCTACCGTTACACCAATCCCCATAGGGCGAATTGTCTGCTGGATGCGACCGGGGTCGCATCGCATCGGACAGTGTATCGAGAACTGGACCGGATGTCCTGTGGCTCCCTGGGCTGTAGGGACCCTTTTCTTCGACTAGGATCTCCAGCAGAAAACGAGAGGAGCCTTGATCATGGCTGAATATGTGACCGTTGAAGGGGCCCGGGTTGGTGTGCTGATGGGTAGCGCTTCCGACTGGCCGGTAATGGAGAAGACATCCGCGACACTTGAAAAGCTCGGGATAGTCCATGAGTGCAATGTGATCTCTGCTCATCGCGCTCCTCGAAGGCTCGAAGACTATTGCTCGACCGCGGAAGACCGTGGACTTCAGGTCTTGATATGTGCGGCCGGCGGCGCGGCGCATCTCGCCGGCGTGGCAGCTGCGTTGACCCATCTTCCCATCCTGGGTTGTCCGATGAAGGCCTGGTCGACTGAAGGACTTGATTCACTGCTTTCGATGGCCCAGATGCCCAAGGGGATTCCGGTGGGCACGCTCGCGGTCGGCGGGGCAGGTGCCATCAACGCAGCGATTCTGGCAACCCAGATCATTGCACTTTCCGATTCGGAAGTCAGGGAGCGACTGCTGGCCTATCGTTCAACACAGTCAGCCGCGACATTCGAACTTCCCGGTGCACCCGGCCATCCCGCGAAATAAACAAGAGCGACTCGATGCAATTCGACTCACCCCCAAGCGATCCGATTCTTGCCTGCCAGTCATGGTTTGATGAGGCTCGCGATCGCTGCACGGTTCCGAATCCGAACGCGATGGCATTGTCGACGGTCGGCAGGGATGGACAGCCCTCCTGTCGTATGGTGCTGTTGAAGGGCTTCGATCATCGAGGCCCGGTGTTCTACACCAACAGTGAGAGCAGAAAGGGTCGTGAGCTGGAGGCGACATCCAAGGCGTCGCTTCTCTTCTTCTGGGATGAACTGGAACGGCAGATTCGAATCGAAGGCAAGGTCGAACATGTCAGCAGCGAGGAGGCGGACGCCTACTTCGCCTCCAGACCAAGAGGCAGTCGAATAGGTGCTTGGGCGAGCAGTCAATCACGCCCCTGTGTCGATCGTGCCATGCTGGATGCCGGCATCAAGGAAGTCGAGAAACGCTTCGAAGGAGAGGATGTTCCGCGTCCGCCCCATTGGTTGGGCTATCGAGTGATACCTCAGAAGATCGAGTTCTGGCAGGGTGGTGAAAGCAGGGTGCATGATCGGGTCGTCTACGAGCTTCTTGATGATGGATCGTGGAGCACCCAGCGACTCTGGCCCTAGCGTTCATCGCCTTGTTCGAGCCACTTGCGGAGCATGGCCTCCGCCTCCTCGATCAGGGAGGCGGGGACATCCGATCCACTCTCGGGTTTCTGGGTAGTGGGCGTTGGCGAGCTTGGACGGGCCTTCGTCTCGTCTACTGGTGGAGTTTGCATTTCCTGTTCAGGTATCCGCTCACCAAGCAGTTCCTGTGCTTCTCTGAGAATGTCCTCGGGGATCAGGATTGCCGGATCGATTTTCCTATTTGAAGCGGATGGTTTCGGGTTAACCGGCTCAGTGGGGGGATCCATTGCTCGCAGTGATTCCAGCAGTTCTTCCGGAAGGTCCAACTCGGGCAGCTCCAGTCCGTCCTCTTCGATCTGAAATTCAGTCTTCCATGACTCGATTTCTCCAGGCCTAAGGTTGGCTGGTCGGTGGGGATTTCCTGCCTCATGTCGGGCCCGGTCTCGGTCCTCCAGAAGCAATCTGAGAAATTGTTCCGCTTCGAGATCCTTGGCACCCCTTTTTTTGGCAGCTCTACGGACTCTGCGATCTGAGGAGACCACCAGAAGACGGGTGGGAGCGGTGGAGTCGGCGATCAGACGCTCCAGAATGTCATCGGCTTCCACCGTCTTTGAATAAATGGTTCGAATCCCAGCTGGAAGCCTTGGAGGCCCCTCTGGGGGGGGCATGCCATCACATATGAGTGCTACGGGGGTTTCAGACCAACGGCTGCCTTGAATGAGGGCCGCTAATCCCGCCACTCCAGGGCCTGCCAGGCCCGGTGGAAGCACTCCAGTGACGTGAAGCACGTTGAATGTGTCGATTAGGAGCCTCATTGCCCGATTTCCAGTATCTGAATGAACCAGATCAATCTAACGACTGAAGAGGCTCCTCCGGAGATAAACCCTTGCCGAGAAGGTCCGGATCGGTTCTAATAATCGGCTTTCCCCCCCACAAGGGTTGACTGCGAGAAACGACACATATGGCCATTCGGATCAAATCTCGTCACGGTGAATCTGTCAATCAGATGCTCCGTCGATTCAAGAAGCTCTGCGAAAAAGAGGGTCTCACGAAGGATGTCAAGCGACGTCAGTACTTCGAGAAGCCGTCGGAGAGACGTCGTCGGGCGCTTCGCAAATCTATAGCCAGAATCGCACGCCTTCAGGCTGGACCTCCTATGCGAGGCAGTCAGAATGCTGGCCCTGGCGGTCGCAGTGGGGGCGGGCCTCGGAAGAGTCGCGGTTAGCGGCTCTCCTGTCGTCCTTTACTTTACTTTGTCTATTGATTTAACGGTTTCGTACCTGCAGATGACACGAACCAAGCTGGTCGTGCACCGCGTCGTTGAGTTAGGAGCGCGGTATCTACATGAGGAGTTGTAGGCGTGAGCGGAATGATGCTTGCTGATTTTCAACCAGTAGTGGACAACGCATGGGTGTGGTTCCTCGCACCCATTGGAGCTGTCCTGGCTCTTTTGTCGGCGTTCGTCTTCAGCAGGAGCGTAATGGCTCGCTCTGAAGGTGAAGAGAACATGATTCACATCGCTGAAGCGGTGCGAAAGGGAGCAATGGCCTATCTGGTTCGCCAGTACAAGGTCGTGTTCTTCGTCTTCATCGTTCTCGTGGCCATTCTCGCCATCCTGGGTGTTCTGAACATCCAGCCTCTTTGGACCGCTGCAGGTGTTCCAATTGCCGGTCTGTTCTCTGGTCTGTGCGGTTGGTTCGGCATGAAGATGGCGACCAATGCCTCCGCTCGAACCACCTGGGCCGCCAAGCAATCCCTGAATGATGGCCTCACGGTCGCATTCCGATCGGGTGCCGTCATGGGACTCGTCGTCGTTGGATTCGCTCTTCTGGATGTCAGCGTCTGGTACTTCCTCTGGAACCAGCTGATTCCCAACAGCGGTCTCGAGGAGATCACCGCGATCATGCTCACCTACGGCATGGGCGCCTCGACTCAGGCACTGTTCGCCCGAGTCGGTGGTGGTATCTACACCAAGGCCGCCGACGTCGGTGCCGACCTGGTCGGCAAGGTCGAAGCGGGCATTCCGGAGGATGATCCTCGCAACCCCGCCGCTATCGCTGACAACGTCGGTGACAACGTCGGTGATGTTGCCGGCATGGGTGCCGACCTGTACGAGTCCTACTATGGTTCGATTCTGGCTTCCATGGCACTTGGTGCCACGGCGGCGTTGTCGGGTGCATTCGGTGAAATGACCGAGAAGATGGCCTACATCCTGGCCTCCGCTCCAATGGCACTGGCCGGACTCGGCATCATCTGCTCCCTCATGGGTGTCTTCGTCGTTCGTGCGAAGGAAGGCGCTTCATTCAGCCAGCTGCTCAAGGGTCTGCACATGGGTGTCTGGTTCGCTTCAGCTCTGGTAGCCATCGGATCAGGTGTCCTGTTCTGGCTTTTGCTGAAGGACCCGGATGTCGCCGCCTACTACGCATGGTGGCAGCCGACCCTGGCAATCGTCACAGGATTGTCCGCGGGACTCATCATCGCATTCGCGACCGAATACTACACCTCGTATGAACATGCCCCGACCCAGCGGATTGCCGAGCAGACCCAGACCGGGCACGCCACGGTCATCATCGCCGGCATCGCTGAAGGCATGAAGTCCACATGGGCGCCACTGGTCGTCATCGTTGCCGCCATCCTTCTGGCCTTCGGGTTCAGTGGTGGCAACGAGAACTTCCTGCTCGGTCTCTACGGTGTGGGTATTGCTGCGGTCGGCATGCTCAGCACACTGGGTATCACGCTGGCTACGGACGCATATGGTCCGATTGCCGACAACGCCGGTGGCAATGCTGAAATGACCGGCCAGCCACCGTTCGTTCGTGAACGAACCGACATGCTGGACTCCTTGGGCAACACGACTGCGGCTACTGGCAAGGGCTTCGCCATCGGTTCCGCGGCCCTGACAGCCATGGCCCTGCTCGCCGCCTATGCGATCGTCGTGAATGTGGCGCTCGTTAAGAAGCATTCCGTTCCCCAGTGGGCGACTCCGATCGCGGAAGTCGGCGGTACCGACTACGACGCCAGTTCGGTCATGACATTCAAGAACAATCGTCCTGCAGACGGCGAGACCGTCGAGTTCCATCTGCGGAACATGGGGCAGGGCGAGTTCCGTGTAGTCGGCGAGGTCAATGGGAACCTGACGGCAGGTGGCGCATTGATGCTCGCATCCCGCTCAGTCGTCACCGGTGTCGGCAACGTCTGCCCGATCGGTTCCGACATCAAGGCGACCGGCGACTGGGACAGTCTTGGTGGCACCTATGATCTCGAAGCCACTGTCGAAGGCAAGACCTTCACATTCGACATGGTGCCTGCCGATCTCACGACATTGAAGCAGTTGGCCGCCTTCTACGACATCTCGATCATGAACCCGAGGGTTCTCGGTGGTCTCTTCCTGGGCGTCATGCTGGCATTCGTCTTCTGTGCGATGACCATGAACGCCGTGGGCCGAGCAGCCTATCGCATGATGAACGAATGTCGACGACAGTTCGGGATCATGCGTGACAAGTTCAAGTCAGACGGCATGAACGACGCGGATGTCGCCGATCCGATGAAGTGGCCCACCAGCGTCGAAGTCAATGGCGTGTCCTATCCCGATTATCAGGAATGCGTTTCGATCTCGACGGCCGGTGCACAGCGTGAGATGGTCATTCCATCGATCCTGGCGATCGTCACCCCGATCATCGTGGGTCTCATCCTCGGTGTCGGTGGCGTCATGGGATTGCTTGTCGGCGGTTTGACCAGTGGCTTCGCGCTGGCCATCTACATGGCCAATGCGGGTGGTGCCTGGGACAATGCCAAGAAGTACATCGAAGCAGGACACCATGGCGGCAAGGGTTCGGATTCCCACAAGGCATCCGTCACCGGTGATACGGTCGGCGATCCCTTCAAGGACACGTCCGGCCCTTCGTTGAACATCCTGATCAAGCTCATCGCGGTTGTTTCAGTCGTGTTCGCTGGTCTGGTGGTCTACTTCGGACCGACTGTTCAGGCAGCACTGGGGCTCGGCTGATCCATGGATCCAGTTCAGGCAGGCTCGGCTGGTAGCGAGGCCGCTAACGGGAACTCGTCCATCGAGTTCGCCCGGCAGGCGGCCCGGCTGGCGGTGGATCTCCACTGCGAGGATGTCCGTCTGCTCGATGTACGTGGACTGAGTCAGATCTGCGATTTCATCCTCGTGGCTTCGGGCACCAGTGACCGTCAGATGCGTTCGGTGGCCGAGGACATGGAGGAGTTGGCCGAGGAGGCGGGCTATCAACGATTTCGTGTGACGGGGGATTCCCTTGATACATGGATCGTGGTCGATTTCGTCGATCTTGTCGTCCACCTTTTCGAGCCGGGAAGGCGTCGCTACTACGACCTGGAGAACCTCTGGGGCGATTCAACGGACATAGACTTCCAGAGGCCGCGTTCAGAGGGGCATGGCGACGAGCCCGCCAAGGGCTGATTTCGGGATCTGTTCGCCTACAATTCGAGCATGAGAACCTCACTGATCAAGCCGATTCTCGTGTGCGTATTCCTCGCGATGCTGTGCGTCTCCATTGCATCTGCAGGAAGCGACGATCCTGCGGGATTTGAAGGTCGTTGGCATGGCTTCGTCCAGATGGACGACGGCGATAGGATCGAAACCGTTCTGGTGGCCAATGAAAGCGGTGACGACTGGGTAATCAGGATCACCCAGCTCGGTGAGAAGAGGCATCACCAGCCCATCCTCGATGCGGCAGTTGACGGCGAACGGATCACCTTGAATCCAATTATCGATGACGTGATACAGATCTGGCGCGGTGAACTGGATGTGGAAGAGAGGGACTTCAGTGGGACCGTACTCATCAACGGCAGGAAGTCTGGACGATTCCGATTACAGAGATCATTTCCCGCACGAGGCGTCTCCGGCTCGAGAGTCCTGAGCGGAAGCGTCATCCTTCCAGGTCGTGACTTCGAGCATGTACGCCTTCATCTCCTGAAGGACGCAGATGGCTGGCGAGCCGATGTTGACTTGCCGGATCGAGGAATCAGTGGATATCCGGCGAAAGTAATGGCGTCCGAGTCAGGCTTGAGTCTCGGGATCCCTTCCGAATCGGAGGTTCAACTGCAGTTGATTTCGGCGGGACCACTGGTTGGTGCGGATGCCAGCGATCAGGTAATGGCCGCCTGGACCGAGGAGGGAACCACGGTCCCGGTTTTATTCAGATGGCAGCCGGGAAACAAGAGTGTTGGCGTTCTTCGCCCACAGATGCCGGTGCCTCCCTTCTCCTATTCGCAGACACAGCTTGTCATCGAGCATCCGATCGGACACAAGCTGGGAGCGACTCTGGTCAGACCCGATTCAGATCGAGCTGTTCCTGCCGTGGTGCTGATCTCCAGTGGCCTCGGCATCGACCGTGACGATCTCAGCGATGGACATCGATATCAAGCGGTATGGGCAGATGCTCTGGCCCGTCGAGGCATCGCATCGCTTCGATTTGACGATCGCGGTGTGGGTGAATCAGGCATGTCGGCGGGCAGTCGACCAGGTGGTCTGGGAATCAAGGACAAGGTCATGGACGTCCGCTACCTGTTGGAATGGCTTGGTGAGCAGGAGGGCGTGGATCCATCACAAAGAGGTCTCGTCGGCTGGGATCAGGGTGGCATAGCCGCCATGATGGTCGCCTCGGGAATGCCCAGAGACGTGGCCTACGTCGTTCTACTGGCCACACCCGGATTGCCCGAGAGGGATATGGCCAAGCATCGAATGAGGCAAATGCTCGAAGGGCTTCCTTTCGATTCGGATCGTATTCAGGAACTTGCCAAGAGGCATGGGATACTTATCGATGTCGCAAGCGATTCCGAGGCGAGCGATGCCGAGATCAGGGAAGTCATAGGCCGATATCTGACAGCTCGATCTATGCTGGCCACGGGTCAGGCCGCACAGATAAGCGACAATGAGATCGAATCAGCGTTCATGTCATTCGGCTCCACTCCCTACAGGACACTGCTCAGGTTGGATCCGAGGATGATTCTTCCTCGGCTTCGTTGTCCAGTACTGGCGGTCACCGGCAGCTTCGATCTCGTTACGCCGCCCGCCGTCTCACTCCCGAACATCGAGTGGGCGGTACAGCGAACCGGTGGAGAGGCGACATTGATCGAATTGTCCGGATTGAATCATCGTCTGCAGCCTTCCGATGCTGAAAACACAAGATCATCGGAACGGATACGGGCAACAGTCGATCCCAGCGCCTTGATCGCGGTCGCCGACTGGATCTTCGAGATCGTTGGTCCGGCGGTTAAGGCGAAGACCGAGGTGTTGCCATGAGCCATGGTCTGGCAAGAAAGAAGCCCGAGGATATTCGCGGCTGGGGATTCGAGATGAGCGAGATCGTTCATGGGGAATCGCACGAGGTAGATCCTCGCGTTCTGTTCAAGCATCCTGAACGCCCATTCGAACTGGAGCTCGGCAGCGGCAAGGGCACCTTTCTTGTGCAGGAGGGGGTTCGACGCCCGGAGGCAAATTTCATCGGAATCGAATGGGCGAAACCGTTCTTCCGATACGCGGCGGATCGCATGCGACGTCACCAGTTGGACAATGCCAGAATGGTTCATGGTGACGGAAGCGAGTTCGTCACCTACTGGTGCGCCGATTCACTGGTTGCGACACTTCATCTCTACTTTCTGGATCCCTGGCCAAAGGCTCGTCATCACAAGCGGCGTGTCGTTCAGACTAAGACCATGCAGCATTTTCATAGGATCCTGCTTCCGGGCGGTCTGATCCATCTGGTGACCGATCACGATGATCTGTGGAGTTGGTATCAGGAGCATGTCGAGGAATCCTCGGATCTATTCGACGTCCGTCCCTTCGAACCCCCGGAATCGGCTGGCGAGAACGAGGTCGTCGGAACGAACTTCGAACGAAAATATCGGATCGAAGGACGTTCCTTCCATGCGATGACTCTGGTGAAGAAGTGAATCATGCATCGTCAAGGAAGTGATCCAGACAACATCCAGCCTCAGGACATCCTGTGCGATTTCTGCGAGCGTCCTACCTGGGAGATGGATATCCCATCTATTGAAGGGCATCATGGGAGTGTGCTGTGCGCCGAGTGTCTTGAAGTCGCCTGGGACTCGCTTGTTGTCGAGAAACAAGAGATTCCATCGGATCCCGAATGGACCTGTTCGATGTGTCTCGAATCAAATGACGGTCCGTGGTGGCAGTCGTCCATCCGCGAGGCGCGTGTCTGCAGACGCTGCGTGAAGCAGTCTGCAGGGGTTCTGCACAAGAGCAAGGACTGGGATTGGAAAAAGCCGGGTCGTGAAGCCTGATCAGTCGGAGGATTTTCCCATCAATGATTGGGGAGCCTGCTTCTGGAATTTCGGATTCAGCGACAGGAAGAAGGTTGCGCCCGCTCCATCCGCAGACTCCAGCCAGATTTCACCCTGGAGCATGTCGACCAGTTCCCGGCATATGGCCAGTCCCAGTCCCGTACCCATGTGAGTTCGGGTATGGCTGGCATCGATCTGTCGAAACTTCTCGAAGATGACATCATGCATGTCGACAGGTATTCCCGGGCCCTGATCTGAAACCGCAATGACTATCTTGCCATGCTGATCTCCACGCACAGTGGGTCTGCTTTCGATTCGAATGCCGACGGTCGAATCTGATGGACTGAACTTCACGGCATTGGAAAGCAGGTTGTAGATGATCTGCTGGACCTTTCCGGGGTCGGTCTCGATCAGCGGCAGGTCCTTTGGAATCGAGGTGGCGAGCGTGATGTTCTTTGATTCGGCCTGTGGAGCCATTGCTCTGGTCAGCAGTTCGATGAGATCGCCGATGCTGGTCGGCTCCAGATTCACTTCCATCCGACCAGCTTCGATCTTGGCCATGTCGAGCAGTTCATTGATCATGTCCAGAAGTGATCGGCCGCTGTTGAGGATGTTTGAGAGATATCTGGTGCGTCTGGAATCGGGTTCTTCTTCCTCGACAGCCTTGTCATGCAGCAGTTCAGTAAAACCGATGATCGAATTCAAGGGCGTCCGCAGCTCGTGACTGATGTTCGCAAGAAACTCGGTCTTGAATCGGGTGGATTCCCACAGTCCGATGTTCGCCTCCGCCAGTTCTGCCACTTTCAGGTCGAGATTCTCATTCATTCTCTGAAGACGATCCTGGGATTCCATGAGTTCATCCAGCATTTCGTCAAGACCTTGTGAAAGCGATTGCAGTTCATCACCTGTAGTGAGGTTCGATCGAGCTTCCACCTCGCCCTGAGTCACTTTTCCGATGACGGAATCCAGTCGATCAACAGGTTTGAGGATGAGTTTTGAGAGAACCCATCTGATGAAAATCATGCAGATTATGAAGGCGACCAGTCCAGCTATCAGGATCCGGATCTGTGAGTTCCAGAGTTGGGTCTGTCCGAAGCTGGTGCTTCTCTGGACGATGATCAGACCGGCAGGCGTGTTTTCTCGCTTTGAACCGGACGCTCCATCATTCAACGAATGTTCTGGAACCGACATCGAGAGCGGTTGCGCATAGAGGAAGATCGCGCCGGGACCCATATCGTCATCTCTGGTCTCCGCGAAATACGGCTGTGGCTTCGGGCCAGCAAAGGCATCCTGGAATTTCTGGGCGTACTTTCGCTCTATGGTGTCCGGGTCGTCGCCAGCAAGACTTCGCTTGATGGCGTCCCAGGGTAGATAGCCCGCGATGACATCGGCTTCCCTTGAATTCGCAGTTCGTTTCGAGTCATCAAGATCCCGAAGATTGATGCTCCAGCTCACTCTTTCCAGTGAGTCGTCTTCCAGAGCATCGGCAACCTGTTGAGCGACTTCCAACTGATATTCGCTGACCAGATTGGAGGTCTGGATCCATGGAACAGCGAGTGCCAGAATGAGTATTAGGCTCACCGCACAGCCGAAGAGGAGGAGGCATTTATTGGCCAGGCTAAAGCCTCTGCCCAGAGGAACTGTCATGTCAGGAGTATAGTTCTCAGGATGAGTTAGACGGAGGTGTGCGAATGGCTGCTGGGATCCTGTCGTCGGCATCGGGTACGAGCCGCCGTATTCTGGCGGCATCCAGCTTGGTCGGGATGGCTTCCAACTCCATGGATTCCATGAATATCCGGAGAACCGCCTTGGCGACATCCGCCGGGCGGTCTGCTCCGGCAGGGGACCAGAGGTTGTAATCGGCCCAGCTCAGACGAAAACTCACAGCCCGTGAATAATCTTCATCGCGATCAAGGACTGCATGAAAGGTCCATCCCTCATCTGTCTCGACCTCATCCGAGAGATTGATGGGGTCGTTATGGCTCCATGGAGAGTTCATGCGGATCAGACTACCCGGTGAGGCCGGCTGAAGCCTAAAATGGTCTGGAACATTCGGTGATTCTCAGTGAACTTTTTGCTTGAAACACTTCGGCTCGGGTTGAACAACCTGCGATTGCACATGCTTCGTTCAACCCTTACCAGTCTCGGGATCATTCTCGGCGTGGCTGCCGTGATCCTGATGGTCGCCATTGGCGAGGGTAACAAGAACGCCGCGATCCGAGACATCCAGGCGTTGGGGGCCAAGAACATAATCATCCGTTCCCAGAGACCTCCCGAGTCGAGCAGTTCGACGGAACAACGATCGCTTACGATCAAGTACGGCTTGACCGATGTTGATCTGGCCAGAATCGAGTCTTTCATGACCGGTGTGGAGAAGATTGTTCCGGTAAAGACAGTGGGTTCGGAAGTCTCGTTCGATTCAAGGCGGACCACAAGCCAGACGTTTGGGACGACTCCCGAACTTCAGGAGACGCTGAATCTCAAGCTGCAGCATGGTGGCCGCTATCTCGCATCCGAGGATCTCGAGAATCGCAGTCGCGTCGCGGTCATTGGAAACGGGATCTCGCAGCAGTTCTTTCCACTCCAAGATCCGATCGGCAAGAAGATCAGGATTGATGATCAGGTATTCGCGGTCATCGGGGTGCTCGAGGAGGTGGGGGTCTCCGGCGGAGCCGGCGCAGCATTGATCGGGCGTGATCTAAATCTCGACATCCATATTCCTCTTTCCACGGCCAAGATGGAATTCGGAGACGTCTATTCCCGAAGAACAACAGGATCATTTGCAAGGGAAGAGGTGCGTCTGGCAGAGATCTACATCACTGCACAGGATGCCGGCGATGTCATCGCCGAGGCCGACAGGGTTCGACGGCTGATGGAGATCGGCCATTCGGAGGATAAGGATGTCACCATCATCGTTCCCTGGGAACTTCTTGAGAACGTGAAGAAGACCACCTTTGCCATGAATATCCTCCTGACGGCGATCGCGGCCATCAGCCTGCTCGTCGGCGGCATCGGCATCATGAACATCATGCTTGCTTCAGTCATCGAACGCACTCGTGAAATTGGCATTCGTAGAGCTATGGGTGCTACGCGAAGACACATCGTCTCCCAGTTCCTTGTGGAGACTGGAACGTTGTCGGCTGTGGGCGGAATCATCGGAATTCTGCTTGGTGTCACTCTGTCGATTACCGTTTCCAAGGTGCTTCCATGGATTCTGAGCCTTGGATCCATCCAGCGTCTCATTGATGTCAATATCAGCTTCGAGGCACAGATCACCGGCTGGTCGATCATCGTCTCCTTTCTCGTGGCTTCCACTACCGGTGTCGTGTTCGGAATCTATCCAGCCGTCATCGCCAGCCGTCAGGATCCCATTCAGGCACTCAGACACGAATGAGATTCCGGTATCAGTCGAGGAGATATCAAGTGCGAAACTACGGACCACATGCAGTCATGTCGTTGTTGATGCTTGTTCTGTCCTCCCAGACGGTTCATGCACAGAACATCAACGACAGATGGAATCAAATTCAGGAACGCTGGCATGCCGAGCAGAACCACCATGACCGTGATGCCCGAATGCTCAGCACTCTCATCTACGCGGACTTGGATGTCTCTCTGCAGGAGGTTCCTGTTAAGGAGGCGTTGAACTGGCTGGAAAGACAGGTCGGGACAAGATTCCAGGTCAGTTACATGGACGGAACCGCATCCGATGGAATCGTCCCGGATACCAAGATCACGCTCGAGCTTGAGGACACTCCGGCCCTGAACGTGCTCGAGAGGATTCTCGAGCAATGCTCGGCCGCCCAGAAGGCGCCATGCCTTTGGCAACTTCGATGGGGACTCGTATACGTCGGAACACTCGATGCGATGGGGGAGGCCCGCCTACAGATGATTCGGATCTACCCCTTGGCGGATCTGGTGACGAGCATTCCTGATTTCGACAATCCTCCCGATCTGAACCTGGGAGGTGGTTCCGGCGGCGGCAATGGGGGAGGCAATGGAGGCGGCTCCGGTGGTGGAGGTGGGGGTGGCGGTTCGGACAGACCATCCGACTATGAATGGAATGACGAACGCAAGGAGGAGCTCATCCTTCTTATCCAGACCATGGTTGAACCTTCCGCATGGAAGAGCAATGGCGGCGATGCGGCAACGATGATGTTTCAGGATTCGAATCTCGTGATCCGGGCTCCGGGCTACATACACCGCCAGATCGATGGTTTTCCATATGCGATACCCACACCGGAAAACAGGCCGATCCGTTCGATTCGAATCGCGGGCAGGCATCTGACGGTGGAGAAATCCATCACCGAGCGGGTGAAGGATGATGTCATCGGGAAGCCGACCTCACCTTGATCAGGGGTCGGTGTTTGAGATGGGCTCCGAGAGCACCATCAATCCCATGGCCTGGGTGACTGGGTCCAGTTCAGCATCCCAGCAGGATTCGCGTATTGCGCCGATCACCCGATCAGGCTGTCGCCATGTCCCGGCGACATCCTCTCGACAGCTCAACTGCATCATGTAGCGAAGAAAACGAAGGTGGGCCGCCAGAATATCCGCCTGATCCGAGTCCAAGTACCCCGGATCACTGATCGTCTCGGCGATGAACAGTGCGGGCCTGAAGGATCTGGATGTAACACCTCTTGGCCCAGGTTCAAGAATGTAACCACCGGCATTCAGGGTTTTGTTGTCGAATGACGGGGGAGCCTGGAGATTCATAGTCTGCCTGCGGATGAATTGAAGCGCATTGAGATCGGGATTGGATGAAGGTGATTCCAGTCTTGTCCGGTTGTCACGTTCGATCCAGCCCAGCCATGGGAGAAGGGTCACCTGTTGCTGAACCGGCATGGTGTCGCGTGCCTTTCTGGACATTTCAACAGCCAGATCCATGTCGTCTTCAGACGGACTCTTCATCAATGCCGCGCAGACGAACACTACGCTCGAGGCCTGCTTTCTGATGACCAGATCACCCGATTCGCGAAGCTTCAGGACATGATTCCTGATGATGTCTATTTGCCGGCCTCCATCATCGAGATTCAATTCCCGGGCTGCGAGATAGGTAGCGGAAGCTTCCAGAGGATCGCCGGAACCAACCATATCGGGTTCTGACAGCGATCCTTCGATAAGTTCGGCAGCGGCGGTTCTTGCCGCATTTGCTAGTTCAGGATCCACAGCCGGATTCCTTGAATATCTGGCGAGCGAGAGTGCGACGATCGCTCTTTCACGTTCAGTCGGCGGCTGGGTCTTGAAGGAGGCCGCCAGAGGTGTGTAGCTTCCGACAAGTCGAGTGCCATCGGCCGACGTGAATATCCTGCCGAGCAGGTGCTTCGCCAACGCATCCCGCGATTGGGCAATCCGTTCAGGTGTCACTTCGGACTGGATGACGGGGATGTCTCCGCATGTGAGCATGCGAGGCATGTCGCCAGATTCTGTTTGGGCGAGATTCACCGTCTCGAATCGATACAGACTGACTTCGCCGGTGTTTCTCAGATTCTCGATCTGCCTCGGTGACAATTCACTTGTGAGCGCAAGTGCCAGTATTCGTTGTGGTCCAGCCGCTGCATTTGACATGCGGAGTTGAGATGGAAATTCAAACCACCAGCGATCGCCATACCTCATCGCGATCCCATGAACACCAGGTTGAATACGTTCAGCGGCAACTTCTATGCTCCGCCCAAGCAACGCCTGCAGTGGTCCGGCGATCTCCATCTCCATGACGAGATTCCTGCCGGCATCCGTACGCACGGATTCCGGCAGGGCGGTGATCGTCTGGTCCTTGAGTGCTGCCCGCACGGCCAGTCTCGTCGCATCCTGAATCAACGGTGCATCGGAGGGGTCCGTGTCGTCCGAATGGGAAAGTCCCACCCCGACTGTCCGGCCTCGATGTCGGAGGATTATGCACGCGGCCGAGGCGTTTGGAACCAGTGAAGTACGGACTGTTTTCTCGGGGACAGCGAGGTCGTCGACCCAGCTTCGGGCTTCAAGCCAGGCGCCGACGCAGTCTTCAAGATCCAGTTCGGCCTTCGCGGTGGATGGCATGATGCCCAGAAGCATCATGGAGATCAGCACCATGTTGATCTTGAGCAACAGCCGTCCCAGACCGAATGGGTTCATTTGGCGAAAACCCGCATCAGCGTGCTGTAAACGGCATCTTTTGGTTCCCATCAATTCAGGCATGTGCATTGGTGCATCCTAACGGTAACAACGGACGTCGGCTCGATACTGGCGTCCCAAGCACGAGAGATGGGATAGGAAATGTTCTTTGCAGAACTCGTTCAACTCAACAGCAATCGAAAACGGTTGTTGCTCCTCTCCGCGTTGGTCTTTCTGGCCATGTGCTAGAGAGTTCTCATAAGGCATGAGAAACGCCCGGTGCACGTCATGCACCGGGCGTCAATATGGTCAGGGCCAGAGTGTGGATCAAAGCGTGATCTTGTCTGTTCCAAGTGCACCGTGGTCGTCCATGCCACCGCGAGTCGGCTTTGGTGTCATGTCCGGATCATCCTGAGGCTGATCTTCTCGTCCATCAGCGTCACCCCACATTGCACGCTTGAGGCTCAGGCCGATCTTGCGTTCATCGGTGTCGACTCTGAGGATCTTGACATCCACTTCATCGCCTGGCTTCACGACGTCCTGCGGATCGTCGACCTTCTCATCCGAGAGTTCGGAGATGTGCAGGAGTCCTTCCAGTCCGGTTTCGAGTTGGACGAAGACACCGAAATTGGTGATCTTGGTGACGGTTCCGTGGACGACCATGCCCGGCTGATACGCCTCTGGAATGGCGGTGACCCACGGATCCTCGGTCAGTTGCTTGACGCCGAGTCCGACACGCTGCTTGTCCTGATCGATGTCGAGTACCACGCACTCGACAGGATCGCCCTTCTTGAACTTCTCGTTCGCGTGGGAGATCTTTTCGGTCCACGACATGTCGGAGACATGGAGCAAGCCATCAATGCCGGGTTCGATTTCGATGAACGCACCGTAGTTGGTGAGATTTCGAACCTGACCCTTGATGATGGTGTCTGGTGGGTACTTCTCGGCGACGAGTTCCCATGGATTGACTTCGATCTGCTTCATGCCGAGCGAGATCTCGTGCTTGTCCTGATTGATGTCCAGAACCACGACTTCGATCTCGTCGCCGACATTGACCAACTCGTTGGGATGGTTGATTCGGCGAGTCCACGACATCTCGGAGATATGGACGAGGCCTTCGATGCCCTGTGCCAGCTCGATGAATGCTCCATAGGAGACGAGGCTGACGACGGCACCCTTGACGCGGCTGTTGACCGGGAACTTGGCTTCGATCGCATCCCAGGGTGATTCCTGCTTCTGCTTGAGGCCGAGGGCGATCTTTTCCTTGTCGCGATCGATCTTGAGGATCTTGACTTCGATTTCCTCTCCGACCTTGCAGATCTCGCTTGGATGGTTGACCCGACCCCAGCTCATATCGGTGATATGGAGAAGGCCGTCGATGCCACCAAGATCGATGAATGCACCGAAGTCGGCGATGTTGGTGACGGTACCGGTCACGAGCTGATCTTCCGCAATGGCATCCATCAGACGGCTCTTGGCCTCGGAACGCTCGCGTTCGATGAGCTTTCGGCGACTGATGACGATATTGCGGCGCTCCTCGTCGATCTTCAGGACCTCGGCACGAATGGTCTTGCCGATGAATTCCCCGATATCACTTGGTCGACGGACATCAACCTGCGATGCGGGAAGGAAGACAGGGACACCGATGTCGACCAGAAGACCACCCTTGATCTTCCTCATGCAGCGACCTTCGATGATGTCGCCTTCGGCCTTGGTTTCGAGAATGCGTTCCCATCCTCGGATGCGATCCGCCTTCCGCTTGGAAAGCTTGATGATTCCGGATGAGTCCTCGAGATCCTCGAGGAGAACCTCTACTTCATCGCCAGCGGCGAGCGTATCCCAGTTGTCAAACTCGTTCTTGTTCACGAGGCCTTCGGACTTGAGACCGACATCGACGATGGCATCGTCTCCGGCCTTTCCTACAACCTTGCCTTGAAGAATCTTTCCTCGACTGTACTGCTGCATCTCACCGGTGAGGACACTCGACATGTCGCCATCAGCAACTGCGGCATTCAATTGAGAACGAATCAGCGCGTCGGCGTCATCCTGCTGGATGCCCAGATCGGCAATAAGATTAAAATCAACCATGTGTATAAGGGGGCGACTGCCGGGAAATGGCTACTGCGGGTCGCGTCCGCAGGTTGGTACAGGGGGTAGCAATCCAGGAGGTGAAAACTGTTTCCACTCGTTGTCCTGAGTTGTTACCCGATCCCGGGCGAGCTCAGCAGTATAGCGTCCAGAAGCCTTTTCTCGAAGGCCCTGTATCCACCGTTTGGCTGCCTGAGACCGCTTGGGGGCCTCAGGAGGCGGCCTGAGGGGGATTGGGGCTCGAATCCTCTGGTGGGCCCGAGAATTGCCTGCCGAGAAGCCTGAAGCCAACAGCTCCCAGGATCGACAGGAGGCCTGCGATCAGGAACACGCCTCCGGCTGTGGGCCGTCCCTGTTCAATGAGAATCTCATAGGCGGAGATGCCGAGAGTGGGGGCCAGCAGCCCTCTGATCCCGGTGAGGGTCACATGGACCCCCATGTACTGAGTGGAACGCTCAGGTGTCGTGAAATCGTGATGCCCGAGATTCCACGCCAGTACACCGCCACCGAAACCGAATCCTCGAATGACCGCAGAGATGTAGATGCCCGGAAGAAAGCTCCATGTGACCGCGGCAAACAGGATGAAGTTGGAGATCACGAAGATCCAACTGTGAATCGATCGAAAGCGGACCACATGCATGCCCGAAAGCAATCTTGACCATATAGGTATCGAAAGAGGCATCATCAGGATCGGGATGGAGGTCAGAATGAGGATGGCACCCAGATAATCCAGTTTGAACTGTTCATCCAGAATCAGGACCAGGGGGGCGGTCACCATGATGTTGCCGGTTCCGATGAGGAAGAGGCACATCATGAATGCGGCATACTTTCGATCACTGCGCAGTACCTTCAGAAGCCCTAATGGATTGATCGAAGGTCTCGAACGCGTGTCCACCGCCTCCTGATGCATCAGTTCGGCATGTCCCCGGACTCTGATCCGGCTGTAGAACCAGACCCCAAGACCGCCGAACATGGCGGATATCGGGAACAGCCATCGATAGGCATTGGGATTGTCATCGAGGATGAAGCCGGCGACGAATGTGACGGCGGCGATGCAGATCGCCTGTACCGTCGCGAAGGAGCCTGCGATGCGAGGTCGTATGGTCCGTGGGTAGTTCAGGCCCCACACGGTGCTTCGCACGGTCACGACACCTGCCCAGGCCACCCTGCCCAGTGTTACCGCCACACTGAAGAGTATGAAGCCCCATGTGCTCGGGGTTGCGAAGGCGAATGAAAGCATTGCGAGCACGGCGATCAGTTGAAGGGAGTTGATGAACCGGATCTTGTGCCTGCCATGGGCCAGAGCCGCCCAGGCGAAGCTCGTCAGGTTTGCCATGGCTGGCAGACCAGTCAGGAAGGCGATGACGATGTTGAGCAGATCGGTCGGGACCTGCCCATCAAACGATTTCTTGGCGATGATTCCGACCACGCCGCCTTCGAGCATCCCAAGCATCAACGGGAGCAACGACCAAGAGATCAGCTCCCGGGTGTAGGCACGTCTGGATCTGAGTGGGACGCTGGAGGGCAGGTAGCGATGGCAGCTGGTTGTGATGAAATGCCAAGCCAGCCGAATCACATCAGGTCCTCGATTTGAACGGTCGCAGGAACAGTTTCACGATCGACGCATTCGGATCGTGCTCTTTAAGTGTAGGTTGAGTTTGGCAATCGGGACTACTGAGGTTGTCCACTCGTGTTTACGATCGGATACGGGGAAAGCGTGTTTGGCTGATCGGTCAGCCAGAATCGTCCCCAGTCATCAGAGACCTGTCGCCAATCGCTGTTGTTGACAACGGCGAGATTGCGTTCCTTGTCGAGCTTGGTTTCGGAAGTGCCGGCCAGCTCGGGTGTCAGGTTCCCCTTGATGTAGCCCCATGTCGCGTGCTTATTTGAGGTGCAGCCTGCAGCTGCCATGAGTCCAATCAGAAGTGATGATGTGGCAAGAGTGGAAATTCGCATCGGTGACCTCTCGGGGGCTTTGACTGACCGGGCTCGTCCCAGGCCAGAGGGGTATCTTCACCCACTCAGGGGATTGTGTCAATGTCGATTCAGAGCAGGTTGAAATGGCAAAAACAGTCCCAGAACTCACCAATTCAGATCGTCACAGCATCAGACCCGTGATAGTGTTCTAGAGACCGATGGGTTGGAGCCCCTCGGGTTCGTGACCCCTGCGGGCATATTGCTCGTTCCTGCTTGATCCCCTGGGATCACAGGTACCGCGTCGATGGCCAGGCCTCCTCAGAGTGGAAGGCCGGGAACGATGGACCGTGAACCCACCTTGAACTGGGGTTCGAGCAAGGTCCGTACGGGGCTGATCCGGTTAGATTCGTTCGGCCGCCAGCTGCGGCCCGTGGGGCTCCACCCCATTGGCAGGTGCCACCCTTCAGCCGGACAGGCCCTTCCGGTACTGCTCGGCCATCTCTTCCAGAGAGGCGGGCATGACGCGGACATCACCAATCGTCGTCATGAAGTTCGTATCTCCGCTCCATCGTGGAACGACATGTGCGTGGACATGTTCTGGAAGTCCGGCTCCCGCTGCGTCACCCAGATTGATGCCCACGTTCGCACCGTTCGGTTTGAGGACATCCATTACGAGTTGCATGGCGGTTTCAACCAGCTGCCAGAAGGCGGCTCTCTTTTCGATGTCGTATCCAAGCAGATTCGGCTGAGGCTCACCCAAGGCTATCAGCAGATGGCCGTTGGCATATGGATATCGATTCAGAAGAATCATCCCAAGTTCATCCCTGAGAATCACATGGTTCTGGATGTCCAGATCCGGCGTCATCCAGTAGTCGGCCAGGAAATTTGAGCTGGCATCCGACGATTCACTCGCCGGGATTGCGTCTCGCCTAGCATCCAATCTTTTCAGGTACGCCAGCCGCCAGGGGGCCCACAGGTTCTCGTGTTGCATCGGTAGTCACTCCATTCCTGCTGTGCACCTTAAACTGACCAGTCATGCCTCTGCTTGCCGCCTCAAATCTCGTCCACAGACTCGGCACCCGTGAGATTCTCTCGGGAGCCTCGTTCGGCATCGAGCCAGGCGAGAAAATCGGCTTGATTGGACGAAATGGTTGTGGAAAGACGACCTTGCTCAAGATCCTCTCGGGCGAGCATGAGATCGATTCGGGTCGTTTGGATCTCCAACGTGGCAAACGGGTGGGGATGCTTCCCCAACATCCCGTCTTCGAGGCCGGTCTCACGGTTCATCAGGCCGCCTCACAGGCCTTCGCGGTTCTGGACGAGATCCGCGCCGAGCTGGAAGTCGTGTACGAGTCAATGGCCGAGGCGACTCCTGAACGGCTTGATTCCCTTCTGAATCAGCAAGCTGAACTGGAGGCTCGATTGGAAGCGGCGGGAGGATGGGAAGTCGGACACAGAGTCGAAGCCACATTGCATGGTCTTGGATTCTCCGACGAGGAGTTCCAGCAGGACGCCATGACACTCTCTGGTGGCCAGAAGTCCAGACTGGCTCTGGCGAGATTGCTTCTTGAAAGTCCGGATCTTCTTCTGCTTGACGAGCCGACGAACCATCTCGATCTCGAGGGTCGTCAATGGCTCGAGACGTTTCTGGCTGAGACCTTTCGAGGTGGCGTGATCGTCGTGAGCCATGACCGATGGATGCTCGATCGAGTCGTCGGGCGGATTCTGGAACTGGATCAGGGCCGGCTTCTTGAATACCCCGGCAACTACACGGCCTACAAGGTGCAGCGACAGGAGCTCGAGACCACAAGGGAGCGTGCCTACAAGAAGCAGCAGGATCACGTCAGGCGTGAAGAGACTTTCATACGCAAGTACAAGGCCGGCCAGCGAGCCAAGCAGGCAAGGGGTCGGGAATCCCGCCTCGAGAGATTCCGTGAAGAGATGGAAGCTCCATTGGCCTCCGTCAGAATCGCGGATCTGTCCCTGCCTGATCCTCCTCGCAGCGGTGACATCGTGCTCGATGCACAGCAACTCTCCACAGCATGGGACGAACATGTTGTCATGAGATCACTCGATCTCAGGGTTCAAAGGGGTGAACGAATTGGAATCATCGGTCCGAATGGGAGCGGCAAGACCACACTCGTTCGCTGCATGCTTGGCGAGATCGAGCCGTCCGGGGGTCAGATCCGGAATGGGACCCGACTGAAGATCGGCTGGTACAGACAGGAGCAGGATCAACTCGACAAGGGGATGGAAGTCTGGGAATGGCTGCGCAATGCACTTTCCAAGATGCGTGATGGTGGTCATGTATCTGAGCAGGAGGCCCGTGACCTGGCAGGCGCCTTTCTCTTCAGTGGAAAGGTGCAGGAGCAGATGATCGCTTCGCTTTCCGGTGGGGAAAGGTCCCGTTTGATTCTGGCCTCACTGGTCGGTGGTGCGCACAACGTCCTTGTTCTGGACGAACCGACCAACCATCTCGATCTGCCATCCGCCGAGCAGGTCGAGGCGGCGCTCGGTCGTTCAGGACCATGGGACGGAACGCTCCTGCTCATCAGTCATGATCGAGCGCTTCTCGAGGCGACCTGCGACAGGCTTGTCATTCTTGATGGCAAGGGTGGTGCCATCGTGCATGAAGGTCGGTTGTCCGACTGGCTGAATCACTCGCGTCCAGTGGAGACACATCAGCAGGCGAAACCGGCTGCGGTCAGGACTTCGAGGCCGCAGAAGAACAAGGCCGTCAAGAAGGAGCCCTCGAATCCACTCGCCAGACTCAGTCTGGCCAAGCTCGAATCCAGAATCGAAGGGTTGGAACGACGTCGGAATGAAATCGATGGCGAACTGGGCCAATCGGAGGTGTATACCGATGGTGTTCTGGTGAAGCGGCTGACCGCTGAGCGACAGGAGATCGAGGAGACGCTTCTGCCTCTCGAGCGGGAGTGGGAACGCCGCGCCTTGTGATGGATCTTCCATGCAAAGAAGAGCCCCGCATGAAGTGGTTCATACGGGGCGTTGTATTTGATTCTTGAGCTGACGATCAGATCTGGATCATTACATCGCGTCCATCGGCAGTCCGGGCGACCAGTCGCGTATTGCCGATCCACTTGGAATCGAACGTGTCAACGACCGAAGCCGAGGTGTCCATGGGATTCAGATGGGCAATCACGTACTCGCCACCCTTGGGTCCGAATTCCCCTTCATCGTCGATGGCGTAGATGGTCAGGGGTTCCGTCTGGACGTTCAGGTCGTACGCCACTCGTGGATTACTGCCGTCCTCATTCATGAAGAATCGGATACGACCGGAGTCGCCATCGGGATCCACCAGTGAAACGACACGGTAGACGCCGTTGTCCGTGGGCCATGCGATCTGGGCCATTGCGCCGGGTGCCTGGTTCATGGTGAAGTCCGCCTGACGATTGTTGATCGCCTGAATCAGTTCCCGGTGGTTGCGATCGGCGACGATGCCGAACACGGCTAGAGTGATCGATACGCCCAGAAGGACCAGTGCGACCGCTCGCCATGTCCAGATGGATTGACTGAATGATCGGTTCTCGATGGATTCCCGGGACGAATCGTCTGCTGGCCCGATCTGGGCAAGGGGTTGAAGGGTTTCGTCACGTTCGGCCATGGCCTGCGAGACCCTTTGCATGACTTTTTCACGCAGGGTTTCATCCGGTTCTTCGCTGGAAAGCAGGGGGTCTTCGGATACGAGTTCCGCCTGTAGCTCTCGGATCGAGTCGCGAATTCGAGCTGGGGCCGCGAGCAAGGCGTCTTCGAATGTCAGCGAATCTTCTGCATCAAGAAGGCCAAAGGCATCGAGTGAGGCCAGTTCAACGAGTTGTGGAATCGAGATTTGTTTGGTTCGGTTCATGTGTAGTTCACATTCCAGATCAGGAAGCAGCCCACTCCTGGAAATCGGAGGTTGTCGCACGTTCACGCAACTTGTGGAGTCCTCGACTCAGTGCGGATTTCACGGTTCCAAGCGGGGCGTCTAGTTGTCGACTGACTTCTCTGAGTGTGAATCCTTGTAAATAGGATCGTTCAATCACGATCCTCTGAAGTTCCGGCAGATCGGACAAGCAACGTTGAATGGCCGTGGCCTGTTCATGCTGATGTCCAGGGATGCTGGTTTCCTTCCCTTGATGGGGTATCGCCTGGAGTGCATCCTGTTCCAGACTGGACGATTTGGGCCTCACTGATTTGCGTCTGAGCTGATCAATGAGATGTCTTCTGGCGATGAGCATGACCCAGGTGACGAGCTTGGCTCGTTGTGGGTCGAATCTTTCCGCTGTCTGCCAGAGGCGAACGAATATCTCCTGAACGGCGTCCTCCGCCTCCTGATTGGTGGGGAGGAGCTGTCTAGCAACCCGAAAAACCAAGCCACCAAATCGGTCGTACAACTCAGCCACGGCTTTTTCGTCGCCCGCAGCGATTCGTTGCATGAGATGTGACTCCAACTGCTCCAAGTCGAACCCCCATCTAATGGGTATCTCCGCAGGATCATGCCGTGCGGTTCCCTCCAAGATACGGGACCTTTGATGAAATGACGTCGATTTTTGGCCTGTATGGGCTATTGGGCTGATTTCAAGGATTCTTTGAGGTTAATTCTGGGCAGTTGAAATCTAAATTCGGCCCAAGTTTGTGTAATCTAGAAGTTGTTGAGGAACCTCATTTATTGAGGAGCGTGCTCGATCGACCTGTGCTCTGGATGGCTTGGAGCGGTTGAGCAGGAGGGCTTGAGGCTTGATGAGCCGGATCCACAGATTGAACCCTCGTATTCCAAGGGGTCACTTGAAATCTTCACGGATTTCAAACCGTGGGTACAGCCTGATTGAATTGCTTGTCGTGATGTCTGTCGTCGTGATTCTCACGGGACTGCTGTTGCCCACACTGGCGAGTGTCAGGGATGCCGCCAATCGTGTGATCAGCAAGTCGAATCAGAGGAACATCGGTCAGGCGATTTCACTCTATGCGGACAGTCAGAAGGGCACGCTTCCCGAAAGCGAAGCACTTAATCAGGACGATCTGGAAAATCTCGATCTCGGTGAATTGATGCGAGCCTGGACGCCTGCCCAGCTGAGTGAATTCAGTCCCAACCGCAAACACGCTCGGTGGTTGAGCAGTGGTTTCGATGGAATCGGACGGCTGTTCCAGTACCAGTTCCTTGATGAGCCGTCGGTGTTCTATTCTCCGGGCCATACCGGTGCTCATCGCTGGGACGAGTACAAGGAAGACTGGAGCGGTCTCGATCAGGTTATGACCATGCGGGTCGGCAATGAGGACATCAATCCCCAGAGGACGATCTACACCAACTACCACTACGCCGGCCACAAATACTGGAATCCTGAACAGGATCCGGAAAAGTGGCGTTCCAGATCATTCTCAGATGGGCACAACTCGATTCTGCTTGCTGATGGAATGCGCCGTTCCAGCGACCTGAACTTCAGTGGCGGCGTCAATGTCCTCCACATGGACCTTTCGGTCGAGTGGCTCGAGGACTGGAAGCTCACCAATGTTCTTCCTGCTGACGGTCAGGACACGATCGGTACCGGAGGCGAAGTGGCCCAGATCCTCTGGGACATCTTTAAGAAGCACTGAGCATTCTCTTTAATCTCATCTGTCCGAAGACTTTTCGGGTTTCGGGATGATGGTCATCGTCTGCAGGCAATGACGACCCAGACCCGGATCGAATGTACGCAGCCGTTTTACCGCCACCATGGGACCTGTCAGGACATGATCGATCCGTGCCAATGGCCATTCTCGGGGATACGTCGGTCCCCAACCCTCTCCTGATTGTCGCCATCCTGATTCATAGCCGGGAAAGAGAGTACCCAGTGCCCGACTGTCGGACGGCATGTTGAAGTCGCCGATGACTAGATCGAATTCACCGCAGTCCTTCTGGTCGAGCAGATGTCGGCACTGAGCGGCGATCTCCCATCGGCTTCGTCCGGGATCGGATGGAAGATCGACCAGTAGTATTCTGAGCGGCCGATCCACGAATCCTGGACCATGTACATCAAGTTTGGCCACGTGTATTCCATCGGCCCATATGAGATGTTGAAGTCGACTCATCGGAAGTCGAGTGATCACACTGAAAATCCCGGTTGATGGGGAGGTGTGCTCGGCTCCAAGCCAATCCTTGATGGTCCTCGTCCATCTGATCTTTCTTCCACCTTCGATGATGTTCAACTCGGAACCGGTATCCAGCAGGGCGTTTGCATAGGAATCCTCGTTGCTCAGGACACTGCCAAGTGTCCAGTGCGTGATGGTGATGCCAACACTGGAATCATGTGGAACTCGAGCGGGTCTCCAGTTCTGGCCAAGGAAGATCATCGGCCCGATCAGAATCAAGGCCAGTCCGCCTGGCCATCCACGTCTTCCGAATGCCAGAGGCCACGCGACAACGAGCAGAATGCCGGCCGCTACAAGGACGAGGGACGGCATCCAGGAAAGCCATTGGGTCCAGATCCATCGATCACTGGCAATCCACCCGATGGCCCATCCCAGAACAATCAGAAGGGAGGCTGCAGCGAGGAGCAGCCCGATTGACCTGAGTGTGATTCGGAAGAAACGACGTGCAGTCATTGGACGTGATCAGAAGGGGAAGAAGAGCGGTGTCAGCAGTATGGTGACGATTCCCGCAAGTATGACCAGCGGAAGCCCCAGTCGCATGTAGTCCATGAAACGGTAACTCCCAGGTCCATAGACCATCAGGTTGGTGGTGTAGCCCACTGGCGTCATGAAGCTCGTGCCCACGCTCATCATCAGCGTGAAGATGAAGGGCAGTGGATTGACGGCGAAGTGTTCCGCCATGCCTATGGCGATGGGGAACATCAGGACCCCGGCACCGAACGGAGTTACCAGTTGGGCGACTATGGAGGCGACGATGAAGAGTACGATCAGCATGCCGGTGAGCTCGAACCCCATGCTCATGGCTGTCGATATCAGGAACTGGGTGATGCCGGTCGCCGCACCACTGCTCTCCATGGCCTTGCCGATGCCGATGGCAGCTGCGATCGCAAGAACCACCTGCCAGTTGATGGATCGCCGGGCGATCGTTCCGGTCACGCATCTCGTTAGGACCATCAGCAGTGCACAGAGCCATACGGACGGTACGGCACCCATGTTGAAGGGCTTGAAGATCAGCAGGCCTACCAGAAGCATGAGTATCGCGATGGAGATCCAAGCTCGCTCATGTCGCACCGGGCGACTGTCGTCCACATCCGAAACGAGATAGAAGTCCTGCTTGTTCCCCCAGTTCTTGGCGAAGTTGTGATGTGTCTCGATGAGAAGAACGTCGCCAGTCTTGAGAACGATGTCTCCGATCTTCCCCTCGATCTGCTGTCCCTGGCGATGTACGGCGATCACGACTCCTTCATAGGCGCTGCGGAATCTGGCTTCACGGATGGACAACCCGACCAGAGGAGATGTCGATGAAACGACCGCTTCAACGAGTCTTCTCGTTGTCCTGCCCACATCGAGCTTGCTGGATTGCTTGTCGGGAGTTTCAAGCCCACGGATTCGACGTCGCAGATCGAGTACCGATTCGAGTGCGCCGACGAAAGCGAGCCTATCGCCGGCTTCGAGCACCTCTTCCGGTGATACGGCCGGCAACAGGGTGTTCTTACGTTCTATGTGGCTCAGAAACAGATCGGGAAGATGTCGCAGCCCCGCAGCCTCGATGGTCTGACCGACGACGGGGGAGCTTGGCTGGACGATGAGTTCTACCTGGTACTCACGTGCGTCAAGTGTTTGGACGTCGACCGGTTTACGTATCGGGAGCACCTTCTTCGTGATCAGAACCATCAAGGCGATACTCAGAATCGCCGTGGGAAGCCCGATGGCGCCAATTCCGAAGAACTCGAGCCATGGTGGAAGCGCCTCGTAGCCGACGTCCTTGAGCCATTCTGGTTGCGTGCTCAGCCACGTCGTGAACTCCTCCATGACCACGACATTGGAAGCGGTGCCGATCAAGGTCAGCTTTCCACCCAGAATCGCGGCGAAGCTCAATGGCATCAGGAGGTGGCTCTCGGAAAGTCGTTGACGCCTTGCCCAGTCCCTCACAACGGGAATACTCATCGCAACGATGGGCGTGTTGTTTAGGAAGCCGGAACACAAGGCGACCGGCGGAAGCAGACGCATCTGGGCTCGGCCGATTGTTCTGGGGCGGCCGAGAAGCCGATCGGAAAATAGGGAAAGTGCGCCGGTCTCTTCAAGCCCGGAGGCGATGACGAACAACCCGGCGATCATCAGCACTGCGGTCGAGGCGAACCCCGAGACGGCCTGTGTGAAATCCACTACCTCCACAACCATGAGGATCACCAATCCGCCCAACATGGCGGTATCCACCTGCATGCGGTTGCTTACCAACGCGGCCATGACAAGGGCGATCGTTCCCAGAGTGAACCAAGCATCGAATCCCATGAGATTCCTGTCAGTTGTCGCCTTCCGAGGCGGGGCCAAGTCCAAGTTCGCGAATGCCGGAGATCAGTTGCTCATGCAATCCCGGAACAGCAACAATGACGCCGGAATTCGCCTTGAGCAAGCCGCCATGACCGAAATCAAGCGACTTGCCATGGATATCCGAGACGACCGCCCCGGCTTCGGCTGCGATGATCGATCCAGCACCATGATCCCAGATCTTCTCGACATACTCCGCGTTCTTGGGCATTCGCAGGTACGCATCGGATTGTCCACGGGCCACGATGGCATATTTGCATTGACTGTCGACTGCGACCCGTTCGCCGCCACCAAGTGATTCGATCAGTCGTGCCGCATCGGAAACGCTGCCGTGCGCCTTTTCCACCGAGCCGCAATATCGAAGCGGTCGGCTGGCATTCCATGTGTCGCAACTGATCCGCATGGGTTCTGCATCGGGATCGCACCCGGCAAATTCCCAGGCGCCCCGCCCCTTCATCGCGGCATAGATGACACCTCCCGGATCAGGCACATCAAGTGCGGTGGCCTGATCCACAGGAAGGCCTGGGCAGCCCATCACACCAAGCTGGACTTCGCCATTCTCGATCTTCGCCAAGGCGATCGCGAATTGCTGCCCTCGCAGGAAGCCCTTGGTCCCATCCACGGGATCGAGTGTCCAGTAGCTGTCGCCACTGCCATCGTGCCCTCCGGAATCGATGGCCGCCAGAACGGCGTTCTCATCAGCGGAGGGGCGGTAAGTCTTCACAAGTCTCAGAACGCCTTCTCTCGTCAGGCTAGCCTCCTCAGACGAGAGGTCGCCGGAGTCCTCCTCGCCGATGAGAGCGTGCTCTCGGGGATCTGGAAGACGTTCCTGCAGTGTCATGGCGACAATGGCCTGTGCGGCGTAATCAGCCACGGTCACAGGGCTTCGATCATCCTTGGTCAGGCTGCCGAATGCCTCTCGGGCCTGTTGGGCGGCTCGGGTGACGGAGCACGCGGCGGCTACAGCTTCAATTGCGATGCGTAGGGTGTTTTCGTTGGAGATGCTCATATGGGTCTCTTCATCGGCTCATGAGACCGCGGATCGGCAATAGCAGGGAGTCTGGGAGGGAGCATTTGAAAAATTTACCGATGCACCGACTGTCCGGACTCAGGGAGCGGGCACGCGTGAGAGCCGTTCCGAGGAGGTGGATGGCTGTCGACCCGGCTGGGTGCTGTAGAAGACGATCGTGTTCGCGTCCACAACCTGGCCTGAGATCGTGCCCGGCTCTTCCATCTCGACGAGCCTGAATTCACCCGTATAGGGGTTGAACACTCCTATGAGCTCCTCGACATCCTTCTTCACGGGCGTTCGCCCACGATGTCCACCAGCCCCGTCCAGAGTCTCCCAGGAACGCTCGGCTGTGATCAGTCCATTGACGTCGACTGACATGCTGATGTGGTCTCTGAAACGGCTGGTGCCTCGCGAATTGATTCGCCAGGCATCGCCTTCCCACTCCCCAGCCAGCATCTGAACCGGCCATGCCGGCTCCACCTGACGGCTGGTCGTTGTTTGGCTTGAGGCCATTGTGGCAGACCACGCGTCGGTCTTCTGGCAGCCGAGCATCAGCAGGAGCGTTCCAGCAAGGAGGCTGTTGAGGGCAATGGACGCCGAGGTCATCAGCCCTGCCAGCCTGCCTTGAATTCCATCAATGCCGCCATGAACTCGTCCTCGAGACCCTTGAAGCTCTTGGATTCAACCAGCTTGTTTCGCAGATCGGACTTGCTGCCCTTGAAGTGGTCCAACATGGCTTCCTCGAAGGCATGCACGGAATTGATCGGGAGATCATCGAGAATCCCCTTGGTTCCGGCGAAGATCGAGATGCTCTGATCGATGACGTTGTACGGATGGTATTGGCCCTGCTTGAGGAGTTCGACCATCCGGCTGCCGCGTTCAAGTTGCTGCTGGGAGGCCTTGTCCAGCTCCGTTCCAAGCTGAGCGAATGCCTCGAGCTCACGGAAGGCTGCAAGGTCGAGTCGCAGTGAACCGGAGACTTCCTTCATGGCCTTGATCTGTGCATTGCCGCCTACACGGCTGACGGAGATACCGACGTTCACGGCGGGTCGCACACCCGAAGCAAACAGCTCGGGCTGAAGGTAGATCTGACCATCGGTGATCGAGATCACATTGGTTGGGATGTAGGCGGATACGTCGCCTTCCTGGGTCTCGATGATCGGCAGTGCGGTCAATGAACCGCCGCCATTCTCGTCGGAGAGTTTGGTGGAACGTTCCAGCAGACGGCTGTGGAGGTAGAACACGTCGCCTGGGTACGCTTCGCGTCCGGGTGGACGACGAAGGAGCAGGGACAACTGCCTGTATGCGGTCGCCTGTTTGGAGAGATCGTCATAGATGCAGAGGACATGCTTTGGCGTCTTGCCTTCCTTGCCCTGCCACATGAAGTATTCACCCATCGCCGTGCCCGCGTACGGTGCGATGTACTGCAGAGGGGCTGCACTGGAGGAACCGGCGTTGACGACGATCGTGTAGTCCATCGCGCCGTTGCTGCGAAGCGTGTCGACGACACCGGCGACGGTGGAGTCCTTCTGGCCCACGGCGACGTAGATGCAGACGACCGCATCATCCGTGCCCCAGTATTCCTTCTGGTTGATGATCGCATCGATGGCGACGGCGGTCTTGCCGGTCTTCCGGTCGCCGATGATCAACTCTCGCTGGCCGCGGCCGACGGGGATCATCGAGTCGATGGCCTTGATGCCGGTCTGCAGTGGTTCCTTCACTGGCTGACGAGCGGAGATGCCGGGCGCGACGATGTCGAGCTTCATGGTCTCCGAACTGTCGATGGGACCCTTGCCGTCCAGTGGCTGACCAAGCGGGTCGACCATTCGGCCGAGCATGCACTCGCCGACGGGGACTTCAAGCAGGCGATTCGTGGAACGTACGGTGTCGCCTTCTCGGACAGCGAGGTAGTCGCCGTAGATGACGGCGCCGACGGTGTCTTCCTCGAGGTTCATCGCCTGGCCCATGACGGTGCCGCGACTGGTCTCGAATTCGAGAAGCTCACTGGCCATCACGTTTGAGAGGCCATAGATCCTGGCAATGCCGTCACCAACCTCGACCACCTGGCCGACCTCGGAGATCTCAAGCTGACTTGAGTACTGCTCGATTTCCTGCTTGATGACTGACGTGATTTCATCGGTCCTGATCTTCACGACGCGTTCCTTCCTGTCTCTTGTCGCCGAGCAGCAGCTTGTTGCTGTTCAGCGGAATCAATCTCGTAGACGATGGTCACGCGAGCCGTGACCGCGACGTCTCCGGGGTTCATTTCAATGGATTCGGCAGCACTGGCGAGTCGCATGGTGTTCATGGACTTGGGTTGTGCGCCGGCATTGTCGATGCTCAGATCGAGAATGCGAACAAGCCTGGACTGCGTGGTCGAAGCCAGTGTTCTGGCGTCATCCATCGCATTCAAGGCGGCTTTCTTGATGGCCTCGCTTCGACCGCTTCTGGGGTCGGAGGAGGTGAAGACGATCTGCCCCACGTCATTGGCGCCAGCGGAGACCGCCGACTCGATGATCTTGGCGGCCTTGTCCATCTGCGTGGTTCGCACAAGGATGTTGGCCGATACCTGGTATCCGATGATCTCTCGGGGGGCCTGGTTTGCCCCCTGATTCCGTGGGTTGTTTCGGGGCCACTGTGGGGAGATGTCGAATCTGGATGTCTGGAAGTCCGCGGGTGCTTCGAGTCCCAATCCCCTCAGGGCGGCGAGAACAGTCGTCATGGACTTCGTTACATCCTTCTGCGCCTGCTGGAGTTCACCTGATGAACTTGTGACACCCAGATTGACCCGGAACTGGTCTGCGGGAACCATGGCGGTGCCCACGCCAGTGACTGACAGCTTCGGAAGCGGCTGATTGCCATCGGCCACGGCGGCTCCCGCCATGGACAAACTGAGCACGATGTGCATCAGACCACGTGCGATCATCAGGCGCTCTCCCCAAGGAAGCGTTCCGGATGTTCACGGATTTCATGGCTGCCACTGTGCTGCAGTTCCTGCTCAAGCTTGCGAAGCTGGGTTGCGACGGAACCATCGATCAACTGATCGCCAATTCGAAGGGTCACGCCGCCGATCAGATCGGCATCGACATGGGCGTGCACCACGGGTTCCTTGCCCAGGACATCATGCAGCTGCTTGGTGACGGCTTCCTTGGTCGCGGAGTCCATCGGCTGGGCAGTGGTGACATCCACTTCGACTCGGCCCCAGTGCTCATGGACGAGCTGCAGGAAGGCCGCTTCGATCATCTGAAGGTGGGACAGCCGCTTGTTGTCATTCAATACGAGCATGAACCTTAGTAGCAGGTCCGTGATTCGATTCGAGAGAATGACCTTAAGACTCTCGCCTCTTGCCGCAGGCTCGAGGAGAGGGGAATTCAGGAACATGCGGAACTTTGGATCTGAACGAGCCAGTTCACAGACCTGCTCGAGCTCCTCGGCCACCTCATGGATCTTGTCACGACCGCCGGCCTCTTCACATAGTTCGAAGAGGCTTCGTGCATAGATGTTGGCAAGCGTGTCGGTATGAGTAGGCATCTCAGACTGCTTCAGTTCTTGTTCGAGGAGGCGAATGACTTGAGCGAATCATCAATCAGGTCCCGCTGGTCATCGGCGGAGATCTCACGCTGCAGGATGCGACCGGCGATCGACGTCGCCAGACTGCCTGCCTGGGAGTTCAATTCGCTGATGGCGGCTTCCTTGGCAGCCTTGATTTCCTTGGATGCCTGTTCTCGCATCATGTGCAGATCGGTCTCTGCCTTGACGCGAAGTTCAGCGGCATGTCTTTCGGCATCAGCCTTGGCCTGGGCGACCATGGCGGTGGCCTGTCGCTGGGCTTCGAGAAGCTCTGCTTCCTGACGCTTGAGTGATTCCGCTGCTTCAGCACGGGCGGCTTCAGCCGATTCGATCTCACGTCTGATCTTCAACTCCCGCTCATCCAGACCGGACATGATCTTTGGCCAGACCAGATACGCGGCAGCGAAGAAGAAGAGTAGGAACACGACAATCGTCGTGATCAGTGAAATCAACTGAACATTGACTGGTGACTGCTCTGCGAGCACGATAAAGGCCATGAGTCGCCTCCTGGGATCATCGACCCGGGGTGGTCCTTACAACGCACCACCGGGCCCAAAGCCTGCCGTCCGAATCAGAGGATGGCAAGCAGACCGACGACGACTGCAAAGAGAGCAACGCCCTCGATGAGTGCCGCGAAGATAATCATCTGAGTGGAGATGGTGCCGGCCATTTCAGGCTGACGGGCGATTGACTGCACACCGTTGCTGCCGATGTTGCCGATGCCGATACCGGCACCGATTGCAGCAGCACCAGCGGCGAGACCGCCACCGATAGCCTTGATGCCAACGCCGGTGGAGGCGCCTGCAGCTGCAGCTGCAGCTTCAGCACCATCAGCAGCCATGGCGACATCGCCACCAAAGAAGAAGAGAGCGGCCAACGCGGTTCCGGTCAGGGCGAGGAGTTGCTTCATTGTTCTCGTCGCTTTCCTTAAAGCTTTGCTCGTAATGAGCTGTTCATGTTGGATGCCGTGGGTCGCATCCAGAGCGTGGTCATTTTTGAATCGTTCCGGCCCACTCCGCAACGACTTGTAATCCAATATCAATGTGCACCAGCTGGTTGAGCAGCTCCATGTGCATCTTCATGATGATCGTCATGTTCGTGATGATGGGTCATCTGTCCGATGAACACCGTTGTCAGGAACATGAAGATGAAGGCCTGCAGGAAGGCCACGAATAGTTCGAGGAAGGTGATCGCGATGGAGGCGATGATCGATACAAGTGAGATCGCTCCGGTCACCAGATAGTCTTCAGTGCCTATCCAGGTCATCATGCCGAACATGGCCAGAACCGCCATCATCGTGTGGCCTGCGAACATGTTGGCGAAGAGACGAACAGCCAGAGCGGCAGGCTTGATGAGCATGCCGGCAATCTCGAGAGGCACCATCATGGGGAGGAGTGCCATTGGCGCGCCGCCGGTCAGATGGGACAGGTATCCCTTCACGCCCAGCGAACGGAAGCCTTGATACTGCATGGCGACGAAGGCGACACATGCCAATCCAAACGTGACACCGAGGTTGGCGGTCGCTGTTCCACCGAAGACTGCCCAGACCTTCTGTCCTTCAACGGCTGGGCCGACTGCATGCTGGACATCCAGAAAAGGAATCAGGCCCATCAGGTTGCATGTGAGGATGAAGAAGAAAAGGGAGAGCAGGAACGGTACGAACTTGCGAGTTTCTTCCTTGAGCGTTGGACGAATCGTGTTCTCCACGAGAAAAAGCGTGAAAACCTCGATCAACTGGGCAACTCGACCTCTAGTGAGGTAGCGATACATGCCTTCGCCTTCATCGCCTGTGGAGATCGACTTGGCGGCACGAAGGAGAACGAGGAACGCGACGATTGCGGCCACGGTGAGCGTCACCAAGTGGATCGTGAGCGTTTCCGTGCCAAAGATGAATGTCTCTTCAAGACCTGTGATGGGTCTATCAAGCACGTGATGCGTCGGGTTTGAAGCAGCCAGAAACGGAAGCATGTTCGGTGTAATTCCGGGGAGGCTAGTCGTCTGTCACGGTCGTGTTAACGGGGGACAGACTGGTTAGGAAACGGGCGATAACGACGGTCTCAAGTGCCAGGATCGTTGCGATGGGGAGGAAAGCTGAAATCACCAGAGCTTTCGGGGCCATCAGAGCCGCGGAGTATAGCAATAGCGACAGTCCGGTGATGAGTATTAGCCGCACCAGGGAAGATCCAATCAGGATCATCGCCCAGGTGGCGACAGGCCGGGGGGTCCATGGGGTGATCACCAGTGTGCAGATGACCGTCACGAAGATGACCAGGCCAATTTCGAGAAGTCCGGGGAGGATCAGATCGGCCCCAAATCCACCAATCAGGGTCCCCAGAATCCACAGGCCACAGGCGATGGCTCCGGCAAGGATCTGTGCGAGGATGATCGATCTGGTTGGCAGGGGGGTTATTGGCTGTTTATGGGGGCCTGTGGGTGGATTCATGGCTGTTTTCCAGGCGTCAGGGCTTCCTAGTGGTGGAGGACCGCTGCTGGCTGGAGAGCCTACGACTCTCCTTCAGGGCACTTCTGACGAAGCTCGTGATCCCGACGGCGATCCCCACAAGGGCACCGATGAGCAGAAAAACCTTGTCTGTGTCGAAAAACCAGTCCAGACCCCATCCGATCAACGCCGCAGCCGCCACCTCGCTGATGGACTGCCAGATCAGACTGGCGGCTTGCATTGATTGGCCGATATCGGGTCGGGTCCCCGGCGGCATTGGGCTGGATGAGGGCATGTGGTGTCTGGCTCCGTCGTTTTTGATCCATTCACAGCCTAACGGGGGGGCAAGATTGACGCGAAATATTCGCACAAGGCGTTTCAGGGGCTACTATAGGGAGATCACATGGCCTCTTCCGACCATACATTCGTAGATGTCACCCCCAAGGCGATCAATTCAGCTGAACGCCTGTTTCTGCCGGCAGTCTTCAAGGGGCTGGGGACGACCCTCCGCCATTGTCTGGGGAACATGGGCCGGGATGGCAAGAACAAGAAGAACATTCATGTCGTGCAGTATCCCGAGGAGAAACGCGACGATAGGGATGTCCTCGAAGGTGGGCAGTACAAGCAGACCTTCCGAGGGGTTCACAGATTGAATCGCGATGAGGATGGGCGTGTCCGATGCGTGGCCTGTTTCATGTGCGCGACTGCTTGTCCGGCCAACTGCATCCACATCGTGGGCGAGGAATCCCCCTGGGAGGATCGCGAGAAGTATCCCAAGCAGTTCGACATCGATGAACTCAGATGCATCTTCTGCGGCATGTGCGAAGAGGCGTGCCCCGTCGATGCGATTGAATTGACGCCGAGATACGAGGTGGTCGGCCTCACTCGGAACGAGATGGTTTTCGACAAGGCTAAGCTTCTCGAGGTCTATGATCAGACGATCGATGAGAAGCCAATGTGATCCGAGAGCTATCGGCCCGTCCAGAAGCGTGGTTGGAAGAGCGCGAATACCGCAAACAACTCCAGCCTGCCCACAAGCATCAGAAAACACATGAATATCTTGCTGCCGTCGGAGAACCATGCGTAGTCCTCGATCGCGCCGACCTGATTGAGTCCCGGTCCGACTGTGCAGAGCGTCGCCAGACTGGCGGTTGCCGATGTGACGAATCCGCACTGGTCCTGCTCGAGCATCTGGATCACGATCGCACCAATCGCGAACAGGAGGATGATCGTCACCGTGTACGTCACGGCGCCCAGCATCTGATCCTGATCGAGCGCCTGCTTGGAGATTCGGATCGGTCGAACGACCGAGGGATTCGTCACACGTGTGAGCTGATGCCAGAGCACTCTCAGTGTTATCCAGATACGGACCACCTTGATGCCGCCGGCTGTCGAGCCTGCGCAACCACCGATGAACATCACCGCGATGATCACGGACTTGGCGACGAAGGGCCACGCGTTGTAGTCGACGGTGGTGAACCCCGTGGTGGTTTGCTGGGACACGACCGTGAAGACGCCTTCAAGTGCGGCGTTTCCGGCGGTGACCGCTGACTGGGTCCCGTCGATGTAGTACATCTTGCCGCCGTTGATGAGCAGACTTCCGATGACGATTCCACATCCGATCAGAAGTATCGAGAGATAGATGCGTAGCTCGGTATCTGCCCAGAGTTTCTTCCATTGACGTCGCATCACCATGTGGAGAACGCCGAAGTTCGTGCCGGCAAGCACCATGAAGACGATCACGATGATCTGTATCCCGACAGTTTCGGGTCCAGCGATGCTTCGACCTCTGGTTGAGAAGCCACCGGTCGCCATCGTCGTGAAGGTATGGCAGAACGCATCGAATACACCCATGCCTGCGAACAACAGGCAGACCACTTGGAGGCCCGTGAGTGCCAGATACATCGTCCAGAGTCTTCTGGCGGTATCACGCATGGTGGGTCTCACGCCGTCAGTATCGGGGCCGGGCGCTTCAAACCGATACATCCGTTTCGCGGCCACGCCCGCATTGGGAAGCAGCGCCACCAGCAGGACGAGAATGCCAAGACCTCCCAGCCATTGGGAAAGCGATCGCCAGAACAGAAGTGTCGACGGAAGCGCCTCGATGTCGAGCAGTACGGTCGCACCGGTCGTGCTCAGGCCACTCATCGATTCGAAGTAGCAGTCGATGAAGGAGCGGAATGGATGATTGGCGGGTGCGGCATCATCGATGTGCGCCCAGAAGAGGTAGGGAAGCGCCACGAACACGGCGCCCACGATCCATGACGCGGACACGAGCAGCAGGGCATCGCGCCTTCCAAGTCGCTGGCCGGACTCGACCCCTTCGATTTCCCCCCGGAACAGAGTCCGCCGTATGTCTCTGGGTCCGAGTGTCAGCATCCAGATGAAAAGACCGATGAACAAGGCGCATCCACTGCTCAGAAGCAGTGCTTTCTCGGCGTGATCCTCATCCAGTCCTTCCTCGAAGGGGACGACCAGTGCCCATCCTCCGATCGCGAGGAGGATGAGGCCCATCAGTGTGATGACCTTGCTGAGTTGTCCCAGGACTACTCTTGAATTCATGATTCGATCATCTCGCGTCGAAGAGCTTGCGGAGTTGTTTTTCCTGACCTTTTTCACATGCCACAAGAATATGTCTGCCAGCGGTCAGTACATCATCGGCCACGGGAACATGCCCTTGTTCCGATTCGTCCTCGACGACGGCGACAATCAGGTTCATGTCTGGCTTGATGTGCCTGAGAGTCTGGCCGGCCAATGGCGATTTGTTGCCGATTCGTATACGTACCAGTTCGAGGTCGGACTGTTCTTCGCCAAGTGTTCCGACCGTCTCGAATGCGGAATTCGAGATGAAGTGGATGATGTCCTCCATCGCGGAGGTCCACGGATTGAATGCCTTGGTCACACCCAGCTGCTCAAGCAGCGGTTCCAGCTGTCCCCTATGGGTCATGGTGAGAATCATCGGAATGCCCGCCTTTCTCGCAATGGCGCTGCCCAGCATGTTCTCGTCATCGTCACCCATTGCTAGGAAGGCATCCATCTTGTCGAGTCCCTGATCCTCGAAGATCGACGGTGCCGTCAGATCCGCATTGATCACCGTGACCCAGTCGAGCTTTTCGGCGAGTTCATTCGATCGCTCCGAATCTGCTTCGAACAGATGGATGATCGAGCCGCGATTCTTCAAGGCGCGGCACAACCATACGGAAGCTGCCGATCCACCGAATACCGCGATCCTGAGTTGTCTCGAGTGATGGGCGGTGAAGACGCCGTCCAGATCATCGAAATGATCCACATCGACAACGACGGTTACGCGATCTCCGATCTTGAATCGGGTATCGGCTGTCGGCAAACGCCATTTGCCATCGCGGCATACCGCCACGGCCCGCGAGGCCTTGGGCATCGAGATGTCGCGTAGCTTCTTTCCTGTGGCCGAGCCCTTCGCATCCACCGGAAACGCCTGTATCTCGACGGTGCCTCTGGCAACACGAGAAACGGCCAGCGCCGCGGGATTGGCGAGTCGAGCAGCCATGGCTCGTGCGGTCGCACGATCAGGAGAGAAGAGGCGATCAACCGAGAACAACGTGGCGTAGTCCATCGATTCATGACCGAGATAGAGCGAGTGATCGACGCGGGCAAGCGTACGCCCCGCTCCCAGCGAGGCGGCGACTGTGGCGCAGACCAGATTGACTTCATCGATACCGGTGACGGCAATGACGGCATCCGCCTGTGCGGCACCGGCCGCCCGCAGTGATTGTGCCGAGCTGGCGACTCCATTGAGTGTCCTGATATCGAGGTGTTCCTCGAGATAGCTCAGCCGCTTGGCGTCCGTATCGATGACCGTCACGTTGTCACCGCGTCTGGCGAGGACTTCGGCAGCCTCCGAACCGATCTCGCCTCCGCCGCAGATAATGATGTCCATGGAGGTGTCTGCCTCTCTGTGATCTATCAGAAAGATCGTCCCTGATGAGGCCCCAGTCTACTCAAATCACGACATGGCTCCGTCCGTCGTGCCGGAGACTCATGTTGCCTGAAATCAACAGTGTTCATTCCAGGCATCGCTGTTTCGGGCCATGCGACCTCTGAAAGTGCCTAGAAGGCCGTGGCGCGGAGTTTGTAGAGTGAATACCAGCATTGAAGGGAGCTGGGGAATGAACGGCAAGCTGATTCGACATTTCAGAACATTGAACATCTGCGGTCTGGGGCTTTTGGTCTGCGGTATGGCGGGTTGCCACAGTGGTCACAAGTCCAGTTCCCATGTCTCCGAGCCGATCGCATCGCAGGTGGCCGCACCGCTTGTGATGCCGTCAGCCCAGACTCTGGAGGTTCTCGGGCCGGAAGGGCTGATCTCCAATGAGATGCATGCAATGAATCTGCGAAAGGACGTGCTGCTGGGCGCGGACCTGCCTCCGGTCGCTGTTCCGGTCAATTTGTCCCAGGTCTACATCCGGGACCAGCAGTGGATCCTGAATGGCCGCCCTTGGGAAAACTACCTCCAGACGACCAGGTCGCTACAGCTGAAAAGCAGATAGCCCGTTTCAGGCCCATTTTTCGCCATAGCAGCCATATTTCACGTCAGAAGTGGTCTTGACGATCTGCTCTCAGATCTCCATACTGGAACTGTGAGATTCCAGGGGGAGCGGAATCAGATGGGGGCCTTCTCGGCCAAGATCATTCCCTTGGGTGTTTCACTGTGGCGACGGACCGGTTTTCATCCCTGACATCAGGTTGCATGATTCGATCCGTTTTAAGGGGAATACCGGTTGCCTATCGGCGACTGTTCAATCTTGGGAGAGGCTTGGTCATGACAGAGACTACGAAGACAACCACTACCAAGAAAGACCTCATCGACCGCATTGCCGAGGAGACGAACCAGAAGCGGACCGTCGTGAAGATGACCGTTCAGAGTTTTCTCGACAATGTCATCAAGGAACTGGGTGACGGCCGTCGGCTCGAGTTTCGTGATTTCGGGGTCTTCGAGATTCGAGAACGAGCTGCGAGAGTCGCCCAGAACCCTCGAACTCTTGAGCGTGTTCCGGTGCCTGCCAAAAAGACGGTGAAGTTCAAGATCGGCCGTCTGATGCGTGAGGCCCTTGATACCGTCGAACTGGAATCCTAGTTCCCGATCCAAATGCACATTGAAAGCCAGCCCTGATTTCATCGGGCAGCTGTGATTCTGTCCACAACTCGCCAAGGTTGGATCCGAGCATGGTGGATCTGGCGGGCCGGGTATATCCTCCATCACTTCATCCGCATCATCCGGACGAAAACCACAACTGAGTTCTCGTATTGTTCGGCAGGGTGTGTATTGTGGAGAAAGCTCCCGTAGTGGAGCAATGGTCAATCGAGTGAGCAGGATTCAAGAACACAAGGTGGGAGGCACGGAACGCCAGTCGTTCGGCACATTGCTGGACAAAGGGCCGCCTGTGGCCATTGAAGCCGAGGCAAGTCTGCTCGGTTCCATCCTCATTGACCCGGAAGTCTGTGGAGAGGTTCTCCAGATCGTCCGTTCGCCCGAGGATTTCTTTCGTCAGCAGCATGGCGAGGTCTATCGTGTCATCTGCGAACTCTACGATCGCCACAATACGCTTGACATCGTTCAGTTGCAGCAGCTTCTGAAGGATCGGGACTCACTCAAACCCATCGGTGGCGTGGATTTCCTGGTCGAGCTTGCCGAGTGTGTGCCGGATGCGGCCAGTGCCATTCACTATGCCCGTCTTGTTCGTGAGAAAGCGATGATCAGGCAGTTGATCGGTGCAGCGGGCGAGATCCTTCGTGATGCCCACGACCGACCCGAATCGGCGTCGGCGCTACTGGATGATGCAGAACGCAAGATCTTCAGAATCGCAGAACAGTCCGAAAGCCGCCAGATACTCGGTCTGGCGGATCTCATCACCGAAGCCATCCAGCTCATCGAACAGCAGGAAGGTCAGGCTTTGACCGGAACACCATCCGGATACAGCGATCTGGATGAGATGACCGGCGGCATGCAGCCGGGCGAGCTTCTGATTCTGGCCGCGCGACCTTCGATGGGTAAGACGGCGCTGGCCTTGAACATTGCGGAGAACATCGCGATTCGAGGGGAACCCGTTGGCATGTTCAGCCTCGAGATGTCCTCCAACCAGATCGTCCAGCGTCTTCTTTCTGCTCGAAGCGGTGTCAGTGGTCGCAACCTTCGACGCAATGCGCTCAAGGACAGTGATTTCCAGGCCTTGTTCGCGGCCTGCGACGAACTCCGCAACGCCCCCATCTTCATCGACGACACGCCGGGACTGACGCTCATGCAGCTGCGAGCCAAGGCGAGGCGCATGAAGCAGAAGCACGACATTCGGGCGTTGTTCATCGACTACCTCCAGCTCATGACAAGTGGAAATCGATCCGAGTCGCGACAACAGGAGGTTTCCGAGTTGAGCCGCGGCGTCAAGGCGCTAGCGAGGGAACTCAATGTTCCAATCGTGGCCTTGAGTCAGTTGAATCGTGCAGCCGAGCAGCGGGAAGGCCATCGTCCCCGTATGAGCGATCTCCGCGAGTCAGGGTCCATCGAGCAGGACGCCGATGTGGTCATGATGCTGCATCGCGAGGAATATTTTCATCGAGATGAGGAGTGGATCGAGGCCAATCCCGACAAGAAGGGGCTCGCCGAACTGATACTCGCCAAGCAGCGTAACGGCCCGACCGGCACCGTCAAACTCTCCTGGAACGATGCCACGACCAGATTCCGGGACTATTCCTACAGGCCGCCGCCTCCTTCGATGTCCGATATCGGTTCAGATCTTCCGATCTGATCACACACTGAATTCGTTATCGAAGAATGCTCAGCGTTATCGCGGCCGCCCAGATGATGAGCAGCACCACACCTTCGGACTTGGCGATTCTTCTTCCGGTCAGGGCCATGGGAAGTAGTGCCAGCGTGAGTCCACCCATGACGAACAGGTCGATCATTCCACCGGCTTCGGGCAGGGCTACCGGCGACACGATACTCGTGGTGCCGAGCACAAGCGAAAGGTTGAATACATTCGATCCGATCACCGTTCCAATCGCCAGATTGGGAACCCCTTTGCGAGCAGCGACCATTGAGGTGACGATCTCAGGGAGACTGGTCGCCAAGGCGACGATCGAAAGGCCGATCACCGCTTCCGACAGTCCCATCCATTTCGCGAGCGTCACCGCACCGACTTCCGTGGAACGTCCACCAGCGATGAGGAGCACGAGACCAGCCAGTACCAGAAGCGAACTCGGAAGAAGGGACCTCTCGGGCATATCGTCAACATCGCCATGGGCTTCTTCGAGTCGGTGGTCTCTATGCCACAGGAGGATGGTCAACGGCACGCAGCACAGAAGTACGATGCCCGCCCAGCGTGCGTAGCCCGGGACATCGCCCGAAATGCCGCCAAACCAAGGCAAGGCGATCGCCAACAGCGTCAGATAGATCAACCAGGGGATACCACCGAGTCTCAGTGTTGCTCGTGGAATCGGAATCGGTGCGACGAGGGCGGTCAGGCCGAGCACCAGCGCGATGTTGGCGATGTTGGATCCAACGACATTCCCGAAAGCGAGCCCGGTTTCACCGCCAGCGGCGGCCACTACATTCAGGGCAAGCTCCGGAGCGCTGGTGCCCAGAGCGACGATCGTCAGGCCTATCATCAACGTGGACATGCCCAGTCGCTTGGCGACGGAGACGGCTCCACTGACCAGAAGATGGCCCCCGATGACGAGTCCAAGAACCCCCAGAGCGACCAGAAGCGAGGCCAGTTGCCAGGAGATTATCGAATCGTCGGAAGTATCCAGAAGCGCAATCATGTGATTTGGCCGATTCTAAGGGACGGATTGTGTAGAGACCTCGAACCGTCTTCTGTCCCGATAGTACAGAACAAGTGGAGTGATTCAGCCAAGAGATGACTGCCCCTCTGGACAGAGAACGCCTGAGCATCGTGCTCCAAGCTGCTATCGGTGGTGATGAGGCCGCTTGGTCAAGGATTGTCACCGACTTTTCTCCACAGGTCTTCAGGGTTGTTCTGGCGCAATGTCGAGATCCCGAGCTGGCAGAGGAAGTGACCCAGTCGACCTTCTGCACTGTCGTAACGAAGCTTTCCGGTTACACCGAACTAGGTAAATTCGAGTCATGGCTCTTTCGGATTGCCCTGAATCGCCTGCGTGACGAGATGAGGCGAAGATCCCGTCAGGCCCTCTCCATGGCTGATGACACCCTGAGGGCCGTGGCGCCAGCTCAGGATCTGGATGTATCGGCTTCCGAGGGGGAGGAGGCCCTTCAGGGGCTACAGCTGGCCATGTCCGAACTCCCCGAGGCCGAGCAGCAGGTGCTACATCTGAGGCATGTGGCTGAAATGAGTTTCAAGACCATCGCCGAGGTCCTCGATGAACCGATGGGGACTGTTCTGGCAAGGCATTTTCGGGCTATCAAGCGGTTGAGGGAGCGACTGGGCCCATCTGGAGCGGAGGATCTGGAGGAATGATTTTTCGTCCAAAAATGATGGAAATAATGCAATTAGTTTGCCTCGAGGCCGTTCTAGGAGTGACGCAATGATGTTTTCTTCACGAAACCAACCTGATATTCGGCCTGATGGGCCAGATCCACTGGGCTCGGAGTACAGCTCGGCTGACCGCGATCTCGACATGGTCATCGGCGAGTCTTTGCGTCAATTGCCTGTTCCTGAAGGACTTGCGTCCAGAGTTGCTCAGGCGTCTCTCGAATCGCATCGTCAGCAGGCTCGAATGCGGCTTGCCCCTGCGAAGTCTGCCGTGGCGATCAAGCGGTTGGCTCTGGCAGCCTGTGTTGGCTTGGCGTTTCTGGGCGCCTTGTGGTGGAGTGGTCCAGGGCTTTCACCAACCACTTCGACTACCTATGCCTCGCTTGACCAGCCGCTGGTCAACTCCGACATGTATCTGTCCTACGTTGATGATTCGGGCCTGTTGGCTTCACATGATCTCAAATGGACAGCTGCTCACGATGAACTTCTGAACATCCTTGAGGCCGAGCAGGATTCGGATTCATGGGGTTATCTCGCATTGGAGATTCGATGATGCAGACACGCTACACCATGGCGATGAGTTGGCTGCTTGTTCTGGCTTGTGTCGTTTTCGCACTCAATTCTGGAACATCGGTCTCACGAGCATCTTCATCTGATGACCTCAAGTCCATTCTCACGATGGCCAACATGGTCGCCGGTCAGTCAGGCAGCAAGTTGATCGAGCAGATGAATTCGCAGGCTCAGACGCAAATTAAGGCCGCCACACCTGGAACGGTTGACTCGGCTCGAAGCAACATCGATCGCTACATCGATGTGGCATCCAGAATCGACCCACGACTTGGTCAGCTGCTGCAGAAGAGCTGCTCCGATCAGGGACAGGATCCCGTGGAGCTCGAGAAGATGATTCGTCGCTATGGTCACGGTCTTGTTGCATTGGCGGAGCTCCAGAAGACGGATCCGGAGCTGTACGAGAGCAAGATCGCGGAGCTGAGCCTCGATGCTGAAGTCATCCAGCTGTCGATCAAATTGAAGCAGGCCGTGGACACCACGGGGCCAGATAGCCCTGAAGTGATATTCATGCGTCAGCACTTGCAGGCGGTGATGCGTGCCCGACTCGAGTTGTCGATTGAGAATCGAGAACGTTCGATCATGCGGCTGAATGAACGCGTCGAGCAGCTTCAGGAACGCGTCGAGTACGACGAAGAGAACTTCGAGCAGGAGCTAGCCCGACAGATGGCTCAGGCGCTCGGTGAACTGGATGCCGTGCAGGCCGCACAGGGCCGCTGAGCAGCCTCCGGGTTTCGGTCTTGATTCAAGCGATGCCGTATCCTGCGTTCCGTGACTACTGAAAAACGTTCCCGATCAGGTGCCACCCCCGACTCGATTCGACGTCTGGGAATCCTTTCCGCAATCTTCCTGATAGCGGTCGTCGTGGTGACTCTGGTTTCCCTGCCCTGGACCTTCGGACATGAAGTTATCGAAGGCCAGACATCGACGGCTCGTCGGTTCGAGGCGACCAATCCTGAACTTGCCTTGCAGCCTCCATCGTTCGCAGGTGAATCGCCCTATCTGCTTGGGAGCGATCATCTGGGCCGCGATCTTCTGTCGCGGGTTCTTGCTGGTGGGGGCATCAGTCTGATCGTGGGTCTGGCGGCGGCATCCACGGCGGTACTGCTAGGCGGTCTTTGGGGGATGGTGGCCGCCACATCGAGTCCTCGGGTCGATGGTTTCATGATGCGGATCGTGGATGTGCTCTATGGACTTCCGTACATACTCATCGTGGTGCTTCTCGTCGTTGCTGTAGAGGGTTTGCTCGAGCGTACGGGTGTCGTCCTCGGGTCCGCTGAAGCCCAGTGGGTCAATGTCCTCACTCTGTGGATAGCCATTGGCGCCGTGAGTTGGCTGACAATGGCCAGAGTCATCAGGGGTCAGGTCCTCAGTCTTCGATCACAACCATTCATGGAGGCGTGTCGGGCCATCGGGGTTCCCTGGAAACGACAGGTATGGAGACATCTTCTGCCCAACGTCATTGGTCCTATTGCCGTCTATGCAACGCTGACTGTACCGATGGCGATGCTCAGCGAGGCCTTCCTGAGTTTTCTCGGAATCGGCATTCGTGAACCGCTGCCGAGTTGGGGCAATCTGGCCGCGGCCGGTTTGTCCGAGATCAATGGAGTTCGCTCCCATTGGTGGTTGCTTGTCTGGCCCTGCCTCCTCATCGCCCTGACTCTTCTTTCTCTCAATTGCCTTGGAGAATGGCTGCGAGTCAGGTTGGATCCACGGCAGGTGGAACAGGCGTCATGAGTGAAACGCTTCTCCAACTCGAATCAATCGAGATCAAGTCGGTCTCCCAGAATCAGGCGATCGTCTGTGGTGCAGGTCTCCAGGTCAATGCCGGCGAGATCACCGCACTGGTGGGCGAGTCCGGAAGCGGGAAGACCATGACGGCACTGGCTTCCATCGGTCTGCTGCCGCCGGCGGTTTCACTTTTGGATGGGAGCATTCAAATCAAGGGGGAGGAATGTGCCGGTCTGTCGTCATCACAGTGGCGAAAGATTCGTGGCAAGCAGATCGCCATGATCTTTCAGGAACCAATGACGGCGCTTGATCCCGTATGCAGCATCGGGGAGCTCTTCGATGAGGTGCTCTCTCTAGATGGCATCAGTCGGCGCAGCCGTCGACAACATGCTCAATCGCTTCTTGAGGAAGTGAGAGTGCCGAGGCCGGGCCGGTGTCTACGATGCGTACCCCACGAGCTCAGCGGAGGAATGAGGCAGCGCGTTGTGATCGCTCTTGCATTGGCTCGTGCACCATCCATCCTGCTTGCGGATGAGCCCACGACTGCCTTGGATGCCGTTACGACCCAGGCCATCATGCAGTTGTTCGAGGACCTCTGCAGAAGCAGAGGTCTCGGGATCCTGCTGGTCACTCATGATCTGGGCCTTGTGATTCAAAGAGCGAGCTTGTTGGTGGTTCTTCATTCCGGGCATGTCTGTGAATCCGGAAATGCCGAACAGATCCTCGGTTCTCCAAGGCATCCCTACACAAGGGGCCTTTTGGGCTGCAGGCTACCGCTCGACAGGCGGCTGGAGCCTCTGGGCGACCTCGAGGCATTGATGGGGGAGGAAGGCATCTGGGAGCCGCAATCGACTGCTGAAGGCCTCCTGAGCCCCTGGAGGCCCGTTGAAGGCATGCAAGACGATGTCAGCCATCGACTTGTCCAAGTTGGCCAGGACCACTTTCTGGCGGTTTGATTTATTCCTCCGAACCTTTGAATGGATCTCCTGCGTAGTTGATTGTCAGGGGGAGGCCGCTTTCTGCGGATTCGCCAGGGAGGTTCAAGCATGGCACACAGCACGCCAAGAGTCGCGATTGAACAGCTTCTCGAACAGGCCAGTCAATTGCCGACGGATGAAAACAGGCGACTGGCCATGTCAAGGCTCGCCTCGATGCAGCGATTGTTCGTGATTGATCTGGGTGCTCGCGATCGAGTGCTCCCCATGGTGCTCGAGGAACGTGACCAGCCCAGTGTCTGCGTCTTCACATCCGGTGAAGCTGCGATGGGCATGCTGAAGCAGAGTTCCGAACTTCCCGAATCGGCTCGAGTCATTTCAATGCTCACTCACGAAGCGCCGGAGTTTCTTACCGGGATCCGGTCGTGGGGCGTTCAGACTGCGGTCTTTAACCCCGGACCTTTTCCATTCGAGTGCAGATTGGATGATCTCATCATCGCCACATGGACCAACCGGCCCGAGTCGCTGCCCGATATCGATACGGTAGTGGCCAGAGCTCGAGAAGTAAGTGAGCAGGCCAATCCGGAACAGCTATGGTCAACAGTGATGAATCTTCCGCAGTGGTACTTCATTTCGGATCCCGCCACGTCGACGGATCCAATGGTCGGCATCTGTCGCGATCAACCTTGTGCGCTGGTGTTCACGGATCCTGTTCGGGCAAGGCGCTACGCCGAGATGATCGATCCGACATGCCATGCCGAAGGCAGTCGCCTCATTGCCTTGTCTCCGAGTCAGGCGACATGGTGGTTCCGAACTCTGGCGGCCAGAGGCATCGCGGGAGCGATCTTCAATGATGGACCATTCGCCTTCTTCACACCCATCGGGCAGGTGACGGCACCGGTCGACGCCGTTCGTTCGGTGGCCTGACCGGAATCGAACGAGATCATTCCTCGTCGAGATCTTCGCATTCGATGCTAGCCTTCTGCCCGGCTAGTTTCTTCTCGACGTACTTCTTGATCCAGGTATCAAATGATTTGCCTTCAGCCGTGTCCCGGCCGGAGAAGGTAATTGACTTGATGGTGCTTGTTGCGAGTCTGCGAGGGCTCGTGTCTTCCTTGGTCATGAAGCCGACGTTTCCATCCGCGATGTCACCAGTCAGATCGAAGAGATATCCCATCTCCTCCGTGCCATTCTCCTGCATGATGGTCACATCACCTCGATAGTCGACAGCAGCCGCCAAGGCTGCTGAAAATTCATTTTCATCGCTTCGATCGGAAGTGAATCCCTGCTTGTGTTGGGATGTCTCGGTCATTCCTCTTCCTCCACGAGTTCAACATCTTCACCGGTTTCAAGGTCGACTACCCGCCACCCGAAGGCCTGCATGAGCCTCGCAATCACAAGCCACGCGATTTCCTCCTCGGTAATGGTCAGAAGGATCTGCTTCAGTGGATCCTCGCCCTCGACCATCTCGAGTTTTACACCAGGCCCCCAGAGAATGTTCTCGCCGGGAGTCTGAGGAAGCGTGTTCATCGTTCCGAGGGACTTGACGATCTCCGCTCTCGAACCAAGTGTAGAGCTGCCCTTTTCGGAGGGTGGATCGGGGGACAATATGGCAAAGTGGTGTGGCAACGGATTGTCTCCTGCGATCACGCGTTGGATTCCATCGTACCGTCGTTGTCCTTGGCATGTCCGCCAAGGAGATCGTGGATGGTGTCGATCAGGAGCTGAAGAGGGATGGGCTTGGTCAGATAGGCGGCGACACCCAGTTCTTTGGCATAGGCCATGTGTCGACGCCCCTCGTTGGCGGTGACCATTACCACGATCGGGGGGTCGTCCGATCCCATCAGTTCTTCGAGCACGAGAAAACCAGAGCTCTTCGGGAGCATCATGTCCAGAACGATCACGCGAGGGGAATGTTCACGCCATTGCGAGATGGCATCATGGCCGTCGATTGCCGCGAAGGTGCTAGCACCTTCAGATCGAAGAGCCAGTTCCATGCTGCCGAGGATGTCCTCGTCATCATCGACGATCAGGATGTCGATTTCTGCGAGCTTTCGTCTGCTCATGATGATTCCCCGGCAGCGGCCATGTCCCGGCTGTCGCGGTTCGATCGTTCGATGATGAGATCCTGCTGGTCTGTATCCAACCAAGGAAGTGAACGAATCTGGGCCTCCAGCGAGGGAGGCACCCGTTCGCCCCGTCTTTCATGACGCGGCCTGCTCTTCCACCTGCGATGCATCCACAGGTACTGCTCGGGCGATCTGCGGATCATCTGTTCGATGCCGTGTATGTATCTGGCGGTTATGTAGTAGAGGGGGTCTTCCTGTCCGGCCCAGTCCTCCGGCTCGATGACGTCCTGCACATGGACTCGATAGCGGAATCGGCCATCGATTCGTTCAGCCATCGAAATGAGCAGCGGCAGGTTGTATCGCATGGCCAGTAGACCGATTGACTTGTATGTTGAAGCAAGCCGACCGAAGAATGGTACGAAGATGCCGCTGTCTCCCGCGTTCTGGTCGGCTATGAAACCAATATGTTCATTGTTTTCGATGATCTTCTGCATTTCCGGGGTGGCGCCCCACTTGGTCAGGATCTTCAGGCCATGCGCCTCTCTGAGCCCCATGAGCCAGTTATTGAGAAGGGGGTTGTCTAGCGGTCGAGCCAATGCCGCCAACGGGTAGCCGATCACTGACATTCCGTAGCCAAGCAATTCCCAATTCCCACAGTGCCCCGTGATGAACAGCATCGAACGATCGTCCATCATTCTTCTGATATGAGTGGCAGCTTTGCTAAAGTCGAGGAATTCAGGCCACTTGTCCGGCGTCAGCAGTCTTGTCATGACCATGGCATCAACCGATGCGAGTTGGAACATGTTCTCCACGGATCTCTGGGCTATCAGGCGACATAGATCGATGTCCCATTCTGGGAATGCACTCTGGATGTTCGCAATGGCCCGTCTGCGACGCTTCGCACTGAGTTGGAAGTAGAGCCTTCCTCCCCAGGCGGCGGTTTCCAGATTCTGTTCCACGGGAAAACATTGCAGAACCGCCGCAGCGGCTCTGGCAGGGAGATATTCCATCCAGTTTCTCAAGGGAGACCTATGGCGTGCCATGAATGGGGCCCCCTGAAAGCGCAATCCCGCAAATCCCCCGAGGGGGAATCACATTCCAGTCTGCCCGGTCAGGATGTAGAGCCTGTTGGAATTCAGAACGGGAATATCTGATTTCTGGGCTGCCTGAAAAAGGTCCTGATACTGCTGGTACTTCAGCCGCTGTTCAAGCGTCTGCTGCATCTGGGTTGCGGTTGCAGAATCGGTCGGATTGGCTGGATTGACGGGTTCAATGCCAAGTACCAGAAAGTCCAGATCGCCGGTGATCTGATCACCAGAGACAACTTCACCACCCCAGGCCTCGATCTGCCTGCGGAGATAGTCGGTTTCCTCGAGCGTAGCGATCTCATCGCCATCCACATCGAATCGTCCATGAACCAAGAATTTGAACTTGTACGTTGGATCGTAGATTGCGTTCGCGACGACGTCATTACTGACGATTGGTCGGCCCTTGGTGCCTCTGGTGACCTTGGCGGTCGAGGTGGTCTCACCGACCTTGACGACCTGAATGCTGGCCTTTCCTCTCGGGAAATTGCCTTCATCGTCGGGCCTGATCTGTGCGGCGTCGTCGTAGACTTCGAAGGTCATTCCGAGAACGATCTGGTCGGACTTCCCGCGATCGATGTAGACCTGATCGCCTCGTCCAGCGACTTCGATGATTTCCCCGTCGACGAGATTCGCAGGGTCCTTCGGCTGGATCCGACTACGGTTGACCAGTTCCTGAAGCTCCTGAATGCGGCTTTCACCACGGACATTCTCATCACTCAGACGATCGACCTCATCTTCAAGTTCACGAATCTGATCGACATATCGTCCACGATTGCGTTCCTTGGCCTTCTCAAGTCCGTCCAGTGCACTGGCGACCTGCTGTTCGTAGGTCGAGTCGGCCTTTCGGATCTGATCCAGTTGACGATCGACGGCAGCCTGAAGGGATTCATCACGTTCCCGTTCTGCGGCCTGCAGCTTGCCGGCCATATCTTCCTTCTCGGTCTGAAGGGACTGGACCCTGTCATTCAACGCCTTGACCGTGTCCTGCTCTTCGCGAAGCTGTCGTTCGACTGTGCTCAGATGTGACCAGAGCGTGCTGCTGGGATCGACGTCCAATGAACTCTGGAATGAGTTCTTGAGATCCTCGAGTTTCATGTCGCGACCGACATAGTCCTTGAGACCTTGGTGTTGCTGGTTCAGATACCCAAAGATGCTCTCTCGCCCCGAATCTCCCGAGATGGCCCGATATTGATCGCTGTTTCTCTCATTGGCATTCGCCACATCGTTCAGCGTGGCTTCAGCGTCTTTCTTTTCTTCCTTCGCCTTGCCGAGCTGGCTGTAGAAGATGATTGTCGTGGCGAGCAGGGCGGCGCTGATGATGATGAACACCACCAACGCTACAACGACGCCTGTTCCCGTCGTTGATCGAATGGCCATAGGGGGTGACTCCGTCGCAAGACTTTGGGGACCAATCAGCTTCCCCAGACGTACGGGGGCATGGCTGAATAGTGAAGTTTCCCTCCCTGAAGGCGGATCGTCAAGATCACGGCCATTTCGCACATCTCAATGAGGTTAGAAGGGCTTTCAGGCCCCATCACGGGCGATCCCGGGGCCTCTTTGAGCGGCCAGATCGTCATGGCGTGTTGTTCGCCTAATTCGGAAGCCGATGGCGGGATTCTCAGATCACGCTCTCTTTGAATGAACCCGGGTGCCTGGGGTTGCCGAAGCGGTTCTGGGGCCCTACGCTCAAAGGTTCGTCCTCTACAGATGAGGACCTGCTGAAGCTCTTGATGGAGATTGGTATGAATCCCAACAGGGTCCTTGAGGAACTCGCGAGGCATCAACTAGTAGATGGCTACCCGATGGTGGTCGATCTTGAGCGATCCGAAGGTGTGTGGATCCACGATGCCGCCAGCGGCAATCGATACATGGACGCCTTCACCTGTTTCGCCTCGATGCCATTGGGATTCAATCATCCGGGCATGAATGACTCCGGCTTCCTGGATACGCTGCGACGGGCTGCCCTGTGCAATGTCTCCAACGCCGACATCTATTCATGTGAGATGGCGGATTTCGTCGACACCTTCGCCACTTACGCATCGCCTGAGGGATTCAACCACCATTTCTGGATTGCTGGTGGTGGCTTGGCCGTCGAGAACGCCATGAAGGCCGCTTTCGACTGGAAGGCTCGCAGACTTGGTAGAACCGATTTCGAGGACAACTGCGATGATCTGAAGATCATGCATTTCCGACAGGCATTCCATGGCCGCACCGGATACACCATGAGTGTGACCAACACCATTCCGGACAAGGTCGGGCTCTTTCCAAAGTTCCCATGGCCGCGGATCCACAATCCAGCCTGCCAGTTCGATCTGGATGGAAACATCTGCAATGACGTCGAGGCCGAAGAGGCTAAGGCATGCGAGCAGATCGAGGCCGCGTTCGGATCAGGCAAGAACGATATCGCGGGCATTCTGATCGAGCCCATGCAGGGCGAGGGCGGGGACAACCATTTCCGTCCTGAATTCATGGCCAAGCTTCGCGCCTACGCGGACGAGGGGGATGCCCTCCTTCTCTACGACGAGGTGCAGACGGGATTCTTCGGATCCGGCAAACCGTGGTTCTGGGAACATCAGGGCGTTCAGCCGGATGTCGTTTCCTTCGGTAAGAAGGCCCAGGTATGCGGCATCTACGCCGGCGCCAGGATGGACGAGGTCGAGCACAACGTATTCCGCCGATCGAGCCGGATCAACTCCACCTGGGGAGGCAATCTGGTCGACATGGTCAGAAGCAGGCGGTACATGGAGATCATCGTCGAGGACAACCTCTGCGATCATGTCCTGACGTTGGGGGAACATGTCATCTCGGGCATGAGAAGAATCGCGGCTTCCACTGGAGCCTTCTCCAATATCCGCGGCATCGGCAGCTTGATCGCCTGCACCTTCGATACGGCCGAGGCCCGTGACAGTCTTGTCCGCAATCTGTTCGAGCACAAGGTCATCACGCTCCCGTGCGGCGATCGATCCATGAGATTCCGCCTCCCACTGATCATGACGATCGAGGAAGCGGACCATCTTCTCAATGCAGTTGAATCAGCAGCATCCAGCACCGCGACAGTTTGAACGACCTATTCCTGATCGCTTGCGGTCCGGTACTCGAGAACGCCGGGCAGAAGTCTCTTGCTGAATTGCTGGAAGTCGACCTTGTCCTGATCGTTGAAGCCGATTGTGATGTTGTGGCTGGATCCGGATTGGTTGATCTTGTCCCGTAGCGCATCGTCCTGTTGTAGCACTATCGTCTCCGTGGAACCGTCCATCAGAGAGATGTTGACTCTATTGCGGTTCCACAGGGCGGGGGTGTCTTTCCAGAGGGCCATGTTCGGATTCGGGGAGACGCACCAGCCATTGGCGTTGGCGGTCTCGGCGAAACCCGCGAAGCCCTGATCGACCTCTCCAATGGCACAGAGCGTGCCGGCTGGCTGGGGTATGTCGGCGACCGTCTGGCATGGAACGCGATAACGGGTATTGAAGGCGGGGACGAATACACCAGACATTTCAGGGTACTCGTCGGCACAGCGATCGACTCCGACAAAGGAGTTCAGTGAATAGCTCCTCAGTCTGTCGGTTGTGTCCAGTGGCGACTTGTAGGCGGCCTCGTCCCCGATGTATTCCCAGGCGGCACCTTCCGTCAATGCCGTGCTGAGGTCGACTCTGGCATCACCGACGTTCTCGACATTGTCGTCATACGACTTGACCCAGAACCGTTTGATCTGGGCTTCCGTCGATTCCTGACCATTGGGTTCGGTGCGAGGAGACAGCAGTCGCTGCTTGTGATCGACCGCATAGGCGGCGTTGGCCATAGTCAGCGACCGGAGCTTCGCGGTGTCCTCGGTGGACAAGGCTGAATTCGAGATCGTTCCGGAAGCCACGAGGAACATTGAGATGAGCAGTGCCAGAATAACGATGACCACCATCAACTCGACGAGCGTGAAGCCTTTTCGGGCAGCACGAGCGGCATTCATGGGCAGTCTCCGTAGCGGTCCAGAAGCAGGAGGAGGTCGAGTACGCCCGTAAACCCGTCTCCATTGACATCGCCGTCGGCGGTGCCCCAACCGGAGATGACCTGCAGGATGTCATTGACATCAATGCCGCCACTGTTGTCCAGATCGCCAGCACATGGCGGCGACTGTGAGAGGAAGATTGACGTATAGGCGCCGAATGAGAGTGAGGCACTCCAGTTCAGGCCGTCATAGGGGATCGGTTCCGCCTGCACATTCCAGGAGGGATGCTGGTCGAATTCGTCATCGTAGATGCTGGCATCGCTGTTGAAACGGACCTTCCAGAGCCCTTCGCGGGGAAGCCCGATCCGGTAGTTGTCCCACGTCTGGTTTCGAAAGTTGGACAATATGACCACATCGTCGCCGACGCCGCCCTGATCCCAGCGATGCCATGCGATGACCTTATCGGTTTCATTGAGATGGAACACGTTCAGGTTCGGTCCAGTGAGGCCCTTGGAGACGCCATTCTGGTTGGTACGTAGCGAGATGAGATCCGAATACAGTTGGACAATGCCTTGATTGGTCTCAGCCTTGGTCCAGTCCAGTGGATCCCAGTCGTCGAAATACCCATCCTCTAGGAGCTCCTGGCCCTGAAAGAGCATGGGTATGCCTGGAGTCGCCATCAGGACGGCGGCGCCCAGTGTTGACCGCTTCTTGGAGAACCAGCTGTCCGCATTGCCTGGCCAGATCTCCTCGGGAACGCGACTTCGGCCGTTGGCGACCTCGTCATGCGATTCGGTGTAGATGATCCGGTCGAACGGTTGTCCGTTGTAGCTGTACGAAATGGCGTTCTTGACAGCCGCCATGCTTCGGTCATTGTCCGAACTGGCGACCATGACATCGCGCATGGGGTGGATGAACCAGGGATCCCACTGCGAGTCGAATCCAGCGCCACCTTCGCCCGTGGTCTTGGTGATCCATGGATTGGAATCCATGTCCTCGGAGACCATGAGCTTCCATGGTGTCGTCGCGTCGATTTCATTGTTGAACTCGACGAGCAGCGACCAGCCATCGGGGATCTCCTCGCCAGTGGTTCCAAGCGATCTGATCCATCGCGTGCCGTCGATTCTCACTCCATCGAAGCGGTAGTCGTTGAGCCACATCTTCAGGTTGTCCTTGAGATATGACCGTACCTGAGGTCGCCCGAAATCGGGTCGGGTGTTTCCCCACGGGGTATAGCAGCGATAGTCGTTGTAGAAGTAGATGCCGCCGAAACCCTCTTGTGACCATCCATCGAACTGCCAGAGATCCATGTCGGTGGGGCCGAGATGGTTGTAGACGAGATCTCCGAAGACGGCGATGTCCCTTTGATGGCAGGCATCGACGAATTGTTTCAATGACTCGGGGCTTCCATAGGCACTCTCGACTGAGAACGGGTAGGCCGGGTTGTAGCCCCATGAGACGTCACCGGCGAACTCCGACATGGGCATCAACTCGATCACGTTCACACCAAGTGCTTCAAGGTGATCGAGATGCTCGATGGCGCCGGCGAGGTTCCCGGGTACGGACTCCCCGGTGTCCAATCCGAATGTACCCACGTGCATCTCGTATATGACCATCTCGTTCCAGCTTGGGGGGACATAACCAGAGTTCGTCCACTCATAGGCGTTGTGATCCACGATGATCGAATGACCTACTGAATTGGTCAGCGCCATGGCTCTGGGATCATTTCTCCAGATCGTGTCCGTTGGGGTGATGATGACGATCTTGTAGCCATCACCGGCACTGGCATAGGGGACATCGAGCGAGAAGACGCCATCACCTTCGACGGAGAGCAAAGTGCTGAATGGTTGCCAGTTGTTGAAGGTGCCCGCGATACCAACACCTTGTGCGTTCGGTGCCCAGACTCTGAATGTCACGCCACTTCCATCCGAATCGGAATAGGGGATGGCGCCCATCCCCGGCCTCTCGGAAGGCGCGGCATGCAAAGCAGTCGGCAAGATCATCACAAGAGCGGCGATGACCGACATTGATTTGTTCAGTATGTGCACAGGGATAACCCTCATGAGATCATTCTATCCCCCACATTGCCTTGAGAGGCCATAAAGCAGCCCTCCCACAGGGTACCACATGCACCATATATCGATGATTCCGAGTCTCAGACGCAGATTTCACCAAACTTGCTCAGCAGCTCCAGAAGGTCATCGACATTCGTGACGCCATCCTCATTGATGTCCGTCGGGCATTCAGGGATCGCACATGGGTCATCGTCACAGCTGGAGCCATCACCGTTGTAGGTGCCGCCGCCTGCTTCACAGCTCTCACCGGAGGCAATGAAGCAATTTGTGCCGATGCAGCAGGCGCCGATGGCGAATTCCGGGCATTCACCTGGATTGTCACCCATTGTGCCGTACTGGTTGCCTGTGATCAGGTTGAAATTGAGCCCTCTTGGTTCACCAAGATTGTCTCCTGGAGGGATGCTTCCCAGCACCTGATTGGAAATGAAGTCATGGCCACCGCCATTTATGAAGGCACAGACCTTGATGTCGTCGAATGGCAGACCTTCGAAATCCCAGTCGACCACGAAGTTGGGGATCACGATCTCGATACCGGTTGTGACTCCGAGGCCGCAATCGGCTCCTGTTCCACTGCCGACGCCACCGATATTCGAATTGTCAATGGCTACTTGGATTCCATTTTCACCGTTGATGATGCCTTCTGCTCCCGATGAACCCTGACCCAGGAAGGCGCCGGATCCCTCTCCTTCGGTTCGAAGTTCGGCGTAATTGGCATAGGTCACGAATCCGCCGGTTCCATCATCTCCGCAGGTGACCGTGATCCAGAGATCTGGTTCGAATCCCGCATCGAAAATGAGTCCGTCGGTGGCGTTCTCGTTGGAGTTGCCCATTCGAAGAAGACCCTCGAAATCGACATCTGGGTTGTTGCTCAACAACTGGTTCTGTCCACCTGGACGGGCGTCGATGAAGAACTCCGCCTTGTTGTAGTTGGACTCGAGGTTGCCGGCCACGAAAATGACGATCGCACCATCGGTGTATTCGATGTGCATCGCGTTCATCTCGGATCCATTACCGAAGCCAGGCTGACCGAAGTCGTTGTTGCCGAAGTTCGTGGCGGTGCCTTGCAGGGCTACTGGTGGGGAATACCCGCTATCAAGGGCTCCATCGACCTGAAATCCAACACCGGCCATGCAGATTGATGGAAGTGACGCAACGATTGACAGTGACGCAGTTCGGGTCCAGATAGACATGTCTTTTCTCTCTCTTCGGTTCACATTAGCCATGCAACTCACGCATGGAGTGCCTGTGAATGCACTCTCCCTAGCCATTTAATACTAGAACTAGGTCCATATGATTCAAGGTGTTACAGCGAAGAAACGGCATTTGGCCATCTTTTTGACGGCTACAGGGCTGTAGAGGCCAATAGGAAGGCGTCTCAGGCCTGAATCAGGGAGGCTGGCCGATAGCCCCATTCAAGGTACTCAGCCACCATACGGTCCGTATTGAACCAGGCGGGTACCGAGGCGGCTGACTGCAGGGCTGTCTTGATCCATTCCTCCGGTAGATCGTCGTCGTTGCGATCCCAGAAGGAAGGAATGATCTTGTGCTCCAGAAGGTCGTACATCGAGGCGGCGTCGAGGTGATCCTGTTCATCCTCGTTGTCGGCCGCTCGATCGCTTCCTATGGTCCATCCGTTCTGGTTGTTCTCGGCTTCGACCCACCAGCCGTCGGAGATCGAACAGTTGATGCCGCCATGAAGCGGCGGCTTCATGCCACTGGTGCCACTGGCCTCGAAGGGTCTGCGAGGCGTATTCAGCCAGAGGTCGCACCCAGAGGTCAATCGCCTACCGATCTCTATGTCGTAGTTCTCCAGCAGGACGATTCGCCCATCGAATCGGGGGTCACGACAGAGATCATGGATTTCCTGGGCGACCGCCTGCCCGCCCTCGTCTGCCGGATGCGCCTTCCCTGCGAAGATGACCTGGACCGGCAGATCATCGTTTCCGACGATGGATGCCAGTCGATCAAGATCGTGGAAGAGCAGGGTGGCTCGCTTGTAGGTCGCGAACCGTCTGGCGAAACCGATGGTGAGGGCATCGTCACGCAACATGCGCCTGCTTCGAACAACTCGATCCGGCGATTCGCCTCTTCTTCTCGATTGAATCGCCAGCCGCCTTCGTACGAACGACAGCAGTCGCCGCCTAAGCGCATTCCGGAGTTGCCAGAATGCCTCTGGATCCACGGTTGGGATCTTCGCCCAGCATGGATTGTCCGGACCACCGAGACTGTCGTAGCCGATCTGCTCGGACCAGAAACGTTCGGCAACGGGGGCCATCCAAGTGCCGGTATGGACGCCATTAGTGATGTGCTTGATGGGGACCTGATCGACATCCTCAGTCCCGTAGACCTTCTTCCACATGTTGCGGGAGACATCACCATGCAGCTTGGAGACACCATTGACTCGTTCGGCCAGATTGAGTGCCAGCACCGTCATGCATGGGGCTTCCTTCTCATTGCCGGGTTCCTCACGACCAAGATTGGCGACATACCCGTTGTGCATGCCAGCCGGTTCCGTCACCTGTGCAAGGGCGGCTTCTATCTTGCCGGCGTCGTATCGCTGATTACCGGCAGGGACTGGCGTGTGCGTGGTGAACACCGTGCTCGCTCGGACCCTTTCTCTGGCGTCATCCATCGAGAGACCGCCTCGAACCAGTTCGGCCATCTTGGCGACGGCGGCGAACGCGGCGTGGCCTTCATTCAGGTGGATGACGGTCGGGACTTCCTCGAGAAGCCTCAGTGCGCGGAATCCACCGACGCCCAGAAGCACCTGTCTCTGCAGCCGGATGTCATCATCCCCCTGATACAGGCTGGCGGTGAGTGCCCGATCCTCGACACGGTTGCCCGGAAGATTCGCATCGAGGAGATACAGCGGAACACGACCCATCGACATGGCCCAGACCCGAACTCGAACAGTTCGGTCGCCTATGGGGCAATCGAGTCTCACGCCCGTGTCATCAAGCGGCATGGAATCGAAGTCGAAGGATGGATAGATCACCCTCGTTGTTCCATCATCACGGAATTCCTGCTTGTAGTAGCCGTGCTGATACAGGAGTCCGACGGCGACCAGGGGAAGTCCCAGATCGGATGCTGATTTCAGGTGATCTCCCGCAAGCACACCAAGTCCACCCGCATACTGCGGAAGACTTTCATGAATGGCATACTCGGAACAGAAGTAGGCGATCCGCAGCGGATCTGCGCCTGGTTCGGTATTGGCTTCGTACCAGGTTCGCCGGCTGTGGTAGTCCTGATGAGCCGTGATCGCCCGTGCGGCCACTTCGCGGAAGGATGGTTCCGACAGTCGACTGTTGTAGACGTTTGGATCCACCTTCTGAAGCAGTCGGAACGGACTGTAGCGAACCGCTTCCCAGAGTTCCGGGTCGAGCATGGCGAAGGGGCGTCGACCGATCTCGTTCCATGACCACCAGAGATCCTTTGAGAGTGATTTCAGACGATGCCGGATCGCACGCGGATCGTCGATGAGTTTCTGTCGAGCTGAATCACCAGCGGCATTTTGTTCGGTCACGAAGTAGCTCCAGGTAAGCGGCCAGATGACTCCACGAGCTGATGGAGTTTTCTGGCTTGGGGGCTCGACAGTTTGCCCGGGGAAAGTCTCCACGTCCAGTTCCCGGTGGGAACTCCCGGCCGATTCATTCTGGTCCCTGGCGAAAGTTCCAGCAGATCCTGCATCTGGCAGATGGCCCACACCGCTGGCGATGTGAAGGCAAGGCGAGTCATGCCCTCGGCAGGACTGTTCATGGGCCCAGCATAGGCCTTGAATCGCTCCCTTTCCTTCCTGTCCAGATGTCGAAACCAGCCTGTGGCCGTCTCGTTGTCATGGGTGCCTGGATAGACGACGGACTGGATCGGATGGTTGTGAGGGAGATCACCACTGGTCGTGGAGCCGAACGCCCATTGGAGAATCCGCATACCGGGGAATCCGAAATCATCCCGAAGTCGATCGACGGCCGAGGTCTTGACCCCCAGGTCCTCCGCGATGATCGGCAGCCTGCCAAGTCGCTTCTCGAGGACTTCGAGAAGTTCCCGACCTGGAGTCGATCGCCATCGCCCGTTTCGGGCGGTTCGTTCTCCGAGCGGAATATGCCAGAGTCGGACGAACCCAAGGAAGTGATCGAGGCGAACGGAGTCGAATCTCTGAAAGGCCTGACGGAATCTCGATGTCCACCATTTCCAGTTCTCATCCCGATGAGCCGACCACCTGTAGTGGGGATGTCCCCAGAGTTGCCCATCACGACTGAAGTCGTCGGGCGGAGCGCCGGTCAATGACTTGGGTCGACCTTCCCGATCGAGGAGGAACAGTTCCGGATGCTGTTGCATGTCGGCGCAATCGACATCGACGAAGATGGGAAGATCACCCACCAGTCTGACGTCGCGACGATTGGCATACCGACGAAGCGACTGCCATTGCCGATCGAAGATGTACTGAAGGAAGATCTGTTCGTCCGGTTCGCCTCCGGCCGCATCGCACCATCCATGCAGCCAGGAACGATTGCTGGAGAGGAACGATTGGTAGGCCTTCGATCGCGGTCTGGAACTTCGATGGAAGTTCTCGAAAGCGGTTCTGAAACGAGGAAGTTTGAATCGACGAGCGGCGGCGTATCGTGTTCTGGCACCATTCAGCTCGGCGGGGCAATGGGCTGCGGAGGCTGGCAGCAGACCATCCTTGATCAGCTCGTGAATGCTGATCAGAAGTGGTTCGCCTGCGAAGGCGGATCGGCCGCTGTAGGGTGAATTGCCTCGTCCCACAGGACCGATCGGCAGCATCTGCCACAGGGAAAGTCCCGAGGACCGCATCCAGTCGATGAATGTTCTGGCGCCCGGCCCAAGGTCACCGATGCCATGTCCGCCCGGAAGCGACGTGGCATGAAGAAGCACGCCCGCAGCCCTCTGCGTGAACATGGGATGAAGTCGGGTCATGGTTGATGGCGCCAGACAGCGGCACCCAATGGAGGCAGTGTGATCGTCGGCGGTCCGGAGACGTTCGAGTCCGCCGGCTCGCTGAAGACAAGCACCCAGTTGCCCTCGATGTCAGACAGATCTATCTCCGCATCCTTTTCCGATGCGTTGATGGCGACTAACACACGCTCATCACCATGGGTCCGGGTGAATGCCCACGTGTCGTTGTCGTCATGAACCTGAATTGTCTGGAATTCCCCGCGCCGCAGCGCAACGTGGTCATTGCGCAATGCAATGGCACGCTTGTAGAAGTCCAGATGCGCCGGCATGATCATGAAGCCGTCATCCTCATAGGGGCTCTGATCAGCCCACGGGAACGGCTTCCGGTTGTTGGGATCGTCCGAACCCCAGACGCCTACCTCGTCGCCGTAGTAGATCATCGGGCTGCCCAGATAGGTCATTTGCACGAACGCCGACAGTCGAGCCCGTCGGTAGTCGTCCTCGTTCGGCTTCGAACCGTCGTAGGTGTCGTCCTGCTGCTCACGATTACCTTCGTCGAAGGGTCTGTCCGGATTGTGGATCTTGGATACCAGCCGATCGGTGTCATGGCTGTCCAGGAGATTCTGCATCACCTGCGTGGCGGCATCGGGGTAGGCCATTCGAAGTTCGGCCAGTCGTCTATCGACCTCTGTCGGCGTGATCTTCTTCTCGCGATTGCCGATCCATTCGAGCGTGGCTTCCGCGAACGGATAGTTCATGACGGCATCGAAGGAGCGTCCATCGAGCCACTGGTCCGCGCGATCCCAGATCTCTCCCGAGATGTACGCGTCCGGATTGATCGATTTGACGTGCTTTCTCCATTCGATCCAGAAGGGAAGCGGCACTTCGTTGGGGACGTCGAGTCTCCATCCGTCGATGCCGTCGGATGGATCTCCATCTCCATCCGGATCCATCCATCTGGTGGTGATGGCCATGATGTGGTCCCGGACTTCCTTGGAGGCGATGCCGTGCTCGTCATCCTTGCGGAAGACCGGAAGACTCGTGAAGCCGCCCCAGCAGTCGTACTCGAGCGGATCCCATGAGGTGACGTTGAACCATTCGGCGAATCGGGAGTCGGGGCCGTTCTCGATGACATCCTGGAACGCGGGATGCTTGATGCCGACGTGATTGAAGACGCCGTCGATGATCACGCGGAACCCACGAGCCTTGGCTTCCTTGAGGAATTCAAGGAAGAGGCGATCGCTTTCATTCCATGTCCATGTCGAGGGATCGAGCAGATCCTCCTTCTGCTCGGTCGCCCGATAGTCGTTTCCGGCACCGAACTGCTCGTCGATGTGGATGTAGCTGGTCGCGTTGTACTTGTGATGACTGTCCGCTTCGAAGACCGGATTCAGATACAGGGCGTTGACACCCAGATCCTTCAGGTAATCCAGCTTCTCGATGAGACCCTGGAGATCACCGCCGTACCGTCTGTCGAATACGTAGAACTCGTAGAAGGTCTGACCATCGACACCTTCCCATGGGCTTGGTTCATACCAGGCCGAATTCCATGGACGTGTCGGATCGGGATCGTTCTGGACGGTTCCGTTCCGGAAACGGTCGACCATGATCTGGTACCAGATCGCATCGCGAGCCCAATCGGGCGTGACAAACGGAGATTGCTCTGAATCAGTCATGGTATGGATGTCAGGGTAGCGTTCCCTGGTCGTGGCGTCCTGCACGATAAAGGTATAGGGGATGGTGGAATCCGAACTCGCGACAACGGCTTCCCACCACTGGAAGTGCTCGTCGGCAAGAAGCGGATGCAGTTCCACGGGTTTCGAATCGGGGCGTATCAGGCTGACATTCTGGACATCATCCCGAAGTGTGCGGAACCGGATGCGCCAGGAACCGTCGGCTTGGCTCTGGCGGTACAAGGCTCTCGTCGGATCGTGTCCAAGCCCCAGACCTTCGATCCTTCCATCACCGATCCGGGCGAGTGAGGGATCCAGATTGGCTTCGGCACCAAGTCTGAGAACGGTGTTCTGGCCGCCATGTCCATCGGGCGATCGATCCTGATTCAACGGATCGGGGAGCCACTGGTCGTCGTGGATCAGGAACTTGTACCAGTAGGTGCCTTCGGGCAACTTCGTTGTGGCCATCCACGTTCCGTCACCTTGAAGCGTCATCGGATGGGCACGTCGATTCCAGTGGTTGAAGCTGCCCATCAGGGAGATCCTGTCATCGGGCTCCAGAGGCGTCTTCGGACGGTAGTTGAACATCACTTCCCACTCGCCATCCCCGTTTGCAATGGCACGAATGGAATCGGGGAGGACCTGGCGAGCCTGCTGACTGGAGCTGGCGATGGGGGCATCGGTCAACCATGAATCCTCGAGGGGCATCACGGAGAACAAGCTCAGAATGAGGATGGATTTCAACATCGGGTGAACACCCTATACGATTCAATAACAGATGTCGTATCCATCCAGTCAAATCAAAGGGTCCGTGTCTCAGGCTCTGGGACGGTTGGCACGATGTTGCCTGCTGGTGATCTCCATCCTGCTGGTGCTCTGGGCCTTTGCCAGGGTCGGTATCCGGGAAGCTTCCAGATTCACCGGCACCGGTTCGGATACGGAACTCGTCGTCATGCACTGGTCGGGTGATGGTGGTCCGGCCGAGGACGCGATCGTCGAACGGGCGTTGAAGAGATTCGAAGAAGCCAATCCGGGTATCCGGGTCACTCGTCTGAACCCCGGAGATGCCGGCAGCTTCTACACGAAACTCCAGACCATGATGGCGGCCGGTACGCCGCCGGACATCTTCTATGTCGGGGCTGAACGACTCGCCTCGTACGCGGATGCCGGTCTGCTGCTTCCACTCGACGAGTGGGTAGGTGTCGAGGGCACCTCCGAAGACTTCGAACTGGAGGCGTTCTATCCGGCGACCGTCGATGCCTTCCGTTTTGAGGATGGAAAGGTGGGGCAGGGCCGACTGTGGGGCATACCGAAGGATTTCACCACCGTCGGTTTCTACTACAACCGCGACTTGCTCGAGCAAGCCGGCATGCCCGAGCCGGCATCGGACTGGACGTGGGATGATTTCATCGAGTCGGCGAGAGCGGTAGGGCAGTTGCCCGATTGCACCGGTGCGGAGTTCGTGAACTGGCCCTCGATGATTCGTGCGGTGCTTTGGACGGAGAATGTCGACCTGCTCGATGACGACACGTCGATACGCTTCGACGATCCGAAGGTCGTCGAGGTGCTCGAACGAATTCGATCCTGGCGACATGACGAGACGAACACGCTGACGAGTGGTCGATCCGAGACAGCCAATCCGGCGTCACGCTTTCTGGGTGGCAAACTCGGATTTGCTGGACCATTTGGTCGCTGGGTGGTGCCGACCTATCGAACCATCACCGATTTCGAATGGGATTATGCACCGCTTCCCAGGGGAAAAGCCTCCGCGAACATGATCGCGACGGTTGCGTGGGGGATATCCGGCAATACCAGACATCCGGAGGAATCCTGGAAGCTGGTTTCATGGTTGACGGGTGCCGAAACGCAGTCCGAACAGGCGCGTCTTGGATTGGCCATACCGACGAACCGGCATGTGGCCGAAGGCGACGCCTTCATTGATCCGGAGACACCACCATCACGTGATGTCGATTTCCTGACACCGGTCGCTGCTTCGAGCGTCGTTCCATGGCCGCCGAATCCGGCACTCGAGGGAACGGTCGCCAAGCGACTGGATCAGGCGATTCGAACCGGTGATCTTGAAGTGCCTGAAGCCCTGCAGCAGATGCATGAATGGTGGGAAGCGGAACGGAGCAGTCCGTTGGCGCGCGCCGACCATCCATCCATGCCGTGGGTGTGGATCGTCAGCGTGTTTCTGATCGGAGTCGTGGTGGCCATCGGACTGGGCGCGTGGCTGCTTCGCCGAATGAGACCCGATCCGACGACCGCTACCGAGGAGCGCACCGGCTGGTTGTTGATCTCGCCATGGGTCATCGGATTCCTGCTGTTCATGGCCGTTCCGATTCTTCTGTCACTCTGTCTGTCGCTGACACGATGGAGTGGGATCACGACGCTCGGCGAAGCCGACTTCGTCGGAACCGCCAACTACTCCAAGTTGCTGGGCGAGGACGACGTGTTCTGGCAGAGTCTGAAGGTGACGGCCGTCTATGCGTTGCTGGCGGTTCCCATCGGACAGGCGTTGGCATTGCTGGGCGCCGTCCTGATGAACATCAAGATCCGTGGTGTGTCCTTCTTCAGGGCGGCCTGGTACCTGCCGAGCATCCTGGCGGGTGTCGGCATGGCGGTGCTCTTCCGCTGGGTGTTCAATGCGGAGAATGGTTTGTTGAACGTGATGCTCGATCCGGTGCTCTCGCCATTGGGATTGGAACCTCCCGACTGGTTCGTGCAGGATGCGGAGATCTTCGGTGCACCGGCGTTCGCGATCATGAGCCTCTGGCTGGTCGGCGGAAGCATGATGATCTATCTGGCCGGTCTGCAGAATGTTCCGCGTTCGCTCTACGAAGCGGCGGAGATCGATCGGGCGGGTCCTGTTCGGCGATTCGTCAGCGTGACCATCCCGATGATCTCGCCGGTGATCCTCTTCAACGTGATCATGTCGCTGATCGGTTCCTTCCAGGTCTTCACGCAGGCGTTCGTGATGACCGGCGGGGGGCCGGGCGATCACACCCGCTTCTATGTCCTGTATCTGTACAACCAGGCATTCGACTACTACGAGATGGGCTATGCGTCCGCGATGGCCTGGTTGCTGCTCCTGATCATTCTGGCGTTGACCATGCTGACGATGCGCGGCAGTTCCAGGATGGTCCACTACGAGGGGTTGCGATGATGTCGAGATGGCTCGGTAGATTCATCGCGATCGTCGCCCTGAGCGCCGGCTCACTGGCGATGCTGTTCCCGTTGTGGTGGATGTTCGTGATCTCACTGGAATCCCCGCAGAGAGCGGGGGCCGCCGCCGAGGGTGGTGGTTCCATCGCCATCTGGCCGGAGGAGGTCCATTGGTCGAACTACTCGGAGGCGCTACGGCAGATCGGCACCGAACCCTGGCAGGGTTTCCTCGACGCCTTGTCGAACTCGATCGTGATCACGGTTCTGGTGGTGATCGGCACCGTGCTGTCCTCGAGTCTGGTCGGGTTCGCGTTTGCTCGCATCAACTTCCGGGGGCGTGGGCCTTTGTTCATTCTCATGCTGGCGACCATGATGCTGCCGGCCCAGGTCACGATGATCCCGCTCTTCCTCGTCTTCAGGACGATGGGCTGGATCGACACGATCCTGCCGCTTGTCGCCCCGGCCTTCTTCGGAAGCGCCTTCTTCATCTTCATGTACCGCCAGTTCATCTCGCAGATCTCCGAATCGCTGATCGAGGCGGCTCGCATCGACGGCTACGGCATGTTCGGGATCTGGTGGCGGATCATTCTTCCGATGTGCAAGCCGGTGACGGCGATCACGGCCATCTTCACGTTCATCTTCGTGTGGAACGACTTCCTCGGTCCGTTGATCTATCTGCACTCCGATGACCAGTCCACGCTGGCACTGGCCCTGAATTCCTTCCGGAACCAGTACGGTGGACTGGAGAACGTGCACCTGCTCATGGCGGTGAGCGTTGTTACGATGATTCCATGCGTGGTGCTGTTCTTCGCCGCGCAGCGTGCCTTCGTGGAGGGAATCGGATCGGGAGCGGTCAAGGGATAGTCATGGCAAACGTACGACTGAGTTCCATTTCCAAGATCTATCCCGGCGATGTCCACGCCGTGAACGACGTCAGTCTGGAGATCACCGATGGCGAGTTCATCGTTCTAGTCGGCCCATCGGGTTGCGGCAAGAGCACCACGCTCAGGATGATCGCGGGGCTCGAGTCCATCACGTCCGGGGATCTCTTCATCGACGATCGGAAGGTGAACTCGCTGGCGGCAAGAGATCGCGACATCGCGATGGTCTTCCAGGACTATGCCCTGTATCCGCACATGAACGTCGAGAAGAATCTGTCCTTCGGCCTCATGCGTCGACGCCGCTATCCGAGCCGTCTGCGTTCGATCTTCTCCGGGGTGTACAGGAAGAACCGGGCTGCCGAGCAGCAGGACATCCATGATCGAATCCGAAGATCGGCCGATGTGCTTGGTCTCAAGGATCTTCTGAATCGACATCCTCGCGAACTCTCGGGTGGCCAGCGGCAGCGTGTAGCGCTTGGGCGTGCGATCGTTCGCGACCCGAGCGTCTTCCTCCTGGATGAACCGTTGTCCAACTTGGACGCCAAGTTGCGTGGCGAGATGCGTACTGAACTGCGTCGCCTCCATAGGCAGCTTGGTGCGACGATGGTGCATGTCACGCATGATCAGGAGGAGGCGATGACTTTGGGTGATCGTCTGCTGGTCATGAAGGATGGCGTCGTGCAGCAGTGTGGGCCACCAGCTCAGTTGTATGAACAGCCGGCCAACCGATTCGTCGCTTCATTCATCGGTACGCCCGAGATGAATTTCATTGAAGGCGTGATCGAGGATGGTTCGGTGTTCAAGGCTGACGGCGATGTTCGTATCCAGCTTCCGAAGGATCGTTGGCCATCATTGTCGGTTGGTCAACAGGTCACGCTGGGAATCCGGCCCGAACATCTTGAACTCGCTTCCGATGGTGATGCCATGTTCAGAGGTGAAGCGGACGTGGTGGAGCAGTTGGGTGATCGAACTGATGTGATCCTCGCAAACGATCACCGAAGGCTGACGGCCCGAATCGCGTCCGGTTCCGGATTGGGAGAAGGCGACTCGGCTTCCCTTCGTGCCGATCTGCCCCAGGCGCATCTGTTCTCAACTGATGAAGACGGCCACCGCATTGCTACTAATCGAAGGCACAATCAACAAACGTCTGATGTTCAAGACTGACGGTCCTCAAGAGGACGTCACAGGGCGTTCAGCCTTGGCGGTCTGCATCGCGACCAAATGATCACCAATTGTCATTGACTCCAGCCCTGCATTTTCTAGAGTGGGGGCTTGGGCACTGGTGCCCGTGGGAGAGGGATCCATGTTTATTCGAACCATCATCGTGGCGGCCGTTGCGTCGCTGAGCTTCACCGGAACCGGACTAGGTGACTGGGCTCCATTACCCGTCAATCTTTCCAACGAACTCACCGCCCCCGATAGCGGCAACTTCGGCTCCAGCGTCGCCATCGACGGTGACACCTGCTTGATCGGGGCCCAGGGAACCAACTCCTATACCGGCAGTGCCTACGTCTTCACCAACACCAATGGCACCTGGAGCCAGGTCGCGGAACTCACCGCCACTGATGGAGCAAATTACGACCGGTTTGGCACCAGAGCCGCCATCGACGGTGATACCTGCGTGATCAGTGCCCCTGGAACCAACTCAGAAACCGGCAGTGCCTACGTCTTCACCAGTACCAATGGCACCTGGAGCCAGGCCGCGAAACTCACCGACCCCGATGGAGCAAGTTACGACACCTTCGGAATCAGCGTCGCCATCGACGGTGACACCTGCGTGATCGGGGCCCCGGGAACCAACTCAGGTGCCGGCAGTGCCTACGTCTTCACCAATACCGATGGGACCTGGAGCCAGGTCGCGGAACTCACCGCCACCGGTGGAGCAAGCTTCGACAACTTCGGCGTGAGCGTAGACCTCGACGGCAGCACCTGTGTGATCGGGGCCCCGAATGGAAACTCCGGTACCGGCAGTGCCTACGTCTACGGTTCAGGCATCAGTGACGTCGACAACGACGGCGCATGCTGCTACGACGGTCTGTGCTTCTCGATCACCGAATCCGAGTGCACCGCGGTGGGTGGATCGTTCACCGCCGAAGCGTGCTCGGCCGACAC
>PBAX01000021.1 GCA_002716385.1 Phycisphaerae bacterium | reverse complement strand
GACATCGCCGGCACCGTAGACGTTGCCGCCCCAGGCGATCACCGTGCCGTCTGCACGCAGGCCGAGCGAGTGCTCCTTGCCGATGGCGACCTGCACGAACTCCTGATTCGCAGGCACGACGCTCTGTCCGTAGTCGTTCTTGCCCCAGCCTTCTGCCGCGTAGATGGTGGCTGGCTGTTCACAGTCGCCCCAGTCCTCGATGACATTGAGGAGGTCGGTGATGTCGACGACGCCGTCCAGATCGGTGTCGCCGTTGCAGGGTTGCTCGAGGCAATCCGGGGTGCCGTTCCCATCGGTGTCGATGGTGTCGTCTTCCCCCGGACACTGGTCCTGAGAGTCGGGAATGCCGTCATTGTCACTGTCGGAGACGCCGCCTGCTCGAAGGCCGATGCTGTGGTAGCCGCCCGCAGCAACCTGCACAAAGGTCTCGCCGGCAGGGACGTTGCATTGGCCATAGTTGTTCCGCCCCCACGCAATCGCTGTGCCGTCTGCGCGTAGTCCGATGGTATGCCAAAATCCCGTAGCAACCTGCACAAAGACCTCACCGGCAGGGACATTGCATTGGCCGTAGGTGGTCCGCCCCCACGCAATCGCCGTGCCGTCTGCGCGCAAGCCGATATTGGCGTCGCCGCCCGCAGCAATCTGCACAAAGTTCTCACCGGTGGGGACGTCACATTGGCCGTAGCTGTTTCGCCCCCACGCGATCAGGGTGCCGTCCTTTCGCAAGCCGATGGTGTGGTAGCTACCCGCAGCAATCTGCACAAATGTTTCATCGGTGGGGACGTCGCATTGGCCGTAGTTGTTCTGTCCCCACGCGAGGGCCGTGCCGTCGCTTCGGAGCCCGAGGCTGTGGTAGTTGCCCGCAGCAACCTCGGCAAAGGTTTCGCCGGCAGGGACGTTGCATTGGCCGTCGCTGTTTCGCCCCCACGCGATGGTTGTCCCATCCGCTCGCAGGCCAATGCTGTGCAAGTCGCCTGCAGCAAACTGCACAAAGACCTGGCCGGTAGGGACGTTGGAATGGCCATAGCCGTTGTTACCCCATCCGATCGCCGTGCCGTCTACTCGCAGCCCGATGTTGTGGTAGCCGCCCGCAGCAATCTGCACAAAGGTTTCACCGGCAGGGACGTCGCATTGGCCATCGCCGTTCGCTCCCCACGCGATGGCCTCGGATTGTGCGAATGACGTTCCAGCCAGTGCCAGCGTGGCCACGACGGTCATGCAGATTGATCGCATTGGTTCTCTCTCCCACAGATGTAGATGGCCAGAGGCCATATGAGTTCCATTAGAGAAAATCACATGGGATGGGTCAACGTTTTTTTTTGTGTAGAGCTCGCTGGAGGCTTGATGGCTGCACCAGGGTGGGCTGCTAACAGTCCCCCCAGGCGTTGATCAGGGAGAGAACATCGTTCACGTCGGTATCGCCGTCACCGTCGCAGTCTCCGGAGCCATCATCCCCATAGGCGGAAAGCAGCATCAGGAGATCGTTGACATCGACGGTGTCATCGCCGTCAAGATCTCCGTTGCAGGTCGGGCATGGGTCCGGATTGCAGTCCTCTCCGGGCAGGAACGTGCCCTCCGAGATGAGGCAGATGTAGTCGGGCATGTAGCTGCAGCCCTCATCGAGGCAGCAGGCCCCAAATACGTTCACCGCACATGTGGGGGGGCACTCGGTGGTGTCGTCCCCGTAATACACCCCATTCATCTGATCGCACTCGAGTTCCGTGACATCCGTCTCGCAGTCGATGCCGTCGACGCAACAGGCGCCGCGTGGGCTCGCCACGCATTCCGGAACATCGGTGAACTCCTCGCAGGGGCCGTACCAGAACGTACCGCCGGAGATTTCACACTCGTATTGTTCGACCTGCTCCAGGCAATACTCGCCGAAGCAGCAGGCGCCGAACAGGATTGCGCACCATGGTGCGTCCTCGTTGCAGGTCGTGTCGATGCCGATGAACTCGCCTCCGATCGTCGAGCAGTCATCCGGGGCGACCTGTTCGATGCAGTCCTGGAAGTCGAGGCAGCAGGCGCCGAGATCATCCCGACAGTAGTTCCCTTCGTTTTCGCAGGTGGAGAGTTCACCCAGGAACACGCCGCCTGCTGATTCACAATCCTCTTGACTCAGGAGAGGTTCGCATTCGACCTCCATGAAGCAGCAGGCGCCATCGAGACAGGCGGAGGTCTTGCAGCTGGTGCCCGTGCCAAGCCAGGTGCCTTGAAGAATATCGCAGAGCGCTTCTCCATCGACGGGCAGATCGTCGGGCAGATCGGTGCAGCTGCCATCCGGGAGGCAGCAGGCGCCGAATTCGTCCGCTGTTGCAATGCCTGTCAGAAGCAGGGTGCTCATCAGGATGGTTGACGCAATCGATCGCAGCACGGTTTTCCTTCTCCCCGTCGGCTGTTGCCTTCATTTAGTAGACAGCCGCATGCGGCTCAGATCAACGGTATCCGCTCCGAATACTGGGAAAACCTCTCGCTGGGGATCGTCGACCCTATTTTCGAATCGATCAGTCGATGTTGGGTGTCTGATGTTCGAGACCTGGGAATCGCCACGGGCGAGTCGAGCCCAGATCGCTCGCGGGCACGAGATGTTCACGCACGCACTCGACCAGTTCGATAAGTCCTTCCCCCGTATGCGCGGAAACGCACACATCCGCATCACGGCACAGCCCGAGATCGCTCCTGAGTGAAAGTCGAAGATCCGGTTCGCGGTCAGTCTCGATCCAGGCGGACGTGGCGTCTCGTGCCAGGATGAGCATGTCGGCCGTCTCGATGAGTTGTTCGGTTCGACTCAGGGCATCCATCTCGATGATGTCATCGCTTGTTCGCTGACCAGGTGTGTCGTGCCAGCGGACCACGATTCCGCCCAGTTCGATCAAGGCCGAGACGTAGTCACGAGTCGTTCCGGGTTCATCCATGGCGATCGCCACATCACGACCTGTAAGCATGTTCAGAAGGGAACTCTTGCCGATGTTGGGCGGCCCGATCATCACGATGCCGGGAGGTGTGAGAAGTCGATTGAGCCTTCGCGATCTGGCGTCGTCCTCCGCTGTCCAGGAGTCGCAATCACCCCAGCGTTCGGGCTGCTGCAGGAGCAGGTCGATCGCGAGGGGGCTGGCGGCCGTCGAGATCAGTTTCAGTGCAGCGGCCTCGATGGCGTTGCGTGCTTCTGGAAACAAGACTTCCGGCGACAGATCAGGATCATGGACTGCACCCGCCTTCTCGAGGGCGGTCAGCAGTCGTTGGCGAATGCGCAGTCCACCATGGGGCATCAGCTGGGCGCAGTGTTCGGTCGGAATGGAGACGAGTCCCTCGTCTATGTCGGCAAGGTTCGAGAGTCGCAGCGTGCCGACCGGCCATGTGTCGTGGCCAGTGATGCATTTCAGGACGGGTCTGATGTCGCCCGAGAGCTGGATGATGGAGACCGCGCCCGTTTCCGGAGCAGTCATGAGGGCAACGCGACAGGAGCTCGAGGTCATCGGTTCAGCCGGCTGAACTGTCTTCGGTGGGGTCACTGGAGTCACCGGCGAGTGCGTGGCGAGCACAGGCGGCGATCCCGATGAGTGTGAGGTTCCCCACGATCCGGTCGATGAGCTCATCGTCACCAAAGAGCGCTTCGGCATCCCCGCCAGTCGCTATGACCATGGGATAGGCGCCGTATTCGTCCGCATACTGTTCGACGAGCTTCCAGACGAGTCCGCGGATGCCGGCCGATACGCCCATGAGCATGGCATCGCCGGTCGATTTCCCGAAGGCGCCGGTCTCGGGTTTATGGAATTCCATGTCGGGCAACGCATCGGTGAACTCGTGCATCGCCTTCAGTTGCATGTTGGCGCCCGGTGCGATGGCGCCGCCATGGAACGTGCCCTCGCCATCGATGAAGTCCACCGTCACCGCCGTCCCGGCATCGACGATGATGCAGGCCTGCTGGACCGATTCCCAGGCAGCCAGTGCATTGAGCAATCGATCCGTACCCGTGATGGTCTCGGGGTCGAGGCTGACCATCATCGGAATCGGCACGTCGTGGCCGATCCGATAGATGTCCTCGGAAAGCTGGCCATTGATCGCGGAGGACAGTCGCAGGGCCGCGGGTTCATTCACATCGGCCATCAGGATCGATCCGTTTCCGGTCTCGCTCATCGGTTTCCAGAGTTCGACGACCCGCTCGACGGCTCCAGCCAGATCATCATTGGAAAAGCAGGAGGGGGCGCCACAAGTCCCGCCTTCCACGGAGGCAATGTGGGTTCGGGTGTTTCCGATGCTGATGACGACAAGCTGGGTATCTGTGCTCATCTGGACAGTGTACGGCAGCCAGCCAAGGACAGGGGTATCCTGCTGGAATGAACGTCTCCGAGACAGGTCGAATCATCGATGGAAGAGCCATCGCCAGTCAGGTCAGGGGCTCGCTGCTCGAGCGAACCTCGGCATTGAAGGCGGCAGGTTCGCCCGTTCGACTCGATGCCATAATGGTCGGCGCCGATCAATCCGCCGGCGTCTATGCCGCCAATCAGGCCCGCATGTGCGATGAAGTCGGCATCGAGTACCGGCTGCATGAATTGTCGGGGGACATCAGTCAGGCCGATCTCGAGAACTACATAGACGGACTCAATGCGGCGCCCGAGGTGACGGCCATCATGCTGCACATGCCGTTGCCCGAAGGAATCAAGACCGAACAGGTCCAGTCGAGAATTCTGGATGCGAAGGACGTCGAGGGCGTGAATCCCGCGAACATCGGCAACGTGCTCTACGGCCGTCGCAGTCTGGTGCCATGCACCGCGTTGGCGACGATGACGCTGATCGAATCTACCGGTATCGAGCTGCCCGGCAAGAAGGTCGTCTGCATCGGTGCCAGCAACATCGTTGGGAAGCCTGTTGCGGTTCTGCTCATGCGGGCGGAAGCGACCGTCATCTCCACCAATATCCACACGCCGGACATCAAGTCGCTGTGCCGCGATGCGGATGTGCTCGTCTCCGCCGTCGGCAAGCCTGGTCTGGTGACAGCCGACATGGTCAGGCCCGGCGCGGTCATCATCGATGTCGGGATCACCCGTGTCACCGACGAGGAGACCGGCCGTCGCTACACGGTTGGTGACGTCGATTTCGAGCAGGTCTCGCCAATCGCCGGTTGGATCACGCCTGTCCCCGGTGGAGTAGGACCGGTCACGGTCGCGATGCTTCTGCGAAACACCGTTGATGCCGCCGATCGATCGGGTTGAAGTCGGAATCAACCGAAGAGTCGTTGTCTGGCCTCGTCATAGCGATCCAGAGAGTTGTGGATCACGTCTTCCGGCAATGCCGGGCCGGGAGGTGTCTTGTCCCATTCGCCACGATCGCAGATGGCCTGCAGCCAGTTGCGGACGTACTGCTTGTCGAACGACTCCTGATCGCGTCCGGCCTCGTACTTCTCGGCGGGCCAATAGCGGCTTGAATCGGGGGTCAGGACTTCATCGATAAGAAGCAGTTCGTCGGTTGGTTGTCCACTCGCGTCCAGGGCGAATCCGAATTCGAACTTGGTGTCCGCCAGGATGAGTCCTCGCGGTCGGGCGAATTCGGCAGCCTTTGTATAGAGCTCAAGTGAGATGTCACGCAGCTTGGTCATGACGCTACTGCCGGCGATTTCGCAGGCCTGCTGGAAGTCGATGTTCTCGTCATGGCCTTCGGTCGCCTTGGTTGACGGTGTGAAGATCGGCTCTGGAAGCTGTTCGCACTGCTTCATGCCTTCCGGAAGCTTGATGCCGCAGACTGTTCCGTCCTGCTGATACTCCTTCCAACCACTGCCGGCGAGATAGCCTCTGACGACGCACTCGATCGGGACCACCTGTGCAGCGCGACCGAGCATCATTCGACCTTCGACACTTGGCCAATGGCTCTCATCGAGTCCCCCCACATCCTCTGGTTTCGTCGAGAGGAGGTGGTCGGCGATGATGTTCTGCTCACGCACCCAGTTGAACCATTCGGTGCTGATGTGGGTCAAGGCTCTGCCTTTTCCAGGGATGGGATTGGGGAGCACCACGTCGAATGCGCTGATTCGATCGCTTGCCACGATCAGAAGAGAAGGTGGGCTGCCTGCCTTCCCGGGGACTTCATAGATGTCCCGGACCTTGCCTTGGCGACGTCCGGGAAGTGGCAGATCGGTGTTGTAAACAGCATTCGATGAGGTCATTGTCATCATCGGCTCCCTCCGATGGTTGGTGCTTGGTAATAGTCCTATCCCTATGCCGATAAAGTGTAGCAGGATCGGGTTCGGCTGCTGGCTCGGCTATGATGCCACCCTGTCCTTCTGGCACATCAGCCAGGGGCTTCTCTTGAAAAGGTCCTCACCTCACCATGCTCGAGTTCGCGGTTTTCAAAGATTCGGCCCCCGCAACCGAATGGTCGCTGAACCATGCACGGTTGCTCGATCGGGACGATCTGGTCGTGCCAGGTGAGATCGAATTCAAGGATGGTCTGATTCGATGCAATCGTCGAGGTGTCCGGCCAACGGCACTGCTGCTCCAGTACAACGCGGGGGAAAGCGGTCGATTGTCATTGCAGACCTGTCTGCTCCCGCATCGGGAGAAGCCATACATCCTGAGCGTCGAGCTGGCTCGTCATCGAATCGCCATCTTCCTCGCTCAGGCCGAAGTCTGGCAGATGCACCTCAGTCAGGAGCATCCTGCGATGGCCATGGTCCAGTCAGCGCGGCAGATCTTCACCCGGGCCATGGTGACCCCAGATCCGGCGGAGGCAGATGCCCACGGTCACAAGGCGCTGGAACTGGCATTGAAAGCCTCTGAACATCTGGCTCTGGCTCATGCCGAGGTCCTGATCCACCGTCGCTACAAGGAACGTCCCGCCAGCAGAGCGACCTTCGGCACCGCCGTCTGGCCACAGCAGGCGGGGCCCGTTCTCCAGGGTTTCCTCAAGGACAAATTGAACTTCGAGTTGATCCGCATTCCCATGGAATGGGGCGTCGTCTGCCCGAGGGAAGGTGTCTACGACTGGGCGAAGTTCGATCGATGGGTTGAATGGGCCATCGAATCCAAATGCATGGTGATCGCTGGTCCCTTGGTCAATTTCAATCCTGGCAGGATGCCGGTCTGGATGGAGCCTAAAAAGCGCGATTTCGGCGAGATCTGCGACCGAGCCTACGACTATGTCCAGAATGTCGTCCAGCGTTATGGGGACAACATTGGGATGTACAGCATTCTGTCGGGAGTCCAGTCGAATCTCGACTACCAGTTCTCTCTCAAGGAGATGATCGATTTGGTCCGGACATTGGCGCTTGTTGTTCGTCAGGGGCGGCGATCTCGCCGCGTCATGGTCGAGTTGAACCATCTCTGGGGTGAATATCTGTCGACTGAACGTGACTCGGTCGCGCCCATCAGCTTCATCGAGCAGTTGTTGCAGGAAGGCATCCGGCTCGATGCCGTCGGCCTACAGGTCCTCTTCGGGGATGCGCACAACGCCATGCCATCGCGTGACCTGATGGAGTTGAGCAAGCTGGTCGATCGTTTCCTTCATCTGGAACCCAAGATCGTCATCTCAAGTCTGGGTGTTCCGGATTCCGTCATCGACAACACCGCTGGCTGGTGGCATACGCCATGGTCCTCCGAGAGACAGGCGCGATGGGTAAGTCAGGCGTTGATGCTTCTTCTTTCAAAACCATTCGTCGAGGCCGCCATATGCAGCGATCTCTACGACAATCAGATGACGGTTCCATCCGGGGCCGGGTTGCTTTCCCTGGACGGAAAGCCCAAGCCAGCATTGAAGAGCTGGGTTGCGTTGAAGAAGTATCTATCCAGGCCTCTGGGCCAACGCCGCAGAAATGAAGATGCCGCTGTCAATGAGTGATCGAGGTCGCCGGTGCATGGCCGGCCTTTTCCTGTTGCTGATCTCTGTTCTTGTCCTGCTGACTGGTCTGAACCATGTTCCCGTTCCGGATGGTCCCTCGTCGATCGTCACGGGGTGGAAACTCGATCTTGCAACCGCGACGTCGTCAGAGCTCCAGTTGCTCCCGGGAATCGGTCCTGTTCTGGCCAATCGCATCATCGCATGGCGGATTGAGGGTGGAATCCTCGAGGGGATCGAGGATCTGCGGCACATTCAGGGGATTGGTCCGCGTACCATCAGCAACCTGCAGCCACTCGTTTCAGTGACTGCTTCATCATCGCCTGGCGAGTTCAAGAACGAAGATTGAATGGGCACGACGGGCCGGAATCCTGATCGGCTTGCCGAGATGGCGAGCCATTCTGCCGTGAAGCGACTCCAGGATCGTCTCACGAGTGGGGGGTGGCTGCGCGCTCAGGGGCGTTCAGGCTCCAGCAGCGTCGCTCTAGCTGGAATGCTCGCCGGCACTGCCGGGGCTGATGGATTGGCGGCTCCGGTGCTGTTGGTGCGCGCTCATCTGGACGAGGCCGATGAAGCCGTCGATGAACTGCTTGATCTGGGTGTGCGGGCCGAACGGTTTCCAGCCATGGAGCTGGTGCCCGGCGAATCGAACATACGTCTCGATCTTCTGTCCGACAGGCTGACCATGCTTCAGGCGATTCGGGACCGAACGTTCCCGGATGTACTTGTCGCGCCCATCACGGCCATCATGCAGGTCGTTCCGCCCGGAGAGGGTCTGGATCGAGTTCACCGGGTCGTTCGTTCGGGCGGAGGGGACGCACTGGAGGATCTCGTCTCATGGATGGCCGACGCCGGCTATTCGCGAGTTCAGGCGATCAACTCGCCAGGGGAGTTTGCTGTTCGTGGAGACATTCTCGATGTCTATCCCGCGGCTGGTGGACCGGCGCGTCTGGACTACTTTGGTGACGATATCGAATCGATCCATGAGATCGATCTTTCCACCATGGGTTCCGATCGTCGTCTTGATCGGCTTGATCTGGTGGCCGCCGGGGAACAGTACAACCTGCTCTCCGGTGAACCGGATCTCGGCATGGATTCCCTCGTGTCGATGCTCGATGCCTCCTGGACCGTGTTGCTGGATGACTGGATCGAGATCGGCGAGCAGGCTCGCAGCTATCTGGAGAGAGTGAGCGATGATTCGGGCGTCATCGGATTGGATCTGCTGCAGCGGCAGATGATCGAGCTGTGCGGGGGCGTGGTGTCGATCGAGTCCGCCGCCACGGTGACTGACGGGGATCTTCTTGAACTACCGGTGAGTCCCGTCATGGAATTCTCCGATCAGGCCAGCGAAGCCTTCGTCGAACTGGGCGAACTGGCGGCGGATTCCAATGTGACCGTTTGGCTGAGCAACGAAGGGGATCGTCGTCGGTTCGAGGAGCTTCTCCATGAGTATGTTCCGGATGTGGTTGTGAGAGAACGCATCGGACGTGTTGCGGGCTACCTTCATCGAGGTTTCAGATGGGAAGCGGATTCGTGGGTCTCCTATCACGAGTTGATTCATCGGTATCAGGTGAGACGTCGAGTCCATCGAAAGGACGGTGTCCGGGCCGTCGATGCCTTCGTGGATCTCAAGGCGGGCGACTTCGCCGTGCACAGGGATCATGGAATCGCCTCATTCCTCGGGCTTCAGATGATGGGGCGCAGTGATGATGAGCTTGAGCAGGAGGAGTTCCTCACGCTCGAGTTCGCGAAGAATGCGAGGCTGCATGTTCCCGTGAGCGAGATCGAACTGGTCCAGAGATACGTCGGTGGTTTCCACGGCGTGCCCGATCGATCGATCCTCGGCGGCAAGCGATGGCAGCGACAGAAGCAGCAGGCGGGCGATTCGGTTCGCGATCTGGCGAGCCGCATGCTCAAGTTGCAGGCGATCCGGGCCGGTCGCAAGGGCATGGCCTGTGGTCCGGACGGCCAATGGCAACAGGAGTTCGAAGCCGCCTTCCCGTTCGAGGAGACGGCGGATCAGGTTGCCGCCATCCAGGCGGTCAAGACCGATCTGGAGATCTCAAGGCCGATGGATCGACTGGTCTGTGGCGATGTCGGATTCGGCAAGACGGAAGTCGCGATCCGAGCGGCCTTCAAGATGGTGCAGGAAGGTCGTCAGGTGGCGGTGCTCGTCCCGACGACGGTTCTGGCCGAGCAGCATGGCCGTACCTTCGCTTCTCGATTCGCGGGGTATCCAATCGCCGTCGAGTCGTTGAGTCGTTTCCGAAGCCGCTCGCAGCAGCAGGAGATCCTCGAGGCCTTGGCGGCTGGGCAGGTCGACGTCGTCATCGGCACGCATCGACTGTTGAGCAAGGACGTCTATTTCAAGGATCTCGGACTGGTCGTGATCGATGAGGAACAGCGGTTCGGTGTCGAGCACAAGCAGCGGCTTGTGAGTCTCCGGGCCAGCGTCGATGTGCTGACGATGACGGCGACACCGATTCCCAGAACGCTCCACATGTCCATACTCGGTCTGCGTGACATCTCCTCGCTGACGACGGCTCCCCAGGATCGTCGCGCCGTGGTGACCGAGGTCATTTCATGGGATGCACGTCGTATCGGTGATGCCCTACGTCGCGAGCTGGCCCGTGAAGGTCAGGCCTTCGTGGTCCACAATCGCGTGAGCGATCTGCAGGATGTGGCGGATGAGATCCAGAAGCTGGTACCCGATGCCCGGATCGTCACGGGCCATGGCCAGATGTCGCCGAGAGAACTGGAGAAGGTGATGCTCGCCTTCATGAGGCACGAGGCGGACATCCTGGTCTCGACCACCATCATCGAATCCGGAATCGATATCCCCAACGCCAACACCATCATCATTAACGAGGCGGATCGTTTCGGTCTTTCCGATCTGCATCAGCTTCGTGGACGGGTCGGTCGTTTCAAGCATCGAGCCTACTGCTATCTGCTGCTTCCCATGAATCGGACCGTCAATCAGGATGCCAGAAAACGCCTTCGTGCCATCGAGAGCTTCTCCATGCTCGGGGCCGGCTTCAGGATCGCGATGCAGGATCTTGAGATACGTGGGACGGGCAATCTGCTGGGTGCGGAACAGTCCGGGCATATCGCCGCGGTGGGCTACGACATGTACTGCCAGTTGCTCGAGCGTGCAGTCAAGGAGCTCAAGGAGGAGATCCATGTCGAGGTCGACCAGACCACCATCGATCTGGGGATTCGCGGCTATCTCCCCAGAGCCTTCGTGCCCAGCGAGTCCCGAAGAATGGATCTGTACCGAAGGGTCGCTCGTGCCAGCAGTCAGGCGGATCTGGATGACGTCGAGGCCATTCTGGCCAGTGCCTATGGGCAGCTGCCGGACCCGGCTCAGCGTCTCTGGTCCCTGGCTCAGATTCGAATTCTGGCAGCAAGGGCCCGGATCAAATCCATCTCACTCAGGGATCAGGATGTCGTCTTCCGGACGGCGAACACACAGGCGCTGGAAAACGCCTTCAAGCGGCTCTCAGGGACGATGAGGCTGGTGGGGCAGCCCGATCAGAACGGTGTCTGCGAGATCTACTGGAGGCCTTCCCCGAAGATGCTGGCGAAAAAGGGGCTGGCGGATCTGAGAAAGACCCTAGTCAGGTGTTTGGGTGCAATGTGAACAGGGGCGGTGTTGAAACCCGGTTTTTTGGCCTGAAAAGCGGGCTGTTCTCATATCCCCGTGACTGGGGCTTCTGAACCAAATCTACACTACATATAGTTCATTAGACCATTGCATTACCGGCCCGTTGCCATACTATGGCTCTCGGAAAGAGTGCTTATGGGGGCCTTTAGCCACTCGGCTTCGCCCCACAGGAAAGAGAAAAGAGTTATCCCTACCAAGGGATGAGAGGGAGAAGAGAATCATGAAAACATTTGCATTGGTTACGGCAGCCACACTTCTTGGTGCTGCATCCGCTGCTTCCGCAGGCGTCAGTGTCAGCGGATCATTCGGTTGGGATGATGGCGGCACCGTCATGGGTTCCTATGGCGACAACATTGCGTTCGCAAACGTCGTTGATCCATTCGGGGACTCTGGTTCCGATCGCGCACTGAAGCTCACAGAAAGTCCACTGGGCGGTACCCCGCAGGGATATCTCGGATGGATCACTGGTCTCAATGATGGAGATACCATCAACGTGTCCATGATGGGTCTTGGTGATGGTGATCTCACCGGCAAGGTCCGTCTTTGGGCTCACTACACGACTTCGGACATCACCTCATACGGTGGTTCCGCTGGTGGATCCAATTCCTACAGCACATCCGCGAGCGAGTGGACCATGCTCTCGCATGAATGGACCTTCAGTGGTGGAACCGACAGCGGTGGCGATCACACGGGGCTCGTCATCGAAGCTCGTCTCTACGCCTACGGCGACAATGAAGATCCATCAGGTTGGGTTGACGACATCAACATCGATGTGTTCACCTCCAATTCTGATGTGCAGATCTCGTTCCCAAGTATTCCAGCACCAGGTGCTCTTGCACTTCTGGGCTTGGCTGGCATCGCTGGTCGTCGGCGTCGTCGCAACTGATCACGCCTCTTTTCTTGTTTCCTGACAAGACCGTGGCATCAGCCACGGTCTTGTTCTTTTTGGGGCCTGTTGTCTCCCGAATCGAGGCGGCTACACTCCGGCAATGATCGCCTGGTGTTCGCTACTCCTGATACCGCCTCTGGTGCTCCTGATTCTGGCGACTTGGCGGCAGTATCTGGAAACGCAACGGGATGCTCAGGCTTCCGACATCGCGATCTCTGGGATTGTCCTTCCACTTCTGGCGTCGGCAGGCTTTCTGGGGTTGCTATGGGATCGGGAGGGCGTCCTTGGTGCACCGGGTGCTCTGGTCGTGGGCAGTGGGCCGATGGTCTTCGGGTTGATCACGGGGTGGCTTCTGGTGAGAAGCCCCCGGGCCTGCGGGGGGGGATGGCCATCAGGCGGTGTGATCATGTCTGTGGGAGGGCTGCTGCTGATCATGATGGCGACCGCAGGGCGGGTGTCGCACACGGTCGGGCTCATCGCCTGCACGATCGGCATGGTGCTGATCTGGCTGACCAGTCTCAGATCACGTGGTGCTTCTGCCCCTGCAAACGCGGCAGCGAGGAGGGAACAGCCCTTGTCGCTGACACTGGCGTTGGCCGGCAGTCTGCTTCTGGCCTTCTGCACGAGGCTGGCTCCGATCGACTGGATGCCTCTTGTTCTGGCTTTGTTGATCCTGGAAGTCCTGATGATGCTCTACATCCTGATGGCCAGTCGTGGACCTGAGGTCGTCTTCGAGGGGGCGGGGTGGTTCGCTGTCCTGCTGCCGTGTCTTGGATTGGGGCTGCTGGGGCAGGATCGTCTGGCCATGTTGATCCGTGGCAATGATCTGCCGGGCCTCCCGCCGGTCGTGCCGACGCTCAGGTCCACGGAGGGGCTCATGGTTCCGGGGCTGGTCATTGTGCTCAGCGTGCTCTTCTGGTTTCTGGCGGGCTCGGTGCCATCGAGCTGGCGGCGGACAATGGGCCTCTGCCTGCTTGTGGCTGTTGTGCTGGCCCTCCTCCAACTGCGGTTCGGCCTGATGGGCTGATTTTGGAGAGTGAACGCCCACTGGGCCGATCTCATGATTCAGCAGGAACCAAGGATGGTTCCTGGTGACCGCCACTCCCCATTGGAAAAGTACCCACGGATGGAAGCGCCCCCGATTCTGACTGAGCGGAACCGTCATGTTCTCCCCAACACCAGGGAGTCCGTCACCCATAAATTCTCGATAACCGGTTACGAGGGCTACCTCACCATCGGCCTCTTCGATGACGGCCGTCCCGGTGAGATCTTCATCAAGATGAGCAAGGAGGGTTCGACGCTGTCCGGTTTGATTCAGGGCTTCTGTCGGAGCTTCTCGATCAGCCTCCAGTATGGGATGCCCGTCCAGGATGCGGTTCGCCGCTTCAAGGGCATGCGTTTCGAGCCGTCCGGATCCACGAACAACCCCCGCATTCCACATGCCGAGAGCATCCTGGACTACATCGCCAGATATCTCGAGGACGAATACGTCACGCGACCAAACGAGCTCAACTCCGATCGTCAGGCCGGTTAGCGGCCAACACGGACAGCTCTCCTGACCACCATCGCTTTCGAGCAAGGGCCCCAAAGGGCCCTTGTTCGTTTTCGAGGGAGGTGTCTCCAGGGTGTCGAAAGTGCCGTCACGTGGGCAGGTTCCTCCATGCTTCCCAGGAGACTGTCCGCCCGGGATAGCCGGGGTGCTTGAATGGCCATTCCTCGTCGATCCAGTCTCGGACCGTCTCCAGCAGGTGCTCGTCAAGTCCGCTCTCCACTTCGGAGCCCCGGACCCAGAGAATCACAATGGCATCATGCGACGGCCTGTCGGATGGATAGATGTAGACGCATCCCAGACAGATCCGATCATCCGGATCCATCACGGTGTATGCGAAGGATGTCCTGTTCTGGAACTCCTTCTGATGCCATCCCAGATCGATGAGGTTCTGATCCCGTGAAAGGTCGGAAGTAGGCCATTCGTGATCCGGGCCGAAGGGCCGGCTTCGACGCAGATGGTCGATGCTGGACATCACGGCCTCGTAATCGGCTTCGAGATCATGGATGGTCAACGGACGAAGTCGAAGTCGATCGGTGGTCAATCCTTCGGGGATCTGGAAGTCATCTGGTATGAAGAGTGGGGCGGACAAGATGATGCTCCTCGTTCAATGCGCAATGGTAGCTATCGGAACAAATAAAACGAGCCCCCGGAGGGGCTCGTTTCAAATGGTCTTGTCGCCGACGTCTCAGGCGGAGGCGTTTTCCTGGCCAGCTTCGGAATCAGCAGGCTTTGCCTCTTCCTCCTTGGCGGCTGGTGCCGGCTTCTCGATCAGTTCGCCTTCATCATCGAATTCCATCTCTTCACGCTCTTCGAGCGCCTGATCGGGTTCGACGATGAGCTGGATCTCGGTGCGGAGTTCCTGATCGAACTGGATCGGGATTTCGTAGGTTCCGATGTGGCGGATCGCGGTGGCCATTCGGACATGGCGTGGGTCCATCGTGTCGCCCATCTCCGTGGCGATCTCCTGGAGTCCATCGGCGATGTCACGCTGGCTGACCGAGCCGTAGAGGACGCCTTGATCGTTGCATGAGCGGGTCATGGTCAGGGCGATGCCCTCGAGCTTCTCGAGAATCATCTTGCGGCGATCCTTCTGGGCCTCGAGATTGGCCATGGCGGCGGCTCGCTGGGCTTCGAGATCGGCGATTCGCTGTGGCGTGGGTACGACGGCCACGCCCATCGGCAGAAGATAGTTTCTGGCGAATCCCGGCTTGACCTTGACGACGTCGCCGACGATGCCGAGGTTCTCAACGTTTTCCTGCAGGAGGAGTTCAATGTTCCGTGCCATTCTGGTCACTGTCCTTTCGGTTCAAGTTAGGAGTCGACCGGAACGTGGTCGACCCCAGTGCCGCCGGCTGCTCACGATGAGCGGTGCCGACTAGAAGGGGATGTCGTCAGCGGGTACGGGGGTCCTGGATTGCGTGTTGCTACCCTGGCCTCCGCCGCGTCCATTGCTGTCTACGAATTCAAAGTTCTCGATCACGACTCTCAGTTTGGATCGCTTGTTGCCGTCGCGGTCCTGCCATTCGTCCAGCTTCAGTCGACCTTCGACGAAGATCGGTCGGCCCTTGCTGAAGAACTTGCTGATGTTCTCCGCGGTCCGGCCCCAGGCTTCGCAATCGACAAAGGTGGTTTCCTCTCTTGACTCGTCATTGACTCGATAGCGGCGGTTCACCGCCAGGCCGAGATTGGCGACCGCGGTGTTGCCCGCGGTGTGCTTGAGCTCGACATCACGAGTCAGGTTTCCCATCAGCATGACCTTGTTGTAGTTCGGCATGGATCCCTCCTGTCGCCTCTCTTGTAGTGTGCCCTCGATGGCACGTTGAACATCCGTATCTCGATCATGCTACCCCTTCAGCCCCTTGTGCACGGGGGATTCAGGAGGAATGGTGCAATCAGGCCGATTCATCCGTGGTTGACGCTTCAGCAGGGGCGGTTTCAGCCTCTTCAGCAGGGGTTTCTTCGGCTGGGGCATCGGTCTCGGCCTCAGCTGTGGCCTTGGCTGCCTGTTCGCGATCGATGATCGATGTGGCGGCGCTGGCGCGTTCCTCGGACTGCTCGGCACGGAGCTTGATCTCGTCCGCGAGTTCCTGCTGGGCATCGGCTGCCTGCATCTGCTCCATGGTCAGGTGGTCAGCACGGGTGATCATGTGACGGAGCATGCTTTCTGAAAGCAGGCACTGACGCTCCAGCGAGGAGACCTCGCTGCCGGCAAGCTTGAAGTAGCAGAGGAAGTAGAGTCCTCGCTTGTTGCCCTTGATCTCGTAGGCGAGTCGGCGTTCATCCCATTTCTTGAAGGAGATGATTTCCGCGCCAACCTTGTCAAGCAGTCCCTTGACGAGATCGGTGGCGCCGCCCAGATCTGATCCTGCCGATTGTGGCAGCAGGAACAATCCTTCGTAGTTGTTTGTGAGTGTGGTAGTCATTCGTAGATTCCTTGATGGGCTTTGCTTGGATGCCCTGTTTTCAGTCGGTACTGTTGAATTGATTCATGGCGGTCGTGATGCCCTCTGAAAGCCAGCATTCAGTTGCGCCGACGGCCTGCTCCAAGGCGGGTTGGAGCGCCGCTTCCTGATCGGGCGTGAACCGCCCGAGCACGTAGTTCTTCAATGGGATCTGTCCCGGGGGATCGATCCCGATACGCAGTCTCGCCCAGCCGTCGCCCCCCAGATGCTGGGAGATGTTGCTGAGCCCGTTGTGTCCACCATTGCCTCCACTTGGTCGCATGCGAACGGTTCCGCAGGGGAGGGCCGTGTCGTCGACGATGACCAGAAGGTCTTCCGCCGGGGCGAGCTTGTAGAAGCGGACGGCTTCTCCGATCGCTTCCCCGGTGCAGTTGACGTAGGTGGTTGGCTTGAGCATGAGCACCTTCTCGTCCCCGAGGGAGGATTCGACGGCGGCGCCCTTGAAGCGGGCTCGGGCGATCTCGCCAGGAGCCAGTCGACGCGCAAGCCGATCGAGTACCTCGAACCCGACGTTGTGTCGTGTTCGATCGTATTCCCGACCGGGGTTGCCGATGCCGACGATGAGCTTCATGGTTGCCTGTACGACGATCAGCTGTCGTCGTCGCTCTCCTCTTCCTTGGCCTTGGTGATGACTTCCGGCTCTGCGGAGTCGCCTGCGGCTTCGGTTTCCTCGCCCTCGGCTTCTTCCTGATGGACGAAGGTGACATGGCAGATGTGCTTGTCCGGATCCAGTGATGGTGTCACGTTCGCCGGAATGGGGAGGTCCCCGATGGTGACGGCCTCTTCCATGTCCGTGATGTCATAGGAGATGTCGGACGGGATGTCGGAGACCTTGCAGGTGACCTCGATCTCTCGTCGGACGACTTCCATGACGGCGCCTGCTGCGGAGGCGATCTTGGCGGTGCCTACCAGCGTGACCGGGACATTGACCGTCACGATCTCGTTCATGTCGACCCGCGTGAGGTCCAGATGGATCAGGTTGTCCCCGAGCCAACCGAACTGGAGGTCCTTGACGAGGCACTTGTCCTCGCTCTTGCCGTCGACGGAGATCGAAAGGACGTGAGCGCCGCCATGCAGTGCCGAGAGGATGCTCGTCTCCTCGACGCTGACGTGGACGGGTGCGGCACCCTTGCCGTATATGACGGCTGGTAGACGGCCGTCGCGACGAAGACGCTGGGCATATCGGGTGCCCGTCTTCTCGCGTGTCTCGACTGTGATTGTTTGTGTATCGCTTGCCATTATGTACTCCCTCACGCCAGCTGCCGGCGTGGTCTTTGATCTATCGCTTGGTCCCCGTCGAACGTTGGAACAACGCAGAGATGGACATGTCGTGATGAATTCGATGAAGGGCCTCGCCCATGAGCGGCGCGACCGAAAGCTTGACGAGCCGATCGTAGATGGGCTCCAGACGACCACCATCATCGATGGTGTCGGTGACAACAATCTTGGTGAAGGCTGATTCCTTGAGGCGTTCCATCGCCATGCCGACCAGAACCGGATGGGTTGCCGAGGCGATGATCTGATTGGCGCCTTCGTTCATGATCAGATTGGCGGCTTCGCAGATGGTGCCTGCGGTCGAGATCATGTCGTCGACCATGAGCACGGTCTGGTTCTTCACGCTGCCGATGAGGTTGCGGGAAGCCACCTTCATTCCCGATTCCCGACGCTTGTCGATGATGGCCAGATCGGCATCGAGGAAACTCGCGTAGGCGTTGGCGACCTTCACGTTTCCGACATCGGGAGACACGATCACCAGATCGCCCAGTTCGTCCCGGATGCTCGTGAAGTAGTCGCAGAAGACGGTCATGGCGGACATGTGATCGACGGGGATGTCGAAGAAGCCCTGGATCTGGGCCGCATGGAGGTCCATGCACAGCACTCGATCGGCACCGGCCGCCGTCACCAGATTGGCGACCAGCTTCGCGGTGATGGGGGTGCGTCCGGCATCCTTGCGATCCTGCCGGCCGTATCCGAAGTAGGGGATGACCGCTGTGATTCGCTGGGCGGAGGCCCGGCGAAGGCAGTCGATGTAGATCAACAGCTCCATGATGTTGGCGTTGACCGGATGACAAGTGGACTGGACGACGAAGCAGTCCCGGCCGCGGACATCCTCCTCGACGCGGACGATCAATTCCCCATCGGGGAAGAGTTCCGTTTCGGCCTGTCCCAGTGGCAGCGACAGATAGTCGGCCATCAGTCCTGCCAATGCACTGCCGGAACGTGCGCCGAAAATCTTCAGATGATCATGGTCGATGCGGTTCATGACACAGCCTCCGCGGAACGGTCGATCCGACTCTGAAGGACGGAATCGACGGCCGCCAGTTGATCGGGCGTATTGATCGAAAGGACATCCTCCGCGGGAACGGCCGTCACGATTTCAACGCGATCGGTCTCCTGCTGAAGCTGTCCGGGCACGGTAGTGAGGTAGTACTCGCCCGATACGGAATCGGGTTCGAGGGCTTCAAGTCTGCTGATCAGTTCTGGAACGTTGAAGCAGGCGTAGCTGGGATAGATCTCGCGAATGCTTCTCTGCTCATCTGTCGCATTGCGGTCCTCGACGATGGCGTTGAACCGGTCGCGATCATTCCGGACGATTCGTCCATAGCCCGTGGGATCATCCAGTATGGAGGTCGCCAGGGTCGCTAGCGCCTTCGTCGCGGCATGATGTTGAAGCAGTGTCTTCAGGGTCTCGGCTCTGATGAGCGGACCGTCTCCGGCCAGGATGAAGGCGTCGCCATCGAAATCGCCCAGTTCGTCCTTGCAGACGAGCACGGCATGGCCGGTTCCAAGCTGTGATTCCTGAAGCACGAAACGGATGTCGTCATGATCGGATTCGAAGGAGGCCTTCACCAGATCGGCCCCGTGTCCTACCACGACGAGGATCGGTCCGGCCCCGGCTTCGCGGACGGCATCGATCACCCAGTGCAGCATCGGTCTTCCGCAGACAGGATGAAGGACCTTCGGCATGTCGCTTCCCATCCTCGTCCCCTTGCCTGCGGCAAGGATGATGGCTGCTGGTCGGGATGTCTGATGAGTAGTCATGACACGTATCGATGAAAGGGGTCGCCCCCGCAGAAAAAGAAACTGGCCCGCCAAGACTTGAACTTGGAATGCCTGTACCAAAAACAGGTGTGTTACCGATTACACCACGGGCCAAAACAGGCATGATCAAACTAGATCACGCTTAATTGTCGGTCCTTGAGCTGCCTCGTCGGACCATCGAACTCGTTTCCGGCGGGGCCATTTGCAGGCTGCCGGCCAATGCGAACTCGCGGTCTCGACACCGGATGACTGAACATCCTGCGCGGCCGCGGCTGTCTCTCCAGAGGCGGGAGCACCTGTCAGCCGCGACCTGATGCCCCATGTGGCGCCGCTTGTCTTCACAAGCCTCACCAACGGCCCTCTCTATTGGAGGAAGCGGAGATTGTAGGTTCTCAGGGGGAGGGGGGCAAGAAGATCATGGCTGATCTGAAATGCCCTTTCGAGCCGTTATCCGGTGGCCCTTGAGGACCTTCTCCAGCTCCTGACGGTTCTTTTCAGCCCCATCGCGGGGTTGCTCGGGATGCCAGAGATGGAGGACCGGGGAGGAGTGTCGCCCGCTCTTGATTCTGACTCCGGCATGCATCAGCCTGATAATGAGGTCGGAATCCTGGGAACCCCATCCCGTAAAGGCTTCATCCAGACCATTGACCTTGAGGAGATCGTTTCGGTAGACGGCCATGCTGAAGGTCCTGAGTGATTTCCAGTCCCGCGGCCGGCGTCGCCGCCATCCGCCATCGGGCAGTGATATCAGCAATGGCAGGACACGATTGGTCCATCCCTTGAGTCTGGGTTTGATCCAACTGGCCCGGGACCATGCGTGCACGGGGATCGAGTTCTCGAGAATGTCCCGAGTGAACGATTCGCCGAGGAGGATGCGGTTGCCGCCAACCATCCAGCCCGGTTGAGCCAGTCTGTTGTGCCAGTCGAGGAAGCAGGGGCGTGGAATGCAGTCGCCGTCCATGAGAATCACATAGTCCCCAGTCGAGGCGGCGATGGCCCGGTTCGTGATGGCGGCGGCTCTGAATCCGCGATCCGGATGCCACACATGCTTCAGCGGGACTGGGAACTTCTCGGAGACTTCACGGATGAAATCGGCTGTCTCGCCAGTCGATCCATCGTCGGCGATGATCACTTCGAATGGCCGGTATCTCTGGGCCTCCAGACCTCGCAAGGTCGCCGCCAACGCATCCGGGCGGTTGTAGGTCGTGACAATGACTGAGATTGGCATGGGCATTGTGGAGGATCCTGCCGACCCGGCGTTGGTGTGCGACGTATCGTACCGGGGTGAGAGATCTTGATCCCGGCATCCTGTTGGCCGCGTATGCGGAAGGGTATTTCCCGATGGCCCATCCGGAGACGGGGGAGCTGGAGTGGTTCAATCCTGATCCTCGCTGCATTCTTCCTCTGGATGCGCTCCGTGTTCCGGAGAGTCTGGCGAGAAGAGTGCGTTCCGGGCGCTTTCAAGTGACCACCAACACCGAGTTCGAGATGGTCATGCGAGCCTGTGCCGACACGAAACCCGGTCGTGAGGAGACCTGGATCGACGATCAGCTGATCGACCTCTATGGAAAGCTGCATGAGCGGGGGTTGGCGCACAGTGTGGAAGCCTGGCGGGACGGAGTCCTCGTTGGTGGACTCTACGGTGTTCATCTCGGGGGTGTTTTCATGGGGGAGTCCATGTTCTCACTTCCGGAGAAGGGCGGAAGCGACGCCTCGAAGGTCTCCCTGGTCTGGCTGGTGGCTCATCTGCGGTCGATCGGCGTCTCGGTCCTCGATGTTCAGTTCATCTCGGATCACATGGCCAGAATGGGTGCCATCGAGGTTCCGCGAGACGAGTATCTCCAGAGCCTGATGGCCCATCGTGACCAGCACGTTTCCTGGTCCGGTTGGCCGACCATTGATTCCGTGCTCTGAAGGATTTTCATTGGTGGTTCCTCATCGCATGTTCCACCGGCTCCTCGTAGACTGATCGTGTCGCCCATGAAAGGAGTCAAGGGCCTCTCAAGGCTCGAGACGGCATGAGTACTACCCGTCGACGTGCACCCATCATGTTTCAGCGACGCCTTCTCTTCCTGCTGGCGTGTGGCTTGGCTGCCTGTGCGGTGATGTCGATCCAGTTGATCAGACTGGCGGTCATCGAAGGAGCCTCGCACCGAAACGAGGCGGAGTCCAGATTGCAGATCCGCGAGTGGGTTCCGACCTGGCGAGGGAGCATCATCGATCGTCATGGTCGCCCACTGGCACAGGATGAGCCCGGGTACGAAGTGGCGGTCTCCTGGGATGCCATCACCGGAAACTGGGCCGAACGAAAGGCGATGAGCAGGGCGCGAGCCGAAGTTGGAGCGGCGGACTGGAACGAACGTTCCCCGGAAGCTCGCGAAGCGTTGATTGCGGAGAAGTTGCCGGAATGGTCGTTGGTGCTCGAGGAGCTCTGGTCGCTGGTCGCGCAGGCCAGACGTTCGCCCGCGGATCAACTGGAGCGGGATCTCGACGAGGAGCGGGCTCGTGTACAGCACATGGCGGCGGTGATCTGGGAGCGGCAGCGGCAGCGACATGAAGCCCGCTATGGCCAGGCCGACGACTTCAAGGCCATGCCGATCGCGGAGCAGACCGGAAAGCATGTCGTCGTTCCGCATCTTCGAGATCATCAGGCCATTGCGCTCCAGAAGTTCGCGGAGAAGTGGCCGGAGCTCGTGGACGTGCGCTATGCACGCCATCGAAGCTATCCGAACGGAACACTCGATGTCCCTGTGGACCGGAGTCTGTTGCCCAGATCGATCCGATCCACATCGCCCGATGAGCTCCGGATGGAATCGGTCGGCGATCAGCTTCTGGGTTCCATTCGTTACGACGTTTGGGCCGAGGATCTCGAGCGACGTCCATTCATCGATGAGAACGGCGAACTGGATCTTGGCGGCTATCGATCATCGGATCGAATAGGTTCCCGGGGAATCGAGCGTGGGTGGGAGGATCAGCTCAGAGGGCAGCGTGGGGTCGTGCTCACATCGAGGCAGGACGGCGAAGTCACGCGAACGCTCCCGCAGCCTGGAAGCGACGTCCTGCTGAGCATCGACGGCATGCTGCAGGCGAGAGTCGAATCCATTCTCGATGCGAGAACCGGTCTGACCACCGTTCAGGACTGGCATTCGAACGACAAGCTTCCCCTGGGAACGCCCCTGGCTGCGGCGGTGGTGGTTCTCGACATCCCTACCGGTGAGATCATGGCGATGGCATCCGTCCCGACGCCATCGCAATCGGCGGACATGACGCCAGTCGAGATCGCGGAGCGAACCCCCTGGGTGAATCGAGCGGTCGCGGCGACGTATCCACCCGGTTCGATCATCAAGCCGCTCGTGCTGGCAGCGGCCATGATGGAGTCGCTGGTGAACGAACAGACCACCATCGAATGTCGAGGACATCATTTCCCCGCTCGGGACGATGTCGCCAGATGCTGGATCTACAGGCCTCGGTTCGGAATGGCGACCCATGGTCCCATTCAGGCACGTGAAGCGTTGGCTCGATCATGCAACTGCTACTTCTACGAGCTCGGCTCGCGACTGGGTCTGGATCGCATGGCCTACTGGTTGAGCTGGTTCGGCATCGGCCAGTCCATACCCAGCGGAATGGAGGGATCCGTCGATTCGGTCGAGACGTTGGTGTCCGGCAGTGTCCTCGACGAGGAATTCAGGGCGTCCCTCCGAGAGAGCGGGGAAGCGACGTTCGAATCGGTCATGATGAGCATCGGGCAAGGCCGTCTTACCTGGACGCCGCTCCATGCGGCGGATGCCTACGCCACCCTGGCGAGGGGTGGCAAGCGATTCCCCCCAACGCTGGTTCGAGGTCATCGTGGTCGATTGAATCGAGCGGAGTTTCCCGATCGGGAGATTCCACCGGTGGTCGTCGACACGATTCTCGAGGGCATGCGGGAGGGGGTCAGTGAGCCATGGGGCACCGGGAGTCGAATCAAGTACGGGACTGGGGACTATGAACCGATCTTCAATGTGCCCGGCGTGGTCGTGATGGGGAAGACCGGCACGGCGCAGGCGCCGCCATGGGCACGTGATGTGGATGGGGATGGAACCATCGCACAGCGTGAGCGGACCACCGGACTGGAGCATGCCTGGTTCGTCGGCCTGGTCGGCAACGCACGCGACGGCAAGCCACGCTACGCGATCGCCGTGCTGATCGAGTACGGGGGCTCAGGTGGTCGAGTGGCTGGTCCGGTCGCGAACCAGATCATCGAGGCGCTTCAGTCCGAGGGCTATCTCGAGGGGGCCCAATGACTCAGTCCGGCAAGGTCTATTCCGCAGCGGTGCATCGAGGCGAGTCAAGACGTCGTCGCCGAGGTCTGAAGTGGATCAATCCGGCATGGTTCTGCGTATTGGCTGCCGTGCTGTTGAGCCTCATTGGGCTGGCTGCGATCGGAACCACGCGACCGGAGCTGGTGGCCAAGCAGGGGATGCTCCTGCTGGTCGGCATGTCTGCTGCGGGTGTTCTGGCGTTTCCCCATGTTCGTTGGCTCCAGAAGATCAGTATTCCGCTGATGATTCTGATACTGCTACTGCTGATCATCCTTCTGCTGCCCGGTATTCCGGATCAGATCGTTCGTCCAAGGAACGGCGCCCGGCGATGGATCAATCTGGGATTCATCGACATGCAGCCTTCGGAACTGGCGAAGATCGCCGTCGTTCTGCTGATCGCCTCATGGCTTCGATTCCGGAAGAACCACAGGTACTTCACCGGACTGCTCCGTCCCTTGTTGATGGCGCTGGTCCCCATGGGGTTGATACTGCTCCAGCCCGATCTTGGCACGTCGCTGCTCTTCCTGCCGATGTGCTTCGCGATGTTGTTCGCCGCGGGCGCCCGCAGCAAGCATCTTGTGGTGATCGTCTTGCTGGGTGTGCTCGGGGGTGCCGCCATGACGCCGTTCCTCAGGCCTCATCAGAAGGACCGCATCCAGGCCATGTGGGCGCAGCTTCGCGGCGATGATCGTTTCGAGAACGACATCGGCTATCAAGGGGCCAGATCGATGATGCTCGTGGGGGCTGGTGGGATCGGAGGTTCCGACGCCGATACCGCGTCCGCGTTGCTGCGATGGAACCATCTGCCCGAGGAGCACAACGACATGATCTTCGCCGTCATCTGTACCCGTTGGGGGGTACTCGGCGGTCTGGTCACATGGGGTCTCTATATTCTGCTTCTGCTTGGTGGATTGGCAACGGCGGCAATGTCGTGTGATCCGTTCGGTCGTCTCGTGGCGGTGGGACTTTCCGTCGGTCTCGTTGCGCAGATGGTGATCAATACCGGAATGACCATCGGTCTCATGCCGATCACGGGCATGACACTTCCGTTCGTGAGCTATGGTGGATCCAGTCTGGTGGTGGCCTGGATCATGATCGGCATCATCTTCAGCGTGGCCTTGAGACGTCCGCCGCTGCTCTGGCGTCAATCCTTTGAATTCGATGACGATATGGAATCAAGTGCATGAGTGGATTCGAACGAGGCGACATTCCGAAGTCATTCATCGAAGGGGCGGAGGCCATGGGGCTCGCGTTCGATGATGGCGATCTGGAGAAACTGTGCGGCTATCTTTCCATGCTCTACGAAGCCAATCGGCAGATGAACCTGACGGCCATACGTGAACCCGTGGAGGCCTGGACGCGGCATGTGCTCGACAGTCTTTCGCTCTTTCCGACATTGGCTTCGATCGAATCATCCAATGTCATCGATGTCGGCAGTGGAGGAGGTCTTCCAGGCATACCACTGGCGATCGTCAGGCCCGAATCACGTTTCGTGCTTCTCGAGGCGACCGGAAAGAAGGCGGCGTTCCTCCAGTCGGTGGTGGATCGACTTTCGCTTGCAAACGTGAGAGTCGTGTCCCAGCGTGCCGAGGAGGCGGCGGCCCACGGCAGCGCCCACCGCGGGGCCTTCGATGTCGTGATTGCCCGTGCGGTCGGTCCTTTGCCGGTCCTTCTCGAACTGACGGTCCCATTCGCTCGGGTCGATGGCATCGTGGCGGCGATCAAAGGGGCACGGGCTCAGCAGGAGATCGAGGCGTCGGCAGCCGCCTTGTCGGTACTGCGAAGTGAGGTGATCGACCTGCATCGAGGAGAAACAGGAACACTCGTGTTGATTCGAAAGTGCGGCAGTACCCCTCGAATCTATCCCCGCCGGCCCGGTGAACCCAAGAGAAGTCCCCTGGGTGAAGACGATGCAGCAGGCGACCGTGTTCGGTAGCCCGGTCGACATGCTCAACGCCGGCGGTGTCCTTTCAGGGCGGGTCGAGGATTTCGAGGAACGACCTCAGCAGGCGAGGATGGCGGCGGCGATCTCGCAGGCGATGGCTCGACGTGAGCGACTGCTCGTCGAGGCGGGCACCGGAGTAGGCAAGTCCTTCGCCTATCTGCTGCCGGCGCTTGAGCGGATCGTGAATCACGGTGAACGGGTCGTCGTGGCGACGCATACGATCAATCTTCAGGAACAGTTGTTCGAGAAGGACATTCCGGTTCTCTCCAGCCTGGCCGGGTCGTCACTCAAGCCCGTTCTGGTGAAGGGCCGCAACAACTACCTCAGTCGCCGGCGACTTGAATTGGCGGTCAGTCGATCCGATCGACTCGTCCGCGATGCCAGTTCGGGTCGATCGCTGACCATGCTTCAGGAATGGGCGGCCACCACGACCGACGGCACCCGACGGTCAATGCCGATGCTTCCCGATCCGCGGATGTGGGAGTTCGCACAGAGTGATTCCGGGAACTGTCTTGGCAGGCGGTGCCCGACCTACGAGAGCTGTTTCTACCAGATGGCCCGCCGTTCACTGGAGGAGGCCAACCTGCTCGTGTGCAATCACGCGATGTTCTTCTCCGATCTGGCGTTGAGACTTCGTGGCGGCGGCGTGCTTCCGGGATACGACCATGTCATCCTCGACGAGGCGCATGCCGTCGAGGATGTCGCGGCGGAGCACTTCGGTCTCCGGTTGTCGGAATCACAGGTCAAGCAGTTGCTCGGAGAGCTCTGGCAGCCGGGGAGACGCAAGGGTTTTCTGGCGACCGTCGAGGCCGAGGGGTCCGGGGTGCATGAGACGAGGGCGGCGGTTGAACTGGCGGTTCAGGTGTCCGAATCATTCTTCTCGGATCTGCTGGCGTGGCAGGAGCAGGATGGGGGCAGTGGTCGGATTCCGGGTCCCGGAATCATCGACAATCCTTTCACGGCTGCCTTCGAGAGACTTTCCGGTTCCTTGAATCTTCTTCGCGGCAGACTGGATGAGGAGTCGCAGCGAGCCGAACTGAACGCCTACGCACAGCGTGCCGATGACTATGCCCGTGCGGCGGCGGCATTGATCGATCAGTCGATAGAAGGCTGCGTGTACTGGCTTGAAGGTTTTCAGCCACGTGCTGGCGGTGTACGTCGAACTCCGCAGCCGAGTCTGCATTGCATGGTCGTCGAGGTAGGGCCCGTGCTGGAGCGATGTCTACATTCGGGAGAACATTCCGTGATCATGACATCGGCGACGCTGGCAACGGGGACCGTGGGTGGATTCGATCATGCGTCGCGGCGGATGGGTTGTCCCGATGCGGAGACCATTCAACTTGGAAGTCCGTTTCACTTCTCCGATCAGATGAAGGTGTTTGTCGACAGCACGATGCCGGAGCCATCCGAGGCCTCCTATCTGACCAGACTCTCCGACAGGGTTCTGGAACTGGTGAGAATGACCGGTGGAGGAGCCTTCGTCCTGTGCACGAGTTTCAAGATCATCGAACAGCTGATGGATCGGATTGGCGAACAGCTTGCTGGAGTGGGTGGTCCGGTTCTGGTCCAGGGGCGGGATGGGCCTCCCTCGAAGCTGCTCGAGGAGTTCAGGGCGGCTGGTGATGGCGTACTGGTGGGTACCGCAAGCTTCTGGCATGGTGTCGATGTTCGTGGAGATGCGCTTCGCAACGTGATCATCACCAGGCTTCCATTCGATGTTCCCGATCGACCGCTCGTGGAGGCTCGTTCGGAACGCGTGAAGGCGGGCGGTGGTCATCCTTTCATGGATGATGCCTTGCCTCGATCGCTCATTCGTTTCAGGCAGGGGGTCGGTCGCTTGATCCGATCCAGTCACGACGAGGGGATCGTCGCCATTCTCGATTCCCGCGTGCTTCGCAAGCCTTATGGTCGTCAGTTTCTGGCTGCGCTTCCTGAGGGGGTGCCGATCAGTGATCTGGCCTCCGGAGAGGCCTCGGATGTCTCAGGTCTCGCATGAGAGTCCCGCCGATTCGTTAGACTCGTGACCATGCTCAACAAGGTATTCAAGGCGTACGACGTTCGGGCCACGGTTCCGGACCCGTTGAATGAAACAGTTGCTCGCAGAATCGGTTTCGGTGCCGGCAGACTGCTGCTGGACGAGGCGGTGGCGGCCGGTCGAACCGGTGAGGCGGCCCGTCGCGTCGTGGTCGGAAGGGACATGCGTCCCCATTCACCTGAACTCGTCGAGGCGTTGAAGGCCGGACTGCGGGCGGCCGGTGCCGATGTGATCGATGTCGGTCTGGTCGATACGCCGTTCATCTACTTCGCGGTGAACCACATAGATGCCATCGGCGGCATACAGACGACGGCTTCCCACAATCCGATCCAGTACAACGGCTTCAAGTTCAGTCGAATGCAGGCCAAGCCGATCGGCATGGGGACCGGCCTCGAATTGATCCAGTCCTATGCCGAAGAGGACGACGGTTCCGGCGAGCCTGTCGGTGGTGAATCGAGCATGGATCTCTGGGCTGAATACAGGACTCATGTCCATCAGTTCCTGCATCCTGATCTGATCAGCGGTGCGAGGACCATGAAGGTCGTGATCGACGCCTCCAATGGAATGGCCGGCACGTTCATGCCCAAGGTCTTCGGAGACGTGCCTGGCCTCGAGATGATCGAGATCAACTATGAGAACGGCAAGGGTGTCTTCGTCCATGAGCCCAATCCGCTGGTCGAGGCCAACCTCCAGCAGGTTCGTGACGGAGTCGTCAAGGAGCAAGCCGAAGTGGGGATCTGCTTCGACGGGGACGCCGATCGCTGCATGGTCGTAGACGAGCAGGGCACGCCGGTTGGCTGCGATCTGCTGACCGCCTGGTTGGCGGCCCGTTTCATCGAGGATGAACCGGGCGCGAGCATCGTTTTCGATCTGCGTTCGAGCCATTCCGTATCCGAGATCATCAAGGAGAACGGTGGCGTGCCGCATCGATCGAGGGTCGGCCATGTGTTCATGAAGGGCAAGGCGAGGGATACCAACGCTGTGTTCGGAGGCGAGCTCTCGGGACATTTCTACTTCCGGGACAACTTCTTCGCCGATTCGGGCGCCATGGCATTCGCGGCCGTGGTGTCGAGCCTCCTTGACTTTGATGGCAGCATGAGTGAGGCAATCCAGCCGGCTCGCCGATATGTGCAGTCGGGCGAGATCAACTTCAAGAACGAGGACAAGCAAGGGGCCATGGCGGCATTGGTCGCGGCCTATCCCGACGCGAAGACGGACGATCTCGATGGTGTGACCGTCGATATGGGTTCGTGGTGGTGCAATGTCCGACCCAGCAACACCGAACCGTTCCTCCGTCTGAATCTGGAAGGCCCCGATGCGGCGACCGTCCAGCAGAAGGTGGACGAGGTGTCCCCTCATCTGGGTGAAGAGGTCGACGAATAGTTCGCCTGCTCCCGGGTCACTCGCCTGGAATGACGGAGATCGTTCCTTCCCAGGGGCTTGATGCCGAGGCGTAGAGGCGACGTGGGATTCGTCCGCTTCGGTATCCGTGATAGCCGGAGAGGCAGGCCATTCTCATCGCATGGGCCATCCTCACTGGATCCTGGGCATGGGCAATGCCGGTGTTCAGCAGCACGCCGTCGGCGCCCAGTTCCATGGCCAGTGTGATGTCGCTGGGCGTTCCCACGCCGGCGTCGACGATCAGCGGATAGTCGGGATCGCCACCATGCTCGGGGTCCTTGAGCAGTTGTCTGATGATGTGGATGGCGGACGGGTTCGCGATGCCGCGACCAGAGCCGATGGGACTGCCTGCGGGCATGACGCAGGCGGCGCCCGCGTCGCGAAGTCTGGTTGCCATGATCGGATCGTCGCTGGTGTAGCAGAGCACGCAGAAGCCGTCGGCCACCAGTTCACGGCAGGCCTCGAGTGTGCCGACCGGATCGGGCAACAGGGTGGTCTTGTCGCCCAGTACTTCAAGCTTGACCCAGTGCTGTCCCGGATTGTCGAGTTGTTCAAGCAGATCCCGTCCCAGTCGCGAGACGCGAATGGCGTCCTCGGCGCTGAAGCAGCCGGCCGTGTTGGGGAGGATCGTGTATCGATCGAGATCCAGGAAATCCAGAAGTGATCGACCCTGATCGTCGAGAAGGCGTTCTCTTCTGACGGCGACGGTGACGGCGCTGCAGTTTGAAGCCGCCAATGCTGCTTGCATGGTTTCATGATCGGGGTACTTGCCGGTGCCCGCGATCAAGCGGCTGGTGAGTGTGCATGGGCCGATCTGCAAGGTGTCTGCTTCGAATGTTTCAACGGCGGTCGTCATGCCATGCTCCTCCTCATCCACCACCCACGAGCGTCACGATCTCGAGGATGTCCCCATCATTGAGTCGATGGTCGGTTCTTTCTCTTGCGGGTATGAGCGTCCGATTCAATTCGACGGCGCAGGCGGTCTTGTCGAGGCCCAGCCCCACGAGAACCTGACCGATGGTGTCGACGTCCATCTCCTGGCTTTCACCATTGATCGTCAGCTGCATTGGCACATGATAGACCGCGGAGGGCGGCTAGAGTAGGAAGATCACCGTGATCAGGACGAACACCGGTACGAGGACCGGAATGCTGTATCGGAAGACGAAGCCGAAGAAGGAGGGCATCTCGACGCCGGCTTGTTCGGCGATCGCCTTGACCATGAAATTCGGCCCATTGCCGATGTAGGTCATGGCACCCATGAAGACGGCGCCAAGGCTGATGGCCACGAGCAGATCGACGGGAACGGACGAACCGCCCAGCAGCATCAGCATCATGGTTCCGGGTGGGGCGGTTCCGGTTTCGGCCAGTTTGAAGAACACCAGATAGGTGGGGGCGTTGTCCAGAACGCTGGAGAGTCCGCCGGTGATCCAGAAATACTGCCATGGTTCGTTGATGACCGTGGTGATCTGCTCGCCACTGGCCTTGAGAACCTCCAGTGGTACCTGCATGGTGATGAAGATCCCGATGAAGATGGCGGCCACCTCGATGATGGCGTGGTAGTCGAACTGGTTGGCTTCGCGTATCCGTCTGGATGTCAGGACAAGGGAGATGCCCACCAGCAGGATCATGCAGAGTTCCCGCATGAATTCAAATGGGGCCCATTCGAAGAAGGGGAGTGGATTGGCGGGATTGATGAAGGCGACGCAGGCGATGACGCCCAGCAGCCAGAGGAAGTTGATGCCGCCCTGGATTCTCAGTGGCTGGACGTTGGCCCTGGAGAAGATGCGTACGACCTCGGCTTCACGCTTGAACTGGAAGGTGTCCCAGATGTAGTAGACGACGAGCAGTATCACGCCTGCGACGATCCATTCGAACCAGAGGTTGAATGTCCAGAAGAAGGGGACGCCCTGGAGATAGCCCAGGAAGAGAGGCGGGTCCCCGATGGGAAGCAGGGTGCCTCCGATGTTGCTCACCAGGAAGATGAACATCACGACCGTGTGCACCTTGTACTTGCGTTCCCGGTTGGTCTTGAGGAGCGGACGAATCAGAAGCATGCTCGCACCGGTCGTTCCGATGAACGAAGCGATCAGGAAACCGATGGCCAGAAAGCTGGTGTTCACCTTCGGGGACGCCGGGACGTCACCACTGAGGTGGATGCCTCCGCTGATGACGTAGAGGCTGAACAACAGGATGATGAACGGGACGTACTCCTCGAGCAGCGCATGGTTGAGTACGTGTCCGATCGAGTGGTACCCGACGACTATCCAGTAGAAGGCGAGGGTGCCCAGGGCAAGTGCCATGGCCACCAGATACCGACTCAGGTTGCTGTGCCACCAGTGTTCGGTGATCGGGATCAGCGGCAGTACGGCGATGCAGCCCAGCAGAAGGACGAAGGGGATGATGCCCAGTCCCCAGAGGTCGGGCAGTTTGTTGGATTCCTCCGTGAGTTCGGTCGTTTCCGAATCGATCTTCGCAGTCTGTTCGTAAAGTTCGCCTGGTTGGGGGATGTCTCCCCGGGCGGTCTCCTCGATGACTTCCTCGACGACCGGCGAATCACCATGATCGGATGTCGGGCCGTGATGGCTTCCGCTCAATCCCAGAATCAGAAGCGCCAGGATGAACAGGCTGGAGACCACGCAGAAGATCTTCGCACTGGTGCGGTTCGCGTGTCTGGATTCGGTTTCACTGGGGGTGATGGTCATGTGGATTCCATGGTAGCGGCGGGTTGGGGTGGTGAGGTCCTCCGCATGAGGCCTCGTATGATCACTTGATCTGCTTGAGTGCTTCAATCATCGGCAACTGGTCAAGGAGCCATCCAGCGAATTCGATCTTGGTCATTGGTCGATCAGGGGCGGCTTCGCGGTCATGTTCCATCAGAAGCATCGCCTCGACCATCTCAGAGTCCATCGTGTCGAGCGGGTTGGCCACGATGGCGTGAACACCCTTCTGTGCACGCTTGGCATGGCCCTTGGACCGAAGGTTGCCTGCTTCCTCCAGTGCGAAGCCGATCATGGTCTGATCTTCCCGGCTCGATGCGGTGATTCCAGCCAGAATGTCGGTGGTCGCTTCCAGTTCCAGAGTTAGGGGGCCGGAGTCTCTGGATTGCTTTCCCGGAATGATCTTGGAGGGTGCATAGTCGGATACAGCCGCCGCCATGATCAGTATGTCGTGGCTGGGCCACTGCTCGTCCATGAGTTGTTTCAATTGGGCTGCGGTCTGGAACCGAAGGACGTGCATGCCACCTGATGGTGACTGGCATCCAGGTCCCAGAAGCAGGGTTGTATCCCAGCCTCTCCTGGCGGATTCACCAGCCAGAGCGAGGCCCATTCGACCTGAGGACCTGTTTCCAATGAAACGGACCTCGTCTATGGGTTCGAAAGTCGGTCCAGCTGTGATGATGATTCTGGGATTGTGGGAAGCCATGGAAGGGCTCGCGTGGCGGCTTGGTCAACGGTCCGGGTCCGCCTTGGGTGATGATCCGGTGCCTCTGCCTCGGGTCGCCCTTTCTCTTCTTGCGGTGGGGCGACGGCCCCGGCATACTACTCTGTTCAAGGGCATGATCTGGTTGACCGACACAGCCCTCGCCCCTTCCGCACCCTTTCAAGACCACCTCTGGATACTCAATGGCCCGAAAGACACGAGTTAGACTGAAGCTGGGCGAGATCCTCATCAAGCAGGAGCTGCTTACCAAGGATCAGTTGGAGCAGGCCTTGTCTCTGGCTCGAGGTTCGGGGAGACGTCTTGGTGAATCGATTGTGGAGGCCGGTTTCTGCACGGACGTCCAGATCGCCGAAGGGCTCGCCGAGCAGTTCGGGATGGACTATGTCTCGTTGGATGAGCCGGAGCACATGGAGGCCATCGATCTCGATGCTGCCCCCATTGATCTGGTTCGCAAACATCTGATCCTGCCGGCCGGCATCAACAATGGTCGGATGAAGATCGTTGTGCACGATCCCATGGATCTGGAGCTGCTCGACCTGCTCAGGTTCAGATTGAATGTCGAGCTGGACACAGTCATAGCGCCCCGCAGCGCCATCAAGGCCTACATCGATGAGAAGATGGGTGGTGGCGAAGCGGTGGCGACCGAGTCGTTGGTCACCGAATCCATCGATGTGACTGTCGATCGGTCCGTGGATGCCTCTGTCGACATCAGTACTGGCGAGGATGATGCGCCGATCGTCCGCCTCACGACTAAGATCATCGAGGAGGCGGTTCGAGGTCGCGCCTCTGACATCCACATCGAGCCCATGGCCGACAGGGTGCTGCTTCGATATCGCATCGATGGAGTCTGTCATGTGCGGGACAATCTGCCCAAGCGGATGCAGGCGGCGCTTCTGGCCAGAATGAAGTTGATGGCCGGCGTGAACATCGCCGAGCGTCGTATCCCGCAGGATGGTCGTATCAAGATGTTCATCGATGATTCACAGGTGGATTTCCGTGTCTCCTGCTGTCCGGCCTATCACGGTGAATCGGTGGTGCTTCGTATTCTTCGTCCCGACTCGGCGAGAATTGGTCTGACGGCGCTTGGTTTCGAGCAGGACCACCTCGACATCTTCAACAAGATCATTCGTCGTCCCAACGGCATCTTCCTGGTAACTGGTCCGACCGGATCGGGGAAAACCACGACGCTCTACTCGGCGCTTGATGTGCTCAACCGGCCCGATCGCAAGATCATCACGGCGGAGGATCCGATTGAATACAGCTTCTCGGACATCAATCAGTGTCAAGTGAACGATTCGATCGGGCTGACCTTCCCAAGCATTCTCAAGTCCATGCTTCGTCAGGCCCCGAACGTCATCCTCATTGGTGAGATTCGTGACCGCGAGGTCGCGGATATCGCGATTCAGGCTGCCTTGACCGGTCACCTGGTCTTCTCGACGCTTCATACGAATGACGCCCCGTCGGCGATCACGCGTCTGATCGACATGGGCGTGAAGCCGTACCTTGCAGCCAGTTCCATTCAGGCCGTGATGGCCCAGCGACTGGCTCGAGTGCTCTGTGATTGCAAGCGGCTGGCGGAGAGCACCGATCCGAAGATGCTGAAGCTGATCGACGTCACTCCGGAGCAGGCTGAGGGCAAGATCATGGAGGCGGTTGGCTGTCCCAAGTGCAATGGCCTCGGGTACAAGGGTCGTCAGGCCATCTTCGAGTTCATGATGATGACAAACGATATCCGGGAGATGGCCTTCGCGAGAGCACCGGTCTCCGAAATCAGACAGGCGGCACTGCGTAACGGCATGCGTGATCTGCTTGGTGATGGTCGGATGAAGGTGTTGAAGGGTGTCACGACACCCGCTGAGGTTGCCAAGTTCGCCCAGGCGGAGACGCTTGTCGGTGATAACATCGATGTTGAATGATTCTCGCGAAAGCGATGAAGGAGCGGTTGGTCCATGTCCACGATTCAGATTGACAGGTTGCTGGATACCGTTGTTAAGCAGGACGCGTCCGACCTCCACCTGACCGTCGGCAGGAAGCCGACGCTGCGATTGAACGGCAAGCTTCGGAATCTCGATACGAAGGTTCTGAATTCGGACGACTGTGTCGCCTTGATGAAGTCCATCACACCCGAACGCAACCAGCAGGAGCTGCAGGAGATGGGCGGGACCGACTTCGGTTTCGCCTACGGTGAGGCCGCACGATTTCGTGTGTCGGTGTTCCGCCAGAGGGGTGATCTGGCGCTTGTGCTTCGTCTGATTCCAAACGAATTCCTGACGTTCGACCAGATCGGTCTGCCGCCAATCTGCAAGGATCTCATTCGGCGTCCTCGTGGTCTCTTCGTCGTGACTGGGCCCACCGGCTCAGGCAAGACGACTTCTCTGGCGACGATGATCGACTACATCAACAACAATCATGATCGTCATATCGTGACGGTCGAGGATCCGATCGAGTACTACCACCAGCACAAGCAGTCGGTGGTCAACCAGCGTGAAGTCGGCGCGGATGTTCCGACGTTCGCAGAGGCGTTGCGTCGTGTTCTTCGATCTGGCCCCGATGTGATTCTCGTGGGTGAAATGCGTGACCTCGAGACGATCGAGGCAGCGATTCGAGCGGCTGAAACCGGCCACCTGGTCTTCGGGACCCTGCATACCACCGGTGCGGCCGGAACCATCAACCGAATCATCGACGCCTTCCCGACGAACCAGCAGGCTCAGGTTCGTGTTCAACTCTCCTCCTCGTTGGTGGCGGTGCTTTCACAGGTGCTTCTGGCCAGAGACGACAAGCCTGGTCGGGTCGCCTCCTATGAATTCCTGGTGGTAACACCGGCCATTTCCAACCTCATCCGAGAGAACAAGACCTTCCGAATCGATTCGGCCATCCAGACGGGCCGCAAGTTCGGAATGCAGCTGCTTGATGACAACCTCTTCGGTCTCTTTGAGAAGGGGCTGATTTCAGCCGAGGAAATGGTGGACAAGGCCAGGGATCCAGGCGAGATCACCAATCGTGTCCACAGAGCTGGTAAAACCGTTGGAAGGCCTGAATTGGATAATCCGACAGAGGCTTCCTAGGGGCTTCAGGGCGGCTGAGGCTGCCCGGGAGCCACCCGTATATATTGCATAAAACGGGTGGCATAACCGTTTTTAACAAGAAAAACAGCTCTCGACACCCACTTACATTCGAATGTATGGGTACTGTTTCAATGAGCAACGATTCTGGGTTTGGTGCCCTGATCCGAGATTGATTCAACTGAGCCCGACGGCTTGTCCCCTGACACGCGGGCATTGGCCGAGGCTGGCCCGCCATGGCAGGCTGCCATGGGCGGGAAATTGGAGTGGATCCCATGGCAAAGAGCCAGGCGGGTGATACGAGCAGCAAGTCACGAGTGAGAGTCAAGGGACGCTCCACTGGCAGCAGCAGCCGTTCAAAGGGCGGTGCCTCCGAGCTGAAGGGTCGGCGATTCGGTCGCGTACTTGTGAAGTTGGGAGTCCTGACCAGAGATCAGGTTCAGGAGGCGTTGGCGATCCAGAGAGCTCGCAAGGAAAAGGGCGAGTCATCCAAGATCGGTGCCATCCTCAAGGATCTCGGCTACATCACGGAGGCCGACATCCTCCGTGCCGTCGCCGGTCAGGCGGGGATGGAGATGGTCGAGGTCGATCCGGAAACACTGGAGCTGGCCCTCGTCGAACATCTTCCATCCGAAACAGCCAAGACCTATCAGATCATCCCTCTCTCGTTCGATGAATCCTCCCGGACGCTCACGATCGCGATGAAGAGTCCCGACAACTTCAGGGCTGTTGATGATCTTCGTCTGCTGATGGGATTCAATGTCAACGCGGTCGTTGCCGAGCCCGATGTGATCGATAAGGCCATCGAGAAGCTCTACGCCGGTGCCGGTTCATCCATGCTGGACATGATGTCTCAGCTGGAGGATTCCGAATCGCTTGCGGCACTTGAGGGTCGCGGTGATTCGGTCGATCTCGAGCAGGTCGCCCAGGCTGCCGACGACAACAAGGTCATTCGTCTGCTCAATCTGGTGCTTTTGCAAGCGATCAAGGACAAGGCCAGTGACATCCACTTCGAGCCTTTCGAGAACGAGTTCAAGATGCGATATCGCATCGACGGCGTTCTGTACGAGATGGTTCCGCCGCCTCCGCATCTGGCGCTCCCGATCGTCAGTCGTGTCAAGGTCATGGCCAATCTCGACATCGCGGAAAGACGATTGCCCCAGGATGGTCGAATCGAACTGACCGTCAATCAGCTGCCTATCGACTTGCGTGTCTCCGTTCTTCCGACCATGTACGGCGAGTCTGTCGTCATGCGTGTTCTGGACCGCTCGAATGTCCAGCTGAGTCTGGACAAGGTGGGGCTACGCGATGACGACCTCGAGCTCATGCGGGACCTGATCAAGAAGCCCAATGGTGTCGTTCTCATCACCGGGCCAACCGGCTCCGGTAAGACGACGACCCTGTATGCGGCGTTGTCTGAATTGAACGATCCCGATACCAAGATCCTCACCGCCGAGGATCCCGTTGAATACGACATCGATGGCTTGATCCAGTGTCAGGTCAATGCCGATCAGGATCTGACCTTCGCACGTCTGCTGCGTTCCTTCCTTCGTCAGGACCCGGACACCATTCTGGTCGGTGAGATCCGCGATCTCGAGACGGCCCAGATCGCCATTCAGGCATCATTGACCGGTCACCTGGTGTTCTCGACGCTGCATACGAATGACGCCCCCTCGACCATTCTGCGAATGGTCGACCTGGGCGTGGAGACCTTCCTGATCACGGCGACCGTCGAGGCCATCGTTGCCCAGCGGCTAGTTCGTCGAATATGCGACAAATGCAAGGTCGAGTACGAGCCGTCCGAGGCCGAACTCATGGAACTCGAGCTTCGACCAAGCGAAGTATCCGGCCGCACCTTCTTCAGGGGGGATGGTTGCGAGAGCTGCAACGGCACAGGCTATCGAGGCCGATTGGCGTTGTATGAAATCATGGTTCTCGATGACGCCCTTCGTGAAATGATCATGGGGCAGATGTCGACAGCCGGTCTGAAGGCCGAATGCAGGCGTCGCGGTATGCGAACGCTCCGCGAGACCGGTTTGCTCTCGATCTATGACGGGCGGACCACCATTGATGAAGTAGTCAGAGAAACGATTGCCGAGGAGTAGCCCCATTCAGCGGGTAGAAGATCATGCCGACCTATCAATATGAAGCATTGGATGCGACGGGCAAGCCACAGCGTGGCGCCATCGATGCCGGTTCGTCCGAAGAGGCCATCCAGCAGATCCGCGGCCTGGGCCATTTCCCCACCTCTGTCCGAGAGCAGAAGGGCAAGGAGAAGGGGAGTGCTCCCGCAGGCGGAGACAAGCCCAAGAAGAAGTCGTTCTTCTCCCTCGATTTCGGAAAGAAGAAGTCCGAGGATGACTCCGAAACCAAGAAGAAGAAGAAAGGGCCTTCGCTGTCCCTCGGCGGTGTCAAGAAGAAGAACCTGACGCTGTTCACTCGTCAGTTGTCGACGCTTCAGGATGCGGGCCTTCCACTGCTTCGCTCGTTGCAGATTCTCGAGCAGCAGCAGAAGGGCGGCAAACTGAAGGATGTCCTGGGGCTCGTCGTCGAAGATGTCGAGTCGGGGACGGCGCTTTCAGAGGCGATGGCCAAGCATCCCAAGGCATTCGATCGTCTCTACAGCAAGATGGTGAACGCCGGTGAGATCGGTGGTGTGCTCGATGTGATCCTCCAGCGTCTGGCCAACTTCATGGAGAAGGCGGAGCGACTCAAGCGTCGCATCAAGGGCGCCATGATCTATCCGATCGTCGTCGTTCTGATCGCGGTCACCATCGTTTCCGGCATCATGATCTTCGTCATCCCGAAGTTCGAGGAGATCTTCAACGACTTCAACACGGAGCTTCCAGCCCTCACCCAGACCCTCATCAACATGAGTAACTGGATGGCGGGCAAGGGGGAGGATATACCTGGATTCATCTATGTCGTGGCGGCGCCATTCGTGCTGTTCTTCATCTTCAAGATCTTCCGCAGGACGAACATCGGACGTGCGACGACCGACTGGCTGCTTCTCCATATCCCCGTCATAGCCGGGCTGGTCGAGAAGACGACGGTGGCACGGTTCACGCGAACATTGGGAACTCTGGTGTCCGCCGGTGTCCCGATCCTCGAGGCGATCAAGATCACTCGCGATACCTGCGGAAACTACGTGTTCGAGAAGGCGCTGACGAGCGTACATGACTCGATTCGCGAGGGCGAGACGTTCGCCGAGCCTCTTCGGGAGGCGAAGGTCGTCGATTCGCTCGTGGTCAACATGATCGATGTCGGTGAAGAGACCGGCGACATGGATGTCATGCTCATGAAGATCGCCGACAACTACGACGAGGAGGTCGACGTGGCTGTCCAGTCCCTGTTGAGTCTCCTCGAGCCGTTGCTTGTCGTCTGTCTCGGTGGTGCGGTCGGCGTGATCGTGATCGCGTTGTTCCTTCCACTGGTCAAGCTCATCACCAACGTTTCAGATACGGCCAACAGCTGATGCGAGGTTCTACAAGGAAAGGGCAAATGGCTTTGCGGCGAACGGCTTTCACAATGACGGAATTGCTTGTCACGATCGGCATCATGACGATCCTGCTGGCCATCCTCGTCGTCACGGTCGGGGGAGTTCGTGAAACAGCCCGCGTGGCCAGTACGCGTGCCGTCATGACCGCGATGTCCCAGGCCACGAGCCGTTTTCGTGAAGACACCGGCTATCTGCCGCCGATCCTCGATAACGATCGTGGTCTCATCGATGCGGTGCCGATCACCGACACGGCGGATGGGGATGGATATCCCATCTACCTTTCCCAAATGCAGGGGTGGTATTCCTACACCTCTCCAGCGGAGTACCTGATCGGCTACGGCGATCAGGCTGCGGATGGCTTCGGGGGCGATCCAAACGGCACGGCCAATCGTCCAGGTATTCGAAATCCCGGTTCCGATGGTGTCTGGGGGGCCACTCGCGATCCAGACACTGGTGGTCTGGTCGGCTGCAGCGGGGAAGGGCCCGGGCCACTGGCGACCAGACGGCCCGCTTCCACCGGGAAGGTGCTCGGGCCATACCTTGAGCTGAAGGACGAGTCGATCATCGGTTCGCTTGGTGTGAACGAGGATGATTCCACTCAGTGGGATTCAGCCAGCATCGATCCTTCCAGTGGTGCGCCCAAGATCTTCTTCCCCGGCGATGCCGGGTACGACCGGAATGCCCCAAAGGTGATCGTGGATGCCTGGGGTACGCCTATCCGCTACTACCGGCGAGCCTATCCCCCCGGGAATCCGGCGGGTTCATTCAGGACCACCCACACACCGCTTGCGGGGATCAACGGTGCTTCCCAGTCATGGCAGTACCGACCGACCCTGTCGGAATTCATCGCCTTGCGTCCATTCGAGATCGAGCCCTCCCAGGCGACCGACTACATCTTCCAGCCCGGTGGTGTCGGGGTTGGTTGGGGGGACTTCAGTGAGGGTGGCAGTGAGATCAAGGGTGATCCGACCACCACGACGAGTCTTCAGGCGGGTGAATTCGCCTTCCTCTCCGCAGGTCCCGATCGACGCATCTTCAATTGGCATCGTGCCGACTATCTCGATCGTGGAGGAAACGACGGGGGGACCTTCGAGGGCTGGCTTGGCCACCATCCGGGCCGGGTGCTCGAGGGCGAATGGTTTGCGGACGGGCGTGGCGGCTACTGCCGTGCCGAGGGCTGGTATCAGGCGCCAGCCACCGAAGAAGTGAACAGGGACAACATCCGGGAGGTCTCACAATGATGAACCATCGTCAAGGCCGGGGCTTCACTCTTATTGAACTGACGGTCACCATCGTGATCATCCTCATACTCGCGACGATCTCGTTGTCCATCGGCAACCGTGTTCTTCGCAAGGGTGAGACTGACGAGACCATCTCGGCGATGAAGATCGGGGCTGCAGCCCTGCACGAGTTCGCGGAGAGCAGGGGGCGGCAGCTTTCCTACGGAACAACGCAGCAGAACTGGCCGTACCTTCTGCAGGGCATGTCCGATTCCTCCGCATGGAAATGGGACATCGTCATCCCATCGGACATGGTCAATGGCGACAATGTCGAAGCGCTTCTGGCCGCGAGAGAAAAGACGCTTCATGAAAACGTCGAAGCCATTGGCCGACAGGTCTGGACACGTCTCCAGGGACACGATGCTTCTCGGAAGACCATGTCCAAGATCAATGAGGATCTGATGCTCGGGGAGATCGAGAACGGCCAGACGGTTCCGTGTCTCCACGATTCATGGGGCAACCCGATCCTCGTGGTTCTTCCCGGCCGAAAATGGCGAACCGATGGGGCTTCCGATGTGTACAACGATCAGGAGGATGCCTCAAACAGCTCCTGGCGGGATCGTGATGGAACGGTCCGCACCTTCGAGGAACGACTTCAGGGGCCGGCCATCAATGGTCGGGCCTATCTGGTGAGCGCCGGTCCTGACGGGCTTTTCGGGAATCTGGATTACGCCGTGTCGGCTTCCGAGTCCTTCCCCCCGGAGGGTGACGAGGGCTTCGTGAATCGGCCCGAGTATCAGCGCACGCTCGACAACATCTACTCATACGAGGTCAGGACATGGTGAATCGGCAGTTCGAGAATCGAAGATTCGGTTTCACGCTGCTGGAGTTGCTGGTCGTGATCGCGATCATCCTCATCGTCAGCACCTTGACTCTCGTTTCCTATCGCGGCATCGCCAACGATATGAGGATCTCGGCTGCTGTCCAGGAAGTGGGCACCATTCTTGATCAGGCTCGCGCCCGGGCCATTCGCGACGGCAGGCCAACGATCGTGGCCTTGCGGCCTAGGACGACATCCGGTGGGCAGCAGATAGTTGAAGCCGTCGTGGGCCAGGCCAGCGGCGAGACCTTCAGATGGTATGACGGCGAATTTGACGGGCAAGGCAGCCCGCCGCGATATCCCGCCACTCGCTTTCTTCCGATCGTTGGTCTCGAGCCTCGGCAGATACCCGAGGGCATGGCCTTCGCGACACCGGCTCACCAGTTCGGGGACGACGAGATGTACATGACGACCGGTCGGGTCGAGGTCAATGGCGAGGCTCCGGGCATCGTGCCCGCGATCATGTACGGCCCTGACGGCGAGGTGGTGAACTACGAGCAGGAGAATGATGCGTCGTTCATCTTCATTGATCTCAATGGAGATGGTGGGCAACGCCTAAACGGATCCGATTACTGCAATCATGAATCGCCTGCCGGTTTCAATCCGGATCCAGCGTGTCCACCGGATCGTCGTGACTTCGAGCCGGGCTTCGCATCGCCGGCTTCATGCTGGGTGCTCAACAGGCGTCTGCCCTCAGGTCTTCCCCATCCCGATGAGGTGGTATTCGATGAGGATCTTCCACTCTGTGCACGTCAGAACGACGACGAGCCGTTTCTGGTGCTGGCGACGGAACTGATCCTGTTTGATGACCGCGATGCCAGAAAGCAGTTCACGGTCGGAAACTGGGGTGACAGCAAGGCGGGGGCGGCCGCTCGAGGCCGTGACCTGGGCGATTACATCAAGGCCAACGGAGTCAGAATCCGGATGAACCGATACACGGGAGTCTCACAGCTTGATCGTTGACCAGTCACATCACGGACGCAAGGCTTTCTCGCTCATCGAGCTGTTGATGTCGATCATGATCCTCGCGATCGGTTTGATCAGTGTGGCCGCGCTGTTCCCGGCGGGTATCGTCCAGCAACAGCGTGCCAAGGACAACATCGATGGTCCATCCGTCGCCCGCTCCGCCATGGAATTGATCAGAAGCAGGATATCTCAGGAGGATTTCGGTGATTGGACCGAATTCTATTCCCCCGATGAGGTCAGCGATCTGATCGCGGACGGCGATCTCGAGGAGTCGCCATCCTATTATCTGGCCGATGGCGACTGGCCGTGGCTGCGTCCCGCGTTGGTCGATCCCGACAACTATCCGGATGCCGCCTACCGTGGTGCCGTCGACGTGTTCAACTGGCTTGGTGCCAGGAATTCCGACTACACGATCACCGACCTGGAGACGGATTCCGGCTACTACGAGTACTGCTTCTCCAGGAATCTCAACGCCCAGTCCGATGGCTATCTCGATCCATTGGGCATTCCCTTCTCGCGAAGGGATCTTCGCACCGATCCGCCTCAAGTGATCTTCACCATGTCGGACCGTACCTGGCCCCCGACGGGTTCTGAGAAACAAGTGCCCCAGTACTTCTGGGATTTCATGCTCGCACGACGTGGGGGCGCGGTCTACGCAGCGGTCTTCGTCTACCGGATCGCCGGTGGCGTTGAGAATGCCAGATCGTGGGCGGTTGAGCCCGCTCGAATCGGGGCTGGTCGTTCGCAGATTCCGGTGCCGGCTGCCAGCGAGTTGGCCGAGCTCTGGAATGTCGGCGACGGCAACGGCTTCAATCGTCCATTGCCGGGTACTGAAGGTGACTTCGATCCGCTTGACGCCTCGGCGTCCTGGCAATATCCGGATCAGTGGATTGTCGACAACATCGGGACGATCCATCATGTCGAACGGGGCCGCAATCGGCCTAATCAGGCATTCAGCGACGGCAAGGGTGTGCTTCTGTTCGAGAATGTTCCATCATCCTTTGTGGGTGGAAAGCTCGTTGGTTTCGATGGTTCCGTCGAGGTGCTGCCACGTTCTTTTTCCGTGCCGTTGCCAGATGCGGCCATTGACGCGTTCGGTCAGTCGCCACAGTTGCACGGTGGTGGATTTCCGGATGCCTCGGTTCCTGTCGTCGATCGCCTGTGGTTCGTGCCCCGCACGATCAACACGAGCAGTAGTGGCATCTCGAAGCAGTGGGAGCTGGTTCCAATCTACGTGATGGTTGAGAGGTTGTGATGATGAATGCTTTCCTTCAATCTGGTTCCACTGTGCGACGAGGCTTCACCCTCGCGGAGATCATCGTCTCCGTGGGTGTCCTGATCGCCATCCTGATCGTTGCCGGACGGGTCTTCAACACGGCACAGCAGGTCTCCAACGTCGGATCGGCGACGGCCGACGTCATGCAGGAGGCGGTCGCGATCGAGCGACAGATTCGTGACGACATCGCCCGCATGTCGCCATCGGGCGTATTGGCCATCCACAGTGTGAGTGTTCCCAATGATCAACGCATCCAGAATTGGGATGGCCTTGGGCCTCGCCCGGGGCTCGTCAATCCAGGGAACACGAATGCCAGTGCAAGGGTCAGATGTGATCAGCTGGTCTTCTTCACGGATGACGTCATTCGAATCAAGCAGCTAGGGAGCGATGGGTTTCTCACCGATGGAGACGACTGGTTCCCCAAGCTTCTGGCGGAGGGTTCGATGGTCTACTACGGCCATGCGCTTCAGTTCCCGGAATTGCTGCCCTGCAATGTGAACCCCGATGCGGACGATACCGGGGAGATTCCTGTTCTCAACGGTCATGATGTCGACTTCGTCACGTTGAGACGGAATGGCGACACGCCGTCGCTTCCCAACGGGCAGATTCCGCCTTGGTACGACGGGGGAAGCAGTTCAGGCATACCGACCATCTTCCGTCAGTATCCAAGGGCCGCCACGAGCGAGAACTACGAGGAGTTCACCATCAACTTCGACCAGGTCGAGGCCAATCCGATCATCGGCACCCAGCCCGAGGCGAGGAAGTGGATTCTCGCTCGCCAGGAAACCATCATGGGGGACGATGATCAGCTGCTCCCCGGCGTGCCAAACAAGCGGATCTATCTGAATCGTGGCTTCGGTTCCATGTCCGTCTTCCCGGTCGACCCGCGATGGGCTGGAAGTTTTGGCGACATTCACTTCGAGACCATCGGGCTGCTCGAGTCGGGCCGCGTCGATCTGGCCGGCATGAGATTGGCCGGTCTCCGTGAATCGCTTTCCGTTTCCCGCGATCCAAACAATCCAAACAATATTCCCCCGGCAAGCCGGTCGTGGGACAGCTTCGACTTCAATCCAGATCCAGCAATCAATCGTGATGTACTGGATGCCGATCACGAGCCGGCGCTTCCTGGTTCCAATGCCGAGCAGGGGACACAGCGGGAGCTGATCAAGTCGCTGGCTCGATGGCCTCGTGCCGAACGGGTGCCGCCTGGTCAGGGTCGGTTCGATCAGCATCTTTCGTTGCCGGTGCTCGGCTCGGCCTGCAGTTCCTTCATCGTCGAATGGACCTGGGACGAGGGTGTTGGTGAGGTTGATACCAAGCGAATCCGGATCTCTGAAGGGAATGATTCGACCGTCGAAACCCCCATAAAGTGGATAGGTCTCAAATCCAGTCCCGAGGATTCCTGGGATGGAACCGGCGGAACGCTTGGAGGTCAGCGGTGGTTCGGGCTGTATGACGCCGAACGCAACGTGATGCCGGCGGGCCGGATCGACGGCATGAATGTTCTGGGATGGCAGGGGTTCGCGGAGATCTATCCGCCGGATCCCCTCGCCTCGACCCACGCCCCCTCGACGGTCAGACTCGGGGTGCCATCCCGGTCAATCGAGGGTTCGATCGTGAATGATCCTGCATTCGAAAGAAACGCCATCGAGGACGCCTCCTATCCCAGTGGTTTCGGGGACCCATCCGGTCGTCGGCTCGACTATTGGGCCGTCTTCGGTCTCAACAACGGGAAGCCGCTTCTTGACATTGACAACGTCGACAACCTTTCCGGCGAACCCAACGGGGCTGGATTCGATACTGGAGATGGTCAGCAGGATTTCGACTTCTCCTACACACCGTGGCCGACGGCCCTTCGTTTCACCATGGTGCTGCATGATCCCGAGACCAGACTGGAAAACGGGCAGACTTTCCAGTTCGTTGTTCGACTGCCGGAGCGATGCCAACCATGACTATCTTCAACACTAGATTCCGTCCGGGGGGGCGTGCATCCGCTGGAATGCGACGAGGCAACAGCATCATTCTCGTTGTTGGCCTGATCGTGCTTCTGCTGATTATCGCCATTTCCTTCATCACCCGGGCTCAGGGTCTGCGATCCACCGCAGCGGCCTATCGGGATGCCTCTGTTCACGATGGTTCCGGGGATGGGATCGCCGATCACATCGCCAAGAATGTGGCGGAGTCGCTCTTCGTCGAGCGCATCGATCCTCTGGACGAGACCGGGCAGATTGTCATTGGTCCCGTGAATGAAGATATCAGGATCAGGCCAGATGACTCCCAGTCGCGATACGGCGTCGATCCCAATTTCAACTGGAACTACGCGCCGTGGTCGGTCGTGCCATGGACGAATCCTCCTGACTGGCTGACCTATCCGAACAAGGTTGGGCTTCAGAACGAGTTCTACAATGCTGGCGCAGGTCAGCAATCCCTCGATCAGGCGGTCTGGAACGACAGTCTCTTCACGGGTCCAATTCTGTCATCCCGCCAGAATCCAAGGGGTGGTCCGGGCACTTCCGATACGAGATGGCTGCGTGATCTCGAGCCGCAGCGACAATCGACCCAGCGTGACTTGGATGGCAATGACGAGAATGGTTACGACGCTCGCTATGCGGACAGCTTCAGCCATTGGCGGCACCTGACCAATCTCTCACGGCCCAGCAACCAATGGCGGATCGTCCGCGACATCGCGGACGTCACCGGTGTGCGTTCAGGTGAACTCTCGTGGGATGCGAATCTGGAGATGTCCCGTCGTGGCAACTGGAACTGGGGTGGTGGATGGGAGCTGTCCTCCGTTGATGGCCATCACTACCACGGTGGTCTTGTAGAACGGCTCGATGTTCCCGTCGAGCAATGGCCTGCCCAGCCCCCGACCAATGACGAGGGCGGCCTGCTCAATGGAGAGGCGACGCTAGGGTTCAACGCGGTGGACAGTGGACAGAACGCATTCACCAATCCCGACGATTTCTGGTCGAGATGGATGCAGTGGTTCGATCCGAGTGGATACAGAGATGCCTTGCTGGCGACAGCCGGCAATCCCGGTTCGGATATCTTCGGCACCGGCTACGACTGGCCGCAGGGCAATCGTATTCCACCGAACTTCTACGATCTTTCCGATCTCGACGGCGATGGTACAGATGGCGAGTACTACGACCCGGCGATTCCCGGCAAGCTTGGTGAGAAGCCCGAGGACGAGTTCCGGAAGGGGACGGCTCGATGGCACGTGGGTCGAGTCTTGACGGACACCGATGGGGATGGTTTCACGGATTCGTTCTGGTGGCAATCGCCCCATGTGGGGCCGTCGGGGATGAGGCAGGTCGTCGGTGTCTCGGTGACGGACAACGCCGGTCGATTGAATGCCAATGTCGCGACTCGTTTCATACGTAACGACTCGGAGTCTGGGGTTCCTCAGGAAGGCACTCGAGGTAGCACGCCCGCGGATCTTGCTTTGATCGGTCAGGGGACGCCACCGTTCGAGGAACCGTGGGGCATCACGAATTCTGGTAGCAGTACCACGACACTCAAGCCCGGTGGAATAGACGATGTCTGGAGTGTCGGCTTCTTCGACAACCGTGAGAACTGGTCCGGTCTACTCAACAGTGGAAGCTATGAGAGTTTGAGTTTCGAGAGTCCATTGTCGCAATACAGTCAGGACTGGCTGATCTATCCGGATGCCATAGACGAGGAGGATGGAGGCTCTTTGGAGCCCGAGGTATTCGTTGGATTTGATCCGGCTTCTTTCACCGGAAGCGGCACGCTTCAGGATTATCTTTCCGAGCTCAATGTCGAGTACAACAATGTGTTTCCTGATTCGAATTCGGGCCGTGACATCCATGATCGCGACAACCGTCTGTTCTACTTCCAGAAGGCCGGCCTCAATCCGTTCGATCCGGGCGGTTTCTTCACGCCGATGGGCATCAGCGAGGAGCTCGAGCTGAGGGCCTATGAGGGCAACAATCTCACCTGGCTGTACGGCCGTTTCGAGCAGCCCATCCAGCAGCCCTGGTCGGAAAGCCCTTATGCCGGTGGTGGAATAGAGCCGGCCTTCCTTCGGGCGGGGCAGGATCGCGAGGAGATCTCCCCATTGGGCGAACAGCTGGACAATCGGCAGCTGGTGGCGGACAACCGTCGTAAGCTGACGTTCTTCAACAGCACCAGAAACGACACGATGCCTCCCTGGCTCTGGCCGGAGAATCGATTTGGCCGGGTCAGTCTCGCTGATTCGATCCGCCGCACCGGGTTCTATCAGGAGATTCCGAATCTAGACGAGCTCCTCGACGTGGACAGTGACGGGATAGCCGACGAGGGTTTCCCGCGGTTCGTTCCCTATGCCCGTGACATACTGGAGCAGCTCGACCTGCGAACGATGGTCAATTTGTCGGGAGGCTGGACGCCGTCGGGTATCGGAAATGGCGCCGATAAGGGGACCTGGCGGGACTACTTCGAGCAGTCGCGTGAGAAGATCGATCTGAGGGAGTGGGAAAGACCCGTCCCTAGACTTCAGATCGTTGCCGACACACTGCCTCCGGAAAACGCCTATCAGGGTATTTCCTTCGGCAATCGACTGCCCATGGCCCTTCTGATGGCGCTCACCAGCGGTGAAATCCGCGACTCGTGGAAGGACCGGTTCGACGACGTCTCGTTGGATTATGCATCCTTGGCCCCGCGGGAGACGGGACAGGGTGGCGGTGTGATTGTTCGATCGAATCCACCTGATTCAGATCTCAGTACATCTTTGGATGATCCTCGAGGCTATTCGGGCGATGTCAATTTTGAGGAGGCCCGACAGACGGCGGCGATGCTGGCGGCCAATATCCAGGCTTGGCGAGACCCCGATTCAAACTCGCCGATCTATACGATGGCCTGGAAGGACAGCGACGATCAGTCGAGAGGGCAGTTCGGCGCGGTTGCGTTGCCTCGGCTTGACGGTTGGGAGTTGAACAATGACGTGAACGATCCCGGATACGATGCCAATTACGGCGACTGGCGACCGGCGGTCGAGGACATGTTCATCGATGCCCATGATGACGGTCAGGATCCATTGAGAAATGGAATTCTGGTTGACGAGGATGATTTATACGACTCGATCTATCAGCCGTTCGATCGTTCCAGTTTGGCAGGCGCTTGCTTCGAACCCACTTCAGATCCGAATGAGCCTTACAATTGCCTTGGAAACTATTCCATCGCTGACTGCCAGGCTTTTGGTTCAGCCGCACAGTTCTTCCCCGGTCTGGACTGCACTTATGTTCTCGATGTAAGAGCATACGGGGCCTGCTGCTACGCTCCGGCTGAGAACAATAACGTACTCACGTGCAAGGAATGGCAGTCGGCTCAGTCAGGTGCCCCGATGAATTTCAGGGTATGTGTTGAGAAGGGTGGTCGCTGGATTCCTGAAATCGGATGTGAGGATCTGGATTGCAGCCAGTACGAGTCCGTTGCGGTTCTGCCCTTGAATATGGAAAGTCCATACCTTGGAGACGATTTCGATGGACTGGGCTATCCGCGGCTTTACGATGCCTACGCCGGCAATCTGGCGGATCCATACAGGAATGCCAGCACTGCTGGTGACGCATCCAATTCGGGCAACTGGGTGAATGCGAGTGACGGCGGCTATTCAGCAGCCGAGTTGAACACTCGCGAGGTGGTCAGGAATGTCAGGGCACTGGGCATGGAGCCGCAGCCGTTCATAACTGAAGCGTTCGTCACCCATGTGCTCAGACCGACGCGCATTCCAAATGCCGGCATCAGTGCTGGCGATGATACGCCAGGGTTTTTGTTGGGAGGCTATGAGGGCAAGTCCATTCCAACACAGGGTGCCAATGCGCCGTCCTGTGCTCAGGGAGTCTGGAGCGATGCCAATCCCATGTGGTTGTTGGTAGAGGGAAGTACTCGGGCGCCTGACCCTACTAAAGCTTACAGTGGCAATCTGGGGCTACTCGATGACCAGACAGACCCGGGGTATGAATCCCCTGTTGGTTCCGGGTACCTTCCTACGCCTCCTCCAGCCGATACCGTGGCAGTCGTTCAGATCGCCAATCCATACGACGTGCCGATTCCACTCTTCGACAGAGTGGGGGATAGATGGCTCCCACGCTACAAGATACGGCTCTTCGGTCAGGAATTCCCCCTTTCCCCGAGCATCGACCCGCAGTACGAGGGACGGGTCTCCTCCTTGAGAGGCCTCATCGATGCCGGCGCGAATGCGGATGACATAAACGCCGGGCTGTTGTCAAACTACATGGTCAATTCCGGTACGGATCACGGTCTGGTGCTCCCGCCGGCTACCCACGATCGTCCCTATACGTTGACGATCGTCTCGGTTCCGGCCGCCAGAGAGGACGACTTCGACCCAAATCGCAAGCGATGGTCCTTCTTCATGGAGGATGGCAACCAAAATATTCGTGGCGAGCTCGACCAGTGGCTCGACTTCCTCGACCTTGGCCTTGATTCAGGGATTCTGAACAACCCGACGGACGGCATGTTGCCCGAGCAGACATTCCAGTTCGAGGGCGAGGAGTACACGGTCGGGCCAACGGATCTCATCTGGGTGATACGCCCCGCCTTCGATCCGGAGAACGACGGGTACTTCCGGCCAGGAGATCTGGCTGACGATTGGAGCTGGGAAGAGAACAACGATGTTCGTGAACTCTGGGCGACCAACCGCCTTTTCTACGATGGCGTCACCGATCCGTGGACCACTTTCCCAGGGTCTGATGCGTTGTCGGCTCCCTATGGGATGCTCGTCACTGATGAGGCTGGTGAACATGTCCCGGATATCCACGGGAGTCGCAGTTTTCTCGAGCCGGTGTTGTCGGGTGGAAATAATACGGTCTACCGCCCAAAGCATGCGGCCGTCGAACTGGTGAAGGTCGATCGTCTCGATATCGATGGTAACCTGTCATACAACACTAGCTTGCGCAATCAGAGCATCCAGTTGCCATCCGGTGAGGGGTACGAATATCTCTTCGAGTACGGCGATGAACCGGTGAATCCCAATAACGGCGCCTTTTCGCTGTTGTTCGATAACACGAACGGTGGATATCCAGCTCAGGAGATCGTAATCGATCGTACGCTTCAGCAGCGTGACGACGGCACTTGGCACGATCCACTCATGGAAGCGACGATCGGTATGGAATGGGGCGGTACCTATCCTGCGCCAGGCTCTTCCACCACACCAGGGTTTGATCCGAGCAGTCTGCTGGCCGGCAGTCTTGTCACGGAACGTATCGGGACATTGGAGGATGTCCCCGGTGCGTGGGGTCCTTGGGTTGAGTACGACAGTACTACCGATCTCGCAGACATATGGCAGGAGGAGGGTCTGGATGGCAAAACCACTGAAGGGCCTTTCCAAGAGGACGACTCTGATCGACTGATGAATCCAGTTCTCTGGAAGAGCGATTCCAATTTGTTTCCATCCCCTCAGATCGGGCAGGATTGGAGTCTGCTCTCAGGCTTCACCCTCGGGGGAGGTAATGCTCCCAATTGTCCAAGCGAAGCAGAGTATCAAGCAGATTATCCAGAATGGCTGTCGACATCGGCGTATCGCAACGGCAAGGCCCAGTCGGCCAGATTCGCTCTGTGGGCTCGATATGCTCGCCCTTGGGGGCTTGATCCGGATTGGCCTCGCCTCGATGACGAGATCTTCCATAAGGAGATTGGTACACCTGGGGGAACACCATTGGAAATACTGACTGAGTCCGGTGCTCGCAGAGCCCCCTATGAGATCAACTCTGTGCTAATGGAGATTCCTCAGCGGCAGATGGAATATGCCGCACCTCGCTATGTGCTTGGCCGTGGGTCCGTGACACGATCCCATAGCCACTCTTGGTTCGAGCGTAATTCGAATGAACAGCTTTCGGTAAACGATGCGCCTGGCGATCCCCAAGAATCTATTCCATCTCCACTCGAACATATTGAAGACCCCGCCATCCCGCTCGTCGATGCGGGATATCGTGAGGCGGCACGACGACTCGGTGGAGAGAAGGCTGCTGCGAGGTATGCGGAGCAAAGATGGCCGATCTTGCAGGCACAAGGTGACAACCAGTTTGTGGATGCGGATGGAAATCTGATCGATGTCTACATACGTGACTGCAATGATGATTCGGATGAATTGCAGAACTACTATGCTTCATTGCCTGTTAACTCTGGCGAATATCCATCGGCGAAGGATCATCGTGAGGCTTGTGGAGCTGGATCTGCATCACTCGGACATTACGAACACTTTGAAATGGACAGCAGTATTTCGGGATACGGGAATCCCGGCGATTTCATTGATCCGGATGGTGTCTTCTATACCGCTGGAGCCGGCGAGCTAGGTGGTCATTACGCGGGTCCACTGCGACGATTCCCGTGGATTACCAGAAATGCCAGAATGCCTCGATACATCCCCGATCGATTCACTCCTCGCTCGCGTTTCCACGTCTTCTATCGAAACCGCAAGCCTACCGCGTTCGACATGATGGTTGATGAGAACAGCGCTGGATACGGCGATTTCAATCGATGGTCGTTCCCGGACAAGGGCGTCTACGCGGTCGATGAGCTCCCCGCGTTCGATTCCCCGAATGGTTCCTTTATCTACGACAAAGATTCCGATGGAGGCTATCGATACGACGAGAATCATCTCGCGCCGTTCTCCTTCCAGATGAACCACAAGAACGGAAACTTCGAGCAGGTCGGCGAGGTGCTCAACGTATGGACCCATGCCCATCTGATCAGTCAGCCGTATCGGGACTTCGAGTATCCTGGTCAGCCGGAATTCATTCCACGGCCCGATCCGCGTGTTCAGGCCGAGACCATCCGTACCTTCTCTGAGTCGCTCGCGAGAGAGCTGGACGAGACGATACGGGCCGCTCGTGGTCCGATCTCTTACAAGGTCCAGAGTCTGATCGCCAATGAGAGTTCCGGAGGGATCGGATCGAATCCAAGGGAAGATCGGTATCGGTATCTTTACCGGCCTCTCATGCGCGATGCGTTGCGGCGCGTTGGTCGGCTGGAGGTGTCGCCCAATGCCTATGGGCGACAGCAGCTGGTGGGTGAGCCGGTTCGCGATCTGGCCAGTCAGGGATCCTTGCAATCGCTCGAGCTGCTTCAGCCATGGGTGCTTGCCAATACCGATCTCTCGCATCTGGAGCCGATCCAGCCGGCTGGTCAGCGTGTGCTTGATCTCTTCGTGTGCGATGGGCCCGGTATCTACGACATCTTCGATAACGAGAGCTACGACGGTGGTACGTTCGTGGAGAACAGTCCTGATGGAATCATCGATCCCGAGAACGCCTATCAGGAGTTCACTGCCCGTGATCCCAGTTTCATGAATGCCTACGGCTTCTCTGGCAAGGGGACGCCCGGCCTGGTCAACATCAACACCGCCTCGCTAGAGGTTCTGCGAACGCTCCCTCACATGTATCGAATGGTCCACGGGACGTCGGACAGTTCGGGTGTCTCCGGATTCGATGTTCTAGACGGAACGAATCGCAATCCGCGGGTGGCGGTGCCGGAAGCCATGATCCAGTACCGCGACATGCTTGGTGTGCAGCCCGTCGAGGGAGGCGTTCCGAACCGATCCGCGCCGTTCGTCGGCGGCAAGGAGGTTGTTCTCCAGAGCAACTTCCAGCCAGGTCTGGATTCCAGTCAGGACGGTTCCGTCCAGCCGTTCGAATACGGCATCAATCCGGGATTTGATCTGGGGCCAAGCTATTCCATGCGAGGCTCGCACACGCCGGTCAGCCATCTTGGCGAATCTCTTCGCTTCGATACGGCCAATCTGACATACCCCTACTTCGACCGGACGGATGCCGGCTATGACTCCTTGAATGACTGGACGTACGCTTCCGATGGCATCGCCACGGGCAGTGGTGTCAGGGGATTCCAGGGGATCGGTGAGTTGTTCCAGCTGCAGTCGCCCGGTTATCGAGGAAACCCCCTGCATACCGGTCTCTTCAACGTGCCGCTGGAGAACATAGAGGAAGAGGATCTGCTCGAGGAAGATGTGAAGGGGCTTCAGGGGGATCGCGTAGATCCCAATGCCTGGTCGATCGAGTTCGCCGCCAAGCGGCCCTTCATGTTCTCTCGTGAGCAGAGATCTGCATTTGAGGGTTATGTAGATCCAACCTACATAGATGAGTATGTGAGTTCGCCGCTCGGTGATTCGCGAGACTTCTATGTTTCGAATCAATTCAAATTCACGGACATCGGTGCCGCCATCAGTACCGATACGAGCACGATCCGGGACACCCGAGGTCCGAATGTGCAGTATCTGCATGGCAAGCCACATACCTGGATGGGGATAAGTGATGCTCGCCTGCAGGAACGACTGCTCTCGGGTGACATGGTGGCCGGTGATGCCGAGGAGGCGAATCTGCTCTTCTCGGGTCTCTCGAACATGATCACGACCCGATCGGACATGTTCACCGTCCACTTCCGTGTACGCACCTTCAAGCCCAATCCCGATACCGGCGTATGGGACGCGACCGATCCCGATGCCATCGTTGATGACAGCCGGTATGTGATGCTCGTCGATCGAAGCGAGGTCGAGAAGCCCGGTGATCAGCCGAAGATCGTCTACGTGGAGAAGATCGACAACTGATATGGCAGGTATCCTTCGCTTGCGCACGACTACTGGAACGTCCCGTCGCACATCGCCGCTGCCATGGCTTGTCGGCGGGACGATTCCTTTTCATTGAAGGCGGTCGGATCCGTTCAGGAGTTCTCGAGGGATCCGAAGCGACGGTTGCGGCCAGCGAAGTCCCGGATGGCCTCCTCCAGCGCCTGCTCGTTGAAGTCGGGCCAGTGCAGATCTGTGACATGTATCTCGGCATATGAGATCTGCCACAGAAGATAGTTGGACACCCGGTACTCGCCCGCGGTGCGGATCAGCAGGTCTGGATCGGGCTGGCCCCTGGTCCAGAGCGCCTCGCTGAAAATCCGTTCATCTATCTGTTCGGGGTGGATCGTTCCCGCCCTGGCCTGTTCGGCCAGCATGCGAGCGGCTTCGATGATCTCCTGCCGTGACCCGTAGTTCATGGCGATGTTCAGTTGAAGGCCCGTGCAATGACGTGTGTTCTCGCAGGCGGTATCGAGTTCATGGAGAACTTCCTTCGAGAGCCCCTCGCGGCTTCCGATCACCCGTAGTCTCACATTGTTGTTGAGCAGGGTCTCCTGTTCCCCGGGAAGTACCTCGATGAGCAATCCCATCAGGGCATCGACCTCGCTGGCGGGTCGTTTCCAGTTCTCTTGGCTGAAGGAATAGAGAGTCAGTGTGCCCACGCCCACGCGTGCGCAGTGTTCGACGATGCGCCGGGCCGATTTGACCCCGGCACGATGTCCCTGGAACCGGGGCTCGTCGCGTTCGGCGGCCCATCGTCCGTTGCCATCCATGATGATGGCGATATGTCTGGGGATCCGCTCTCGGGGAACACCTGAGATCTCAAGCAATGAGGATGTGGATTCGGTTGATGTCATGGAAAACGATGATGTCCGATTGCCTTCCGGAACGGCGGAGTCTCCGGGGTGTGTTCGGGTAATGCTTTTCAGCCCACTGCACCGGCGGCCGGGCTGCTTCTCACGGTCTGGGCCCGGTCGGGTCCGACACTGATGATATCGATGGGCAGTCCGGTGATAGCCTCGATTCGTTCAAGATAGTGCCGCGCCTCGGGCGGAAGTGTCTCGCGATCGGTCGCGTCGGTGATCTCCTCGCTCCAGCCGGGCATGGTCTCGTAGATCGGTGTGAGGGAGGGCAGTCTGTGGGCATCCGGTATGAAGCGGTCGGTCACCGTTCCGTCGGGAAGCTTGTAGGCCGTGCATATCTTGAGCTCATCGAAGGTCGACAGGACGTCGAGAAGCATGCAGGCCAGTGAAGTCGTGCCGCAGATCATGGCCGAGTACCGGACGGCCACGAGATCGAGCCAGCCGCATCGACGGGGGCGACCGGTGGTTGTTCCATACTCGTTGCCTCGTTCGCGGATTCGATCGCCGGTCTCGGTGAGCTCCTCGGTTGGAAACGGCCCTTCGCCGACACGTGTCGTGTAGGCCTTCATGATGCCGACAACCTGATCGATGTTCCGGCCAGGTATCCCTGTGCCGGACGGGATTCCCAGCGTTGAGCAGTTCGAGCTGGTCACATACGGGAAGGTGCCGTGGTCGATGTCGAGCAGGCAGGCATTGGCGCCCTCGAAGAGAATCGTCTTGCCATCATCGATGGCTTCATGGAGCGTGTAGACGGTGTCGACGATGTGCGGCTTGAGCTTCTCGCCCATCCTGAGAAGCGAATCCGCCAGCACGGTCGGATCAAGCGGGGGGGTATCGAGCCCGAGGGCATCGAGTTCACGTGTCCGGATGGCGCAGATAACCCTCAGTTTGGATCGAAGATGGTCCGGGTCGAGAAGATCGCCCATCCGTATGGCAAGTGAACGGTGGACCTTGTCGGCATAGGCCGGGCCGATTCCGCGTTTGGTCGTGCCGATCGAGAGATTCTTGTCGGTCTGTCCGGCAGATGACGAGAGGACCTTCTCGAGGGCCGCGTCATGTTCCTTGTGGTAGGGCATGACGACATGGGCTCGATCGGAGATCTTGAGATTGTCCGCCACCGTCACGCCTCGTTGCTCGAGGCTTTCGATCTCCTCCAGAAGTTTCTCGGGATCGACCACGACTCCATTCCCGATGACGCAGTACTTCTCTGGGGAGAGGATGCCGGAGGGGATCAGGTGGAGGGCATACTTCTTGCCATCGACCACCACCGTATGCCCGGCATTGGCGCCGCCGTTGTAGCGAACGATGTAATCGTGTTCCGCTGTGAGCAGATCTACGATCTTTCCTTTGCCTTCATCGCCCCATTGAAGGCCGACGACTGCTGTGTTGCTACCCATCTTCATGCTTGGCTCCCACTGGCGACCCTGATCCGGCAGATGCGGGGTCCGGAAATACGCGACCCCTCAGGGCCTTGGAAAGTGTAGCAGGGGGGCGAGGGGGGAACTGTCGGTCATCCCTCTCGTTCATCTCAAGGAGGTCTCCAAACGCTCCGATAGGAACTGATGCCACCGTGATCGGTGGCCTGCCCCAGGAGCAAACCGATGAACACGACTGCCCCGACACGATTCCGAGTCCGTTGTCCCAACCTCTGCTGCCGGCGACTTCTGGCAGTCCCCAAGGCTGCTCGGGGGCATCTTGTCCGTTGCCGTCATTGCGAGTCCACCCTCCGGGTGCCCGGCATTCGTCTCTCGGGTACGGAAGGCTCTCCCGTTGCCAGAGTCGTGGGCTGATGCCCGGATTCAGACTGATGGGCCATCATCTTCACGTCGGATTTCGAAGGTGCGGCCATCGGGACCATCACCAATCGAGACGTGGAAGACGACCGGGCCGATCTGGACCACATCATCGTCCTGGAGGATCGTCCGCTCGATTTTCTCGCCGTTGACGTGGGTCGCCACGCTTCGATCAAGGTTCTCGAGAATTCGATTTTCACCCTGTTCAGAGATCCGGCAATGCCGGCTGGAGACCTGTGGAAGCGGGATTCTCAAGTCACAGGACAGATCCCGGCCTATGGTCATCTCCTCATGATGCATGGAGAAGACCCGCTCGTGGTCACCCTCGGTCTTCATGATCAGCTTCAGTGGCAGCATGTGTATCCTTCAGCAGCCTCCCGCGTAGACTGGACATGTGCCGTTGAAGTGCGGCATATGAGTCCGCGGGGGTGTTTCCCCGGAATAGGCAGGCCAGGAGCGTTCCATCCAGATGAATGACGATCTCCAGCTGCCTCAGGTTACCACGAGCGTCAAGCCGGGTATGGACCCGACTGAGCAGTCGCTGGATCTGGACGCGATGATCCGATTTTCCGATGACGTAAATCCTTTCATCGAAGGGGTCTATGCTCATGTCCCTTTCTGTGAACATCGATGTCATTACTGTGATTTCTTCACGCTCGCCGGCCGCGAGTCGGATCGAGCGGCCTTTGTGGCCAGAATGATCGATGAGATTCAGGCTGCTCCCGCGTCGCTCATGTCGGATCAGCTGGCTTCGATCTTCGTGGGAGGTGGCACGCCGACCATTCTTCCTCTCGATGAACTTGCCAGACTCCTTGCCGCATTGAGCGACCGGTTCCTCTCTTCCGGCACGGAATTCTCCGTGGAGGCGAATCCCGAGACGGTGACCCCCGAATTGGCGAAGGTGCTCGTCGATGGTGGAGTGAATCGAGTCAGCCTCGGCGCTCAATCCTTTGATCCGGAACTGCTTGGAAATCTCCAAAGGCTGCATGATCCAGCTAAGGTCGAACGATCACTGGGCTGGTTGAGGGAGGCGGGCATTTCCAGATTGTCCCTGGACCTGATTTTCGCCATCCCCGGTCAGTCTCTCACTCAATGGCAGGCCGATCTCGAGCAGGCGATAGCGTTCGGTCCGGAGCATCTGAGTTGCTATGGACTGGTCTACGAGCCGGGCACGCCGCTTCGAGGTCGACTGGATCGTGGTGAAGTGGAACGAGTGGATGAAGATCTCGAGGCGAAGATGTACGAATGGACGATCGAGCGACTCGGGCAGGCTGGATACGAGCAGTACGAGATCTCGAACTGGAGCCGGTCCGATGAGGCTTGTCGTCACAATCTTTTGTATTGGAATAATCGAAACTGGTGGCCGCTTGGTCCGTCGGCTTCTGGCCATCTCGACGGCTGGAGATGGCGGAATCTCCCGAAGCTGGGTCGCTATCTCGAGACGGAGGGGTTGTCTCCCATACGAGACCTTGAAAGACTGGATGAGGATGGCCGCATCGGCGAACGGTTGATGATGGGGCTTCGGTGCATGGCTGGTTTTCCCCAGGAGGCGATCGAAGAGATGCTTGCGGGTGAAGGTGGAGCCCGCCGCAGACCGATCATGGATAAGCACCTTCATGATGGTCTGCTTGAATGGTCCGATGGCCATCTGCGGCTGAGTGAGCAGGGTGTTCTTCTGGCCAATGTGGTGACCGGCGATCTGCTGGCGCCGCCTCCTCGGGACGGGACGGGATCGACTCAATGAGCGGACATCGATTTTTCAACACGCTTCGATCGGGACTGGCCCCTCTGATCCGACCGGTGCTCGAAGGCGTCGGGCCGGTTCGTCGGCTGGGATTGTGGATGCTGTCTTGTCGTCAGCCCGAAGAGGTCGAGCTTGACGGTCAGATCTTCAGGGTCGACCCAAGGGATTTTGGCGTCACACTCGAGCTGCATTCGACGGGTACCTACGAGCCCTTCACTCGAGGACTGTGTCTGGACGCGCTCGAGTCTGGGATGGTATTCCTCGACATCGGTGCGCATGTGGGTCTGTACACACTGCCGGCGGCACGGCGTGTCGGTGAAGCAGGGCGGGTGATCGCCTTTGAACCACACCCATCCAATCGAGGTCTTCTGGAGGAGAACCTCGCTCGGAACAATGTGCAGAATGTGACCGTCGTTCCTGCCGCCGTTTCCAATAGCCCCGGAGTGCTGGAGCTTCAGGTCTCGTCGTTCAATACTGGCGATCACCGTCTCTATCGTGGAAGTTCGACTCGTGCGAAGACGGTTCGGACCGATGTCGTCTCGGTCGATGCCTGGCTCGAATCTGCTGGAATCAGCAAGGTTGACATGGTCAAGATGGATGTGCAGGGGGCGGAGGCCAGCGTTCTCGAAGGCATGCGTCGAACGATGGAATCCAATCGTGAGCTTCGCATGATCATCGAATACACGCCATGGATGCTCAGGGAATCCGGAGCCGATCCGATGGCTGTCCTGACGGATCTGGAATCCGACGGGTTTGCCCTTTCTATCATCGATGAGGCTCACGGTACGGTTCAATCCGCTTCTGCGGCAGACGTGCACAAGGCCTGTCCCGGTCGTTCCTATGTGAACATCCTTGCTGTTCGAAGGGGGCCGGATGAGGTTTGATCCATTGCTGGGCATGAAGGATCAGGCCAGGCCTCTTTCTCGGGGTCGAGATGCTTGGTGGGCATGTCTTTCGGTCATTCTGGTGATCGTCCTCTCGTTCTTCTTCCGATGGTCCTCCAACATCATGGACAAGGGGCCTACCTGGGACGAGCGGTACATACTCGTGCCGATCACCGATCTTGTTCAGCGGGGGTGGACGGTTGAGACGGCCATTGATTTCCAGGAGGCCAAGGGGCCGGCCATGATCTGGCCCTATGCGATCTGGGGCGAGTTGTTCGGGGATTCCGTCAATACGCTTCGGCTGCTTTCGCTGATCTGCTTCATTGTGACCTTGCTGCCGCTGATGTGGCTGGCACTGCGATGCGGTCTACCGCCGCCGTCGCTTCCATTGCTCGCGCTTGGCCTCTTCCTGCTTCCATTCGAAGCCGTGCTTGCCCAGCTGGTCATGGGTGAGCCGTCATACGTGCTTGGTGTCGCCATCATGCTGGCCGTGGTCATCTGGGGTTCGATGCGCGAATTTCCAGGCGGCATGGGACTGGATCGTACGGAAAGTTCAGGCCGAGGATTTCTCGGGCCGTTCCTCTACGCGATCATCCTGGTCGTTCTTCTGCACAGTCGAGTGCATGTCGTTCCGCTTGCCGGCGGTGTGTGTCTGGCCTTGTTCTGTCGAGATGGATTCAGGAGCTGGCCATGGTGGGTCGCATCCATCATCGCCGGTCTGCTCAGGATTCCCCTTTGGATGAGATGGGGCGGTCTGGTCAGTTCCGACTATCAGGGAATGCATGGTCTGGGGCTGAGACTGGAGAGTCTGACCTATTTCGGGGCGGCATTCGCCGTCTTGTTCGGGATCTTCCTGCTCGTATGGTTCGCCAGATATCGTCATCTTGTCTTCTGGTGGTGGGCACCGGCGGGTGTACTGCTGGGATTGTTCATGGGCATCGTGGTTCCGCCCGATCTGATCGATCCCCATTTCTGGGAAGAGATCAACGTCAAGTCCATTTCGCTCTTTCTCGGCCCGACTCGTTCATTGGTTGTCGGTGTGTCACCGGATGAATCACTGCAGTGGATTCCGCTGTCCATTCTGTGCGGGATAGGTCTGGGTGGACTAGGGGCGTTCGGTGCTATGGCATTCCAGTACAGATCGGATGAGTCCATCGCGACCCTGTCCAGACTTCAGTTCTTCACCATGCTCTGCGCCTGGGGTCTGTACATGTTCACGCACGGATTCGTCTTCGATCGCTTCATTCTGGCCTGGACGGCCGCCATGCCCGTGCTCTGGATCGGCATGTTGCCACGCTGGGCCTGGTTCCTGCAGACGCTTGTGCTGATCGCCTATCTCTCACTCTCGGCGTCGAGTTGGCTCTGGTGAGCACGCTTCATGCCGGCGTAAACTAATCAGGGTGTGATGATCGGGCTTCCGCTGCCAGCAGCGGTATCGCCACCGGCTTCCATTCCGGGCGCACCGGCGGCAGCTTGCTGGGCGATCAGCTGCGTTATCTGAACGAAACGTGACTGGAGCTCCGTGACGAGCTGGGTGAGTTCCTTGTCCTCGTCATCTTCAAGATTGCCCTTGGTCTTCTCCTGAAGAACCCCGAGCAGATCGATGGCGAACTTGGAGCCTTCCAGATCTACCATGACGCCCTTGCCGCCGGGGTCCTGGACCATGCCCAGGCCCATCATGGCCTGGGAGGCGAGAATGCTCATCAGGCCCTTGAAGTCGGCTGGCGGCAGTCCGCGTGCATCCTGCTTTTCCTCGTTGGCGGCCTCGTTAGCGGCCAGCTTCTCCTGTTCCGCCTTGGCTTCGGCCTTCCAATCAGAGTCAACCTGAATCTTGGGTGTGTCATCCTGTGTCATTGGTCGGTCCTTTCTGGCAAGACGGGTATTTCAGAGCCGAAAGTATACGTTGTCCGCGTGGAGGGCTGAGCATGTGTAGAATCAATGCTGTGATTAAAAGCCTGAAACTCGAATGGAGCCTTCCGGCCCTTCTTGCTGCCTCCTGCCTGATCGGATGCGGGGGGTCACGCCTGCCTCAGCAGGAAGGGGCGACCAGCAGGCTCGCCATAGCTGATTTCGCGGATGAATCGAGATTCGAGCAGGTACGGCTTGATCCAGTCGAGGCTGATGAGGCCCTGATCGTTTCCGGATTCAGGCTTCCTGAAAAAGCGGATTTTTTCAACGGCTACGAGCTGGAATCGGAGACCTTCTTCGATGTCAGGGTCGCACCGGGCGAATCGGTCATCATCGACAGTCTGGTCGGGCAGGTGAATGGTCGCCCGCTCTATGCGGATGAGGTGCTGGGTCCTATCGCGGATCAGTTGAATGCGGAGTACCTCAGGCTCGTGGAGGAAGTCAGTCCTCCCAGATGGGAACAGTTTCAGCGGATACTCATCAAGCTGGTCGCATCTCAATTGCAGGATCTGGTTCTCAACGAGCTGTATCTTTCCGAGGCGAGAGCTTCTTTGACCGCTCAGGAGAAGACCGGATTGATGGCCTTCATGGAGAATCTCCGTGAGGAGCTTGTCGGCGAAAGAGGCGGCGTCTTCGGAGAGGCCGAGCAGCAGATCATGCGTGAGGAAGGTCTCAACTGGGAAGAGTATCTCAAGATGCAGGAGGATCAGCTTCTCATCAGGACCTTGATGCAGGAGAAGATCCAGCCCAACATCGTGATGTCATGGAAGGATGTCGAGCGTCTGTACAACGCCCGCAAGTCGCAGTTCCAGCCGGATCCAACCGTCACGCTCGGTCGTATCAGGGTTCGCACGAAGGGAAATGACGAGAAGATCCAGACCATTAAGGCGATGTTCAAGGCCGGAGACACCTTCGAGGTGGTCGCAGCCTGGGCGGACGTGCCGGATGATGGTGTCTGGGACAACTTCAAGATGGGTAAGGATGGCATCGCCGACATCGAAGTCGCCGATTTCTACAAATCACATCTCGAGGGTCTCGGCCCGGGTGAGACCTCCGATGCCTTTGAGCGTGGCAGCTATACGATCTGGGTCAGCGTGATCAAGATCGATCGGCCGCAGCAGCGTGATCTCTACGACCCCGCCGTGCAGAGCATGTTGCAAGGCGAAATCATGAATCGCAGGATGACCAGCGCAAGACAGGACTTCATCGAAGGGCTTCTGAAAGCTGGCATCTACGACAATCTCAACGAGATGCAAATGAGAGTCATCGCCATCGCGCTCTCCCGCTACAAGGAAGGGCGTTGAGACCCAGCACGGGGATCGGGTCGGTTGGCGAGCGGATAGCGGCAAGATGGCTTCGTCGCCGAGGTTGGAGAATCATCGATGTGAACCGTCGTGTCGGATGTGATGAGATCGACGTCATCGCGGAGTCGCCCGATGGAATAAGCGTCTCATTCATCGAGGTGAAGTCCTCTCGTCAGATCGATGCCCGTCTGATCGACCGTGTGGACGAAGGTAAGCGGGCGCGACTGAGGCGGTCGGCCAGACGTCTGGCGAGTCGATTTCCTCGTCATCGGGTGCGGGTCGATGTGATGACCGTCGAGTTGTCCCGGTGGCCATGGTCTCGGGTTCACCATTACGGAAATGTCGTGCAGTATCGGGGCGATCAGGCTTCGGGAAGATCGCGAGGCGGTACTTCCTTTGGCGGGGGATCGCCCTTTATGTGAGCGACGATTCGGTCAGCATGGACATGGGAGTTCTCGATGTACGTCCTGAATCGTTGTTGGGTGCCGGCGGCAGCTGTGCCGGCGACGTAGACGCCGCGTTGATTCGTCTCCATCGTCCGAGGGTCGTGGCAGGGGGACTTCTGTTCACCTTCCATGGAGATCCCGAACAATTCGAAGAGTGCTGGATCCTGTTCGTAGCCGATCATCAGCAGCACGTCCTGGCAGGGAATGGTGGATGTCGTCCTTTCATCGGTGGAGGTCAGATGGACGGCATCGGGCTCGATGCGTGTGACCACGGAATTGAATCGGTGTCCAATCAGGCCCTCTTTCATCAGCGATTCCACTTCCGGTTTGATCCAGTACTTCACTCTTTCGTGCAGAGATGCGCCTCTGTGCACGATGTGCACCCTCGCACCTGCTCGCCAGCATCGCAGAGCGGCTTCCGCCGCACTGTTCTTCCCCCCGACGATCACGAGATCCCGTCCGAAGAAACGGTGTGGATCACCGAGTTCATGATCGACGTGGGGGAGGTCTTCCCCGGGTACGGCCAGTGGCCGGTGACGATGAGTTCCGCCGATGGCCAGGACTATGTTGGCGGCTTCCATGTCGCTGATCTGGCCGGATCTGCTTCTGGTGGTGAGCACCCAGTTGTCGCCGGTCCTTCTGGCACCGACGACGGCCTCGTGGGTTCTGATGGGAAGGTTCAGTGTCATGGCGACCGATCTCAGGTAGGCGAGATATTCCTCCCGTGTCGCCTTCTCCTCATTGGGTATCTGGATGTCGATTCCCGCAATGGCCAGTCTTTCAGGTGAGCTGAAAAAGCGCGTATTCGGAGGAAAAAGCGAGAAGATTGTTCCGCCGATGGGGCCGGCATCCACGCATGTGACATCAACCCCTGCCTGTGTGAGGCAGGCGGTGGTTTCGAGGCCGATCGGGCCTGCTCCGACAACAATCGTGGTGTTCGCCTTCATGAGCTTGGGGGCATAAACTATCGGTGTAGGAGAAGCGTAGTCAGCTTTCTTGGGTCTTTGTCTTCCATGCGATACGGATGATTATGGGGGACATGCGAGTCGAACATGAGGACCATATGCGATGCTCAGATCATTTAACTCCATGAATTTCCATTTCGGTCTGGCCGTCTTCAGTCTGGCCTTCATGGCTGCCATCGGCTCCATGGTACCGTTGCTGGATTCAACTGTTCAGGCAGCTCCCGGGGCCTATCCTCCGTACTTCCAGAAGCTGGAGAGGGGGCTTTTCTATCCAGCCTATCTCCAGAGGGATGCGGCGCTGATCACTGAGCAGCTGGGACTCTCCGATCAGGAGCGTGTTCTTGTCGAATTCGTGATCAACTCGTATGTGGAAACCTTCGAGCAGGAGGCCGAAGCTGTTCGAATCCAGATGGAGGCGCTCGAGTCGCCAGACATGTTAGAGCTTCCCGACCATGTCAATCGGAAGGATATCCGACGCCGCGCCAAGGCCGAGATGACATCAGATCGTTCCGGTGGCGGTATCAACGGCCAGATCATGGAGAAGCTCTCCGTGAGGCGTGCCCGAGCCACCAAGATCATTAGTGAAGAGCTTGAACTCGAGCCCTTGGGCGATCTCAACGATTCCGCTCGCACACAGCTCATCGTCGACTGGGGGATTCGTCGAGCCGAACTCGAGCGGGGTCTGTTGGAGCAGCTTGAGCTCATCAGATCCGAGAATGGGGATCATTGGGATGCGATCCGACGTGCCTTGAGAAGATTGAACTCCGACTGGACTGAGGAGTTCAGGGGCGAGGAGACCGATCTCGAGCTTCTCATGAGAGAGCACTTTGGTCAGGATGATCCCAACTATCTGAAGGCTCGCAGGCTTCTTTCTGAGTACGCGATCGACTACGACATGCAGCTGGCGATTCGCAATGCCGTTCTCTCGGAGACAACGCCATTGCTTCTGGATGCATTGGATCGAACCCATCTGCAGCAGGCTCTGGCCATCAGTCGTGATCAGATAACCGCAAGGGCCAATCTGGTCGATCTCAACATGGCATGGCGTCAGCGTCTGCTGGACTCGATTGAAGATGAACGTCGCCGCGCCGACTTCGAGCACTACATGAATGCCCGTATGTATCCCAATCTCCATTTGGGAGATCCGCCGGCCGCCACCATTGACTATCTGATCAACGCGAGGCTCGTGGATCCGGAGACGGAGGCGACCCTGCTTGCCATCAAGGACGAATACAAGAGCGAACGTGACGCCTGGCGGATGGTGGCGATCATGTTGAAGCCCGAGTGGGAGCGGGATCGACTGATGCAGGAGCTTGAATCCAACGTCGTCGGCATGGCGTACAAGGGCTGGCTCAACGGGTTGGGCAACCGCCGGGAAAGCCTGATTGGATGGAAGAATCATCTTGCTTCGGGCAGGCAGATCGATCAGGACTACTTCAACAAGATCCAGTCCATCATCGGCTTCGAGGCGATGAACTCGGTTCCGGGTCGCTTCAGGGTCTCTCGTCGAGGTGATGGCAGTCGCGGTCCCGTTCCTCGAGCAGCCCGAAGTGCCAATGTCGTCTACTGGAATGGCTTCATGAATGAGGCGATGCGATGATCGGAATCCGATCCGCCTGGGCATTCGGGAAAAAACACAAGCACGGTGGGTCGATTCGTCATGAATCAACAGGTTCAGCGGCCTGCTTCGCCACATGCGCGGTCTTTCTTGTATGGATCCTCTCCTCCCCCGTACTTCTTGCTGGGCAAGCCCAGCGACAGGATTCCACGAGCATGAGAGGTCGTGGGGGAAGGTTCTCAGGCATCTCGCATGTTCTGCCCGTAATGGGACAGGATCGTCCCGTGTATGTGACGGGAAATCTCTCGGGGCTGATCGAAGATCTCGATATCGATCCCTCCAATGGGGCTGTTATCGAACTGATCCTGAGTCAGCATCGTGAAGCGTTCAATGATGCCAGATCCTCGTATCAGCTCGAGGCGTCGGCGCTTGCTCCCGATCCCGGCAATTCGAAGGAAGTCAAGGCCAAGCAACAGGCCGCAGCTGATGAACTCAAGCGCATTCGCAAGGAAATGCAGGAGCGTTTCCGCAATGGCGAGTGGGACGGCGATCAGGCCAGAATGAAGCAGGCCATTGACGAGGCCAGTCAGTCGCTTGTGCAGCAGGTGATCGAGCTGCAGCGAGCTCAGGATAACGCAATCGACTACACCCAGATGTTCAGCGACTATCAGGTCCTGTTCGAACAATGGTTGATTCGGAGGGCCGAGATTCAAATGGAGACCGAAGAGCAGCTCAGGGCTTTCCTGGATGAGTCGCAATTGGCGAACTGGGAGAAGGCGAGAGCTCATGTGTTTCTTTCGAACGAGCTTGAGCACGGGCTGCTCTCCGGTGAGTCATTGGATCTTCAGGTGATTCTCGATGAAGCGGTGGAGAATGAGGAGGAGAGAGCTCTGGCGAAGGATCTGCTCGATCGCTGGCGGTTTGAAGCGGGTGCGCAGCTGGCCATGCGGTCCGGTGAACTGATGGACGTTGCTCGCCGATATCTGGTCGCGGGCGAGCGTTCGGATCCCCAGATGTGGATTGATGCGGCGGCTGAGGAGGCTCGAATTCGGGAGGTTCTACGAGATCACAATCTGGCCTATGTCCAGCCGATCGCGGATGTGCTGAGTGCCAGTTCATCACTCGCCTTTCGGGAAATGGTCTATTCGGAGGTGCTGGCTTCCCTCTACAAGGGCACGCGTGTTTTCAAATCCATCGAGGGGGCCTTGAAGCAACGGCCTCTTCTTGAGACAGACAAGCTGGAATCACTGGAATCACTGCTTGATGAGGCGTCAGAATGGATGCTCGAGCGGGCGCTTGAATACAAAGGCGCATTGCTCGAGCAGGACACCTCGCGTGTCATTGCGGGGCGGCGAACGGAAGGGCAGGAGTTCTTCAGGCGTGGCAGTCTGCCGATGACGGATTGGGGAAACCAATCGGCGGAAAGCCGTCAAGTGATCAGGGATTGGGATGCCTCGATGATGCAACGCTTGAAGGACATCATCGGAGACGCTCGATATTCGAGATTGCCAGCCGCTCGATCCGGTCCCACGAGGAAGGGCGGCCGGGGGGGGCGACGCTGAGACGGCTTGTTCGGTGGTCAGTCCCCGGGGACGCGTAGTGGCGTCTTTCGGCGTATGTGCTGATTGCCCAGTTGTCCGCAGGCCGCCATGACGTTTCTTCCAAGCGTCTTTCTTCTGTGGACGCGGCATCCCCGATCTCGCAGCGAGTCGACGAAGGACGTGACCGTGCATTCGTCGGGTGCCGGCCATGGGGAATTCCGGCGAGGGTTGTATGGGATCACATTGACCCGGCAATCGAGTTTGTCGAGCCACTGGGCTAGCTGTCTTGGATGATCCTCATCGTCGTTGACGCCCGGTATGAGCACGTATTCGACGAGAATGGGCTTGCCGCCAGCCTTGATCCAGTCGGACATCGCGGCATGGAGGTCCGGCATCGGATCGGCCTTGGTCACCGGCATGAGTTCACGGCGTATGTCGGGGTTCGGTGCATTGATTGACACGGCCAGTCGAACCCGCCTGAAGTCCGGATGGGTCATGAAGTCCGTGTACTTTCGGATACCGGCAATCCGTCCGACGGTTGATACGGCGATTCGCGAGGGTGCTATGCCGGGCCCCGATCGATCGGTCAGGATCCTGATCGCTTCAAGGACAGCGTCCAGATTCTCCATCGGTTCGCCCATTCCCATGAACACGATGTTGCTGATCGCGGCATCAAGCCGGAATCTGGCGACATGCCACTGGTCGATGATCTCCGCCACCGTCAGGTTCCTGATGAAGCCCATCGCCGCTGTTTCGCAGAAGCCGCATCCAAGGGCGCAGCCGACCTGTGAAGAGAGGCAGAGTGTGAGTCGTTCGCGCCCCGTTCTTCCAGTCATGGGGAGAATGACCGATTCACTCTCATGCCCATCGCCGAGTCCAAGCGTGAACTTGATGGTTCCATTCTCATTGGTCCGCTGATTGATGTCCCGTTCCGACCTCTTGCGGCCGTGTCTGTGGACGTCGATCCAGTGCGCGTCCGCCTGATCGGCGGACTCCCCGGCAGATCGGGCACGAAGGCGAAAATCGGCTCTGGTGGAGGCGAGTGCGGCGTCAATCTGGCCTGATGGGGGTGGCATTGGATCTCCAGCATAGGTTGATCACGGGACCCATTACAATAGTCGTCCCAATTGGAATCAATTCCCATGTCCGAGTATCCGCTGATCATGACACCTTCGACCAATCCAAGACGTTCCGTGCTGGTGACCGGTGCCGCCGGAGAAATCGGCCATGGCCTCATCAAGTCGCTTCGTTCCGACGACATCTCCATCGTCGCCATGGATCTTCGAGAGATTCCAGAGGAGACTCGAACGCTGTGCGATGCGGTCCATGTCGGTGATGTGTGCGACAAGGATTTCCTCGAGCATGTCATGACCATGCACGAGACCAACGAGATCTACCATCTGGCGGCTCTTCTGAGTTCGAGGGCGGAGCATGTGCCGGAGACGGCCCATGATGTGAATGTCCAGGGGACGTTCCATCTCCTTCGTCTGGCCGCGCGGCTGAGCGAGTCATGGGGCAGCCGAGTGAAGTTCATCTTTCCGAGCACCATTGCCGTCTACGGCATCAGGACGCTTGAGATGAAGCATCAGGATGGCGCACTGTGCGAGCACCAGCATCTTTCCCCGATCACCATGTATGGCGCGAACAAGCTCTATTGCGAGTCACTTGGTCGCTACTACACCAGACACTATCGCCAGGTGGCCAAGGGTCGCCCCGATCATCTGCTGGACTTCCGTTGCCTCAGGCTTCCCGGCGTGATCGCGGCCGACACGAGGCCCAGCGGGGGGACGAGCGACTACGTTCCCGAGATGCTTCATGCCGCCGCAACGGGGGAGGCATACGAGTGCTTCGTGCGTGAAGACACGGTGATTCCCTGGACGACGATGCCTGAATGCGTCGAGGCGCTTCTCCGCATCGCCGAGGTCGATTCCCCACCGCATGCGGTCTACAACATCGGTTCCTTCTCGGCCAGTGCAGGTGAATTCGCCGAGGCCATTCTGAAGCGATTCCCCGAAGCCAAGATCAGTTTCGTACCCGATGAAGGTCGGCAGAAGCTGGTCGATTCATGGCCGATGGACGTCGATACCTCCCGTGCCTCGAGAGATTGGGCGTATGCGCCCCGGTGGAATCTCGAGGAAGCGCTTGACCAGTACATCGTGCCTTCCATCCGGCGGCACTACGAAAACGTAAGCTGAGAACAGACCATGTCGACCATGCATGATCAGGGTGTTGAACGATTCGAGTCCCGAACTTCCGAGGTCCTTGCCGAGCTCGAATCGGGTGGTCAGCTGAAACGGCTCCAGATGATCGAGGGTCCAATGGGGCCGTCGATCGAGCTGAGAGGTCGCGGCAAGGTCGATTGCTTCTGCTCGAACAACTATCTGGGCCTGGCCAATCATCCAGAGGTGGTCGAAGCAGGTGTCGAAGGTCTTCGTCGCTACGGTGCGGGCACGGCGTCGGTCCGATTCATCTGCGGCACGTTCGATCCGCATGAGCGTCTCGAGTCACGCATCGCCGATTTCCTGGGCGTCGAGGCCTCCTACACGTTCGTGTCCTGCTGGACAGCCAGCGAAGCCATCTTCGGAACGCTCTGCGAGTCTGGCGACATCATCATCAGCGATGAATTGAATCACGCCTGCATCATCGACGGCATGCGACTGGCGACGGTCATCAAGAAGGGGCTCCTCAAGGCCGTCTATCGTCACAGCGACATGGATCATCTTCGCGAGGTTCTTCAGAAGGCCGTCGGCAATCCCGACATGACCGGTGTTCCATGGGTGGTCACCGATGGCGTCTTCTCGATGGAGGGCGACCTCGGCAAGCTTGACGAGATCCGTGCCCTTTGCGACGAGTTCGGTGCCATGCTCGTGGTCGACGACAGTCATGGGACCGGCGTCATGGGTGCGACCGGGCGTGGTACCCATGAACATTTCGGTCTCAAGGGCAGTCAGGTCGATTTCTTCACCGGCACGCTGGGCAAGGCGCTTGGTGGTGGTGCGGGTGGATACATCGCTGGTTCAAAGGCCGGCATCGAGATGATCGTCCAGCGTGGTCGTCCGACGCTGTTCTCGAACGCGTTGCCGACGACGGTCGCCTGTTCCGCAGAGAAGGCGATCTCACTTCTGCAGGAGAATCCCGCTCTGGTCCAGAAGCTTCGGGACAATGTGGCCTATGCCCGCAAGGGAATAGGAGAAGCCGGGTTCGAGGTCATCGAGAGTCCGACGGCGATCTGTCCGATCATCGTGGGTGATACCGCCAAGGCGATCGCCATGAGCAACGAACTGCTCGACATGGGCGTCTTCGTGATCGGCTTCGGCTATCCGGTCGTACCGGAGGGTACGGCTCGCCTGCGGGTCCAGATCTCGGCGGCTCACGAGCAGGCGCATCTCGATCGCCTGATCGGGGCGTTGATCGAATTGAAGAAGAAGCACGGGTAGCTCATCAGGTATGGCAGTCGACAATCGCCTTGACTCGATCCGGATCGAGTTCGTTGTCCCATTGGCCATCCACCTTCAGATCGCTCCCGACGATCACGCCATGCGCCTTTTTCATAAGCTCGGGTATCGATTGTGCCGTTGCGCCTGATCCGACGATGACGGGAAGATCGGTTGCGTTCCGAACGGCATCGAGATCATCCGTGTCGACGGGCTGGCCGGTGGCATTGCCGGTCACGATCACGGCGTCGGCGCCACAGAACTTGGCGGCGGTGGCATGGTCCGCCAACGTCAGATCGGCCGTGATGGCATGGCTCGCATGCTTCTTGCAGATGTCGGCGATGATGGCGACATGCTCGGCGCCGAGTCGCTTGCGTTCCCGCAGCAATTCAGCGGCATCCGCATTCATGAGTCCCTCGTCCGCGACGTGGGCATGAACGAAGGCCTCGGCCCGGATGAAGTCGAGCTGGCAGCAATGGGCGATGGCCAAGGCGGCCTGATTGGCACCGGCGAGCACCTGGATGCCGACTGGGCATTCCACCGCACTGCGAATGACGGTCGAGATGCGTGTCATGGCCGAGACGATCTCGGGACCGACCTGGCGATTCAGATACGGCAGATCGTGCATGTTCTCGATCAGCAGCGCATCGAAGCCGGCATCGGCGAGCGTCATCGCTTCATGTACCGCAATTCGCTCGATCTCGTCGATCGGCAGTTCATGACGGGGCGTTCCCGGCAGTGCACGCAGATGCACCATGCCGATCAGCAGTCCCTTGCCATCGAGTGTTCCCTTGAAATCGCTCATCTGGATGACTTGCCCTTGAACCAGCGTTTCCACCAGTCGAGGATCTCATCGAGACGATGCAATCGCATGTCCGGTGGACCATTTCGACTCATGCCATGACTGGTTTCCCGCGGGTATCTCACGAATCGAGCTGGAACATTCTGGATCTTCAGGGCGGAGAAGATCTGTTCACCCTGTTCGATGTTGCAGCGAAGATCGCCCTCGGAATGGATGACGAGCGTGGGGGTCCGGGCCTGGCCCATCAGGCGGATGGGGCTGCTCTTCCAGAGCGCTTCCGGACGATCCCAGCAGTTGCCCTCCCAGTAGCGATCGGGTTCGAAGGGGAAGTCGCTGTTCCCGCCCATGCTCACCATGTTGCTGACGCAGCGATCGGAGATCGCGGCGGTGAACATGTTCGTACTGCCGATGGCCCAGTTGGTCATGTAGCCGCCATAGCTGCCGCCCATGATGCCGATCTTCTTGGTCTGCACGTAGTCGCGGGATTGGAGCCACTTGGAGACGGCGTGGATATCCTCCCAGTCGACGGTTCCCCAGCAGCCGCGGATGGCCGCACAGAAGTCGCGGCCATAGCCCTTGCTGCCTCGTGGGTTCGAATAGGCGACGACATACCCGGCATTGGCCAGTACCTGGAATTCATGGAAGAACGCACAGCCGTACTGGGCATGGGGGCCACCATGTACCTCCACGATCCCGGGATGTCTCTTGCCACGTCCAGTCGGCGGTTTCAGCACCCAGGTCTGGACCCGGGTGCCGTCTTGCGAGCGAACCCAGCTCATGGTCGGTTTCGCGATGGCGTGTGTCTTCACGAATTCATCGTTGAAGTTCGTTCGTTTCTTCAGGGAGATGCTCGTTGCGCCGACTCGGCCGACATGGATTTCCGGTGGAGCTGTCGGTTGATCCAGCGTGGTGACGATTCGTTTTCCGTCCGCGGAGAGATTGCCCGGCCCCAACACGACGCGTCCGAGTGTGAGACGGCGAGGTCTTCGCTTGCCTTGTCGATCGAATCGGACGATATGGGCCTCTCCATGCCAACCGATGCGGACGAGTATCTGATCATTGCCGCTCCAGTCGATCCATGGTTCGAAGCTGGCTTCACTGGTGTCGGAGAGCGTGGCGGCCAGCAGGCACCAGTCGGTATCCGCGCTCAGGCATCGTGCCTTGCCCGTCCTGGAATCGCAGATCCAGAGTTCAAGATTGTCCGTCGAATAGCTCGAGTCCTTGCCGGTTCGGCCTGCATAGGCGATCCAGCGACCGTTTGGAGAGAAGACCGGCCGGCCCTTGGTGCCTCGAGGCATGTTCGGGACGGGTGTCGTCTTTCCGGTAACGACATCGAGGATGAGCAGTTCGGTCCGATCCGGATTCTTGAGTGGCTGTTTGTTTCGATTGGTCGCCAGAACGATTCGTCGACCATCGGGTGCCCAGTCGAAATCAAAGAATCCAAGAGTGTCCTTGCCGTAGACCATTCGATGGCCACCGTCCTCAATACAGGCGATGTGCAGCTTGAAGCGGCGCTCCCCGAAATAGCCATCACCATCGAGACGGTAGAACACGTCTTCGGTGACAAGCGGAGGGGTGGTTCCGCCTGCTTCCTTTCGGTCCTTCGTCGCTTCCTTCGTCAGTTCGTCCGCCTGTTCGCGGAAGGAGAATGCGACCTGGGTTCCATTCGGGGACCACTTGAGCTGGGTCACGACACCTTCCGGCAGGTCCGTCAATGGTCTGGCTTCTCCGCCCGTGCTGGGCATCACGTAGACCTGTGGGCGGCCTTGTTGTCGTGCGGAAATGAAGGCAAGCCACTGACCGTCAGGCGACCAGACCGGAGCACCATCCCGTCCGCCATTGGTGAACTGGGTCGGCTCGCCTCGATCGGTTCCCATCATCCATATGTTGGTCACATAGTTGTTCTTCGAGCCGATCTGCTTGTGGACGAAGGCCACCTTGGTGCCATCGGGCGAAAGGGCGGGTGATCCGAGCATCACGAGATCCTTGATGCTCTCGGGTGTGACTGGGGACTTGGTCCTTGAGCGGGTGGAAGGGGGCATGGTGGGCTCCTCAATGCGAATTCCAATGGGGTTTGGTCACTATACGTCGCCGGGCGACTCCTCGCGACGGTATCCTCCGGTGTCATGAGCAAGCCCATGCTGACCGATCAGGAACTCCTCTCACGGCTCGTTTCCATAGACACGACCAGCGAGCTGTCCAATCGTCCCATCATCGATTTCATCTGCGACTACCTCGATCGCCCGGGGCTCACCGTACGTCGCTTCGAATCCGGTCTGGACAAGGAGAACCTCGTCGTGCATTCCGGATCACTTGATGGATCGGGCGAGGGGCTCACGCTTTCAGGGCATGTCGATTGCGTTCCGGTGGGGACAGGCTGGTCTGCCGATCCCCATGAATTGCATGAGCGAGACGGCAGGCTCTTTGCACGAGGTGCGTGCGACATGAAGGGCTTCGATGCGCTGGCCGTCAATGCCATGGCTCGAGCATCTGAATCACCCGGTGCGAAGCCGCTCGCGTTGGTCCTGACCTGCGACGAGGAGCTGGGAAGTCTCGGTGCGGCATCCCTCGTCGAACAGTGGCCTGCTGATCTGGTGCTCCCGAGATCGACGATCATCGGGGAGCCGACCATGCTCGAGGTCGTTCGCATGCACAAGGGCCATCTCAAGTTCACGATTCGTCTGACCGGAGCCTCGGGCCACAGCGGTACGCCGACTTCCGGCATCAATGCAGTCGAGCTGGCGGGCACGGCGCTTCACGTGATCCGTGGGCTCGTCGGTGAATTCGAGAACAAACGCACCGACACCAGTCCCATCTTCGATTCGGTGCCTCATCCTGTTCTGGCTGTGGTCGGGATCGATGGCGGCGCTGCGTGGAACATCATTCCCGAATCCGCCGAGATCCGATGCGGACTTCGGGTGATGCCGGATCAGGATGTGACCGCGCTGCTTGACGAGATCCGCGGGGCCTTGTCTTCGGAACTCCCTGATGGTCGCTGGTCGCTCGAGGTCTACAACGACAATCCGCCCATGTGCACCGAGGCCGATACATCCGTCAACAGACTGGCGTGTGAGGCAGTGGGGCAGTCCAAGAGCATCGGTGTCTCCTATTGCAGCGATGGCGGGCATCTGTCCAGGCTCGGGCTCGAATCGGTCCTCTGGGGACCCGGTTCGATCGCCCAGGCCCATCAGCCGGATGAATACATCGCAGTGGAGCAGTTCCTGAAGGGGTCCGAGCTTCTGGCGGACGCAATCCACATCCAGTGTGGCTCCGGAGGTAGGTCGTGATGTCGACTCTGGATTGCATCCGGCCCGAGATGGCCTGGGTCGATGGCGAGTTTCGTCGAGGTCTCGAGATCGGGATCGCATCAGATGGCGTGATCTGCTCGGTCGAGGCGACCTCCGAGTCTCCCACGCACGGGCGAATCGCGCTGCTGCCGGGATTCGTCAATGCGCACAGCCACGCATTTCAGCGAGGTCTCCGGGGACGTGGTGAGCGTTTCGACCATCCGGATTCGAATTTCTGGTCATGGCGTAAGGCCATGTACGAACTCGTTCAGGAGATGGGCCCGGAATCCATGAAGCGGATCGCGTCGCAGGCCTTTCGCGAGATGCGCATGGCCGGCATGACGAGTGTCGGTGAGTTCCATTATCTCCATCACGATGCTTCCAATGACTGGGCCTTCGACGACATCATTCTCGAAGCGGCCGATGAGGTTGGAATCAGAATCGTCCTTCTGAACGCGTACTACGTCAGCGGGGGCTTCGGTCAGTCCCTGGAACCCGCGCAGGAAAGATTCAACGGGATCGATCTGGATGTCTACTGGTCCAACATGGATCGGCTGGCCGGTCTGGTCGACGGATCCATGCAGCGGCTTGGTGTCGTGGGGCATTCCATCCGGGCTGTTCCCAGGGAGCAGTTGGCATTGCTTCACGAGGAATCCAGACGGAGGGGAATGGTCTTCCACATGCATGTCGAAGAGCAGCGTGCCGAGATAGAGGCCTGTCTCGAGGCCCACGGTTCGACGCCCACTCGTGTCCTGCTCGACAGTCTTCAGTTGGATGAACGATTCACGGCGGTTCACGACACGCATACCGATGCCGATGACATGGTCGGCTATCTCAAGACCGGAGCCAGAGTCTGTCTGTGCCCCTTGACGGAAGCCAATCTCGGCGATGGCATTGCCGACATTCGTCATATCCTCGATTGTGAAGGTCGAATCTGTCTGGGAAGCGACTCCAATGCCCGCATCTCCATGCTCGAGGAGATGCGTCTGGCCGAGTATGGGCAGCGGCTTCGCCATGAGGGTCGTGGCATCTGTCGAGATGCCGATGGACGGATCGATCGCGTGTTGATCGACATGGCGACGAAGCATGGGGCCGATTCGCTCGGATTGAAGGCCGGTCGCATCGAGGTCGGGCATCTGGCCGACTTCGCGATGGTGGATCTGGATGCCGAACCACTTCTCGATGTGTCGGATCAGGATCTGCTGGCCGCTGCCATTCTCGGTGGGGCGGAGGAGTGCGTTGCGGGGACAATCGTGGGTGGGCGTGTCTAGTCGATTCCGAGCGCTGCTCTGAGTTCATCGAGCTTCGCGCCGTACTTGTCCGCTCGTCCCATCGACCCTCTGTAGAGCGGCTCCCGGACCTGATCGATGCTCGGCGTCGCGTTGATCCTGTTGGTCTCGTGGAAACTCATGCAGGCGTCGTTCCATGGCATGCCGATGAATTCCATGATCTGCTTCAGGAGTGGTTCCGGATCCGATACCAGTGTTTCGTAGTTCACTTCCATGATCGGGACCGTGTCCACGGAATTCCAGTGTTCCATGATTCGCTGGTACTGTCGGTAGGTCACGCCCAGATCCGTCAGGTCTGCCGTATAGGCCATTCTCGAAGAGAAGGAATTGCCGTAGCAGGAGAGGCACGTATCGAGCGGGTTTCTCGTGCAGTGCAGGATTCTCGCGTTGGGGAACATGAGTGAAATCAAGCCGATGTTCAGGTAGTTCATCGGCATCTTGTCGGTGATGCGGGCTTCATTCTCGGCCATCTGGTGCGTGTACTCGCAATAGCTTTCGGCCATGGCGGCCAGATGGCTGCTCTCCAGCTTGTCCAGGCACGCCGGATAGTGGATGTCGGTTCCAAGACGTTCGGGAATGTCCTGTATCAGGGCGATCATCTGTCCCAGTTCGCCGGCTCCGGCGATGTCCGGATGGGCGGAGAGGATCTGTTCGGTCAGCGTCGTTCCGCTTCTGTACATGCCGACGATGAAGACCGGCTGATCGCTCTTGAAATCGCTTCGAGGAAGCTTCTTCATGGCATCTGCAGAGAAGGCTTCGGTCAGTTCGTTGATCAGATTCTCATGATGGTTGCTGTTCCATCTGCCCCGGTGGAGTCCATTTCCAACAGTCCATGCCTGCATGGCCTCGTCGTATCGCTCGACCTTTTCATAGAGCTGGCCAAGTCTGATCAGTAGATTGCTCCGATGCCAGGCTGAGGCCCGGCCGGAGGCGATGAAATTCTCTATTGGGCCGATGGCATCCTGTGGGTTCTTGGTTCTCTGGCAGAGTCTTGCCCAGCAGTTCAGCAGTAGAAAGGAGATCTGTCCTGTGAGGATTCTCGGCTTGACCAGCGCGATGGCTTCATCCGTCTCGCCGAGTGACTCAAGTACCTCGGCCTTGCCTGCCACGGCCTCGAGATTATGTCGGTCCAGCTTGAGCGCCTGATCGAAGGCCTGGATCGCTTCATCGAATCGATGATTGATGCGGTACCCATTGCCCAGCCTCGAGTGGTTCCGGGACAGGTTCGGCTGGCGCTTGACCATCTCCTCGGCCTTGTCGAATGGAAGCGGATACTGGCCAGTGCTCATCTGCGCGTCTGCCAGAAGCCCGAGTATCTCGAGATCCTCCGGGGCGAGCCGGTTGGCTTCCTGCAGTGTCTTGTAGGCGGTGGGAGAGTCGGCCGCCGACATCTGCATGCGACCAAGCAGGAGCCATGATTGGGGGTTCTCGGGATCGATTCGGCTCAGTTCCTGGGCAGCCGTCAGGGCTTCGCCGATGTTGCCCGCGGCATGCTCGGCGGCGACAAGGCTGGCCATCAGGGTGGTCTGGCTGCTTCTGTTTGCAGTCGCCTTGCGGAGTATGCTGACCGCTTCGGCAGGCTTGCCCGAAGACACCAAAGAGTCACTGAGCCTTCTGATCACGTTCTCATTCGAGGAATCCGATTTATAGGCATGCTTGAGCAGCTTCGCTGCCTTGGCATGGTCGCCCCGATTGGCAGCGGCCTGAGCCTCTTCCACCAGTTGTGCAGTCGATCGCTTGGCCACGAGAACTCCTCGCTCAGATCCTGAGACGTGAATGCCCATTGTGACGCATTGCGAGCGGTTCTGCACGTTCAAAGTTGATCGTGGCGGGGGTCACCTTGACCTTGGTGGAAGCAGTCGTATACTGGCCCAACTCTACTGCGGGGTAGAGCAGTCTGGTAGCTCGTCGGGCTCATAACCCGGAGGTCGCAGGTTCGAATCCTGTCCCCGCTATTTCCCGGCAACTCCGGGGCCTTCTGGCTCCGGAGTTGTTCTTTTACATGGATTCGATTGGACGCAAGTGGCCCAGGCGGCAGATGTCCGTGTCATGTTGGCTGCGTCTGGTCACCAGTCAAGTCCAGTTGACACTGCCTTAATCTCAGGTGTACTGTCATCCAGCTATCAGGTCTGTTCCTGATCGACGGAAACAGTAGAGGCGCTTGTCTCACCGAATTCAATTCGCTTCCTTGAAGAGGAGTTCCTTCAGATGATCAAGAAGATGATTGCGGCTGCATTGTTGGCCCTTGGCGTTGCCGGTCTGCCAGTTCTCTCTGGTTGCACCAGTGGCATGAGTACGCACAGTGGAAACGGCACACAGCCACCGATCACCAAGGCTGAAGTCCAGGCGGCTCAGCGAGCATGGGGCGACGGCATCGTCGACATCTCCCGTGTCTATGCAAAGGGTGGCGATTACAAGGCTCGGGCGCTTGATCACATCAAGACCATGTATGCCTACGGGGATACGATCGTGCTCTTCAAGCCGACTCTGGCTTCCGAGGATCAGTTCCGAGGTGACGTCGATTCTGCCCTCTCGTACTTCATCGGTCGGGAAGGGACGGAAGACACTGGTTTCGCAATCAAGGGGTGGACGAATGTCCGCTTCAAGAACGAGGGCATCTATTCAGGTAGCGATCTCGCCATGGCGATGGGGAACTACTTCTTCACCGGGCCAGACGGTTCGGAGACCAAGGTTGAATACTCCTTCGGATACGTTCGGGGGGCTGACGGCAAGCTCAAGATCATGCTGCAGCATTCATCCGTGCCATACGGATCCTGGAAGTAGGGCTGGACATACCCTGCTCGAGTGTCGGTATCTACCCAATGGCAAGATCCGATTCTCCTGACAGTCAGAAACTGCCTGAGGCTCCAGAGTCGGATTCGGCTCCTGGAGCCTCGGTCTTTTTCCGGGCCTTTTCGCTTCGCCTGCTGACGTGTGATTCCGGGTTTCCAGACACTGTTGACATCTGGTTGTCATTAAGGGATAATGATGATCCTTGGCCTTTCAAGGGGGGGTGTTTGCCTCCATGAATCGTGATCAGGTAGGGTCACGGAATTGTTGAGGGAGTTGTTCGTGCATCTGTCCGACGCCATCCAGTCCGATGTTCAATCCGCCAGATCGCAGTCCTATCGCGACTATCTGGGGATAGCCGCTTCCGTCGCATGCGCCATCCACTGCGCCGCCATGCCGTTCGTGATTGGCTTTCTTCCGCTTCTTGGGCTGAGCTTTCTGGCTGATCCATCCTTCCACAAGTGGATGGTCGGGGTGTGTCTGTTGTTCGCCTTGCTGGCATTCGTGCCTGGCTGGCGAAGACACCATCGACTTGGCCCTGGCATCGTGGGGGTTGTCGGGTTGTTCCTGATTTCATTGGCCGCCTTTGCCGGTCCGGAGGACTGTTGTCCCACCCCTTGTGAAGCATCCACGGGCTCGCCGAACATGTCTGCAGCCGTTCCGATCGTCATGCTTGAAGAAGAGAATTGCACGGCTTCATGCTGCCCGCCATCTGGTCAGCCGGCTGTTTCCGCAACGCTTGTTTCAGTGCCCGCATCGAATGCCAGTCCGGCCGAATGCGGAGCCTCCTGCTGCCCCGTAGATGGTCAGGAGTCCGCGTCCGGGATGCAAGTGGCTTCAGCTGTCCCGCCGGCCGAATCCGCTGATTGCGAGATGGCCTGCTGCCCAACGGAGCCCGTCATCGAGGAGCCCGCGACGGCAGGAATGGTTGACTGGATGTGGATTCTGATGACCCCTCTGGGTGGTCTGGTTCTGGTCGCTGCGCATCTCTACAACCACAAGTGGAGTTGCAGCTGTGCAGCCGGTTGCTGCGATGGCGTTTCAAAGTCCTGAATCCAAGGCTCTTCCAGTGGTCGCTTGCCGATGCGGCTCCGGCGCATTGAATTGTCACGGGCCTCTGTCATAATCCAGTGATGCCGTTGTCCGGACTTCGCTTCATCATTTCGGGTCTTCCCATGCTCTGGGCCATGATCGCGGTCGCCTGTTCGATGACGTCATGCGCAGGTCTCGATCATGAATCGTCTCATTCCATTTCCGATGCCGGTCTCAACGTCGAGGCCGAGCGTCCGATTGAATTCCCGGGACTTCGAAACGTCGTTTCATTCCACGAGGGATTTATCTCGGGTGCGGCACCTGAAGATGGAGTCGGATTCCAGTCGCTTGATGAGTTGGGCGTCAGGACCATCATCAGTGTCGATGGTGCGGTTCCGCTCGTCGATCAGGCCGAATCACGTGGCATGCGATACATACATCTTCCTGTCGGATACGGTGGATTCGATCGTTCGCGATCATTGGAACTGGCCTATGCAATCAGGGAATCCATCCTCGATGGCCCCGTCTATGTGCATTGTCACTACGGCAAGCACAGAAGCGCGGCAGTCGCAGGTGCCGTGACGGTGATGCTCGGTTGGCAGTCCGCGGACGAGGCCATCGTGAAGATGGAAGTTGCCGGTACCTCGCCTAGCTACAAGGGGCTCTATGCTTGTGTTGCTGATTCCGTGCCGCTTGAGAAGGGTGAACTTGATGATCGGGTGTTCGAATTCGACTCGGTCTGGGAGCCATCGAGCTTCACCAGCGGCATGACCGAAATGGCCAAGTGCCTCGATCGGCTCCGGCGGATCGAGCAGGCGGGCTGGCGTACGCCTGTGGACCATCCCGATCTGGTCCCCGTGGCCGAAGCCGGTCGCTTGACGGATCTGCATCGTGTTCTGGCTTCGGACGATCATCTGATGGAGAGGGCGGACGAATTCCACAGGCTCCTTCATGTCGGTCATGACGCTTCCGGGGACCTTGAAAGACAGCTGCTCGGACATGATCCGGACCACGGAATGCTCAGCAGGCAGTTGAATCTGATTGCCGCGTCATGCACGAGTTGCCACGATGTCTATCGAGTCGATCGTGGACTGGCTTCTGCCGAGTAGTCGTTCGGCCCTGTGCCCATTCCGTATTGATATTATTTTGTCGTGACGACTTCACCGGATTATCCATCGCTGGCCAGCCGTATCCTCGAGGAGCATTGGGGAGTCACGGCCAGGCTGACTCGGCTTTCAGGCGAAAATCTCAATTTCCGCGTCGATGCCGACGGCTTGCCACCGCGTGTCTTCAAGCTGACAACCACTGAAGGGGCCGATGTCGAACTCGAAGAGGCCATCTTGGCTCATCTGGATGAGGCGGGGTTCGTCGTTCCGGCATCGATTCCATCGCCTAGAGGCGAAGTCGCTGTCGACGTGGAGATCGCCGGTCATCGGGCGGTTGCTCGGCTCCAGGCATTTGTGGACGGGGCACAGTGGCGTGATGCCGCCACGACGTCTGACCTGCTCTTCGAGATCGGAGCCTACCTGGCTCAACTGCATCAATCGCTGGCCAGCTTCGATCATCCGGGCGCCCATCGCACGCATCTTTGGGATCTGACTCAGGCCAATCGGCATACCCATGCCATCGAGCTGATCGACAGTCCGGATCGCCGTCGTTCCATAGAGGCCTGTTTTCATCTCTATCGAGCTCATGGATTGTCGGTTCTGCCCAGATGCCCTCAGGGGATGCTTCATGGGGATGCCAATGACGAGAACATTCTGATCGAGAATGGTCAGGTGGTGGGCATACTCGATGTCGGTGACTGTCAGATGGGCGCGTTGGTGCAGGACCTGGCGATCATGCTCTCCTACGCCTTGCAGCAGGAGGATGTGACGATCGAGTCCGTCTCGCCGTTGCTCTCCGGCTACCAGAGCATTCGATCGCTCGATGTGCGTGAATGCGAGGCGTTGATACCACTGACCATCGCCCGCATGGCGACGAGCATCTGTGTGGCGGAGACCAGACGGGTAGGGGCGCCCGATCATGAGACATGGTTCTCCCATCAGGAATCGACCTGGGCGACTCTGGAGACCATCATGGCCCATTCGCCAGCGACACTGATCGGCATGTTGATACACGATGCCGTCGATGTCGATGTGAAGAAGTTGGAATCGGACCGCCATCGACACATCGGTCCATCGCTTTCGCTCAGCTACGAAACGCCTCTTCACATCGTCAGAGGAAGAGGTCAGTATCTGCATGCGTCCGATGGACGTCCATATCTGGATCTTGTCAACAACGTCTGCCATGTCGGCCATTGCCATCCGCATGTTGTCGGGGCCATCGCGTCGCGGGCCGCGGTGCTCAATACGAACACCAGATATCTGCACGAGAACATCACGTCCTACGCGTCGAGGTTGTGCGCCACGCTTCCCGATGGACTGGAGGTCTGCTACTTCGTGAATTCGGGCTCGGAAGCCAACGAGCTGGCGCTTCGCCTGGCAAGGGCGGCCACCGCTGCTCGTGATGTCCTTGTGATCGATGGCGCCTACCACGGGCATTCCAGTAGTTGCATCGAGATGAGCCCGTACAAGTTCAAGGGGCCTGGTGGCCATGAGCCTTCGCCTTGGGTCCACGTCGTACCCATGCCCGATACCTATCGTGGTGAGATACGGGATGCCGGAGCTGGCTCCGGGTATGCGCTTGAGGTCGGCAGAGTCATCGGTGAAGCGTGTGCTGCGGGAGGTTCCATAGCTGGCTTCTTCGCGGAGACGATTCTGTCATGTGGTGGTCAGGTGCCGTTGCCCGAGGGTTATCTGGCAGCGGCCTTCGAGCACGTGCGACGGGCCGGTGGTGTCTGCATAGCGGATGAGGTCCAGGTCGGATTCGGTCGTGTCGGAGACGCGTTCTGGGGATTTGAACTTTCCAATGTCATTCCGGACATCGTCGTCATGGGCAAGCCCATCGGCAACGGGCACCCGATGGGGGCGGTCGTGACGACCCGAGCCATCGCGGATGCCTTCGACAATGGAATGGAATTCTTCTCGACGTTTGGCGGCAATCCCGTTTCATGCGCCTGTGGCATGGCGGTTCTCGATGTGATCGAGGACGAGGGACTGCAGTCGCGTGCCCGTGAACTCGGATCCCGCTTCATGTCTGGGCTCAAATCCCTGCAGCAACGTCATGCCTTGATCGGCGATGTTCGCGGAAAGGGTCTCTTCATCGGCATGGAACTCGTTCGCGATCGTGTCTCGCTGGAACCCGCTGCAGAAGAGGCGTCAAAGCTTGTCAACATGATGAAGGATCGCGGTGTTCTGCTGAGTACCGATGGGCCACTTCACAATGTGATCAAGATCAAGCCGCCCATGGTGCTGACGGCTGATGATGCGGATATGACGATTCGTCTTCTTGACGATGTCCTGTCGACGATTGGATGAGTTGTGGGGACAGGTGGTCCAGGAGGCCCCTAAAAGAGATGACCGGTCCACTGGGAACCGGTCACTCCTCTTCTCTCTCCTGAGGACTCCAATCTACCGGGCAATTCGGGGCGATTCCAGAAGAAAGTCCTTTTCCCATGGAATTCCCTCTCTCGCCCTAAGATTCTTTCAGGTAGTGATTTATCGAGGCCAAAGGGCATCGATCTTGGCCATGGTCATCGGTCCAGAATGGTCCTCGAGATTCCTGCGGGCCTTTTCCACCTCCTCTGGTGTGACAAGAGAGCCTTCGTTATCAAAGGAAGTTCGAATAAAGGACGCGATGGCCGCGAGATCCTGATCGGTCTGGAACGGAGCCGGGGGCATCGGTTGGTCATAGGTCACGCCGTGGATGGTCACAGGGCCTTCCATTCCCTTCAACAGGATCGCCAGTAGAGGCTCGGAAGGGCCGAGTACCAGAGGTGAATCGGCAAGCGGCGGATAGAACCCTCGGATGCCAAGTCCGGAACTCTGGTGACAGCCCACGCAGTTGGCATACAACGCGGCGCCTCGATTCAGTATCAGGCGTTCATCGGGCGACCAGTTCCGGGAATCGTGCACTGGTTTGTAGCCGGGTCGGCCAGGCCAGTCGGCATGGGTGTCGATCAGCCGCAGGAGTCCATCAGCCAGATCGCCGTCATCCTCAATCCGTTCATGCCAGTCGAAGGGCGAGGCGCTGAGTTCGATGCGGCCCGGATCGGCTGATTTCATTCGATGATTCGATACCACTTCGTTCGCTGCGATCATGGCCAGCCAGTTCTGGTCTTGGGGAATCGCGGCGATCCATTCAAGCAGAATCGTGTTCTGTTCAGGATCGGAATGGCGCAACGCCGTTCGGATGATGGATCTCGCGATGTGCGAGCGTTCTGGGGTCTCGTACTGCCAGGAATCCATCCATCCCAGTTCACGCAGAATGGCCAGTTCATGTCCTCGTGCGCCGGCAATGATCAGGCTCCTCATGATCCGATCCCGTGGATTCCGTTCCAGTACGGCTGCCAGTTCCGGAATGATCTCCTCTGCCGATGCCGATGCGATGGCTGCGGCGGCTCGACGGCGAACGTCCCGGCGATCGTCAGCGAGTTTCGTGAGGACGTTTCTCCTGATCTCCTGGGACGAGAGATGATTGCCTGAGACGTCGAGTCCTTGCAGGAGAAGTGGTGGCGAGCTTCGATCGAGGACGTCTTCCAGAACGCCAGTCCTGAGAACGCCTCTGCCCTCGAGTGTCCAGAGCGCGTGGGCTCGGGCGACTGGTTGACTGGATTCGAGACACATGGCCTCGAGTTTCCCTAGGGCGTCTTGCGGCAGATCATTTCGTTCGACCAGCGTCTGCTGAGCGAGCAGTCTGATTGTTCCATTGGGATGCGCCAACTGGTCGATCAGGCTCAGGGCATCCATTCCGCTCAGGTCCGGAATGGCTCTTGGTTGCCCTTGTGTCGGGACCAGTCTCCAGATACGGCCACGGTCGACCGGCGTGTCGAGTTGTCGCTCCATGATCTGCCGTCTAAGGAAGGTCGTCATGAAGATCCTGTGCTGGATGATTCCCCGGTACAGGTCCGTGATGTAGATCGCGCCGTCGGGGCCGGTCTGCAGTCCAACGGGGCGAAAACGCTCGTCATCGGAGGCGACGATGGCGCCAACTGTGGCTTTCGCCTGCCATGGCGGATCCTCATCCGGTTTCTCGAGCATGCGGCGGTGTTCGACCGTGTTGCCGGCAGGCTCGCAAATGAAGGCGTCTCCCTCGAATTCTGATCCGATGATCGTATCGAGGTAGATCATCGGACCACATGCAGCAGTGAAGGAGTTGAGTTTGAATTCTGCATCGAGCGTTTCGGGTCGATAGCCTCGATTGACACCGGGATTGATTCGACTCGAATGCACGGTCTCGTCGGCCGGGACACGCATGTATGTACCTGTGGCATCCCGCTGCGACGGATTCATGGCCAACACGTGACGATGGGCGACATCCGTCATGAGTGGATAGGAGTTGGGTGTGAAGAAGAGATTGTTCCATTCATCCGCAGCCACGCCCCATTGTCCGTGGGGCTGAATTGATCGTCTTTCGACCTTGCCGTCGACGAGTCGGTATTCCCAGGGGTGCTGCGAGCAATGAAACCAGTTGTCCATTCCAAACAGCAGGCCGTTGCCGGCGTGTTCAGGACTGTCGAGGCCGCCGAATGTGGAATCGATGACGGTCACCTGGTCGGCAACGTCGTCGCTGTCGGTGTCTCTGGCCAGCAGTAGATCGGGCGGGGCGATGATCAGGGCGCCATCGATGAGCGGCGCAACGGCTCGTGGTAGGACGAGCTGATCCATGAAGACGGTTCTGGTGTCCATGCGTCCGTCCTGATCGACATCTTCAAGAATCACGATTCGGCCGCTGGGTTCCAGTTCGGCCGAACCATTGAGATCGGTCATGTACCCGGGCATCTCGACCACCCAGAGACGGCCGTCAGGTCCGAAGCGAGACATCACGGGGGCCTGGACCAGTGGCTCTGCCGCCACCAGTTCAATCGCGATGCCATCGGGCACGGTGAACCGGATCAGGGCGTCCTCGGGTGACAGCGGCGGACTGTCCGGTATGGCCAGCGAAGTGGGGAGAGGCGGCTGCGTTTCTCCGGATCGATCGCCTTGCTGGGCGTGGACGCAAGGAGTCACCAGCAGGACGGGCATCATCAGGCATGTAGACATCGACCTGTTCATCTGGATGTCAACGATACACGCCAGCAGCCGCTTTACGGGAGGAGAGTCTGGCCATTTCCGGCCTCCTTCGCCGATAGAAGCTCCGTGAGAGATTCAGATCCAGTGCATGGCCGTTTCAGCCGACTGCGTCTTCCATCAGGCATAGCTTGTCTGGATGCAGGTTGGTTGTTCGTATTGCTGGGCATGATCGTCCTTTCGACTGGAATCCTGATACCGGCTGTTCAGGAGAATCGTCTGCTGGGACAACAGCTGGAAATAGCTCGAATCGCCGAGTCGCGTTCGCAGGCGTATCTGGCTCGATCCACCGCTTTGCTGGATCAGATGCATCGCGATGATGAAACAGTGGCTCGTATCTGGAATGCCGATTTGAATCGTACACCCCACGGCAGCGAGCCCGTTCTCCGGGACCTCGAGGCCCCATCGGATGTCCTTCAATGGCTGGATGCTTCCGCCAAGCAATCAATGGTGCTGGCTGAAGGCTCGCCCGATCTGGAATTCCAACCGTCTCTTCTGGAACGAATGGCCAGCGGTCCACGGAGGCTCTGGTTCCTCGGTGCCGGGGGCATGTGTCTGTGCGTGGGGCTTGTGATGGGTCCCAACGCTGCCCGTCGAGACTGACGTCATTTGAAATTTGTCGTTCCCTTGCCATTGAGCCCGCTCAGGAAGTCATGTCGTGCCAGCGGTGCGAGTCCAATGTGTGATCTAGATTCCATTCATGGAAGCATCGTCCGGCATCGACATGAATTGGTTGACGATTCTCGCCGCCGATGGAATCGGTCCGGCGATCGCACGTCGACTGCTCAATGGTTTCGACTGTCCTCGCAGGATTCTGGCGTCGGACCCTTCGGAGATCTCGGCTCGATGTGGCTTGCGGATGGAGGCAGCTGAGGCGATCTCGCGTGCACTTTCATCAAGTGATCCCAGATCCGATCAGTCCTCATTGCTACGAGTGGGGGGACGGTATCTTCTCTTTCAGCAGATGGGCTATCCAACCAGGCTCTGTAATATTCCCGATCCTCCCACGGTGCTCAGGGTACGAGGTGGCTCATTGGTGGACGGTGGATTGTGCATTGCCGTTGTTGGCACGAGAAGATGTTCGCCCTACGGGTTGAGACAGGCCGCGAGATTCTCCTCGGCATTGGCTGGAGCGGGCATTACGGTCGTATCAGGCGGCGCCAGAGGCATCGATGCTCAGGTTCATCGCTCCGCGATGAAGTCCGGAGGCAAGACGGTCGTCGTCATGGGTTCGGGGCTGGGGCATGTCTATCCACCCGAGCATGATGGACTGTTTGAGGAGGTGGTCGGTGCTGGTGGAGTGCTGGTCAGTGAACATGCTCATGGGCAGCCACCACGTCCAGGGCAGTTCCCTCGACGAAACAGGATCGTTTCGGGATTGAGCATTGGCGTGCTCGTCATCGAAGCACCTCGTCGAAGCGGCGCAATGATCACGGCACGGATGTCCTTGGAGGATCACGGTGGGGAGGCGTGGGCGGTTCCCGGTTCAGTCGAACGGCCGCACTCGAGCGGTTGCCACGAAGCGATATCGAACGGCTGGGCCGCATTGGTCGATTCCCCCGACACCTTGTTGCAGTGCTTGGAGGATCAGGGGTGGCTGAGGCAGGTCCGTTCTAGCGATAGGATCGCAGGACAGCCGTGACGACTCCCTGGATCTGGCAGTTGGGCACAATGATGGGCTCGAAGTCGTCATTGGCCGGCTGAAGCCTGATGTTTCCATCCGGTTCCCGGTAGATGGTCTTTAGGGTGGTTTCTCCATCAGGAAGAAGTGCCACCACACGTTCTCCGTCCCTGGCCGTGTTGCGACGTTCCACAAGTACGTAGTCGCCATCAAGGATCCCCTCATCCTTCATGGATTCGCCTTCGACTCGTAGTGCAAAGGTACCGGCATTGGATCCCAGCCGCGGTCCGACGAGATTCTCCACATCGAGCATGTCGTCCTGGGCGCACTTCTCGATGGGCATGCCCGCGGCAATTCGTCCCACCAACGGGAATTGCAGCGGCGCAGCCTCATCGGGAAGCGGAGCGTCTTCAACGATTGACAAAGAGCGTGCCTTGTGCGCCTCTCGCTCGAGCACGCCTTTCCGTATCAGTGCCTGTACGTGTTCGAATGCGGTGACCTTGCTGACGCCGGTTGCTTCCGCGAGCTCCTGCATCGTCGGCGAATAGCCGTTGGTAAGCCGGCTTTCTCTGATCAACTGAACGATTCGAAGTTGTTTGGGTGTCAGATTCATTGTTGTCCTCATCGTATTCCGAGCAATTTCCTGTCGTCGATGCATCTGCAACAGCAGGTACCGGTCGTTCAATTCCAAACAGTCGATCAAGCCAGGTCCTGGGGCCTCGCAGAATCGCAGTGGACATCGGCCTGACGTTTCTTCCCGCCATCAGATCGTGTCCCGCCTGCGCAATCAGCTTTGGCAATCCATCTCCCGCAGCGTTCTCCTGAATGACCAGGTCTGTCCGGAAATCTCCGCCTGGTCCGAGTTGTACAAGTGGCTGTCCCATTTACCTAACACTCCCTCTTGGTCTTCCCGTTTCGGGCTTCCTGTTGATTCGTCCTGCAATCGCTGGCCTGCTTCTGGAGGTGCGGGTGTCGGCAGGTCCGCCTCTTCCCTGACATCGGACCCGCCTGACCCATCCTGGCCTTCTCAGCGATTTCCGGCCTTCCACAACATCTTGTGGTCCGGACTTGCTGGACTACCTCAAGCGGAGTACTCCTCGACAAGAACCAGTCGATTACTTGAACTTCCTATCGACCAGAGTGTTCGGTATCCGTTAGCATAACACCAACCTTACAGAAATTCCACCTCCCTCTGTCCTGAAAGCGGTGATTCTCGGCCCCTCAGGCTCTTTTTGGTCACCACGTTGGCAAACCTGCCTTCTTCGCTACGCTTTTGAAATGAAATCATCTTCCGTTCAATCTCTGGTCAGCGACGCACCGCCCATTCCTCTGGAGGGGTCAGGCATCGAGTTCTGGTCTCTGAACCCCGAGACCACCTTCCTGAATCATGGAAGCTTCGGTGCCAGACCGCGGGATGTCTCGGCGGCCCAGCTCGCCATCAAGGAGCAGCTTGATGCCGATCCGTTCGATGTGCTCGTGTATCGCGGCCAGTCGCTTCTGGATCAGGCTCGTTCTCGTGTCGCCGATCTGGTCGGTTGTGATATCGATGACCTCGTTTCGGTCATCAACGCCTCGGAAGCCGTGAACTCCGTACTACGATCGATCAGCCCTCGTTCCGATCAGAACATCGTCGCGACCTGTCATGGCTACAACGCGGTCAATCAGACCGTTCGACACGTGTGCGATCGTTCCGGTGCCGATATGCGGACGGTGGTGATCGAGCCTCCCATGCCCGATGAAGCCGGAATCGTCGATTCCATCATGAGTCACGTGGATCGAGACACCTGTCTGGTCATGGTCGATCATGTCTCTTCGCCGACTGCCATGCTGTTTCCAGTGAAGGAAGTCATCGATCGATGTCATGAGCTCGATGTCCCGGTCATGGTCGATGGTGCCCATGTTCCCGGCATGATGCCGTTGAATGTCGCCGAGCTCGGCGCCGACTACTACACGGGCAATCTGCACAAATGGGTGTCCGCTCCTCTTGGGGCGGCCTTTCTGCATGTCCATCCGTCTCACCAGTCATCGATCCACCCGATCGTGATCAGCCACGATCTGGGTGAGGGCTATCAGCAGGAATTCGCATGGACGGGTACTCGGGACCCATCCGCATTCTTCGCCGTTCCCTCCGCCATCGACTGGTTCGAATCTCGCTTTGGATGGGATGCCGTGCAGGCCCACAATCGCGATCTGGTGTCCTGGGCGACGGGCAGGCTCTGCGAGGAATGGTCGGTCGAGCCGTTGGATGTACCTGAATCCAGTCGTGCCACCTCGATGCGGACCATCGCACTGCCGGACACTGTCAAGGGCCATTTTGATGACATCGAGGACTGGCGAATCTGGTTGAGGGAACATCATCGCATCGACGCGGCTGTTCACGACTGGGCGAATCGATGGTGGGTTCGACTCTCCGCTCATGTCTACAACCGACCGGAGGACTACGAGCATCTCATCCGAAACGGTCTGGCGTTCTGACCGGCGCCGCTACTGCGCGACGACGACGGAGTCCTGCCCGGGGATTCGTCCACGCGCGGCCTTCGCCGCGGATCGGGAGGAGAAGGATCCGATCTGCACCAGGTAGAGCGTCTGGCCCCTTCGATCCGTTCGAGTTCGAATGGTGGCATCGCCGAGTCCCGAATTCCTGCCATCCATGTTGGCCTTGAGCTGCTCCGCGCTGGACTTGTTCTTGTATGCGCCGACCTGAAGGGTGAACCGATCTCGAAGCGAGGCCAGTTCCGGTGTTGTTCGGGATGGCGCGGCAGGCATTCTGTCGAGCCACTGATTGACGGCGGTGGAATCATCCAGTTCACGGGCTGCCGCCACGGCGATTTCAGCGGCCCGCCGTTTGTGCACCGAAGGAAGTTGGGGCCAAGCCCGGTCGAGACTGGCCAGGCATATCGACGGCTTGCCATCGGCCAGTTCGATCTGCGCCAGCATCACCCTCGCCTGGGCGGACAGTTCGGGGTCCGGCCCGGATGCGACGAATCGGAACTGCTTGCGTGCATCATTCAATCGACCTTGTCGATAGTCGCAGAGGCCGATGATCCAGGCGGCCTGATCCGCCTCGGCGTTGGATTTCGACAGGAGTGGCTTGGCGGCCATGCGGGCCTGATCGAATCTTCCCGATTCATACCGGGCCGAGGCAAGTGAGATCGCCGAGCTGTTGCCCTGCGAGGCGTTACAGCCGGTGAGTGCGAGCATGGTCAGCAGGGCGGGGAGTATGCGTGGCATGTGGGTTCTCCATCCGTGGATGCTCACAAGAGTACACTGCAATCCGTTCCATCGGTGATCGTGGCCCTGTCTCCCAAGGTGTTTTCATGCAGTTACTGGCTCCCATACTTCGGAATTGGAGAAACAAGCCTCTTCGAGTCGTCTGCGAGGACGATCAGAGACAGTGGCGGGGTGGCATGATGTGGGTGGCCGCGCGCCATCTGGCGAAGTTGATTGCCCAGACGACCGATTCGCCCAATGTCGGGATCTTTCTGCCCACGTCCGGCGCCTTTCCGATCGCCATGGCCGCCAGTTGGCTCTGTGGAAGGACGATCGTTCCGCTCAACTACCTGCTGGCTCGTGATGAACTCGACTACATCATCGATCATTCCGAGATCGACACGGTCGTCACGGCCAGTGCCATGCTTGACCGATTTGGCGACATGCCATCGGGGATCACATCGTTGAGAATGGACAAGATGAATGCCAGTGGCCTGCCTCCCATGAAACGGGCCATCAAGCAGCCCGGTTCTCACACTTCGGTGATTCTCTACACCTCGGGTACATCGGGACGTCCCAAGGGCGTCATGCTCAGTGGTGACAATCTTGTCACGAATGTGGATCAATGTCGTCGATGGGCCGAATTCACGAGTCGCGACTGTTTCCTGGGCGTACTGCCACAGTTTCACAGCTTCGGACTCTGTGTCTGCACGATTCTTCCATTCAGCCTCGGATGCAAGGCCCTGTACACGGCCCAGTTCAAGGTGGTTCGTGTCTTCGATCTTCTTCGTCGATGCCAGCCCACCGCCTTCATGGCGATCCCATCCATGTACAACGCGTTGGTCCAGTCGAAGTCGGCCAGACCGACCGATTTCGATTCGCTTCGCTACATCGTCTCGGGTGGGGAGCCGCTGCCTGACGCCGTCTACGAAGGATTCGCGGAACGTTTCGGCAAGCGGATCTGCGAGGGCTTTGGAATGACGGAGACATCGCCGGTCACCAACTGGACACTTCCCTCGGAGGAGCGCCGCGGCACCGTTGGGCGGAGCCTTGATGGCATCGAGCAGATCATCGTCGGGGACGATGGTGGGCGAATGCCTCCGGGCGAGGATGGCGAGCTCTGGATTCGCGGCGGCAATGTGATGCAGGGCTACTACAAGATGCCCGAGGAGACCGCGGCGGCGATCAATGAGGAGGGGTATCTCAGGACGGGGGACATGGCTCGCATTGACAAGGATGGCTACCTGTCCATCACCGGTCGAATCAAGGAGATGCTGATCATCGGTGGCGAGAACGTCTTCCCTCGGGAAATCGAGGAGGTGCTTGTTCGGCATCCTTCGGTGTCCGAAGCGGCGGTCATCGGTGTCACCGATCCATCGCGTGGCGAGGTGCCTCTGGCCTTCATCGAAACGGTCGAGGATGCCGAGTTCGATCCCGCGGCCCTGAGAAGCTGGTGCCGTGAATCGCTTGCCGGCTACAAGGTTCCTCGTGAGATTCGTCGTCTCGAGGCATTGCCGAGGAATCCCACGGGCAAGGTTCTCAGAAGGGCGCTCAGCGCCGATACGGAAGGTGTCTCGTGAGTGATTCCATTCTGTTGCGACTGGCACATAGCCCTGATCCGGATGACGCCTTCATGTGGTGGCCTCTCGTCGGGATTGATGGCAGCGGTCCTCAGGTCGATACCGGACGATGGCGATTCGAGCTGGTGGCCGAGGACATCGAACGACTGAATCAGGAGGCGGAACAGGCCCGGTACGAGATCACGGCCATCAGCTGCGCGCACTACCCGGCCGTTCAGTCGCAATACGCCTTGACCGCCTGCGGTGCATCCCTCGGCGACGGGTATGGGCCTCGGATCGTGTCGAGAAATCCGATCTCGCTCGAGGACTACATTGCGTCGCCTCCAGTGACGGCGGTGCCCGGTGCACGAACGTCCGCCTTGGCGACGGCTCGAATGCTGCTGGATGGCCAGCCGCTTCCAAACGAAGTCGTTCCGTTCGATCAGATCATCGATGAAGTCGTCGCCGGTCGCTTCGATGCCGGGCTGGTGATTCATGAAGGTCAGTTGACCTTCGCCGACGCCGGTCTTCATCTGGTCGTGGATCTGGGGGCCTGGTGGAAGGGGAAGACCGGGCTCCAGCTTCCACTTGGGGGCAATGCGATACGTAGGGATGTCGAAACGCTTGGTGGCCCAGGGTCGTTGGAGGAGGTTTCGGCGATCCTTCGGTCATCCGTCGAATGGGCGATGGCACACAAGGACCAGGCCGTCGAATGGGCCTTGAACTGGGGTCGTGGGATCGATCGATCGATGGCCGAGAAGTTCGTCGACATGTACGTGAACAAATGGACGATCGACGTCGGTGATCAGGGGCAGGCGGCGCTCAACACCTTCTTCAGCGAGACCTCGCGACTGGGCATTCTCGATCCCGTCGGTGGACTGGACGTCATCGGGCTGGAGGCCTGACAGGCTCGGGTCGGCAGATCGTCCATCATTGGTTAGAGTGGTCGTACGAATTCCGGGAAACCTGCTTGAGGTCAGCATCCAATGAATGAAATGCCAGCTGAAACCGCCTTGGGGTATCGCGTCCCCAGTATTCGCCAGTTCAGTGTCTTTCTGGAGAACAGAGTCGGGCGTCTGATGGAGGTGCTTCGCGCCTTCGATGATGCCGCGGATGTTCAGCTGCATGCGATCGCCGTCATGGAGGCATCGGACTATGCGGTCGTCAGGACCATTCCGGACAATGCCGATGCGGCACGCCTGCTGCTTCGCAATTCCGGCCTCGCCTTCTCCGAGACGGACATTCTTGTCGTTGAGACGACCGAGGATCAGCCGCTTTCACAGCTTTGCCAGTATCTGCTCAGTGCCGAGATCAACATCCTTTTCCTCTATCCGATCATGAACGACAGTCCCATGTCGGAAGGATCGAGGGTGGCGATGTGTGTGGATGAAAACGAATTCGCAGGCCAGATACTTCTGCGAAAGGGATTCCGGCTCTTCGGGGCGGAGGATCTTCGCTAGGGTCGCGTGTCATCCTGCCCTGAGTTCGAATCGTCATTCAGTCCCTTCATGACTTCGCTCATCTTTCGGCGTTTGCCATCCCTGTCGATCACGATGGGGTCGACGGCGACGGCGGGGGCTCGGATGATCTCGATGGATTCGAGGACGTCTCCCTGTCGCATGTTCCGAACCGTTTCAAGTCCGCTAGTGACACGTCCGAATACGTTTCGCTTGTCGTTGAGATGCGGTGCCGGGAAATGGTAGAGCGACCATTGCGAGTTGATCTTGCTGAGATCCGAGGGGTGCTCCACCTGCATGGAGACGGTTCCGCTGAAGAAATGTCTGGACTTCTCGATGCCTATCTCGGATGGGAGGGTGAAGGAGGTGGACTGGGCCGGCGCGTCGATCATTGATCTGAACCCGGTGTGGATGTCGCCGAAGGCCAGACCTTCGTAGTCGCCTCTTCTGGTTGTTGCGAGGAAGGCGGCCACGGTGTTCGGGGCCTCGTCTGCAAAGAGCTCCAGTTCGACCGGCTTGCCGTTGATCGTGAGCCTCACCAGTGGATTCATCGTGCTGTTGGACTGAAGGGCCTGGAGCTCCCGTTCTCTTTGCCATGTCTCGAGCGCCTGCTCCCGAAGTGGAAGCATGAACTTGAGTCTTCGAGCCAGCCCGGGCTTGCCTTCGATGGCATCCAGATCGATGGCGGACATGATGTCGTAGGCCTTCTGGAAATGATGATCCGCATACAGGCAGTCGGAATGCAAGTAGGCGATTTCAGGTCGATTCAGGATTTCGTCAGGCAGGGTCGTGAGCACTGCGGCTGCATCGGCGAATCGATTGGTGCCTCTGAGCCCTCGCGCGACGATCACTCGTACATCAGGATGGTCGGGGGACCACTCCATGGTCGCCTCTCCGAACTCGACGGCTTTCCACGGATCGTTCTTCTGCATGGCCGTGAGGAAGGCGATCGGGACCTCTGGGCTTGCAGGGTCGATCATCAGCTTCTTGAAACGTGGCTGGATGAGTTCGGGATCATGAACCTGGGCCGTCAGGATCCACGCATTCCAGTACATCAGCGAAGTGGGGTTTTTCTGCAGAAGCTCACCGAGCACCTCGAGACTTCGATCAAGCCGTTCCTGATTTGTGTAATAGGCAGCCCATTGGAGGCCAGCCTGGACGTTCTGGGGGTTGAGTTCGGTGACGGCACGGGCAGAGGTATCGAGGCATTCCTCGTTCCCGAGTTCGCCGCAGAGATTGGCGCACATGAGCCAGGCCTTTTCATCACCGGGGTTGGCGGCCAGATAGCGTCTGGTGCCTTGAAGCAGCTCCTGCATGGCCGTCGTCTTGGACTCGCCGACGAGTTGTCCTTGCTGTATTCGCTTGAGGACCGCGTTGGCGGTCTCTTCAAGCTGTGCCCAGGACTGCCCGGTCGTCTCCACGGGGGCCTGCGGCATGGCGGCCAGAAGTAGGACCAGGGTGAGGATCAGGCATCGGCTGGAAATGCGCAGCATGTCTTCTCCGTTTCCCAGAGTCGTACCTTGTTCAACTCGACCCCACAGGCCTTGAGCGGTTCGCTCAGTCTCTTGTGGCAACTAAGCGTGATGTTCTCGACGGTCGGATTGCTGTGTGAGAAATCCTCAACGTCCTTGTTGAGATAGGTGTGGTCGTAGTCTTCGATGATCGTCTCGTTGACTATCCGGTCGAGATCCAGAACTGTGAATCCATGCCCCGGTTCGGCGTTCTTGAGCGGGACCTTGACTTCCACTTCGAGTCGATAGTTGTGGCCGTGTCCGTTCGGGTTGCAGCATTTCCCGAAGACGTCTCGGTTCTTCTGCTCATCGAAGTCGGGGTTGTGAAGCCTGTGGGAGGCGGCGAACTGATACTGCTGGGAAAGCAGGTACGCGTTTGGGTCGTCCGTCTTCATGCTCATACGATAGGTCGGTGTCAGGTCCCAATCCACCCGGTCGACACCAGCGTTCAGTCTGGCCTGCAATCCGGGCAGACAGGCCTCGAGAAGCTGGGCCGGATGGTCGCATCCCGTCTTGAGGGCCTCGGCGATTCGAGGGGCCATCACGGCGTGGACGGCTTGATCCATGTCGTAGATGCTCTCAACGAATCCGGTCGTATCGTCCACTGGTCCGTTGCAATGCAGTGTGATCTCGTAGAACGCGCCGAGCCCACTGCTGGACGTGTAGGACGCGAAGGAGTTCTCGCCCTTTGGTGGAACGGGCGATCCGGGAGCCAGATAGAGTCTGGTGGTTCTGGTCAGAGAGAGGGCTGGGGATGGTGTCATGACATGGACACAATAGCCGCGAGGCTATACTCACGCCGAATCGAACATGAAACTTTCCACCATTGAATCTGTCTGTGCGGCCGGTGTCCTGAAGCTGGCGATGGGTATGTTCGCGCTTGGGCTGGGCGGCTGTCGATCGGATGCCCCGGGATCGGTGGATCCTTCCAATCCCGGCCCATCATCTTCCGTTGCATCGAAGTGGATTGAGCTTCAGCCCGGATTGACGATCTGCCCCGAGGATCGTGCAGTCGAAATCGAGGCGGAGATCTGTCTTGATTCGGGTTGGCTCGAGCAGGTGATGTGCGGGCCAGGCACTCGTGAGCACGAGTCGATCATGGTGACTGCTGTGTCGCCATCGGCGGTGCATGCGGCGTTGCTGGCGGTCGGCATGCAGTCGGGCAGCCCAGGCCTGTGGACCCAGTCGGATGGCGAGATCATCGAGACGCCGCCGACCGGTTCGGTCGTCGATGTTCTGGTGGCGGTGGACGGTTCGGATGAGTGGTCATCAGTGAACTCGTGGATCGAGGGCGATTCAGGGCGACCACTTGAAGGCGAGTGGGTCTTCGGGGGTTCGTTCATGCGTGCCGTCGACGAGGTGCCATCTGGGTATTCCAGATACGAGGCCGATCTTTCCGGATCGATCGTCGGGCTGGTCACATTTGGGGATGAGACCATCGGCTTGAGTCGGGTCATTCCTGATCAGGTGGCCATCGAGCCTGCAGAATGGAAGATTCGCGAAGGCAGCGTGCCGGCGATCGGAAGCAGCATTCGAGTGCGGATCAGATCAGCCGATCGTTGAGAGCGTATCGGAGGCGTCGTGCTCATGACGACGGGCGCCGCAGAGCGCCAGGGCGATGGCATCGGCCACGTCGGGGGGATCGGGCACATGACTGAGTCCCATCTGGGCGGCGACACTGGCCTGCACCTGAGATTTGCGGGCATGGCCGCGGCCGGTGATGGCCTTCTTGACTTCCGTTGCGGCGTATTCCCTGATGGGCAGGCCCCGTCTTCCGCCGCAGAGCAGGATGACGCCTCTGGCATGTCCCATCAGAATCGCGGTTCTGGCTCGGTGAACATGGGAGAAGACCTGTTCGACGATCATCTGATCGGGATTGAGTTCCTTGATGACCGCATCCAGGTCGTGCTCAAGGGCAGCCAGCCGGCTGGCCAGTGAGTCCTTGCGATTGAGTCGAAGGACGCCGCCTTCGACCAGTGCCGGTTCGTCCATGCCCGGCAGCCATTCGATGCAGCCATAGCCGGTGAGATGAAGACCGGGATCGATACCTAGGAAACGCATGTACTTCTGCTATCGGCTTTCAGGGTTGGTTGTCTGGACTTGTCGCATGAGTTCGTCGGAGGCGACGTTGCCATCGTGCAGGCGAAGCACTCGGTCGCATCGATCGGCGACCCCCTCGTCATGAGTGACCATGATGATCGTGAGGCCCTCGGCATGGAGTTCGTCGAGCAGATTCAGGATCGACTGGCCCGTGGCAGAGTCGAGGTTGCCGGTGGGTTCATCTGCCAGAAGCAGAGACGGTTCGCCCACCAGAGCCCGGGCAACCGCGACTCTCTGCTGTTGGCCTCCGGAAAGCTGGCTTGGCCGATGTCCCAGTCGATCGCCCAGACCGACACGGTCCAGCATCTTGATCGATCGTTCATGTCGTTCAGTTCGTGGAGTCCCTCTATAGAAGAGTGGTACCTCCACGTTCTCTCCGATCGTCAATTCGGGTATCAGATTGAAGGACTGGAATACGAAGCCGATCTTTCGTCCTCGCACCTGGCTCAGTTCCTCGTCGTTGAGCGAGGCGACGTCGTCGCCGTCGAGGAAATACTGGCCATCGGTGGGACGGTCCAGTGCACCAAGAAGATTCATCAAGGTGCTCTTGCCGGAGCCGGAGGCGCCCATGATGCCCAGATACTGCCCGTGGGGGATGGCGAGATCGATTGGTCTCAGGGCATTGACCAGAACGGAGCCGTCCGGCCTGAAGTAGGTCTTGGAGAGGCCCTTGAGCTCAATGACATTCTGTCCGGGATTGGTTCCGTTGCTCATGATCCCATGATACGACCATGAGCCCGGGAGCCTACACTGGGTTCCATGATTCGACCGTCTCGTGAACTCTTTCTTCAGATGGCCCGTGATCACGATGTGGTTCCAATCGCCCGTCGTCTGATGACGGATCAGCTGACGCCGGTGCTGGCCTATCGACGGCTGGTCTCCGATGACCAGAGGTTGGATTCCAGTTTTCTGCTCGAGTCGGTCGAGGTCGGGGGTCAGGTCGGTCGTTTTTCATTGATGGGCACCAAGCCGGCGATCGAGGTTACGGTCCATGGCAATAAGGTGAGCACCTTCGTCGGCCCCGAGCGAACCATGACGGTCGAGACGGTGGCCAATCCACTCGGGGTGCCTCGTCGACTGGTCGAGGATTGGCGAGTGGCCACGCTCGAATCAGAGCCAGGTGAGGCCATGCCGCGTTTTCTCGGTGGATGGTGCGGGCACGTTGGATACGACGCCGTCCGCTGGCTCGAGCCCGACTCGCTGCCATCCTCGGCCGCGCCCTTCGACGATCGCGGTCTTCCCGACATGCATCTCGGGCTCTATCGAGAGATCGTCGTCATCGATCATGTGTCGAAGCTGCTGCATGTGATCGTCCATGTCGACGTACGTGAACACGCATCCGCCGAAGCGGCCTGGGAACACGGGCAGGAGAGAATGGGCGATCTCGTCGATCGTCTCCAGTCAACGCGTGTGCATCTGCCGGCGGGTTCGGTCGACCTCGATACGGCCGCGTCGCCTGGTGTGCCCGCGAGTTCGACCATGAGTCGCGAAGCGTTTGAATCGATCGTCGAGAAATGCCAGAGCTACATAAGGGCGGGTGACGTCTTTCAGGTTGTTCCATCGCAACGGATGGAGCGTCACACGGAGGTCGACCCATTCGCGATCTACCGCGCCCTGCGCATCGTGAACCCAAGCCCGTACATGATCTACATGCAGGGCCCCGAGCTGGTCTTGGTAGCGTCTTCACCCGAGATCCTCTGTCGTGTGGAAGGGGATAGGGTCACCAGCCGACCGCTGGCGGGCACCCGGCGACGTCTGGCGGATCCGGATGAGGATCAACGGATGGAGCAGGAGCTGCTTGCCGACGAGAAGGAGCGGGCGGAACATGCGATGCTCGTCGATCTGGCCAGGAATGATCTCGGGACGGTCTGTGAAGTCGGGTCGGTCGAGGTCACGAAACTGATGGAGGTCGAGCGGTACAGCCATGTGATGCATCTGAGTTCAACGGTCGAGGGGACGCTTCGGCCCGAATGCGACGCCTGGGACGCGTTGCATCACGTCATGCCTGTTGGCACGGTCAGTGGCGCCCCGAAGATCCGCGCCATGCAGATCATCGACGAGGTCGAACCTGTACGCCGTGGCCCCTATGCGGGTGGAATGGGATTCATCGATCTCCATGGAGATCTGGACATCGCGATATCTCTTCGGACGATGGTGATACCCAGTCCGGAGGAAGGCAGCGACGGTTGGGATGTGCATCTGCAGGCCGGTGCAGGTGTGGTGCTCGATTCCGATCCGGGTCGGGAATACGAGGAGACCCTGGGCAAGGCGGCCGGTCTGGCAAGAGCCATCGATCTGGCGGAGTCGGCCTTTGGTGATTCCGATTGCCCGGGCGAGGGGAGCGTCGTTCAGCCCTGAACGGGGGCGAGCAGATCCTGTTCCTGCATCGCATGCATCAGTGTTTCCAGATGTTGCCTGATGCCTTCGTGTCCACGATCAAGTGGCACGCCCAATTCCTGCACGAGAGCCTCCTTGGTGAAGGTGTTCTTTGAACTGGTCGGACTGTTCTGGTCGACGGTCGCCTCCACGCCCAGCAGTCCGGCCGATATCAGTCCCCAGTCCGCCCAACGGGCGTAGCAGTCGGCGAGGTGGTAGATCCCCGCCGATCCGCGAGGGCGTTTCAGACAGGCCGCGACGCAGGCGGCCACATCATCGACGTGTATGAATTTTCCGCCACCGGCTCGCTCGTAGGACTGCTTGCTGGCGATGTCCCTGAGGATGGGAAATCCGATCGATCGCTTGATGTGGGGATCCAGTCCGTACACGGCTGCGGGCCGAAGCGAGGCGAAGGTCAGGTCGCGTGAGGTGTGCAACGCCCAAAGATGCGCTTCGAGACTGGCTTTCAGTGCACCGTAGTAGTTGCCCGGCCGAGTGGGATGCAGATCGTCCACCTGTCCGTTCCAGCGATCGCTCATGTGATGATGAACAGCCACCGAGCTGATGTACACGATCGGAAGGCCCGCCTCGGCGGCCAGTTCGAACAACTGGAGTGATGCGACGAGGTTGGTCTGGAGATGCTTGTCGAAGGACTCGTTCTTGAGGACCTTCCAGTCGACGCTGTTGTGCACGAGCGCTTCGGCCCCTTCGATCAGATCGGACATGTTTTCTTTGGAATCGTGGGTGCCCACGATGGCCCGATCCATGAACGGGTCGACATGATCACGTCGACTGGACTCCCTCACGAGTCCCTGGACGAGATGCCCATCCTGATGAAGCCGCCGGCAGATGGCGGCACCGATGAAGCCCGAAGCGCCTGTTAATGCAATTCTCATGCCTCTACTGTAGCGTGGAGTGGCTGCCTTCGACCGAGACGGCGAAGACCTACAATGCCATCCGCTCATGATCCGAGTTCTCGCATCTGGAGTCTTCGACTGTCCCGTGTGCAGCCATCCCGTCTACGCATGATCATCCTCGTGGTGATTGCCAGCCTGCTGCTCGTGGGTTCGGTGGCCAGTTGGATACTGCTCAGGCCGGGAGTCATGGCCTCGTTCGCGTCGGATGCCATTGAGGAGCTGGTTGGAGGTGAAGTCACCTTCAATGATGCGGAGTGGATCGGTTCCGATCTTCTCGAGATCGATGGGTTCGAGTTGAGGGCGCCCGGCTTGTCCGGGCCCGAAGGTCTGATCGCCAGAATCGATTCACTGGTGCTTCAGCTGGATCTGGGTGGCCTCTGGGATGGCGATGTGCTCAGGGACGTGACCATCGACGGCGGACTCCTGAGGGTCGCCGAGGATCGGGCCAACCAGTGGTCCTACAACCTTGATCGTTTGAAAACGAAGTCGGAAACAGGTGGCTCCGGACGGCTTCCCAATTTGGAGATCACGGGCATACGGGTCGAGATGGGCACCTTTGATTCATTCGTTGAGGACAGTTGGCAGATCGTCGGGTCGGCCAGCTTCATCGGCTCCGCCGGGAATGATTCGATCGCCGACGAGTTCCTGTTCAAGTTGACCAAGCTCAATGATGGAGAAGCGGATGACGCCATTACTGTTCTCGGCGCGATCGACGGAAGTCGCGATCGTCTGGCGCTTCAGGTCAATGGTGTCACCCTGACCGAGCAGATCAGGAGCATGATGCCGGCGATGAAGGTGCAGGAGATTTGGAATGCCTTTGATCTGCAGGGATCTCTGGGCCTGATCGAAGTGGTCTTCGAGAAAGATCGATCACCACAGATGTCGCTGTCGCTGGAGGATGTGAATCTCATTCTGCCACCCGACCTCTTCGCGGAGGACCCCTGGTCGCACTATCGGGCAGGGGAGATCAGCGAGGTGGTCGGTTCCCCCAGACTGCATGTCAACAAGGGGACGATCCGATTCACGGGTGATTCATTCCATCTGGAGGATCTTGACGGCTATCTGCTGGGAGAGGAGGGCGTGGGTGAAGTCTCCTCCGTTCCCTATGTGATCAATCTCGATGTGGAGTCCCTGCCTCGAATGGGCGCTTTGGGCGAAGTGGACGACATTCAGTCGATTCTCGAACGCACACCGTTCAATCTGGACATCTCCACGAGGGGATTCCGGTTCGAGGAAGGCGGTGCCGCCGATCTCCCGGGTGAAGTGGCCGAGATCTTCGACCTGTTCGGGGTCGAGGTCTGCACGGTCGACATATCGCTCCGGTTCTCAAGGGCGGCATCGTCGTCCGCGGCGATCGAGCCGGTCGCCTTTGCCGGGGAGATGGCCATCGACGAAGCGGCCGGCGCCTTCAAGCGTTTTCCATATCCACTTCGAAATCTCACCGCGAGAATCGATTTCGATGACATGATGATCCATCTCAAGGAGCTGGTCGCCAACGGCTCGGGCGAAAGCGTCATCCGAATGAGTGGCGAGGTCTCCTCCGTGGCCCAGCCGAGTGTCGATATCCATCTCGATTCGACGGATCTCCCTCTGGATGCCGCATTGATAGATGCTATGCCCTCGGGTGCTCGCACGATGATGCGATCGCTCTTCGCCAAGCACGGCGCCTTGACGACGGTCCCGCCCAACGGGCCGGTGGGGAATCACGAACTGGTCGGGCTGGATCTCGATATTCATCGAGCGGAAGGGCTCGAGGAGGACACCTTCCTTTCCGGCTTCATCAATTTCGATCAGCTCGACATCACCGCAGATGATTTTCCGTACCCCATCAATCTGGGGAAAGGCCGGCTCCACTGGCACGATAGTCAGCTGGATATTGAGAACGCTACCGGTGACGGGCCGGTCACGATGCGGACGTATGGCGGCGGGGAAGGCACCCTTCGCGGGAAGATTCGTCTTCCCGGAATCGATGAGCCGGCAACCGGTGAGCTCGATCTCGTCGTTCGTGGTGATTCGATCAATCCAAAGTTGCTCGGGGCGATCGATGAACTGGCGCCGGCCGAAGCCGAGACGTTGAGGAACATGGGGCTTCGTGGTTCGCTTGACTATGCGGGTCAGGTGTCGGTCGTTCCCGGTGGTGATGTGGGCTACAGCCTAGTCATGAAGCTGGAGGATGGAACGGTCGATCCCAAGGACGGCCTGGCGGCGAACTTCGGACTCTCGGGTCCGATCTGGCCGGAGTCGTTCATGCTTGGTGACATGCAGGCTTCGATGCTCGTGAGTCGCGGGCATGTGCATATCGAATCGTTGCGTGGTCAGAACGAGTTGACGACCCTCGACCTGAAGGGAAGCATTCAGTCCCGTCCGATCCAGGACTTGAATCTCTCGCTTGTCGTCGATCGCCTCCCCTTGAGCAGTCGAGCCATCGGTTCGGGTGTCATCTTCCCTCCCGACGAGCAGGAGACGATCCACGAGATCTGGGACAAATGGGATGGTCGGGGAACCATCTCGATCGAGATGGGGATCGGTGGGGCCGAGGGCGAGTCCATCGATGGTTCGGTGTATGAATTCTGGGTTGAATCTGCCGATGGTCACACTGCGCGTATGAGTTCGGGCCATGTCGCCTTCGACGAGGCGGAGGCTACGCTTGGAGATCTTGTCCTCGAGTTCAGGCCTCCGGACTTCAGCGGAGTCGGAAGCTGGTTCCTCGCCGTAGATGGGGCGCTTGGGCGCGATGGTGGAACCGACGTGGTCGAGATCAGCACCGATCGAGGGCGATTCGGCTCGCCGTTGCTCAGTGGGGTGGTGTCGTCCCTGATGCCGACGGAATCGGGTGAGCTCTGGGAATCCCTGGATGTCGACGGCTGGTTCGGCGGCACGATGAATCTCGATACGGGAAGCGACCCGCCATGGCGGCTGTCGATGGTCCCCGAGGATGTGGCGATGACCTACGGCGGACAGAGGTTGACCGCGGACTTCGATTCAGCCGATGTCGAGATGACCAATGAATCCGCGCATGGCGAGATGGTCGGACTGTCCAACTTCGGGCGCTTCGATATCGAGGCCGATGCGACATTGGCCGAATCCTTCCAGATAGACATCGACTTTGATTTCGAAGGTCGTCTCGGCGCACCCGAGACGCTGGCCATACTTCCTTCCCATCTCTCGGAGGCACTGATTGAAATCGAGTGGGCGGATGGCCAGGGGACGGTTCTGGAGGATGGGCGGCTTTCACTCGAACTACATGATGACGAGGATCTGGATTCGATCGAATGCAGCGGAACCCTCCGCACCAAAGGCGCCTCGATGGAAATCGGCGTGGAAATCGAGGAGATCGATGCCGTGCTCGAGGGCCGGTACGCGGAATTGAACGGCGGCATTCCGATTCTCGACATGACCGTCACGGGCTCCCGTCTGCTCGCTGGTGGTCGGTTGGTCGAGGATCTGCAGGGAAGCATGGGCATCTCGGAGGACGGCGGCGATCTCCTGATCCCTGTACTTCGCGGAAACATCGCCGATGGCGCTGTGTCGTTGGAGATGGGGATGGCAATCGATTCGGGTGGCTCTGGTTCGAGTTCACTCGACAACGACTGGTGGGCGGAGCTTCTCATCGCCAATGCCGATCTTGTTCGATTGTTCGCCGGTGAGAAGGATGATCCGATCGATGCCGAGGAGGAGGCTTCTTTCGATGCCTCTGAGATCGAGGGTCGGGTCTACATGAGCATGTTCTTGGGAGGTCATTTTCAGGACACCTATGCTCGACGCGGGCAGGGGCGGATACAGATCACGGACGCTGTTCTGGGGGATGTCCCGGTTGTCATGGGGATCCAGCAGCTGCTTCATCTGACGGTCCCCACGCTGTCTCGACCGGACTTCGTGGATGTCCAGTACTACGTGGATGGAGAGGAGATCATTCTCAGCGATATCCTCATCGAAAGCGGCCTTGGGGACTATGCGATATTCACGCTTCAGGGCTACGGCACCTACGACTGGGAACGCTCCTTCATCGATGCCGTTCTCTATCCGCGAGGTGGCGTGAGGCTGGTCAACGACATTGTCGGAATGGTCCAGGACCACCTATATGCGGTCGGTATCACGGGTCCTATCGTCGATCCGGAAGTTGACCTCGTGCCGTTCCCCGGTCTTCGGTAGAATGTGAGATCACGGCCACCAGGGTGGTCGATTGATGGAAGGCCCCATGAGCATGAAGCCCGGAAACATTGAGCAGATCCGTCAGGAGATGGAGACGATGGTCGAGCGCCTGGCGCCCGAGTCGCCCTCCGATCAACGAAGCTATGTCGCGGACGTCCTTCGTTCTGCGGTCATGCTGCTTCATGATGGTTGCGACAGTGGGCAGATCAAGCTCATGAGCAAGGCCGTCAAGGAGATGAGGCGTTCCTGGCAGGTCTTCAACCACTATCGAGGCGTCTCGAAGGTCACGATCTACGGTTCGGCTCGCACGCCCGAGGATCATCCCGACTACGCCGCTGCCCGCGACTTTGGCCGATTGATGGCCGATGAGGGCTGGATGGCGATCACCGGTGCCGGCGACGGCATCATGAAGGCGGGGCATGAAGGCCCCAGTCGCGAAGCCAGTTTCGGTCTTCGGATCAGGCTTCCATTCGAGACGACGGCCAATGACGTGATCGAGGGCGATCCGAAGCTGGTGAGTTTCCAGTACTTCTTCACTCGCAAGTTGATGTTCATGGCGCATGCCGAGGCGGTCGCGGTCTTTCCCGGCGGCTTCGGCACGATGGACGAGCTTTTCGAGGCGTTGACACTGATTCAGACCGGCAAGTCGAATCTGGTGCCCATCGTTCTGGTGGAGGGTACGAAGACCTACTGGTCGACATGGCAGTCCTTCATCACCGAGGAACTCGAGGCCAAGGGCTTCATCTCGGGTATGGACCAGTCGCTGGTGCATATCGCGAAGGATCCGCTTGACGCGCGTGATCACATCATGCAGTTCTACAGGCGATTCCATTCCAGCCGATATGTGGGACCCAAGTACGTCATTCGCCTGTCGCTTCCGCTGACTGATTCGGACGTCGAGCTGCTCAACGACGAGTTCGCGGATGTCGTCGATGGAGGTCGGATGGAACTGTCCGGTCCACTGCGTGGCGAAACCGACCATCTCGAGCTGCCGAGGCTCGTCTTCGTCCACACTCGACGCGATTGGGGACGGATGCGGCAGCTGCTGGATCGGATCAATGGGCTTCCGTGACAGTCGACGTCTGACTCGATCGTGCCTGATGATGGCCATCCTTGGCTGTCTCGTCGTCGCCTGCAAGTCGAATCAGCCACAGCCGATCGCCGAAGCTCCGGATGATCCGCCTTCGGTGGCCCTGCCGGATGTCGAAGGTCATGGTTTGGCCGTTCGTACCCACGATACGAGTGAACCGCTCGAGCGTGTGCACGAGATCATCGAGGATCTTCCGGCCGAAAGGCTGACCGATGAGACATGGGCGTCCCATGGAATAGAGATCATCAGGATCCGGGAGAGTGATCAGGCATTCATCCACTCGAGGCTGCCGGCCTTGTCGCCGCCGGGCCTTCGATGGCATGGACAGGCCATCACCTGGAGAAACCTGATGCCGTCGGATGTCGCGCTCAACGGCCGACAGATCGTTCATGGCGACGAGCAGCTTGGGGATCAGCGCGGCTATCTGGGACTTTCCGGAAGAGGCTGGTCGATGATGACCATCGATGGCCCCCGGATACTTGTCGAGCTAGCGCCATTGATCGAGGTCGAGGGGGATGATCCCAACTATCTCTCTGCACTTCGCCGTGAATTCCTCATAGGTCCAGGTGATGTCCTTCTCCTGGTCGGCGGTTCGGGCGTTTGGCCGCATCCACCGCCGGAAGATACGAGCGACGAGGCGATCGAAGCGGCGGCCGCTCGCGGGACCTTCGGGGAATTGCTGTTTCGCCACGAGACCGATGAGGCAAGTGGGCAGCGGCTGATGATGATCGTGCCGCGGTTCGGCGAGTCGAGGACGGTCTCACGCAATCCAGTTCGCTGAGACGATGGCGATGGGCGAACTTTCGCCCATTTGCGAAAGTGCCAAGCCCCGGCTTTTTGTTTTCCATCAATTCAAGCGACATTTGGCAGTTCGATTCCGGAACAGCCGACCTGGCCAATAGGTTCGTCCTTGTCGGCCTGCATCATCTGGTTTTTCTGTTGTCCTGATGCGGCAAGCCACCTCATCGCCGAGTCCATTGGCGTGTCTCCGTATGAGTCATGTCGCATGGTCCGGCTCTTTGGCCCATAGGGCGGATTGGATCCATCATGAAGAATGTGAAAATGCGAAACTGGTTGATTGCCACCATGGTCTGCATGTGTTCCTCCGTTGGCATGGGGCAGTTTCAAAACGACATGGATGAGCCGATCGGTGATTCGGCTCGATGGATCGTGGATGCGGATGCCCAGAGTGTCGATGCCGGAATCAATCGATTCATTCTTCGGCCCGGGGCTGGCAAGCACGAGCTGGACATCATCGTCCTGGGCGATCTCGAACACATGGCGTTGGCCAATCTGGATCTGGTCCATGGGCAATCGAACATGGACATCACAATGTTGTCCAATGGCGATCAGCTGGAGCTGTCCAGCGATCGGTTCTCGATCGAGGTGAGATGGAATTCACAGGTGATGGCGAGTGTGCAGGAGGGAGACATCATCTTCGCCGTCGATGACACGTTGGAAGGTCCTGCGGTCGATGTGATGGGCGCCTTGACCAGGGATGAGAATCTGAGACATGCGTTGCAAAGAAGCGGGCAGTCGCCATCATCGGGATCAGACTGCAAGAGTCTGTGTCGTGATCAGCATCCCAAGCCCACTGATTGCGATGGATGGTGGGATGAATATGTCTGTTGTGTGACCGAGGCAGAGTACGACTTCTGTCAAAGAGCCTGCGAGTGCTACAGCATCAAGTCCAAGCCGAAGATGCTCGCTTGTCTGACCGGGGCCAGCGCGCTGTTCATCGCGGAAGGCCAGGTGTGCGCAGCTGACTTTCTCTGGTTCCTCTGGTAGGCGATTCGAGGCGCCTGCGAGACATGGTCGGCCCTGATTGCCACCATTGGATCGCAGGGGCCTCGGCTGCTGGTGGATACCGGACTCAGGAGGTGTCAGGAGGGCTATCAGCCGGCCGTTTGCCGGAATCACCGTTTGGCAGAGGGGCAGGGTAGAATGCCTCGATGCGCCTCCGTGACCATGACCAATCAACATCAGATGGCCCAAGGCCGATTCGTTCGGCCGTCGCCGGTATTCGCAATCTTCGGCATATGGGGCCGACCGGTGTCTGGCCGACTCTGTTCACGCTCGGCAATCTGCTTGCGGGGTTCGCGGCCATTCACTTTGCTGCCAAGCCGCTCGATTACGCCGGTCCTTGGGGGTGGTCGAGCCTGACGGTGGCTGGCGCACTCATTCTCTTCGGCATGTTTCTGGACAGCGTCGATGGATCGGTGGCCAGGCTCACCAACGCCGTGACCGACATCGGTGGAATGCTCGACAGCATGGCCGACATGGTCACCTTTGGCGTGGCGCCCGCCTTCATCGTCCTGAATCTGCTGAGCCAGTATGTGGGCGCGGAAGGCACCATTGCGATCATCAGTCCCGATACCGGGCATTCCCTGGGCAAGCTGACCTGGGCGATCGCGGCCATCTACGCCTGCTGTGCCGCACTGCGGCTGGCTCGATTCGCGGTCCAGACCCAGGGGGGTCAGCTGGGAGATCATCTGTTCTTCCAGGGGCTGCCGACGCCCGGTGCCGCGGGTGCACTTGTCGGACTGGTCCTGCTTCACGAGCATCTCATGAAGCTGGCCGATGGCACCACTGGAAACATCATCACGTGGATCGCCGGAGCGGTGGTCGTCCTGCTGCCGATCATGACGCTGTTGACCGCGATCATGATGGTTTCGGTGATTCCCTACAGGCACATGGCGAATCAATATCTGCGTGTGAAGCGCAGTTTCGGCTACACGGCCCGGGTCGTCGTGTTGCTCTGCCTCATGCTGTGGTTCTTCCAGGAGACGCTCGCGATCGTCTTCTTCGCGTATGTCCTTTCCGGTCCGGTCGGTCTCATCAATGAGCGTGCCCGCCTCCAGCCCGGGGAGACCGAGGATTTCTGAGTAGATCATGGCCGACCCTTCAATCGTTCGAACACGCTTCGCTCCGAGTCCCACCGGACATCTCCATGTCGGCGGTGCTCGTTCAGCGCTCTTCTGCTGGGCCTATGCTCGGCGTCAGGGCGGTCGTTTCCTACTGAGGATCGAGGACACCGATCAGAAGCGTTCGAGCGATGCTGCCGGACTGGCGTTTCTGGAGGATCTTGCCTGGTTGGGCATCGACTGGGACGAAGGCCCCGAGCACAACACGTGCGGTGGGGGTGAGGCCGGTCCGTACTTCCAGTCGCAGAGGCTCGACATCTACAACGAGCACTTCGATCGTCTGATCGAATCGGGTGCCGCCTACCGCGCGTTCGAGACGCCCGAGGAGTTGAACGAGGCCCGCAAGATCGCGCGTGCAAACAAGCAGGCCTATCGCTACGACCGGGCGTCGTTGAACCTGTCCGACGAGACGATCCAGCAATACCTCGACGAAGGTCGTCCGCACGTCCTTCGTTTCAAGGTTCCCGATCGCGAGATCGTCGTGCAGGATGTCGTTCTTGGCGAAGTGCGTCTGGCGCCCGGCGAGCTGGAGGACTTCGTCATTCGAAAGGCCGACGGATTCCCGACCTACCATTTTGCCGTCGTCGTCGATGACGCGCTTATGGAGGTCTCTCATGTCATTCGTGGCCAGGAGCATCTGGCGAACACCTCCAAGCATGTCCTTCTCCAGGAGGCGCTTGGATTCCGGCATCCGGCCTACGCCCATGTGTCGCTGATCTTCAATCCAGACGGTTCGAAGATGTCCAAGCGCGACAAGGACAAGCTGCTGCGTGCCCGAGTCAAGGAGCAGGGGCTCGAATCGCCGCCAGTCGAAACCGGAATCGCAGCGGACGCCTGGGCGATCTGGCTTAAGGACAAGACCATCCAGCTGTCGACGGAACAGGCGGTTCTTCTGGCGGAGGTTCTTGACATCGAGCTGCCCGAAATCGACGTGGCCGATTTCGAGAAGGCGGGCTATCTGCCCGAGGTCCTCCTGAACTATCTCGCGTTGCTCGGATGGTCTCCAGCCGACGGCCGCGAACAGTTCGACGCCGACTTCCTGTGCAGCAACTTCGATCTGGATCGCATCGTCAAGTCGCCCGCGAAGTTCGATCGCGACAAGCTGCTGGCCTTCAACCTCGATGCCCTGCAGGAGATGAGCGAGGACGAGTTCGTCTCGCGATTCCGTGGCTGGTGCGAGGTGCATCATCCCGAATACCGCCGACACTTCGACGAGGCCACATTCGATCATTTCGCCAGAGCCAACAAGGAACGCTGCAAGAGCTTCCTTGATCCGGTGAAGTCGGGTCGCTTCTTCCTCATGGACGACGAGGCGCTCGAATGGCCGGCCATCAAGCCGGTGCGCAAGGCTCTGTGCAACGGGGAGCCATCTGGTCTCGATCGTCTGGAGGCGATGCTTCCGGTCCTTCGTGAAGTGGAGGATTGGACCGCGTCGTCACTCGAGGCGACCTTCGATTCGCTGGCTCAGGAACATGCGGAAGGCAATCTGGGCAAGGTGGCACAGCCGGTTCGGATCGCCGTCAGCGGGGGGCCGGTCAGTCCACCGATCTTCGACACGCTTGTGATTCTCGGCAAGGCGTCCTGCATACGAAGAATCGAGCGTTGTCTCGAGAATCGTGACGTCATCTGCCCAGGCAACTGAAGGAGTTGATTCCATCATGAATCAGGTATCCGGAACATTGATGAGTCTTCTCGATGGTGTCATCGACTATGCCGGTCTGTTTCCGCCCGCCAGCTGCGGCATGGAGGAGATGGTCGCGAACTTCGCCAAGGGGCTCGCCGGCGAGGCGGACTGGATGATGGGTCGTGTGATCGTGCCCCTGTCCAAGCTCGAGGCCTTCGAGTCGGCGGCCAGCTCGATGCTTCCGAAAGAAGATCATGAGGATCCATGGTGCCTGAGCGTGCTGGTGTCTCCGGCTGGAAGTGGCCAGCTCGAGTCGGACATCGAGACGCTGGCTCGATTCAACGAGCGGCATTGCGAGCCGGACAACGGTCTCGCGTTGGCCGATGTCATCGAGCTGAGGGCCTCTTCGGCCGAAGCCATCGATGAGGCACTGGATCTCATGCCGGATGATCTGTTCCCGTTCTTCGAGCTGGAGGCCGATGACGACATTCGAGGCCTGCTGGCGGCGCTGGCGGGTTCGGATGCCGGTGCCAAGATTCGAACAGGGGGCGTGACGCCCGAGCTGAACCGATCGACCGAGACGGTCGCCCGCTTCATCCATCAGTGCGTGCAGTCGGGTGTTCCCTTCAAGGCCACGGCCGGTCTTCATCATCCGCTGCCCAACGAGAATCCGGATGTCCCGGCGCATCAGCAGGGCTTCCTCAACGTGTTTGCCGCAGCCGCTCTGGCTCAATCCGAGAATCTCGATGTCGACGGCATCGTCGAGGTTCTGGACATGACCGACGGGTTCGCGTTCGATCCCGATACCATGACGATCGGCCAGTACAGTCTCACTCGGGAGCAGATCGAGGACTCCCGTGCCATGATGGCCGTGTCCTTCGGTTCCTGCAGTTGGCAGGAG
>PBAX01000020.1 GCA_002716385.1 Phycisphaerae bacterium | reverse complement strand
TATGCGGTATTAACCCAAGTTTCCCTGAGTTATCCCGCACCTGAGGGTACGTAAAGACGCATTACTCGCCCTTTCGCCACTTCATATACCCCCGAAGGGGTTTTCATCGTTCGACTTGCATGTTTTAGCCATGCCGCCAGCGTTCAATCTGAGCCAGGATCAAACTCTTCAATTGAAAAATACACGCCACCCCGAAGGGCAGCGAAATCTTCTTGCGAAGAAAGACCTGGCGCCCTGGAAACGGAATCATCCACGAATGGAATCAACGGAGACCAGGGCGGTCATTTCATCGACACGAGGCCGATGTCAGTTGGACGGCTAAGTCCCAACTGATAAGTTTTCGAACATCACTACCTCGCCAACCGGGAAGGCTGACGAGTTGTCTTAAATTGACTTTGGCATCACAAGGATGTTCGAGGATGATCAGCTGTGAACCTGATCACCCACGGGTTTCACCTTGCAGACATACGTATGTGAACACGCATGCTGAAAGGTCACATCCTCGCGGCTTGTCATCCAACTGTTCACTTTTCAAGGAGCTCGATCCATTCGACCTGATCTCAGACAAGGATGCCCTCGACCATGCCGCAGATGACCACACGCCCGACGGTCCGCCGGGCGATATGGCAAGTCCGTGATTGTACCGTCATCGGGGGGGTTGTCAACCTCTCCAGAAACCCACTTCTGGAGTTTCCTGACTGCCGACGATGGCCCGATCAATCCGGACTTCGATTTGTGGAGACTGCCAGGGCCGCGGCATGGACTGAAGCCGGGCCGAGCCGCTTCAGAGCACTGCCAGCAGCACTCATCGATCGACCCGTGGTCAGGACGTCATCCACCAATATGACGGATTTGCCCTTCAGGTTCGGCAATTTCCCTCCGAATCCGGAAGTACCCCTCCGTCGGATTCGATAGTCTCCCTTTTTGGCCCTCTCACGATCCGTCCGAGAAAGTGATGCCTGAGGCAAGCAAGGAGCCTTTCGAAGCGGCTGGATCACCTTCATACCAAGTCTGGTTGCACAGGATCTCGCAAGCAGATGGGCGTGATCCAGACCTCTCTCCACCTTCCTCCAGAATGGCATGGGCATCGGGACGAGGACCCAATCCCCTGAATGCAGCGAATCTGCAAAGAACGCTTCCACTGCATTGGCCAAATGTCCTCCAAGCACCTCGGCCAGCTCCCAGCGGCCCCGATATTTCAATGCTCGAATGCCATCCGCAAGCAGGCCCTCAAAGGGCCCCAGCGTGATCACGCCGTCGAGAATTCCCCCCTTTGCCCTGCAACCGCCACAGCCGGAAGCCGTCTCTTCACCGGGGCCAAGCCTCTGACCGCAACGTACGCACGTTCTGACCGCCCTTGTCTTGGACCAGACCGAAGCCAGATCTGCAACTGTGGGACGAGCCAGCCCGATGCCACGTTCAATGATCAGATCAAGCCTGCTCGAACATTGATGCCCTACGGAATGTGGTTGTCCCATGCATACCATCATGACTGGCCTGAGCCGCTGAATTGCCTTTGATGCCCTAATTGGATCACGCTCCAATTGGCAGCTGACGGCACTGCCGTACAAAACAGGCCATTGCGCACTACTCAATCAATGACCGCCCGCTATGTTTACCCATGATGTCGCAGCCCTACGAAAACAAGCAAGTGCAGGCCTGGCAATTCTTGGTGGATGATCAAGGCGATTCGCTACTGGCCGCTGCAAGGGAATGTCAGCCAGGAGATGTCGCTGGAATCAGCCGGCTCAGAAAGCAATGGTCCGCGGATCAGGTTGCCGCTGCACTTGAGCTGCACGAAGCCAGACGAAGAGCCAAAGGCAAGTTTGAAAATGCAGATGAGATCATTGCGGATCGAATCGGCGTCGAACAGGCCACAGGATCCGGCATTGCCCGCTACAAGGCCCAGCGACTCCGGGCCTCCGGCGTAGGGACCTTGACGGATCTCTGCTGCGGCATCGGCGGAGACGCCATGGCATTCGCCCAGACCATGAACACTCTCGGAATCGATCTCGATCCACTCAAGGTCTGGATGGCCGGCAGGAATGCGGGATGCGAGACCACTTGCGGAGATGCCTTGCAGACTGAGATCCACAGCGATGCGATCCATATCGATCCAGCTCGGCGAGACCTGCAGAAAGGCAGTCGGGAACACGCCCCATCGGGATGGTCCCCGGATGGCGATGCACTCCAGGCACTTCTTGCCAGGCATCCCAATGCCGCCGTGAAGATGGGCCCTGGGATTGATCCTGAGAACCTGCCGTTCAGGCCCCTCAAGAGCGAAGTTGAATTCATCAGCATGGATGGAGACCTGAAACAAGCGATTCTCTGGACAGGATCGCTTTCAACGGGAAGAAACCGAGCAACTAGATGCAGTGCCGATGGACAGATCACACTCGGCTCGCATCAGCCCGAACCCGCAGTGGTACGGGAGGCCCGCTGGTCCGATTCCTGGCTGCATGTTCCCGACCCCGCAATCGAACGAGCACGCCTTCTTGGCCTGCTCTGCCGTGATTGGGAACTGGCGGAACCAGTCTCCGGACTTGGCCTGCTGCTTTCGGACAAACCTGCCAGGACACCGTGGCTGACCCCCTACCGAGTAGTTCATCAGATGTCGTGGAGAGTCGATCGAATCAAGGACTGGCTTCGCGAACATGATGCAGGCCAGGTTGAGATCAGAACTCGAGGAAGAGCGATCAATGAAGTTGATTCGCTGCGTGCGGAGTTCAGTGGCGACGGGGACAATTCATGGACAATCTTCGGATTGAGACTTGGAAGTTCCAGAATCGCCGTAGTGACCTACCCGAAAGGCCAAGAAGGCGATTGAGCCAATCTAGGCTGCCACCGGTGACCCGAGACCGGCCAGTGCCAGCTCCATGACCGCCTCTCGGCCAACTTCACGCGGATTCCCGACGACTCGAGCCAGATCTCCGGGCTTCATCTTCAAATCTCCGGCACATTCCGCCAGAAGTGCCGCGGCAAGGCCATCCAGAGATGGACGCTCGTCCATCTGGCTGCCTGCCAGCCCCAACCTTTGGGCCAGTCGCCTGCGATGCGGTTCGGAGCATGCCTGAAGCCAACCAAGGACGATATTGCCTGAAACCATGAATTGGCCCTCCTGGCCTTGTAATCACCTTCTGAATCCTAGAGAGCCCCTCAGGGGCCTCTGAATCGGTCCTACGGGCGTCCTGCCCGCGGAGATCGCTGGTATTGGGAAGAATCATCTCACACACCCCACTTTTCAGGGTCTCAGGGGGATTCAGGCAAAATTTCAGATAAATCCAGACTGACCGAAAAGAACCCTACGACCGGCGCTTGTCTGTCTTGTTAGCAGGACCGGAATTCAGATCCGGCCCGATCCTTTGAAAGGGATGGACCGTGCCTCAAGCCACCTCAACCGGACAGATACTCGATCTATTCGAGAAGCACTACGAGGAACTCTATTGTCATCTGCGGCGTTTTACGACTCCAAGAGAAACAGAGCAGCTTTGTCGCGAGGCTTTTAATGAACTGGTTTCAGATGACTCCATCGAACCAGCCCTGCCCACTCGCGATCACCTGTTCAAAGTCTCGGAACGACTTCTTCGTGAACGATATCGACCGTTGCGTCGTATCGCAGAGGCCATTAGACGTCTCAATAGCCAGGATGAATGGAAATCAAGAAAGGAACAGGAACAGACAAGTCGAAGGGCGCCGATCGCCACTCGACTGCTACGCAAGATGGAACGTGAAATGAAACAACTGCCGAGTGATCTTCGTCAGGCATTGATTCTGCTAGTTGGTCAGCAGGTGCCAGTCGAGGAAGCCTCCTTGCGCATGGGAGTCTCGGAAGAACTTATCGACAAATGGGCCACGCACGGCCTGCGTCGACTGACACAACGGATGTACAGCCATGGGAACTAGAACTGAAAAAAATATGATTGATCCACAGATTCAACACGAAGCCATGTCCAGCAAGGACCGCGTACGCGAACACCTTCTTCGCATGATCGAAGAAAGCAAGTGCGAACTCGACTACTCCATCGATTCGGAATGGTCCGAAATGTCGCACTCGGGCGAATACGAAGCGATTCTCGCCTGAACTACATATCTCCCCCCCGATATCCCGGGTTCACGCCGACCAGGGATTCAAGAAAAAAGCCCCCCGCAACCTTCTGGTTGCGGGGGGTGATTCGTTCGATGTCATCCGCTGGATCAGTCCGAAGCCATCCGGCGAAGCACGGTATGCAGAATGCCGCCATTCCTCAGGTACTGGATTTCAACCGGGGTGTCGGCTCGAACCATGACCTTGAACCGCTTTTCACCCTGCTCACCATGGGCAACCACCTCGATCTCCTGCCTTGGCTGCAGGGAGTCGTCAACCTCGATGGAGAAGGACTCCTCGCCGGTCAGACCGATCGTATCCGCCGTATCCCCTGGACGGTATTCCAAGGGAAGCACACCCATGCCGATCAGATTCGAGCGGTGAATTCGTTCATAGGACTCGGCGATGACTGCTCGGACACCCAGCAGGAATGTTCCCTTGGCAGCCCAGTCTCGAGAGGATCCCATGCCATAGTCCTTGCCTGCCAGAACGACGAGCGGGATTTCAGCCGCCTGATAACTGCAGCTGGCGTCGAATATCGACTTGACCTTCCCGTCGGTGAAGTCCGTCGTCCAGCCACCTTCCGTTCCTGGAGCGAGCTGGTTACGAACGCGGACATTCCCGAATGTGCCCCGGACCATGATGAGATCATTGCCCCGTCGGGATCCGAAACTGTTGAACATCTCGACCGGGACGCCGTGCTCCTGCAACCAGATCCCCGCCGGCGAGTCACTGCCGATTGAACCGGCCGGAGAGATGTGGTCGGTGGTCACGGAGTCGCCCAACTTGCAGAGCACTCGAGCCGATTCGATGCTCTTGATACCCGGAGGCTCGATACCCATGCCCTGGAAGAACGGAGGATTGTGGATATAGGTGCTTTCATCCGACCATTCGAACAACGCTCCACCACTGGTGGGAATGGCCTGCCATTCAGAGGATCCCTTGAAAACATCCGCATACTGTTCGGTGAACTCCTTCCGAGTCACCGATGACGAGACGATGCGGTCGACTTCACTCTGGGTCGGCCAGATGTCGGCAAGGAACACCGACTCCCCGGACTTGGATTCCCCGATTGGCTCGGCGTCGAAGTCGATATCGATCCGACCAGCAAGTGCATAGGCAACGACCAGTGGTGGCGATGCGAGATAATTGGCCCGGACATCGGGGCTGATTCGGCCTTCGAAGTTCCGATTGCCGCTCAGTACCGCAGCCGCCACGAGATCCTGCTGGTTGATGCCTTCATGGATTGGATCCGGCAGCGGACCCGAGTTGCCGATGCAGGTCGTGCAGCCATACCCGACCAGATAGAAACCAACCGCCTCAAGATCGGGCAGAAGCTCTGCTCGATTTAGATATTCAGTCACCACGGTGGAACCCGGGGCCAGCGAGGTCTTCACCCATGGCTTTCGCGTCAAACCGAGATCGTGTGCTTTGCGAGCAACCAGCCCCGCCGCCACCATGACATCTGGATTGCTCGTATTGGTGCAGGAGGTGATGGCTGCGATGACTACACTTCCGTCATGAAGCTGGAAGGTCTCGCCCTCGGACGTCACGGTCGCCGGCTCCGCGAGGACAGCCGTCCCGCCCTCATTCGACTCTCGACCGAGCGTTCCAGTCAGATCACGCTCCCATGTGGACTTCATGTCCTTGAGGTTAATTCGATCCTGAGGCCTCTTCGGACCCGCCATGGCAGGTGAAACATCGCCCAGATCCAACTCGACGACTGCGGAGTATCTGACCTCCCGGTCTGGGTCGTGCCACAGGCCCTGTGCCCTGTAATACTGCTCGACGGTCTGGATCAAGGCTTCATCACGACCGGTCAGCTGCATGTACTCGATGGTGCGTTCGTCCACGGGGAAATAGCCCATGGTTGCACCGTATTCGGGCGCCATGTTGGCGATCGTGGCTCGATTGGCAAGCGGCATGCTCTCGAGCCCCGGCCCGAAGAACTCGACGAACTTGCCAACGACACCGTGTTCTCGAAGCATTTCGGTGACACGAAGAACGAGATCCGTAGCCGTACAGCCTTCTGCCAGCGTACCGCTCATCTTGAAACCGACGACTTCCGGAAGAAGCATGAAGATGGGCTGCCCAAGCATGCAGGCCTCCGCCTCGATGCCGCCGACCCCCCAACCGACAACCCCCAGACCATTGATCATGGTTGTATGCGAATCGGTGCCGACCAGGCTGTCGGGATAGAGCCAGGTACCGTCATCCCAGCAGACCTTGGCGAGATACTCCAGATTGACCTGATGAACAATGCCTGTCGCAGGTGGAACAACCCGGAAGTTCTCGAAGGCGGTCTGGCCCCACTTCAAGAAGGTATAGCGTTCGTTGTTTCGCTCGAATTCCTTGTCGGCATTGATCGACAGGGCGACACCGGAATTGAAGGCGTCCACCTGAACGGAATGATCGATGACCAGATCGCATGGAACGAGTGGATTGACCTTCGATGCGTTGCTCTCCTCTCCAGTCATTTCAACGATCGCCGAACGCATTGCGGCCAGGTCGACCATTGCGGGCACCCCGGTGAAATCCTGAAGAACCACTCGGCCCGGATTGAACGGGATCTCCTCCGCACCGACACGGGTGGCGTCGTAGTTGCCGAGCGTCTTGACGGCCTCCGGAGTCACGACGGTTCCATCGCACGTTCGCAGACAGGATTCGAGCAGAACCTTGATGCTGTAGGGCATCGAGGCCAGCCCGGGAGCAACCGCTTCCAGAGCTTCCAGAGAGGCTATCTGCCTCTTACCCAAGGGGGTATCCAGCTCACGAAAGGCACCGAACACGTCATTCCCAGACGTCGACATCGTCGAACTCCTCAATCAATTGCTCAAAGGGACATTCTATCCGAGAGAACGCCGCCGAGGTGATCGAAGCATCAATGTTCCCAATCGCCGCGATCCAGCATCCTCATCTGGGCCTTGGGACCTCTCACCACATGGTTGGCAGGCACGGACTGGGTCAAAAACACGCCGCCGTTGACGGTCGTGCCCTGTCCGATGTGCGTATCGGCTCCAAGAATGGTCGCTCCGGCATAGACCGTCACATTGTCATCGAGGGTTGGATGCCGTTTGACACCACGGCGGAGCCGACCCGCCTCATCAACCGGAAAACTCTTGGCCCCCAATGTGACACCCTGGTAGATCTTACAATTGCGACCTATCTGGGTGGTCTCACCAATGACCACACCCGTTCCATGATCAACGAAGAAGGATTCGCCGATCGTGGCTCCGGGATGGATATCGATTCCAGTCCTGGAATGGGCGTGCTCATGCAGCATTCTAGGTATGAGCGGGACCTGCAGTCGATGAAGTGCATGAGCTACTCGATGAACGGTGATCGCATAGACACCCGGATAGCAGAGCACCGCCTCGTCGGTATGGGTTGCCGCTGGATCTCCGTCATAGGCAGCCTGGACATCAAGACTCAACATGCGTCGGATCTCCGGGAGCTGGCCGATGAAATCATGCAGGATCTGAGCCGCTTGTGCCTTCATCTCCTCTGGAGAACGCCTAACTTCCCCCCCATGGCTGATCGCATCGGCATATCGAAGCGCTCCGGCCACCTGAGCCTGCAGATCATTGGCGACTTCGAGGAGAAGCGTTGATACATGCGACCTCAACTCGTCCTCGGACAGTTCTCGAGGACCATGAAAACCAGGGAACAGGATTTCCTGAAGACGCTCGAATATCCAGAGAATCGTGCCCTCATCGGGGAGAAACGGCATGAACAGATGTCGAAGCCGCTCATCCTCCATGATCGAACTGGTGAGTTCATGACTCACTCGATCGAGATGCGACTGCAGCTCGAGGGAATCCGGAGACTGACTGTTTTCATTGCTGTTGGTCATTCGACGTCATCTCTGGCATGGATACTCAGGATAAGCATACTCGCTTCGATCACGAGTCGGGGACCATGGGAATGGGATCCGGAACGACTTCAATGACCCCTTCCATCTTCAGACGATTCGCCATCTCCGCCATGTTTTGATCGAGGTAATCGATGAGCTTGTCGTCGGTTTTCTCACGCCAGCCGTAGGCCTTCAGCTCATCCCTTATCGTGGAGGGGTCACCGCCTTCGACCAGCAGTCGATAGAAGGTGACGGCCACCCCGGTGCGATACGCTCCCGCTGCACAATGTACCAGCACCTGATCTCCTCGATCCGCGACATCCTTGATCTTCTTGACGGCCGTAACGTAGTGATCAAGGCTTCCGGTACCGTCACCGACCAGTTCAAGCTGCACCATCTCGATGCCCAGACGGTTCGCGACAGCACGCTCCGAAACATGATCGGGATGATCCGGCTCATGCGGTCGAAGGCACACGATGACATCCACACCATTTTCCCGAAGCGTCTCCTCCATGAGATCACGATGGAGCTGACCGCTTCTGTAGATGGAACCGGGCACCACCTCCCCCCATCTCTTCGGAAAGAAACGATGTCGATTCTCGGCCCACCACCAGATCGAACAGCCGATCAGAGCGGCCACGAGAATGATGATGAGGCCCGGCTTGGGATCAAAGGGCTTGCTGGTCATACAGGCAAGGTAGCAGGGAATCCGGATTCAGCACGAACCCCAGAGCGCGATCAGGTAGAGCACGTCCACCGCATCGACCGATCCGGAGGAATCGAGATCTCCCAGGCAGCCCGATGAACAACCCCACTCGATCGATATCAACACCAACAAGTCATCGACATCCACTTTCCCATCCAGATCGAGATCCCCCGGGCAAATGGTGCACTCGTCGGGGATTCCATTACCGTCCACATCTGGACTGCTGCCCAGAATCAGATCCTCGATATCCCACTGACCGTTTTCGTTGCAGTCAGTCTTCAGATCATCCCAGGCCAGAGCCAGAGAATTCAGATCGGCGATGCCGATCATTCCATCGGAGTCGTGATCATGGATCGCACATGGATCGTCAGGAGCCACGGGCTTGCCGTAACAGGTGGAAAAACCATCGGACGGCGATGTGAAATCGTACCGTCCGATATGGGCATCCCGATCGACGTCGAATGGGCGACGACCAAGCGATGCAAGAAAATTGAGCAGATCATTCCTTGAATCCGGCGAAAGCGATTCGAAGGCTTCTACTGATGCGACTGCCTGTGAACCAGACGCGCCGTGCTGAGTGATCGCGCACAGTAGACGATCGTGAATCTCTTCCTCGGAGCATCTGCCGTCATGCCAAGACGCGGGCTGCGCAGCCAGGCCCCACAGCGGGGTCGTCTTCATCCACCATTCCTGCGCCTCCCCCTCCTCTATGCCGTCTCCCGCCGCCCCCATGTCATGAAGCAGAAAGTCGGAATAAGGTTGAATCATCTTTCCACGCAGCGCCTCTTCGAGATCCTGGGAAACAGACGTCGTGAAGGCCGGAACATGACAGCTGCTACAGCCGATCTGATCCATGATCAGTTCCCCTCGCATGCCGGACGCCGGCGCACGCGGAGGCGGTGCCATGAATCTCTGGAAATCGGTGATGGCCGAGAGATAATCGAAACCCTCGACATCGATGCCTGTTTCGGGATCAGGCACATCATCGCACTGCAACAATTGATCCACATCGCCGTTTGGCGGTGGCTCCTGTTGAACAAGCCAGGTCGTGATACCCATCTCATCAGAAGCCGCCTTGGCGGAAAATGCCAGAATGGTGGCCTCCTGTGCCTTCCAACCGAACCGACCAATGCGTGGAGGAGATCCATGCGAATCCTCGATCGAATCCACCCAGTGCACGATTCCCTGAATGCCAGGCGTCTGCGTTGACTGAACCTTCAGGATCTGCTCCGACGGGATGGCCTCTATCAGTCCGAAGCCACCCGACCCAAGCGTTATGCGACGAGCTGAATGATTTACTTCAGCCGGTATCTCCTCGGCGCAATCCTCGCCATCCACGACAAGAACATGCTGCCAGAGCGTGTCACCCAGAGGGTCCAGTGGCATGAACTCACCCATCTCGTCCATGAAGCCGAAACGTGTCACTCGTTGCATGCCCCATCCACCCAGTGGATGAGCATGACAAAGACCACAGGAATCATTGTTGACCGTTGGCCCAAGCCCCGAGGCCACATCAAACTGTCGAATGTATTGAAGTCGACCGAAGTCGAATCGATCCTGCTCAACAAGACTCAACGACGCCAAGGGCTCTGGAAAGCGCAGCGGTTGCAACCCCTCACCAGGAGTGGAAGCCAGACATATCGACAAGCATGCTGGAGACAGCATCATCTTCATAAAAGTAGCCTCAAAAGATGCTGAAACACCCGGAGTTTATTTGGATATCTCTCAAAAATTCGGCCTGCTTTCCCAGAACCTCCTGTCGATACCTCAAAAACAACATCGCCCAGGCTCGGAGACCTGGGCAATGGAAGCGGACAGGGTGGGATTCGAACCCACGATGACCCGAAGGCCATACTGGTTTTCGAGACCAGCGCGTTCAACCGCTCCGCCACCTGTCCCGAGGATTTGGAATGGCGAAGCATTGTAACGGCATAATCAAGGAAGTCCGCAAGAGGCCTCATGGCGGCATTTCTCACCCCTGCGGACATGCCTGAAACAGCATGCACACATGATCATTCAGCTATGCGGGACTGGATCTCAGAAGCCCGAACTGTTCTGATTGGCCGCCTGTAGAAGATCCCCCAGATACTCCGGGATGGTTTGATCCGTATCCGGCATATCTTCGTTTCCAACCCACATGAAGTAGCTATCAATGGAATAGCTCTTGATCAAGGTGATCTGCGACCACAACTCAGTAGCCGGAATATTCGTCTTGTTGCATGCAGAAGCACCGTTGAACAGAGTGGGCGTCACTAGCGGCATGATAGGGATCGATTCACCGTTAGTCCGTCTAAACGTCTGAGCCTCTCCTAACGCCATACTGATCATTGTCGCATTTTTCGATGTGTAATTGCTGGAATCCTGCTCGCAGTAACGCGTATACAACGTCGGCACGATGTAGTCGGCCAAATCGAAAGCGCCAAGCTTTCCCGCTGCCGTGAAACCAGCCTGCTGCTGAATCCAATGCGCACCAGTCGGATGTGGACTCGATGGAACAGGCATTCCATACAGGCAAATCTTAGCTGTCGGCAAAAGATTCTTAGCAACAGATATACGAAGGTTGAATGCTGTGATGATCTGATTGAACTCGGAAGTTCCATTCTGATTATCACCTGCGTCATCGGAATCCGAACCGACATAGTGACCCCAGTTTTTTGGCGCAATAACAGCCTCCAAATCCATAATGACATAGGCTGTACTGCCATTGAGATTATGCTTTGTTACGTACTGGCCAAATGATTCCACTATCTGAGACTCTGTGGCCGCGAGATAGGAATCCATATCCTGGTCCTTGCCCTGAAGTACGGCAGAACCATTGACGACGATGCCGTTATTGCTGACACCCAGAGGCGCCAGCTCGGATGGATCGGTGAACCAGGCGCTCTGCAGCACCAGCACCAGTCCAGAAAGCTCGGTATCGGCAATATCACGACTTGACGAAGCCGCGTTGACCAGACCAAATGATGTAAAGAGGACAAGCAAAGCCATAATGAAAACGGTCAACTTGTTCATAACAACTCCTACTGCCAAAAAATCACTAGAAAACAGACGAGATTGATCATTCGCACTGCCCCCATCGATCGAGCAGAATCAAGAGATCCATCAGATCCACCTGGCCATCATCGTTCAGATCCGAGCTTGTGTTGGCGTATCCAAACACACCCAGCAACTGAACAAGATCATCTATATCGACCGATCCGTTCTCATTGAGATCCGCCCGACATTGACAGCTGTCTGGCACACCATCTTCATCTATATCCGAATCCATTCCCTCGGCAATCTCGATCGGATCCGGCACGCCATCCTGATCACAATCCGATTCACACTGATCGGGAAGACCGTCGGCATCCATATCCGTCAAGATGCCGTCAAGCAGATCCTGGGAATCGGGAACGCCGTTCCCGTTGCAGTCACCGCAATCGGTGTAATACAGGTTGCCATAGACGTCCGCGAACCCTCCGGCGATGTTCAGATCCTCATTTCCGCAGAAGAGGACGGAATACAGACGAGGCTCACTGAGATATCCACCAAAGAGACCGCCACCATCCACGCCAGCGATATTGTCATAGATGCGGCTGTATTCGATATTTGGATGGGCGTTCCCGAAGCAATAGACCCCACCGCCATCATCCAATGCGATGTTCGAGTAGATATCCGAATCAATGACGAGCGGCATTCCGTCATAGCAGGCCAACCCGCCGCCATCCCAGCCCGCGCTGTTTTCTGCCATTCGACAGGAACTGAATGTCGGGCTTGCATGTCTGGCCAGAACACCGCCGCCATCAGCCGATGCGTGATTGTCAACTATCCAGCAATCTTCAAACGTCGGATTGCTCTGATAGCAAAGAATACCGGCACCCATTTCCGCATAACCGCCGGTGATCGTGAAACCGACAACAGAAGGATGAAGTGACGATCCACCGCTACTGAGAACTACTCGACGCTCGCCCTCACCATCAAGAATCGTGTCTTCGGGACCATCGATGGCAACGATCGCTATGTTCTTTCCAGACAGATCAATGACCGAATCCCCCGTTCCGGTCCATGTCCCGGCGGAGACCTCAATCGTGTCTTCACGACCAGCGGCGTCAATGGCGTCCTGAATACTTGCGTACTCACCGGGCACCTTGAGAACGCCGTCTCCTATCGAATCCCCGCAGTCCTGCCCAGCAGCTCCGGAACAGGCCGGACTCACACATCCGCCTTCTCCTTCGGTCCAGGCACCATGTATCTGGGTGGGAGCGTTTTCGCAAACGGAAGAATTGGTGAGCAGCAGATGTGAATCGAAATCACAGTGGACTCCGGCTCCTTCATCCACCGATGTGTTTTCCATGACAATCGAGTCGGAGACCTTGGCCCAGCTTTCCATGAGCATCAGTCCACCGGCATGTTCTCCACAGGAGTTGAAACGCAGCTCACTGCCGTTCTGAAAAAAGAGACGGCTCTTCTTCATGGCGAGTCCACCGCCATCATCAGCAGCATGATTACTCAGGACCTCGCATGCATCCAGCACGACGTTGCTGTGGAACCACGAAGCCAATCCGCCGCCATCTCCACCAGATGTGTTTTCCCTGATCAAGCAATTGACGAACTCCACATCACCACTGAAGATCCCGATACCTCCACCGATTTCATCAGAATGATTCTGCTCGAATTCACAATCTCCGATCATCATCGTTGAATACCTGCTGAAGAGTCCCCCACAGGATCCCTGAGCCGTGTTGCCGGACACCTGCGAACCGTTGAATACCGAGTCGCCGCCATTGAAGACAACCCCTCCGCCACTCAAGCCCGCGGTGTTGCCGGAGATCACGCAATCATCCACGCTTCCATTGAAGAGGTCCAGAAATAGCCCGCCGCCACTGTGCTGGCTGGAATTGCCTTCGAAGACACACGACTGTATCGAGGGACTGGACCTCAACGAATAAAGACCACCACCATGACATTCAGACGAACAGTCCATGAACACACATCCATTGATGGCCGGACTTGATCCATAGATCAACGCACCACCGCCGGAATTCTCCCAGTGATCGGATTCGCCATTGCCGTTGAAATCCAAAGTCTGGGAGCGGCCATTTCGGACAGTAAAGCCGCCAATGATGGTCTCGGATGTTTCACCGCTTGTGCACACCAGACCTCGAGCACTCCCCTGCCCATCGATGATGGTGTTCTCGTGTCCACCTGACGATTGTATGTTCACCTTCTTGCCGAGCGTGTCGACCACTTCCGACGCACCGGGGTCGGCGACATAGAGCCCCGGATGGACAACGATGACATCACCATCGTCGGCGGCATCAATTGCGGCCTGGATGGAGACGAAATCCGCACCATCATGATCAGCCCCATCATCATCCACATGCCATGTGGCAGCGGAAGCGGAAACCCCTAGAAGCAACGACAATAGAACGCCACGTACGGATAGATCAGTCACAGGAGTTGCCCCAATCAAAGGTTGATGCACTCTCCGGAGATCGAGAACTCTGCTCGAGAATGAAACGAGCAAACTCAGATAGATCCCAGGAGGCAAATTGACAGGAATGCACAACCCCTGGCTTTGCATAAGTCAATGCAAAACAATGGGATATCGATATCGATGTGTTCTTTTCGGAAGCCCCCACAGCCTCTCTCCCTGTCACTCTAAGCATCTAAAGAGTATTAGAACTTCAGAGGAGGTCGAGGCCGCGATTTGAAAAATCGAAATATTGGCTTCTGTACGATGGCGATCCAGGTTCGACCACTGTTTATTGGGTCAAAAGGGGCCCCTGAGTACCCACAGTGATGCAGCAAATAGGGCTCGAATGTCAGAAATTCCGAATGGCGTGACACCTGAGAACCTTGCAGCAATCGCCTGAAACCCATCCCTTAGAATGCCACATCCCATGAACGACACGAAGCCGACACTCCCAGCTCAACTGGCTACTGAACTTCTTGGAACCTTCTTTCTGCTCCTGAGCATATCCATGGTTTCAAGTCATCTGACCGCATCTACGGCCCATATCGCCCCGCTTCCGATCGGTCTGGTCCTGATGACGCTCGTCTATATCGGAGGTCCGATCAGCGGCGCGCATTACAACCCCGTCGTGACCATCGGACTGACTCTCACTGGCCACAGTCCATGGAGAAAAGCACTGCCATACATGCTGGTCCAGTTCGGAGGCGCTTTGCTGGCTGCCATCGTCGCAATCGGCATACAGACCGATGCTGAACAGGTGGCGAAGTCTGTCGCCACGGAGGGTTTCATCGTTGAATCCTTGTGGACCTTCCTGCTGATGTACGTCATTCTTCAGGTGGTTTCCCCAACGAACAGGGGCAAGCCATGGGACGGACTGGCCATCGGAATGACAGTGGCAACAGGAGCCTGGGCGGTCGGACCGATCTCGGGCGCCATCTTTAATCCAGCCGTCTGGGCAGGGCTGTCTTTCACAGGTGAATTGAGCTGGAACAACTGGTTCCTCTACATCATCGCCCCGTTGGTCGGCGTGCTGGCAGCGGTCCTGTTCAACTGGATCACCTCCATGACAATCACCGACCGCGACGAGTGAACTCAGTTCACTGATGTGCCGGGCGATTTCTTCTCGTGATGCTCGATGAGTCCGCGAACACGGGGAAAGAGCAGAAGCCCTTCGATGATCATCCAGACTTCAAGAGCGATCGTCGCCAGACCGATTCCCACCAACAGCCAGCGTTCCTGATCCCACCAGGCGGCATCGCCACCACGGTTGGTGAAGATCTGCTCGATCATCGCCCACATCGGAATGACGAGCATCAGCACCATTGGAAAGAGCAGAAACCAGATCGGACGATTGCGACGCCAGAGATAGAACGCGATCACCAGAAAGGCCAGACCAGCCAGCAACTGGTTGGTCACACCGAACAGAGGCCAGAGAATCAGGCCCCCCGTTCCGGTACTGGCCCAGGTCCATTCCCCACCATTCGCGGGAATGGCGGCCAGCAACGCGCCCAGAACGACGGCGATACCGGTGGCCACGTACCGACCCGATGACGACCAGGCGATGGATCTCATTCGCTGCTTGCCTGATTCCGAGTATCCGAGACTGGCCCAGATCTCCTGAATGACATATCGCTGGAGACGACAGGCACTGTCCAGGGTCGTCGCCGCAAAGGAGGCCACGAGAACTCCCATCAGAGCAAGCGAAACCAACTCCGATATGCCCATTGATTCGAGGAAGTTGGATGAGCCATCGACGAAGGCATGGAGCTTGGATGCCAGCCCACCAGCTTCCGACCAGGAGGTGTAGCGGGCATCCCAGGCCGCCTGACCAAGCAGTACACCGGAGTCACCGGCAACACCAAGCCCGAGGCCCGCGATGCAGGCCAGTATCACGATTGTCGCGAGAAAACCCTCGGTCAACATGCTGCCGTACCCGACGAATCTCGCATCCGTTTCACAAGCCAGCTGCTTGCTGGATGTCCCACTGGCGACCAGACAATGAAATCCACTGATGGCGCCACAGGCGATCGTGACGAACAGGAACGGGAAGATCATGGGTGCGCCGGCAGGATCCCATTGAGCCATGGGGGCGACGATTTCAAGTGGAGGACGCGTCATTTCACCGGCGACCTCGACCGGGGAACCGCCGATGAAGGCCGCGACAGCGAGCCCCACGAGCACCAGACCGAGCGTCGATATCAACTGCAGGGAATTGATGTAGTCCCTTGGTTGCAGCAGCACACCAACCGGCAGAACGGAGGCGATGAATGAATACCCCAGCAGCACGAACACCCAGACCATGGTCGGCCAGTCCGCCAAGGCATGGTTGAACGTCGCCAGGGGCCCCCAGTCCCCGAAGATCACACTGACATACATCAGAGACAAGGCGATGATCGAAGGAAGCACAAGCGACATGCCACGTCGATTCAACCAGACACCGATGATGACGGCGATCGGGACCTGGACGATGCAGGGGAAAATCGCCTCGGGAAAAAGCCTGAACACGATCGCTATGACCAGACCGAATATGGCCAGGACGATCGTCAGACCGATGAGGAGCACCAGAAGGAAGAGCATTCTCACTCGACGATTGACGACGCGACCGGCGACATCTCCAATGGTCTGACCATCGTTTCGAAGGCTTACCACCAGTGATCCGAAGTCATGGACGGCACCGATGAATATCGAACCCAGGAACACCCAGATCAGAGCCGGAAGCCAACCCCACATGACGGCGATGGCTGGACCGACGATCGGTCCGGTACCGGCGATGGACGTGAAATGGTGGCCGAAGACCACACTCTTTCGAGTCGGAACGAAGTCGACGTCATCACGGAGTGCTTCGGATGGACAGACTCGATCGGCAACCAGACCGAAGATCCTGCTGCCGAGCCAACGTCCATAGGTGTGATAGGCAACGATGAAGCCAAGGCCGGCGAGGATCGCGATCAGAAGTGTATTCATTCAGACGCCCCCCCGACCGGACCGGCAACTTGACAGCGGCTCCGGATCAAGACGAAGTGATTTCCCGAAGGAAACGAACACAAGCCCTGCCAACGGCCTCCGCGACGGAATCCTGCGAGCCGAATCCATTCAGATCGGAAGCCAGTTCAGCAACCGCAACGCGAGCCCCGGCACGAGAGATCTCGACCCGCAAGCGAAGATCCTTCCTGGCGGGCCGATCGGTGAAATCAGTGATTTGAACAAGCATGACGAGATCGCCATTGCCAACACCAAGGTAACCAGCCTCTGAAAGAGCGGTCTCGATGGCCCCCTTGAGAATCCTTGAATCGAGATTCCTGAAGGCACCGCCGACCAGGTTCTGGATCCGGACCAGTTCGATGGTCTCACCTGCATCGATGCCCCCCTTGTTCTCGATGATGGTCATCGATCCATGAGCCCCCTGAATGGTGCCCAGACCTTTTCGGGCCGCCATGATGCAGCCTGATAGACAGAGCATGAAGGCCAGGCAAATGGAGATCGGAAGAAGGGCGTGCTTCATGGCATAATGATAGACAATGACAAAGACTGATGATCAGTCAGAATGTCCAAGTCAATAACAGGGAGGGATAGAAGCAATGGGCGCTGGAGATGATTTGATCGCTGATGCCGTGTGGACCGGGGCCCAGCTCCTCTATTTCAAGTTCAAGAACAACAAGAGAGCCAAGGCTTTCGACAAATGGTCAAATCAGAACCAGTTCAAATTCTGGGCCAAGGGCAAGGACTACAACGGCCTGATCACGAAACTGCCAACTCCTGATGCTTCCGCCGCGAGGAAGGAAGGTGGCCGAGTCCTCAGCGCTAAGGCGAAAATGGCCAGCCGGTACTTCGGCGAATCCCAGATTCAAACCAAGCTCTGGAGCTATTGCACCAATCGATTCAGAGGCGACTGGCAGACGAATGCGAACATCATGGAGGGGGCATGGAAGGGCGAGACCATGACAGCCTTCGACACCCTCTGGTTCCAACCGATGCAGCAGCAATCCGAGGGCGAGTACAGCAGCGTGTTTGCCCACAGCCCCGCTCCTCTTCCGAGAGTCATCATTTCACCAAGTGGAATTCTGGCTGGCCTGAAGCGATTGGACGAGAACCAGTTCCTCAATCTCGGCTATCACAAGATTGATTTCGAACTCGACTCGTTCAACAAGCAATGGAAGGTGAAATCCACCGATGCCAAGCTCGCCTACGACTTCATCTCCCAGTCCATGATGGAATACCTCATGGATCACAAGAATGAGAAGTGGCATCTAGAGATGGGCCCGGAAGGCGTCTTGATCTCCACGATCTTCACGCTCACACCCGCCAAGATCGAATTGGCGATGGATTTCCTCGCCGGCTTCATGGGACACATCGATCAGGATCTGCTCGAGACCAAGAATGCCCCCTGACAAGGCCGCATCGTGGATCTTTCGATAGATCGAATCGGTTCCGAATCATCCAAAAATGAAAGTGGCCCCGATCATGTTTCCATGACCGGGGCCCAAGTGTCGGCAATGACCTACTTTCCCGCGTAGCAGTATCATCGGCGGCCCAGGCTTAACTTCTGAGTTCGGGAAGGGATCAGGTGTCTCCCTGGACCTATAGTCACCGACAAATCCGGGCGAGGCGGTGAAGCCTCGCCCGGCATGTATGTCATAGATTTGTTCGATGGTTCGTGTCCCGAGGGACACGGCTGGCCAAGTTCGAGATGAATCTAAGCCGGTCTCCAGACTCGTCGTCGGAGCCTGGGTGACATGACCAGATCATCGACCGTTAGTACCGCTTCGCTGAGGACATCTCTGCCCTTACACGTGCGGCCTATCAACCCGGTGGTCTTCCGGGGGTCTCTCATTCAAATGAACGTGCATTACTCATCTTCCGGAAGGCTTCCCGCTTAGATGCTTTCAGCG
>PBAX01000019.1 GCA_002716385.1 Phycisphaerae bacterium | reverse complement strand
CATCAGCGACTGCGGGATCTTTGGCAACTCAGCCAGCGTCGACGTCGGCGGCGGGATCTACTGCTACAGCAGCAACCCCAGCATCACCGGCTGCACGATCACGGGCAACACATCCTACCACGACGGCGGAGGGATCTACTGCTACGACAGCAGCCCCACCATCCTCGACTGCACGATCTCGGGCAACACCCCTGACAACATCGTCGGAGCGTCCGCCGCCATCCTGCGCGGCGAGACCGGCCCCTCCATCATTACGCTGGAGAACTCGACCATCTGCGGTACGGGCGAACACATCAAGGGTGTGCTGATCGAGCACCGCGGTGAGAACCATATCTCCGACTGCGTCGACGAGGGTGATCTCAACGGCGACGGCGCCGTCGATACTAATGACCTTGCTCAACTGAGAGGTTCGCTTGGCCTGTGTGCATCGGACACCGACATGGATGGTGACACCGACATCGAGGATCTTCTCAATGTCGTCGCAGGTTGGGGAACGACTTGCAACCCATAGCCCCCCCCTGATTCATCACGGGGCAACGTCCCGGGATACCACACCGCCGCACAAAAAAAGGCGCTGACCTCACAGGCCGCTTCCAACCAGGGGGCGGCCTGTTTTCTTGTTGCACACGTCTCTGCACACAATGAGGCACTTGGGTGCGCATCCGAGCGCGTTTCTGGTCATCAAGCCAACATGAATCCGGCTCTGAACGCCCCTGAGCGCACCAGAACGCGGGTACCAGGATTCGAACCTGGAACCTTCGGTTTCGTAGACCGATGCTCTATCCAATTGAGCTATACCCGCGGGGTATGGTCCGACCCGTGAGGGCCGGAGAAGCGGACAGGGTATCAGCCACAGGGGGTTCCCAACAAGCTGAGGCCCGATCTGACCCGGGTGTGGATGCCCCGAAAAGCCCGTCTTCCACCCCCACAGAGAGCCCAAAGAGCCCCATAACCCCTTCCCCGCTAGGAGATGCTTGATCCCCGGGCCGGGTTCTGAGATACTGCTTGGCTCACGTATCCGGGCGAGGACATTGCCCAACCAACTTTCGGAGACAGGCTCGTGCCCAATACTCAGGCCAGGAAAAAGCAGATTCGTCAGGATGAAAACCGCCGCGCACGCAACCGCTGGCGCAAGCGAATCATCAAGGATCGCGTCGACACGTTCCTCGCCGCCGTGCAGTCCGAAGACGTCTCGGCCGCAGAGACCGCCTTCAAGGAATGCCAGAAGCAGTACGACCGCATCTCCACCACGAGCACGATGCATCGCAACAAGGCCGCCCGCTGCAAGAGCCGACTCTCCCGTCGACTCAAGGACCTGAAGCAGAAGGCCTCCGCCTGATCGACTCGCCCACGCGAACGCTCGATACCCAACGATTGATCCAAAAACTGGCCTTCACCAGAAGTGGTTGTCGCATGCTGACTCGTCGGACAGGTGACCGAACCGACAACGAGTCGATTCTGCGATACTCGACACAACCTTCATGACCAATCGATCGCCAGCCCGACTCCAACCCACCCTTGAACCCGCCCGTGGTTCGGGTTCCGGTTACTGGGACGAGTCCCATCGACCCTGGGCGATCCTGCTGGCCCTGCTGCCGTTGATCCTCATCTGCGAGTTCGGACTGGCGACCTGGCCTGCCGACGTGCCGGCGGTCCAGGTGACCGCCCATCGAAGACTGCTGGATCTCTTCGGCACCCTCCCCCTGCCCCCGCCGGTCCTGCTGGCCATGGGCGGCATTCTCACAGTCGTCATCCTGCTCACCTGGCAGTCCTTCAGTCGCAGCCCCTGGCGAGCCAGCGGCAAGACCATCGGCTGGATGTACATCGAAGGCGCCGCGATGGCCCTGCCCCTGTTCGTCATGAGCCGATTCCTGCTGGCGACACCACTGGCCGCCGGCACCGAACTGCTTCACACCCTGCCCTGGTTCCAGCGGATCGTGCTGAGCATCGCCGCGGGACTCTACGAGGAACTGCTCTTCCGGATGGTGCTCATCGCGATCATCCACACGCTGCTGGTCGACCTGATCGGACTCAAGGAGATCGTCGGTCTCGCGATCGCCGTCGTGGTCTCGGCCGCCGCGTTCGCGTGGTACCACGACCCGGCCGCCATGGGCACCGTCGGCATCGTGTTCACCTCGTTGGCGGGACTCTACCTGGGCTTCGTCTACGTCGTGAGAGGGTTCGGCATCGTCGTGATCGCCCACGTCATCTACGACGTGATCGTCATGCTGCGAAGCTGATCGGCTTCACGAACAGGTGACCGATTCGCCACGATCGGCCGAGGCGTACATCGTCTCGAGCACCGACTGCACACCACGACCATTCTCGCCCGATGCGTCCGGCGCCGTTCCGGAAAGACAGTTGGCGGCGAAGTTCTCGTGCTCGCGACGGAACGCCGTCCCCCAACCCTCGCCCTCGGCGATCATGTGCTTGACGTCCACCTGCTGATCGTCCATCTCGGTACCGATGACCAGATGATCGCCCCAGATGTCGAAGTGCATCGCCCCCTGCTCGCCGAAGATCGTCACACCGTCGGGCAAGGTGCCATCGGGCAGATGCGACGCCCAGGCCATCTCGAGCGACGCGGTCAGACCGGTCTTGAAACGAAGCTGAACGGATGCGCCATCCTCGACGTCGAACACGCCGTCGCGATCCGGTGGCCCGGCCCACATGCTGGTGAACCGGTAGTCGTAGAGCGGCGAACCGAAGATGCTCGTCGAGACGGCATTGGCCGAGGCGACTTCGGGACGACCGGTCATGTGCATGACCAGATCGACCAGATGCGGCCCAAGATCGATCATGACCCCACCACCCGACTTTTCACGCGTGGTGAACCAGCGACCCAGCCCGGGAATGCCACGACGGCGATACATCGCCGCCCGGACGTGGTAGATGCGACCGAGCCGACCGGCCTCGATGAAGTTCATCGCCGCCTGGACCGTCGCCGCGAATCGACACACGAATCCGACCTGGAGAATCCGACCGGAGGCCTCGCGGGCATCGATGACCTGCTGACACTCGTCGGCGGTCATGGCCATCGGCTTCTCGAGCAGCACGTGCTTGCCGGCCGCCAACGCCTTGGACGCCATCGGGGCATGAAGACAGTTGGGCAAGGCCACCACGACCGAATCGATATCGTCGCGAGCCAGCATGGCATCGACATCCGTCATCGGCTCGCTGCCCCATGGTGCGGCGGCCTCGGCAGCCCGATCACCATCGAGATCGCACATGACAACGGCCGGATGCCCCGCATCACTGGCCGCCTGCGCGTGAACCTGTCCAATACCCCCGGACCCGATGATTCCCAGACGAATGCTCATATGCCTGCTCCCTTGCAGATGGCCACCTTAACAGGCTTGATGACGGGTAGCATGTCGCATCAGGGAGCACCGTGAACGAACACGTCATCATCATCGGAGGAGGGATCATCGGGCTGCTCAGCGGCCGGGAACTGCTGGCCCGTGGCCGAGCCGTGACCATCATCGATCGAGGGGATCTCCGGAACTCCGCCTCCACCGGCAATGCCGGCGTGATCTCACCCGGACACGCCCCCATCCCCACACCCGAGGTCGCCGCCAAGGCGATCAGGATGATGATCGATCCCAGAAGCCCGCTCTACATCCCACCACGACCAAGCCTCTCGCTGCTGCGATGGCTGCTGTCCTTTCGGCGAGCCTGTCGACCAGCCCACTTCAAGATGAGCAGCGAGGTCCTCGATCGATTCTCGAAACTCAGTCGCGAACGATTCGAACCGCTCATTGACGAATGCCCCGAAGCACTGCAACCCACCGGCTTCGCGGACATCGCCCTGACCCAACAGGGACGCGAGCACCTTGATCACGAAGCGGAACGACTCGCGAAGTCCGGATTCAACGTCGAACTGAGAACCGGCGATCAACTGCGGCGTGATGATGACAGCTGGAGCGACGACGTCATCGGTGGACTCGTCCAGCATGACGGCATCGTCGCGAGACCAGACGAACTGCTGGTGCATCTGGCTCGACGATTCGAAGCCGAAGGCGGCACGCTGCGGACCAATGCGACCGTTGAAACAGTGCATCGCGACAACCGTCGCTTCGAGTCGATCGAACTCGTCGATGGCGAACGCATCGGAGGCGATACCCTGCTGGTCACCGCCGGCATCTGGAGCAGCGAACTGGCTCGTGATCTCGACATCAGGATCCCCATGCAGGCCGCCAAGGGCTACCACCTCATGATCGAGATGGACACGCCACCGAAGATGGCCTCGGTCCTCAGCGAAGCCTGCATCGTGGTCAACCCCATGGGCAAGCAGGTGAGACTCGCCGGCACGCTGGAACTCTCGGGCATCAACGATCGAATGGTGCAACGAAGACTGGACATGCTCCCCAAGGCCACCAGCCGATACCTGCCCGGCGTCAGGGACGCGTCGCATCATTCCACCTGGAACGGACTGCGACCCTGCACCGCCGATGGCCTGCCTGTGATCGGACCGGTTCCACAAATGGACAACGCCTATCTGGCGACCGGCCACGCCATGATGGGTGTCACGCTCGGACCGGGCACGTCACAATTGATCGCCGATTGCATCGATGGCGAGATGTTGCCGGACTGGGCACAGCCCATGCACGTCGAACGCTTCCACTAGAGGGCTTCACGCTTCTCCCGGTAGGTCACGCCACGAGCCTGCATGCCTTCCAGAAGATTCCCGACGACATCGTCGCGATGGGCCAGACGCTCCATCGAGTACACGCCCGGTTCGTCGATGAGCCCCTGCTCGACCATGCGAGCACACAACGTGCACGGGAAGGCCGTCGTCCGGGACATGCTGGTCTGATCCTTCTCCGGATCGTAGAAATCGAGCAGGTCCCACGTCAGTCTCGTGGCCACACCGTCGATCTCCCCCTCGCCGATGACCCGCATGACCGTGAGATCGGCTTCGCCCTGATCGTACGACCAGGTCTTGAAGAGCTGTCGACACGTCACCTCGCGAGGGGTGACCATCGCACCGTTGACTTCGATGGGCGTCTCGTCGAAGAGACCGGTCTCCCGCATGGCCAAGGCCAGATCGCGATGACCCGGATACCGCATGGTGCGTTCCCGCATCATCGGAACCTTGATGGTTTCAGCGAGTGATCGCAGGCCATCGGTGTTGAAGGCCTCGAGTGTCCCGACACCTTCGAACTCGAGCAGTTCCGGCTCACTCAAGGCATCCTTGATGACCATCTTGCCGTTCTCGATGATGCGCGATGGACGCAGATACTCCTCGACGACATCGAAGGGGCTGAAGCCCGCCTTGTAGTTCCACGGCGGCTTGGGATCACGTGGGATACCACCGACCATGATGTCGATCGAATGACATGGATCGAGGAAACGAGCGGCCAGTCCCGCCTGGAGATTGCTCATGCCGGGCGCGACGCCGCAGTCGACGACGGCGATGACACCGGCCGCGACGGCCTTCTGATCCAGCTCCCAGGCATCCTCGGGCATGAAGGAGATGTCGCAGTAGTGCTTGCCCAGATCGAGGATCGCATCGAGCGTGGCGAACCCGAAACGACTGGGAAGCGCCCCCAGCACCATGTCGTAGTCCTTCACGATGCTCTTGATCAGCGAGGTGTCACCGCAATCGGCCTGGATCGTGTGGACCGCACCCGATGTCCGCGACTCGACGCGAGCCAGACGCTCGGCGGAGACGTCGATGATGGCGACTTCCCGACCCTCGTCGGCGATCAGGTCCTCGGCCATGACACCGCCGACCATGCCGGCACCCAGAATTATCATCGACTGCATCTGCACCTACTCCTTGCAAGGGATGTCCGGTCAGGCGATCCCATGACCGGGACGCCCAGTATGACGGGTTCATGCCGGCTTGGCGAGCGGTTCGATCACAGCTCCGGTGCAAGCAGACGCACCATCGATTCCCACAGTCGATGACGAGCGGTCACAGGCTTGAGTCCTTCCTCCGAAGGATCCATCAGTCGACTGTTCCAGTCCGCGATGATCTGAACATCATCCTGGTTGTAGAGCGACAGCATCACCTCGAAATTGAGGAAGAGGCTGCGACGATCGGTGTTCATGGAACCAACCAGTGCCCAGTCATCATCGGCCACGAGTGTCTTGGCATGGAACATCCCGCCCGTGTACCGGATGACCCGGCCACCCCAGTCGATGATGTGGCGAACGGCCGGTCCGCGAGCGATGTCGGCGAGCTTCTGGTTGGAGACATCGGGAATGATGATGCGAAGATCGATGCCGCGCCTGGCCGCCAACGCCAACGCCTGCGTGAGGGGCTCGTCGGGCACGAAGTACGGCGTGGTGATCCACAATCTTCGACGGGCCTCGTAGACCGCGGTGACGACCGCGTTGTAGAGCACATCGCCGGGCACATCCACACCCGAGGGGATGACCTGCGACAGGGAGTGCCCGACGGGCTCGACGACCGGGGTCGGCGAGGCGTCGAGAGTGCCCATCGTCGAGAACTGCCAGTCGTTCCGGAAGACCTCGAAGTAATGGGTGACCACCGGACCCTCCACATGGAAGTTGATGTCGACCCAGCGACCCTCCACCTCGGTCGGACCTATGTATTCCTCACCGAGGTTGCTGCCTCCGGCGATGACGTGCTTGCGATCGAACAAGGCAATCTTTCTGTGATTGCGAGTGTCACCGGATCCTCGCCAGGGACGATGGATGATCGGTATGAACCAGCTGACTTCCCCACCCGCATCGATCACAGGCTTCATGAACGACTTCTTGGTGGCATGCGAACCCAGTGAATCGATCAGCATCCGGACCTTGACGCCGGACCGGGCCTTCTCCGCGAGCATGTCGCGCAATCGGGTGCCGGTGGGGTCCATGTTGAACACGTAGGTCTCGAGCTCGATGCTCTTGGTCGACGAATCGATGAGCTCGGCAAACTTGTTCCACGTCGCGATGCCGTCCGGAAGCACCTCGAATCGATTGCCGCAACTGGGCGGCTGCATGCCCATGCCTTCAAGCAGCGGCTTGATGGATCTGGCAATACCCGAGACCGATTCGGTGTGATCATGGCAGGCCGACAAGGCCAACTTACCCTTGACCTTCAAAGTCTTGTTTAAACGTCGTGTGCCGATCATCAGATACAGCGGAATACCGATGTAGGGAGCCAGAATGATGATCACCAGCCAGACAAACGTATGGGTCCGTCGGCGGGGATCTCGGATCAGCAGCAGCAGCCCGATCCCTCCCAGTGCCCCTCCGAGTACGAAAATCAGGTGCAACCACAAAAAATCAATCATCGGAGTAGACCTCGGTACCGGAAAAAGAGCTTCATGCCTATCTAAAGGTGAACCATGCACTCTTCCGCACAATACGGATTTTTACCTCTTATCGGCACACACGCCAAATCAGAACGCATAGTGGGTTCTGAAGGCTCATCGTATGTGCCTTTCCTCGGGTCCACAGGGACCCTGGAGTCCAAATGAACCGTTTTCCCCAGATGTCAGCAATGACGGGAATTTCGCGAAAGAAAACTGGGCCAATGGAGTTGTCTCCCTTGGCCCGACCCTGGGCGTGCAGGGTTGCGGCCTCCAAGCCGCGTGAACGTCGCGATATGACCCATTCGGTTCTGGAGGTCTCTTTCTTGATCCTTTCGCACTGATGCGATTGGACGCCCGTTTTCCCCACGTCTTCGCCAAGAGCGCGAAGACACCCTCACCCAGTCGCCCCTTCCAACCAAGACACGTTGGAAGGCGCTAACGAGGAGCCTGGTCGTGCCTTCCCAACAAAGCCGTGCCAACATCGTGCTTGATCTCTTTGAGCAGTACTACCATCGAGTCTATTGCTTCTCGCGTCGGTCACTGCCCGCCGACTCCGCAGAGGACATCGCTCAGGAAGTCTTCACCCGACTTCTGAAGCTGGAAAGACTGCCGGAACTGACGATCAGTGTTTCCTACCTGATCAAGATCGCCGACAATCTGATCAAGCGACGCTACAACAAGAACCAGCGATTCAATCGCTTCCTGGAATCAGCAGAGGAGCTGGCGCCCGCCACGGTCAACCGACACGTTCCCGAAGTCGAGGTGGATCGAGCCGAGCTGAACCGCCATCTCTCCCATCTGTGCCCGAAGGAAGCGGATGCCGTTCGACTGGTCGTCTGCGAAGGCCTGAGCTATCAGGAAGCCGCAGCCTCGATGGGCGTACCCGTCTCTACGGTCAACAACTGGAAGTACCGCGGACTCCAGAAGCTCAAGGACCGGTACAACGAGCCGGAGACAGCCCAGGCCAGACTCGCCGCCTCCTGAAACCCCTGGATTCAGTACTACAAATACGCTCGGGTGTCCGGCCAGAGTTCACGAACCGACTGCTGCCTCCCTCCCTCTTACCCAATAAGCAGTCGCTGGTGGTCCAAGATCCACCTGCCTGGCCTTCTCATGACCCGATCCCCGGCTGATGTCCACAATGGACATCAGCCGGCTTTTTCATGTCTCCAGCCTCCTGAGGTGCAATCAGGGGGGCTTGACCGGTTTCAACCCCTCAATTCGGCACCTGATACCTCGAATTCGCTAGATCTACCTGTAAACTCGGAGTACCTATTCGAGGGATCTGTTTCGACTCGAGTCGCCACCGACGGGTGGCAAGAAAACGGAAGAGAAAGAGGAGTTCAAGTAATGCAATCCGCACCTAATTGCCTGGCCATGATCGGCCTGGCATCATCAGTCGCCCTTGGTGGCGCCACGCTCATGGACCAGATCGGTCCCAATGACGGCTCGAGCGAAGTCGCCAATGGCGGACTCGCCAGCCAGTATTTCGAAGCAGCCTTCTCGATCTACGACATCGCTGCCGTCGATGACTTCGATAACGCGTCCGGGCTTTCAGGAAGCAGCTTGTCCATGGTACTGACCTTCAGCACCGGCTCAGCTGATCTCGTCTCTGGTGCCCAGATCAACTTCTACTCCTCTGAAATCGCCGCTTCGCTCGACTTGGTCGGCGACGTTGCTTCAGAAGACTACGTGGGCACGCCATCCGTCAATGCGGACTGGGCAGGTGCCCTCGGTTCGACCATGTTCGATTTCCAGGCGACTGGTTTCTGGCCACTCAACAGCGGCATGAACTACGCCTCGGCCATTCCTGTCAACGAATTCAGTGCGAACGGCCAGACTTTCACCAGCGCATCAACCATTGGTGACAACAACTGCTGGCAGGCAAACCCCGCCGGCGGATTCGGCTTCGGCGCCATTCAGGTACAGCCAGCCAACCTCATGTACCGCATCAATGGAGGAAGCGGAAATCCTTGCGATCTCCCACTCTCCACGGAATGCAGTGCCGATGTCAGCGGTCCCGATGACGCCCCTGATGGAGTCGTCGACGTGAACGACGTTCTCAAGATCATCGCCACCTACGGTAACGTCGGCGATGGCACGTTCCGTCCACAGGGCGATTGCACGCCACTGCCGAACGGAGACTGCCAGGTAGATGTCAACGACCTTCTGGCCTGCATCGAGCAGTTCGGAACCGATTGTGCGCCTCGCGGCGGCTGCTGCTTCGGAGTCGACGGCTGCATCGCAGATGAAACCGAAGCGAACTGCGGCGATGCCGGCGGTGACTGGCTGGGCGAAGGCTCCAATTGCGACACCTGCGTGTCCGGTGCCTGCTGTCTCGCCGATTCCACCTGCATCCAGGCTGTCCCAGAAGACTGCTTCAGTACTGGTGGTGCCTATCAGGGTGATGGAACACCATGCGGCAACTGCCCTGCGGTTCCAGCCAACAACGACTGCGCCAACGCACAGGTCGTGAGCAGCGGATTCGTCGCGTTCGACAACACCGGCGCCACGACGACCGGCAGCGCTATCGATCCATGTGGTGACATCGGCGAAGCCCGACAGATCTATCAGGATCTCTGGTACAGCATCACCGCCACCGAGAGTGGAACACTCACGGTCAGCACCTGCGATGCAACCACTCTGGACACGGTCATCGCCGTCTACGAAAGCTGCGGCGGCAACGCCATCAGCTGCAATGACGACTTCGAGGACTGTGCCAACTTCACCTCACTGCTGACGGTTCCGAATGTCAGCAACGGTGACACCTTCCTGGTACGCATCGGTTCGTTCGCCTACGGCGATACGGCCGCCTTCGATGCCTTCATCGAGATCGCACCGGAAGTAGAAGGCGCCTGCTGCATCAGCACGACCGACTGCGTCGAGCTGACACCTACCGACTGCACGGCATTCGGTGGCACCTATGAAACAGGCGACTGCGCAACCGTCAGCTGCGGCTGGGCCGGATGCCAGTCCGGCGACACCCCCGAGGGTGTTCCATGTGCCGAGGATACGGACGCCGCCGGTGCGGCAGCCGACCCGAATGGCGGCCTCAACTCCAATCCGGCCTCCTACGGTTCGATCTCGATCAACGAGACGATCTGTGGCTCGGCCTCGACGTTCACCTGCCTCGGCTGTGCCGATGACGGTACGGACCTGACATACCGTGATACCGATTGGTATCTCTTCGACAACCTCGATGGCGGCACGTACACCATCACGGTTGGAGGCGAAGGACCGCTTCTGTTCGGCATCGTCGATCTGAATGCCGTTGCATTCGTCTCGAACGACTTCTCCGACCCAGGTGCGGAGGAGACACTGACAGTCACCCTGCCAGCAGGCAACAACTACTGCGTGTTCGTAGGACATGACTTCAATGCAGGCTTCACTACGCCATGCAACACCAACCAGGACCAGTACACGGTCCGACTGGAAGGCGAAGCCGCCCCAGTAGCAGCGTGCTGCGTCGGCGACAGCTGCATCGGTGATCTTTCACCGGCCGACTGTGCCAGCCAGGGTGGCAGCTACGTCGCCGGCGAATCCTGTGATGCCGGATACGTATGCCCGATTGCCTATGAACCATGCCAGAGCGGGTTCGCACAGGATCCACTTGATCCTTCAGGCACATGGACAGCCGGTACCAGCGACTCGACCATCGGCTACTTCCGATACGAGTCCATCGCCGGCGTACCAAGCGTGTCCTCGGTTCGGGTGTACGGCATCACGCTGTTCTTCTCGGGCTCCTGGACTGTCTGCGAGAACCTCGACATGGTGTTCGATCTGGGCACCTACAACGCCGATGGCAGTGGATTCCCGGTTACGGCCAATCCAATCGCCGAGGCGAGCAGTGTCGCTGGCAACCAGGCCATCACCGATCTCACATATGCGGGCGTCTATCCGCTGAGACGGTTCGACCTGGCCCTCGACAGCGCCGCGGGTGATCTTCTGAAGATCAACTCCAACTCGGCCGACTGCTGGTTCCTTTGGATGTCGTCTTCGGATTCAACCTCCGGTTCAAGTGTTCTTGAAAATGGCGGTGCCTTCGAACTGTCGACCTTCGACCTGAACTTCTGCATCACTCCTTGATGCCGAACCAGGACGACTGACTCGTCAATACAACCCCCCGATCCTCCGGATCGGGGGGTTTTTTCGTGCGGATCCTGCGTTCGAAATGGATGCCTTGCCTCGGCTGGGCAGGTTCAACGGAAGCGAGCCGCTGCCATCACTGCTGCTGTTGCTGCTGCTGGGAGGCGGCATCGCTACCGGGCAGATCGGTGCGAGGCGGTCGATCGGGAGCTTCCGTGTAGACGGGAAGATCCATGAACAGATCGTCAGGCATCCGACGACGATCAGGACGTTTGCCCGGGCTGGTCACGACCTCGGCCTTGAGCGTCTCCTGTGCGCCGCCCTGGCAGATACCGCGATTGGGCGGCACGTCGTCATAGCTTCGGCCATATCCAACGGTCACATAGGCTTCGTTGGGAACGATGCCGTGAGTCGGATCGTATGGTTGCCAACCCTTGGAAGCAGACCAGTACTCGATCCAGGCATGGCTCTGCGAAGGGACATCGTCGTCGCGTTCCACATGCAGATAGCCGCTGACATACCGAGCCGGAATACCGCTTATCCGGAGCAGGCCAAGCGCCGCATGGGCGAAGTCCTGACAGACACCCCCACCGCCAAGCAACAGGGCATCGGTCGTCGAATGGGCATCCGTCACATTGGGTCGATACTCGAACTTGGAGCGAAGGCCCTCGCCCACGCATTCGATCACTTCTCCGACAGTGCCCAGATCGGCGATCCGCAGATCAGCGTGCAGCGACCGCATCGCCTCGCTGTCGATGATCGGCCCGACGAACTGCATGAAATCCCACAGTTCCATGGACGGCGGTTCGGTGGAGATGGGATCGGTGACGAGCCCCGGAAGAACCATCGCCGGATTGGTCTCGACGAGTGAACGGGCCAGAACCTCGATTCGCTCGTGATAGTCGGTGATCGAGAACCAGTGGACGGCATTGCCCATCCAGTCCTCGTGACGGGTCACTCTGGTCGAGGGGCCCACGACGAGCGAGAAATCAAGCAGCACCTGACCGGACTGTGTGCGTGGCTCCACACGTATGTCCATGTGTGATTCACGAATGAAACCGCTGTATCGAAAATGCAGGCTGTGTTCGATCTGGAGCAGCACGGAGGGCCTCAGGTGGTGAAGTACTGATGGGAAAGGACGTCATTGACTTCCGTGACGGAAGTCACCAGTTCGGAGCAGACGGCCTCGAGATCGTCGATGGCCATGAGATCGTTCTCCTCGAAGCGAAGTCTCGAGGACAGGCGACCGATCAGCCGACCGGCCTCCGACATGCCGGTTCCAGCCTCGAGGATGTTGATCGCCTGCTCCATACGCCCAAGACAAGCTCGGACGGAATGCGGCGTGTGCTCATCGAAGACCAGGAATCTAGCCACCTGATCCGGATTGAGATCCGCCCCGTAGACGCGGCGATAGTTCTCCAGAGAGGCCAGCGTCCGAAGGACACCACGCACTCTCGCATGGTGAATGGGAATGTCGATGTCGGCCGGATGCTCAAGCAGGATCGGCAGACGATGCTTGATGACCAGAAGCCCTCGATACATGCGTTCGAACATCATGCCCATCGTCAGGAACAACCAGGCCTCGTCCCGGATGAACGTCCGGTCGATCGCGCCACTGATTCCATAGACCTCACGAGTCACGCGGCTGACCACCTGATCCGGCGCCATCTGCCTGGAACCGGCGGATCGGACATCGACATCGAGCTGGAGCCAGCACTCGTTGATCAGTTCGAACACCTCGCGTGTCAGATACTCCCGGACAGCCCGGGCATTCTCCCGTGCTCGACGTATGGAGGAGGCCACCGAGAGGTCGTTCCCGGGTCCGACCAGATAGCACCAGACATATGAAAGGCTCACTTCATCGACATCGCTGCCGCTGATGTCGGGCGCAATCGAACCCGGATATATGTCCTGCAACTGTCTCCAGAAACTGCAGGCCATCTCGGGAGACAGACCTCTCAACTCGACGGTCAGCTGTTCACCGACCTGAAGCATGCGACAGATCTCGGCGGAACGCTCGACATAGCGACCCATCCAGTAGATGTTCTCCGCAGCTCGCGAAAGCATTCCCCTCATGCCCTGTCCTCCGAGGGAGGATCGGCAAGGATCCAGGTGTCCTTGCTGCCGCCTCCCTGCGAGGAGTTGACCACATAGGAACCTTCCTCCAAGGCCACCCTTGTCAGGCCACCGGGCAGAATCCTGGTGTGTTCACCACAGAGCGCGAATGGACGCAGATCGACTCGACGTGGCACGAATTCCCCATCGATGTAGGTCGGATGCGATGAGAATTCGACCAGCGGCTGGGCGATGTAGGCGCCGGGATCCTTGTCGAAGGCTTCACTGAAGTCGGCGATCTCCGCCTTGGTGGCGGTCGGCCCCACCAGCATGCCGTATCCACCGGCGCCACCGGCGAGCTTCACGACCAGCTCCGGAAGATGATCCCGTATGTAGGCCGCCTCGTCGGGCCGACGCCCCACCCAGGTCTTGATCTGCGGCAGCTGAATGTCCTCGTCCAGGTAGTACTTCACCAGATCGGGAACCCAGGGATAGATGGCCTTGTCATCGGCGACACCGGCACCTGGCGCATTGGCGATCGTGACATTGCCGGCCTGCCAGGCATGGATCAGTCCCGGGACGCCCAGCATGCTGCTGGGATCGAAGGTGACCGGATCGATGTACTCGTCATCGATGCGACGATAGATCACATCGACACGCTGCTTGCCACGGGTCGTTCGCATATAGACCTGATCATCCTCGACGATGAGATCACGACCCTCGACCAGCGGAACACCCATTTCACGGGCGAGGAAGGAATGCTCGAAGTACGCCGAGTTGTAGACACCCGGTGTCAGTACCGCGACGGTCGGATTCTCACGGCCACGTGGTGCCGTGAATCGAAGCGTATCCAGCAGCATCTGCGGATACTGCTCGACCGGCCGAACACCGTACTGGCTGAAGAGTTCCGGAAACACCCTGGAGAGGAGATTTCGATTCTCAAGCACATAAGAAACACCACTGGGGCATCGGCAGTTGTCCTCGAGCACGAGGAACTGTCCATCATCACCTCGAAGCAGATCCGTCCCCACCACATGGGTGTAGATGCCGTGCCGTGGCCGGGTGCCGATGATCTCGCGACGGAAGTCGCCACGCTCGAAGACCAGATCATGAGGTATGACACCATCGCGAAGGCACTTCTGATCGGAATAGATGTCCGCCAGGAACAGATTGATCGTCTCCAGTCGCTGCATGAGACCTCGCTCCACCTCGCGCCATTCCGCACCGGAGATCACCCTTGGAACGAAGTCGAAGGGGAAGACCCGCTCCACTCCCTCCTCACGACCGTAGACGGTGAAGGTGATGCCCTGGTTGATGAGCGAGACCTGCTGCAGTTGTTCGCGGCGAGCGATTTCCTCGACGTCGAATCCCTGAAGGGTCTTGAAGAGAGGCTCATAGGAGGAACGCGGGGAATCGTGTCCCGCCAGTGCCTCATCGAATCCAGCTTGGGCTGCTTTCCAATCCATATCGTCAAGGGAGTGTACCCCTCCAGCCCCGAGCCCGGGTGATCGAGGTGGTTGCCCGCCCCTCCCCCGGTCAATCCTCGTCGGAATCGGATTCCATGGGCGGCTCCACAGATGGAATTCGGCGACCGTGCGGATCGACATCCGAGGCATCGGTCTGGGCCGCTAGTTCGTCTCGCATGCCTTGGTCGGTGATGTGCTCCAACCTCATGGCCTGACCATGTACATGGTCAGCGGCCAGATCGGCATGCTGCCAGAGCCAGACTTCCCAGAGTCTGTGGGAACGGATCAACTCACTCGCTCTGCGATGGCCTTCCTGGCTCAAGGCCCAACGATCGCCATCGATCACGACCAGCCCCTTTCGTCGGACCTGACGCATCGCCAGCCAGGTGATCCAGACATTCGCATCCGTCATGTCGACGAGAACCTCCCTGATCTTTCCGTGGGTCATTTCCTGCTGATTCTCCGCTGATCGATAGAACAGCCCAAGCGCATCCTCCGATGCGATCCGCACCTTGAGCTGCAGCCGATGACAGCCGCGTGGAATCAGACCATGTATCGGGGAAAACACCCAGGCCAGCAGGAAGATGAAACCCGTCATGACGGCAATCATGCCTGCGGTCGAGGTGTCCGGCACATCTATCGGGAACCAACCCGGGATGTTGATCGCCGCCAGATGCCCAAGCGCAGCACCGATCGAACCAACCACCAACGAGAGAATCAGGACGACATGAAGTCGATCACTCAGCAGCCTCGCTGTCGCAGCCGGAACGACGAGCAACGCCACCACCAGGATGCTTCCGACCACCTCGAAGCAGGCGACACAGGTCGCCGCTGTCATGATCATGAGAATCTGGTTCATCAACTGGACATTGATCCCGGATGCGCTGGCCATCGCCGGATCGAAACTGCAGATCTTGAACTCCTTGTAGAGCAGGAGCATCACGATGAGATTCAATATCCCGATCAGGATCAGCACAGGCATCGATCGAGGCACTTCCATGCCGGCGATCGTCACGAGATCTATTGGTGCCAGCTCTATGGCTCCATAGAGGACGCACTCGGGATCGAGCTCAACATGATCGGCCGTGTACACGATCAGGATCAATCCCAGGGCGAAGAATGTCGTGAAGACGACACCCATTGAGGCGCCACGATCGAGCCGACCAACACGGTGGAGGAACTGAGTCAGGATGGCGGCCATGATTCCGGCAACGGCGGCGCCGACAAACATCCAGACACTGTCACGGGATCCACTGATGAGAAAACCAATGGCGATGCCCGGCAGCACCGCGTGCGAGATGGCATCCCCCATCATGCTCATTCCACGCAGCAGGAGGAACGTCCCAGGGATGGCGCAGGCCAATGCCGCCAGTACACCGAGGATGATGATCCAGTCATCGACGCCCCACATCCAGTTCATGACTGCAGACCCCCGATGGCATGCGGACTGGTCGGAAGCGACTCGTCCTGCCGCAAGGCCGCTTCAAGCTCCGCCACCATTTCATTTCCAAGGACGTGCTCGATCGCATCCGCATCACGATCGACGTGATTCGGCGCGATGTCCGCATGCTTGATGAGGAACAGCTCCCACAGACGATGGTTGCGCACGATCTGTCGAGCCTCCACCGCACCGGCGTCCGTCAGCATCACCCCAGCAGAATCCATGATGATCTCCTGACGTCGACGACTTGCCCTCAGCAGTCGATCCACCGATCTCGACGACCATGAGCGCCTCTTCAGGAGTTCATCAGGCCGGACCCTCCGCTGGCCCTCGGAACATTCCCAGATCGCCCTGAGCAGATGCTGTTTTCCCACTCGTCGCTTGAGTGCATAGACATGCCACAGCTGGATGAGGACTCCACGGCGGGTTCCAAGAAGAAGGCTCAGGAGAAACACACCACTTGCGGAGAGGACAATGATGGCACCTGCCGGCATGCGAGGCACCAGAGCGCTGATCGTGACGCCGATCCATGCACTGAAAGCCCCGAGACCGGCCGCCGTCACCATCATCCAGACAAGACGATCGGTCCAGTACCTGGCCGCGGAGGCGGGAATGACCAACATCGCGAGAATCAGGATCAGCCCCACCGCCCGCAATCCGATCACCGTCACCGCGGTACCAAGCGTGAGAAGCGTTATGTCTAGAACCAGAACAGGCCAACCCTGACTTCCGGCATAGTTCTCGTCGAAGCAGAGAAGACGAAACTCCTTGTACAGGAACACGCATGTGAAGAGAATGACGATCGCCGCGATGCCGATGCCAATTGCCTCCGACCGGATCATGGAGGCCGTCTTCCCGAAGATGATGGAATCAAGACCCGCCTGATTACCACTGGGCAGATCCTGAATCACACCAAGAAAGGCAATGCCGAGTCCAAAGGTGGTGCTCAGGACGATGGCCATTGCGGCATCGTCCTTGAGCAAGGTCGTACGTCGTATGAGCAGCACCAGGCCCGCCCCCATCAGACCGGCGCAACCGGCACCCAGCAGCAGCCCCGGCGACCAACGTCCAGTTCCACCAAGAAGCAACATGACCACGAAGGCGATGGCCACTCCGGGCAATGTCGCATGACTGATGACGTCTCCTACCAACGCACGCCTTCTGAGCAGGAGCAATGAACCGACGGTGCCGCAGGCGATCCCCAGCAGAACGGTTCCAATGACGACCAGACGCGTGTTGTACTCCTGAAGCAACAGGACGCGGAGGAACTCATCCATTGATCAGTCTCGCTCTCCGGCCTGATGGGCACGCCCCAACGCCATGGCCGCCTTGTCCAGCAGGGTCAATCGACCACCGTAGGTTCGCCTGAGATTCTCGATGGTGAAGGCCGCATCGATCGGACCAGCTGCCACCACGCGCATGTTGAGCATCACGACCCAGTCGAAAGCCTCCTGAGCCGTCTGAAGATCGTGATGGACACAGACGACCGTTCGCCCGGATGCCCGAAGATCACGCAACACCTCGAGAATCGCCTGCTCGGTGGACGCATCCACCGAAGCGAATGGCTCATCCATGAGATAGAGCTCGGGATCCTGCACCAGAGCACGAGCCAGGAAGACCCGCTGCTGCTGACCACCGGACAACTGGCTGATCTGTCGATCCATCACATCCTGCAGGCCGACACGTTCCAATGCCTCGCGGGCCGCCCGACGTTGGCTGCTCCCGACCGGTCGACACCAACCCAGTTTTCTGTAGGTGCCCATCATGACGACATCCAGCGCGTTGACGGGAAAATCCCAGTCGACGGATTCACGCTGGGGCACATAGGCCACCCGCCCGCGTTGTCTCGAGATCTCCTTGCCCCAGAATCGAATATCACCCGAGACGGAGGGCACCAGCCCCAGACATGCCTTCAACAAGGTGCTCTTGCCGGCCCCGTTCGGACCGACGATGCAGACCAGTTCACCCACCGGGATGTCGAGATCGACATCCCAGAGGACGGGCTTGCGATCATAGGCCACGGTCATGTCGTGAATCGAAAGTGGCGAACGAGGATCGTGCTCTGTTCCAGCAGATCCCGCCTTGTCTGAACGAACCCCCACCTTGGTCATGACGCTCTGGGATCTTCATCCTCAGATGGAGAATCGGATACCGCTTCATTGGTCGGCATCTTGCCACCCAAAGCCTTCGTGATCACGTCCCCGTTGTGCTCCATCATTCCGACGTAGGTTCCAGCTGGCGTCCCCGGCGCCCCCATCGCGTCGGAGTACAACTGGCCACCCTGCACCACTTCATGCCCCTGGGCCCTGGCACCTTCGATGATGGCCTGGATGTTGCGCGGCGAAACGCTCGATTCGATGAACACGGCACGGATCTTCTTCTTGACCAGATAGTTGACGAGGTCGTTCAGCTCGGACAGGCCCGCCTCGGATTCCGTACTGATCCCCTGGACACCGTGAACTTCGATTCCATAGGAACGGGAGAAGTATCGAAACGCATCGTGCGCCGTCACCAGGACCCGTTGTTCACTGGGAATCGAACCGATCATGGCCTCCAGCTTGACATCCAGTTCGAGCAACCGCTTGCGATACCGCTCCGCATTGGCTCGATAGTACTCGCATCCCGCAGGATCCACCTCGCACAAGACCCGGACGATTGGCTGCAAGGCAAGCGACCAGACCTCGACATCCATCCAGATATGGGGGTCGGGATCGCCTGGGTGCTCCTCATCCTCGAGCAGAAGCGATTCATCCATATGGGCGGTGACCGCATGCACCGGCAATCCACGCTCGCGAGCCTTGGCGAACACATCGCCCATGCGACCCTCGAGCTTGAGACCGCTGTAGAAGACCGCGTCGGCGCTGAGGACCAGCCTCACATCCGACGCCTTGGGCTTGTAGAGATGCGGGTCCACTCCTTCGCCCATGATGCCGATGACGACACCACGATCCCCCACCACAGTCCGAGCGGCATCGGCCACCATGCCCGTGGTTGCGACGACGGTCAGGGGTTCGCGGACGTCCTTGGCATCATCGGCGTGAGACGCCGTTGTTGCCAGAAGAAGGAATCCAAGAAGCGAAAGAGACAATTTGTATGGTATGCTACATTTCATGTAGCTAATACTACACTTATTGCCCAGCAAGGTCAACATGGGGGAATCGCAAGTGAGCCCGATCGCCAATCAGTTCAGCAAGACCAGACGTGATCACGCCTCGGAAACCGCCGAGGACTACGTGGAAGCCATCGAGGAGATCCTGGAGACGCAGGGCACCTGCCGAGTCAAGGATCTGGCCTCCAGAATGGCTGTCAGTCACGTCACCGTCACAAGGATTCTGACGAGGCTCGCCAAGGAGGGGCTGCTGATGAAGGAGCCCTATGGCCCCGTCTCCCTGACAGCAGCCGGCAGACGCATGGCCAAGGCCTCCAGGCGAAGGCATGAGCTACTGCTGGAATTCCTGCGATCCCTCGGGGTGCCCGAGGCCGACGCCATTCGAGACACCGAGGGCATGGAACACCATGTATCCGAATCGACACTGAAGGCCATGAGGCGATTCCTCAAGAATCGGCCCACTGCTGAAGGCCTCTGAGGGCCTGGAAAGCCTCTGGACGCACCATCAAGGCCCTGTTTGTTTTTTTTTAGATTCACCGCGCCGCCCGACCACCCCAATGGCTTTCTTGAGTGAAGCCGGAAAACGTCTCCAAACCAGACCGGCTTCACACTCTCTGAATTCTCCATTCTCTCCATGCACCGAAAACCAGGCGAGGCCCCACGAGGCCTGGCCTGGTTTTCGCTTGGGAACGGATCAAGGGGATACCGGCTCGGGACTTTCCAACGACACACGCAGCCCCTCGAGAATCCTGTCGTACCCCGGTGTATCCGATGTCAAGTGACCGGACCGCTGGAGAAAATCGATGACGGCCATCGAGGAGTTGTACTTGAATTCGGACGTGTCACGGACAATGGAGGACACCTCCCCGATGGGAAGCCTGTTGAATGAATCGACTTCGCCATCGACGGGTCTCGGGACGAACGCGTCGGGAACCTCCAGATCATAGAGATACATGGCGTGCCGACGAAGACCCTTCTCGATTTCCATTACGTATGTCATGACGCCGACTGGTTCGGCTCTGCATGCGAGCGATTCACTCATGCCGGCCTCCTCGGCGCATTCCTTGATGACATTCTCCTGAAGCGTCAGACCGACAGGCCATCCCCCTGCCACCATGTTGTCCAATTGACCGGGAAACAGTGGCTTGGTGAACGAACGTCGGGCGATCCACATGTCGTCACCCACCAGTCCGTTGAGATGAAAGCCAGTGCTGATGATGCCGAATCCTTCGACCGCACCGCGATCGATCTGCATGAGCGGTTCACTCCCCAGTGTTCTCACAACGCCATAGCATTCACCCACGGCCGACCGTACATACCCCTCCTCCCGAAGAGATGGAAGCACCTCGGAGACGGCTGCAGATCGGGCATCGAACTCCGTCAGCCCGCGATGAAGCGCCACCGCATCCGATCCGATCTCGAACACCTCCGGCCAGTCGGCGAGAAGATCGCGAAGCTCCGGACGCAGGTACCCGACAACCGAACCTTCGATCATCCAGGGAACAAAGCCGGAGAGATCACGACGATTGGCGAATTGAATCCGATCCAGATAACTCATCGATCTTCATGGTAGGCATGGAGTCGCTGAAACCATCCATGAAATGAGCCGCCTCCAGGAGGCGGCGTGCTATGGATGGGTTGCTGAGAACCCCAACCCCTTTCCCGAGGGGAGGAAGCGGGGTCTTGTGACCTCGCCACCTTCTGCTGTGCATGTAACTGGTTTCCAGGAAAGGATTTGGTAATGGGCGCGGGAGGATTCGAACCTCCGAAGGCGAACGCCAACAGGTTTACAGCCTGTCCCCTTTGGCCACTTGGGTACACGCCCTGGGTTCCAGAACGATGAAGGGTACCCAAGTCATCAAATCCCGGCAAGGACCCTACAAGGGCAACTTGGAAACCCACCCAAATGGGGCAAACCCGTAAATCCGGGCAAGTCCAAAAAAAAATGAGGGGAGCCAGACCTGAGCTTTATTAGCCTTCAATGCTTCCTGAGGCCCAAATCAGCGCAATTAATGCCGAATCTGGCACGAAAAGGGCCAAATTCAGGCACTTGAATACTCATCTTCGGACCTTCCTCTGTCCGATGTCTGCAACTGCTTCGAGGGAAACATGGCCCTCGATCAAATGGCCTTTTCCGCATCCACGGATGGTTGTGGGAGGCATGAACATCATCGAGGAGACATGGACGTTATGAACAGTATCAATGTCGTAAAAGGTTGGATTCGTGAATTCATCGACCTGGCTTTGCTCTTCATCGCCGTTGGCGTTGTCGTGCAGATCATCTTTGGTCCTGATGTGGAATACTTCTCCACTATCACCAAGAACCTGATGGCCTTCATCAGTGAACTTGGAACGAATGGGTTTGTCGGTCTGATCGCCCTGTTCGTCATCGTCTGGGTATTCACCAAGGGTGGACAGACTCAGAACGGCTGATTCCAGCTGACAATTGAATGAACGACCCGCCCATGCTTCGGCATGGGCGGGTTTCTTTTTGATGCTTTGTCCGCGGCATATCCCATCATTCAATGGAATTTTTAGCGTGGATTAAATCGACAAAAGATACGGTTTGTAACGCCTGTCGTGGATCAATCTGCCTGTATCTCACATGGAGAGGTGGAATCAGCCGGAGATCCGACTTGATACTGGTGGACATGGTTCTATCGACCATGAAGCAGTTCAAGCAGGGAGTCTCAAAGCCACCGACCGGAATCGAACCGGTAACCTCCAGATTACAAATCAGGTGCTCTGCCAATTGAGCTACGGTGGCGTGGTCAGGAAGCGTACGAGTTTCGACGCCCGACCACAACCTCTGGAAGCGGGGACTCGATCAAAAGAGTGCCTGCACCCCTCCCAGACAGCTCCTGAACTGCTTCAAATTTCCGTTTGTATGAATCGGGCCGCCCCTGCATGGAGGCGGGAAAGCCCGTGGACCCCAGGTATTCGAGAAGGAGAGATCAACAGTGAACGCCGGAATCAGATGTCGTAACCCGTGGAACACAATCGCCCCCCTGACCCTGTTGCTGACCAGCCTGCCAGCCATGGCGCTGGAGCAGAATCTACTTGTGAACGGACAATTCGATAACAGCACCGCAAACTGGTCATTGAGTGGAAACGTCGGTGTCGGCGATGAAGGTTGGGAGGATGACAGTTCACTCAGACTCGTTCCACAACCTGGCATCACCGCGCAAGCCGTCCAACGGGTCTATGGACTGGAACCGCAGACTCGATACACGATCGCCGCCAGAGTCAGAAGCAGCAGCAATCTGGTGCCACCGATTCTCGCCGTCCGAAATGGTGCGCAGATAGACAAGGCCACCGGCTGGATCGCCATCGATGACCAGAACAAATGGATTGAACAACGCTTCGAGATATTCACCGGAAAGGATCAGACCGCTGTCGACGTGACGTTGCAGGCCTGGAAGACCGAGCTCGAGGCAGTCGTGATGTTCGACGACATTCGCTTCTGCAAGGGGCGCATCGAAGCACCGACGGCCGATCCAGGCGAAGCCGATTTTCCAACGGCACCACCAATCACGACAGCGCCCGGTACCGGCGACAACATCATCACCAACGGCGATCTATCGGATGAAAGCGGACGTGGCTGGGCACTTGGCATAGAAGCATCGATCGTGGATGTCGATGGACAGCCTGCATTCAAGCTGCTTTCAACGGCAGATACATCGAGAGTCAGCCAGCCGATTCAACTGGCACTGCCACCTGATCAGGTATGGAAGATCACGGCAGAAGCCAAAGTCGATCCCGGGGTGATCTCGAATCTCTACGTCACATCGAACGAAGGACTGCTCGCCAATCTGCCGATCTCATCGACCAGCTGGCAGTCCATCGAGATCCCGGTTGAGACCGGAGAAAACTGGACGAGCAATCTCAAGCTCACTCTGGAGAACTGGAAGAACCAGCCGGGCTCGGCCTGGTTCCGAAACATCCGCTGGGAGGCGATTGGTGGTGAATGGTCACCGACGACAGATCAGGAGCCCGTTCCACAGCTCGAAGTCCTCGAGGACGACTTCTCAAGTGGTCTCTCGAAGGAAGATTGGCTGATCTCCACCAAGAGCTGGGGCGGTGACAACGGAGGCGTGAGCCCCTTGAACGTCTCCATCATCGATGATGTGGACAACGGCGTTCCCATCAAGGCGTTGCGACTGCAAGCCAACGGCGACCTCTATGACGGCGACATCGAGCACAACGGTCGACAGACAAGAGTGGGTGCCGCCATAGCGACACGCCAGTACTACGCATCGGGCCGCTATGAGGTCAGAGCCAAGGTCGCGCCGGAGCTGGGTGCCGTCACGGCATTCTGGCCGTTCCACTACATCGACTACCAGAAAGCCGAACAAGGCTACTGGCATGAACCGAACCCACGTCGCAATACGGAAATCGACTGGGAGTTCCCGACCGATCTTCGAGGAACCGGAGAGGAACAGGCTGCCCTCTATGGGATCGATCCAGAGGAGATCGCATTCACGAATGCCCGCACCAACAGCTGGGGTGGACAATTCGGGGGCGAAGGTGGAGAACACAAGGGACGTCGAGTGCTGCATGATGCAGAAGGCAACATCGTCGACCTTGCCCAGGACAGCGCCAACGGCATCTATCACACCTATACGATCGAATGGCACAGTGGATCGGATCTTGGTGACGACGGCGATACCCGCGATCAGGTCGGTTGTGTTCGATGGTACTTCGATGACATCCTGATCGATGAACTGCTTGATGTTGAGTTCGGACAGGGCAACGTCCCTTTCCGAGCAGCTCGATTCTGGATCGGCGTCTGGTTTGCCGCAGCCGGATACGGTGACGAGGTCGGCTGGGGCGGATCACCCAACTTCGATGAAACATCGCTCGATATCGCATGGGTTCGCATCGAACCATTCGGTGAGCCACGCGACACCTGGGTTCGTGAGACGGTACCCAACATCGAATGGGCCACACCCGACCAGTATCCAGGCGATGTCGAAGTGCCGGACTGCCCGTCCGATCTCGATGGCAACCAGATCGTCGACGTGGTCGATCTACTGGACATGCTCGGACTCTGGGGACAACCAGAAGGTGATGTCACAGGTGATGGCCAATGCGATGTCGTGGATGTCCTCGCGCTGATCGCCGACTGGGGACCATGCGCCTGAATACGGCAATCCGATTCGAATCAGCAGGCGGTTGCCCAGATTGAAAGGATCATCAGGAGATCGTCGACATCGACGGTCCCTGATGCATCCACGTCCTCGGAGCACCCGTTGCAGGTCCCCCAGGCGTCGATGACAGCCAACACGTCGTTGACATCGATCACGAGGTCCCCATTGGTATCACCGGGGCATTCGCTGGTCTCGTAGGACCATGCATCCGTTGGGATGACCTGCTTGGAGACACCGGGGCCCTGCCAGCGGGCGATCACACCAGCACCACCACCACGCTCGAAGAAGTCGATGCGAATGGCATGTGTCCCGGCGACCAGACCTATTTCGCCGGAGACTTCGACCATGGGATGAAGACCGTCGTTGATGAGAACCTGCTGGTCTCCGATGAACAGTCGTGAACCATCATCCGATTCAAGCGACAGCGTCCAGAACCCACTCGCTGGAATGTCGATGTAGCCCTCGAAGACCGCGCCGACATCGTCGCTGAGACCGCTGTTCATGAATTCGCCCCCGGTACTCGGAAAGTTGACATTGGCGGCCACATCCGTGGCAAAGGGAACCAGAGAATCAAAGTCAGGCAGGACGCTGGGTGCCGAAAGGGCGTAGTAACCGACTTGCGCACCATCAGCTGGACTGACGATCACATCAGGCAGCCTCAGCTGCACGACATCAACCGATACGACGGCCGAATCCCCCATGGTCAGCTGGTAGCCGAATGTGTCTGTGCCGTCATATCCGGCCAACGGCTGATATCGAAGCAGATCGGTGCCCTCGACGAGTTCGATGCTGCCCCCTTGTGCGGAGCTCGAATCGAACGTCGCGATCTCGGGATCGAACGATCCATCGCACCCCGTCAGCCTATCGTTCGCCAGGACATCGATGTCGACCGGATCACCGAGCAGGCAGACGGTCGAGTCGTCCAGCGCGGTGCCTGATTCCACGACCTGGAGATCGCAACCTGGCTCGATGTCATCTAGATAGTCGAGCATCGTGTTCTTCACCAGTGGATGGAAACCCAGTCTGATATTCGCGATGCCACCGGAGCAGGTGTGACAGTAGGACATGATCGTCCCCTGATCAGCACCGGTGCAATCGCCGTTGCCGCAGTTGTCGATGGGTGGCGTGAAACCATCGTGGGTATGCAGCGTGCCATGATTGTGACCAAGTTCATGCGCCATCACCACGACATCCCAGTTGCCACCGACATTGTCCTGAAGCGGATATGGAAAACCACCTTCGATGTAGCCGGACACGCCATATGCATAGGCGTTGTTGCAGAGGACACTCAGATAGGCGACACCACCGTATGGAAGATTGGTCCGTCCGGAGATGATGTGGGCGACCGTCCGATCGATGCTCGACATCTGAGCGCTCCAGTGCGTCCTGAACTGATCGAGCATGTCGGTAGAACTGTTCGGATCGTATGGATCGACGTCGGCTTCCCAGGTTCGCAGATAGACGATGGAGAGCCGGGTGTTGATGTCGTCCTGATAGATCTCACTGATGGCACCGGCAAGCGTGACCGCATAGGCGGCTCCTGCATCCGCATCACCGGCGTACAGCCGATCGACGTACTCCCAGTCGGTATCTATGGCCAGCTTGGTGACGCGACAGGGAGTCGTGCCCGGATCGATGCCTCTCAGCTGATCGACCGCGACTGGACGTGGCGGCTCACCATCAACCGTACGGATCTCGCAGCCGGGAACATTCTGGAAATCAATGGGCATGTCCCCCGCATCGAGCACGGCGGTCGGAAACTTCCCGCCCGGTCCGTCCCCTATGAAGAAAAGACCGTCCATCGATTTGACGTAGCCCTGGGTGAAATGATCACTGACGGCGAAGAACACACGACTATCGGGATCGCCTGGAACCGAACCTCGCCAGAGACGAAGATTTCCAAGATCCGCCGGCCGTTGGCCTTCCTCGCTCTGGACTACGATCCGGGCCTCCGGATCGATGACCTCGAACATCTCTAGCTCAAGTTCGACGGCCAACTGGTCGTTCAACTGAAGGACGGGCTCCAGGGTGTTCGCCGTGGTCGACTTCAAGGTGCTGCCCAGGGCCTCCGGGCTTGAACTTGGCACAACATCAACGACAGCCAGAGGCAAAGTAGCGACAGCGATCAAGGCGAACATGGAATTTCTCCCCCGTTTCAAGAAAATGGGCAACCAGACCATTTGAATGGTGCGCCAGCTTTGAAGCAAGTCAAAGACCGATATTTGATGCCGAATACCCGATGCAGAGCGGTTTATCGCGACTTGTGCAAGGCAACCGCCAACAAGGTCACATCAGCCGGCGTCACGCCGGCCAGCCTCGCGGCCTGCCCGAGCGTTGATGGCTGGAATCGCTGGATGGCTTCGGCGGCCTCGGCTCTGAGCCCGCTTGTCAACGCCATGGCCTGTGGATCCCTGATGCGTCGCCTGTCCATGTCTCCACGACGGGAGATTTCGGCTCGCTGCCGCTGGACATAGCCTTCGTATCGAGCATCGATCATCACACGATCAACCAACGCGACATCGTGCTCGCTGGTGAGCAGATTCAGCACCTCGCGTGCAGTCATCTCGGGCCGCCGCATGCAGTCCCGCAACGTTCGTCCCCCGTCCACTCGAATCCGATGGCTCAACTCATCGAGCTCCGCCATGGCTTTCTGTCGGGTGCACCACAGATCCCATCTGACGTCACCCACGAGACCCCATTCACGTCCAAGCGGCGTGAGTCGGGCATCCGCATTGTCGGAACGAAGAAGCAGGCGATGCTCCGCACGGCTTGTGAACATTCGATACGGCTCACGGGGCGTCTTCGTGACAAGATCATCGAGCATAACGCCGATGTACGCCTCGTCACGAGCCAGCCTGACGAGCTCCTTGCCCTGAACCAGTCTGGCCGCGTTGAGCCCGGCCATCAATCCCTGACCAGCCGCTTCTTCATATCCACTGGTCCCGTTGATCTGGCCCGCCAGAAACAAGCCGTCCAATCGCTTGGTCATGCAGGTCGAATCGATCTGATGAGGCCAGACCATGTCGTATTCGACGGCATAGCCGTGCCGGAATATCTCGGCTTTCTCACAACCGGGCATAGAACGGACCAACAAGTCCTGCACATCGGGAGGCAGTGACGTGCTGATTCCGTTGCAGTAGATCTCGTCGGTGTGCAGAGATTCCGGCTCGAGAAAGACATGATGCGATTCACGATCGGCGAATCGAACCACCTTGTCCTCGATCGAAGGGCAGTAGCGAGGGCCGTGTTCAGCCGAGATCTCTCCGTTGTACATAGGTGCACGGTGCAGGTTCTCGCGAATCAACTCATGCATGTCCGCAGTCGTATGTGTCAGACGACAGGAAACCTGAGGCAAGCCCGGGAATGCCCCCGACGGCAGGCTGCTGCCGGGAAGATCGCTGAAGGGGACCGGAGAGGCATCCGCCTCCTGAGCGGGCAAACTATCCCAGTCGATGGTCCCACGCCTCAAGCGTGGTGGCGTGCCCGTCTTGAGTCGACCAAGTTCGAATCCGAGCGTCTCCAGAGTCTTTGACATGCCACCGGCTGCCGGCTCATCGACACGGCCACCCGGTGTCTGCTGTTCACCTGTGTGCATCAGTCCACGCATGAAGGTCCCGGTCGTGAGCACCACGGCTTTGGATCGAAGCACCGTGATGTCATTGGCTCGATCGGATTCCGGCGGAGAGGATGGCCAGATCGGTGTCGGTAGATGCTCATGCCAACCGGTTCCGTCATCATCTCTTGGATGAACTCGCCCGGCACCGGGCGGAAGCGTCACACCGGCGATCCGCTCCCCTTCCACGAGGAACTCCTCGACCGTGGCCGCGATCACATGGATGGAGTCACGTCGAGTCGCCAACAATCGCTGGATTTCACAGGCATAGGCATATCGATCCGCTTGCGCCCTTGGCCCACGTACGGCCGGCCCCCTCGAGGTGTTCAGCATACGGAACATGATGCCTGTGGCATCGATGGCACGGCCCATAAGCCCGCCGAGGGCATCGACCTCGCGAACCATCTGGCCCTTCGCCAATCCACCGATGGCCGGATTGCAACTCATCGCCCCCATTCGATCCGGCGACATGGTGACCAATGCCACGCAACCATCCGGACCCAGTGCATTGGACGCCGACCATGCAGCTTCCGCTCCTGCATGCCCACCGCCGATCACGATGACGTCATAGTCCATGTGAGTCATTCAAAGACCTCAGTCGATCGTCCAGGTCTGGCTGCCATGAACAAGTGATTCGAGGGTCACGTCCGGACGGGCCTTGATGGCCTCGTCCATCTGGGCACGTGAAGCCGACTCGAAGCTTTGCCTGTCTTCTCTGGCGTAGATGACGCCCATCGGCTCGGGAAACTCGGGATGGAACATCTGGGCGAGGATGGAGGCCTGTGCCAGATTCGTCTCATCATGGACCATCAGATCATCTTCGGTGATGCCGTTCTCCCCGATCACGACCACTTCGGGGCTGCCGTTGAAAACACGAATGCCCTTGTCCGACTCCGAACCGAACACCATGGGCTTTCCATGTTCCAGAACGATGGTCGTATCTGGACGCGAATCCTTCTGCGACGCATAGAACCAGGCCTGATGGTTGAAGATGTTGCAGTCCTGATAGACCTCGATGAACGACATGCCCTGATGGGCAGCACCACGCGTCATGAGAACCTCGAGGAACTTGGCATCGATGTCCAGACCGCGTGCGACAAACGTGCAATCGGCGCCAAGCGCCAGCGCGATCGGATTCAATGGACATTCCAGTGAACCCATGGGAGTCGACTTGGTGACCTTTCCTCGCTCGCTGGTCGGAGAAAACTGGCCCTTGGTCAGACCGTAGATCCGATTGTTCAGGAGGATGACGTTGATACCGACGTTTCGTCTCATGCAGTGGATGAGATGATTTCCACCAATCGAGAGGAGATCACCGTCACCCGAGACGAGCCAGACATCCAGTTCTGGATTGGCCAACTTGATTCCGGTCGCGAAGGCGGGCGCCCGCCCATGAATGGAGTGAAGCCCGTAGGTCTCCATGTAGTACGGGAATCTCGCGGCACAGCCGATCCCCGAGACGAAGACGTAGTCTTCCTTGCGGCGGGCCAGCTTGGGGAGTGTCTTCCGGACGGCGGCCAGTACCGCATAGTCGCCACAACCCGGGCACCAACGGACGTCCTGATCGGTGGTGAAGTCCTTGGCCTTGTAGACCGGCAGCTCCACGGCCGCGGCTTCGGCGGAGATCTGATCGGTCATGCTCCGCCCCCATTCATGATGGACTTGATCCGATCCGCCAGTTCTCTGGTCCGGAAACTCCGACCCTTGAGCTCGTTGATGCCGATGGCATCCTTGAGGAATCGACTGCGTATCAGCATCGACAGCTGACCCATGTTGATCTCGGGAATGATGATCTTGTCATATCGATCAAGCACCTCACCGAGATTTCGTGGGAACGGATTGATGTGTCGGAGATGCGAGAACGCAGGCGAACAATCTTCCTGAGCCAGCAGTGAGACGGCCGCGGCTATCGAGCCGCTTGTGCCACCCCAGCCCAGGACAAGCGTGTTCGAGTCGACCCGACCCTTGACCTCGAGAGGTGGAATCACATCGGCCGCCGCATCGATCTTCGCCTGCCTGGCATGACTCATCGCGTGATGGTTGTCACCGTCGTAGCACACGTTGCCGGTATCGGCCTCCTTCTCGAGCCCGCCCAATCGATGCTCCAGACCTGGTGTTCCCGGCGTGACCCATGGCCTGGCGCCGGTCTTCTCGTCACGGACATACGGCTTGAAACCGTCCTCCGAATTGGACTCGGTCGGATGTTCGATGACGATCGGTTCGTAGGAACTCAGATCCGGAAGACACCATGGTTCCGCTCCGTTGGCAATACCGCCGTCACTCAGGATGATCACCGGACACATGTGTCTGACCGCGAGCCTGACCGCCTCGATGGCGGTGTTGAAGCAATCCGATGGACTCGCGGCCGCCAGGACGATGACCGGGGCCTCCCCTGAACGTCCGTACATCGCCTGAAGAAGATCGGCCTGCTCGGTCTTCGTCGGCATGCCTGTGGCAGGCCCGGCACGCTGAACGTCGACGATCACCAGCGGAAGCTCCAGCATGGTGGCCAGCCCCATGGCTTCGCCCTTGAGGGCCAGCCCGGGGCCGGAAGTGCCCGTCACACCGATCTTGCCCGCGAAGCTCGCGCCGATGGCGGCACAGACAGCTGCAATCTCGTCTTCCGCCTGGAAGGTCTGCACGCCCATGTGCTTGAGACCGGACAGCCCATGAAGAATGTCACTGGCCGGCGTGATCGGATATCCAGCGAAGAGCATTTCGGTTGCGGCCAGATTCGATGCGGTCGCAAGACCGAGCACGAGCGCCTCGTTTCCACTGATCTTCCGGTACAACCCTGGCTCGAGTGGCGCCGCCGGCACTTCGAATCGAGCCGGGAACATCTCGGCCGTTTCCCCGAAGTGATAACCGGCCTTCAAGGCGCGGACATTGATCGCGGCGACTTCAGGCAAGCCCTTCTTGCGCTCGAAGTACCCTTCCAGATGATCGATCGTGGGCTCGAGTGGCCTCTGATAGAGCCAATAGGCCATGCCCAACGCATACATGTTGCGACAGCGATCGACGTCCTTGGCCCCCATACCGCTTTCGGCAAGAGACTCTCTGGTCAACCGTGTGATCGGGACACGAAACAGCTGATAGCGTCGCTGGATCTCCTCGTCATCGAGAGGATTCGTCTCCTCGGTGTACCCGGCCTTCTTCAAGTTGACCTTGTTGAACTCGTCATCGTTGGCGATGACGATCCCTCCCGGCTCGACATCCTGAATGTTCATCTTGAAGGCTGCCGGATTCATGGCGACCATGGCGTTGATGGAATCCCCAGGCGTGTAGATGTTGTGACTGGCGAACTGGATCTGGAACCCGGAGACCCCGAAGGTCGTGCCCTTTGGCGCACGGATCTCGGCCGGAAAATCAGGGAAGGTCGAGAAGTCGTTCCCGACCACGGCTGTCGTGTTCGTGAACTGCCCACCGGTCAGCTGCATGCCATCACCGGAGTCGCCACAGAAACGGATGGCGACGGACTCTCTTGAGATCAAGGAAGCCTTGGTTGGATCGGGAGGTGTCATGGTGGCTGTCACGCAATGGTCCTGTCGTAAGCCCTGATGTCTCTTCTACGTAGTCGCTTGCCGGAAAAGGGATTCTAGCAGCCTGAGAGGCTCCCAAGGGGGATTCAGGGCCTGATCAGGGCAGACGGTTTGCTCGGCTGCCCCACGAGCTCATGAGAATCGCCATATCCCTGACATCGACCACCCCATCCCTGTTCAGATCACCTCTGGCACGCCGTGGAAGTGCCTGCCCAGGCTCGCTCTCGTCACAAGTGGTGTCGGGGCCGGCCCACACCCCTTCTCCATCTTCACAAGCCTTTTTCTGTGCCATGACGCACGACTCACCGATGAAACAGGCGCCCAACGGATTCGATTCGTTGATGGTGCGTCCACTGCCGTCGACATCGTCATTGGGCGTCCGGAAGTCGTTGCCAACGCCCATTCTACCTCGGCTTCTCCAGCCGTGGTAGGCGGCGCCGCCCTTGAAGGCACCGATGTTGTTCAGAAAAATCGAATTCATGACGATGGTGGAGCTGTCGTAGTCGTAGATGGCGCCGCCATTGAAAGAAGCCCGATTCTCGATGAAGCGACATCTATCTATCCGTACGAGGGAACGGTTATCACTGAAAACGGCACCGCCACCGAACCTTGCGTTGTTCTGCTCGAAGAGACATTGCCTGATCTCCATTCGAGATCCAGTGGCGTAGATCGCCGCACCCTTTTCGGCATTGTTGTCGATGAATTGACAGTTGATTATCTGGCTGTTGCTGTTTCTCGCATAGATCCCGCCACCGTTGTAGGTGACAAAGTTGAGTTCGAAGCGACAAGCGTTGAGCGTTGGCGACGAATCACGGATAAGTACGCCACCGCCTACCAGAGCCGTGTCACCGTAAAGAGTGTTGTCACCGAGCCCCTGGCGAAACGTCAATCCATCCACTCTGGTCGTCGAACCTTCACCCGAGATGCACTGCAGAAGGCTGCCTGATTCCCCACCGCCATCAAGGACCGCTGGATTCGAGGCCGAACGTGATTTGAGCACGATCGACTTGCCCTTCAGATCGAGATTCTCGTAGTACACCCCTCCGTCAATGGAGATGATGTCACCCGGGAGAGCGACATCAATCGCCTCCTGAATGGACTCGTATTTTTCAGGGACCTGGATCTCGGCTGCATTGGCGGCCCCCTGAATCCACAGCAGACCGCAGAGCACCACCCCCAGAAGGGCTGAAAATCGGCTTTCCTTGATTCTGCTGCATCGCATAGGCTCAAATGCCCCTCTGATAGGACTCACTATCGGCCTTTGGGGGCGACAGGTGAGAGTCCGGCTTGCTCAAAGAATGAGAAGTCCGCTTGGCCACTGGTGGCACTACTGGTAGGATAGTCGGCTCGACACAGGAAGGCACCCATGTCACCAGACACGATTGTTCCAAATTCAACGATGAGCTTCACGATCACCGGTCGTCCCCAGCGTCCGGCAACGATCAAGACTATTGAACGACTCATGGGCATGCAGACCCATATTCAGACTGGTCGCTCGAAGCTGGCAACCCAACGCAGACTCAAGGACAACGTCACATATGTCCGTGCCGGTCGTCCATGGGTCAACAGGAAGCGTGTCACCAAACTGGCACGTGCCGAAAAGGGCGAGACCTTCACCCTGCTCGTCACTCCTCAGATCGTGGATGATCTCCGCAGCGTGGCCTCCTATCTGGAAACCGCCTAGTCGGACCGCTCTACAACACAAGCACGCCCCTCCATATGATTCTGTGCCGTACGCCAGATACTAGATAAGCGATGTCATGCGCCTGGCGATGGGCGTCAACTGGTCGGGAAGGGATGTTCGCGTGGACCATTTGAGTTCGCCGTATTCCCTTGATCCAATCGGCGTCGCCTTCTCGTCAAGTTCGATCAGATGTATGACTTCCCAGGAATAGGCCTCGGAGTCGTATGCGACCGCCACTGGAACCGGTGGTCTGGAGACCTTCAATCCCGTTTCCTCGTGCATCTCCTCGATGATCGTTTCCGTCGGTGACTGACCGGGAATCACCGACCCTCCTGGCACGAACTCCCAGAGGTTTGGGTAGTACATGACCCAATCAGATCTCAGGCCCATCAGAATCCGATCACCTGCACGGGTAATGGCCTTGGCACCGAGCGTCCGAACTCCGCAGTCGAGTCCCTCGGTCTGCACCGCGTAGTAGCGATAGGCGCATTCAGCCACGTGGATGCTCACACCACCAGCACCATTACGATGCACACCTATGACATGGAGAACACGCCCATCGAAGGCGTTTGGATTACGCTCAGCGATACGAGCCCAACAGGAATCGACCTGATCGGAATCTATCCTGTCAGGCACCCAAGGCTGACTTTCGACGTGCACGACGGGAGGCCTTCTGAGCGTGATGAACCGTTCATTTTCCATGAGAAAGGCAATCATAGCGGTGAAAACAGCTCCATTGCCAAGGGGAAGACGATCGATTCAACAGGTAGTTTGGCCATCCTTGTACAATCAGGTTCAAATGCTCCGGATGACGACACCGCCATCCGAACACTAGATGGGGAAGATCTGATGCCGCAAATCGAAGTCAAAACACCTCAAGGACAAAAGCGTTACGAGCTTCCGACCACCGGTCTTACCATCGGTCGTGCCGATGACAACCAACTGGTCATCAACGATGACCTGCTCAGTCGGCGGCATTGCGTGATTGAGATCCAGGCTGGCGACTTCCAGGTTCGAGACCTGAAGTCCAGAAACGGCACGAAGCTCAACCGAACATCCCTGAGCGATCAGGCAAGTCCCCTTGCCAACGGAGATGTCATCAAGATCGGCTCCACTGAGATCACCTACATCGATCCAGAGGCGGCACTTGCCCTGTCCTCCGCTCCTGCGGAAGAAAAGCGAGAACCGGCCCAGAAGCCGCGCCACACCCTCGACCTTGATGTCAGGGAGATGAAGATCAAGAAGACCGGCAAGCCCAAGACCAACGACTGGGAACGGCAGCTCAACGAGATGATCAAGATCGGCGAGGATCGTGGCTATACGGAGGCCCAGATCTCACTCGTGGACAATCGAGGCGATGTCGTCCACAGAGCCGCCGACGAACGAGCTTTTCTGGGCTCGGACAAGCAGGACGCCGATGGAACCAAGGCTTTCAGGAAGATGTTGTACGCAGCCCTTCGAACACGGGCCACCGACCTCCATATCGAGCCTCGTCCCCAGATCTGCGTGGCCAGAATGCGTGTCGATGGAACTATGGTCTCCGCCGTGGAGTTCTCCCCGAGCATTTTCCGTCGCATCCTTGGCATCGTGAAGATCCTGTGCCAGATCGAGACCAGTCAGAAGAATCAGGTACAAGACGGCCACTTCTCGATCGCCATCGGCGACGATCTTCGAGTTGACTACAGAGTCAGCCTGACCCCCTCGGTCCATGGCCAGAAGATGGTCATCAGAGTTCTGGATTCCTCCAACAGCCCTTCTCGTCTACACGAGTTGGGACTCAAGCCATGGATGTACGAAAAGATTCGAACGATGGCAACACGCGATGCCGGACTTATCCTGGCATGTGGGCCGACTGGATCGGGCAAGACGACGACCCTCTACACGTGTCTCCGCGAGATCGACGTCAATCAACGAAATGCGATCACCATCGAGGACCCGGTCGAGTACTACCTGGAGGGCTGTACCCAGATCCCGATCGACCACGATCAGGGCACCACGTTCCACAGTGTTCTCAGATCGGTACTGCGACAGGACCCCGACGTCATCTTCGTCGGCGAAATCCGCGACATGGAAACGGCCACGGTCGCCATGCAGGCATCGATGACCGGCCACCTCGTCTACACGACCGTCCATGCCAAGGACACCATCAGCGCAGTCTTCAGACTTCTCGATCTGGGCATCGACCCCCCGCTTCTGGCGAACGCGTTGAACCTCATCGTGGCCCAACGTCTGGTCCGCATGCTCTGCCCGAACTGTCGCAAGAGCGTGACGCCGACGCCTTCTCAGAGTCTCCGCATGGGTCAGCGACTTGGCGGACTTTCGGAGATCTACATCCCACAGAGCTGTCCGAAATGTCTATCGACGGGTTATCGAGGACGCCAGGCGTTGTTCGAGTTGTTCGAGATCACGGACAGTATTCGCGATCTGATCATCAAGAGCCCGACAATCAAGGGACTCCGGGAACTGGCTCAGCAGGGACTGTTCACCACACTCGAGGACTTCGGATTCGAACTGGTATCCGAAGGGCTCACGAGCTACGAGGAAATCGAACGCGTCGCCATGGGCGAGTAGTGTTCCCGACGAACGCTCCGGCGACTGGTTGCCTGACCGGGCGATCTTCCAATCCTGCTTAAGTTAGGACTCGAATACCCATTGAGCCTTCTGGCGACGGCGCTCATCAGAAGGACAAAACCTATCGCCCTAGCCACGAAGGCCAACGGTGTCCAGAGCTACAGTTCCTCCAGAAACTCAACCAAACTCGATGCCCTGTGCCAATGGAAGATCATCGCCCCAGTTGAGCGTGCAGGTCTGGCGTCTCATGTACTGACGCCACGAATCCGAACCTGATTCGCGACCGCCACCGGTATCCTTCTCACCACCGAAGGCACCGCCGATCTCCGCACCACTTGTGCCGATGTTGACATTCGCGATGCCGCAATCGGAACCGTCATGGGAGAGGAAACGTTCAGCTTCACGCATGGAGTCAGTGAAGATCGCACTGGAAAGTCCCTGATCGACGCTGTTCTGCGCCTCGACAGCATCCTCGAGATTGTCGTATTCGAAGACGTAGAGAATCGGGGCGAAGGTCTCTTCGCGGGCGATCTCGGGATCCTTGCCCGCGGGAACACGAACGATGGTCGGTGTGACGTAGTGACCCGCCGAATTGGCGTACTGGTCGATGCCCTCTGTGCCGCCACAGAGTATCTCGCATCCCTGCTCGGCAGCCTTGGTGATGGCGTTGCGCATGCCATCGACCGACTGGGAATTGATGAGCGGTCCCACCAGCGTGCTGCTGTCCATGGGATCCCCCACGGGAACCTGACCATAGGCCTTGACCAGCCGTTCGGTGACGTCGTCGACCACACTGCTGTGGCAGAAGAGCCGACGGGTTGAGGTGCAACGCTGGCCGGCGGTGCCGACGGCACCGAAGACGACACCTCGCAGCACCAGATCGAGATCGGCGCTTGGCGTGATGATGATCGCGTTGTTGCCACCTAGTTCCAGAAGACTCTTGCCGAGTCGCTTCGCGACCTGAGTGCCGACGTGGCGCCCCATACGGCATGAACCGGTCGCGCTGATCAGCGGGAGTCGACGGTCGGCGATCATAGTTTCGCCGACTTCGTCGTCGGAACCGATGATCAGGCCGAAGATGTCGCATGGGTCACCCTCTTCCGGCTGGAAGATGTCCTGCTCGCGCATGACCCGATGGGCGATGTTGTTCATCGCGATCGCACACAGCGGTGTGACGAGACTCGGCTTCCAGATCATGGTGTTGCCACAGACGGCGGCCAGCATGGCGTTCCATGCCCATACTGCGACCGGGAAGTTGAAGGCCGTGATGATTCCGATGGTGCCCAGTGGGTGCCACTGCTCGTACATGCGGTGCTGTGGTCGCTCGGACATCATCGTCAGCCCGTACAGCTGACGCGACAGGCCGACCGAGAAGTCGGCGATGTCGATGCATTCGACGACCTCGCCGATGCCTTCGGGAAGAATCTTGCCCATTTCCATCGTGACAAGTGCACCGAGTTCCTGCTCGTGCTCACGAAACGCGTTGCCGATCCGTCGAACGATCTCGCCACGCTTGGGGGCGGGGAGTCGTCGCCACGACTTCTGGACCAGCTGGGCTCGCTCGACCAGCGATTCATAGTCCGCCTTCGACTGGAGCCGGACGGCGCCCAGGGCTTCGCCCGTGGCTGGGTTTGTGGAGACCACGCAGTCGTCCCCGGCGGCTGCCGGATCGACCAGGAGTGGATGTTCAATCAACGACGCGAATGGAAGTGTCTTTACGTTCATCCCGGGATTGTATCGAGCACGGGGCCACACCTGTAGTCCCCGACTCGATTACCATTGCCCCACCAGGAGAAATCACATGCCACTGGACCGAAATGACATCGCCCGCCGAGCGGCTCAGGAACTGGAAAACGGCTTCTACGTCAATCTAGGCATCGGTATGCCCACTCTGGTGGCCAATCACGTCCCCGAGAAGATGACCGTCTGGCTGCAGTCGGAAAACGGGCTTCTTGGAATGGGCCCCTTCCCGACCGAGGATAAGGTCGATGCCGATCTGATTAATGCCGGCAAGCAGACCGTGACCGCCGTCCCCGGCGCCAGCTACTTCTCCAGCGCCGACTCCTTCGCCATGATCCGTGGAGGGCACGTCAATCTCGCCATTCTTGGAGCGATGGAGATCTCGCAGGAGGGAGACATCGCCAACTGGATGATCCCCGGCAAGCTGGTCAAGGGAATGGGTGGTGCCATGGATCTGGTCGCGGGTACTCGTCGAGTGGTCGTGATGATGGATCACTGCAACAAGAAGGGTGAACCCAAGCTCATTCCCGAATGCACGCTCCCTCTCACAGGTGTCCATTGCATCGACATGGTCATCACCGATCTCTGCGTCCTCGAGATGAACAAGGACAGGAGACGATTCGAACTGACGGAACTGGCACCGGGTGTCACCGCCGAAGAAGTACTCGAGAAGACGACGGCCGAGATACTCGTCGAACGCACGCCGGTCCCGATTCCGATCTGAACGCACTCCTGAACTCAAGCCAAGGAAAAAGCGGCGGTCCCGGGGACCGCCGCTTGTCTTTGCACATGATGGGATCGAATCAGAATTCCTTGGAGCGATGCTGCATCTGCGCCTTCAATCTGGCGAGGATGGAGGAATGCATCTGACTGACTCGTGATTCGGAGAGATCGAGCGTGATGCCGATCTCCTTCATGGTCATCTCCTCGTAGTAGTAGAGGACGATGATCAGACGTTCGGCTCTTGAGAGCCCCTTCGTGAGGAGCAGCTTCAAGTCGTCCCGCTGAAGACGCGAGACGGGATTCTCCTGCCTTCGATCTCGAACAACATCGATTTCCCGAACATCCTTGCTCGAGTCGGTCTCGAACCACTTTCGGTTCAGGGAGACCACACCCACGGGACGGGCGTCCCGGCAGATCTTCTTGTACTCGTCCTTGTCCACATCGAGCTTCTTGCTGATCTGGGCGTCGGTGGCCTTCTCGCCACTTTCCATCTCGATCTGCTTCCTGGCACGCTCGACCTTGGCCGTTCGCGACCGTACGAGCCGGGGTACCCAGTCCATCGCACGAAGCTCATCGAAGATGGCGCCTCGGATCCGCTGGGTGCAGTAGGTCTCGAACTTCACGCCACGCTCGATGTCGTAGGCATCGATGGCGTCCATGAGCCCGAAGAGACCCGATGACATGAGGTCCTCGACTTCGACTTCCGAAGGAAGACGTGTCGCCATTCTTTCCGCCGTGTAGCGAACGAGTGGCAGGAAGTTCTCCATCAGGAAGTTCCTGATGGCTTCGGATGGTTCATCCCGATAGAGGCGCCAGCCCTCCGCAATTGGACGATCCGATAAATCAGCCGTTGCGTTGGCCGCCACCGGTTGCCCCTCTGCACCACGTATGGGTACGGAAACTGTAGTGTTGTGCTTCGCTGTAAGACTCGGCATTGGTCCGCTCCTTGACCCTTGCGCCGTTGCCGGATGATCTCCCGAGGAAGGTCCGACACTCTGTATCTTCGGAGTGACACTCATCCTTGAGTGCCTTCCGACAAGTTGACTATAACAAACGTCCGTGTCCGCATACAAGGAGGAGTCTGCTCAACTACGCAGCTTCTCGATCTTCTTGTGCTTCGGCCACTGAATCCTCGATCTGAAACGAATCGTCGGTTTTTCTCAATTCACCCGAATCTTCCGCATGATCCGACCTCGAATCGGCATGAACTGCGCGATTTACGGTCCAACCCGCCCCATAACCAACGATCCAGAAGACGCCCATGGCCACGACACCACGAAGCAGTACCGTGGTGGCGGTGTTATCGGCAAGCAACCCGGCACCAATGGCCACCACCAGAGCGGTCAGTCCTGCCAGACCACCAATCAGGCCCGGCATGGCCTGCCAGTGGCCTTCCGGGGCTGGAATCTGCCTATCTTCTGACTTCATAAGGACTTCCCATTACGAAAACGGCTTCCTAGACGCCGTTGAATCCACTTCAACTTCTTGGCTTTCTGGATGAGAGCCACTGGACGAATCGACCCAGGAAACCTGCTTGATCCTGCGAATGGCATGCCGGACGCCCCCCCAATCTGGTCGCCAACCTCTTGATGGAGCGGCTCGGGGCGGAAGATGGCTCCAGAATGACATAGGGAAGACGGGCCTTCACAGCCCTTCTGACGGCCTCATCCCTGGGAATGATCCCCGCCAGCGGCAATCCGAAGTCCAGAAACTGTCGACAGGCTCGATCCATCCGCTGATGGACCTCTCTGGCCTCCTCATCGCTGTCCGAGGCATTGATCAGCAGATCGGGCACACGACCCGGTGCATGACGTCGAATCGACTTGATGAAGGCATAGGCGTCGGTCACGGAAGTGGGTTCCGGCGTCGCCACGACGATCAACGCGTCAGCTGCAGAAGCGAAGCCCATCACATCCGTGCCGACTCCCGCCGCCACATCGATCAATAGCACATCGGCTTCGGACTCCAGTTCACCAAGTTGTCTGAGTAGATTGTTTCGTCGCTCGGGTGAAAGTGACGCCAGTTCACTTCCACCCGTCGTACCCGGAATGAGTTCGAACCCCCCCGGCCCGGTGACCATGATCTCACGCAACGTTCGTCGACCGGCAATGACGGCATCGAGATTTTCCCTCGGGTCCAGTCCACAGAGAACATCGGCATTCGCCGTGCCGAGATCCGCGTCCAGGACAATGGTTCGAAGTCCCTGCTGGGCCAGAGACGTCGCCAGATTCACCGTCACGTTCGTCTTTCCGACACCGCCCTTGCCCGAAGCGATGGCGTTCGCCAGTGACAGTCTGGCTGGAGATTCCGTGGCCTCCCGATGTCTGGTCTCATCGGAACGCTTCAGCATCTCGCGGAGCATGGTTGCCTGATCTCCGATCACAGACGCGAACTCCTGAGTGATCCATCATGGGTGGTGCCACGCAACGCCATGCTTGCCAACCGGTCACCCGAGGCGGGTTCGATGTCGGCCGGCACTTCCTGGCCGGTCGTGACGAAACTCAACTCGCGACCGATGCGATGCAGGACATCGACCAGCATGCCGAAGCTGACCGCTTCATCCAACTTGGTCAGCACGATCCTGTCGACGCCCAACGGAAGGAAGGCTTCCGCTTCACGCAGCAAGACCTTCTCGCCAGCCGTCCCCGAAAGCACGAGATGAGTCTGATGCGGCCTGGCAGCTTCCAGAAAACGGCTCAGCTCCTCGATTCGATCCTCATCACGCTGACTTCGGCCAGGCGTATCGATGATCACGACATCGACATCGTTCATTGATTCCATCAAACCGGGTATCTGACCCGGATGCTCCGCGACATGCAGTGGGATCCCCAGGATTTCCGCATAGGTCCTCAACTGCGCCACCGCCGCCACTCGATAGGTGTCGCAGGTCACCAACGCCACCTTTCCACCACGATGCAGACGACACGTCGCAGCGATCTTGGCGGTCGTGGTCGTCTTCCCGACACCGGTCGGGCCGACCATCGCGATCACAAGCGGACCATGAAGCGGTGGTTCCGGCAATGGCGAACTGGCCGTAGGCACGAACCGTGAAAGATGATGAATGATGCGTTCGCGGACATGCTGCCGATCATCGAGGTTGCCGCCCAGTTCCTGACTGGCGGCTTCGATCACCCGAGTTGCCAGTTCCTTCGACACCTCTGACGAGATCAGATCCACATACCAGCAGACCATTTCCTCAGGAATACCCGTCGGAACATTGTCATCTCCGATGTTCATTGTTTGTTGACGCAAAACCTGACCGACAAGATCCCTCAATTCGCCTATCTCGCTGCGAACCAGATCGACCTCGGCCGGCCCAGGCTTGGGCTCCGGTGTCGATTCGGATTCCAGCCGCTCGAGCATGGCTCTGGCCATGCGACGAGTGGCTTCCCGGTCAGGCGCGCCCTCAGGTGGACTGGGAGGCATGGCAGTTGACGCTCGTTCAGGCGGCATGATCTCGATCGCCTCACCGGCCACCGGCTCACGAACAGTCACTTCGCGAGCTCGAGTCGAATCCGATGCGGGCACTTTGTTCGACGATGAACGCTGGCGAGCCTCCCTGACTTCAACCGCTCGGGCGGCATGCACCTCGACAATCGTGGCGCCGAGAATTCCCCAGAATCCCGTCCGTCGAACCGTTCTGGTTTCGAGGATGACCGCATCCGATCCAAGATCCTCACGCAGGCCCGCGACTGCCTCGCTCATCGTGTTAGCGCGATAGATTTTGCTTTCCAATTTCAAGCCCTCCATGGCTTCAGTTCCAGACACACTCAAGGCAACTCGATGATCAGGCGACACCTGCCGCCACCGGCTCATCGTTCTTCAGACTCACAAGACCAATTGACTCAACATCAATTCCCTTTTCTATCTCGTTATAAGCAAGCACCGCGATACCTTGAATACGACTTTCAAGAATCTGCCAGAGCTGAGCACGAACAGTCGGCGACGTGATCACGACTGGATGATACCCGCGAGTCAGCAATCCCTCGACACTGGAGACGACCGACGCGACCACCTGCTGGATTCGAGCGGGCGGCATGGTCAGCGTCGTCCCGGCCGCCCCACGCTCGATGTGCCCCGACACCAACTCCTCCAGTTCGGGATCGAGTGTGACGCAATGGATACGCAGCGTCCCCTGCTCATCCTGACGAGCATGCTGCTGCGAGATGATTCTTCGAAGAGAGTTGCGAACATATTCGGTCAGGACCCCTGGATCGCGAGTCTGCGAGATCCAGTCACCCATCGTCTCCAGAATGGTCTCCAGATCCCTGACAGGAACACGTTCCCTGAGGAGGTTGTGAAGAACACGCTGAACTTCGGCAGGCTTGACGATCGACGGTACGGTCTCCTCAACCAGCTTGGGCGATGTGCTCTTCAATTGCTCGATCAGGCGACACACCTCCTCGCGGGAAACCAGATCCGCAGCATGCTCTCTGACCAGCTCCGTGAAGTGGGTCGCCATGACGCTTGAGGCGTTCACGATGGTGTAGTGCAGCATCTCGGCGCGTGACTGCGCATCGGGATGAATCCAGGTGACGTCCAGACCGAAAGCCGGCTCCCGACCCTTGACACCTTCGAGAGGCTCGGTGGCTTCCCCGGAATTCATCGCCATCAGCAGTTCCGGATACACCATTCCACCAGACAGCAACGCCCCGCGTAGACGTACCTTGTATTCGTTGGCCTCCAGTTGGACATTGTCGCGAATCCTCACGGGCGGAACCACGATGCCTAGTTCCACGGCAAGCTGACGACGGACGGCTGCGATCCGATCGAGCAGATCTCCACCTCGCCCCGCATCGACCAGAGGAACGAGGCCGTAGCCGATCTCGATCTCCAACGTGTCGACCATCACCAGCTCCTCGACAGCCGCTTCTGCTGGTGGACCCGGTTCGACCGCCCCCTGTTCGGCATCGATGTTCCCGGATTCCGATTCGTCGGCATAGCGATCCACCGACCAGCCAATGAGGGCGATTACGATCGCCGCCACAAGAAGGGGAATCGTGGGCAATGGCGTCATCGCCAACACGCAGAGGAACGCAGATACCAGATACAACGCCCGTGGCTGCGAAGCCAGCTGACGTGGGACCTCGTCACCGATGGTCTCGGTCTCGCTTGTCCTCGCCACTATGAGTCCAGCGGCAATTGCGATGATGAAGGCCGGAATCTGACTGGCCAGACCATCGCCGATCGTGAGTGTCGTGAAGACTGACACCGTCTCCTCGAAATCCCACTTCTTCATGAAGAGTCCGATGGCGATTCCACCGATGATGTTGACGACCGTGATGATGATGCCTGCGATGGCATCACCTCTCACGAACTTGCTTGCACCATCCATCGCACCGTAGAAGTCGGCTTCCTCCGTGACCGCATCTCGGCGCTGCCTGGCCTCCTTCTCATCGATGAGACCCGCGGAAAGATCCGCGTCGATCGCCATCTGCTTTCCGGGCATGGCATCCAGCGTGAATCTGGCTGCCACTTCACTCATTCTCGTCGCGCCCTTCGTGATGACCACGAACTGGACCACGACCAGAATGATGAAGATGATCAGACCAACCACGATCGAGGAACCAACCACGAAGGTGCCGAATGATTCGATCACGCGTCCTGCCACCAGCATGGCCTCGCCGGGACTCGAGGCATCGGCGCTCAGAATCAGTCTGGTCGATGCCACGTTCAGAACGAGACGCATCAACGTCACGCCGAGAAGAATCGAAGGAAAGGCGCTGAAGTCCAGCGATCTCTTCATGTAGACCGTGGTCAGAAGAATGATCGCGGCCAAAGCAATATTCGCAGCGAGCAGGATGTCCAGGATCACGGGCGACAACGGAACGACCAGAACTCCCAGAAGCATCAGGATGCCCAATGGAACCAGCATGTGACGCCATCGGGCCACGCGTTCAACGAAGCCTCCGATCATCGGATTCTGGAAACCCCTGCTCATACCGGCTGGACCTCCGGCTCATCGTTCATGATCATCGGCTCCATCTGATCGTTGACGCGCTGCACGTAGGCGAGCACCTCGGCGACCGCCCGGTAGAAGGATGGCGGAATCGGACGATTTACCTCCACTTCT
>PBAX01000018.1 GCA_002716385.1 Phycisphaerae bacterium | reverse complement strand
GACGGATAACGGCACCTGGTTCGTTACTCCCGACAAGGAGCAGGGTGAAGCCATCGATCACGGTGGAGACATCGGCTACGGCGTTCTGATCGCACAGGTAACCACCAGTGTGAGAGGCGGCACCTTCTAGGGGCTCCTTCTTCAAGGCAAGTATGCCAATGGCGATACATGGCAGGCTGACGTGAATGGGGAGGAGTACTACACGCCAACGCCGGGTGCTCTGGCACTTCTGGGTCTCGCTGGCGTAGCCGGTCGACGCCGTCGTCGCTTCTAGGTCGCTCCGAATGGGGGGGAGTCTCCCTGTCCCAGACGGGTTCTTGGCCATCTCAGCTGGAAGGCTGAGGTGGTTGTTTTATCGGCAATCGGCCGTGAACGGCCTTTAAAGGCTGGTATTCGGGAGATCTCTCTCTAGCGGGCCGAAAAAGCCCACCCTGGCAGGCTGTTTATCCGTCAGTCCGGACGTTAGAAGATATCCCTAAATGAAGAAAAAACATGAAGTTGCTGGTTCGATTCACTTGACCGTGGCACTCACTGGAATACCTTAGGGGTGGAGAAGGGGTGTACGTGTCGAGCAGCGTGGTGCGTGTTCGACATTCGCAGCCCGAAGTTAGGGAAGTCATCGGAAGTTTTCGTTACGAACGCACCACAAACATCATCGAATCTGGCCATGGAAGGGCCAGATGAGGAGAAAGTAAAATGAGAAAGATCAGTGTTTTTGCTGGTGTAGTTGGAGGCATCGCCTTGGCCGGTTCGGCTTCGGCAGCGCTCCAAAGCCTTTCTATGGAACTCGTTAACTCGGGCGCCGAAGGCAACACCTATCGTCTAATGGCCAACCTTGATGCAGGTGCCCGAGTTGATGCCGTCTACGGCAACTCCCAGGGTGCTCTGTCCATCGCTGCGGCCAACGGTGCAACCATGTACCACAATGCCAATGGCGGTCCTACTTCGAAGGAGATCAACTCGAACTTCTTCCCCTTCGTTCCAAGCATGGAATGGGACAGCTATGTCAGCATCGGCGCCTTGTATCAGAATGGTGCTCCCTTCGGAGCCAACAATCTGAACAACATCGGTGTCGATTGGGCCAGTTGGGAAGGTGGAGGAGATCTCTACTCCGACAACGGTTCCTGGTTCGTCACCCCTGACGACGCTCAGGGCGCGGAACTCAATGGCCAGGTCTTCCTCGGTCAGTTCACCGTTCAGGGTGGTCTTGGTACCTCTGAAGATCTGGTAGGTCAGATCAACCTTCAGGGCAAGGATGCAAGCGGTGAAACATGGAACGCCATCGGCGCTTCATGGACAATTGTCCCCGCACCTGGTGCCCTCGCTCTTCTCGGCCTCGCCGGTGTAGCCGGTCGTCGCCGTCGTCGCGGCTGAGTCCACGACAATAAGGTTTCCTGCCGTGATGGCATGAGCCAGCAACGAACACACACGAATCACCTCCGCGGCCTCTGGTCGCGGAGGTGTCTTTTTGGGCCATTTAGGGGCGATTTTCCAGAATTGATTCAGTAATTGGTGGGCTATCTGACCGGTCAAACTGCCTCGGGGGGTGCTTGAATGCACTTAAAGGCTGTTTAAAGCCCCTTTAAGGTCCTATAAGTGCATGACTTGGGGATAGCTCGGCCTGATCGCCTCAATTTGTTTTGTTCTTGCATCAGGGGGGCTGGATCCACTACATTCAGGTTGGAGAAGGGGCAGGCCTACGACAGATGTGGTGCCTGTGAGGGTTTCTGCCCCATGTATTGGGAAGATTATTGAGAAGTCAGAAAAGCACCACTTCATCCAGTCTCACGTGCTGATTGGATAAAGGAGTTTTGTTATGAAACTTACCAGCGTATTTGCTGGCGCTGTTGGAGGACTCTTCCTGGCCGGTACGGCCACGGCAGCACTCCAGAGCGTGTCCATGGAACTCGTCAACTCTGGCGACCAGGGCAACACTTATCGTCTCATGGCCAACCTCGATGCAGGTGCCCGAGTTGATGCCGTCTACGGCAACTCCGTGGGTACCCTCAGCATCGGCACGGCCAATGGTGCAACTATGTACCAGAATGCCAATGGCGGTCCTACTTCGAAGGAGATCAACTCGAACTTCTTCCCCTTCGTTCCAAGCATGGAATGGGACAGCTATGTCAGCATCGGTGCCTTGTATCAGAATGGTGCTCCCTTCGGTGAGAACAATCTGAACAACATCGGCATCAACTGGTCTGCTTTTGAAGGCGGCGGCGATCTGGTAACCGACAACGGTTCCTGGTTCATCACCCCGGATGACGCTCAGGGCGCGGAACTCAATGGCCAGGTCTTCCTCGGTCAGTTCACCGTTCAGGGTGGTCTCGGCACCGCTGACGATCTGGTTGGCCAGATCAACCTTCAGGGTAAGGATTCAAACGGTGAAACATGGAACGCCATCGGTGCTTCATGGAACACCCCGATTCCTGCCCCAGGTGCTCTTGCACTGCTCGGCCTCGCTGGCCTCGCCAGCAGCCGTCGTCGTCGCGGTTGAGCGATGACGAACCACTAGGTCGCATGTTGGTCGAAACCAGCATGCAACCAGCACACTTGCACGAAGCATCTCCGCGACTTTCGAGTCGCGGAGATGTCTTTTTTGGTCGGTGGGACTTTGAGGGGACGTTCTTGGTTTTTGATGATTGACATGTGGATCATGCATCATGAGACTGAGTGGACATAGAAGTCTCTCAGCTATTGCGAGAACGTGTCATGACAACAAACTTCAATGCAGGTGCCGTCTTTGCCCTGATTGCAGGCCTTGGCATGTCGGGTGTGGTCACGGGTGATTTCTACGGACTGGACTGGGAGTTCATCCATGAAGGTGATCAGGGGTCCACAGTTCGCCTGTATGCGATGATGGAGTCAGGTGGCCGACTCGATCTCGTGGGAGGAAACTCCTTTCAGAATCTGGAGATCTCGAGTCCCGAGGGCTTCTATCAGAACAACCTCGGAGGCCCGACATCAAGGCAGATCAACAGCAACTTCTTTCCGTTCGTACCGAGTCTCGAATGGGACAGTTATGTCACCATCGGCGCGTTGTATCAGGATGGCACACCCTTCGGTGAAAACGGCTTGAACGACGTCGGCCTGGATTGGTCGACGTTCGAGAATGGCGGGGATCTGGTGGCCGACAGTGGCAGCTGGTTCGTCGGGCTCGATCATCAGCAGGGAGAGGCCCAGTTCGTGAACGGCATTGGTGGATACGGCGTTCTGATCGCACAACTCACGGTGTCCTATCCTCAGGTCTTGTTCTCAGGCATTCTGCAAGGCCAGAACGCCGATGGGGAGGCGTGGCAGGTGGCACTGTCCGATTACCTGATTGGCGATCTGAATCCACCGGCACCTGGTGCCTTGGCGGTTCTGGCCATCGCCGGTTTCGCGGGGCCCCGTCGCCGTCGCGGCTGATCAGGCTTCGGACTCATAGCGATCGATGGCATTCTTTAGATTCATTGATTGACAACTGGAGTGGGATTCCTGAGACTGGAAATCCTGTTTGAAGATGAGGGAATAGGAAGGGGAGCGTCCAAATGAGTAAGAAGCCTGTTGTGTCATTAGCCGTAGCCGTCACGGGGCTCACCATGGTGGGTACCGCAAACGCTGACTTTCAGGGAATTGAGTGGGATGTGGTCAACAATTCGGAATTTGGAACCACATTCCGCGTATACGCGATGATGGATCCGGGCGATCGCCTTGATGCTGTGGCCGGTAACAGTTCCCAGCCGCTGTCATTTTCCTCCCAGGGTGATTTCTACCAGAACGTCAATGGCGGCCCGACTTCCAAGGAAATCAACAGCAACTTCTTTCCCTTCGTGCCAAGTCTCGAGTGGGACAGTTATGTGACTGTTGGTGCGTTGTATCAGGACGGTTTTCCATTCGGCGAGAACAATCTGAACAACGTCGGTATTGATTGGGGCTCATTTGAAAGTGGAGCTGATCTCTACACTGACAACGGCACCTATTTTGTGACGCCTGACCAGCAACAAGGGCAGGCAATTGAAGTTCAAACCAATGCCGGGAATGGCTACGGCGTATTGATTGCGCAATTGACTGTGAGTTATCCACGAGCATTATTCAGTGGTCTTCTTCAGGGTAAGGATGCCAATGGCGATACTTGGCAGGCAAGTGTGAATGATGCGGTAATAGGGCAACTCACACCCCCAGCGCCTGGTGCCTTGGCGGTTCTGGCCATCGCCGGTTTCGCGGGGCCCCGTCGCCGTCGCGGCTGATCAGGCTTCGGACTGATAGCGATCGATGGCATCACCCAGCGCATCCCTCAGGGGGGCCAGGGAGGCTCCCCATGGGCTGTGACGCCCAATGGACTGCTCGTAGAGGGGTTGACGCACCTGATCCGAGCTGAGCGTCAGGACGGTCCTGCCGGTCTCCCAGAAGCGTAGGCAGCGTTCATCCCATTCAAGACCGCAGAAGTCGATGATGCGACGGCTCTGGCCGTCGAGATCCCTCACGAGATCCTCGTAGCGAACCTCGAGGACAGGGATGGGGAGCACCCGTTTCCATAGATCCATCCAGGCTTCGTATTCCCGATGGAAACCGGCGATGTCCTCCAGCGTGTTCGACCAGGCATTGGTGCCAGGCGCGAACTTCTGAGTCCAGCACGAGAGTCCCGTGTCCATCGGGTGTCGTCGACAGTGGATGATTTTGGCCTTCGGAAACAACAACGCGATCAATCCCAGAAGGCTGAAGTTGCCCAGCTGCTTGTCTACTCGGCGTTGTGCCCTGGGGGCTCTTGATCGGGTGTCGCCCAGATAGACGTCGGCTGCTGCAGTCAGGCTGGCCTCGTTGGTTTCCTGGAGGCAGGCCGGATACGGCAGGGCTGTGGACAGCATTTCCTGCAATGCCGAAGCCAGCGTGGGCAGCGTGTCGATTTCCCCAAGTCCGGCTGCCTGCGGATGGGCATCGATGATCTGTTCGGTCAACGTCGAGCCGCTTCTGAGCATGCCGACGATGAAGATCGGAGACTCGTCCTGACACTCGGACCGAGGCAGTTCCGGGAACGACTCCGTTCCGAATACCTCTTCGGCGGCCTCACGCTGGGAGCGAGCCATCTCGACGTCCCAGTCCCCCTGCGAGAGAGCGTTGGCCTGTTGGTAGTACTCGGTCGCCTGCTGGAGATCGCCGGCACGTTCGGTCGCCAGAGCGGCCGCGAATCGAAGCGAGCGTTGATGCTCCTGATTCAGCCCATCGCCGGGCAGATGCCGTTCCGCGAGCGTTCGTGCCGCTTCGAATTCCTTCAGGCGAACCAGCGTCCGGGTCTTCACGATCGCCAGAAGCGGTGTTTCATCAACAGGGACAGTGGTTCCATCCAGAAACTTCAGGGCCTTGTCTGGTTTTCCCATTCGGAGATAGGTTTCGGCCTTGCCGGCGATGGCGCCCTCGAAGCTGCCATGGATCTTGAGTGCCCGGTCGTATCTGGCCAATGCTTCACGATGACGCCCCGTGTTGGTGAGTATCTCGGCCATCAATGCCTGATAGTCGGCTCGCTTCGAATCAAGTGAGATCGCTCGGGAAAGGACACGTTCGGCGTCCTGGAACTGCCCGACCGTGAAGTTCACATGAGCCAGCATCGCCATGGCCTCGTGATCACGGGTTCTCTTCTTGAGATGTTCCCGGCACATCGCTTCGGCGTTCACCAGATCACCGCTGTAGAGCAGGCTCGAGATCTGTTGACGGACACGTCGATCCTGTTCAGCGCTCATCGTGTCATCCCTGAACGAGCGACTCGTTGGTCTCGTAGCGATCAAGCGCCTTGAGCAGCTGCTCGATCTGCATGGGAGGCGACATGTTGGTGAGTCTTCGACGCAGGGCCGTGATCGTCTTGAATTCGGTCGGAGTCAGCAGCAGATCCTCGTGACGAGTACCCGAGGTGGCCAGATTCATGGCGGGGAAGAGCCGTTGCTCGGAGATGGAACGGTCGAGAACCAGTTCCATGTTCCCCGTTCCCTTGAACTCCTCGAAGATGATCTGGTCGGCTCGTGAGCCGGTCTCCACGAGACAGGTCGCGATGATGGTCAGCGAGCCGCCTTCCTCCGCCTTGCGAGCTGCTCCGAAGAGCTGCTTGGGGACCTCGAGTGCTCTGGAATCAACACCACCGGACATGGTCCGACCACTGCTGCCGTACTTGCGGGAATTGTTGAATGCCCGACCCAGTCTCGTCAGGGAGTCGAGCAGCACCACGACGTCCCGGCCGGCCTCCAGCTTGCATCGTGCCCGTTCGATCGCCAGCATTCCAAGCTCGATGTGGGCGTTGGTGTCCTGGTCGTTCGAGGAGGCGAGCACTTCGGCCGGCACGTTCCGGCGGAAGTCCGTGACTTCCTCGGGGCGTTCGTCGATCAGAAGCGCGACGAGCTCCACATCGGGATGCTGTTGCTTGATGCCGTAGGCGATGTTCTGCAACAGAATGGTCTTTCCAGCCTTCGGTGGCGCAACGATCAGGCCGCGGGTGCCGAATCCAATCGGACAGAAAAGATCGATGAGCCTGCAGGAAGGTGGGCATCCGGGATACTCAAGGGACATGCGTGGCTGAGGATCGATCGGGGTCAGCTGATCGAACGATTTTCGGCTGGCATATTCGTCCGGAGAAATGCCTTCGACCTCCACAATGCTCTCCACGACCGGACGGGCTTCGCCCCTTGGTCTGCCGGATCGTTTGCGAGGCCGTTTCATGACGATCTCAGCGGTGATGAACTGGCCATTGCGAAGACGGAATTCCTCGAGCATCGTGGCCGGCACCAGCGGATCGTTCTTGGTAACGATGACCCCGTTGTCGAACTGGCGAAGTCGACACTCGGTTGGAGAGGTCAAGTCCAGAATTCCGCTGGTGGTGGTTGTGGTCATGGTGTACGAAAATCGCCTGTCGGCGAATCAGCCGGTCCGGTGGCCGGGAGTTGCGAGACAATTCAATTGAATGGGTCAGTGCCTGCTCAGCTCGCCGCTGCAAGCCCTTCAGGTGCAGACAGTAGAGCAGCCAGCCGTGAGGGCGTCAAGACGGTTGTGGGGGCAGACTTCTGGCCAGTCTGGAGGCGACCTTGGCATTGGCAAGCAGAAGTTGGATATTCGCGATCAGGGAACGACCGTCGGTCTCTTCGGCCATATGGGACAGTAGATGGGGTGTTCGATCAGGGCCATCGACACCCGCCTCGTTGGCGGAGGATTCCGCCCGATCATTGGCTTCCTGCACGATTGATGCCTCCAGAACGGAGCACTCTGGAAGCGGTACGCCCAGCAGAAGCCCGCCCGAGGGATCGACCGTTTCCCAGTGGAGTCTGGCAATGTCGGCGGCTTCGGATTCAGAGTCGACTTTCAGGACGCCTGGTGCACGTTCGTCGACACCGGCAATGAAACACGGGAAGGCAGTCGTTCCGAGACCCATCACCGGGATGCCCAGAGTCTCGAGCCACTCGCGTGTCGCGACGACATCCACGATCGATTTGACGCCGGCGCTCACGACCACCACCGGCGTGCTGGCCATGACCTTCAGATCAGCAGAGACATCCGGTTGGCGAGACCAGTCGAAGTGAACGCCACCGATACCACCTGTGGCCAGTACAGATGGAGCCCGGCCTGTGACGCGTTTCATGAGCCCGGCTGCAATCAGTGCACCCGACACCGTCGTGCCGGCACTGGATCCGGAATGAAGCGCTGCCGCGATCGACGTGATCGAGGCTTTGCCTGCGGTTTCATCCTGTGCGAGTTGCTCGAGCTCATCCGGTTCGAGGCCGATGCGCCATCGACCGTCCATGATCGCAACCGTCGCGGGAATCGCGCCTTCACGTCGAACACACCGAGACATGGACCGGGCAAGCTCAAGATTGACCGGGCCTTGCAGATTCCAGTCCGGTTCGAGATCGGTGATCACATCACGACCCTGCCAGGACCAGCCTTCACGAGGCAGTCCTCGAGTCGTCACCGCCGTCTCGAGAAGCACGACGGGTGACCCGTCTGACATGGCCTGCCGTATCTCAGGATGAATGCACAGATGTTCCATTTCAGGGTTGCCCGCCAGAGGGAGAACTCAGGATCGTCTTGTTCGGAGACGTCCGCCCATTCTCTTCTTGGGCGCGGCCACGGGCACGATGCCGCCAGGGAACTTGGAGGTGTCCGAGCCGCTTTCCTTGTCAGGTGCGACGACCTTTGAACGAGACTTGGTCTCTCTCTGCTGAGTGATGGCGGCATCACTCTGCTCACGTGCCTTGCGGACCTTTTCAGGTTCCGGACCAGGCTTGAAATCGGGGAACTGCGTCTCGGGTACTTCGACATTGGTCAGTTGCTCGACCTTGTCGAGAAGTTCTCCCTGCTCGGGAGTAACGAATGCAATGGCTTTCCCCTTGCGACCACGTCGAGCGGTTCGACCGATGCGATGAACGTAGATCTCGGGGTCCTCGGGTATGTCGTAGTTGATGACCAAGGTGATGTTGTCGACATCAATGCCCCTCGCAGCCAGATCGGAGGCGACGACCACATCGGCCTTGCCGTCCCTCATCTTCTGCATCACCCGGTTCCGTTGTCCCTGCTGCATGTCGGCATGAAGCGTATGAACGTCGATTCCGTTGCGTTTGAGGTCCTGAGCGACACGGTCGACCGTGGCCTTGGTCCGACAGAAAATGATGGCGACTTCAGGTTTTTCATGTTTGATCACGTAGCGGGCAAGTCGACGCTTGTCCCAAGGCTCAACTGCCACGAACATCTGCTCGACCTGCGCAACCGTTAGCTGCTTGGCATCGGTGGCAGTCAGATCGAGCGGACTCTTCATGTACTGTCGAGCCAGCTTCTGGATTTCAGGCGAAATCGTCGCGGAGACGAAAACGGTCTGATGCTTCTGCTTCATGGAGCCCAGAATCTTGCGGATATCTTCTCGGAAACCGATGTCCAGCATTCTGTCGACTTCATCCAGAACGGCGATCTTGATCCCCTTGTAGGGAAGAAGCCCTCTGTTGTTCATGTCCATCACTCGGCCTGGTGTACCGATGATGATGTTTGGTTTGGCTTCCAGCTTCTTGGCCTGGACGGTGATCTTCTGGCCGCCATAGACGGCCAGCATCTTCAACCCGGTGTGGGCGCCGAGTTCATTGAACTCTCTGGTCACCTGAATGGCCAGTTCCCGTGTGGGGACGAGGCAAAGCCCGGCGATCGGCTGATCTGGCTGAACCCGTTCAAGAATCGGCAGGGCGAAGGCGGCCGTCTTGCCGGTTCCGGTCTTGGACTGGCCCAGAATGTCGTGGCCCTTGACGGCTTCGGGGATGAGCTGGGCTTGGATATGCGTGGGATGCTCGAACCCACAGTCCCGGATTCCCTTGCAGAGGTCGCTTGAGAGTCCCAGATCTCCAAATGTTGTTTTGGAATCGAATATTTCGTTCATGATGAGTTTGCCGCGGTTCGATTCAGTTTCGTGCGGGCGATCGTATTCGAACCGCGTGGAACGTCATGGTACGGTGACATTCCAGCCGATACAACCATATAGGGGCATTTGCTCCACGGAACCCATGCACGGTACCAGCACGCTACAGATTGACCTTGATGCCATAACCCACAACGTGGGGCAATTGCGTGCCCTGTGTGCTCCTGGTGTGCGGTTCTGTGCGGTTCTGAAGGCGGATGCCTATGGACTTGGAGCCACAGGGGTCATGAGCACGCTCAAGCAGGCTGGCAGCTCCATGTTCGCCGTTTTTTCGCCAACCGAGGCATGTGAACTGGCCGGATTCGACATGCCGATCCTGATCTTGATGCCTGTGATGGCTGAAGATATTCCAATCGAACTCATCGAGAAACTCACGGCTGGCTCAATTCATTTCGTGATTCACGACACGTCCCAGATGGAGTCGCTCGATTCCCTTGGAAGGCGACTTGGTATCGGATTACCGGTACATCTGAAGATCGACACTGGACTGCATCGTGGGGGTTGTAGTCCTCGCGACGCAGTCATCATGGTTCGTGCCATCCAGCGTTCATCTGCACTTGAATTGGCGGGTCTGATGACTCATTTCGCTCAGGCCGCATCCAGTGAACAGGTCACCTCCAATCAGATGAGGCAACTCGATGCCATCGTCGAGCATCTCTCCTCGGAGCTCTCTCCGGAGACGATCATTCATGCAGCTGGAACCTGTGGTGCCTTGCGCGGCGGTGACTATCAGGCGGACATGATTCGGATCGGCTTGGCCTGGTCCGGGCATCTGACCAATGCGGCGGGTGATTTGGGGGATCGTCTTGCAGAGCCGCTTCAGCCGGCCGTCACATGGAGGAGTCGACTTGTCCTCACCAGAATGATTGGTATTGGGGATCGAGTTGGGTACGGAGGTGACTGGGTTGCGGAACGACCTACGAGACTGGGGCTCATACCAGTGGGATACGCCAATGGCTATCCGATCGATGCGGCTACTCCAGAAGATGGTGGGCCGGGACTGGCCGTTGATCTTGTTCTCGATGATGGTGCAACGGCCATGAGTGTGCCGGTGATCGGTCGTGTGAGCATGGATCAACTCATGGTGGATCTGACCGAAGTTCCAGAAGAGATGGGGGTGGGAACACCGGTGGATCTGATTTCCAGCCGGCCGGGATCCCCATGCCAACTATCTAGTATTTCCAAGCGACTGGGAAGATCTCCACATTCGATTCTGGTCCAGATCAACAGTCGGGTTGAAAGGGTCTATGTCCACGGTGGCAATCAGTGGCAGGCTCATACCGACTCACGTCCCCAAGTGGAGATTCCCTCAACGAATGCCGTAGCGGGTTAATTCGTGCTTGTTGGCCGCCGGCAGGCTACGCTGTAGGGATGCCCCAAGGTTGTGAGCAGATCAAGAGACCCTCTGGAACCGAGCTCTCCGTCATTCGGTTGGGAGTCGTGTCCTATCTGAATACGAGGCCAATTATTCGAGGACTCGAGGCTCGGGAGGATATCGAGCTCAGGCAGGCGGTTCCAAGTCAACTGCTTGATCAGGTCGTGGATGGCAAGGTCGAGGTTGGGATGTGTTCAAGCATCGACTATCTGCGATCGCCAATACCCTTGAAGCTGCTTCGGGTGGCTCCGTTGACCTGCAATGGTGAAACGCTGACAGTCCGAATCTTCTCATCCGTTCCGATTGAAGAGATCACCCGGATCCATTGCGACACGGACAGCCACACATCGGTGGCGCTTCTCAGCATTCTGATGAAGGAAGCCTGGGGAATCGATTCCGAGATCATCGACTTCGATGCGAGTGTACGAAGTGAACCGTGGCCCGACACGGTGATGCTCATCGGGGACAAGGTCGTCAATGGTCCGCCGTCTTCAGAAACTCATCCAGTGCAGATCGATCTGGGCGAGGTCTGGAAGCAGCTCACCGGCCTTCCTTTCGTCTTTGCGCTCTGGATGACGCGTTCAGATGCCTGCGAAACGATGCTGGCTCACGTGTTTCATTCACTCAGGGACAACCTTGACCGCAATCTCCGTTCGATTGAGGAGTTCATCGAGGAGGAGGCCCGCCTCCATGACTGGCCCTTGGATCTGGCTTCCCGATATCTCAATGGTCTGATCCGCTATGAACTGGGGCCATCTGAACTGGCAGGTCTGAAGAAGTTCCATGAACTGGCGGTCAAGCACGGTCTGGTGGATGCCGGTCGTCCTCTGGAGTTGTACGAGGGTTGACGTGCCAAGAGCTCCTCGTTTTCTGGCCAGTGTGATCGCGTCGTTGCATAACGACCTGCGATTCGCCCCTGACAAGACCAAGCATCGGCAGATGGATGCGGCTGAAGAACTCATGCGGGACATCCATCCCGAGCGACTCTACCCATTGGAGTACGTGGTCTTTCGTATCACGCGATTTCGTCCCGATGCCGGTGATCTCGACGCCACCATCGTCGGCAGCGCATTGATACGAGATCTGGGGGCATTCGTTCAGGCGTTGAGTTCGGACATCGCAATGAATGCGGATCAGCCTAGAGGTCTGGCGATCGGAATCGATGAGATGGCCCGGAAGCTCGGAGTCAGTCGGCGTACGGTTCAGCGTTACAGAGGGGATGGTCTCATCCTGCATTGGGTGAGACATGAGGGTGGCCAGGCATTTCTTGGTTGTTTTCCCGACGCATTGGATCACTATCTTGAAAGGTCGCCGGCAGGAATGCGCAGAATCCGAAGCTGGTCTCGTGTAGACGAATCCGAGCGGGCATCCATCCTGAAGCGAGCCAGTCAGCTGCATGACAAGCAGGAAGCAAGTCTCCATTCGGCATCCATCACCATTGCCGCTGAGACGAAGCGAGCGGTCTCGACCATTCGTCACGTTCTGATGAGTGCGCAAAGGAACAGTCATGAACCCATCTTCTCGAGCCACGGGCCATTGACCGATCGGGATGCCGCCATTTGTGAACGATCACATGCAGTCGGCATACCCCTTTCAAGAGTGGCGGCTCGTTTTCAGAAGAGTGTGCCTGCAGTGCACAGAGCGATGCTCCGAAATCGACTGCGAAGACTCTGTAGACTGAGGCTCGATTCGGTCTGGCAGGAGACCTTCGACAGAGACGACGCCGAACAGGTGCTTCTGGACTTCCCCGCTGTGCATGAGGATCTTCCCGGGCCGGACAGCATCATCGATCTGACGGCCGAATCCACGAGCCCAGAACTGGAACACGGTGAAAGACTCGTTGTCGCGATCCAGATGCTGCTAGGTCGATCTGAAAGGAGATTGGGGGTCATCCAGGGTCAGCCCACCAGCCGCACAGTCGATTCGATCGAATCAGATATCAGATGGGTCGGTCGACTGCGGGGGAGGCTGCTTGAGCGTGTGATTCCGACGATTCTTCAGGGTTGTCAGCAGTGGCTGGGGAGACCATTGTCCGAGTTGTCGAGAAGGTCGTCGCTTCACCTGATGACTTCCTGCATAGAGGCTATATGGCCTGTCATAGAGACACTTGAGCCTCGCATGGTGGATCGGCTGGAGGCAAGATGTCTCAGTGCCGTTGATCGTCTGCTGACGGTGCGCAATCCCCCGCGTGATCTGCAGGCAGCCGCTCGGCATGAGCCCGGCAGCCTTGTTCTTCCATGGCCGGTTCGTTCACTGGTTGCCTGGCCGTGGTTGGAGCCGCAGTCTGAATGGGCCACTCGAATCCAATCGATTGGAGAGGAGGATCAGGCCCTCATTGGAATGCGATGGGGACTGGGTGGGCAATCGCCGAAATCGATCCAAGCGATCTGTGAATGCCGTGGTCTTGGTTGGACGGCGACGCAGAGGCGTCTGCATTCCATCGAGGTCGCATTGCGCACCCAAGGCAGCAGATCCATTTCGAATCGGTGAAATCGAAGCAGGGCGTCTTTGCCGTCCAAGACTATCGCTTTGAGAACTGGAAACGCTTGCGTGCACCAGGCTGTCCGGGCTTCTTGCGTTCCACGCGACGAGGGTCACGTGTCAGGAATCCATGGTCACGCAGAATCGGTTCAAGCGAGTTGTCGTAGTTCAAGAGAGCACGACCAAGGCCCAGAAGGATGGCTCCGGCTTGTCCGGTGTATCCGCCACCGCGGACATTCACCTGAATCTCGACCTGACCGCTGGTTCGTGTCGACTCGAGCACATGGAGCAGGTCCTTGTGATCACGTTCTTCCGTGAAGAAGGTGTCCATCGGCTTGTTGTTGACCACGAAGGTTCCATCGCCGGGGCGTACACGAACTCTGGCGACGGAAGCCTTTCGGCGACCGGTGCCCCAGAACCAGCCTCCTGCAGTGGCAGGTTTGGTTGCCGTTGCGGTTGCCGTCGAAGGGGTCACTGGCTCCGCTGGAATCGATGGGATCGATGGGATCGATACATCCGGAGTGGCGGTTGCTTCGGAGACCTCTGGTGTTGAGGGCTCGACTGGTGCCGGGGTGTCGTTGGCTTCGTTCGTCATGCTGTGACTTCGCTCGTCTGTTCGGGAGAACGGGGGGTTCAGGCTTCAAGTGGTTCCAGGCAGTTCGATTCATGTGGATGTTCGCTTCCGCGATACACCTTGAGCTTCTTGATCATGGCTCGACCCATGCGAGTCTTGGGAAGCATTCTTCGGACTGCCGTCTCGATTGCTCTTTCAGGGAACTTCTCCAGTTCCTGACCAAGTGTTCTCGTCTTGAGGCCACCTGGATATCCGGAGTAACGCATCAGCATTCTCTGGTCGGCTTTTCGTCCAGTGACGACGACACGTTCGGCATTAGTGACTACGACGTAGTCCCCGGTGTCAACGTGCGGTGTGTATTCGGGGCGATGCTTGCCCATGAGGACAGTGGCGATCTGGACAGCCATGCGGCCCAGAATCTGGCCGTCTGCGTCAACATGACGCCAGCGTCTCTTGATGTCACCAGTCTTGGCAAAGGTAGTCTGACGAGGCATGGAATCAACGACCTGAAAACGGTCGCCCTTACTCTTCTGCAGGGGTTTTCAAGCAGCCCCTGGTACACATACGGACAAACTGGACGAACCCATCAGGGGTCGTCCGACGAATCCACGAGGATACCGCTCCCGGGCCTCATGTCAAGGTCCGGAACCTCTGGAATGGCCCAGTTCTGAAGCTGCCGGGGGCTTCTTTGCCGTTAGGATGTCCCGCTTGGAACACCTTGAAAACAACCAGAATCAGCCCGCCAAGCCTCTGGTATCCACCACTGTGCGGCGATATCGCCTGCTGGAGGCCTTTGCTTGGCTCATTATCGCTGCCGTCATCGTCTTCAAGAGTGTTCTGCCGGCTCTCGAGCAGGTGGAATTCAACCCTCAAGAGCCCTCTGAGGGGATCAATTTGGAGGCTCAGGTCATGAAGCTGCAGGGCCAGTGGTTGCTGGCGGCCCATAACATGACCCCCGAAGAGGATCGGAAGACGCTCATCGATCAGATCAAGCTGCTTGAAGTCGGTTCTGTTGGTCAACGCCAGAGAGCTGCAGTTCTTCTCGGAGTCCTCGATGGTTCATCCGAGGCACGTGAGTCGCTTCGGAGGCTTGACGCCAGCGCAAGCGAGTATGGGATTGTCCTGTCGGAATCCCAGACCAGAGTCGATTCGATTCTCTCCCGTATTTTCTCCAAGCGGAAATCTGCCGGTCAATCGCGGAGCGATCAGTTCGGATCCATATCAACCGATGATCGGGTATTCCTCAGGAAAGAACTTGGTTGGTTTGGTGACATCGCCATCGCTCGAACCCAGTCGGGTGAGGAAGGGGTGTGGTCCGAGTATCTGTCGTCCTCGATCGGCAAGATGGTGTTGATGGTCATCGTGTTCGTTCTTGGCGGAGGGCTTGTCTTGCTAGGAGTGGTCGGTTTGTCTCTGGGGATCATCTGGTCCGTAAAGGGAAGGCTCCGCGCATTGAGCACTGGACCGTCGGGCGGCGTGTTCATAGAGACCTTTGCCTGCTGGTTGATTCTGCTTATTGTTCTGACGGGAGTACTCGGACATCTCACCGACAATGTTTCGCTTCCTCTGCTTGGAACCGTAGTTGGATTCTTTCTCAGTCTTCTGGCGATATTCTGGCTGATTCTTCGGCGCATGGGATGGTCCGAAGCCATGCGGCAGATCGGTCTTACGAGTGGCAATGGATGGTGGCGTGAAGTGCTGGCTGGTGTCGCAGGCTATGCAATGATGCTTCCCATTCTCGCAATCGGAGTCGTGGGCACTCTGTTTCTGACGATGCTCTCCAAGGCTTTGTCCGCAGCCCGAAACCCATTCGCATCCGATTCCAGCGGCGCGCATCCGATCATCGCGATGTTCGAGGATGCAAGCATTTTCGAGCTTGTACTGGTCTTCGTTACAGCCTGTGTGGCGGCGCCGATAGTGGAGGAGATAGCGTTTCGCGGGATCCTCTATCGAGGTTTGAGGAATCAGACGAGCAGGCTTTCGACCGCTCTGAGCATCACCCTCAGCGGGCTGCTGTCCGGCTTCATTTTCGCCGCCATACATCCACAGGGTTGGGTGGCCATACCTGCATTGGGCTCAATCGCTCTGGCCATGGCGCTCGCGAGGGAATGGCGTGAGAGTTTGATCGCGCCGATGACGATGCATGCGATCAACAATTCGGCGGTACTGACCTTCGTGCTGATAATGATGAGTTGATCAGGACATCACCGGACGGAGATCGTCGGTTGTACGAGATCGCCGGACATGGCGGTAATCGACACCTGTTGAGCCAGTGATTCACACAGATGGTTCAGCGACTTTGTGATGTTCTCGTTGATGTCGAAGTTGGCTGCGGGTGTTCCGTTGTCTGCGTTGATTCGCATGTTCATGTGCATGGGAACAGCTCCGAGGAACGGGAGATTCATGGCGGAAGCCATGTTCTCTGCACCACCCTTGCCGAAGAGGTCGTAGGTCTTCCCATCATCCGCCTCAAACCAGCTCATGTTCTCGACTACCCCGAGAACATGGACATCCAGTTGCTGGAACATGCGGACTGCCCGCCGTGCATCATCCTGAGCGACTCGTTGTGGTGTGCAGACGATGACCGATCCCGTCAATGGAAGCTGTTGTGCCAGTGAGAGCGGCACATCGCCGGTTCCGGGAGGAAGATCAACGAACAGGTAATCCAGTTCACCCCAGGTGGTCTGGTTCAACAGCTGTGAGAAGGCCTTGTGGGCCATCGGTCCACGCCAGATCATCGGTTTCTCGGGATCGACCAACTTGGCGATGGTCATGGCCTTGATGCCGGCGACTTCGAAGGGATCCAGCATGTTGCCTCGGGCAGTCGGCGCCATGTCGTCGAGACCAAGCATCGTTTCAAGTGATGGACCGTAGATATCACCATCCAGAAGACCGACTCTGGCGCCCATTCTGGCCAGTCCAATGGCCAGATTGACCGAGACAGATGATTTGCCAACGCCGCCTTTTCCGGCACCGACCGCGATGACATGACGTATTCCGGAAAGCGGCGAATCGGATTGTCCGGATTCGCGTCCTTTGACGTTGGCTGAAAATTCGATCTCCACCACGGGTTCATCGCTACCGATCCCCTTGGCCTTTTCGGTGATGGCGTTGACGATGTCGTCGCGTATGCGATCCTTCATGGGGCAGGCGGGAGTCGTCAATTCGACGTGTACATGGACATTCTTGTCCCGTACAACCGCCTCCTTGATCATGTTCAAGGACACTAGATCACGACCCAGATCAGGGTCCTGTACAGTCGCCAGAGCTTCCATGACATGTGTTTTTTCGAGTCTCATCGGCTTCTCTTCATCAACTGAAACCATTCCTTGGGGATGAGCAGGTGCTCGGTATCGTAGAATCATAGCGGTCAGATCGCGTGTGACTGGAGGTTTTCATGATCAAACTCAAACCTACATTCTTTCTGGCGTTGGCCACCCTTTCATGCTCTGCCCTGGCGGATACGCCGGAGTACGACCCGACGGATCCCTCTCAAGTGATAGAGGAGACACCTGATCAAACCACCGAAAAAGGACTGGCGGGCCCATCGATTGACCCTGCCAGCCTTAAGAATGAAAACGGTGGCGGACAGGGCATGATGGCAGGGGGTGGAAAGTCGGTCGAGGCAATGCTGGAGGCGCGTTGTGCTCAGTGTCATGGCGCGAAGAAGCAGAAGGCCGGTATTCAGGTCTTTCCAGTCGAGCAGATCTTCGCGGGCAGTCGAGAGGATTGGGTCGTGATCCCGGGGTCACCGGGAGAGAGCAGCCTACTCGAGAGAATAAAGCTGCCGGAGGGGCATGACGACATCATGCCACCAAGCGGGCCACCCATGACGGCCACCGAAGTCAAGCAGATCGAGGTCTGGATTCGCGAGGGTGCGGATGCGAATGCAGCACGAAGCGTAGCCGGTGGAGCCATGGTTTCCCAAGGCGGCAATCAGCGGAGTCGTTCCATTCGACCTCGTATGTGGCTTAACGAGTACCTTTCACTTGATCTGACAACGCAGCAGAGATCGTCTGCAATGAAGGCCAGCAGGGATCATCAGGCTGCCTACAGACGTTTTCAAACGAAATACGGTTCGGAATTCAAAAAGCTTCAGGAGGAGGTTCGCAAGGCCGCTCGCAGTCAGGACCCTCAATTGCAGAAACTGCGGCTCGCGTTGGAGTCCATGAAGCAGAAGCAGCCTCGATTCGAGTCGGTCCAGACGCAGCTCTGGGAGAAGCTCTCACCAACACAGCAGTCTTCCATGCGCAAAAAGCTGACAGCCCTCTCAGAGAAGCGAAACCGTGATGATGCCAACAAGCGGTCCAAGGATGGCAAGCGGGACAATCAGAGTGGTCGAAGCGGTGGGGGAACGTCGAAAACCGACGAAGCAAAGGGGGCTGGAGACTAGTGCCAGTCCGGTATCCGACTCCCTTGCCCATCGTGGCCAGCACTGATGTGGGTTAGAACTGCTATTCCGCTATTGCAGGGGGCTGCCAGTTGCCTTATGCTCATGGTTTCGTCCAAATCAAGGCACTTAGAGGGGATTTCCCTGTGACACAATCAAAGCTCGTACCTCCACATGGCGGCAAACTCGTTGACCGAATGGCATCGGCGGCTGATGCCCAGAAACTCAAGGATGCGGCGGCTTCAATGCCCTCGATCACCATGTCTGCCAAGCAGGTATGCGATCTCGAGATGATTGCAATTGGCGCGTTCAGCCCTCTCGAGGGCTTCGTGGGACCGGAGGATTTCACCTCCATCTGCACGAACATGAGGCTGAGCGATGGAACCCCGTGGCCTATCCCGATCACATTGGCGGTTGACGAAGCGACCAAGGCCAGCCTTGCCGAGGGAAATCAGGCGGCGTTGCACCACCCAGATGGAACGCTCATGGCTGTCATTGACGTCACATCGATCTATGCCCACGACAAGAAACTGGAGATCCCCAACGTCTTCGGAACCGAGGATGAAGCGCATCCAGGCGTCAAGGCTGTGGTTGAAGAAGGCGATTGGCTGGTTGGTGGTCCCGTACATGTCATCACCACCGAAGCGGAATCAGGTGATGCGGAACGATTTGAAGATCATCGTCTGCCACCTGCCAAGACAAGAGAGGCATTCGACAAGCTCGGTTGGTCGCGTGTTGCCGCCTTCCAGACTCGCAATCCGATCCACAGAGCCCATGAGTATCTCTGCAAGTGTGCTCAGGAGATCTGCGATGGCCTGCTCATTCATCCGCTTGTCGGCGAGACAAAGCCGGGAGATATTCCAGCTGATGTCCGAATGAAGTGCTACGAAACGATCATCGACCACTACTTCGTCGAGGATCGGACCATGCTGAGCGTGATGCCGGCGGCCATGCGTTATGCCGGTCCTCGTGAAGCCATCCTCCATGCCCTGATCCGTCAGAACTACGGTGCAAGCCACTTCATCGTCGGTCGGGACCACGCCGGAGTGGGTGATTACTACGGCACCTACGACGCCCAGCTGATCTTTGATCAGTTCAGTCGTGATGAGATCATGGTTGAACCGCTCAAGTTCGAGCATGCCGCCTGGAGCAACCGCGCTCAGGGCATGGTGTCCGCCAAGACATTCCCCAAGATCGAGGGAGATCAGATCTTCCTGAGCGGTACAAAGGTGCGTGAGATGCTGGGGCGTGGAGAGCGTCCACCAGGAGAGTTCAGTCGGCCGGAGGTGGCTGATGTTCTTATTGACTGGGCTGTCAGCGTCGAGGCGCCAGCCTGATCGTATTCGCGAGTTGCGGTACGGAATTTCAACACTAGATTTCAAATTTGTCAGATACAGGAAGAAGCAGAACCAATGGCTGAGCAGGTAGGAACCAATCTCACTTGGCATGATGGAAACGTTACGCGTGAAGAGCGGCAGGGTTGTCTCCAGCAGAAGGGGGCCACGCTGTGGTTCACCGGTCTATCGGGGTCAGGCAAGAGTACCGTTGCTGTTGCGCTTGAACAGGTTCTGGTACAGCGTGGACACGCTTCCTATCGTCTCGACGGCGACAATGTCCGCATGGGCCTCAACAAGAACCTCGGTTTCTCCGCTGAGGACCGAACAGAGAACATCCGTCGCATCGGCGAAGTCTGCAAGCTCTTCGCCGACTCGGGAATGATCACACTGTCCAGTTTCATCAGCCCATATGTGGCAGATCGCGATGCTGTTCGTGCGTTGCATGATGAGGATGGGCTTGATTTCATCGAGGTCTATGTCCAGGTTCCTCTGGAGGTCGCTGAAGAACGTGATCCGAAGGGGCTCTACAAGAAGGCACGTGCAGGCGAAATCAAGGGTTTCACCGGTATCGACGATCCATACGAAGAGCCATCCAAGGCCGAGATCGTCCTTCCGACCCACGAGCTGTCTGTGGAGGAATCCGTCCTCAAGCTTCTTGAGGAGTTGGAATCCAGAGGCCTTCTTTCATCCTGACGGCTGCCGGAATTCAGATCAGGTGATTCGAAGTGCGGTGGGGCTCACCCTCCGCCGTAGAGCTTCACGTCGTCGAATTCTTCCAGATCCTCGTGCGAGGCGTTGCCGAACTCGTAGTCGAATGTGCCTGTATCCGTGATCGGGCCATCGTTACGAGCCATGAACACGCCGTCTGCGCCCGCTGAAACCAGCATGTATGCGGACTTTGGTTGTCCGTATTCCGGTTGATCGGGATCATAGAACGCAGGATGGGTCAGCATGAGGGTGAGCCATCGGATCTGCTCATCGGTTGGGTCGCCACTGCCGGAGGGATCATTTCCGATCCCGCCACCTGCATTTCCATCAAAGGCGATACGGCTGCCTGGGCCTGGTGTCTGGTTCTGGGCGAAACCGAGTTCACCCAAGCGATCCGCCTGGAGATAGAGCTGCTGGCCATTGGCGCTGAAGAGCCCGGGGGTGTCCGCAGTACTCACGACCGGCCCAACAGTGCGTCCTTGCCGGAAGTACAGAATCGGTGTCTTCCAACTGTCAACCAGTTGTGGAAGCAGGTTCAACCCGCTGGGGTAGTCGGTGGTCTGCCCTTCGTTGTAGGCGAATTCGGAGTCCTTTGGGGCGAAGTAGGGGCTGTACGGCTTGCCGTTGATCAGGGGGCCTTCGCCCATCCGTGATGGGACGATCACAAGTGTCCAGCCCAGACCGGTGGCGGCATCCGTCAGTGTCATGTTGCCCAGTACATATCGGCCTTCATTCTCCGCGTCTGTACGGTACTTCTCTGCGGCGGCAATGTCGCTCTCCGGAGAGTTGTCGTTGTAGACACGATAGCCACCCATCAGATGAAGAAGGGCATTCTGTGTGCTTGAGAGCCGCAGACCGTCTCCGAGGGCGGTTTCAGGAACCACACCCGGGTAGATGTTGTGGTCCAGTGCAAAGGCATCGCAGGCAGCCCTGAACGAGTTGAGCGTTGCCGTGGTCTTTGCTCGTCGTGCCGAATCGGTAGCGGTGCCGAGGGCCACCAAGAGGATGCCCGCCAGTACCACGATGATGCTCATGACCACCATGACTTCGATGAGTGTGAAGCCGTGGATTCGTGTTCGATTTGTCTGCATATGTTCTTTCGGGAAAGGCATGCGGAGTGTCGTCCTGTCTGAATCTCACTGAACCCCCATGGGAGTTCAGCCACAATAAGAAGTCTGCCCTTCAAGGGCATCCAGTCATCTTCATCAACGTTCCGTCGCACATCGTCGCTGCCACACACAGCATACCCGTCAAATTCAAGGAGTTGCAGTCTGTGTTGCCGAATGGCCCGTGAAAAAGAGGCTGGATGCGTGTCCGGGGCCCTACAGAGCTGCTAGTCGATTGGCGGTATCAAGCTCGATGAGTTCATCCACCAGCGGCTGCATGTTTCCACCGGTCAAATCGGCCAGATTGAAGGATGAGCCCACTCGATGGTCGACGACCTGATTGTCCTTGTATCTGTAGGTCCTGATCTTCTCGGCGCGATTGCCGCTGCCGATCATCTTGTTTCTTTCCTGTGCTCTTTCGGCCTCGGCTTCAGCCCTCTGTTTCTCCCAGAGTCTGGCCTTGAGCAGTTGCCATGCCTTCTGGCGATTCTGAGATTGACTCTTTGTGTCCTGCATTCTGACCTCGACACCGGTCGGCTGATGAATGAGGTGCACAGCGGTCGAGACCTTGTTGACGTTCTGGCCTCCTGGACCGGTTGCCGTGGTGATCATTTCCTTCACATCATTCGGATCGAGATCGAGTTCCACATCTTCGGGTTCAGCCAATACGGCCACAGTGGCGGTGGAGGTATGCACGCGGCCCTGAGTTTCGGTGGCAGGCACACGTTTGACCTGATGCGTTCCGCCCTCGTAGCCAAGGCTGGCCCATGCGGCCTCGCCTGAAATGGAAATGGTCGCACTTCGACAACCACCCTGTTCGCCACCATGGAATTCAAGGTCCTCCACGGACCAGTTCTTTCGAGTCGCGAATCGTCGGTACATCTCAAGCAGATCACCAGCGAAAAGGGCGGCTTCGTCGCCACCGACACCACTTCGAATCTCCAGAATCACACTGCCGATGGTCTCATCATCTGCCATGACAAGTTTCTGTTGAAGTTGCTCAAGGAGTTTTTCCGTTGTGGTTTCCAGTGCCGGGATCTCCTCTCTGGCCATGGCGAGAAGATCCTTGTCCTGCTCGTCCTCGACCATTGAACGAAGATCCTCGATCTCCTTGATAGCCTGGCGCCAGGCTCTGAATCCCTCGACAATCGGGGCCATGGCTGCACGTCGCACGGACAGAGAACGGACCTTCCTGTGGTCGGAGAGCACGTCAGGATCAAGCAGTTCGCGTTGAACCTCGGAGTACTGCTCGTCGATCTCCTCGAGTTTTCGAAGCAGGTTTTCGTTTGGTTCTGCCATCATTACGCCTGTGATCAATCGGGTTGCGCGTGAAAAAGCCGTGTCTCATCAGAAAGACACGGCCTTGAACGTACTCGAAAAGAACTACTTGGACTTCTTCTTCTTGCTGAAGTAGTCGCCCTGGAACTTCTTCTGGAACTTCTCAACTCGGCCAGCCGTATCCACGAAGGATGATTTTCCGGTGTAGAAGGGATGGGATCCCGACCAGATCTCGACATTGAGTTCAGGAACGGTTGCGCCCACAGTCATGACGACCTCGCCTCGGTACTTGACCTGGCACTCGGGATAGAATTCGGGGTGGATTTCTTTCTGCATGTCCGTAGCTCCTGATTGCCGGCAGCCTGAGGGTTGCCGAAGCCCCATAGAGTAGGCTCATCTGGCTGGAAATCAAGTCCACGGATCCCAGACATTGCCGCACCCGCTCAGGATGGGTATCCTAGAGCTTCCGGGTCCGAAAAAGACCCTCCGATCCCCTGTAGCTCAATTGGTAGAGCGAGCGGCTGTTAACCGCTAGGTCGCTGGTTCGAGTCCAGCCGGGGGAGTTTTCAATGACAAAGGGCGAGAGGATCTCCTCTGGCCCTTTGCCTTTTCAAGGGATCATGGCATCCTGCGGATCGTAGCCAAGCAAAGCATCGGGGAAGACCATGCTCGTTAGCCATCGCAAGAAGTTCATTGTCACGAAGGGCAAGAAGACGGCGGGTACTTCCGTGGAATCGTTCTTCGAGAGGTACTGCGTGCCCGAGGGCACTTGGGAAGAGAAGCACTATCGGGAGCAGCATGTTTCTGACAGTGGCATCATCGGCTATCGAGGTCTCAATGCGAAATCGTCCACCTGGCGGAATCACATGTCAGCCAAGGAGATCAGGGATCAGATCGGCCGGGAAATCTGGGACGACTACTACAAGTTCACGGTCATTCGAAATCCTTTCGACAAGATGGTCTCGCTCTTCTACTGGTTGGAGAAGAAGAAGCAGAATGGCTATTCGCTTTCCCGAAGAGGCCGCTGGTTGATCACGAGGCTGACTGGAATCGGCAATCCATTCGATCGCGTATCCGGCAGCGACGACATCGAGAAGTTCAGGTCATGGATTCGTTTCGGCGGAAGGGTCAATGATCAGGGGACATATCTCATCGACCAGAAGGAATGTCTCGATTACTACATCAGGTTCGAGGATCTCAATGGGGGAATACAGGAGGTCTGCCGTCATCTTTCGATCGATTTCGATCCGGAGGACCTGCCCAGATTCAAGACCGGTGTTCGCAAGGATGCCCGGTCGATCCGGGAGTACTACGATTCGGAGACGGAGGCTCTGGTTCGAAGCATGTTCAGTTGGGAGCTGGATCATTTCGGCTATGAAATGCCAGATTGAATCAAGCTGACTGCCCTTGCCTCCCGCTGTCCGGGGTCGTCATCGACAGCGAGCATCATCTTGAATGCCGCAACCAGCAGAACCGCGGCCAGAAGCACCCTGATTCCGTTGCCGGGCAGCTTGCGAGCGCCCAGCCATGAGCCCAGCAGTCCACCGGATATCGCGGCAAGGACATAGAAGGGCAATTCCGACGGCAGACTCGGCATGTCGGAAAAGACGCCTCCCAGCCCGGCTAATGAGTTCACAAGCACGAAAACGATGGACGTGGCGGCTGTTCTCCTGGAGCCGGCCCAATGCATGAGCAGGAGCAGGGGGGACAGGAAGATCCCGCCACCCGTTCCTGTCAGTCCCGCCAGCAATCCCAGAAGTCCACCCGAAATGATGGCCACCGGTAGTGGTGGCAGTGTCTGCGGCTCAGTCATCGCTTTGTCGGTGGTTGGCGTGGTGCGGCAGGTTCTGATGATGAGGACGACTGCGGAGAAGGCCAGCACGAGTCCTATCAACGGCTTGAAGATGTTCGGAGGAAGTTGCCAGAGCCCTCCGAGAAAAGCCATCGGAATGGCAGGGATCGCGAATGGCCAGAACGTACCCCAATCGAAGTGTCCGGCCCGGATGAACCGCCAGCTTCCAATGGCGCCCACGAAGATGTTCAGAGTCAGGGCGACAGCCTTCATCTCCGACTGAGGCATCTGGGTCACGAGCGCCATGGCGGCCAGATATCCGGACGCACCCGCGTGTCCGACCGACGAGTACAGGATGGCCAACAGGAAAATGGCGATTGCAAGCGTGATGACGATGGTGATGGCCATTGTCATGATTCTAGAGCAATCATCCTTTATCCAACCGCTGCCGCGACTTGCAGGATGATGGCTGATGACGCCAGATGGTCGATTTATCTACACTGGAAGACGTCAGGCACATGTCTGGTTCGCAGCAGACTGTTGCGATGATCATGATCCTTGCGATCTTTGATGTGGAACAGGGCTCCGACTCGTCAATCTGACATAACGGTTCACCCGGGGATTCCCTCTTGAGCGATTCGACTCCTCGTCGCAGAACGGGCAACAGCCTGATCCTCTTCATCTGTTCCAACTGGATGAAGACGGTTCTGCTGATGGTCGTCGGTTTCCTGCTGATACCACTGCTTATCCAGACCTTCGGTTTCAGGTTGTTCGGTCTTTTCATGCTGGTACAGCAGCTGACCAATGCGATGGTGGCTCCGTTCAGATCCGCCGTCACATCGACTCTGGTGAAATCCGTCTCGGAGGTACGGGATTCCAAGGCACCCGGTTCTGTCTCCCAGATCTTCACCAATGGTGTGGGTCTGCTGTTGATCCTTGCCGTCTGTCTGTTGGGCATTGCGTTGTTTGTCGTTCTCTTCCCGGCGGCTATACTCAACTTCGAGCCTGACCAGCTATTCGATCTGAGATTGGCCATCGCCACCGAGGCCGTGATCATCTCGCTGATCGTGATCACGTCACCATGGCTGTCCCTCTTTCTAGTCTGCCAGCGTCCGGTTCTCTACAACGCCGACCTCACCATTCGACGATGGCTGGACCTCATTTCATTCGGTCTGGCCATGCTGCCCGTTGGCTGGAACATCTTCGCCGCCTTCGTGCTCATTCGAATGGTTCTCAAGATCCTCCATGCCACGGCAAGAGTCCTGATCGCTCGTCGAGTCATGAGGGAAGCTCGTCTCGACTGGTCACTTCTCGATCGATCGGTCATGTCGAAACTGCTCAAGCTCGGTGGTATGACGGCGGTCCAGCCCTTCACGAATTTCAATTTCTTCGTTCTCGACAACTATCTGCTCAACATCGTCTTCGGGACCATCTACAACGGAATCTACGCCATCGTGACTCAGCTCAGGGGCTATGCGAGGAGGTTCGGATCCCAGGTCTTCGTCGGGACCGTCGCAATTGCTGCGGACATCCATGAGCGGGGTCAAAGACAGACCAATATCAGGGCGATGTTGACGGTTTCCAGAATCACCTCCGGCGTGATGTTGTTGTCGACGGGCATCATCGTGATCTTCTTCAGGCCCATGATCGATCTCTGGCTGGGGAGTCGACTGAGACAAGATGAATCACTACTGGCAATCATGTCCTATCAGGAGGCTGTGGATCTCGTCTGGGGGATGCTCTCCATGCTGCTGATAGGCGGCATACTTCTCGAGTCCGTAACGGCAGCCTCGAAGTTTCTCTATGGAATGGGGTTGGTTAAGAAGTATGTAGGTGTTCTGTTCGGTGCAGGCCTCTTGAAGTTCGGATTGTCAGTGTCCGCAGCGTTGATCATGCTTTACGCAGTGACGGACATCTCCCAGTTCCCGAATGCGTCGCTTGCCTTTTCAGCAATAACCTTGTTCTGCCAGTTGATATTCTTCGGGATCCTCATGCCACGAAGAATCGTGAAGCTGGCGGAAATCACCATGTCCACCTGGTGGTGGCATGTGTTGGTCAGGCCCGGCATGGCGGCCATCGTGCCGATGCTGGCGGGCATCATCTTGATGATGAGCATCCCTGTCTGGACATGGGCCTGGCTGATCATTTCGATATTGCTGGTGGGAATGCTGTGCGTGCCAAGCAGCTTCCTACTCCTGCTTGAGCACGATGAGCGTCAGCGGGTGCTGAAGATCGCGAATCGCTTCCCGATCATCACAAGATTCATGGGCAGGGGCCGAGATCCTGAAGGAGAAGGAGAAGGTCCATGACCTCGACCTGTCCATTGTTGTTCACATCCGAGCGGCATGGTGTCTGAATACCGGTGTCGTATGGATCCAGTGCCAGAAAGGCGTCGCCAAGCGCGGCGCCGAGTGCCAGCATGCCCTCAGCCGAGAGGTGGACCAGATCTTCCTTTAGTTCCACCGTCTTGCAACTGACCGCGGCCACGTTCTCATCTGCCGCTGCAACGGCATCCACGCCCGCGTGATAGACGTCTTTCCACAGGAATTCCTTGGCGACCGGGTTCATCTTCGCGGCGACGCAGGCAAGCGTGGCGTTTCCGGTGGCGAATCGAACGCCGGCGATCAGCTGATTGAGGTTTTCCTCGTAACGCTTGGCTGCCCATTCGACCGAGCAGTCGCCCTCGCCCTGCACCCATATGAAACCTCTGAACCGGACATCCCAGCCCATGTCTTCAAGCTGCTCTGTCCAGAGGTCGACCAGCTCGCACATCTGCTGGAAAAGGTTCAGGCCGCAGCCATCCGGATCCCAGGCGCAGCCAAGATTGGTTCCGTTGTAGGCGATCTTCATGAATGCCAGATTGCGATCGGGAAGCGCTTCTGAAAGGGTGTGACCGAGCATCATCTCGGGGCCTATCCACTGTCCTCTCGGCTTGAGATTGCCCCAGTCATCGTCCCAGTCCTCTCCATTGATCCATGATCTTTGGATTACGGCAGGGTTTTCCTGGATGTACTCCATCAGATGGGTTGGTGTGCTGGCAGCTGTTGCGCCTCCAACCATGTTCGACTGACCAGCCAGAATCAGGACATCCATGACTGGTTTCTCATCGGCGTTGGCTATGGTGCCTCCGGCGATGGCGATCATGCAGAAGATTGTCCGTAAAATCATGTTGGTAATCGACCTTGAGTATCGGTTTTCGGGTCAATGAAGCTAACACATGACTGTACTGCCTTGCCGCTTCCGATCAAGGAAAAAGGCATTTTCATGTCCAGAACCGGGGTTTCAGAGGTTGTTTGATCGTCTTGATGTGTTGATCGTTCTGTCATATCCGGGGTCCCATCATTCAAGCCGGCGTTGAAACTGTGCAGATAGAATGTAATTCCGTGGAGGCATCGCGATCTGTGAGCGTGTGTTCGACCATCCACGTCTCTCTACTGGGAAGCATGCCTGCATGACTTTGCCGTCATTTCTCATCATTGGTGCCATGAAATCCGGCACGACCACGCTCCATGGGGATCTGGCGACGCACCCGTCGATTTCCCCGCCGGATCGCAAGGAGCCGGGGGATCTCAATCATGACGCCGTGCTCACGCCAGAGGGACGAGCGGCCTACCAGAGAAATTTCAGGCAATGCAGGTCCGGGCAGATCACGTTCGAAGCATCCACCTACTACACCATGGTTCCGGAGCACTCGGGTTCGCCACAACGAGCTCTGGAGTTGCTTGGTCAGGATCTTCGACTGATCTACATTGTCCGTGAGCCTGTATCCAGAATTCGTTCACATCATCAACACATGTTCGACGGCGGTTCGGACATTGATCCGGATATCAATAAGGCGATCAGAACCACTCCTGAACTGATCGAATACACCCTTTATCGTCAGCAGGTCGAACCCTGGGTTCAGGTGTTCGGCGAGGACAGGATCATGGTGCTTCATTTCGAGTCCTACATGCGCAACAGGGCCCAGATGGCGGCGTCTGTGCAGAGGTTTCTGGGGCTTTCCCCTCGGCCGGATCTAGTCGATGTCGGATCATCTGCCAATGTCAGCAAGGGGAAATTGGTCAACACGAGATTGAGTAAATCGGTCTCCTCATCCTTGCTCTACCGTAAAATTGTCCGTCCGCTTCTGCCTTCTTCCATGCGCTCGGGCCTGAGAGCTTCCATCATGAAGAAGTCCACGACCCGGCTTGATCCGCCCAGCCTCGGGACCGTTGAATACATTCTTGACCGGACAGCCAAGGATACGACTGCGATAGCTCGTTTGCTTCAACCTCGATTTCCGGAGGGGGCGATGCCTTGGGATCCCGAGGAGATGCTGATCCGTGCCCGCAAAGGTGATTGGTAGTTCTGAATGTGACCCTTCGTTGGTATACTTGATCCCCGATACGTAACGATTCGCGAATTCATTCTCTGTCCCAGCAGGAATTCATGGTGAAACCTAAGTTCTTCTTTGTCATAGGTCCCGAAAGCTCAGGGAGCACGCTCACCGCCAGAATCTGCGCGCAGGTGCTTCTGGGTGTTCCGTTCGATTCGGAGCGATCAGAGGAATGGGAGGATGACAAGGGGAATCGTGTATGGCACGTATCGCTTCCATCGGGGCCGGAGGCCACGTTTGCCGACGTGAACCAGTGGGTTCGGGACTATTCGGACACGCATGATCTCCATTTCATTCTGACGACAAGAGACATCACCTTGTCCGAATATTCCCGCAGAGGTCGATTCATGCGACGGGGTTCCTACGAGGTCAAGCGGCATTCCGATCGAGCTCGTGACATCATGCTGCAAGTCATGTCGATGGACTACCCGTGGTACATCTCCTCCTATGAGACGATGATCTATCTCGGCAAGCCGTATCTCGATCTGCTGTATGAATTCATGGGTGTCGAATCTGATTTCATGCCATCACTTCGGGACGGAAATCTCAAGAGAATCCAGAGCATGGGGCTCGTCGACAATCTGAAGAGGACCATGCGTCGTACGCTGTTCAATGTTCGAACTCGCGACAAGATCTGAATTTAAATTCGTCATTCGTCATCGGGGACGGTGGTCATGGTGGCGTGATCGGGCTTCAGGGGGTCTCTGAGGCCGGCGTGACCTGCGCCCTTGCCTAGGGATCGTTCAGTTGTGATGATGCTTCTGTAATCAACACAGGAGATTCCCATGGAACGCGATGTCCATCGCACTACCGTTGACGAGATGGAATTCGGAAAGGTCTTTCGGTTCGGACGGGTCCTCAAGGCCATAGGCTCATCGCTTCAGCCGGGAAGGCTGGCCCTTTCCATGCTCGTCATTGCCTTGATCGCCCTGGGCGGTCAGTTGTGGGATGCGGTCGGAACTCCTGTTCCTCCAGAGGGTCTGATGGCCTCGCCATGGGATGGTGAGCTCACGGTCGGACAGCAGCGATCGGTCAGGCGTGCCGCGGACAGGTGGACGGATCTCGATCTCGAGATTGATGAACCTACCAGTCCTCAGGAAGTCTTCTCGGAGATGCAGAAGATGTATGCGACTCCCGGAGCCATCGAAGGCAAGCGGATGGAGTCATTCATCCGGGATTTCGATGCGGTCAATGGCACACGTGGTCGAGGGCCCTTCGAAGCGACGGTCGACTGGATTGGACTTCAACTGGCGAACATCGCCGAGGGAACGCTTCAACTCTCGCCGGTGACCATAATCGACGCGGGTATCGGTATCGTCTGGCATACACCCAGACGATTGTGGGTTCATGGCCAATGCTGGTTCATGCTGTTCATGGGTTTGTGGTGTCTGCTTCTGATCTCAATCTTCGGAGGCGCCATGTGTCGCATGGAGGCCCTGATGGCAGCGGGGGGTCAGCGATGTGGCCCCTTGGAGGCCGCCGACTTCGCGATGTCGAGGTTCATCAACTTCTATTCGAGTGTTCTGATTCCACTTGTGATGGCGGCCGGCTTGTCTGGTGTCCTACTCGTCGTCGGATTGCTGATGAATGTCCCGGTTCTCAATCTTCTGGTGTCGGTGTTCTACGGCTTCAGTCTTCTGATCGGTCTTGGCATCGTGCTTCTCCTCTTTGCCTATGCGACGGCGGGGGGGATGCTGGTTCCAGCGGTCGCCGTGGAAAACTGTGATGGTGGAGATGCCATGCAAAGGGCTTTCTCCTACATGGTCACGAGGCCCTTGCACCTGATCCTCTACATCGGCATGGGTTTGATCGGGTTGGGGCTCGGACTTGTTCTTGTGCTGACACTTGCGAATGCCGCGCTTGCAACCACCGCAGGTCTGCAGGGTTTCTGGGCGTGGAATTCAACCATGGATGGTGCAGGTGGTGCCATCGAAATCTTCTCGAGCATCCAGAAGCCCGCTGCAGGATCCTCATCCTGGTGGGGTTCGGCCACCGGTTGGTTCATCGGGTTCTGGGAATCGGTTGTTATCGTCCTGGTCCTGAGCTGGATTTTCAGCTATCTCTGTGCTGCATGGACAAGGATCTACCTGCTCATGAGGCGGGCCTGTGATGGACTTGAGGACGATACGATCTGGTATCCCGGTTTGATTCCCGGAACACTGGCACCTGAGTCCAGCGACCGCGGATGATCCGCAGTTCCTCGTCGGCATGCGACTGAATGGAAATGAAAAAGGCCCCCCATGAATCTCATGGGGGACCTTTTTTTGAATCAATGGAAATCTCAGTCCGTGTCAGCGTTGTCCGTTTCGGAGCCGGTGTCTCCGTCACACCCGATCTGAAAGATCGACTGGGTCCTGAGGACCATCAGGCAATCACTTCGGAGATGGTAGCCCTGAATATGGACTTCATCCGAATACCGTTGATGCTCGATGAGTGAAAGATTTGGCGGGCCACCTTCTTCCCAGACCTTCATCAGACCTTCGCTCATGCGGCCGTGTTCGAGCATTTCCCGATAGGTGCCCTGATAGAGATGATCCGAGAGTGTTTCCGTCTGGATCGAGGTCACATAGGTGACTCGATCGGCAATTTCTGACTCATGGTCCTTTTCACCGGCACATGGAAGCGAGGTGACCAGACCTCGCTCAGGGATGATGCTCGGATCCGGTGTGACAACCTCGGTGATGCTGAGGTCGTCCAGTTCGAACCGAAATGCATGGCCCCCCTGAAACAGCCAGGATTCGAATCCATAGTTGCTGTGGGACGCCTTCTCGCGAGCCTCGATCCGGAAGAACTCCGGGTGGAGGGGTACGCGGTACAAAAGCGTGTGATACGCTTGAAGACTGGTTGTCGATCGTGAAGTGAAGCTCATCCGTTAGTCCTTCTGAATTCTCGATTACTCGAGCTTCTCCTTCTCTTCCCTCCCAAGAAGATGGGGGGCATTGTTGCCTGTTCTGGCAAAGGTTCAAGTATGAAATCGCCAGATTTCACAATACGCTTGAACAATTTGACCGGTCCCATTTTGTCAGACCCATGCTGAATCGTTAGATCTTGAGCCATGACAAGTAGTTCCGAACAACTGAGGACGATCGCACGTCAGGCCCTTGAGACGGAGTTTCTCTTCGGGTCCACATTTATCCCCAACCGATCCAGAACGATATCGGCCCCAGCCGAAAAGTCGATGGATAAATCCAAAAGTCGCGAACAACTCCTAGAAAGTCTTGAAAGCCGCTTTTGTGGTGTTTTTCCCTTGAGTGAGTCTCTTGGCGATGCTAACCGCCCGGTATTCGGGGAGGGCCCCTGTGACGCAGAGCTGATGTTCGTTGGAGAGGCTCCAGGGGCCGATGAGGACCGGGAGGGTCGGCCCTTTGTGGGTGCTGCCGGCAAGAAGCTCGATGACATCATTACGGCGATGGGCTTTGCCCGCGAGCAGGTGTATATCGCCAATATCCTCAAGGCCCGACCGCCCGGAAATCGAGCGCCATTGCCTGATGAAATCTCAGCTCACTCGCCTTATCTCGTGGAGCAACTACAGATCATCAGGCCCAGAGTGATCGTGGCACTTGGAAGGCCTGCCGCCCATTTTCTTCTTGATACGACTGAACCGATTTCCCGTCTAAGAGGTATATGGGGTCAGTGGAACGACGGTGATCTGACCATCGATGTCATGCCCACATTCCACCCTGCCTACTTGTTGAGGCAGTACACCCCAGAGATTCGCGCTCATGTCTGGAATGATATGAAGCAGGTCATGGCCAAGCTTCAATGATCTTTTAGATGACAACGTGCATTTTTATTTATTTCGTCAGGAACCTGAGCCGGGGAATGCACGAAGTAGTATTCAGAGGCACGACGCCTCGACCAACCAATGCCCCCCCCACAAGGAGCTCGTTTGTTGCTTTGCAGCATCGGGCTCTCTTTTTTTCTTTTGAACATCGATCTTGGCCGGCAACTCATCTCCTCAGAATGAACGTGGCTGGGCCTTCATTGACCAGATCGACTTTCATCGAGGCGCCGAACACACCGCATTCAACAGGGATGTCATGTTCCTGATGAAGCAGCTGCTGTACCTTGTCAATGAGATCCTGTCCCGCTTCCGGAGACGCGGCAGAAATGAAACTCGGTCTATTGCCCTTGGAGCAATCGCCTGCGAGCGTGAACTGGCTGACAAGAAGCACTGACCCCGCTACATCCTTGATCGAAAGATTGAAGCGTTGGTCGTCATCCTCGAATACACGGAGTTTGGCGATCTTGGCCGCCATCCAGCTGGCCTTTTCAGGCGTATCCTCATGTTCTATGCAGAGAAGAACCACCAGACCTAGTTCGATCCGAGCGTCATGTCCGGCTTCGGCAACCGTGACGCCGGCTTTGGAGACACGTTGGACAACGGCGATCATGTGATCGAGAGGCAGGCTTCGCTGATCATCGCGGACCCCTTGTCATCCAGCATCATCTGTCGATAGTCGATCAGTTCGACCGTTGCATCCGGAAGAATCTCAAGAAGCATGGACATGGGGCCGATGCCGGACCACCGGGTGGGGTTCCGTGTTCGTCTCACTTCATCAAGGAAACTATCTGCATCACCTGTGGCAAATGTTCCAAGCATTTCTCGATCATGTCGCTCCACGTCGAATCGTCGCTGGTCATCCACTGGGCGAGGCTCTCCGACCTGTGGTCCGACAGAGCTCAGGTCGACCGCGGCCAATACCAGGGTTCGTCCCCCGATGCTGCTCATGACATCCCTTGCGGCCTGCGCAAAGGCCTTGTTCGACACGTAGTCACCGGTATCTTCCGAGGAATGAGCGATTGGATCAGGTACGAGTGCAACGGTCACGGACGCAGCTTCGCTGAGGCATTCCTGTATCCAGGGTGCCTGCATTTCAGGCCCATGCTCAGTCATGTGATCAAGTTCATCTCGCAGACAGTCCTTGCCCAGACGATCAGTCATGGCTTCTATGAAGCCTGTGTCGGCCGGGAGGATGCCAAGTGGGGATTGGAGTCCCAGTTGCGAGAGGATGACACCTTCTCCAAGTCCGGACTGATTGCATCCCAGAATCAGGACATGATCGATCTTCTGGTTGAGGACGGTGTGGTAGGCGCCCGCGTAGACGGGGTAGAGGGCATTGAAATCAAGTCGTGGTACTACGAGCCCTCGGACGGTGCCCTCGATTTCAGGATCCTCGATCTGATGCATCCACTCGCGAAGTTTCGTACGGGCGGCTTCTTCCGTTTCACCCAGTACCCTGCTGTGTCGCATGGGAAGATGTCCCATACGTTCCAATTCCTCTTTGAGCGAAGCTTCCAGGGCTTCGCTTCGGGGCCCCCAGAGGAGTCCGGCCTCATCCATGTTCTTGGCAAGCGTCTGGATATCGGTCACATTCCGCTTGACCGACTCGGCGATCTGTTCCAGCGTATGTTCACCATCGAACTGCTGGATCGCCTGCATTGCCTGAACCGGTACGCCCAGCATTCGATCTCTGGCCAGCATGAAGGGATCTCTGAGCTGGACGATGGGGCGTCCGTTCGGGTCCTGGCCCGGGATGGGGTGGACTCTTCGAATGTGCGGCTTCTGAATGTGTTCAGGTATTTCGTTCGTACTCATTGATTGACCCTTTGAAGGGCGGAGCATAGCTCGGCTGGCTGAAGGTTGCTCCCCGTGCTGCTTATTCCCCTTGTTACAGGACGGTGAGTGGCGTGTTTTTGTGTTGTGAAGACCCGATAACACGAATTTATATGTGTTTTTCCCCAATAACGGTCTCTTTTGAATCGTTGACTCAATAGCCCAATTGATCCGAACCGACAAGGTTGCTTTCGGCTACCATTGTTGAGTTCCGAGGAACGCATTGTGGTGAGGCACGAGGCCTCCGGTTCTTCGGGTTTCAAATGCGGTTGAGGTAGTTGGCTTACGTACATTGAATCAGGCCCGATGAAGACAGGGCTTCGTCCGAGAAAACTCCCCAAACCAAGTCCTGTGTCGATTCTGGCTCATGGACAAACAGAGGAAAAGTGTGTCATGCAACGCAGTCTTACATTGAGCATGAAGGTATTCGCCCTTCTTTTGATTGGTGGTTTCACGGCAACTCCAGTAGTCGCTCAGGGGCAGTTGAGTCCTTCACAGGCCCAGCCCGGCGACGCCCAGCCAGCGAAGGCTGCTCCTGGCACGCCACCCTTGATGCTGACACCGACTGGGCCACCGCCCGGTGCCGATGCCGTGTTGACCGAGCAGGTGATCATTGCAGAACCTGAAATGATCGAGCTCGGGGAGTTCTCGACCACCGAGACCAAGGAAGCTGTTGTCACACTTAGGAATTCAAGTGCAGAACCCGTGACCATTCGATCCGCCAAGGCCTCGTGTGGTTGTACGACGGCTGATTTCCAGCGGAACACCGTTCTGGGGCCTGGTGAGACGACGGAGGTCAAGGTTCGGATGCGAGGCGGTCCGACTGCCCGCAAGCTGAACAAGACCGTGACATTCACGATCGATGGCTATCCACAGTTGCGTGTTCCGGTTGTGGGGGAGTCCATCTCCTTCGTGAAGATGACGCCTGACAAGCTGGGCATAGACAAGAACCCCGAAGGTGTGATCGTACTCGAATCAATAGACGAGAAGCCGTTCAAGATCACGCGTTCCACGCCGGATGTGCTCAAGGTCGTCCCTGCCGAGGCTGCCAACCGCCATGAGGTGGTGGTCGACTGGGACAAATGGTGGAACAACGCTGAGAACGCGAAGCTGACCTTCTACTTCGAGGGGCATGACCGCTGTAACCAGTTCTTCACTGTGGTCGATCTCAATCGTGAACAGCGAGCCGAGATCCAGCGTCGAATTCGTGAGAAACGACAGAGCAACACGACCAAGAATTCCAAGGACAAGAAGGGCAGTGCCGAAACCGCTGCCAAGCCTGCTCGAGTTGCGGACATGTCCACACTCGTCAGACAGGGTCGTCATGCAGAACTCAAGACGCGATTGGCGGAAGCGAACGCCAACGTCGATGAGAAGGATTCATCAGGTGTGACCCTGCTGGGCATCGCCGCGAAGAACGGCAATACCGAAGCGTTGCAGATCCTTCTCGATGCCGGTGCGGAGGTCGATGCGACTGACCGAGTCAAGCGAACCGCCCTCATGCATGGTGGTACTTCCAAGAACCCCAGGGTCCTCGTCATGCTGCTTGAGAACGGTGCCGATGTGAATGCCCGCGATCTCGTGATCGGCGGTCCTCTTGCCTGGTCCTCCGCATTCGGAAATGCGGATTGCGTCCAGGTGCTCGTTGATGCCGGCGCCGAATTGGAAACCAAGGGGGCCGCGACGGGATACACGCCGTTGATCTGGTCCTCCGCGGTGGGCGATTCGAATTCGATCCCGATTCTCATCCGAGCCGGTGCCGACATCGAGGCACGCGATTCGGTTGATGGTGGTACGCCGATCATGCACGCTGCCCAGACCGGAAAGCTGGAAGGCATGAAGGCGCTTGTCGAAGCCAAGGCCAACCTCAATGCCAAGGATCGCAACGGAAAGACCGCACTGCTGCGTGCCGCCGAGCACAACGGTGGAACCGCCGACAAGATCAGACTGCTTCTGGACAACGGTGCCGAGATCGATGTGGTCTCGACGTCCGGCCAGTCCGCACTTGATCTGGCTCGAGTTCGCAGCGACGCCAACGCCGTCGAGGTGATCAAGGTCCTCGAGGAACGGATGCCTGCATCCAAGAAGTGAGCAATCGCTCCAGATAACAGTTCGAACCACAGGGGTCGGCCGTCAGGCCGGCCCCTGTTGCCATTCATCGAGATTTGAGCGGATGCTATGATCCTCCTCTTGAATTCACGATTTGCACCGATTCATGAGGAGGGCCTGAAATGACTACGGCGACACAGACAGCAAAGACCACACATCCAGCCTATCAACAGCTCATCGAGCGAGTTCGTGAAGCGCAGCTCATCGGCAGTTCCGCTGGAATTCTCGGATGGGATCAGGAGACCTTCATGCCATCCGGTGGCGTTGCCTATCGGGGGGCCCAGCTTGCCGTACTGTCCCGTCTTTCGCATGAATCCTTCACGGATCCCGCGACTGGAGAGGCTCTGGCCGGATGCGAAGCGGAGAACGATCTCACATCCGATCCGGAATCGGTCGAGGCGGTCAACATCAGGGAGATCCGTCGGCGATACGACCGGGCGACCTGCCTGCCTGCGGCCCTCGTCGAGGAGGAGGCTGCGTTGAGTTCAAGTGCCATGCACTGCTGGGCTGATGCTCGCAAGGCATCCGACTTCAAGCTTTTCCAGGAGAGTCTCGAGAAGGTTGTCGATCTCATGAAGCGTAAGGCCGAATGCTACGGGTGGGATGCTGCCGGCGAGCCTTGGGACGCATTGGCCGAGGATTACGAACCAGGCTGCACCGCCGCGGAGGTGGAGTCCGTCTTCACACCGCTTCGCAAGGACCTCCAGACATTGCTCGATGATCTGATGGGATCATCCAAGTCACCGAGCAACGCCTTCAACGAGGTCAAGGTCCCGGTTGACAAGCAGAAGCAGTTCGTCGAGAAGGTGGCGGCTCAACTTGGATTCGATTTCGACCGCGGACGTCTGGATGTGTCCACGCATCCATTCTGCGGTGGTTCGCACTGCAACGATGTCCGGATGACGACCCGTTTCCACGAGAACAACGTTAACGACGCCCTTGGGTCCACCATGCACGAGACCGGTCATGGTCTCTACGAGCAGGGGCTGCTCGAAGCCCATATCGGAACGCCGATGGGCGATTCGATCTCGCTGGGTATCCACGAGTCGCAGAGCCGCATGTGGGAAAATCAAGTCGGTCGTTCCGAGGCTTTCTGGAAATGGTGTCATCCCATGATGAAGGAGGTCCTCGGGGATTCTGTGGCGTCCCTCAGTTTCGAGGACGTCTACGGAGGCGCGAACATCGTGAAGCCCGACTTCATCCGTGTCGAGGCCGACGAAGCCACCTACAACATGCACATCATGATCCGATTTGAGATGGAGCGTGCCCTTATGCGTGGCGATCTGGCCGTGGCGGACATCCCCGAGGCCTGGAACGCGAAGTACAAGGACTATCTGGGCATCGAGGTTCCGGACAATGCACGTGGATGTCTACAGGATGTCCACTGGTCGATGTGTTCACTTGGATATTTCCCGACCTATACCCTCGGCAACCTGTACTGCGCCCAGTTCTTCGAGAAGGCCATGGCCGACATGCCGGACATGTACTCGCAGTTCGAGAAGGGGGAGTTCTCCGGTCTTCTCGACTGGCTGCGTACCAACATCCATCATCATGGACGTCGGTACAGGGCTGGCGAACTTTGTGAGAAGGTGACAGGTCGACCGCTGGAGTCCGCACCGCTCGTGGCGCATCTCAACGACAAGTTGCGTCCGCTCTACGGTGTCTGAATCAGTTTGGATCTGTAAGAAAGAAGCTGTCATGCCATCAGTTGTCGAATCAAGTGTCACCGATTCCATCGGGATTGTCACCATCGCCAATGAACACAAGGCGAACGCGTTGTCATCTGATGTGATCAGCGGTCTTCTGGCCGCCTTGGACGAATTCTGCTCGCAGGACGTTCGTGTTGCGATCATCAGAGCCAGGCCCGGAGCGAAGATCTTCTCGGCCGGTCATGATGTGAGCGAGCTTCCAACCGACGGTAGCGATCCGTTTTCATGGACAATTCCCCTTGAGAAGCTTCTTCACAAGGTGCGAGAGGTCCCGATGCCGGTCATCGCCATGTGCGAGGGCAGCATCTGGGGTGGGGCGTGCGATCTGGTCGTTTCGTGCGATTTGATCGTTGCCACACCGACGGCGACGCTGGCGATGACGCCCGCCAAGATGGGACTGCCCTACAACTCCCTGGGCACATCGCATTTCCTCGGGATCCTGCCACTTCACAGACTCAAGGAGATGCTGTTCACGGCAGATCCGATGAGTGTCGAGGAAGCGGAGCGACTCGGCATCTACAACAAGGTCGTTCCCGCTGAGGAACTCGAGGGAGCAACGATGAAGATCGCCGAGCGAATCGCCAGTCTGGCGCCACTTGTCATACAGGTCCTGAAGAACGAGTTGCGGGAGCTGGGCTCGGGTGCACCGCTTCCTCCGGAGGTGTTTGAAAAGATCGAGTCTCTGAGGGAGAAGACCTGGCGAAGTGACGACATGCAGGAAGGGATCAGGGCCTTCTTCGAAAAGCGACCCCCCGAATTCAAGGGTCATTGAGAAACATACGACAACGGAGATTGGAACATTGAGTAATCAGAAGAGACCATTCGAAGGTTTGACCGTGGTTGATCTCACTCGAGTCCTCAGTGGGCCGTTCTGCACCATGATGCTTGCCGATCATGGCGAAAGGGTCATCAAGGTCGAGCGTCCGGGAACCGGCGATGACAGTCGTTCATTCGGCCCCTTTTTCCCCGAAGACGAATCCAGATCGGTGTACTTCCATTTTGTCAATCGAGGCAAGGAATCGATTGCGCTCAATCTCAAGGACGATGACGATCGGGCATTGCTCGATGCGATGCTCGAAAAGGCCGACATCGTCGTGGAGAATTTCCGCCCGGGAACCATGGCGAAGCTGGGATACGCACCAGAGGATCTCAGGAAGCGATATCCCAAGCTGATCGTCTGTTCGATTTCAGGCTTCGGTCAGAGTGGGCCGCTGTCCAAGCTGCCCGCGTACGACACGGTCATCCAGGCGATGTCGGGCTTGATGAGCGTGACCGGTTTCCCCGATGGTCCGCCTACCAGAGTCGGTACGTCCATTGCCGACCTCGGGGCAGGCCTCTTCGCATTCGCCTCCATTTCCGCCGCGTTGGCTGCACGAGAACGAACCGGTCAGGGAACGACGGTCGACGTCGCGATGCTCGACGGCATCTTCTCGCTGCTGGAGCACGGCCTCATGGATACGTTGGCTGAGCACAAGGAGGCGACTCGCATCGGCAACCGTCATCCGAGCATCTGTCCCTTCGACACCTTCGCCTGCAGCGATCGTGAACTCGTGATCTGCTGTGGAAATGATCATCTCTTCACGGAAATGTGCGAAGAGATGGGTTGCAGCGACATGGCGCAGGACGATCGTTTCTCCTCCAATGAAAAGCGTCTGGAGAACATCGATGCCTTGAAGACAGGGATGGAAGCGGCGTTGGCCGGTGATGTCGCTGCGAAGTGGCAGGAACGACTTCAGGCCAGAGGTGTGCCTTGTGGATTGATCAATACCATCATGGAGTCCAGATCAATGCCGCAGATTCTCTCGAGGGATCTCGTCGTCGATTCGGGAGGACATGATGTCCCGGGCAATGCGATCAAGTACGGTGAATGGGATGATTCGATCACGCCGATCAAGCCACCGCTTCTTGATGAGCAGGGTCAGGCCTTGCGTGATGAGTTCATGAAGAACTCCTGATCGCCACCGCTCAGGATGGCATGTGACCTCTGGGAAAGCACCAGCTTCCATCGAAGGTCGTCGGTTCGTTCGATTTGGTGACCTGGGGGAGAGTGATGGGGATGCCATCCAAGGCGAGTCCTCCCAGGACGGCCATGGCGACGGCCTCTCTGGCCTGTGCTGGTATTCCCTGCTCATCGGAGAGTTCCACGTTCCTGTCTGTGTGAGATTTGAACGCAGCCACGAACGCCTGGTTCATGGCGCCGCCTCCTGCGAGCAGGATTCGTACCTGTTCTTTCGGTATGGCATTCAGGATGAGCCTCGCAATCGCGTTGACAAGGGTCGCGAGCGCGTCTGCGGGATCCTCGATTGTGCTCAATGCATCGAGGATTCCATGCCCCTCGTCACCACTGCCCAGTGATCGTTCAAATGCCGTTTGCTCGACAAGCGATTCGGTGATCGTGTCGACGATCTGCTGATGACAGGCACCCCGTGCCGCGGTTGCGCCGTTGTCATCGAAATCCCGTTTGATCCATCTTCGTGCAGCCAGATCGAGCAAGTGGTTGCATGGGCACACATCATGGGCCTCGATGTCCTCAATGCAGTGTTCGTCGCCGGTATCGGCGGGGAGGTGCGTCATGTTGCAGAACCCGCCGAGGTTGATGACGGTCACGGGTTCAGTACCACGGAACAGAATCCAGTCAGCCAGCGGCGTGATCGGGGCGCCTTCTCCGCCAGCCGCGAGATCGGCTGCTCTGAGATCATGAACCACCGGACAGTTCATGGTTTGCGTGATGGGGGCCGGATTGATGAGCTGGATGGAGTGGGGCGGATCATGATGAACGGTCTGGCCATGGATGCTGATCAGGTCCGGTGGCGTGTCTCCTGCGACCTGCTTGGCCAGTTCCATGTAGCACTCCCCAAGCGAGCGAGCGGCCCGGGCCCAGGCGGCCGGTGGAAGTGGCGATCCCTGGGCCAGCGAAGCCAGTGTCTCCTTGGCATCGCCAAGTGACCCGAAGGCGTGTCTCGCCAGTTGGACCTTCTGATCCAGACCATTCCCCTGAATTCGCACGAGCGCAGCATCGATCCCGTCGAGGCTGGTTCCGCTCATGATGCCGATGATGTTCCGTTCGTTTTTCATGAGTGGTCTTCAGCAGGATTCCCGCGGGACTCCGGGCGAGGTTTCTGGTAGAACGTAGTTTCTCTGAAAGGGAGGCTATCAGCGATATGGGACAGAGGATTCTCGTAACCGGCGGCGCAGGCTTTCTGGGGTCTCATCTCTGCAAGCGGCTGCTCGATGAAGGAAACAGCGTCGTCTGCGTGGACAGCTTTGCCACCAGCCAGCGGGAGACCATTGCCGATCTGATGGAGCATCCAGAGTTCGAGGTCGTTGAACACGATATCGTCGAGCCTCTCTACCTCGATGACATCGAGGCGATCTACAACCTGGCTTGTCCGGCCGCGCCTGGACATTACCAGTACAACCCGGTCCGCACCATGAAGACCTCGGTTGTGGGCATTATCAACATGCTGGGTATGGCCAAGGCCAAGGGTATCCGGCTGCTGCATACCTCCACCAGCGAGGTCTACGGGGATCCCGAGATCTCGCCACAGCGTGAGGATTACAACGGCAACGTGAATCCGATCGGTCGCCGATCCTGCTACGACGAAGGCAAACGAGCGGCTGAGACGCTCATGTACGACTACAACCGTCAGCATGGGGTGGATGTCAAGATCGTTCGCATCTTCAACACGTATGGCCCGAACATGCATCCCTTCGATGGTCGTGTGGTCAGCAATTTCATCCGTCAGGCGTTGGCGGGGGATGACATCACGGTCTTCGGCGATGGCAGCCAGACCCGTTCCTTCTGCTTCGTCTCCGACATGATCGAGGCACTGGTTCGAATGATGAATTCACCAGCTGATTTCCACGGGCCAGTCAATGTGGGGAATCCGAACGAGCGAACCATCCTGGAGCTGGCCGAACTGGTGATCGAACTCACCGGCAGCAGCTCCAGCATCGTCAGGAAGCCACTGCCCCCGGACGATCCCACCCGTCGCAGACCGGATCTGACGTTGGCCACAGAGCGTCTCGGGTGGGAGGCTGTGGTGCCTCTGGAGGAGGGCCTCAGGCAGACGACCGAATACTTGTCCAAGTTGGACATGTCTCTCTGGAAGCCTCCTACGCCCTTCTGGGAGGCCCCTCCGCTGGAAGCGTGAGCCGTTCGGGTGTGTGATGCCTCCAAATGGCCCTTAAAAGGGGTTTGAGGCAAAAATATCCTAAAATATACCGAACAGATGTTGCCGAATCCGATGAGAGACGGCATCATGCGAAACCCGTACGAAAACCAAACAGAAGATATGGCTTGAAAAGAGCCGGTCGACACGAGGCAATGAAGCGGATCCGCTCCGGGTGGAGTGGAAGAGGGACCCGGAGAGGGTCGGGCCTGGTCGACAGTGTGGAAAGGACTCCAAATGGTCAAGGCAACGAAGGCAGGCAAGAATGGAACAGCAACCAGCGACGCAGCGGCTTCGGTGGGGCGTGGTAAGGTGAATTCGAAGGCGCAGCGGGGAACATCCGCAAACGAAGGAAAACGCCAGGCAAAGGATGCAAGCAAGATGGCCAAGCGAACGGGTGCTGGAGGAGAGAAGTCGCGACTGGAGTCACTGGATCGCGCACTGGGACAGATCGACAAGATGTTTGGTGCCGGCTCGATCATGAAGCTCGATGGCGAGCAGCGAGTCATTCCAGGCATTTCAACCGGAACGATCAGCCTTGATCTGGCGTTGGGTGGCAGAGGCGTGCCCAAGGGCAGGATCGTTGAAGTCTATGGTCCGGAGTCGTCCGGCAAGACCACATTGGCGTTGACCACTCTGGCGCATTGTCAGGCCGGCGGTGGTACGGCGGCGTTCATCGACGCCGAGCACGCGTTGGATCCATCATGGGCGAAGCGGCTGGGTGTGAATCTGGCTGATCTGCTCGTTTCCCAGCCTGACACTGGTGAACAGGCACTGGAGATCTGCGAGATGCTTGTTCGATCCAATGCGGTCGACATCATCGTCGTGGACTCCGTGGCCGCCTTGATTCCACGAGCCGAGATCGAAGGCGAGATGGGAGATAGCCATGTCGGACTTCAGGCTCGGCTCATGAGCCAGGCCTTGAGAAAGCTCACGGGTGCGATTGCCAAGAGCAAGACCACGGTGATCTTCATCAACCAGCTTCGAGAGAAGATCGGGGTCATGTTCGGTAGTCCGGAAACGACACCTGGTGGGCGTGCACTCAAGTTCTACTCATCGGTCCGAATCGATATCCGTCGTATCGGTGCCATCAAGGATGGCGATCAGAATGTCGGCAATCGTGTTCGAGCCCGCGTGGTCAAGAACAAGATCGCACCACCATTCCGTGATGCCGAGTTCGACATCATGTTCACCGAAGGAATCAGTGCCTCGGGAGATCTGCTTGATCTGGCGGTTGCCGAAGATATCGTCGCCAAGTCGGGAGCCTGGTTCAGCTACGGTGAAGTTCGTCTGGGACAGGGGCGTGAGAACTCGAAGGCCTTCATTCGCGAGAATGTCGATCTGTTCAACGAGATCAAGGCCAAGGTTCTGGCGAAGAAGGGCGTAGGTGAATCAGCCGAGGCTGTGGAAGAAAACGAGTCATCCGAAGTTGAGAGTGCATGATCAATCCCCTGCAAGGGGCGTTGAGAAGGGGTGATGTTGCACTCCTGTGGCTAACGGGTACGATGTCTCGCCCAATCCACCGCGGCTGTGGCGGAATTGGCAGACGCGCTAGATTCAGGTTCTAGTGGGAGTAATATCCCGTGGAGGTTCGACTCCTCTCAGCCGCATTGACTCGAGTCAAGGAATATGAAATGGCAAGCGGCCCTTTAAAGGGGCCGCTTGTCGTTGATATGGGTAGTAGATGAGGGGAATGTGTGGGATAGCCTTCCGCCTGGGTTGTAATGGCGTATACACTGGATGGATGTCAGCAGACGCACTGCCGATCTATCTCGATTCCAACGCGACCACTCGTCCACTTCCGCAGGTTCTGGAGAAGATGAACCGCGTGATGACCGAGGTGTGGGCGAATCCCTCCAGCATCCATCGTGCCGGGCAGATGGCCCGACGTGAAGTGGATCTGGCAAGAGAGGCCGTCTGCGAATTGGTGAAGGCTCGTCCCTCAGAAGTCATCTTCACCAGTGGTGGAACAGAGTCGGTCAATACATGCCTGCGTTCGTTGTCACGATGGCGTCAGAAACCCCTGCTCATCACGAGTGCGGTCGAACACGCCGCGGTTCGCGAGCAACTGGAGGATCTGGCGGAGGTCTTTGATCATGAAGTGGTCACGCTTCCCAACGACAGCAATGGAGTCGTCGAGATCGAAGCCTTCCAGCAGCTTCTGTCGTCAAGAGCCGATGAGATTGCCTTTGTATCGGTGATGTGGGCCAACAACGAGACCGGTGTGATTCAGCCAGTAGAACAGATCGGGATGATGTGTCGCGAGGCGGGTATTCCGTTCCACACTGATGCCACTCAATGGGTCGGAAAAATGCCCATCGATCTCGAATCCACGCCCATCGACATGATCTCCTTCGCCGGGCACAAGTTCCATGGCCCCAAGGGCAGTGGTGTGCTGTGGTTGCGGGAAGGTCTTCCCTTGCATGCCATGATTCTCGGCGGTGGTCAGGAGCGGAAGCGGCGGGGTGGTACCGAGTCCGTGGCCGATATCGCCGGTCTTGGTGTGGCCTGTCAGGAGGCCAAATCCTGGTTGGACAATTCGGGTCATGAGCAGATGCTGGCGATGAGAAGCACCTTTGAAGCGTACATGCAGTCGGAGATCACTGAATGCTGCATCAATGCGGTTTCCGCGGATCGTATCTGGTCGACTTCGAACATCGGTTTCCCGGGTATCGAGGCGGAACTGATGCTGCTTGGTTTGTCCGAGGCGGGCGTCTGTGCATCTGCCGGATCGGCCTGTTCTTCAGGAGCACTCAAGGGTTCGAGTGTGATCGATGCGATCGGTCGGCAGCCTTGTCAGGTTGATGAGCGGCCATACGGATCGGTTCGCTTCAGCTTCGACCGTGCCATAACTCAGGAACAGCTCGAATCGGCAGTCGAGATCTCCAGCGAGGTCTTCCAACGATTGGCTGGATTGTCACCGAATGCCAATTGGCCTTTATCAGCCGAAGTCTGAACTCTGAACCTGGATGTGTAGATTCTCCTCAGCTCATGGGGTGTCTTGGATTGTCTGCAGACTCGCCGAGCTGGTAGGGATCTTTCATCTTCAAGCATCTGTCTCAAGCCGATGTCCAGAGGATTCTGATAGTCCTCGTGTTTGACACTCGTCTCTATAGAGGTTTACATTTGCAGCATGATTAGACAGCTCGGATGGGCGAAGTTTTTGTTGATAATAGTTCTTGGTTTGGCAGCTGGAGTCGCGTATGGATGGCTGCTCCATGTGTATGACATACACGCCATGTGGGCCACATTCGCGCCCACGGTCGGAGTGTTTATTTGCATACTCGTGTTCGAGTATCTCGGTAAATCCAAGGACTGATTTCTACAGATCAATTCAATGCCTCGTCTAATAAGTAGTGCGCTCATGGATGTTTCCCATGTGATGGCATGTTGAATGGATCCTGCATTCTGCAACGTGAGCAAGCCTGAGAACACCATGTGTTCTCAGACTTGCTATTAGATCGACTTTGCAGTCGACTCAGAATCCCATAGGGGTTTCCGATCTCTTCGCTTCAGGGTCTAGATCGCCATGAAGCGGTTTAGGACGCATTTAGACTTGTTGGTTCATCCAGAAGTCGGCGTCAGGAGCGGCCTGCTTCCCTCTTCAGGCCACTCAACACTCATACGACGGTGGGCACAGGTCGGTTCACGTCTTTTCAGGATTCCACAGATCGGGTATGGATCCGATCAATCCCGGAGGTAGGGGGCAAGCGGCAGCCGTTCATATGATTCGGTCATGAGGGGCGTTCTTTGAGTATCGCAGGGCATTCAGGTAGACTTCCCGTTGAGCCCTGTTAGCTCAGTTGGCAGAGCAGCTGACTCTTAATCAGCGGGTCGTAGGTTCGAGTCCTACACAGGGCATTTGCTGTTTTAAATCGGGGAGTGAACTCGATGGAGTTCGCTGGGAAAGGATTCAAATGGACGATCAATCTCAACATCCACTTCGAATTCTGGTGTTCATCGGTGTTCTGTCGACCTTTATCATCACCCTGATTGCGCTTATCCAGGTGTTCACTGGCGGCTTGCTCGGCTGAGTCGCATCAGGATATCCACAGCACTTCTTCTTCAGCGACATTCCTGAAGTCATTGAATTGCAGCGACTTCCAGTCGATGGCCACGTCGTAAGTGCTACTCGAGCACTTGCGGATTAAATTCTGGTCAGAAGCTCGTCCTGCGTCTACGATGGGGATGTCGTCGATGGTGACGACCGTGAGGGCCTGCCATGCCGCTAGGGACCATTACTCGGTTCTTCAAGAAGCAAGGGTATGGCTACATCACACCAGATGGCAATGATGGGGACTACGTCGTCGTTCTCGACGAAGTGGTATCCGACCGTCTTGTCGAGTTCGGAGAGGGTGTGAGAGTCCAATTCGAGGAAGGGGATGACGCGATGGGGCTCAGGGCCTCCAATGTGGTCGTCCTTGAGATGCCCGAGACAGGGCTGCTTCCCTGACGAAGCGGACTCTGCCGGTCTTGAGGCTCCGTTTCAGGCGTCATCATCGCTCTGGTACAGTGGCATGAATGGATGATCGCTACCGCGAGCTGCTGCGAACCACCACCACGACGTCTCTTCTGGAAGGGCTTTTCAATCCGGATGATGAGGTTGTCTGGCAGGCGTTCGACATCAGGTACCGGCCGATCATCACGGCGGTTGCCAGAAGACTGGGGTTGTCTGCCTCCGATGCGGAGGATGTGGCCCAGGAGACCCTGATCCAGTTTGTCCGCGACTACCGTGGTGGTCGCTATCAGCGGGAGCGTGGCCGCCTTCGCGGATGGATCGTGGGTATTGCCCGTCACCGGGTGATCGATCAGCATCGATCCAGAGGTCGACGCAAGGAGGTTCCAGGCGCCACTTCTCTCGAGAGGATTCCTCAGGAGGACGATCTCGAGAAACTCTGGGACGAAGAGCTCGATCGAAGCATTCTTCGTCAGGCTGTCGAGGAACTGAGACGTACGACCCGCACAAGTGAGAAATCCATTCGCGCATTCGAGCTGGTCGTCTTCGATCGGCGATCTGTCAACGCAGTCGCGGAGGATCTGGACATGACTCCACATGACATCTACGTCTCGAGGAGTCGGATCACAACAAGGCTCAGGGAGATCGCCGAGCGGCTTCGCAATCTCTACGAGGCGGATTGATGACGGACGGTACACGGGACAATCCGGATATCGAGGAGATCGCGGCATTCGCCCGCGGTGAACTGGAGGATTCGGTTCGTTGCGAGAGAATCAAGAACGATTCCGACGCGATGGAACTCGTTCGTCAGATCCAGACCGATGATGATTTCCTCACGAGACTCGCCGGAGCCTGGTCGGAGGCGCCTGACGGCAGTGGTCGCGGCATGCCGCCCTCCTCGGCGATGGTTCCCGGCTACCGGGTTCTAGGCGAGCTCTACAGAGGGGGGCAGGGGACCGTCTTCCGGGCGATCCAGGAGCGGACAAAGAGGACGGTGGCGCTCAAGGTGATGCATGGTGGCGGCGCGGCGCCCGAGAGAAACAGGGCCAGGTTCGCCAGGGAAGTCGAATTGATCGCATCGATGCGGCATCCCAACATCGTGACGGTCTACGACGGTGGTGAATTCGAGAACGGGGGGTTCTACATCGCCATGGAGTTCATCCGTGGTGTGCCTCTGGTCCGGGCGGACATGATGGATCGGAATCTCAACAACCAGTCCATCACGGAACTGGTTCGCACGAAATTGACCCAGATGGCGAAGATCTGTGATGCGGTCCAGTACGCTCATCTCCGCGGCATCATTCATCGTGATCTGAAACCCGGGAACATCCTGATCGACCGGAATGGTGAGCCGAAGGTGCTCGACTTCGGGGTGGCGAAGGTTCTGGGAGACAATGATGTCGTTGATCAGACGCTCACGGGGGAGTTCGTCGGTACATTCGCCTATGCGTCACCGGAGCAGGTTTCCGGGACAAACGACCAGATCGACACCAGATGCGACATCTATTCTCTCGGGGTCGTGCTCTATGAGATGCTCACGGGTCGATTTCCCTACGAGATCAGCGGGCCCGTCTCGGAGACGATTCAGAACATCATTCAAGCCGAGCCCTCGCCACCTTCCAGATTGATCAAGGGTCTTGATGCCGATCTCGATGCGATCATCGCGACCGCATTGGCAAAGGATCCCGATCGTCGGTATCAGTCCGCGGGAAGTCTTGCGGCTGATATCAGGCGATATCTGGCAGGGGAGCCCATCGAGGCTCGGCGTGACAGCACGGCCTATCTGCTTTCGAAGCTTGCCCGCAGACATCGCGTTCCCATCCTGGCAGGCTTCGCACTCGTCGTTTCTCTGGCAGCCGTCACTATCTGGATGTCGTTGTTGTATGTGAGGGCCGTCAACGCCGAACAGAAGGCGGAGGCCGGCATGCAGGCGGCGCTTGATGAGGCGGACAAGCGAGCGACCGTGCTCGAGGTATTCACGGACATGATCGAAGCGGTTCGTCCCGAGCGAGGCGAGTCGGAGGATGGTCGGGAGCCGACCGTCCGTGAGATGTTGGATCTCGCAGCTGAGACTATCGAATACAGGGCCATCAATCGCCGGGACATCGTGGCCGCCATTCAGATCGCGTTGGGTCGAAGCTATCTCAGTCTCGGGCTCCCCGAACAGGCCCGTGTTCAAGCTGAAAGTGCGCTCCAGATCACGAATGATTTCGAAGGTTCGATGCAGATTGCGGAAGCCGAGGAGCTTCTTGGCTGGCTGGCCATGGGTGGCGGGACGCTTGACGAGGCCACCGAGAGATTCGAACGGGTGCTCGAGATCCGCGAAGAACGATCAGCGGATGATCCCGCGTCTGTGGCTCGTGCCATGATGGCCTTGGCGAGTGTTGCCCATGCGAGACGGGACTACGATCAGGCCTTGATCTTCATCGACAAGGGGCTCGCCATCCTAGAAAGAGATGGGATCGATGATCTGGATATTAAGGTTCCTCTTCTCAATCACAGGGTGCGAGTCTTCTTCACTCGTCCAAGCGATAACGAACTGGACAGGAAACGCGATCTGGAAGCAGCCGAGCAGACCGCACTGACGGCGCGAGAGTTGTGTCAGGATCAGGGGGAGGATCTGCCGGATCTGATCACGCCCCTGAACAACCTGGCCTTTCTGGCCGAGTCACGAAGAGATCTGGAGGAAGCGGAATCCTTACTTCGTGAAGCGTTGAGACTCTGTATTCGCTACTACCCCGAGAACCACATGCGAATCGGAGGATTGCAGCGAAGTCTGGGTGTCATACGCCAGAACCGAGGCAGTCATGTCATGGCCGCGCGTGATCTCGAACAGGCGGTCGGGATCTATCGAACCCATCCCGGTCGGAAGGGGCGTTCCTATCTGGCCAGAACGTTGATTCAAGGGGGGGTCTCACTGCGGGAGATCGGTGATTACGGGTCTGCGCTGAAGGCTTCTCGAGAGGCCATTGAAACGCTTCGTGGTCTGGATCCAGTAGACCAGTACCAGCTCGGACTGGCGCTTGGGTTGGAGGGCACGACTCTGGTCGACATGGCTCAGTTCAAGCAGGCCATACCCCATTTGATGGAGGCGTATGATGTCTTTCGATCCATGCAGGAATCAGGGAGGCGGCTCGATGTGATTCTGGAATCGAAGCTGGAGTGCATGGCCTCCATCGTGAAGGCCTACGAAGGCTTGTCGATGAACGAGCAGGCCGATGCGTGGCGGAAGCGACTCGAGGCCGCCAGAGAAGAACTGGTCGAGGAGCAGAGCCGGCAGAGATCATGAATTCGTCGTCCTGGAACACTTCGATTGAATGCCTCCCGGCCGAGTTCCTTGATCGTCTGCCTCATGTTCTCGCACCCGACGATCTGACGTTGTTCGCCGACCATGTGAGCAATGAACGCCCGCTGACAATCAGAATCACCGATCCATCGCTGACGCGTTCCGATGTCGTGTCCGCTCTCGATTCGAGAGGTCTGAATTGTCGCTATCAGGATTGGATGCCCGAGTCTCTCTGGTTGACCCCGCCGGATCGGGCGCTTCTCAACGAAACCCCTCTGAGTCAGGAGAACCGCATCTTCAGACAATCACTTTCGAGCATGGCAGCGGTCGAATCCATGGATGTTCGATCTGGTCATGACGTGCTCGACTGTTGCGCGGCACCCGGTGGCAAGTCCTCATTGATCCGAAGGCGCCAGGAATCCGAAGGGATTCTGGTCGCCAACGATCTGAGCAGAAGACGCGTCTCGAGAATGAAGCAGGTTTTCGAACTCAACGGAGTCACCGGTATCGACACTCAGGTGAACGATGCGAAGTCGCTGGGGTCGATGTTCCCGGGTTGCTTCGACAGGGTCCTCCTTGATGCGCCATGCAGTGGAGAAGGGCGATTCCATATCGATGATCCTGCCAGCTGGGCTGATTGGAATCCCGGGAAGATTCGAAGACTTGGAAAGTTGCAGGCCAGTCTTCTGAAATCAGCGATTCAGACGTTGCGTCCCGGGGGTCTGCTTGTCTATGCGACCTGTACACTCGCTCCAGAGGAGAACGAGTGTGTTCTTGCAAAGGTCCTCACAAGGCATTCTTCACTTGTTCGAATCGAGCCGATTGGAATCGAATTCGAAGGTCGACGGCAAGCGTTGTCCCAATGGAATGGCAGCACGTTTCCGGAGTGGATGTCTGCTGCTGTCAGGATCGTTCCGGAGTATGGAATGACCCCTTTCTTTCTCGCCGCGATTCGTCGTGTTTGAAAGGCGAGAATGCGAAACACGCACCCCCTGAGGGATGCGTGTTTCGTCAATACAGCCTGTCAGTCAGGCAGAGTCATGCGGCCTGACGACGGGAGGGGGGTCAGCGTTTACGTCGCCGTCGTGCTGTGGAAAGTCCTCCCAGAGCAAGCAGCCCAAGGGCTCCAGGGGCCGGCACCTCGGGAGTTCCGGACTTGGCGAGATTGTTGATCGGATACTTCGAGACCTCATCCTTCGAAAGCAGATCGGTACTTGAGATTTTCCCCGCTTGATCTAAAACGATCATCGAGAGGATTGCATCACCGGTTGAAATCGGGAGTTCCGAATCAGCAGGATTTGCGATCTTGATGATGAGGTCGAAGATTCCGTCGTCTCCGACAGGAGACAGCAGCTTGAGGCCTGATGACAGTGACATATCATTCGGCATGCCACCGAACATCCTCTTCTCATCGTTTTCCCCATCCTGGTTGGTATGTGCCAGTGGGTAGAACTTGATTGGTTTCTGCGGTTGCCAACTCTGTTGAGAAGGGTCGTGCTTCTTGACATGCTTTGCCAAAGCAATATCTGTCAGGAGGCATCCGGAGAATGCTATGAGGAACAGGGTATGGATTTGATAATTCATTCTATTCCTCCTTTCAGCTTGCATTGACTACAGAGGCGTTTTCGAGCATTTCCCATCCAGTCTTTCTGAACTGCGGGAATCGCCCCATGGTGCCTGTGATCATCTTGATGTCTTCTGAATCAATGGTCATGCGCAATGGTTGCCCCGTCCATCCCACGAAACGTCGATGGCCGGCATATTGCATCGAGAACACGCGTTCTCGCATGGCCCAGTTGTCGAGAATATTGGCGATCTCGTCGGCCTTGTTCGTGAACAGAGCCATGAACCGCTGCAGATCCCGTTCGTCTGATACGTGGCGAAGGGTGATGTTGCATCCGAATATGCACCACCAGCCATAGCTTTCAAGGTCGTCACCACTGACCGTCTTCGGATCAATGGCTTCATTCAACTGATCGCTGATTTCGGCAATGGCCTGTCGGCAATCGACCTTTCCGCTCAGGACATCGGCTTCCAGCAGTCCACCTCGGCATGTACGTGCGATTCCAATCAGATGCTTGCCCATTCGCTTGGACAGATCTTCGAACTGGTTGGCTGCTTCGGTCAGATGACGTTGGCAGAACTTGGCGTGTCGAGCGGCATGATTCGGCTCGGAATCGATGAGTCGTCGATACGTATGCCCGAGGACATAGTGGCAGAAGGCCTGCGTGCGATGATCGCGATCGGTCATCGGAGGGGACGACTTGAAGTAGTCGATCAGGTCGGTCGCAGTCGTCCTGGCCTCGGTCAGATGCCAGAGCACGTAGTACGAGTTGGCCAGATTGCTCTGGAGCATTCGATGCAGGTCTTCGGAGACCGGGGACTCTCGCAACGCTTCTCTGGCGGCATCGAGGGTTCTGTTGAAGCGGCCAAGTCCATCCCAGCCACCCAGTTCCCGATTCCACGAACGTGCTCTTTCTTCCGGGGTCGTGGCCGCTTTTCGAGCTCTCGTGGCCAGCCGGATCATTTCTCGATAATCACCTCGTCTGTAGGCTTCGCCCGCGAGTTCATCGAGATCATCAAAGCTGAGTTCATCCGACTGATCGGACTTCGCGCTTTGTGTAGGCGCCCAGAGACATTCTGTCACCTCTCCGACAGTCCAGTCGAGTACTTCCGACAGCGAAATGACGAGATCAAGTTTCGGGTTCCCGCTTCCGGGTATCAGTTTCGTGGGATCCCGGCCAAGAGACTTGGCCAACTCCCTGCGTGTCCAGCCCCGGTAAACCTGAGCAAGATCGAGGAGTCGTTCCAGTCGTCTTCTTCTTTCTTCATTGGTTATAGGCATCGTGTTCATCTCTCCTTCCTGTCAGTCTGCTTGATGTTCATCACGAACATTTCCTGCAGATTCCTGTTCGGCTTCGTCGCCTCACTCGTTCGAAATGCATGCCATCCTGGACACTGCATTCCCCGCCCATTCAGAGGCTACAGTCAGAAACTTCCGGATCTCCTTTGTCTGACCGAACTTCTACCGTTGACACATTCGTTGAATGATGCATTTGAGATACGCGGCATCTCGTTGGCGAACGACTGCTGCAACAAGCAGCCGCTGCTTCTATTCATCAATCTGTTCATGGGAGTTCTCTCCTCGTCAACAGCCTCATGTCTACGTGCATGATGCGGGCAGATTGGACATGAGGACCCGATTGCTGCCAAATGGCAGCGTGCATGCACAAACGTTCACTATTGATTTCGAATGCACCGGCATCTCGGTTCCGTCCTCTCTGGACGAGATAGAGGTTCGAGCGGCTTGAAGACGCGTTTTTCATCCGATAAACACAAATTGTGTACTCGGCGGCGGTGCTATGGATTGATGTTGAAACCCCTTTGATCACGTTTATTCAGCGATTTTTGGCCGATACAGGTCAACTCGATGTTCGAACATGGCGTTGACCTCTTTGATCGCGAGATTTGTTTTAATTTCTCTTTGAACGACATTCGCCTATGCGAAATATTTCACAAAGAGATAGCCTGATCCGGGGCACCAAGATGTCCATGATCGGTTGAATGCAGGACTGGAGAGATTCGATGTGCAGATGGTTGGCGTATTCAGGTCCCGCGATTCATCTTGATGATGTCCTGCTGCGTCCGGAGCATTCGCTTATAGCCCAGTCAAAGAAGGCCTGGGAGTCCACACTGGAGGTGAATGGGGACGGGTTCGGCATCGGTTGGTACACGGACCGGGAGTTTCCAGGTGTCTATCGCGACACATTCCCTGCCTGGAACGACTGGAACCTCGCCAGTATCGCCTCGCACTTGTGTTCACCCTTGTTTTTCGGTCATGTTCGGGCTGCCGTTGGTAGTCAGGTTTCCCGTTCCAATTGTCATCCATTCCGTAGTGGTAAGTGGCTATTTCAGCACAATGGGGCCATTGCGGACTTCAACAGAATCAAGCATCAGCTGGACATGATGATCCACCCGGATCTGTACTCCCAGAAGATCGGCCAGACGGATTCGGAGACGATGTTCCTGTTGGCACTGACCTTCGGTCTGGCGGATGATCCGGCTGGAGGCATCTGTCGAATGATCGAGGCCGTTGAAAAGGCTCGTGAAGAGGCCGCCATCGAGGACTCATTCCACATGACCATCGCGACCACGGATGGGGAAACACTCCACTGTGCTCGCCATGCCAGCTTCGGTCCTCAGCCATCGCTCTATCACAGCAAGCCGGGCCTCGAGCTTCAGGCATCATCCGGGGCGGCCATCAAACTTCAGGAGGGGGCGATTCTGGTGGTTTCGGAGCCTCTGGATGACCTGGCGGAGGATTGGCAGATCGTGCCTGATTCGAGTCGATTGGTGATCAGTGGGGGAAAGGCCAAGATTCAGCCTCTATTTGACTGATAACTGGTCCGATTATGCGGATTACGGCCCACTGCCAAAGGGCCCTGAGTCCTTGCAAGGGGGGTGGACCGGGGTATCCTAGACGTAAGTGGCCCATTTCTGGGACGCTTTCATAGGTTCAAACAGCCGGGATACTTGCATGACTTTCAGGTGGCGATTGGTGGGGCTTGCAGGCCTTGTGATATTGGCTGGCATTGTATTGAAGCCAGCGGCGGCGATCGCCGCACCAGCTATTGTCATGAAGTCCCCCCTGAGGTCGGCACCCCATCGACAACTCACGAACCGGGGCCCGATACACCCAAATGCGACACCTCTGGAATTGAACGTCGATGCCATCTCGGAGTTCAAATCAAGGCGTATAGGCGATCAATTCCAAATAGAGCGATTGCTCGTCGAACCAGGCCTTTCATTGGATCTGGATGTCAAGAGAGTCCAGATTTTCACCAGAGACGCCACGATCGTCGTCATGGACGATGATGGCAAGGGCGGTGTTAAGGAGCGGCAGTTGCCATCCTTCAATGGCGAGATACTGGTCGGCCGTGTAGTGGGTGACCCGGATTCCAAGGTCGTGCTCGGGCTTTCCGATCAGGATTGCAACGGCTACATCCTCAGCAAATACGGAACGCACCTTCTGGCCTCCGCTCCCGATGGGAAGGGGCCTGTATTGGTGTATCCAGTCGGTGATCAGGGTGGCGAGGTCCCATTGGCGCTCAAACCTTTCACTGTGTTGACTGAAAGATCGGGGCCACCGGTCTTACCAGAGCAGTTGAAGAATTTCATGGCCCAGAGGGAAGAATTGTCCAACGGCAGATCCTCTACGCTCGACCGCTCCGGGGATTCTCGCAGAGACCGGAATCATGCTACTCGTTCCGGCGGGGGTGGATCTGGCGCGTGTTGCATGGTCAATTTTGACAACATCCCGGAAGGTAACGGCACTGGTACCGATCAGTACGGCCGCTACGGCTTCTGGAAAGATTGTGATGTAATGTCGCAGGAGGACTGTCAGGCAAGCGCTGGCATCTTCTACCCGGATCTCACTTGCAATGATCTTGACAACCCTGAAACACCGGAAGATGGTTGTCAAGATACTCATGCCCCAAACGGTGGAAATCAAGGCGTGGATGAGGACGGCAATTACCTAGGTCAGGGCGACGACGTCCCCGGAGCCTGCTGCTTGAACGAATCACTGATATCCGAGGATTCGCCCTATTTCGGTGAATCCTGCCTGGACATCGGTCTCAAGGCCTGTGAGGAACTGAATGGCATCTTCTACGGTGCGTTTTCGAACTGTGGTGAGGACGGTGGTATCTGTGGGACAGGTCCACTCGACTGTTCGGTCGTGACCGTCGGTATCGATACCGACAGTGAGTTTCTCACCCTATTTCAGGGCAATACCACCAAGGCCATAAACTATATCGCCTTGCTGGCAGCGGCTTCATCCGAGATCTTTGCCGATCAGATTGGCGTCAATTTCCAGTTGACCCAGCTGCGTCTGTGGGCCACAGGCATCGATCCCTGGACCGACGACGATTTCACGACAATCTTGCAAGGCCAATCTGATCCTTATGGGCAAGGCAGCCTTCAAGCTATGTTGGATACCTTGAGTTTACTTTGGCTACAGCAGCCTCCGTGTCCGAGTTGCCCGCTGCCAGATATCGTGCACCTGTTGTCGGGCAGATCAATCGGATACGGCCGAGCAGCCGGTCCGTTATGTGGATTTACGGACATTCCGGCACGAGCTGTAACAGCAAGCATACAGGGTGGTTTCCCCTATCCTTTGGCTGATTTCAGACCTGAGAATTGGGACCTGATCAATTACACGAGAGTGACCGCGCAGACGTGTGGCGGTGAAATCGAAACAAGTACTGACCAATATTCAACCAATACGAATATCCCGGTTTTCATCGATGATTGCGCGGTGCCAAGTGATGCCCAATGCATTTTTCCGGAGGATTTCCCGCCGAGCATCATGAGCAAGTGCTACGAGTGCCCCGGAGGTGTCTCGAACATCAGCTTGAATTTTCATCCCTATGTCAGAGGCGTTCTGCTCAGAAACTTCCAGAACTACCCATGTGGTCCGTTCATAAGTGAACTGACGGCTTTGGACGATGTGGCCTTTGCAGTTCCGGGGCTTCCCGTCTATGTCGATGCGCAACAAAACGACTTCGCCCATGACTGTGAGAATCTCGAAGAAGATGATTCGGTCACGATTCTGGGCAAGACCATCTTTGGTAGCACGTTGGGGGATTGGCCGAAGATCACACCGCTTCAAGGCAATGCGACTACCAACTTCTTACCTGGAAATCTGGATGTTGAGTATCGCCGCATCATCTACAGATCCCCTTGCGATCTATTCGAGGGCACGATCTGTCCGATTGGGAATGCCTATCACGACTGGCCACTGAATCCTCAATCGCCAAACTACGTGGACACATTCGGCTACATGTCTGTCATGCAAAGCGAGGAGTTCGACGGTGACCCCGACGAGGAAAAGCGGGACGAGGCGGTTGTCCGCATGGTCATTTCACCGCCTCCGCAGAACTGGCCTTCCGCCTGTGTGGCCGGCATCAACTGCAATGCCTCCGATGGAACGTCATTCGCGATGAATCTCAATGTGACGATGCCGGCGCCGTCGCTTCTGGATCCGCAACCCGAAGCCAACATCCTCTCCTTGAGCTTTCTCAATCTGGTGGCTGTAGATACCGCGACACAGCTGGAGGTCTCGCCATCGGAGGCCTGCTTTGAAATTCTCATTGAAAATGCCAATGGAACTATTGAACCGTTCCAATACGACTGGGATGGCGATCCGGATACTCCTCAGGATTCACTCATCTGCCCGTTCGGTTCGGGACTTTCGAGTCCATTCATCACTGGCGATAGCTGTGGTGGCTGGACCTTCCTAAATCCTTTGGATCTTGACCCTCTGTTCAAGACGAAAACGGGAGGTCTTTTACTGAGGCTTGTCTGGAACGGTGATGTTCCAGCGGATCCGATCAGATGGCTCGATGGACGAATCTATCTCCAGACGGACGTCAGTTCACTTACGTACGATTGGCAGGCGGCTGGCGCCTGCTGCCTTGGCGACACCTGCTTGGAGCTGGAGCCTGTGGAGGACTATCCGGTCCCATCGGCCTACTGCGAAGTTCTTGGAGGCGAGTTCCGTGGTGTCGGGACCAATTGCGACTTGAGCGATCTTGAAAATGGCTTGTTCCAGTCCATCTGCTCGCCTTCGGTCCCATTGAGCCTGGGCGCCTGCTGTGTTCCGGATCAGGTAGGCGCGGAACAGTCGCAGTGCGAGTGTACGATCACCACCGAGCCCAGTTGCATCCAGGCTGGTGGCGTCTTCTTCGAATGGGATCAGGGGTCCGGACTGGGATATAACCAGCTCTGCTTTGCTCAGACCTGCAATGCACAGGAGACTACAACAACATTCTGTAACAACAACGCCACAGTGGAGGGAGCCTGCTGCGTGACCGATCCATTCGGCAATGCGAACTGCCTGATCGCAACCCAGAATGTCTGTTCATCGATCGGCATATGGCAGGGGGAGGGTATCCCTTGTTTGGATATCGTTTGTCCCGAAGATTCGGTTCTTACTGGTGCCTGCTGTTTAGGAGCGGGCTGCATTCCAAGAACTCGGGAACAGTGTGAAGGCATTGACAACGCAATATTCTGGGGTGAGGGATCCGATTGCTCGATCTGCAGCCCGCTTCCAGGCAGTTGTTGTCTCGGCGACTACTGCATGAAAGATGTCACTCAAGTTGATTGCATCTCTCTGGAGGGTATCTACCGCGCCCCTGATGCGGATGAACCGGATGATCCGGATCCGTGTACCTCGACTCCGTGTGAGTATGGAGCCTGCTGTTTCGGGGCAATCTGCGTCGACGATATCAGTGTCGCCGAATGTCTCGATACGTTCGATCCTCTGACTGGCATCCAAGGTACGCCGTTGGGAGTTGGTGAAACATGTGGGTTCAATGCCTGCACGGCCGATGTTGACATAGGTACGTGTTGTGTCGAACAGGTCTGCTATCAGATCACCGAGATCGAATGCCTGAATCGGGCAGGAAACTGGCTTGGTCTTGGTGGTTCATGCGAGGGAGGCATATGCCTTCAGGGCGCGTGCTGTCTCGGTCAGTTCTGTCTGGTCGGCGATCGTGAAGCCTGTGAGGCCATCACCGATCCGTTGTCGCCCCCGGGTTTCCTGGGATACGGCATCTACTGTGAGGATCCCGTGGTCTCCTGTGTTGGATGTCCACCGGATATCGATGGTTCAGGCACGATCGACATCAATGACCTCCTCATTCTTCTTGGGCAGTTCGGTGCCAACGGGGGGCAGGCTGACGTGAACAACGATGGCATTGTCGATGTTCTCGACGTACTCGAGATTCTGGCTAACTGGTCTGAGGATTGCTGATACATCCCGATGAATTCAATACCCTCGGCAGCGCCGGCTACGAATAGATTCCCGATCTCACTGGGGTTGATGCTCGTGGCGGAACTGTGCATTCTCGCCGCGCGTTCGGTATTCCATCAGCGAGGCAACGAGGCGCCTTCGCTCGATACGCTGGCCTGGCTCTGGCCACTCATCTGGATGGGTGTCATCATGCTCTGCATGATGATGGTGTCCTGGGGGCACGCCATTGGTCGGCCTGCCAAGGGAGTGGTCGGCGGTTGGCGTGTTGCTCTGGTGATGGTTCTGAGGCTCGGCATATCCGCCGGTCTACTGGCGGTTCCTCTGATTGCAGCCATCTACGCGATCATCATGCTGATTCTGGCATTGGTCAGCGTTAACACGCCACTGAGTTGAATCAGCTGATTTCTTATGAATTGCTGCTGGTCGCGAGATCGTTGTCGACACGGCAGCCGATGTCTTCTCGCCAGAATGCGCCAGCGAACTTGATGTGTCCACACGCGGCATTGGCCAGATCCCGGGCCTTGGTTATGGTCGACGCTCTGGCGGTGACTCCCAGTACGCGACCGCCATTGGTGACCAGTTGGCCCTTGTCGTCGACGCAGGTCCCGGCATGGAAGACCTTGATGGAGCCTGGTGCGGATGCCTCCGCCTCCTCGATACCGGTGATGGGTTGCCCCTTTTCATAGCTTCCGGGATATCCTTCCGAGCACATGACCACACAGCAGGCCACGTCGTCCTCGAAGTCCATCTCGGCGTCCGACAACGAGCCCGCGGCCGTCGCCCAGAGCAGTTCGACCAGATCTCCCTTGAGCCGGGTCATCAAAGGCTGACATTCCGGATCGCCGAAACGACAGTTGAATTCCAGGACCTTGGGGCCTGCGGCCGTCAGCATCATTCCGGCGTACAGAACACCTCGATATTCGATGTCGTCGCGTTTGAGCCCGTCGATGATCGGCAGCAAGACCTGCTGTTCGACGACCTCGAGCAGCTCCTCGGTCATGACGGGAGTAGGGCAGTAGGCGCCCATGCCACCGGTGTTGGGGCCAACATCGCCCTCGCCGACCTGCTTGTGATCCTGACAAGGATCCAGAACCCACACGGTCTTCCCATCGACCAGTGCAAGCACACTGACTTCCTGCCCTTCGAGCATCTCCTCGATGAGAATCGTCTCACCGGCGGCACCGAATGTCTGATCGCACATGATCGTCTCGACGGCGTCGAGCGCTTCCCCGGTCGTCCGGCAGACGATGACACCCTTGCCCGCGGCCAGACCGGTTGCCTTGACGACACAGGGCTCCTCACGTTTGTCGAGCAGGTCGCGGATACCCGCGCTCAATCCAGGCAGACTCTGATCGCCACGATCATCACTTGACTGCATGAAACCGATCAGGTCGTAGGCTTCAGAAAGAAGCGGGTTGCCCTGCAGTTCACGGTCGATCCCCCGGAGAATCCATCTTCGTGCGGAGTTGGCAGTCGTGAATGTGCGCCCCTCGGCCGTTGGGACGGCCACCTGCTTCATCAGCGACTTGGCGAAGGCCTTGTCGGCTTCCAGAGCCGCCGCGGCTCTGCATGGACCGAAGACGAATCGACCGGGTGCGGACAGCGCATCGGTGATTCCCTCCGCCAGAGGTACTTCGGGACCGACGACGACGAGATTGATTTCTTCCTTCTCACACCATCTGATCAGGGCGAACTGGTCCTTGGCATCCCACTTGTGCGGACACGCTTGGGTGCAGTTCGAGAGTGCGCCATTGCCGTGATCCGTCGTGAACAGAGTTTCACATCGAGACGATTGCAGAAGTTTCCATGCGAGCGCATGTTCACGACCACCACCACCGATCAGGAGGATTCGACACTTTTCCGGGCAGGTTGTCTGGTTTGATTCCATGGCAGACAGGAACGATACCACGGAGTGGGGGACTACTTCTTGCCGCCGCGTTTTCCACGGGTCGTTATTCCAGCCCGTGATCTGGCCCGGCCAGCTCTGGATTTGCTGGAGGTGGTGCCCTCGCCTCCCTCGCGGAGATGCTTCACCCGGTCCCTGAGGGACGCGGCCTTCTCGAATTCCAGACGATCGGCGGCAGCCAGCATGTCGGCCTCCAGTGCGGCGATCTGCTCCTCGAGGTCCAGATCGATCTCCTGGCCCTCGCCTCCAAGGGAAGCCATGGCAGTTCTTCGAGCGTTGAGCTCCTGATCAAGTCCTCGCCTGATGGCCTTCTGGATGGTTTCGGGCGTGAGACCATTGGCCTCGTTGTACGCCATCTGGATCGATCGCCGCCGCTGTGTTTCGTCGATGGCGTTCTGCATCTGTTCCGTGACCTTGTCTCCGTACATGATGACCCGGGCGTTCACGTTCCTGGCCGCGCGGCCAATGGTCTGGATGAGGCTGGTTTCACTTCGGAGGAATCCCTGCTTGTCCGCATCCATGATGCAGACCAGGGAGACCTCCGGCAGGTCGAGGCCCTCCCGCAACAGATTGACTCCGACCAGAACATCGAAGGCGCCTTCTCGAAGATCACGCAGGATCTCGAGGCGATCCAGCGTGTCTATGTCGCTGTGTAGGTATCTCACCTTGATTTGTCTCTCGTCCAGATAGGCGGTGAGATCCTCCGCCATCCGCTTGGTGAGGACGGTCACCAGTACACGCTCGTTCGCCTTGGCCTGTTCGATGCACTCCTCGACGAGATCCGGCACCTGATTCTCCGCCGGCTTCACGGTCACGACGGGATCAAGGAGTCCGGTTGGGCGAATGATCTGCTGCACGACGTTAGAACCGGCTTTTTCAAGTTCCCACTTCCCGGGAGTTGCCGATACGTGGACCAGCTTGGGCACCAGTTCCTCGAATTCATCGAAGGTCAAGGGGCGATTGTCCAGACAGCTCGGCAGTCTGAACCCATGATCGACCAGCACCTGCTTTCGAGCTCGATCCCCATTGAACATCGCTCTTATCTGGGGCAGGGTCACATGGGACTCGTCGATGAAGACCAGCCAGTCGTTGATATCGAAACCAGGGATGTGATGGAAGTAGTCCAGAAGCGTGAAGGGGCGTGATCCGGGAGGGCGGCCTTCCAGATGTCTGGCGTAGTTCTCCACGCCGGGGCAGTAACCGACTTCCGAGAGCATCTCCATGTCGTAGCGGGTTCTGGCCTGGAGTCTCTGGGATTCCAGAAGCTTGCCCTCCTTCTTGAGCTGGGCGACTCTTCTGGAACATTCGCTCTTGATGTTCGCAAGCGCCTCCTCGAGCTGGTCCTCCGGCAGGACGTAGTGGACGGCGGGAAAGATGAACACCTTCTCCTCGCGAGCCAGCGTCTCACCTGAGACCGGGTGTATCAGCTCGAGCTGTTCGACCTCATCACCGAAGAATTCGATTCGAACCGCGAACTGTTCATAGGCGGGGAAGATCTCTATCACGTCACCTCGAACCCGGTACTGGCCACGTTTGAACTCGATCTCGTTGCGGTTGTACTGCATGTCGGTCAAGGCAAGCAGCAGTTCCCGGCGATCGATTTCCTGCCCTGTCTGGATCACGACCACCTTGTTGCGATAGTTCTCGGGAGAACCCAGTCCGAAGAGGCAACTCACGGACGACACGATGATCGTGTCACCACGCGAGAGGAGGTTGCTGGTGGCGGAGAGCCTGAGACGATCGAGATCGTCATTTCTGGCGGCATCTTTCTCGATGTAGATGTCGCGTTGGGGGATGTAGGCCTCGGGCTGGTAGTAGTCGTAGTAGCTGACGAAATAGCTCACCGCATTGTCGGGAAAGAGCCCCTTCATCTCCTCGTAGAGCTGAGCTGCCAACGTCTTGTTGTGGCTGATCAGCAGTGAGGGCCGGCCGGTTCGCTTGATGACATTAGCCATCGTGAATGTCTTGCCGGTTCCCGTGGCGCCTAGAAGAACCTGATGCCGGTTGCCCGACTCGATGGAACGTGTGAGCGCATCGATGGCTTCCGGTTGATCACCGGTGGGCGTGAAGTCACTGACGATCTTGAAATCGGATTCCATGAGGAGTGACCTGATGCGGTACCCCGTTGCGGTCAGGTAAGCGGATATCGCTCGTCGTAGGTGGCCTGGTCCATGAGCCCCTCGGGTGTCGAGGCATCGCTGACCTTCAGTCTCACAAGCCAGCCCTGACCGTAGGGGTCTGAGTTGAGCAGGGCGGGATCATCTGCCGCAGCGGCGTTCACTTCCGTGACTTCGCCGTTGAATGGACAGAAGACATCGCTTGTTGTCTTGACGGATTCGACCTCACCGACGGAATCGCTGGTATTGATCGACGAGCCGGCAGGCTGCATCTCCACGTAGGTGATATCCGTCAGTTCATTGGCGGCGTACTGGGTGATGCCGATGGTGACCGTGTCACCCTCGACCTGATACCACTCGTGGCTTTCGGAATACAGGCGATCGGATGGGCTGCTCATGGTTTGGGCTTCCTGTCTGTTGAAACGGCATGGTAGCAGGGCTCGGATGGCATGGATCGGTCAGCGAGGAGGGTATCGATCCGGTAGACTCCTTGGACCACCATGACCCTGCTACTGACACTCTCAACCTCGTCCCTCGTGGGACTCTTCGATGAGCCTGAAAAGGGCCCTGATTCGCTTCTGGATGCTCCTCGCTTCGCCATGGAGCACCTGCAGTTGCGGGGGCTCTATCTGGAGGCCTCCAGCCTCTCTGGCTGGTCGATCAGGGAGCTTGATCGACTTCGGGATCGGGCGGACAAGGCAGGCTGTCCCTGCCTCGTGCTGGCCGACGAGGAACTGCTCGATCTTTCCTCGATGGATCCGGAGGTCGATCAACAGTCCGCTGGTCGCATCGAGCGTCTGGCGGTCGCGGCCAATCGACTTGGATGCAATTCCATTGCCATCCGATGTGCCGACGTAGGCAGCGAGGAGGGGATGGAGCGGGCGACTTCGGTTCTCAGAGGCATGATGGCGAGCATCGAACGCCTGGAGCTGAACCTGCTGCTTCGCCCGACCACCGGCTTGCTGGGAACACCCGATGGCATAACGGATCTGGTCAAACGGGTCGGTGGTTTCCGGATCGGTGTTCTACCCACTTATGGCGTGGGATCGGACGTCGAGCAGGAGATCGAGCATCTCAGAAAACTGGCACCTTATGCCGGTGCGATGATCTTTCAGGTCCAGTCCTATCGCGGAAAGACCGGACACAAGGGGATCAACCTCACCTCGGGGATCGAGACACTGAAGAAAGTCGGGTATGCCAGCACGGTCGCCATCGAATACGTCGGCAAGGATCCGCTGAAGGATGTCGACAAGGCGCGTGAAGAACTTCAGGCAGCCATCGAGGCCGAGTGATGGCCAGTTCATCCTGCATCATCACGATTGATGGACCGGCCGGAACAGGCAAGAGCACCGTTGCCCGACTGCTCGCAGACCGACTCGGCATGGATTGTCTCGATACCGGCTCGCTCTACAGGGCCGTTTCGGTCCTGGCTCTGGAAACCGGAACCGATCCAGAGGATGGTCCCGCCTTGGCGACGCTTGCCAGAGATGTGGACCTCCGTTTCGACTGGACTCAGGACCCACCCGCGATGTACATCGGGGATCGTGACGTCTCCTCGAGGATCAGGGATCTGGATGTGAGTTCGGTGGTCAGTCCCGTCGCCAGGCAACCTGAACTCCGTTCCGTTCTCAATGAGGTCCAGCGTACGGTCGCCAAGCGACGCCCCCGACTTGTGACGGAAGGTCGTGATCAGGGATCCGTCGTCTTTCCGGATGCTGACGTCCGTTTCTTCCTCGATGCCGAGGAAGAGATCCGTACTCAGAGACGTTCACTCCAGATGGCCAGACGCGGCGACAAGGTGGATGACGATGCCATTCGAACCGACATACGTCGTCGGGACGAGATCGATCGCTCTCGAGCGACGGCGCCGCTTGTCCAGCCGGAAGGTTCGATCCTGGTTGACAGTACGCATCTGACTCTCGAGGAAGTGGTTGATTGCATGGCCGACCATGTCGAGCGAATCATGCACACGACCCAGGGCGAGTCATGAACGGGTTCATCCCCTGGTATCGCTTCAAGAAACGAAACAAGAGGCAAGGCCGCCTCCATATGTTCATCTTCTGGACGCTGATTCCATGGGGATTGATGATTCCCCTGAGGCTCATCTACGGCCACAGGATGCTTCATCGGAACCGCCTGCCAAAGACCGGCGGCGCACTCGTTGTCTGCAATCACCAGTCGATGTTCGATGGGATGATCGGTGGAATCATGCTCAACGAGCGTGGCGCTCGTCCATTCGCCAGAAAGACATTGAAATCCGATTCGCGTCTGCTGGGGTGGTTCATTTCGAAGTACGAGACGATCTTCGTCGACCTCGAGGATCCTGGGCCTTCGAGCCTGAAGGAAGCCGTCAAGGAACTCAGGGACGACGGCGTGGTGATGCTGTTTCCCGAAGGAAAACGCTGCACTGAAGGTCCGGTGCAGCCATTGCAGCCGGGTGTCTGGCTCCTGATTCGGCGTGGTGGGGCCCCGATCGTTCCCATGGCGGTCGATGGAGTCCTCGACGTGATGCCACCAGGAAGTGGTCTGAAGTTCAAGGGGCGAGTGTCGATCATCCTGGGAGAGCCGATTCCACCGGCAAAGTTGATCGAGATGGGGCGTGACGACGCCCTGTCCCATCTGCGGTTGGTGATGGATGATCTTCGAATGGAACTGAGACGTGATCTGAGAGCTCGTTCGAATGGCCGTTGGCCGACCAAGGGCACCGGTGATCAGTCACTTCGTGATCTGGAAAAGGGGTTGGACTCGCAGTCGATCCCGAATGGAGCCTGATCGGTGGAAGCCTGGAACATCCTGGGTGACGTCGTCCTGCTTCTGGCAGCAGCTGCCATGGTCGGCATGCTGTTCGAGCGGCTTGGTGCCAGCAGCATCATCGGTTGCATGGTGGCGGGCATGCTCGTGGGTCCCGGCGTATTCGGTTGGATAAGCAGTGAACCCGAGAAGATCGAGCACATCGCGGAAATCGGAGTGGCTCTGCTTCTCTTCACCATCGGTCTGGAGATTTCCAGAAGCAAGTTGAGAACCTTCGGTGGCAGAGGGCTCGGTGCGGGTATTCTCCAGGTGGCGGGGACCTTGTTCGCGGGAGCGTTGATCACGAAGCTGTTCGGTTTGTCCTGGTCATCATCGCTGGCCGTTGGCGCGATCATCACCTTGAGCAGTACGGCTGCCGTCGCCAGAGTCCTGACGGAACGCTCCGAGATCGATTCGCAGCATGGTCGACTTTCTCTTGCCGTCCTCATTGTGCAGGATGTCGCGTTGGTTCCGCTCCTCCTGATGGTGACGTTTCTGGGGGATGCGTCCGATTTCAACGAGGTGATGGGGGAAGTCGGTCAGGCTGCCGGAAAGATCGTGGTCTACACGGTTGTTCTATTCGCAGCGGGCATTTTGCTTATCCCTCGTCTGTTCAAGTCATCGGCCGCCACCGGCAATCGTGATCTCCCCGTGGTTCTCGCGGTCGTCACCTGCCTGTTGGCGACCTGGATCTCCTGGCGTCTCGGCTTGTCTCCGGCGCTCGGTGCCTTCGTGGCCGGACTCGTGTTGGCGGATTCGGCATTTGCTCGACAGATCCGTTCGGATGTCGCGACCTTGAAGGCGGTCTTCCTGACGCTGTTCTTCGCCTCCATCGGCATGTTGGCTGATCTGCCCTGGCTGCTCGAGGGCTGGCATCTTCCTCTGGTGCTGAGTGTTTCGCTTGGAATCATCGTCTTCAAGGCGTTCATCGCCACGGTCGTCATCCGCTTCACTGGTGGCACCTTGCCCGTAGCCGTGGCCGTTGGAGCGTGTCTTGCCCAGATGGGTGAATTCTCATTCGTCATCGGTGCGGTCGCGAGAGGGAACGGGCTTCTGGACACGTTCACGTTTCAGGTTCTCACCTCTTCCTCGTTGATCACCTTGATGCTGGTCCCGTTGCTCGTCGGTCGAGCTCGCTGGATCGTGAAGTTTATCGATCGACTGCAACATGGTGATGGAGCGATTTCTCGTGGTGACATCGGTGTCGATCTTTCGGGGCACACCATCGTGATCGGTGCCGGACCGGCCGGCCGGTCGGTTCTGAGGGACCTCGTCGAGCACGGTGTCGATACGGTGGTCATCGAAGCGAATCCGGCCACTGTCCAACTGGTCGGCAGGCTGGGCATGCATGCGGTGCTCGGCAACGCCTCACGCCCGGAGATCCTCAAGGAAGCCGGCATCAAGCATGCTCGCGTCGTCGTCATCACGGTTCCGGATCCCGATGCGGCCACCATGGTCGTAGAACAGATCAGAAGTTCCGCACCTGACTGTCGAGTCATCGTCCGATGCCGGTACAACATCCATGCGCCTCGACTTGAAGCGGCCGGAGCGGACCTCGTCATTCAGGAGGAAGACAAGGTTGGAGAGGCGATCGGATCGTTGGTGATCCAGGAACTGGAACTGGAAGACGACTAGAGGCCACCGCCCGACGTCCGTCTCCGGACGTCATGGAGGACTCTGCTTGCTCTGTTCCATCCCAAGTTTCGTGCTCGAGGGTATCTCTGCCAGACCTTGTCAGGTTGAGGTGTCCATTGCTCGTGGACAGCTCTCAGGGACAACGATTGTCGGATTGCCCGATACGGCGGTTCGTGAATCGATCGAGCGTGTCAGAGCGGCGGTTCTGAACAGTGGATACCAGTGGCCTGATGGTCATCTGACCATCAATCTCGCACCGGCAAACGTCAGAAAGGAAGGTCCCATGTACGACCTTCCGATCGCTGTTGCGGTCCTGATGGCTGGTCGCACGATCGAGCCGCCGACTTCCATCCGTACCGCGGACATCCTCATGGCGGGAGAACTGGCGCTGGACGGAACGGTTCGAGGTATTCGCGGGACGACCTCCATGGTCTTGCTTGGTCATCAGGCCAAGGCTCGAGCGATCCTCGTGCCCACAGGCAACATGCAGGAGGCCTCGATCGTATCGGATGCGTCGGTACTGGCGGTCCATTCGCTTGGTGAAGCCGTGGCATGGATGAATGGCGGACATGAGCTCGCGCTTGTTCAATCCGAATCCATTCCCGAAAACATGGACGATCGAGATTTTGTCGAGGTATTCGCACAGGAACAAGTCAAGCGTGCCTTGCTCGTGGCCGCTGCTGGTTGGCACAACATGATCATGCTTGGTCCGCCTGGAACCGGTAAATCAATGCTTGCTGGGTGTCTGCCTGGAATACTTCCCCCACTGAACGATCGGGAATTCAAGGAAGTGATACAGATTCGTTCATGCATGGGATGGCCCGAAGAGGAGTCGATCAGCAGACGGCCGCCGTTCCGCAGCCCTCATCATTCATGTACCGCGGCTGCGGTGATCGGAGGAGGAAGTCATCCGCGTCCAGGTGAGATTTCCCTTGCGCATAACGGCATTCTATTTCTGGATGAACTGCCCGAGTTTCCAAGATCGGTCCTCGAGACGCTGCGTCAGCCATTGGAAGAACATGCGGTGACCATTGCGAGAGCGTCCGGATCAGTCCGGTATCCGGCCCGATGTCTTCTGATCGCGGCGATGAATCCCACACGCGATGGTCGCAGAGCCATGCGTCGAAGTGACGATGCCCTGATGAAGATCTCGGCGCCGCTACTCGATCGACTGGATCTGCATGTCGAGGTTTGCAGCGTTCCGATTGCCAGTCTTCGTCGAGCGAAGAAGGGAATGTCCACCAGGAAGATGGCTGGCATGGTGAAAGCTGCTCGTAGACGAATGGATGAGCGGCAGGGAGGGCGTCTCAATGGAATGCTCGATGGCCAGGCGCTCGATACGATCGCACGCTTCAGATCCGAATCGCTGGATTGCCTGGAGGAGTCGATACACGAGCTGGGCATGAGTGCCCGTGCATGGAATCGAATCAGACGAGTCGCCCGGACAATCGCCGACATCGATGGTCATGACCACGTCGAGATTCCGGACGTCGTCGAGGCGATCCAGTATCGATCGATGGAATGTTGATGCATTGCGATCGAATCACAGTCCCGGGGCGAAGCCTCGACGCATCGTGTTCTCGCAGACGACACGTGGCACGACGAACTGTTCAAGATACGCGCGTCCGCCGGCCTTCGAGCCGATTCCCGACATGCCGAAACCGCCGAATGGCTGTCGGCCGACCAATGCGCCTGTGCAGTTCCTGTTGATGTACAGATTTCCGACACGGTACTCATGTCGAGCCCGTTCGATGTGCGAGGGCATACGACTGAAGATGCCACCCGTGAGCTTGTATTCGGTGCCGTTGGCCACCTCGAGTGCCTCATCGAGATCCTTCACCACGATCATCGCGAGCACCGGACCGAAGATCTCCTCGCGAGCAAGCCGATCCGTCGGTTTGATGCCGGTGAAGAAGTGGGGGGCGATGAAGGACTTGCCGACCTTCTCCTCGAGTCCATCAGGGACCTCCAGACCGACTGCAAGTGTTCCCTCCTGCTTGCCGATCTCGATGTAGGATCTGATCTTGTCGGCAGCCTCCTGATCAATGACCGGGCCGATGTCGGTTCCTGGTTCAAGCGGATCGCCGATCGCGAGGGAACGTATGGATTCCTCGAGACGATGGGCGAAGGTCTCGGCCGCCGACTCCACGACGATGACACGGCTGCAGGCCGAACATTTCTGTCCCTGGAATCCAAAGGCACTCTGCCGGACGGCGAGGACGGCTTCATCGAGATCGGCCGAGGCATCGATGATGATGGCGTTCTTGCCACCCATTTCGCATACGACCCGTTTTACAAAGGGTTGCTCGGACGGCGTCGAGCCGGCGGCAGAGACGATGTCGAGGCCCACGGCCTTCGAGCCGGTGAAGGCGATCATGGAAGTCCGTGGGTCGCGGACCAGATACGCGCCGACCACTTCACCCTCCCCGGGAAGGAACTGGAGAACCTGTTTCGGGATACCGGACTGATGGAGGATGTCGACGAGGATCTTCGCGATGCCGGGCGTCTGTTCGGCAGGTTTCAGGATGACGGTATTGCCGGTGACTAACGCCGCAACGGTCATGCCACAGGCGATGGCCAGTGGGAAATTCCAGGGGCTGATGACGACCGCGACACCTCTGGGCTCGTGGAACTCCGAATCGTGTTCTCCCACGAAGACGCCCAGACGGTTGTGTTCGAAGAGGTTCATCGCCTCGCGTGCGTAGTATTCGCAGAAATCGATGGCCTCGCAGACATCGGCATCCGCCTCTCTCCAGACCTTGCCTGATTCACGGATGATGATTCCGGCAAGTTCGTCTCGGCGAAGACGCATCTTCGCCGCAGCCTCCATGAGCATCTGTGATCGTCTGGCGGGTTCTTCATCACGCCATCCGGGGAAGGCGCTGACCGCCTGATCCAGTGCCTTGTTCGCATCCTCCACCGAGGCATCATTGGCGACATCGGGAACGCTGGCCGACTTGATGGCCTTTTCGAAGGCAGCACGTTGGCTCGCATGGGAGAAGTCGTGAAGCGGTTCGGTGAAGAATGGGCGGCCCTGGGCGATCTCGGGATGGCTGCATGACAGGCCATGACGTTCGGCCTGATTTTCAATACGTGCCACACCGGGGTCCTCATCAAAGGACTTGTGCGGCGATTCCATAAGGACATCAGCTGACAACGCCTCGTCATGACTGCCACGAAGCCATGATTCGTTCGAGGTATTCTCCAGTAGTCTTCTGACCAGGTAGGCCATGCCGGGAATCATCTCCCCGACAGGAACGTATTCCCGGAGTCGATGGCCACGGTTGGTCATCACGGCCTTCATGCCGTCCGCCATTCCATGCAGCATCTGGAATTCGAGCGCTTCCGGTGGAAGCGATTCCCGTTCGGCAATCGCCAGACAACAGGCAATCGATCTGAGATTGTGCGAGCCCACGGCCAGTTTCACGCCGCCTTCTTCAGGTGTTCTTGGTACCTGACGCAGGAACTGGTCAGCCATTCTCTCGAAGCAGGCATCGGTGTCGGATTTCCGACTCCAGACCGGGATCGGCCAGCCTTCCATCTCCGCCCGAATGGTCTCCTCGTCCCAATACGCGCCCTTAACCAGTCTCACGGTGACCTGCTTTCCGGTTCGCTTGGACCACTCGATGATTCTTCGGGCATCGTCATCGCCGGATCTGAGATAGGCCTGCATTGCCAGTCCCGCCGTGAAGTCGTATTCCTCGCAGCAACGCATGAACAGATCGAGGGTCAGATCCTTGAGGGCTTCATGTTCCATGTCGAAATTGACAAGGACATTGTTCTCGCCGGCGCACATTAGAATCGGTGCAAGAGATTTCACGAGGCCATCAAGCGATCCGGCGTGGTCGATTGGATCGGTTCTGGCATACAGCGAACTGATCTTTATGGACACGTTCGTGCGGGGGATCGGTCCGAGATGGTCTTTGTCGAGCACAGGGTTGTCGGGCCAGGATGACACTTCCTCGGGAAGGTGCTCGACAAGATCCATGTAGCGGGCCTGATAGGCAGCAGCCTCTTCATCACTGACACAGGCCTCTCCCAGAAGATCGACTGAGAAGGCCATCTTCTGATTCCACAGTGATCTGATCTGTGGCAGGGCGGATTCCGCATCCGTTCCGGCGATGAAGCGACTGGCCATCGATTCGATCTGGGAACTGATGGTCTTGGACAGCGTCTTCTTCATGATGCCGCCGGCCTTGAGTCCCATGCCCATGCCCGAGGGCAGCGTGACGCCCGGTTGCTCCAGGTAATCCATCAGATGTGAATGGACCTGTGCCGGTGTCTTCAGAGTGGGGAAGGTATCGATGAATCGGAAGAGTTGGACCTTGAATCCTTCGTCCTTCATGGCCCAGTTCATGAGCTTGTCGGACCAGAAGGCGGAGGAGAGGACTCCACTGCGTTCCTTCTGGGCATCCTCAAGCAGACCGGCGCCTATCTCCAGAATGCGTTGTTCCAGGGCTTCATCGTGATATCCCTGTCCATGGTGGGCTGATGAAGCAACCTCGGCTGAGCCGCGTTTCTTGCGCTTGAAGATCGACATGGTCCTGATGTCCTCGAAAGAGGGCGATCAATCGCCCAAAGGGGTCCTGAAGTATACCCGTCCATCGCGATCCTTCGATGGGTCACGGGCTCTGCAGAGGCATGCCGAGGGATTGGATGGCTTCTTCATAGACACGCCGGCAGTTGGCGGCGGCACCCTCCCAGGTCAGCTGGCGAACCTCGATGGCGGCATGTCGGCGAAGTGTCTGGCTCAATGGGGGGTGTTTCAGGACGGCGACGATCTTGTCGGCCATGGCCTCGGTGTCCCAGAAGTCGACCTTCAATGCATGGGTCAGGACTTCACTCACTCCTGATGACTTGGAAATCAGGGCCGGAACATCATGGCTGAGCGCCTCGAGCGGGGCGATTCCAAACGGCTCTGAAACCGATGGCATGACGTAGAGGTTGGCCATCGAGAACACGCGATCGATATCCTTCCCGCGAAGGAAGCCCGTGAAGAGGATCTTGTGTCCGATGCCCAGTTCCGCGGCTAGCTCGATGCAGCGTTTGTACATGTCACCAGAACCAGCGATCACGAAGCGGACGTTCTTCATGACCTGAAGAACTCTTGCAGCCGAACGGATGAAGTACTCAGGGCCCTTCTGGAATGTGATTCTGCCCATGTATAGCACGATCTTCTCCCGGCGGCCGATTGGTGTCATGCCACTGGCAACTGGATCGAGATTGATCCCGTTGTAGACGACCGATACCTTGTTGGGCGATATGCCGTAACGAGTGGTCGCGATGTTCTTGGTGAGTCGACTGACTGTGATGACCTTGATGGCCCCATGCATTCCTCGTCTCTCGATGTCGTAGACCTGCTGGTTGACGTTTTCGCCGGAGCGATCGAATTCGGTGGAATGCACGTGGACGACCAGTGGCCGTCCCGTTCGTCTGGCGAGCATCAATCCTGCTGGAAACGTCATCCAGTCATGGGCATGAATGACATCGAATTCCTCCTTGGCTGCGGCTCGTGTCGCGAATCGCGCGTAGGCTTCGACCTGATCCATCAGGTTGCCGCCGTAATCGCCGTCACCAGAGGAAGCGGGGGTTTCGGAGTCATCCAGCTCGTCATCGGAGATATCGAGATCTCCATTGATGATTCGCTTCTCTTTGGTGACCTCGTTCTCGATGGGCACGCCTGGGATTCGATGACCTGGAATCATCATGCCCGGCTCCTGTCGAAACTGGGTGCCCTGAAGCCCGACGACCTGATCATCGACGGAGGTCTGATAGGGGTGCGTCAGCGGCGTGGGAATCCGGACGAAACGGGTGTTCTGGAATTCGGTCCATTCGCCTTCCTGATAGTGATCGGGCAGCACGACATCAGGTGCCGATGTGGCGATCTTCTCGGTGACCTCCACTGTTTCCACGATCTCTTCGGGCTGAGCGGGTGTCGCCTTGCTGGATTCCGGAGTCTGCATGTCGGGGCTGACCAGTCGCAGATGACTGACCGCTTCAGGATCCGTTCGACCGGGAAGTACAAAGAGGACCTCGACACCCTGGTTGTCCAGTGCCCGTGTGAGTCCATAGCAGGCTGTTCCCAGCCCCCCTGTGATGAACGGGGGGAATTCCCACCCAAGCATCAGCACCCGCATGAACGTGATCTCCCTTGTGGACAGTGGCCGTTTTCGACGAAGCTTATTGTATCCGAGCATGCATGACGGGTATTGATTGAGCAGTACAATCAGATCGTGCATGAAGTGAAGCCAATTCGAGATGACGCCTGGACGACACGACGTCTGCTGGAGTGGATTGAACGCCATCTCGAGCGACAGGGTGTCCACAACCCGACATTGGTGGCCAGAATGCTGCTGGTTCATGTCGTTGGTGGGACCGATATTGATCTGTATACGGATCCTGAGCGTCCAGCCACCGAATCTGAACGTGATCAGCTCAGGAGTCTGGTATCGAGGGCGGCGTCGCACGAGCCCGTCCAGCATCTCGTTGGGAAGGCCGATTTCTTCGGCCGTACCTTCAAGGTCGACGGTTCGACGCTGATTCCTAGGACTGCGACCGAATCCCTCGTCCAGATCGTGCTGGACTGGCATCGTGGCCGATCCGGGATTTCCGGTGAGCGACCTGATCTGAGAATCGCCGATATCGGAACGGGCTCCGGCTGCATCGCCATAACACTTGCCAGACAGATTCCCGGATCAACTGTTGTCGCGACCGACATCGTCGGCGGTGCGCTGGAACTCGCTCGTGCCAATGCCAGTGATCACGAAGTGAAGGAGCGAGTCGAGTTTCGCGCGGGTTCACTGCTTGAACCGCTGCAAGCTGGTGAGATGTTCGACGTCATCTCTGCCAATCTTCCATACATACCAGATACCGACTGGTCGGGGTTGGATGCGAATGTACGTGAGCACGAACCTGAAACAGCACTGCGTGGCGGGGCGGACGGGCTTGATCTCATAAGGCCGCTTGTGATGGAGGTGGAGCCCCACATGGCTCCGGGTGGTCTCCTTGTACTCGAGATCGATCCATCCCATTCCCTGTCAGTGCTTGAAATGGTCCAGAAGCTGAAGTCCGTGGAGACGGCCGCGATTGAACGTGATGAGTTCCGCGATGAGCGTCTGCTGAAGGCAATCTTCAGTCCTTCTAGTTCGTGACCTGCACGGCACTCTTGATCGCTTCGAGGAGTTGTCCGGTCCGGAATGGCTTGAACAGCACAGCTGAAACGCCTTCCTGCGAGGCTCGAACGATCGAATGGCTCGGGTCGTACCCGAAGCCCGTCATCAGGATCACCGGCACTTCCGGGAAGGAGTTCCGTGCGCCTGAAAAGATCTCGTATCCGTTCAGATCAGGAAGCTTGATGTCGGTGACCACCAGATCAATCGTTGCCTCCTCCTGCTTGATTCGCTGGAAGGCGTCAATGGCCTCGCGTCCGTTCTCGCACAACGTGATTCGACATCCCACCTGCGAGAGGATCCTTGACATCTCTTCGCGGATACGGGGTTCGTCATCGGTGACCATCACATGCAGTCCGGAGAGTTGTTCGTCCACCTGAAGCCGCTTGAGCTCGTGTTCCGCATCGAGAATCGAGCGTGGTCCACTCATGCAGGCCTCCACGCGTGACTTCATGCTGGAGGCGGCGGTCACGAGGCGGTCGACGATCGCCTGAAACGAGGGTTCATCCGGATTGATGCCACGGAGTGCCTTCGAGATCTCATTCAGCTCCTCGAAGGGAGCATCCAGTTCACTCAGTACGCTTCTGGTCGCCTGTTCCCTGGTCGTGAACCGTTCGACGACCAGAAGATCCAGCATATGCATCGCATCGGCGATGTAATGGGCGAGGATTTCAGCCAGTTCGAGATCGTCCTGGTCGAAGGCGTTGGCGGACAGCGATTCGACATTGAGTACACCGATGACCTGATCCTGCATCTTCAGTGGAACGGTCAGGGAACTGGCCGCATCATCAAGGCCTTCCCTGTAGCGAGGGTCGGATGCGACATCCGGACAGATGTAGGATTTGCCAGTCGCCGCGACCCAGCCTGAAATGCCGTTGCCCACTTCACCAAGATGAATGACCTCGCCGATCTTCAACGGGGTGAGGTTCTTGGCGATGACGAGTTCTAGCTTCTGGGTGGTCTGATCAAGCAGACGGATCTCGAAGTTGTCGAAGGACAACTCCTCATGGATGCATTTGACGATTCGATCCTCGAGCATTCGAAGACGATCTGCGACCGTTAGGTCCGAGACGATCTTCCTATCAAGATCACGGATCGCCAGCCCGGCGGATCGCAGGGCGGCTCTTCGATCTCGCTGCTGTTGCATCCATGTGATCTCGATGAGCACGACGAGGGCGTCGGTGGATGATTCAGGTCGGGCCGTGAGCCGGTAGAAGGAACGGCCCTCCACTGTGACCGCTCCGTCCTGAATGATGTCCTGGCTGGCATCCTGCTGAAGACCCTGAATAATCGATTCCCGGATCTCATCGGGAAATTCCTGGAATCGCTGGTCGCCCCATCGGACCTGTCCAGCCTGATCGATCAGGACCATGGCATGTCCGACATGCTTCAGTAGATCGATGGGGAGGTTGTCCGAGAGGTCCAGAATCAGGTCGCCCTGACCATGGTCGCACTGCTGACGGGCAGAGGCCAAATCCGAGGTGATCACGACCCGCTCATCGCTGGTGTTGGTCATACTGGCTGGTACGACGATGAAGAATCGTGACTCGGTCCGCCCCATTGGCAGCCCCCTCAAACGTGCTTACTACTGGAAGCCTATCCCTTTTCCAACCATCGGCAAGTCCTGAATGCGCCTTGCTACGAGTTCCATCCGTGCTGCGGGATCGACCGGATCCCGACGATCCCTTTACAATCGGCAAACAAACCCATGAATCCTCATTTGTCTCCGCCTGAGGATCCAAGAAGAGCATCCCATGATCCGATCCCAGCCAATTGAATTACGAGAATCTGCCTGATGATTCGAGCAGAAGATCTCACAAGGCGGTTCGGTGATCTGGTGGCCGTTGATCGGGTCAATCTCGAGGTGGCCAAGGGCAGTGTGACGGGCTTTCTGGGCCCAAACGGAGCAGGCAAGACAACCACCATGAGAATGCTCTGTGGTGTTCTCACCCCTTCAAGTGGTCGAGCATGGATACATGACATCGATGTGACGGCCCATCCCGAGCATGCCAGAGCGATGGTCGGCTATCTTCCCGAATCGGCACCGGTCTACCCCGAGATGCGTGTCAGTGAGTATCTGCGATTTCGAGCAGGGCTCTACCGTGTCCCTCAGTACAGATCAGCGATAGACCGGGCCGTTGATCAGTGTGGCCTTGGAAAGGTGCGTCGGAGGATCATTGGTCAGCTTTCAAAGGGATACAGGCAGCGTGTCGCGCTGGCGGCGGCTCTGCTTCATGATCCGAGAGTCCTGATTCTCGATGAGCCGACCTCTGGTCTCGATCCGACTCAGATCGACATGATCCGATCGTTGATCAGATCTCTGTCCGAGGATCGAGCCATTCTTCTTTCGACCCACATACTTCCGGAAGTCGAGGCGGTCTGCGACTCCATCGTGATGATCGCCGGTGGCCAGATTCTGGCCAGTGGTTCTGTCGAGGACGTTCGCGGTGGGGCCGTGTCCTGTTGCGATCTCGAGACGGATCTTGGGAATGCGATCGAGTTGATCATGGCGATCGAGGGTGTTGCCGCCGTGAATCACCGTTCCGAACGCGATGGCTGGGAGCAACTGGTCGTTGAATTCAAGCCAGGGCATGACCCTCGATCCTCGATCGTGTCTTCCATCGTCTCGAAGGGAGGTCGTGTTCGCGAGGTGCATTCACGGCTGCATGGTCTTGACGAGGTGTTTCGGTCACTCTTGTCCAAGTCGATGGATGGATGCGTGGAGCAGTCCGCATGAGTGGCATCTATACCATCGCGCAGCGTGACTTCAAGGCGTTGTTCTATTCGCCGGCAGGCTATGTCGTCGCCTCGCTCTTTGCCCTGATATCCGGAATCGTCTTTATGAGGCAGGTCTTTCTCTCGGGGCAGCCGGCAACCCTGAGCAATCTGCTTGATTTCGATGCGTTGCTTCTTCTGTTCATATGCCCGGCCCTAACCATGCGAAGCATCTGCGAGGAGAGACGACAGGGGACATGGGAACTGCTTGTGGCGTCGCCACCGAGCATGTGGGGGATCGTCTGCGGCAAGTACATCGCCTCATTCGGTTTTCTGCTGGTGCTGCTGCTCCTGACCACGCCATGCATCATGCTTCTTGAAATCTATGGACGTCCCGATCCGGGCGAGATCTTTAGTGGCTACCTAGGCGTGGTCTGCATGGGTGGTCTGTATCTCGGCAGCGGCATCCTCGCCTCGACGATCGCGGGCTCCCAGACCATCGCCTTCCTACTGACGGTCTTCTTCTGGATTTTGGTGGGACTCGCCAGAGTGGGTGCTGATCTTCTGGGGCCTGAGCTGGGGGACCTCCTCTTTGCGATCGAGCCCTACAGTCGCCTTCAGGATTTCACCACTGGACTGATCGATACGGCAAATATCGTCTACTTCCTCTCGGGAATCGTGATGTTCCTCATGATCTCGACGGCACTGCTTGAACTTCGGAGACGGCGTTGATGACGGGACGTTCAGCGATCATCTCGACGTTTCTCTTCATACTGGCGGCCATCATCGCTGCGGTGGCGGTCTCGGTCATATCGGCGGACGCCTGGCTCCGCTGGCGTGTGGATGCGACCAAGTCACGTTCCTATTCATTGAGCGAACAGACGATTGATCTTCTAGATGGTCTCGATGGTGATTGGCAAGTATCCATAGTTTTGGTCGAGTCGCAGGCCGATCCTGCTACTGTCAGACAGGTCGATGAAGTTCTCGCAAGATTCAATCAGACCAATGATGTGCTGGCGGTTCAGAGAATTGATCCCACACGACCGGAGTCACTAAGAGCCTACGAATCGCTGCTTCTGGCTATCCGGGGGCGATATCAGGAGGAGATAGATCTCTATGAAACCGCCATTTCAAGGGCAGTCGGCGAGTTCTCCGGATTGATTCGGTTTGCCGAAGAAAACGCCGGCAAACTGGCGGACATCGGTGGTTCGTCCTCCGATGCAATGGCGGTGGATCTCTCGACACGTGCAGGTGCCTTGTCGCTGCTTGCCAGTCAGGGCCAGCTCATCCTCAAGGAGGTGGAGAAGGCGTTGCGAGTCGATGATTCGAGACCATTGCCGGACTTCACGCGTGCTTCAACAATCCTCATGCAGGCCCTCACCCAATGGGCTGAGGAAGTTGACGACACGGCAAGACTGATGGCGAACGTCGGCAATGTCCAGTCTGCGGCCTTGAGCGAGGATTTTCTTGTTGAGGCATCCAGACTCTCCATTGCAGCGGACCGACTCAAGCGGCTTCCGGAGATGGAGCTGTCGTTGATCAGTCGGCATCTGCAGTCAGGTGAGGCTGCGATACTTCTCAGTCCGGACAGGGCCGCCGTCGTGCCGGCAGGACAGTTGTTCTCTGGTATGGTCAGCGGATCAGGTGAACGAGTCACTTTCGATCGCCGGTTCCGCGGTGAGCAGCTGCTTTCATCCGCCATACGTTCGTTGGTTGACGGAGTGGATCCCGTCGTCATCTTCGTCCATGATCGTGAGACATCGGTGCTGCAGGTGGATTCGCAGAACATCGACGTCTCCGGTGCCGCTGCCATGCTTGAAGCCTCCAGAATGGACGTACTCGAATGGTCGGTTTCAACTGAGCAGAAGCCCCGGATTTCTCCGGACTCGCCTGCCTGCTGGATCATCATTGCACCCGCTCGTCGCACTGGCCTGAAGCCATCGGAGGGTGAGCAGGAGCTTCTTCGTGTCACCTCGGATCTGATTGCCGAAGGTGAGTCGGTTCTTCTGAGTCTCTATCCGAGTCTGCTCCCACGCTACGGTCAGCGCGATCCATGGGCGCAACTTGTGAGTCCACTTGGGATCGATGTGCGTACAGGCGAAGTGATATGCGAGTCATCGCGAGGTGCTGATGGCGAGTCTCAGGTGCAGATGGTTCAGGTGCTGACCGAGTTCATCGAGCCGAATCCGATCGCCGCCGCGCTTCACGGGCAATCTCTGGCACTCCCTCTTGCTGTGCCGCTGGCCAGAGGTACGCCGGAGTCCCAATCGAGTGTGGAACTGATCGCCACGGTGCCCCCTTCGGGTCGTCGTTGGATCGAATCCGAATGGTCGCCGCAGTCCCAGCAGCTTGCTGCCCGAGGCGATCAGCCAGCTCAGGCCGAACCCATTCCACTGATTGGTCTGGTCGATCGTCGTTCACCCGTGGATGGGAGTCGCCAACGTGTGCTGGTGGTTGGTTCCGGTGGATGGATGCTCAACTACGTCGCCGACATGGTGATGCCTGCTGGTGGCGAACGATATGCACTCCTCTATCCGGGGAATCATGAGCTGCTGCTTTCCGGAGCAGCGTGGCTCAGTGGACTGGATGAACGTATCGCGTCTGGCCCTCTAAGCCAAGAAGTGGCGAGGTTGGGAAGCATCGGCGATGGGACACGATCGCTCTGGTTGTGGATTCTTCTGCTAGGGATCCCCGGCTTCATAGCATTGGTTGGGATTGGAATCTGGATTGTGAGGCGGAGCTGATATGGCGTGGAGAGGAACCATCCTGATGCTCGTCGTTGCCATCTGTCTGGCTCTGGCTGCGATTTTCACTCTCGAAACAGATTCTGTCATCCGCGAGGTCGGTGATGGCGGGCCGCTTCTGGATCGATCATCTTTTCCGATGGCAGATTTCAACAGGATTGAACTTGATCGTGCAGATGGCCGATGGGTGTTCACCCGTGATGGAGATGAGTGGTGGCAGGAGGAACCTTTTCGAGCTCAGATCGAAGGCCGTAATCTGATGTCGGTAGCGGAACGGGCCGCAGATGTGCAGGTTGTCGACCGTTTCACGCCGGATGAGGAACTGTCGCTTGAATCCCTGAATCTTGATTTCCCGGATGCCACGCTGACCTTCGGCTGGGATGGCGGACGCCGTCGGTTCCGCTTTGGAAGACGGGGTGTGGCGGGGCGAGGGTATCTCCAGATGGACGATGATCCGTCCGTGCTCGTGATCAACCAGTCGCTTCATTCATCCGTGCTCGACTCGGATCCCACGACCTGGCGTGAACCACTTCTGTTTCCCGGGTTCGACATCGAAGGTCTTCGAATCAGAAGGGTCGTTGGGGATCAGGAACTGATACTCGAGCGATCCGGACGCAAATGGGTCTTTGAATCACCGATGAGCACACGTACCGATGAGGAGGCCATGGGAGCCTATGTGGTCGAGCTGGCTCGTGCGAACGCGATGGGGGTCATGCTGGATCAGCCGGAGTCGCTTTCGGCATTTGGGCTGGACGAGCCATTGGCTGTGATAGAGATCGTGGAGAAGGATGATACGACGCGTCGACTGCTGATTGGAGATCGTGTCGGAGGCCGGACGCAGGACCGATATGCCATGATCGAGGGAATCCCTTCAGTCATCAGGATTGAGGCCAAGGTTCTTGCGGCCATGCTCGAGGATCCCATCCGTCTTGTGGATCCGCGAGCCACCGGCATATCCTCATCAAGCATCAAGTCAATCGTCATCCGATCGCCGGGCCAGGAAATTGAACTGCAGCGGGATCTTGATCGCTGGATCGCCAGATCACATGAGGATGCAGAGGTCCCGGCGGATCGTGTAGATGCTCTGATCGAGTTGTTGACCGAGATTCCGGGTGCCGAGGTCGCCATTCTCGATGAGTATCCACGCGATCTCGAAGTGGGCACCATCACGCTTCTTGGTTATGACAAGAGGCCTCTGGATACAGTTCGTGTTCTTAGGGAGACTGAGGCGGACGGCAGTCGTTGGGGTCTGGAGAATGGCGATTCCGTGATTCGGATTCATCCCACGTTGCTGACGGTGCCACTGGAGGATCGAGACTGGGGTCTGCGAAGTCGGGAGCCCTGATCGATCAGGAATGCATCCGACAGAGGACAAGCTCGTCCAGTTCGCGTCGATAGAGTCTTGAGGTCGACTCCCTCAGTTCCGTTGCCACCTTTTCAGCGGCGTCTGGCTCTAGCGGTGGATATCCCTCAGGATCATCCATGGTTTGCGGTGCAGTGAAGATAGCGAGTTCATCGACACAATCGGCTCTCACGAGACTGCTCATCAGGCCCGTTCCAGCTTCCACCAGAATGGTCGCGATGTCATGTTCTGCATGAAGGTCACGTAGAAGGGAGGAGAGATCGAACCGATCATCCACCAGATCACGGCCGATCAGCCGAACGCCACGCGATTTCAGGGAGTCCGCTTTGGACGTATTCAGCGATTCCCTGCTGGTCACGATCAGAAGGGGTGCTTCGCCAATAGTCTTGATGAGTGCGGAATCCAGAGGTGTTCTCAGTGATCGATCGATCACGATTCGTGTCGCGACCCTTCGAATGGAGACACCTCTGGCGGTCAATCTCGGATCGTCCATCAGCACGGTGCCGATGCCGGTCATGATCGCATCCACACGACCTCGTTCACGGTGCACCATCAGACGACTCAGTGGGCTGCTGATCCACTTGCTGTCGCCTGTCCGAGTCGCGATCCGACCATCCAGAGACTGGGCCCATTTGACGGTGACCCAGGGTCTTGACTCCTCAAGTCTGGTCCGAAACGGGGAAAGGAGAGCCTTTGATCCAGAATGATTCACGCAGCGGGTTTCGATACCGGCCTCACGCAGTGTGTTCATTCCACCACAGGCCTGAGGATTAGGATCCTTCGCACCCACGACAACTTCACGCACCCCGGCTCTTATCAAAGTCTCGACGCATGGTGGGGTCTTTCCATGGTGGTTGCAGGGTTCAAGCGTGACATGCACGGTCGAGCCACGAGCCGAATCACCGGCTCTTTCAACGGCGAGCACCTCCGCATGGGGTTCGCCGAAGCGTTCGTGGTGGGCTGCTGCGAGAATCGTGCCCATGGAATCGCTGATGACGCAACCAACCATCGGATTCGGTTCGACAAGACCGTGCCCTCGAAGGGCGGATCGAACCGCCAGGTCCAGTAGCCGAGTGTCTGTGTCGGAAGCAGTCATTGGGTTCATTCCATAAAACAAGCGTGGACCCTATCACAGGTCCACGCTTGGAGTTTCGTGGGATGCCCCTACAGGGCGGACAGCTTGATATCAGCGAGCCAGAACTTCATCGCGAAGCTTGGCAGGCATCATCTGGTAGTTGGCCGGTTCCATGGTGCTGCTGGCCCGCCCCTGGGTGAGACCTCGCAACACGGTGGTGTAGCCGAACATCTCGGAGAGTGGGACCTCTGCGGAGATGACCCGAACATTCGAGCGGATTTCCGAGTCGCCGATCTGGCCTCGACGACTGGCAATGTCACCGGTCAACGACCCGAAGAATTCATCGGGCGTGGTGATGGTGACATTCATGATTGGTTCGAGGAGAGCCAGGCCTGCTTCGGTGCAGGCTTCTCGGAATGCCAGTGCACCAGCCTGTTCGAAGGCGATCTGACTGGAGTCGACCTCGTGATAGGAACCGTCGATGAGTTCGACACAGACATTCACCATCGGATATCCACCGAGAATGCCTGATCCAGCGGCCTGACGGACGCCGACTTCCACCGAAGGGATGTATTCACGAGGAATGACACCCTGGGAGATCTTGTCGATGAATGCGATGCCATCCTTGAGATCCAGCTCCTCGGCCTTGGCCTCTTCGGGAGTCATTGGACGGACATTGATGACGACGTTACCGAACTGGCCTCGTCCACCACTCTGCTTGACGAACTTTCCGCGGACGGCATCGGCGGGGCCCATGATCGTCTCGCGATAGCTCACTCGCGGGGTACCTACGTTCACGCCGATGTTCATGTCACGGACAAGCTTGTTCTTGACGATCTCGAGATGGAGTTCGCCCATTCCGCTGATGATGGTCTCGCCGGTCTCATCGTTGAACTTGGAACGGAAGGACGGATCCTCTCGCATGATGGTTCCAAGTGCTTCGGCGAGCTTCTTCTTGTCCTCGGTCGTCAGTGGCTCGATGGACATGGAGATGACGGGATCAGGGAAGGTCATTCGCTCGAGGACGATTGGATCGTCCGTTGAGCACAACGTGTCACCTGTGATGGACTGCTTCAGCCCGATCAAAGCGACGATCTGTCCGGCAACAGCTTCATCAAGGGAGATTCGATCCTTCGCGTGCATCTCGAAGATTCGGGATACGTTTTCCCGCTTACCATTCACCGGATTGAGGACTCTTGACCCCTTCGGGAGCGTGCCCGAGTAGATGCGGGCGTATGTCAGGTCACCATGGGTGTCGCTGACGACCTTGAAGACGAGCGCTGAGAAGGGGGCGTCCGCGGTATGTGCTCTTGTCAGCTTCTGGTCGGGATCCTTCGGATCGACGCCTTCCACCTCCGGTACTTCGGTCGGATTTGGAAGGAAATCGATGACGCCGTTGAGAAGTCGCTGGATACCGATGTTCTGAAGTGCGGCACCGCAGAAGGTTGGGCAGCACTTCCGGGCGAGTGTTCCGATTCGAAGGGCTGCGATGATCTCCTCACGAGTGATGGAGGCTTCGTCTTCGAGATACTTCTCGGTCAGGGTGTCATCGAGATCCGCGGCCTGCTCGACGAGCTGGTGTCGCCACAGTTCCGCCATGTCCTGCATGTCCTCTGGAATGTCACGCTGCTCGACGACGGCACCCATCTCGGAGCTGTCGAAGTAGTAGGCCTTCATCTCGAGAAGGTCGATGAGACCCTCGAGTTCATTGCCGGCACCGATCGGGATCTGCACCGCGATCGGGTTGGCGTAGAGTCGCTCACGGATCGTGTTGAAGCTGAACTCGAAGTCCGCTCCGATCTTGTCCATCTTGTTGATGAAGCAGAGGCGGGGGACCTCGTAGCGATCGGCCTGGCGCCAGACGGTTTCCGACTGGGCTTCCACGCCTTCCTT